>CBDHDB010000001.1:0-1338848 GCA_965261385.1 Dehalococcoidia bacterium
TCCACGCCGCGCCCGTTCCGCTGCCCGCCAACCTTCAATGCGTGGCGTACATACCCGACACGCCGATGGCGACGAAGCAGGCGCGGAGCGTGCTCGAACCGCAACCGGCGCGGACCGACGCGGTGTTCAACGTGGGGCGCGCCGCGCTGCTCGTGGCGAGCCTCGCGCTGGATAGGCCGGAGTACCTGCGTCTCGCGACGCAGGACCGGCTGCACCAGCCCCAACGGCAGAAGGTATATCGTCAGATGAAGGTCATCTTCGACCACGCGTTGGCGGCGGGCGCGCGCGGCGTGTTTCTATCCGGCGCGGGCTCGTCAATCGTCGCGTTCACGACGCGGGAGGAGAACCGCGCGTTCACCATCGGTTACGAGATGGCGGACGCCGGGGACAAGTCAGGGCTGACGGGCACGTTCCGCGTGCTCGAACCCGCAACGACGGGCGCCGGCCCCGTTGACCAAGTCCCGGACTCTGCCGTTCCTCCTCCCCCGTCTGCGGGGGAGGACTGAGGAGGGGGGCCGCTTGATGGGAACGCTCGTCCAGAAGTACGGCGGCACGTCGGTAGGCGACGCCGAGAAAATCAGGCGCGTCGCACAGCGCATCGCCGCAACCCGCGCGGCGGGGAACCAGGTGGCGGTGGTCGTGTCCGCGATGGGAGACACGACAGACCGGCTGATCGAGCTGGCGGAGTCCATCTCCTCCACGCCGGAGCCCCGCGAGCTTGACATCCTGCTGTCGACGGGGGAGCTCGTGTCCTGCACGCTGCTGGCGATGGCGCTGCGCGAGCTGGGAGAGCAGGCAATCAGCATGAGCGGCGCCCAGGCCGGAGTGCGCACGGACACCGCCCACGGACGGGCGACCATCGTGAGCTTCGACGCCGAGCGCGTCCGGAGCGAGCTGGACGCCGGGCGGATCGTCATCGTGGCCGGCTTCCAGGGAATCAACGAGGAAATGGATGTGACGACGCTGGGCCGCGGCGGCTCGGACACTACGGCCGTGGCGCTCGCCGCCGCGCTGGGGGCCGCTCGCTGCGAAGTCTACACGGATGTCGACGGCATCTACACAGCCGATCCCCGCATCGTGCCGAAGGCGCGCAAGCTGAGCGAGATCGGCTACGAGGAGATGCTGGAGCTGGCGAGCTACGGGGCGAAGATGCACCCGCGGTCGATCGAGCTGGGCGCGTGGTACAAGACCCCCATCCTGGTGGCGTCGAGCCGCGAGGACTTGCCCGGCACGCTGATCCACGACCTCGAGGCGGAAGGACCGGGACAAACGGAAGGACAGGGAATGGAAGTCTCGAACAAAGTCAGAGGCGTGACCTACGACCGGGACGTGGCGCGCATCACGGTGCGGGCCGTGCCCGATCGGCCCGGAATCGCGGCGGCGGTGTTCAAGCCGCTCTCCGATGCCAACGTGAGCGTCGACACCATCGTGCAGAACGCGAGCGCCGAGCGGCTAACCGACCTCTCATTCACGGTCGACCGAACGGACCTCCGCCTTGCGCTGGAGCTGACGAGCAAGATCGCGGACGAAATCGGCGCGGCGGACTGCGTGTCGCACGACCACCTGGGGCAGGTGAGCATCGTCGGGACGGGGATGCAGAACGCGCCGGGAGTCGCGTCCTTGATGTTCTCGACGCTGGCGCAGGCGGGAGTGAACATCGAGATGATCACGACGTCGCAGATCCGCATCACCTGCATCGTGGACGAAGAGCAGGTCAACGAGGCGGTGCAGGCGCTCCACGACGCGTTCGAGCTCGATCAGGAGTAGTCCCGGCTCCGCCAGGGGCGTTCCCTTCGGTCGTCCTCCATCGACGTGAGAGGACGCATTCACCCTGGCGCAGGCCGTGGCAGCGAGGAGAACCATGAGCATTCAGTTGCCCAAGGCCATCTTCTTCGACATGGACAACACCATCCTGGCCTACGACAGCATCTCTCCCAAGAGCTGGGGACAGGCCTTCACCAGGTTCGCGCAACGGTTCGACGGCCTGGACGTTCAACAGTTCAGGGAGACCGTGAGCGCAATGCGCTCGTGGTTCTGGAGCGACCCGGCACGCGACCAGCGGGCGCGCTCGGACCTGGCGGCGGCCCGGCGTGAGATGGTTGCGCTGGCCTTTTCTCACCTGGGCGTGGATGCCGGGGAGACAGCCAACGAGATTGCCGACGCTTACGGCGACATTCAGGAAGCGTCGGTAGAGCCGTATCCCAGCGCCATCGAAACCCTGCAACGTCTTCGAGAGATGGGAAAGGGGATGGCGCTCATCACCAACGGCGCCTCCAGATTCCAGCGGCCCAAGATCCACCGCTTCGGGCTAGAGCGCTTCTTCGACTGCATCATCATCGAAGACGAGTTTGGCGTGGGCAAGCCGGACCTCCGGGTATACCGGCACGCCATGGAGCAGCTGGCGGTGCAGCCGTCGGAGGCCATGATGGTAGGCGACAACTTGCATGCCGACATCGCCGCCGCTCAGTCTCTGGGCATACACGCAGTGTGGGTTGACTGGAAGGGCAGCGGCCTGCCGGAGAGCAGTCCAACAACGCCGGATAGCGCGGTGCGGACGATTTCGGAGCTGTTGGCGTAGGGGATTAGCGTAGGGGATTGGCCCTCCAGGGAGCGGCGCAGGGAGCCGCCTGCTGTAGGGCAAGCGCTTTCGAGTGCATTCGAGCGCGCGTCCCGCGCTGGGCAGTTGCTGGGCGTTCTCCCGATGCCTCTCCCGCGCTTCTCCAGATCGAGCGCCTCCGCCCCGCCGCGGCCTGCTTTAAGGGCGACGACGGGATGCGCGAAATCTCGCCGCAAACCCGCGGGAACCTGCTTGACGGTGTGACCCGGCTACGCCAATCTAGCGTCCCAACCGAAGCGCCACCCAGGAGAACAACCTTGGCGACGGTCGAAGAGATACTGACCAAGAGCAGGGTGATTGCGGTGGTGGGGCTTTCGGACAGGCCGGACCGGCCATCTCACGGGGTGGCGCGGTATCTGCAAGCGCAGGGGTACCGGGTGATCCCGGTGAACCCCGCGCTGACCGGGCCGGTGCTCGGCGAAGCGCCGTACCGCAGACTGGAGGACGTAGAAGAGCACGTCGACCTCGTCGACATATTCAGGAGACCGGTAGATGTGCCGCCCGTCGTAGAAGCGGCCATCGAAATCGGCGCCTCCGTAGTGTGGATGCAGCTGGGGATTATCCACGAGGAGGCCGCCGCAAAGGCAAGGGCAGCAGGGCTCGACGTCGTGATGGACAAGTGCACGGCAATCGAGCACCGGACCTTGCTCGGAGACCGAACAATCTAAAACAGACCGCCGTCACGAAAGGGGGTAAGTGCGCTGTCGAGCGGAGTGTGGAGATGGTTTACCGTGAAGCGGACCACGTCAGGTTGCTGAAGGAGCGGACGCGCACGTCGATCAGCCTCGCCATGGAAGGCAGGTGGGAAGAGGCGGCGCAGCTCAACCGGGAGATTCTCGAAGCGTGCCCCGATAACGTCCAAGCCTTGAACCGGCTCGGCAAGGCGCTGATCGAGCTCGGCCACATGGAGGATGCGCTCCAAACGTTCGCGCTGGCGCTGGAGATGGAGCCGGACAACCCCATCGCGGCCAAGCACGTTGCCCGGCTCAACTGGGCCGCTGAGAAGGGGCCCTCCGCCAACGCCCACTCGAATGGACTTCCGGGCCTCAGCGTCAAGATGTTCACCGGCGACAGCGGGAAGAGCGCGGAGGTCGTCCTGCTGGCCTCCGATCACGCGGGCCATCCGTCGCCCGGCACGCCGGTGTCGCTGGAGCGCAACGGCTCGACCCTTGCCGTGTTCGACGCCGCGGGCGTCTGCCTCGGACTGACCCCGCCCAAACTGGCGCACCGGCTCATCGCCCTCATGGAGGGCGGCAACCGATACGACGGTGCAGTGTCCGGCCTGACGAACGGCGCGGTGCGTGTGGTGCTTCGCGAGGCGCACCAAGACCCGAGCCAGCGGTCGAAGGTCTCCTTCCCGCCGACCTCGGCTCCTGAGCCGGAGCCTGCCGAAGAGGCGCCCGCGCCGGAGTGGGCGGAGAATGAACTACCTGTCGCCGAGGCTCCTCCGGTCTTCAGCGAGGAGGAGTCGCAGGCGCTGGAGCTGGCGGGTGTCGGGGCGGCGCTCGATGGCGGACTGTTCGACGACATGCTGCTGCCCGAGCTGATCGAGGAGGACGAGCCGCCGCTATAGGCCCACTACAACCCCCCGGTGCGGGCGCTATACTCCTCACCACCCTAGGAGCAGCCCCGCATGACCTCTTCTCCCGACCCGGGCCGGTCCCTCGCCGCCCACGTGCAGCGTCTCACCGAGATGATGCAAGCCATGGACGCTGAGCACAAAGCCTACGAGGAATGGCTCCTACGCGTAGACGCCGACCTCAATACGCGCATAGCGGCTACCGAGGACGAGCTAGCCCAAACGAACCGGCGGATAGAGACCATACGCGCCGAGTCGGCCGACCAGCGCCGAGCGCACCAAGCGTGGGTGCAGACCGTCGAAGCCCAGATCGCCAGCCACCGCGAGACCATGAGTGGCCTCCTCGACGGCCTCGTCCAAGCCCAAGCCGACATCTCCCGCCTCGACGCCGCCTCCTAACCCCACCCCCGTCACTCCCGCGCAGGCGGGAACCTCGCCCCCTCTCTGCCATCCCATGCAGCCCTATTCCTCCAGCGACTCCGCTAGGAGCTCCAGCAGGTCTTTGGCGGCCTTGTGGTCGGCGGCACCTTTGGCGGTGATGCCCTCTTCCATCATCTGGAGGCAGAATGGGCAGGAGACGCCCACGACATCGGCTTCGGTCTCCAGGAAGTGGTCGGTGCGGATGTGGTTGACGCGGACGCCCTGCTCTTCCATCCACATGCGCCCGCCGCCGGCGCCGCAGCAGAAACCTCGCTCGCGGCACTTGCCCTCGCCCATCTCAACGAGCTCCAAGCCGGGGATGGCGCGGGCAATCTCTCGCGGCGGGTCGTAGATGTCGTTGTGCCGGCCCAGGTAACAAGAGTCATGGTAGGCGACGGAGATGGGGACAGCCTTCTTGGGCCGGATGCGGTTCTCGCGGAGAAGCTGGGCGACGAGCTCGGTGTAGTGGACCACCTCAAAGTCGCCGCCTAGCTGCGGGTACTCGTTCTTGATCGTGTTGAAGCAGTGGGGGCACAGGGTGACGACCTTCCGCACCTCGTAGCCCTTCATCGTCTCGATGTTCTGCTCGGCCATCATCTGAAAGAGGTACTCGTTGCCGAGGCGGCGGGCCGGGTCGCCCGTGCAGGTCTCCTCGCTTCCGAGCACGCGGTACTTCACCCCGGCCAGCTTGAGCACGGACGCCATAGCCCGCGCCGTCTGCTGCCGCGCCCATCGAGCGCCGAGGTGCAGCCGACCCAGAGCAGCAGCTCGTTGTCGGGGTCGTCGGCCATGGCGACGGCTTCGGTCCCCTCCATCCAGTCGGTCCGCGTGGCCTGGGTGCCGCGCCAGGGATGGCCGCGCTGCTCCATCGAGTTGAGTGCGCCCATCGCGGTCTCGGGAACGTCGGCCTCCTCCATCGTGAGGTAGCGGCGCATGTCGACGATGGAGTCGATGTGCTCGACGAATGCGGGGCAGGCCTCCATGCAGGCGCGGCAGGTCGTGCAGGACCAGAGGACCTCGGGGCTGATGAAGCCGTGGACGAGGTCGCTTTCCGGCTCCGGAGGCGGAGCGTCGGCGCCCTCGGCGAGGAGGACCGGCGCGCGGGAGACCATGTAGGCCTTCGCATCCTGCACAAGCTTCCTCGGCGAGAGAGGCTTGCCGCTGCGCCATGCGGGGCACTGGTCCTGACAGCGTCCGCAGTTCGTGCAGGAGTCGTAGTCGAGCAGCTGTTTGGAGGTGAGCTGGGTGAGCTCGCGCGCGCCGAAGACCTCCAGCGTATCGAGGTCCCCCATGGACCGGAGGGCACCCTTGGGGCGGGTGACCGAGGAGCGCATCACAAGATTGATGGGGCTCACGAAGATGTGCATGAGGGGACCGAACCGCCACGCGGCGTAGACGAACGTGGCCGACATGAGCGCGGCGTGGGCCCACCAGAGGACGAAGTGCGATACCTCCATGCCGTAGACGGTTGCGCCCACGGCCCGGATGCCTTGGGCAATGACGTATGAAAAGGGCGACCAGTAAGCAGACGACACGCTGTAGAGGTCGCTCGCCGGCTCGAGCTCGGTGGCGGCCATGCGCAGAGACTGCAACACGAAGCCGGAAAGGGCCATGCTCAGGAGCAGGACGAGGAGCACGCCGTTCTCCAGCATCGTGTTCAGACGGGGCGGTCTAACGACGTAGCGGCGGTAGGCGGCGAGCGCGACGCCCGAGATGAGCATCAGGCCGCCGATGTCCCAGACGAGCTCCAGCTGTACGCCGATGCGGCGGCTCGCCAGATGCCAGCCAAACCACTTCTCGGCGTTGAATTCCACGGCGTCGAGGCTCGTCGCGATGAATAGGATGGCCATCCCCCAGAAGATGAGGAAGTGCATCGCACCGGGGTAGCGCTCATGTTTCGCAAACCTTCGGTGGCCGGCGGCGTCGGTGAGCAGCGTACTGAAAGCGGCCCTGAGCCTCGCGCCCCAAGGGCCAACGTCCGGGTTGGGCTTCCCAAGCCGCCAGTACCGCGAACGCCGCCAGAGCGCCCAGGCGACCGCCGCAAGCGAGATGACGCCGACGAGATAGACGACCGCTCCCAACGGGTAGCCGATATTCCAGAAGTCGAGGCGTCCGTTCAGCTCAGGGGGCAAGTCCGGCCTCCATGTGAGGTGGCCGCGAGTTTAGCAGGTCTCCCCTACCCTTCCGTCGTTCCCGCGCCCTCCCGCCCGACTCTCCGTCATTCCAGCGCAGGCGGGCACCTCGCAGCGACGCGACAGCAGCGCGGTCCCTCCTCCCCCGGTCTGCGACGCATGATGCGAAAATGACATGGTGGGAGCAGCCGGAGCGGCGCCCAGTGAGGGCGGAATCGGCGCCGCTCCGGCGCATCGCACGACCGCAAAGGCTTGTTTTGCCTCAAGATGTGTCATCCATTCACTCGTAACTTCCCCGGCCTACGAGTGGACGAGGGCTGCCTCTCGCAAAAACGGTCTCATTTGGTCGCATTTGGTCGCATTTGCTCCTGGCGGAACCACCCCTAGCCCCTCCATGGACAGGAGGCAATCGCAACGGAAAGCTTCGATACTCGTGGGCAGTAGACTTGCGCTCTGGGGCAGGCAACAGCACCTAAAGGTCCTCACGTGGTTCGAGTCCCCGCCAGGGGCCTATTTTGACGATAGACAGAACCATCTTCGAGATGTGGCTCGTCCTGGCAGGCTCGCCAAAGGCTGTCACTGCAAGATGACAACGAGGGCGGCGGGGGCGGCAACAATGCCGCCCATGCTCGCGGTCAGACGTCGTCCCGCATCGTCAACATTCGTAGTACACAATCGACACGAAAAACTCAGGTGCTCGTGGGCGGTGGATCTGAAGGCCGCCAAGTACGGACAGTCTGATGGTCACGGTTCCTGCCCCTTCGGCATCCGATAGCCGACGGGCGGCTCCTGAAGGGGTGCGTGGGCTTGTCCGCGTCCTCGCCCAGCTAGCGGGGGAACTGCTTCACCGCATGTGCGGACGCTCCCCCTGCCGTCGGTGTGTCCAATGCCCCAGGCCGCTCAATGGCGAGCTCAGCGAAAGGAACCCGAGTGTCGCTCATGTACTGGACGAGTACAACGTATTTGACACACGGCCTTGCCTGTGTAGACTGGCGCTTGGCGCGTCCGAGAGGGTCTCACTCGATGATTGATCTGTCCGGCATACACCGTCCGCCCCTGCGCGCGGGCATTGCCTACCGGCCTGGCTAACACCGCCGGCTTGCCGACCACCACGTGGCTGGATCGCGGCGCTTCGTCCCATTCGCCTCCACTATAGTTTGACCGTCATCCCGCCCCGGTGGTCTCCTGATATACCGCTCCGGTGTTTGCCGCGTGCGCGATACGCCATAGCGCGGGCACCCCGAGAGCGTGAGCCATCCAAACGGGAGGACTCGCATGGCGTCGCCGGTGCAAGCAGTCTCGTCACTCTACGGGGGGTTCTGGAACTTCGAGCTCCAGGACTTCTGCTACATGACGAACCGGTACTTCCCTCCCGCCGGCCTCATTGGCGAGCTCGCATCGAGCCTTCCCGAGCTCGTCAAGTCGTACCCCTCGACGAACCGTCACCTCTCGTCGCTCGTTGCCGCGCCCCTCGGCCTCACCCACGAGCAGGTCGTCGTTGGGAACGGCGCGGCGGAGATCATCAGCGTCCTCAGCGGTCTGCGCGTCGAGCGCCTGGCCGTGCCCATCCCGACGTTCGACGAATACCCCAACCGCGCCGCCGTCCAGGGCAAGCCCGTCAGTCGTTACCCCACGGACGCTGAGTTCGTCCTGGACGTCGACGGGTTCATCGCGCACGTGGCGGAGACTGGCGCGAACGCAGTGGTCCTCATCCGGCCCAACAACCCATCAGGGACGCTCATCCCCAAGAGCAGCGTTGTCGATATGCTCCAGGCCTTCCGCCGCCTTGACCTAGTCGTCATCGACGAGTCGTTCCTCTACTTCGCGTCGCCCGACTGGCCGCAGCTGAGCGCGTTGAGCCTCATACACGAGTTCCCGAACCTGGTCATCGTCAACAGCATGTCGAAGGCCTACGGCGTGCCGGGGCTCCGGCTGGGCTACGCCGTCTCCGGCGACGCCGCCCTCGTCGCTCGCCTGCGCGCCGAGCTCCCCATCTGGAGCGTGAACTCGCTTGCGCAGCTGTTCATCGAGCGCGTCCAGCGATACGAGGCCGAGTTCGCCGAGTCCTGTGTACTCGTGACCCGTGCGACACAGGCCCTCTACGAGGGACTCCGGACGGTCCCCTTCCTCCACCCGTATCCGACCCACGGCAACTACGTCCTCTGCCGCACCTCGCCCGAGCTTAGCGGGGCGGAGGTCACCGCTCGCCTGTTTGACGAGCACCGGGTGCTCGTCAACGACTGTAGTCGAAAGCAAGGACTCGACTATAGGTTCTTCCGCATCGCCTCGCGGACAACCGAGGAAAACGAATGGCTGGTCGGCATTCTCCGCACGATGGCGGCCGGCGAGCCGCGAGCGCTCCGCTCGGCCGCGCCCGACGGAGTTAGTAGGTAGACGTCATGCAGGCAGTAATCCTCGCAGCGGGACAGGGCACGAGACTCCGTCCATTCACCAACGAATGCCCCAAACCCCTGGTGAGCGTTCAGGGTAAGCCCATGCTGTACTACCAGCTCGAGGCGCTCGACGGGGCGGGCGTTCGGGAGTGCGTGATCGTCGTAGGCTGCTGCGCCGACCTGGTCCGCGAGACCATCGGCGCCCGGTTCGGCAACGTCGCCATCTCCTACGTTGAGAACGACATATACGACCGGACGAACAACATCTACTCGCTCTGGCTGGCGCGGCGAAGCATCGTTGACGACATCCTGTTGCTCGAGGGCGATCTCGTCTTCGAGCCCGGCCTGCTGCTTGACCTGCTCGACGCGCCCTATGACAACGTCGCCGTGGTTGACCGCTACGACTCCACCATGAACGGGACGGTCATCCAAGCGGCTGGCGACCTGGCAACCGCCATGGTGCTCAAGGCGGACCAGCCCCCCGATTTCGACTACGGCTCCGCGCTCAAGACGGTCAACATCTACAAACTCTCGGGTAGGGCGGTGCGCTGGCAGGTGATGCCGTACCTCGATGAGTACATCGCGCGGGGCCAGACTAGCCACTATTACGAGATAGCCTTCGCACGCGCCATTGCCGACGGCTCGTTGCGCATGCACGTGCTCGGCACGGGCCCACGGTGGTGGACGGAGATCGACAACGTCGATGATCTACGCCACGCCCAGACCATGTCGCTGCTGCCCACCCATCGCCCGCGCTCCGGGCTGACAGCACAGCGCGGCCCAGTAGGGAGGATCGTGCGATGACTGAGCGCGACGCCGCCGGAAGGGCGGAGATTGACCAGCTGATAAGGACCATCCCGCCCATGGACGTCACGGTGGCGGCGGAACTCCTCCGGGAGGCGAAGGAGGTCTTCGACGAGCAAGGAGGGGTGTTCTTCCTGAGGCAGGGGACCTGCCTTGGAGCCGTCCGCGACGGCGCCTTCATTACTTGGGACGACGATATCGACCTCGGCTCCATCTACGGGATGCACGGCCTAACCAAGCGGTCGGTCGCGTCGGTGGCCGACGCCTTCAGGGCTCGCGGATTCCACGTCGAGACGGCAACGTACGGCGGCGAGTCGTGGCTCGGGGTCATGAAGCGCCACATACGGATCGACTGGCTTTGCTACCGCGTCCGCAAGGGCCACATCGTCCACTTCCCGAACGTGTCGATTCCGGCGGAGCTGTTCACCCGCCTCGAAGAGATCGACTTCGTCGGCGAGAGGTTTCTGGTACCGAGTCCGCCTGAAGAGTACCTCCGCTGCAAGTACGGACCGCACTGGGCGACGCCCAAGCGCATCGGTTACGAGAAGGACGTCGTCGATAACCTCCCGGCTGAGCAGCCTGCTTGGCCTCGGCTCCTCTGGCGGTTCCTCGCGGCCCGTCTTGCGGGCAGAACGGCTGTGCTTCAATATGGGAAATCCTGGTCTTACAGCCTATGGGCCTGCAACTTTGCCCACCAAGCCTTGGCCCGGGACTCCGGGCTGCCCATGGGCGCGTAGAGAACCAACGGACAAGAGGATATCTTCATGCAGAACGGCGACCACCTGACCATACGCGGCAAGCGGTTTCACTACACTTGGCTGCGCGACCATTGCTTGTGTCCTGAGTGCTTCCACCAGGACTCCTCGCAAAAAATCTACGACATAAGCATGGACCCGGTTCCCCCGGAACCGCGGTCCGTGGAAGAGACCTCCTCAGAGCTGCGCATTTCCTGGAACGGAGCCCAGCCCCACGAAAGTGTATTTCCCATCCATTGGCTGCTTGAACATTCCTACGACCCCTCGCCGGGTCCCGAGCAGCCCAGCGAATCGGCCCTGTGGGATGCGGCTTACATGGACGCCCATCCGCCTGGATTTTTCGATGCTTCCTCCACTCCCTTTGAGTCGTGGGGCCGGCAACTTGCTGCCCTGGGCTTGGCAGTAATTCACAACCTTCACCACACCGAGCTGCATACTTGGGTCACGGACATCGCCCCGATACACCTCACTGAGTACGGCGTCACTTGCCGGGTTAGGCCGACGCCCGGAGCCAAGGACCTGGCCCTGTCCAACGCCGGTGACAGCCTCTTGCCCCACACCGATGGCTCTTATAGGTGGGGAGAAAGGCTGGTGCAGTTCCTCTGCGCCCGCAGCAACACGACGTCCGGAGGCGACACAATCCTTGTAGACGGGTTCCGCGTGGCCCGGGACTTTCGACTGCAACATCCTCGCGCGTTCGACCTGCTGGCCTCAACTCGCATACAATTCCGCCAATATGACAGGCAGGCCGGATATCTGTTCAAGCATTCCACTCCCCTTTTGCTCCTCGATAATGGAGGGGAAGTCGAAGCCGTCTGCTATTGTCCCAAGAACCTTGACTGGCAGCTTCCCTTCGACCAGGTGGAGGAGTATTACCGGGCATACAGACTCTTCTCCAGCTGCCTCAACGACCCCCAGTACCAATATCGGTTCCGGTTGGAGGAGGGCGACTGCGTGATCTTCCAGAATTTCAGGGTCCTCCACAGCCGCAGCAAATACGACCCAGCCTCAGGAGACAGGGACTTCGAGACCGGCTACGTTGACTGGAGCTACGTAGCTGCGCGCCTCGAGTACCAGCGCGTCAAAGGCTCAAGGCAGCCTTCGGGTGCGGCCTGAGTACGCCGGTTCCCCAGTGCAAGAGGACCTGTTCTACCGCGCCATCAATTAATTGCTGGAGCCAAGCGCATCTAGAGGTCGTACGATGCCATGGCAAACAGCCGCCGGAGACGGCCTACGGCGAATTAGGTTAGGCCAATTCCTGACTTGAGGTGATTCCCACTGATACCATGGCAGCATAACCGAGTGACATTTCTGTCGGCCACTTAAACGGACATTTATCCTGAACAGCGACACCCTAATGGTCCAACTTCCGTCCGCCCTTGACACAACGGCCGGGGCGGACTCTTGTCCGACAAGCCCGACCATGAGCTGTATGCAGAGCTCCGGCAAGAGATATTCGGAGGCAAGCCTCTTCCTGGGAATCCCGCCGACTTGATCCGGGAGGCCCGTGAGATCAGGGATGCGGAAATCGAGAGGTGGGCATGAACGGGTTCGTGGTGACCGATGCAAGCCTGGCGCCCGAGCCCAGGGCTGGTAGCGCTGCGCAGCCACACTAGGAGGAGCGCGATGAGTGAGTGCGACGCCGCCGGGAGTGCGGAGATGGACCAGCTGATGAGGACCACCCCGCCGATGGACGCCACCGTGGCAGCGGAGCTCCTCCGGGAGGCAAAGGAGGTCTTCGACGAGCTGGGGGTTGTGTTCTTCCTGAGGCAGGGGACCTGCCTCGGGGCGGTTCGCGATGGCGCCTTCATCCCTTGGGACGACGATATCGACCTCGGCTCCATCTACGGGATGCACGGCCTAACCAAGCGGTCGGTCGCGTCGGTGGCCGACGCCTTCAGGGCTCGCGGATTCCACGTCGAGACGGCAACGTACGGCGGCGAGTCGTGGCTCGGCATCATGAAACGCCACATAAAGATCGACTGGTTCTGCTACCGCGTCCACAAGGGCCACGTCGCCCACTTCCCGAACGTGTCGATTCCGGTGGAGCTGTTCACCCGCCTCGAAGAGATCGACTTCGTCGGCGAGAGGTTTCTCGTACCGAGTCCGCCTGAAGAGTACCTTCGCTGCAAGTACGGACCGAACTGGGCGACGCCAAAGCGTATCGGCTATGAGAAGGACGTCGTCGATAACCTCCCGGCTGAGCGACTGGCTTGGCCCCGGCGTCTCCGGAGGTTCCTCGCGGTCCGTCTCGCGGGCAGGACCGCTGTGCTTCAAGTCCTCGGGGAGCATGGCAGGCCAGTCGCGGATGGCGAAGTCGCCGTGGCGGGTTTGGGCAGGAGCCGGACGAATGGCAACGGCTACGCGCGGTGCTACGTGCCTCGGGAAGACATATACGCATTGGTCGTGCGGGCGGAGGGACGGGAAGAGGTGCTATATGAAGAGCAGCTTGCTCCCGGTCGGCGATACGTGTACCGGCCCGACGCCGAGCGGCCGGCGGGGCGTATCTTCGTGCTCACAGAGGAGCGCTGACGGGCGGGGCCTCGACCCTTCGCCGCTGCGCCAACCCAGCAGCAGACCCCCGACGAGCCGCCCGAAGAGGTACGTCAGGCCGGCGGCGGCACTGGCGAGGCCAACCATGCGCGCGGCTCCTTAGACGATACTCCTGTTCGACAACAGCGCCAGCCCACCAAACTTGACGATAGACAGATCGTGGTCATCGACGTGCGCAGAGTAGAACGCATCCTAGCCCAGGCGTCGGAGTCGGAAGAACCCAATCCCCAACCCGACCCGTTGCCGCAAGTTGACGGTAGGCAGAACCATCTTCGAGATGCGGCTGGTTCTGTGAACTCCAAGAATCCGCTATTCCCAATTGCCCGGGTCAGTGGGGGAGGTCGGAGTGTGAATTGCTGGCGCGGACGCTGCCCGGCGTGTTCCAATCAATTCATATCAATCTCCAACTGACACCCTTCCTCATGGAGACGCTGAAGGATCTCGATGGCCCTGAGACTCTGTCTTTCAGAGGGGATCTTGACGGGAACAAACGCCGCCACATCCAGTATTCCAGCGTCATCGGGGGATAGCAGCCTCCTAGAAATGCCCCATGCCTTGACAGCACTCCAGAAATCTGATCCGGCTTGGACCACAATCGTCTGAGCCTCGATGCCGTTCAGCATTCGTTGGTCCTTGACCGCAGTTCGTTTCGCGTCCGCCCGGTCGGCCGAGCTGAGCAGTTCTACCTCTAGGGCTTCAGGCCAAACCACATTTAGCTGTGTCACTCGATTCCAGCAGGCTTGCTGTTTTGCCCACTCAGTCACATTCCGCATGTCCTCTGGCGAGTCAACGATTACTCCATGCACCGCCTCGGCACCAACAGTGAGTGCTTCCCGCAGACCAAGAGATATCCCCTGTGCCCGCCAGGTTCTGTCGAAGTTGATCGACTCTCCGCGCTGAGCCATATCGTGGGCGAGCTTGGCAATCGTGTAGGCGACGACATTTGCACGGTAGCCACCCTGGTACCAAGGCTGTTCCGTGACGATCTGCTCAACCGATCTGAACACGATCACCTTTGCAATAGCCTCCCGGTAGTACATCTCGTTGAAATCGTCAGGGCGCTTGTCCCATTCCCCTCCAATGAACGACGCGAAGTCAGCGAAATTCTTCTGTGCGCCCTTACTGACGGTATCTGGCTTCTCACGCCACACGTTCAGGAACTTGGCGAGGTCTGTCTTTGTGAACACCTGCTTCTTCGGGTATTCAAGGTCGAATCTATTCCTACCAGCCTGAGTGAGACGACCACGGGCGTCTTGGTACTGACCCCGTGCGCGTTCATAGAACCACTTCGACTCCCGAAAGCTTCCATCCATCGAAGGCGCGTACAGTCTCCTCGAAAAACCCTCCATCCTGACATGGAACGGGTGATTCGAGAAGAAGTCAGCCGCGCTCACGCGGTTCTGGCTGTTGGCGTACTCTGAGATCTTCGGGACAATCTCCAATGCCCTGTCGGGATCAACGATTGAGAGCTTCATCTGAACGAAGACTCGGTCCAGGTCGACCTCTCTGTTCCGGAGCGCCGCGTGTATGGACGCCGTGGTCTGTCCTCCGTTGACGATCTGAAAGTTGCGCATGCCAGTGAGCAGCAGCCCGTTCGGCGACTCGACGGTCTCCATGCTCTCCGCCGTGGCCGTTATGCCGTTGTTGTAGGCGAAGAACATTTCCGGATCGTTCGCAATGGTGTTTCGTATTCCCCGGTTGACGTTCCCACGCGCCTGTAGGAACACCCGAACGTTCTGCTCAAGCAGCCGGGCTCCCCAGCGGTCGTATATCCGCGCCAGTTGGCTCCCGGGAAATACCGCTAGGTAGGACTCATAATCAGCATGTTCCATGTGTGCGGGCAGCACCACCAGCGGCCCGCCGAACTCATCCAGGTTGACCATGAGGTCCTCACGCTCATGCCCGGAAATGGCATATCGATGAATTCGTCCGAGGTCCCAGACGCTGTAGGTGACGGGGACCCCATGGAGTTCACCGGCATCCCTGCCGTCTATCCGAGAGCTGAGCACTCTGTTGCTGATTAGAAACAGGCGCACCCTGGATACGGAGGACCACCGTGCCGCGATGAGGTCTGCAAGCCCGAATGCTGGGGCTGACTCCTCCAGGCTGTTGCGAAACGCCTCATCCAGTGACCGGTCGAGGAAGTTGGACAGCCGCCTGAACGTTGCATTCATGTCGGTTGCCGTCAGAGTTGCGACCCCCTGGCTCTGGTTGAAGTCGGCGATGATCAGGCTGAGGACTCCGTCGGAGGCGGCAGGATCGCCGCCATAGCCGTCAACACGAATGCCACGAGGGGCTATGTGGTGAACTCGGTCTGCGGTCTCAATCTCCCCGGCATCGGTCAGTGCCGCCGTGAAGACCTCAAAGAAAGCGTCCTCAACAAACCTCCCGTCGGCGTCGGCGAGGCCATGAATCTCCTGAAACAGATCTTCGTGGAACTCAGCAATGTCAATCGCGATGGGAGCCTCCCATCTCCACTAGGGCTTGGGCCAGAGCAGTCGCTGATGCTACAAACGGCTCACAGTCACCCAGCGAGATTGTGTATCGAACATGCGCGACACCAGAGCGCACCTCGCTCGGGGCGATGCGTGGGAATTCGCCCGTGACCAAATAGAGGCGGCTCGGCCCTTCCAGCCAGTGGAAGTTCGAGTAGTCGTCCTCCGGCCTCACACCCGCCGCCGACACCAGCGTCTCAAAGAGGCCAGTTGCACCCGGGTCAAGCAAGTAGAGATGCTCGCGCACCCGGTCCACCACACCCCTCACCGTCAGTCCATCGGTCGCATCCTCTGGAGCCTCGTCCAACTCAACCACGTACAGGAACAGGGAGTCGACACCACTCTCGTCCAACTGGTCCTCGGACGTGATTGCTACCGAGGGCGTGGCGCCTCCACGGCGGGCCTTGACCTCAATCGCCACGCGGCCGATTTCGAAGTCTTTGGGGGAGCCAAGAGGACCGCGCCAAGCTGTCACCGCGGCAGAGGCCTCCATGTGAGGCAACATGACACGCTCCAGCACGAGCAACTCCCCGATCAACCCCTTCTGCTCCTCTGGTGATAACAGGGTGCCACCACCCCCTCTGAGCAGATGGTGCCATCGCCACGTCCTCATCAGAGCAACCGAGACCGCCTCCGCTTCGGATTCAGCCCGCGCGGCCACGGAGATGATGTCTCGACAGAGCGTGTGGAAGATGTCCTGCTGGCCCGGGTCTCGCAGCTTGAGGGCAAGAATCCGAGTGTTGGCCTCGTCGGGCGGAGACAGGGTCACTTCAATATCGCGCAGCTTGGGCATAGGCGTGGACGGAGCCGACTCCGCGGCGTGACCCAGTGTGAGGAAAACCCCACGGTCCGCCCCGCGGGCCCAGAAAAAATTCCACGGCAACTTCGCGTCAACACGGCGGGCGTTGACCGCGTCGGCGAGGCTCGGAGGTTCGATTTCGCTCCAGGGGTTCTCAGTCGTCATCTCCCCTCATCTCGTCCTCATCGACGTCATCTTTGAAGTTCTCGCGGAGCCAGGTCGTATTAACCATGTACTGCACTCGTGTCTCCTCCCTCTGAGTGGCCGGGAAACTGATACCCCATGCAACCACCGGCTGAGTGAGCGAGTCGCCAGGGTCTAAGGTAGTGATGTCGATCAGATGAACCATGAGGAGGGATCTCGTCCTCATTCTTCTGTACGCCAAGTCTGGAAACTCGATGGACCTGCCCTCTGCCAACCTACCGTCCCTCTCCAAGTCCTTGCGATACTCCTCCTCTGCGATTGACCGCTGCTCATTGGTGAGCCCTGTTCTCTCGATTCCTCTGCTTGAGACCCTCTGTCGATTGCCTACCAATAGCGTCTTCGCGTCGCTCCTGCTGCCCTCAGTTCTGCGCTGGCGTAGAAACCTTCTCCCCAACGACGTATCCGCCTCGTTGGTGTCCCTAGACACGCTTGCGAAAAGGACGTCCCACTCTGAGAGCTCGTCATTTCGCCGTTCCTCGATGTATCGCCTCACCGGATCGCCATTGGTCAGCAGTGCGCCCTCATGGTTTCTGAATTCAGTCAGGAAGTTCAGGACAGGACCCACCGGAACTCTTCGAAGAAGCAGGCCGAATTCTGCATCTTCGGCGTTCTCGATTGGGAATCCGGCCTGCCCGAGAGTTTGGGCAAGCCTCCGTGCGGCCTCGCGGTTGATGCCCAGGCTCTCGTCATCCCTGCGAAGGGTGTGTGTCTCAATCAATCTGGACGCCAGGCCGATGCTCACCACCACCGAAGCTCCGGTTCCCATCTTGTTGCGTGCGGTCACGATCAGGGTATCCGGGTGACTCCTCACCTTGAGTCCAAACTCCTCAGGGGTTGCGTTGGAGGCCTCCATGCTCCTGAACTCACCCCGCAGTTCCTCAATGGATTCCGCAACGTGCTCGTACCAGCCCTGTGCCGCCTCGGGCATCCAGATTCGGCAGAGATCCTCATAGTCTGGCCTGTAGCCGAACCAACGCCCCATTTGCATCAGGGTGTCGTACATCATGGAATTACGCATGAAATAGCTGACCATCAGTCCCTCCAGCGTCAGCCCACGGGACAGGGAGAATCCGCCAACTGCGATGACGTTGAGCCCGTCTTGTCGATTGCCATTGTAGTCCAGTGTGCCTGGAGATTGACTGTTTACTTCGACTACCCTGATAGGGGAAGCAGCCGCATGCAATCTCCCCTGCACCACGGACCAGTTGAACTCGGTGTCGCTAAACTCACGCACCCAAGTCGCATGGAGGGCCTTGATCTCAACGTCCAAGAGTGCAGCGTCCGGTGGCAACGCGCCATTCACTCGGATCGATCTCTTGATGTTGTCCAACTGAGCATGGATTTCATTTCGAAGCTGGCGTTGGACGTTCATGAAGCGCGACGCGTTGACCAGCATTGAGCAATGCTGCCGTTCGTGCCCTCTGGCGAGACGGATGGCTCGGGCAAGGATGAAGGCTCTGGTGGCCTCAATCAGGGATTGGGGGATGGATGAGACCACAATCTCCTTTGGGTGCTTGATGGGAAGGCGGTCTTCGTTGTCATCGATATGCCGGATGTAGCGGTCACTGTCTTCAAGAAAGACGGCAGCGGCGCCGAAGTAGTTCGAGGGAGGGTCCAAGCTAACGATAAAGCTGCGGGGGAACAGGTCCTCACCCCGCATCTGGTCGTCTGTGTCTGGGTCGATGAAGATGTTAGCGAAGGGAGTGGCCGTGTAGCCGACATAGCAACTTCGGTCAAAAATGCGGAGCAGGTCCCGGATCTGACCGTTGATTCTCGACACCTCGCCGGCTCCGTGCCGGATGTTGATGGAGGCATTGTCCGCCTCATCGTCGATCAGCAACATCGGCTCATCTATGCTCTGGGCGCCTCCCCGGGAGCTGTGCTCCGTAAGCCACTCGATCAGGTTCTTCAGCGTGCTGCTGTTCTTCTTGATGACGAACACGGCGGGTTCGTTGAGATTCTGGAGGGGGATTCCGACACCCGTCGCCGTCATCTTGTTGAAGTCTCGGAGCGTGTTGGTGAAGGTGACAGGGCGTCTCGTCACATCGAATTGGCCAACACCCACAAACATGTCGGCCTGTTTGCTCAACAACCGCGCGCTGTCCCTGCCCACGAAACCCTCATCGATTCGCCGTTGCGTCTGGCTTCGGAGGTTGTTGTGGACGCCGGCGATGATCACGATCAGCTTGTATCCAGCGTCCGCAGCCTTGCATATGAGACCGGTATAGTTGGAGGTCTTGCCCGATTGCACATGCCCGACGACCATCCCTCGCCGGTCCCATGGCCCATCCTTCAAGGGGTCCTGCATCAGTCCCAAGACGCGGTCGGTGACCTCATCCAAGGTGGTGACCACTGAACTGGGAAATCTCTCTTGGGTCAGGTGCTGCCTGTAGCGATTCCAGTAGTACGGTTCTATCTGCGCTCTGGCGGCGTCCAGCCAAGGTAGGTGACCGCGCTCGATCAGAATAGAGCCGAGGTGCTGGGTGATGCTCACTCGCTCCTCGAATCGCTTAGCGAGCCTCTCCGCGTCCTCCTCTGTGACAACACCATCAAACATCGGCAACTGGCGGAGGTTATCGATCAGTTCACGGATACTCTCCGCAGTCGATCCCCGCTGATTAGCTAGAGACGCAGCCACCATGCTTTCAAGGTTTGATAGGGGGTCATTCATCCTCTTGCTCCTCGCCGTTCCCTACGCCGAGAATCTGACATGTTCGCTTCCAGTTTGAGCGAAACGGCTCCGCGACTCGCATGATGGTGAACACGTCGTCTCTTGTCCCCGCCATCTTGAGGAGATGATCGAACGTTGTGAGCGCCGCATAGCGTAGTGCCTCCTCCGACGTGGCGCTGCCGACCACCAAACCCGTGTCCCCACCGAGGTCAGCGAAGAGTGCGTCCATGGGCAGGGAGGCCCCGGCAACCTCGATGATTCTGAGAAGGTCGCCACGCGCCTCGGCGGGCAGTCGTGAGAGGAGATCGACAACCATCGGATGCGCATCGTTGATTCGGTAGAAGATTTGGTTCTTGTTCTGAACCCTGCTCCAGACGGGAATTCGGTTCTCTTCAATGAGCCTCCGTCCCCGTGTCGTGTACACACGCTTGGAGATTGCCCCCAGCGGCTCGATGATGCGACGCAGGCGTTCTCGAGCCGCTGGGGGCAACTGCGCCGATGCCTTCCTAACGTCGATTTTCCAAGCCGCGTCGAGCGAATTCGGAATGTCTATACGGACACGCGCGAGTTTCGTGAGTTCCGTTTGCCGCGTCAGCCCGAACCAGGTGCCATGAATGATCAACCGCCTCTCCCTGTACACGTAGAAACCCTGATTTCTGAGGTAGCCCTCAGGACCCGCATGGCGTTCCCACTCGGCGGGGGAGACCTTTCCATGGTGCGGAAGAGTGAACGGCTGCACGAGCACATCCTCATGCGCGACTCGTATCCGTTCCTGAGGACCAGCGATTGTCGCCGGATGGCTGGAGTGGAACGGATCGAAGGGCTTCAGGGGGCGGTTGTTCACACGAATATGAACCCTCCGGTGTCCCGGCTCTCCGGAGAGGAAGCGGTGAAAGACCAACTCAAGGTAGGAGCAGGCCTCATCCAGGCGACGCACGAAGTCGGTCGTTTTCCTATCTGTGTCCTCCTCCGCTCCGATGCCTAACTTCTCCCAGACGACAAGTGTTCCCCTGTCTCCGAGAAGGTCTGCCCATGGAATTGATGTGGGATCGTCGGGTATCTGCACCAGCCAACTGTCTGAACCGGCAATGTAGTCTAGATCCCATCGGGCGCTCGCCGTCGTGCCGCTGGTGCGTGTCACAACGGTGAGCGCCCGGCATTGAGAGAACGAGGCCGTCTTCAGGCCAAGGCCAAATCGACCGAGGTCGGATCGTGCCCTCTCCTCGAGGGGGTTGCGGCTTCCCAGTCGCATTGCCTCAAGAAGTTCCTCCTCGGTCATCCCCTCACCATCGTCCAGGATGCCAACCTTCAGTTCGGGCCCTTCTGTGCTTGCAAACACGTGGACCGTCTCGGCCCGTGCTGCTATGCAGTTGTCGACGAGATCGGCGAGAGCAGTGCTCAGCGAATATCCGATGTCCCGCATGCTCTCTATGAGCGAGGATGGCTTCGGGGCAATCTCAACAATGCGCATTCATCGCACTCCGGGATTGAGAGTGCCATTCGCGGTGCTCCGTCCGGTTGCACAGTGACTGCGCACAGGGCATTCCGTGCACTTAGGTGCGCGGGCGGTGCAGATCAACGCACCCAGATCCAGCAGAGCCTGGTTCCATTGGACATCCGCTCCCTTGGGTCCAGCCATTTCACGCAAAGAAAGCCTAAGCTGCCAGTTCGGTTGCTTGGGGCCTCCCAGCACCCTGCGGGCTATTCTCATCGTGTTTGTATCCATCAGTACGCTGGAACGGTCGAACGCGAAACAGAGTACGGCGGAAGCTATGTAATCTCCAACTCCTGGGATGGCGGTCAGTTCCTGCCAGTTGTCGGGGACCTGTCCGGCCAGCCGGTCTCTAACGAATTCCGCCGCAGAAACGAGATTCACAGAGCGCCAGCGGAGCCCAAGAGAGGTCAGTGCCGTTGCCAGCATCTCCGAGTTATCCAAGAAAGAATCCGGTGTTTCGCCAAGGTTGAGCAGTTCGCTCGCGACCCGGGCCACTTGCTCAGCATTCGTGCGATGGAGGCACATCTCCAATAGCAAAATCTGCCAGGGGTTCAGGTCAGAACGCCTCCATGGGAACTCGCGTCTGTTCTGTTCGAACCACCCAGCGATTGCATCTCTGAAGGATGACCCACACGTAGGATCGCGTTCAACGGTTCCATCACCAGTCTTCTCGTCATCGAGAGCACTGCGCACCGACGAAGCGATTGTCAAGGCAAGAAGCGGCGGAACCGCATTGCCTATCTGTTGATATCTACTGGACGGGTGACCGGCAAACCGAAATCTATCGGGGAATGTCTGAATTCTGGCCGCCTCCCTTATGGAGAGGGTACGGTCCTCCCTTGGGTGGATGTACCAGTAGCCGTCCTTGGCGATATGGGCGGTGATGGTCCGGGACAGATTGTCGAAGGATAATCTCAGGTATTTGTCATTGAAGATGTCAGACCGGTATCTTCTCAGGTGTTCCGGTACATCAAGGTAGGTATCACCGGGTTTCAGCAGTCCGTAGATTTCCGCGTCGTCCGGCCGGACCGACCTAGTCACATGGTCGCGAATCAGCAGAGTTTCAGTGCCTCTCAACCCCCTTCGGAGCAATCTTGCAAGCATTGAGGTCGGCGGCCCCTCATAGAACTGGAACTCGTCTCGGGCATCTGCTTGGACCACCGGGAGGTCCCCGATTGCCTGCCCAACCGTGGGTCGCCTTCCTCTCGGTTGGGGCCACTCGAAAGTCCCATCTCCGGCAATCCCAATAACGAAGAGTCGCGACCGATGCTGTGGAACACGGTATCTCCAGGCTTCCAGCACCTTTACGTGCACTCTGTATCCCCGATTCCTAAGTTCATCCATCAAGGCGATCAGTAATGCTCCACCTTGGGCTTGGGCGAAGTTCGGAACGTTCTCGAAGAGCATTGCTCGCGGGTTCAACCGGTCAACGATGGAGAAGAAACTCCGCCAGAGGTCGGCTCTTTCATCATGAGCGGAGCGGCTTCCTCTTCTCACCAAATCACCGATCTTGGAGGTGCCAGCTATCGAGAAGGGCTGGCACGGGGGGCCGCCCGCAAGAAGGTCAACACTTTCGATGCCCCAATCGTCCAGTTGGCGAAGGAACTCAGCAGGGCTGGAGAGATCCCCCGTCCAGGTCAGACCCTGAATGTTCGCCGCATGTGTCTCGGTCGACGCAGCATCAGAGTCTGCAGCGGCGATCACTGAGAACCCCCCCTCCTCAAGTCCCAAGCTCAATCCTCCCGCCCCACAGAAGAGGTCGATTGCCCACGGGCGCGGTTGGCTTTCCAGCCACGCTCGAACGCCACTCTTGTCGTTCGGGTCGGGCGAACTGCCGTGAGGATTGAGGCTGATACGGGGTCCACGACGAACCGGCACCCGGTACCGCGAACTGCGTTTGGCGGCGTCCACGGAACCATTCACGGCCGTACCGATATAGCGTGAAATATTGAGGTTATCGCCGTTGACAGGACTCTCGGCCTCGGCCACTGACTTCCTGCGGGCGTAATGCGGCATTGGGCTTCGGCGAACCAGCCGGTGACCTTATTCGGCGCGTCGCCCTTCACCGCTCGCCTATCCAGCGCACATTATCAACACCAATCCCTGCCGCTCGATAGAACCTCTGGTCGGCTGTCCACAGTTCACAACCGAGGCTCTCCGCCAACGCCAAGTAGTGGGCATCGTAGACCGCGCCCTGCTTGAGCTGGTTAGCAAGTTCCAGTGCCCGGCGATGCAGATTCGGCGTTCCATGCAATGCAACTCCCAAGGACATCAGATCCTGCATGAGGTCCGCCGCAACCTCCACCGTCAAATCACCCCGCACCACCCTCCGGTGGAGTACATTGGCCACTTCGAATGGCATCAGGGAGGGTGCCGCCAGTTGTGTACCCTCGTCATCCCAAAGCCGGGTCAGCGCGGTGGCCTTGTCGGAGTTCTCCTCTTCGACCAGCCACTTGAAGGCCACGCTTGCATCCACGACGACGAACTCGCTCATGCCCACTTCTCGATTTCAGCATCTCTGATCTCACGAGCCTCGCGGATCAAGTCAACCGAGTCTCCGGGCAACGGCCTACCGCCGAAGAGTTCCTCCCGACGCACCACGACGCGCTCAAAGGACTGGCGGTCAAAGCGCTGACTAGACAGGCCATCAGCTTCGTCCTTTGCCATCTCCCGGTCAATGGCGGTTTGGCAGTACCCGCGCATGCTCACGCCTTTGAGCGCGGCGATGACCTTCAGGCGACGTTGAAAGGCGGGGTCCAAGTCCAGCGTCAGTCTCTTCTTCTTGGCTTCCATGCCTGCCCCTTCCTAAGATGATCTAATTGACACAGAGTAGGGCAAACACAGAAAACCGTCAATGCACCATCGAGAAAATAAGCAGCAAAAGAGGCTCGCATACATGGACAAGCAGGGGCAGTTTAGCGTCCCGCGCCGACTATACTCCTCCTCCCGTTCCTGCTCAGGGCTGAGCGCCCACTCAAATATGGACAGGGCTTAGGGCTGGGGCTTGCGGCCCCGGCCCTTGGGCTTCACCGGCTCCTCGGCCATGAACTCCGCCCACGACGACAGCATCCGTTCAGGCTCCGTGGGCTCCTTGCGATGGCCCTCGTCTCTACCACAAAATCACCTCGAATACAAGGGCCTGCAAGGCCTTACCTTGGACGAATTTCCCATTCAAAATAAGATGTTGGGTTATTGCCAATGGGAGCAGACGATTGGTTGCCACAGAGCCACGAACACGACCGTCGAACGGGGCGACACAGGCCGGGCCGGACCTCAGGAGGGCGGTCCTGGGCTACGTGCGCGCCTACGCGTCGCTGCACGGACGGAGGAAGACAGCCGAGGACCTCGGCGTGTCCCGCCACACCCTGTGGCGTTTCCTCGAACGGGACCAGATGGGGCACGCCTTGCCCTCCGCCGTCCTGAGCTCCGTCGGCGAGAGCGTCCTGGCGATTGAGGAAGCCACGTTCGAAATCATCATCGACCTGGAGGGACTGAGGCCAGACCCTGCCCTGCGTCACCTGCGTCAGGGGCTTGAGGAGGCGCTTCTGCTGCTCTGCGCCACACTCCTGGCCACCGTGGAGGAGCTTTCCCGCTTCGGGCGACTTCCAACCTCCACGCTCCGCGACCGGTTGAAGAAGCTGACCGAGCGGGGCTTGGTGGATTCCGTGCCGCACCATCTGAGCGTCCTGGGTTCTCGCCCACAGCGCCGGTATTTCCCGACGGAGAAGGGAGTCACCGCAGCAGGCGCAGCCACGAAGGGCCGAGCGCACATGCTGCAATCCTACCCGGTGTCGAAGCAGTGGTTCCGGCTGCTGGCCGAGCGGCTGGACGCGGTGGCCGTGCTCCACCGCGTCGCCGCCATGATCGCCGACGCCGACCCGCACGCCGACCCTGTGCGCGTGGACCACCATCGCAATGGTCCCTACGACATGCTCATCACCCTGTCCGGGGGTCGCACCATCGGCCTGATTCGCCAGGGACCGGCGCTGCCCACGTCCAGACTCCGCTACCGCCTCAGGAGCATCGAGCGGCTGGACAGCAGCGAGACGCCCTTCGTCACCCTCGTGCTGACCCATGCGGACCAGGCCACCCGCAGGGCCATCCGCTCCCTGGGCGACCCATCGGAGCACCGTAGGACCTTCGTTGCGACGGAGGGGGAGCTTCTTGCCGGAGACCACACGGGAGTTGTCTGGCAGCAGTGCGGGAGCGGCCTGGGCGACGACCCGCCCGTGCGCATCGACGCCGACGCATCCCTGGCGGGCATCCTGGCCCTGGCGGAGCGCCTGCTGGTCTCCTCCTACCCCTTCCTCCGGGACAACCCGGAGCCGAAGCCCGGCACCCTCTATCCCTCCGGCGTGCAGGCCGCCATGCCGGAGCCCACTGAGCAGCTCACACCGGCCCTCTCGGTGCAGCTGACCCGCGCCGAGAAGGACGCCATCGACCTGCTGGCCGCCTGGCCCCTGTGCACCCGTGAGCAACTCGCAGGACTGATGGGAGGCGTCACCCTGCGCCGGGTCAACCAGGTGCTCCGTTCCCTTGCCCAGCACGGCCTCGTGCGGACGGACGAGCCCCTGCACATGCTCACCGACGAGGGATTGACGTACCTTGCCCGCAGGGACCGGGCCGCCGTGGGGCTCACCCTCGATCACTGGAGCGCCGAGCCTCTCTACCTGAACGCCGACATCTACGCGGGGACCGCGGTGCGCGCCCTCGCCTCCCAGCTCCGGCACCACGCCGGCGTCATCGACTTCGCCGCCGGCCTGTCCGCCGAGGTCGCCCGCTCCCAGGACCACGACCTGTTCGACCTGCTTCCCACGTCCCGCTCCAGCATCGGCTATCGCTACGACTGGACCACCTACGTCATTCACCCCGACGCCTCCTTCACCCTGGAGTACAAAGGCCGGTGGCGTCCGTACCTGCTGGAGTTCGAGCGACGGGCCACGACGCCGAAGCGTGCCCGCTCCCGCCTGAAGTCCTACCAGCGGTACTTTCTGAGCGGATGGGCTGAGCGTGACCACGAGGGACGCCCGCCCCGGGTGCTCTTCGTCTTCGAGTCCCCCGGCAACGAGAACGCCTTCCTCGACGTCGCCGACTCGGTGAAGGGAGTCCCCATCATCACCTCCAACGCAGAGACCCTTGGAGAGCGTGGCATCCTGGGTGACGCTTGGATACTTCCGCCCCCGCACTCCCTCGACAGAAGGCCGCTGTCCCTGCTGCATCAGGTGCAACAATGACCGCCCCAGCCGTTCCGACCACTTCCTGTAGGGGGTGTCCCAGCATGGCTGCTGGGACCATTGTCCTCCCACCTGCAACCGCTCATGCCTCTTACGCCCTCCAGACTACAATTTGGTGCAGAGTTGACACGTCAGGGGAGGTCCTGTCCACCTCACTTCTCCGATGCACTTCAGCTTTGGCTCGTAGCGACACACGCCTCGCCCAGGACGCTGATTACCAGCCCATGAGGGTCACAGAAGCATGTACCACAACCGTCCCCAGTCCGTGCTCACGACTTCCTGTAGGGGGCCAAAGGGCAATTCTCCACCTACGGTGTACGCCCCCAACAGGTGGAAACGTGACAATTGTTGCAGCGCCCGAACCCCGCGGCGACTCTGTACCGGAGGGGTTGAATGCCGGCATCATGATAGTGTATAGTAAGACAGTATACTACAATGGAGACAAGAGGAGTGACTACCCCCAGGAGATCCAAGACCATCACCTTCTCCCTGCCCCCGGAGATGGAGGCGCAGGTGCGGCAGGTGATGAAGGAGGACGACCTCTCCGTGAGCGAGCTGCTCCGGCAGGGGATTCGCCTTTTCATGGAGGAGCGGGAGTGGCGCAGACGGGAGCGTCTGGAACGGCTGCGCTCCCGCACGACTACTGACCAGGAAGAGATAGGGAGGAGAGAACGATGAACGACCGACTCGATCTGATACCGGCGGCCCTCTACGCCAGGGTGTCCAGCGACCGGCAGGACGTGGACCTGTCCGTCGCCGCCCAGCTGCGGGCGCTCAGGGACTACGCCGACAAGAACGGCTACCATGTCGCCCGCGAGTACGTGGACGAGGCCGAGAGCGGGCGCATCGCCGACCGGCCCCAGTTCCAAAAGATGCTGGACGAGGCCGCCAAGCCCGAGGCCCCCTTCAAGGAAATCTTGGTCTGGAAGTTCAGCCGCTTCACCAGGAAGCGGGAACACGCCGTCGCCTTCAAGTCCATGCTCCGCAGGCGGGGCATCCGCGTGGTCTCCATCACCGAGCACGCCGATGACTCGCCGACCGGCAAGCTCATGGAGGCCATCATCGAGAGCGTGGACGAATTCTACAGTGAGAATTTGGCGCAGGAAGTTGTCAGGGGGATGCGTGAGTCTGCTTCTCGCGGCTTTTGGGTCGCCAGCAGGGTTCCCTACGGCTTCAGCAAGGTCATGGTGCAGGACGGGGCCAAGAAGCGCCCCACCCTCGAACCAGACCTCGCCACCGCGCCCGTGGTGGAGCGCATCTTCGGGATGGCCGAGGCAGGACGGGGAATCCTGGAAATCACCCGCACCCTCAACGACGAGGGCATAGCCAACCCCACCGGCAGGCTCTGGTCCAAGAACGGCGTCCACATCATTCTGAAGAACGAGGTGTACACGGGAGCATTGGTCTGGGGCGTCGACGCCAAGGACAAGGCAGACCCCGTGCGAGTGGAGAAGGCGTTCCCCGCCATCGTCTCCAAGGCCCAGTTCCGCCGGGTGAACCGGAAACTGCGCTCCCGCGCTCCCAAGCGGAGCCACCCCCGTAGGGTGGGGAGCACCTACCTGCTCAGCGGGCTGGTCAGGTGCAAGGCGTGCAACCGAGCGCTCTCCGGCCAGGACGCCAAGAGCGGCAAGTTCTCCTACTACGTCTGCCAGTCCCTCCTCAAGCGGGGCAGTGGCGCCTGCGACTCCCCCAGGCTCAACGCCCGCCGCTTCGAGGAGCAGGTGGTGGGCAAGATTCGGGAGAGCGTGCTCACCGAGTCCAACATCCGGACGTTGGTGAAGCTGGTGGACGAGGAGATGGACGGCGTGGCCAAGGAGCAGAGGCAGAAGCTGGAAACCATCGAGGCGGAGTTGGTGGACGTGAAGCGAAGGCTGGGACGGCTCTACGACCTGGCGGAGACCACCGACCTGGACATTGACGACTTCAAGCCCCGCATCAGAGAGCACCGGGAGCGGCAGGAGAAACTGGAGGCGACGGCGGAGGAGGCGAGGGCGATGCTCTCCCAGCGCAGAGAGGTCCTGGACGACGTGGAGACCATCACGACCTACGCCCTGGACATGAGCATGTTCCTCAACGAGAGCGAGCTGACGGAGCGCAGGGCCTTCATCGAGAGCTTCGTGAAGGAGATCGTCATCATGCCCGACAACGCCGTGGTGCGCTACACGATTCCGATGCCCGACGACAGCCCCATACCGGGGAGAGACGTCGAGGAGATGGCCCTGAACGGCTCGGTTCTGTCTACCGTCAAGTTTGGTGGGCCTAAAGGGACTGAATTGCGAACTTTTCGGTGGGCCGTCTCAATATGAAGGCCGGATCGTAGAACGCTACCTAGTTTCGAGGCGGGTTGCTACTACTCATACCAGCCCGACCCAAATAGCAGTCCGTCATGCCGCACAATCCAAGTGTGCTTCTGACGGTTCTCGCCCGATTCCGGGTTGAGCAACACATAGTCCACCCAATGACCCGCCTCAGTGGCGCTCTGTAAGTCGTCGCCATAGAAATACCCCGTGGCGTCCACACGGAGGCTGGGATCACGCCCTCGAAACTGCGGGTTATGGTGGGCTATCGTGTAGCCGTCTGGGTCGATGATGAAGACGTACCACTGGCCGTCAACACTCTCCTTGGTGTTGTAGTAGGCGACGGTCTCCTCCAGGCCGAGGGCGACGTAGAGGTTCGTGGCCTGCTGCACGAAGGCCTTGGTGTAGGCGGGGGCGTCGGACTTGCCGGGGCCGCGTTCGTACCAGCCGGAGCCGAAGGTAATGCCGTCGTGGATCACCATCCAGGAGTGCTTGGTCTCCACAACGCCAGAGGCGGGATTGGCATAGGTGTAGTCGAACCAGGCGCCGTCCTGGTCGGCGGAGGCGGCGACGGCGGACCCGGTGGGGTAGGAGTTGGGTCCCAGAGCCTGGGAAACGTGCTTGCCCACCAGGTCGGGGTCGGCGGCATGAGCGATGATGGTCTGGTTCTCATCGATGATGAAGACGTACCACTGGCCGTCAACACTCTCCTTGGTGTTGTAGTAGGCGACGGTCTCCTCCAGGCCGAGGGCGACGTAGAGGTTCGTGGCCTGCTGCACGAAGGCCTTGGTGTAGGCGGGGGCGTCGGACTTGCCGGGGCCGCGTTCGTACCAGCCGGAGCCGAAGGTAATGCCGTCGTGGATCACCATCCAGGAGTGCTTGGTCTCCACAACGCCAGAGGCGGGATTGGCATAGGTGTAGTCGAACCAGGCGCCGTCCTGGTCGGCGGAGGCGGCGACGGCGGACCCGGTGGGGTAGGAGTTGGGTCCCAGAGCCTGGGAAACGTGCTTGCCCACCAGGTCGGGGTCGGCGGCATGAGCGATGATGGTCTGGTTCTCATCGATGATGAAGACGTACCACTGGCCGTCAACACTCTCCTTGGTGTTGTAGTAGGCGACGGTCTCCTCCAGGCCGAGGGCGACGTAGAGGTTCGTGGCCTGCTGCACGAAGGCCTTGGTGTAGGCGGGGGCGTCGGACTTGCCGGGGCCGCGTTCGTACCAGCCGGAGCCGAAGGTAATGCCGTCGTGGATCACCATCCAGGAGTGCTTGGTCTCCACAACGCCAGAGGCGGGATTGGCATAGGTGTAGTCGAACCAGGCGCCGTCCTGGTCGGCGGAGGCGGCGACGGCGGACCCGGTGGGGTAGGAGTTGGGTCCCAGAGCCTGGGAAACGTGCTTGCCCACCAGGTCGGGGTCGGCGGCATGAGCGATGATGGTCTGGTTCTCATCGATGATGAAGACGTACCACTGGCCGTCAACACTCTCCTTGGTGTTGTAGTAGGCGACGGTCTCCTCCAGGCCGAGGGCGACGTAGAGGTTCGTGGCCTGCTGCACGAAGGCCTTGGTGTAGGCGGGGGCGTCGGACTTGCCGGGGCCGCGTTCGTACCAGCCGGAGCCGAAGGTAATGCCGTCGTGGATCACCATCCAGGAGTGCTTGGTCTCCACAACGCCAGAGGCGGGATTGGCATAGGTGTAGTCGAACCAGGCGCCGTCCTGGTCGGCGGAGGCGGCGACGGCGGACCCGGTGGGGTAGGAGTTGGGTCCCAGAGCCTGGGAGATGTGCTTGCCCACCAGGTCGGGGTCGGGGGCATGAGCGATGATGGTCTGGTTCTCATCGATGATGAAGACGTACCACTGGCCGTCAACACTCTCCTTGGTGTTGTAGTAGGCGACGGTCTCCTCCAGGCCGAGGGCGACGTAGAGGTTCGTGGCCTGCTGCACGAAGGCCCTGGTGTAGGCGGGGGCGTCGGACTTGCCGGGGCCGCGTTCGTACCAGCCGGAGCCGAAGGTAATGCCGTCGTGGATCACCATCCAGGAGTGCTTGGTCTCCACAACGCCAGAGGCGGGATTGGCATAGGTGTAGTCGAACCAGGCGCCGTCCTGGTCGGCGGAGGCGGCGACGGCGGACCCGGTGGGGTAGGAGTTGGGTCCCAGAGCCTGGGAAACGTGCTTGCCCACCAGGTCGGGGTCGGCGGCATGAGCGATGATGGTCTGGTTCTCATCGATGATGAAGACGTACCACTGGCCGTCAACACTCTCCTTGGTGTTGTAGTGGGCGACGGTCTCCTCCAGGCCGAGGGCGACGTAGAGGTTCGTGGCCTGCTGCACGAAGGCCTTGGTGTAGGCGGGGGCGTCGGACTTGCCGGGGCCGCGTTCGTACCAGCCGGAGCCGAAGGTAATGCCGTCGTGGATCACCATCCAGGAGTGCTTGGTCTCCACAACGCCAGAGGCGGGATTGGCATAGGTGTAGTCGAACCAGGCGCCGTCCTGGTCGGCGGAGGCGGCGACGGCGGACCCGGTGGGGTAGGAGTTGGGTCCCAGAGCCTGGGAAACGTGCTTGCCCACCAGGTCGGGGTCGGCGGCATGAGCGATGATGGTCTGGTTCTCATCGCTCATGAAGACGTACCACTGGCCGTCAACACTCTCCTTGGTGTTGTAGTAGGCGACGGTGGCATCTAGTCCTTCCGATTCGTATCTGCTGATGGCGTCTCTTACCAGGAACTTGGTGTAGTCGGCGGGCGTCGACTTGGGAGGTACGGTCGCCGTGGCATAACCCGTGTCCAACTGCGCCTGTATCTGCTCAATGAGAGACGCGACGGTGGCCTCATCCACGAGGGCGGGTGCGCCCGCGGGCCCTGGAGGTCCGGCTGGTCCGGGTGCGCCTGAGGAGCCCTGCGGCCCGGGAGGCCCCTGCCCCCCAGCGGGCCCGGCGGCTCCCTGGCAGGCAGCAATTGACAGGATAAGAGCGATGATCGGGATTACTGTGATTAGGGCGCGCATTGTCAAATCTCCTGGTTGCGACGGGCGGCGCCGGACCTCACGGTGGCGAATACTGCCGCTGCGCCGGAAGTGTCAGAGTCAAACTTCAGCCCGCGGAAGCGCATACGCCGCTGCCAAGTCGTTGTTGCTCTGTGTGGCCCAATCGACGTACTCAAAAATCGGAACGGGCGGTGGCCGTGCCCTCATCGGTTTTCCACGCGATAGTGAAGTCATAAGCCGGTTGCCCGATCATATTGAGCGTGCTGAGCGTAGCATTCAACCGCCTCGCAATCACCCTACCTCATAGACATTCTGGGGCCCTTCGTAATTCAGCCCCTCCTTCGTCTTGAGCTGGCCGGATGACTCAACGATGGTGAAGGGGTCGGCGTCCGTGCCCGAGAGCGAATACATCAGCGTAGCGCCGTTGTCCGGGTCCGCTGCCGTCACCGGGTCCCCGAATGCGAATCCTGCCTCAGCATTCTCGTTCACATCTATGGACGGGAGGCAATCACAACGGAAAGATTCGATACTCGTGGGCGGTAGACCTCAGCTCTGCGGCTAGCAACGGCACCTAGAACCCCTCACGTGGCTCTAGCAGGCTGCGGAAGAAAGGGCTCCGAAGCGATGTGAGGGCTACTGGCATGACTGTACTGTCGCTGGGTGACACGTTGCAGTACTGGCGGCCGCGGAGGCGCATGGAAGATCGGGCCGAGAGCTGATCGCGGCTGTCGCACTCGCCTACGAGGTGCAAGCTGCCTGGGCGGAAAGCTTCCACCTCGCCTCAGGCGGGGCGCCTGGGACCAAGCCGCCTGTGCCGCCGTCTCGGCGCCGCTCGGGGCAGGCAAGGTAATCGGCCTCACGGCGGAGCAACTCGCAAGCGCTGCCGGAGTCAAAGGACGTTATGATCCGTCAGTGCTGACCCGCCAGTTGGGGCGCTCCTCATAATTGGACATGGCGGTGGTCGTCGTCGCCTTCCGCGCGAAATGTGCACTTCTAGGGCGCGAGGATGTCCCCTGGAAGGTTCTCTCGGAGATTGCCCCACCACCCGCGGTCCACTCCGTAATGGACCACGTATCCCCACTCCTCATCCTCCCTGATGCGGCCGGCAACTCGGACCCGGCCGGGCAGGGGAACCTCCTCGAAGACCTCCGCCGGTCCACGGACCCTCACATGCTGCACGTACTCCCCCCGGTCAATCTCCACCACCATCTCGCCAGCGTCTCGCGACACCACCTCTCCGGTGACGCTCACGCACTCGTCCAAGAACACATCGAGGATCGCAAGCATCTGCCCGGGTGGCGGGATAGTCGGAGAGTTCGTTGGACACGGTTCCACAGCCGGTGAGGTCAGGTTGATGCCGACCAGCACCACCAGGCCCAGCGCTCCTATGCCGAGCAGGTATACCACCCACATGAGGCAGCGGCGTCCCCGTCCTCGCGCTCCGGCTTCTCCACTTGCGCCCGTCTCCTCCGCAGCCACCGCACCAGGTACAGAGGCGAATAGAGCAGGGCGCTGAGGTACCCGAACAGGACTGTCTCAATCTTTGTCCTGGTCCTTCCACTCGATGTTGCCGAACCGCTGGTTGAAGTCCCGGATGATGTTGGAGAGCCAGTCCAGTTCGGAGTCGGGCTTTTGGCCCCCGCCGTCCGTCGGCGTCGGCTCAAGCTCCGCATCCGCGGCGGGAATCTGGACTTTCTGCACGGTCTGCTTCTCCACCCGGTAGCTGTCCATGTCGATGGCTTCGAGAATCCCTTTCGACAGGTCTTCTTCGACAGGCGCCGGGAGCTTGGGCGCAAGGAAGTTCAGAAAGATCGAATGTTTCTCCCAATCCGCGTTGGTGTAGGGCAGAATCGAGGCTAGGAACGCGTACGCCCGCAGGAACGCTTTCGCCTTGCCCTTGAAATCGACCTGGCCGTCCTCATCCAACTCCAGGTAGACGGCAACGCATTGGTCGAGAATCGGGTCGAGCTTGTCGCGGTCGGCGCCCGACAGGTAACGCTCGACGAGCTCGTCAACCTGGGCCGGGTCGTAGACCTGATAGCCGTCGAGCGCGGCCTTGAGGTCGTGCAGCTTGTTGGGGTCGGACTCGTCCGCGAGGACCGTGGTCCGGTAGTAATCGGCAAACGCGTCCCGGATCGTGTCGGCGTCGTTGGTGCAGTCCAGCACGAAGGCGTCGTGCTTCTTCTGATGCGCCCGGTTGAGGCGGGAGAGCGTCTGCACCGCCTTGACGCCGGACAGCACCTTGTCCACGTACATCGTGTGGAGCAGCGGCCGTCGTAGCCGGTCTGGAACTTGTCGGCACAGACCAGGAACCGGTACGGGTCTTCCTGGATTCTGTCAGCGATCAGGTTCGACGAGAAGCCGTTGAGCGACGCCTCAGTGACTTTCGCCCCGCCGTACTCGTGTGTTGTTGTCCAGCGATTATGTCCCCTTAACTGAAAAGCGAAAATGTCACCCTAGGTTAGTCGGCGGCCACCAGCGATTGGGCGATGGCCTCCGCCTTGGCTCGCTCCTTGACGCTGAGCATTTTGGTGGGTGGACTCTCCGCCGAGGCGTACTTCCTCACGGCCACCCGGGACATTCCCAGCTTCCGGGCGATGGATCGAAGAGATAGCCCCCTGCCCCTTGGCCTGCTGTACCGCCTCCCAGCGAGCCTGCTGGGCAGGCGTGGGCGTCCGGTGCAGCGAGTGCCGAAGCGGTTTGCCCTTACCACCCCTGCCTTTGGCGTCTACGCCCTCGCCCTCGGTCCCTTCCTCGTTGGCCGATTCCAGGGCAACCAGGAGATTCCGCTGGGCCTCGTTCAGGTGGCTGTTGGCCACACCGTTGGTGACCCTCTGCAGCTCTAGACCGGGGAAGCTGGTCCCAGCTGCTCTCCACAGCGCCGACGAGGGCTGTGGGGCCTCCTGAAAATCAACAGCCTCTGCGTCGTATCTAATCAACAGTTCCCCATCGGTCCGTTCCAGGACGTTCACCCGGAGACCGGCATAGCTGGGTCGATCTGTCCCGGGCAGCAGCTGCAGGACCCGCCAGTGGTACTTCACCGTGTTGTCCCGGCCCACCTTGCGGGTCTCGTTGAGGCAGATCGTCTCGGTCAAGGACAACTCATCGGGCACCGGACGGTAGGCCGTCTCTGAGTGCTCTGCAGCGACGGCGAACTGCGCGTTGAACCGAGGTAAGAACTCTTGGAGGGCCTCGTCGGCCTCGCCAATGGTGCTGGCGCCGGCCAAGCGCAGCTCGGTTACCAGCCTGTCCTGGAAGGTCTCCATCATCCGCTCCACTCTTCCTTTGGCCTGGGGGGAGAGGGCGAATATCTGGTTTATGCCCAACTCCCGTATCACCCTGGCGAACTGGGTGGATTCGGCCAGCACCGGCACCCGACGGGCGTTGTATTTGAAGGCCGCATGGCGGTCGCTGTAGAGGGCCAAGGGGATCCCCCACTGCCGGACCAATCCCTCCAGGAGCACCAGGTAGCCACGGGTGTTGGCTGCCGTCGATCTGCACCAGCATGCCTTCTTGGGGCATACGCCTTCGCCGGAAGCGGTGCTGTGGGGAGCGGCGGCTGCGAGGACTGCCCAGTCCGGCCTTGACCAATATGTGGCGCACTGTGGGACGGCTCAGGTCAATGCCCTCGCGTTCCCGAAGCAGTTCGGTGAGGTGACTATGGTTGGCGCCGGCATAGTGGTTGCTGGCCAGCTTCACCACGGCAGCCGCGGCAGCCGCGGGGACAGCGTTGTGGGGCCTACGGCCTCTGTTCCCATGGGCCAGAGCGGCTGCGCCGTCCTTGCGGTAAGCGGCTAGGAGACGCTTGGCATGACGTTGGCTGACCCCCATGACTTCGGCAGCCTCGGCAATAGGAAGCTGATATTCCAATACGCTGTTGAGCACCTGGATCCTTGCCTGTTCCTTCTGGTTCAACGTTACATCCCTCATGGGATGACATATTCGCTGAACAGTTAGCCAGTGACAGAATCGTAGAACAGCAACAGAATGACACCCCGCGCCAGCACTGCCTTCACCCGCGCCGCCCAGCTCATAAGGCCGAACGCCATAAGCCAAGGGCGGCCACGACTCCAACGAGAAGAGGACGCGGACACCCGGAGAACCCGCGCCACAAAGGGGGTGGCGATTCCGCCCACTGGGCGGGAGTGGGGAAGGTAGCGCGCCGGCTCAATCCGAAAGCAAGTGTATCCGGCGCACCCTAGCGTGGACCGCTGAGGGAACGGTCGCACCGACCACCCAGGCCGCCCGACCGAAGAGGATGCGGGCCGGGCAGAGGGAAACAGGACGCGTGAACCCCATGCAGAGCCGCCGCGTCGTCGCTTACATCCCGATTCCACTCGCTGAGGAGCTTGCCGCGGCTCCCTCCATCGCTGCGGCCCCAAAATCGCGTCGCTGTCGCGCACGTCGACCGCCCATGAGTAATGGGGGATTGCCCCGCATGGTGTGCTGCCCCAGCTCAGGCAGGTCTACGAGAAGCTGTGGCATCGCCGGGAATCTCCTACTCGTCGGGCTAGGCGTATCGCTGCGAGGAGCGGCGGCCGCCAATGGTCTGAGGGGGCGGGAGTGATGCGGACCAGCCGCCAACGTCTAGAAACTGAGGGGGAAATGGGGACTAGTCCGCCCTTCTGCCCTACCCGCTCCCCTAGGGGGCCGGCTTTTACCTGGTCCTGCTCCTGACGCGTGGGCCGCTAACGCCGGACGCCCGCCGCATGGGTGGCCTGTTGATAGAGGTGGACAAGAGGCGCTCACCCAAGCGTCTCCGGGCGGGCGTGATGGAGGGGGACAGAAGACTTTCACCCCAAGCGTGGGTGGGAGTGGGTGGGGACGGGGGGTGGTAGAGGTGGGCAAGACGCGATCCACTAAGCGCATGGGGTGGGTGTGATAGAGGCGGACAGGGGGCGCTCACGCAACACCAGATCGAGCCCTCAGCCAAGGCATGCAGAGGACTTCCAAAATGTGTGTGTGTGTGAGAGGTAAAATGCGGGAACATAATATAGACAGCAGTAAACAATTTCGGAAAAAAGCCCGCCCCCTAGGGGAGCGGGTAGGGCAGAAGGGCGGACTAGTCCCCATTTCCCCCTCAGTTTCTAGACGCTGGCGGCTGGTCCGCATCACTCCCGCCCCCTCAGACCGGCGCAGAGCCGCGTGAACGCCCCGACGTCGCCCTCGACGCGATCTCCGACTCCGCTATCGACAAGCTCAATCAGCCCGGCGAAGGCGAGAAAGCCAAGGACGACGACGCCGAGCAGGCGCACCGCGTCATGGCGCAGCAGGCGCCCAGGCGTGACGCGCCCGTGAGCGCAGAGGTTCTGCGCCTACAGAAGCTGGTAGCGCAGCAGATGCGGCGACGAAGCGCCGGTTCGCTTCCGACCTGCTGAACCTGACGCTCGCTAGCCCCGCGGTGAACCGTTCGCAGAAGGGCGGCAAGGATGCGGCGGAGTGGCTTCCAGACCTGAACCAGTGCTGGTTCGCGAGTCGCGTCGCCGAAGTGCGCCGGCGATACACCCTTACGATTGACGGCCGCGAGGCCGACGTTCTACAAGGCATCCTGTCAAACTGCACGTCGACCGAGATGGTGGTGCTGGAACGCTCGGCCCAAGCCGCAACTCCTACGCCCACACCGGATGGCAGCGGGACCATCGATGGCTCTTGGGCTGTACGACGACAATGGGAACGGCCGCATCACCTGCGCGGAAGCGCGTAATCACGGCATCGCTCCCGTGCGTCGTGGACACCCAGCGTATCCCTACATGAACGACGCGGACGGCGACGGGGTGGTGTGCGAGTAAACGCTAAAGGTCGGGCGATCATGTCCGGGTTGACCTCGACCCTCAGATGGGTGACGGCTGCGGTCATGCTCATAGCCGGGCTGGTCGCGCTGGAGTGGTCGAGGCGCATATGACCACGCATCAGTTCCCGCTCCCCATCACGCTGTTCGTCCTAGGCATTGAAGCCCATACCCCTCTTGTGAGCGGGCAGGGCCCGTGCCTTACACTCGTCCTATGCGGGCGAAGACGATACGGGTGAAGAGCAGGAAGGCGGGTGGCCAGCGCGCCCGGCGGCTCGGGCCGCCGTACGGCAACGCCGCCGCCATGCCCGGTCTCCATGAGTGGGCGATGGGCCGCCGGGGTGAGACGGCCCCCTCCGGCGTCCTCCCGAACGCCCTGAGGCACGCAAGGGAGGCGGCGTCCATGCGAGGCGGCCTCCCGGACCTCAGGGGCCGCCCGACGGAAGGGACGAACACGTTGTCGGAGGGAGGTACCGGCGGGTGAGACTGTGGCCGGAAGAATTTGCCGAGGTGGAACCCAACCTCCAGCGGGCGATCGAATTGCTCCTGCAGCTCATTGAAGAAGTTGTTTGCGGTCCCCAGGGCATCGTGACCGGCGGACCCGGCGTGGAGGAGGCGAAGGCGCGCATTCTCCGGGCCTGGGAGCGGAGGGATAAGAAAGCTGAGGACGCGGCCACTAAGGACTGCATGAGGGCTCAGTTGCGGGAGTCGTGGCAGACATTTCCCGAACGTGAACTGCTCATTGATCTCTACCAGCGGGCCGCCCGACGGAGGGAGGGACGCCGCTCTCCCCGCAGTGAACGCCCGTCTCTTGATGAGGGCCTCCGCGTTGCCAGGGCAATGCTGGCCGACGTCGCGGTCGCGGCCCGGTTCGACGTCGAGTCGGAGTCCGAAACCGTATCGAACGCTCTGGCAGACCAATGGGTGTCCCTCAACGGCGAGCAACGGCTGGTCGTGTTGCGGAAGTTCATCAAGCCCCGGGAAAGGGCCCTTCGAGCCCCAGTTGCGGAAACAGATGAAGGCCATCGCCGAACGCAACGGGCCCTTCCATCCCCACTGAGGCCTGAGCGAGGATCAGGCGACGGACCCTCCCGTCCCCTCTCTCGGGGAGAGGTCCCTTCCCGCAGTTCCCAACCACCAGTCGTTCCTGCCCCTAGTCGTGGACCTGTCGGAGCAACGGAAATCCCCCTGCGGGAAGTGGTTGCCTCGTGTGTCGGGGCAATTCTGACACCACGTACTTAAAGAGCCTGTATCGGTCCCACCGCCGTCCTACGCTTCCCCTATGGGAGACAGCGAGCGCCAGCGGAGACCGAAGCACCCCGGCAGGACCGGACCGGAACTGCGCGTGACGAGGGTGAACTTCAACCCCGGCCCCGACGCCGAGGACCGGCTGCGCCGCCTCTTCACCATGCTGGTCAAACTGGCCGTCATGGACGACCGACCACCGCCTCGGACGGACTCATCGACGGATGACGAAGGCCAAGCGGATGGCTGATGCGTTTCCCCACTCTCCGATCGTCATCAGCCTTGGCGGAGGCTTGCGGTCGTCCGTCACCATGGCGGCCCGGCGCGGCCGGGCCACTGGAGCGCTCCGCCTGCCCCCTATCCCTTCCCGTCCGGGCGAACAACGCGGGGGCGAGGCGGCGTCCGACGGGAGTGACAACACCCCTTTGACTGTCCCCGCCGACAGGGATACGCTCTCAAGCAGAGGTTGGCCCGGCGGTGCGCGAACACCCCGGGCCGTGGCGCCACCTGCGGTAACAGGTGATGCGATGCGCATTCTACCGCTCGCAGACCCGCTCCCGGCAGGAGGCGGGTCTTTTTGATTTCTGCGGACACGAACGAGAGGAGGCAGTTATGCCGAAAGCAAAGCCACAGCAGCTACAGGGCCAGCGGGCGGCCATCTACGCCCGCGTCTCGAGCAGTAGTCAAGCCGAAGAAGATAAGACCTCCCTCTCCGAGCAGGCCGTCGAGATGGAGGCCTACTGCGAGCGCAAGGGACTGACCATCACCGCGCGCTACACGGAGGTCGGGAAGGGCTGGTCCAAGAAACGCCCCGATTTCCAGCGGATGCTGGCCGAGGCCAAGCAAGGACGGTTCGACACCATCGTCTGCTGGAAGTCCGACCGCCTGAGCCGGGGCATGTACCCCGCCGCCGCCCTCATGGAGGTCGTCGAGGCCTACCAGATTCGGCTCGAGTCCGTCATGGACGCCATCGACATGAAGACCTTCGGCCTCATGGCGGCGATAGGGAAGATCGAGCTGGACAACTTCCGGGAGCGCTCGGCAATGGGGAAGCGCGGGTCAGCCAAGCAGGGACGGGCGCCGAGCGGCACGCTGCCGTTCGGCTACCGCATCGGCGATGATGGCAAGCCCGAGATTGACGAGGCCGAGGCCGAGACCGTGCGGCGCATCTTCCGCCAGTACGTCCACGAGGGGAAGGGCGTGTCCCCCATCGCCTGGCAGCTGGTCGACGAGGGAGTCCCGGCAGGCAAGAACGGCGGACGGTGGCACGAGTCGCACGTCCACCGCATGATAGGGAATGCCGCCTACAAGGGCGTCTGGTGGTACGGCCAGACCCGGAAGGTATCCACAGAAGACGCGTTCAGGGTGTACGAGCAACCCCGGGACACCTGGATAGCCATCCCGGTCCCACCGCTGGTGGACGAGCTGACATGGGAGCGGGCGCAGGTTCTCAAGAAGAAGCGGTTGAGCAGGTCGAAGCGGAACACGAAGGTGTCCTACCTGCTGCAGCACCTTGTCCGGTGCGCCGAGTGCGGCCTGCTCTTCGGCGCAAAGGCTAGGTGGCGCACCAGCAACAGCCGCAACGGTAAGGTCTACCGGTACGACAGGGCCGCTCCCCTCCGGTATTACGCCTGCTATGGGATGCAGAAGCACCGCCTACGCTGCCGGGAGCACCCTTTCATCCGGGCTGACCGGTTGGAGGCGACGGTCTGGACCGAGGTGAAGAGAGTCCTGCAAGACCCCGGCCTCATCGTCGCAGGCATTGAAGCCTTGGACATGCAGGATAGCGCGGGGTTGGCGGAGGAGGCCGCCAAGGCGGAGCGCAAGCTGAAAAGCGTGCAATCGGAGGAGGACCGGGCCATCAGGCTGTATGTGTCGGGGAAGATCACCGAGCCCCAGCTCGACCTACAGCGGAAGTTCTTCACCGAGCGGCTGGAGAGCCTGCAGGCGAAGCTGGACGACTACCGCGCCAGGGAGGCGAGCGGGGCCCAGAAGCTGGCGTTGATGGCGACCGTCCTCGCATGGGCGGGCGAGGTTGGTGAGGGCTTGGACGACCTGACCCCCGAGCAGCGCAAGGATGTCCTGCAGATGGTCGTGGACGAGATCGTGATCGACCGGGAGAACAACGTGAATGTCACCCTGGCCATCCCCGTTGAGGATGAGTCCGTTGCCATTGCATCCTATCCATCTCCTTGACAGGGAGGGGAACAGGCGTAAGGCAGCTCAGGTCTACGAGTGGGGTGAGCGCCCCGATTTCCCAAAACTGTGGCATTTGTCGCATTTTCATGGCTTTTACTCGTGTCTGGTGGTTTCGGGCGCGACAGTTCCGCGACATTTTGCGACAGCAAATGCGACACTCTGCGACAGGAATGCGACACAATCCGACACTTTCCGACAGGGGGCCGGTAGGGGCGTCGGAGCCTGGAGGGTGTGGGGCGATTGGGGCATGGGAGACAGGGTAAGGAGCGAGCGGTCGTTTGCGCAACGGGCAGATGTCACTATGGAGACATAGGATTCCTGGATTCCCGCGTTCGCGGCAATGACGGAACGCCTGCCCTTACGCCAACCGTGCGACGCCGCATGCTAGACTCCCGCCACGCCCGACCGGAGACGCCGCCCCTTGCGAACGCTCGCCCTCCTTGCCTTGGCCTTCCTCGTCCTCGCCGCATGCGAGTCCGCTCCGCCGACCGCGACGCCTACTGCTGAGCCGGTCCCCACGCCGACCGCTACCCCACCTGCGCCAACCCCAACGCCCACTGAAACGCCCGACATCCAGGCAACCGTCGACGCTCCCGCGGCAAGGGCGCTAACCGCCCTTCCAACGCCTTCCCCGATACCTACGCCCACGCCATCGCCGGTCCCGACTCCAACGCTAATGCCCACACCCTCGCTTACCCCGACGCCGGTGCCCACGTCGACACCCACACTCACTCCCACGCCTACTCCAACGCCAACACCCATCCCCGGCCCGAAGCCGTGGATCTCGTTCGGTCCCGGGACATGGCGCGTCGGCGACGACATCGTCCCCGGCGTGTACGAGGCCGCGAACGTATCCGGAACGTGCGAATGGGCGAGGCTCAGCGGGCTCGAAGGCTCCCAAATCGAAGTCCTGTTCGGGCAGGCCACGACCGCGCCCGCCCGCGTCGCCATTCTTCCGACGGACGCCGGCTTCCGAGCGTCTGGGAACTGTGGCTGGTGGATCCTCATACCGCCCCCAACCCCAACGCCCACATATACTCCCACTCCCACGCCGACCCCATACCCTGTTCCTGAGGACTTCCGCGCGCCACAGCAGCACACCACTCTCAGCAGTGGCTCGTTGCACACGTGTGCGCTGCATCCTGACGGCAGCGCCGTTTGCTGGGGGCGCAACAACGATGGGGAATCGTCGCCGCCGGAGGGCGAGCGATTTGCCTCAATCAGTAGTGGGTTCGGACACACGTGCACGCTGAGACATGATGGCAATGCCATCTGCTGGGGGAGCAATTACTATAATCAACTGTCGTTGCCGGATGGGGCGACATTCGCCTCTATCAGCAGCGGCGGAAACCACACATGCGCGCTGTGGCCCGATGGCAGCACCGTCTGCTGGGGAAATGGCGAATACGGGCAAACATCCCCGCCGGAAAGGGAGAAGTTCACTTCAATCAGCGGCGGCGGCTATCACACGTGCGCGCTGCGGCATGACGGCAGCGCCGTCTGCTGGGGTGAGCAAATAGATGGCCAGACGTCGCCCCCAAAGGGAGAGAGGTTCGCGTCGATCAGCAGCGGCGGCTTTCACACATGTGGGCTGCGGCATGACGGCAGCGCCGTCTGTTGGGGGCGCCGCAACGATGGGGAAGCGTCGCCGCCCGAAGGTGAGCGCTTTGCGTCGATCAGCAGCGGGTTCAACTACACATGTGCGCTGCGGCCTGGTGGCAGTGCTGTCTGCTGGGGCAATAACGAACATGGTCAGGTGTCGCCCCCGGAAGGTGAGCGGTTCGCGCTTATCAGCAGTGGCACGGTCCACGCATGTGCACTCCGGCATGACGGCAGCGCCGTTTGCTGGGGGCGCAACAACGATGGGGAATCGTCGCCGCCGGAGGGTGAGCGATTCGCCGTCGGGCGGGTTGGCCCGTGAGCAGAAGGGAGCGTAGGGTATGGTAATACTGTCGATAGACGAGAGCGTTAAGGAGGAGTTGCTCTATATCGGGAGCGCCTAGGGGGAGCGGGATTACGAGGACGCGTCGGTCAACGTATCGATGACCTTAGCGCTTCCGATATCGACCAAACGCGTTATCCCACCCTCGCAGAGAGAGAGGCGTACAAGCATGGATTAGTTTTGGAGGTTTCTTGGACCGAGATAGGTAAGGAAGATGTCAAGACGTACGAGGCTGCACTAATCGAAAGATACTTAGCACAACATTGCAGCATGCCGTCTTTCAAGCCCCTTAGTGGAGGAATGCGGGTGCTCGGCAACGCAAGGGTTGAGCATCTGATAAAGGACCCGGCGCACTTGGATAGTCTCGATTGGTCGGGTTGGCAAGGGCTACGCGGCATGCCAAAACGCGCCCTTCCCATGAATCCTGGCGCATACCGCATAAGGGCCGTGCCTCCCAGATAGCCCCCACTCCGCCACTTGCGCCTTTACGCTATCGCTCCGCGACCGCGTACCATGAATCCCACTCCACCTGGTATGACGGGACGGCCCCCTCTCTAACTCTCCCCCTTAGCCGGACAGAGGGACAGCCCACCGCGACATTTGCCCCTTACCCCAAACTCCCGACCCTCGTAAATTAGCCCCTCTATGCCCTGCCTCAAGCCGAGAACTGCCTCCTCCCCGGCGCCCGCGCCCTCCGATGCGGCAACCTCCTTTGTGCCCACTACACCGCCGACCCCACTCGCCTCGCGTAACAACAAAATTTCGAATCAACAAGTTCTGAGACCCGGGAAGCAGGCCACGGCCACAAAAAACCCTCTCAAAACCCCCGTCCCAACCCCCGTTTTCAACAACTTTTTACTCGTAAACCAATATGCAAACCAACAACTTCTCACGCCTGGCGAGAATGCAGCCGACAACTTTCTCACCCCTAACCAAAATGCGGTCGACAAGTTTTTCCGCACAAACCGACAACTTCCCGCCTTCCCCAACGCTTCCCGCCGCCCTGCACCGGTCGTTGGGCCCGCTCGCCTGTGGGAGGGCCTCGCGCCTATGAGCAAAATGTCTCACCTGCAGAGACAAGGCGCCCCCCGCGCACTCGGAGGGCCGGGGAAGGTTACGAGTGCGGGAGGTGGGATACAGCGAGACACCCGCACTCGCGCGGCGCCCCCGCAGGCGCGAGCGGGGATTCCTTGACGCGCGGGGCGCACGGGGATAGTGTCGGGGGCGCCGCGCAACGCGGCCCGGCGGCGCGCCGGAAACACAGCGAAGGAGGAGCAAGATGACGAACAAAGAGATTGTCGTGCAAAGCTACGACCCGTCGGCACTGCAGGCTTTCGAGCGCATCGACACCTACGAGGAGTGGCAGAAGGACGAAGGAGCCAAACTCCACGGAGGCCTCTACGTCAAGAGCCTCCTCACGCTGGAGCTGGACTACTGGCCCCGCAAGGGCTGCAACGGGGCGGTGGTCTATCTCGACGGGGACGAGGGGACCGACGAGCACGTCTTGGAAATCGCTCCCGCGGGCAAGACCAACCCCGAGCACCACATGTACAACGAGGTCATCTACGTGCTCAGCGGACGGGGCGCGACCTCGGTGTGGTACGACGAGTCGAAGAAGCAGACGTTCGAGTGGGCCAAGGGAGCTTACTTCTCCATCCCGATGAACGCGTCGTACCAGCACTTCAACGGCAGCGGCACCGAGCCGACCCGCATGGTCTCGGTCACCAATCTGCCGAGCATGATTCGCAAGTTCATCACGCCGGACTTCATCTGGAACAATCCCTACACGTTCCCGGACCGCCTGAACGTGGAAGAGGGATGGGCCTCCGGCTCGGGCATGATGTACAAGGGTCGGGTGTGGGAGACGAACTTCCTGCCGGACGCAAAGAACATGCCGATGCCGGACTGGTCGGAGCGCGGCGCGGGCGGCACGAACATCATGCTATCGTTGTCCGACAACACCGTGTCGTCCCACATCTCCGAGTTCCCGGTGGGGACGTACAAGAAGGCGCACCGCCACGGCCCCGGCGCGCACCTGCTCATCACCGGCGGGGAGGGCTTCGCGCTGGTGTGGAAGAACGAGGACATGTCCGACCTGGTGAAGGCCGACTGGGGGGAGGGGAGCTTGTACCTGCCGACGCAGGACTCCTACAGCGAGTACTTCCACCAGCACTTCAACGTAGGCACAACGCCGGCGCGCTACATCAACATGAGCCCGTCGAACTCGCGCAAGTACACCTACGAGCGCGGCGCCAACGACCCGACGCGGCGAGGGGAGAACCGCGCCATGGTCAGCATCAAGGAGGGCGGCATCCAGCTCGAGTACGAGGACGAGGACCCTCGCGTCCACGAGATCTTCGAGGAGGAGCTGCGCAAGCACGGCCAGGAATGCCGGATGAAGAACCTGGTCGCCACCTGCACGGGCGTGGCGGGCCCCGAGAACAAGAAGGGAACGCTGCAGGATTACGACTAGCCTGCTCCGCGCTCCACGTTCAGCAACTCAGCGGCCGGGGGAATCCCCGGCCGCTTTCTCGTGGCCGACGTCCAGCCCGTCCGCGGGGACGGATGTGCAGGGAGTAGCGGGCGGCGTGGCTCGACAGACTCACCACGAACCCATTGGGAGGGCACGGGCTTGGAGGGCGCGGACTGTGTTTTCGGGGCAGTGGCGGGGGGCGGGCTAAACGCCAATCATCGCCTTGACGGTCGATCCGATCGCAGCCGGGGTGGGGATGATGCTGCAGCCTGCGTCTTCGAGGGCTTTCATCTTCTCGGAGGCGAGGGCGGCTTTGCCCGTGATCACGGCCCCGGCGTGGCCCATGCGGCGTCCTGGAGGGGCGGTCTGGCCCACGATGAGAGAGGCAACGGGCTTCTTGACGTTCGCCTTTATGAAGGCGGCGGCCTCCTGCTCCTTCGTCCCGCCGATCTCCCCGATCATGACGATAGCCTCGGTCTCGGGGTCGTCGTTGAACATGGTCAGAACATCCACGAACATGGTGCCGGAGACGGGGTCGCCGCCGATGCCGACGCATGTGGACTGGCCGATGCCAAGCTTTGTGAGCTGGTCGACGGCCTCGTAGGTGAGCGTGCCGCTGCGGGAGACGACGCCGACTTTGCCGGACATGTGGATGTTGCCGGGCATGATGCCGACCTTGGCCTTGGCGCCAGGGGTGATGAGGCCAGGGCAGTTCGGGCCGAGCAGGCGCGTTGGCTTGCCCTCCAGATAGCGCATGACCATCGTCGAATCGCGGACGGGCAGGCCCTCGGTGATGCAGACGACCAAGGGAACGCCGACGTCGGCCGACTCGATGATGGCGTCGGCTGCGAAGGGCGGAGGGACGAAGATCAGCGCGACGTTCGCGCCTGTCTCGTCGACAGCTTGCCGGACGCCGTTGAAGACGGGGACCTTGTCCAGGAACGTCTCGCCGCCCTTGCCGGGGGTGACGCCCGCGACGAGATTCGTGCCGTAGGCCATGCAGCGCTCGGCGTGGAAGCTGCCCTCGCGTCCGGTGATGCCCTGGACGAGCAGGCGAGTGTTTTCGTTGACCAGGATGCTCATATGCGCTCCGCTAGGCTTTGATGGCGTCCGCCGCTTCTTCAAGCGTGTCGACCATGGTTGCTTTGATTCCGGAATCGGCGAGGATCTGTTTGCCCTCGTCCACGTTGGTCCCGAGCATGCGAACGACCAACGGAGGCTGACGATCCGCCCTCTCGTAGGCGTCGATAACGCCGCGCGCAGCGATGTCGCATCGGAGGATGCCGCCGAAGATGTTGACGAGGACTTTCTCAACGTTGGGGTCGGAGAGCATCAGCAGGATGGCGTGGCTGATCTTTTCCTCGGCCGCGCCGCCTCCGACGTCGAGGAAGTTCGCGGGCTCGGCGCCAGCGAACTTCACGGTGTCCATCGTGGCCATGGCCAGGCCAGCGCCGTTGACCATGCAACCGACATTGCCGTCGAGCTTGACGTAGGCAATGCCGGCCTCGGACGCCTGGACCTCGAGGTCCTCCTCTTGGGAGGCGTCGCGCAGCTCGGCCTCGGGCTTGTGCCGGAAGAGGGCGTCATCATCGATGCTGACCTTGGCGTCGAGGGCGAGCATCTTTCCGTCGTTGGTGAGGACGAGGGGGTTGATCTCGATCATGCTGGAGTCGAGGGCCATGTAGGCCCGGTAGCAAGCGTCGACGAGAGCGGAGAAGGGTCGGGTCTGCGCCGGGGGGAGGTCGAGCAGCTCGGCGAGGCGTCGGCCCTGGAAGGGCTGAAAGCCAATCGCGGGGTCGATAGGCTCTGTGAAGACTTTGTCCGGCTCGGTCTGGGCGACTTCCTCAATCTCCACCCCACCCGAGGCCGATGCGATGACGACGGGACGGCGCCGTCCGCCGTCCGTGGTGATGCTGAGGTAGAGCTCGCGCTCGATGTCCATCGTCTGCTCGACGAGCACCTTATGGACGGACGCGCCTTGGGGGCCAGTCTGGAAGGTGACGAGGGTCGAGCCGATGAGCGAGTCGGCGAACTTGGCAGCCTCGACGGGGTCGCCGACGACCTTCACGCCGCCAGCCTTTCCGCGCCCGCCGGCATGCACCTGAGCCTTTATAACGGCCGTCCCGCCGAGCTTCACGGTCGCGTCGGCAGCCTCGGCGCCTGACGCGGCGACGTAGCTCTCGGGGACAGGCACGCCATAACCGGCTAGGAGCTCCTTGGCCTGGTATTCGTGGAGCTTCATGGGAGTCCTCTCTGTGAAAGTGACCGACGAGCTTCGCGCCTCGCAGGCCGCGAGCCATGATAGCAGACCCCTCTCCCGCAGACGGCCCCCTCTAGTCTCCCTCGCAGACGGGGGAGAGGTTAGAGAGGGTGGAGTAAATCAGCTTCTTGATGGGATTTTTACTCGTAAGGGTTGAAGGAACTGTGTCGTCGGAGGGGGGGTTCTGTTTCTTGGTCAGGGGTGTTTAGCAGGCCACGGCCTGCTTCCTGCGACCAAGGCGCCGACAGAAATGAGAAAACACGAATTCGAGCATTGGCTCTCTATGGGACGGCGGGGCGTTATAGAGCGCGTGAGGGGGCTGGGGCTGACCGGGGAGGGCTTGGAATGTCGGGACGGGGCTAGGGGTGGACATGATGGAGATTTCAGAATACGCGTTGGGACGGGTTGGGGTAAGGGGCAAATGTCGCGGTGGAACCGCGCCGCAGGGAGATTTCCGCCTGCGCGGGAATGGCAGGCGGGGGGCCGTCACTGAAGGCGGGTTGCGGCTTCGGCGAGGTCTTTGGGGGACTCGATTGATTTCCAGTAGGCGGCGCTCTTGTAGGCGGCCAGTCTGCCCTCGGACACGAGGGCGGGGAAGGCGGTTGTCTCGTGGTCGCCCAGGTCGGGGAAGCGCTCGATGGCTTCGCTGGAGAGGAGGTAGGTCCCGGCGTTTATCCAGTGAGGCAGAAGGGGCTTTTCAGTGAAGCCCATCACGAGGTCGCCCTCCGTCTCGACGATGCCATAGGGGCTGATCATTTGGGTGAGCATGACCGTGGCGAGGGCGTTTGCGGACTCGTGAACGCGCAGCAAAGCGTCGAGGGGCTGGTCGGTCAGCACATCGCCATTCGTGGCGACGACTAGAGGATCGGACAGTCCCGCCTGGCGGTATCCGTTCTTGAAGGCACCGCCCCGGCCGAGGGGCGAGTCCTCCGCGACGCACTCGACGGCGAGGCCATCGATGCGCGGCGTAGCGAAGTAGTCTGCAACGACCTCGTGGAGGTAGCCGGTGAGGAGAACGGCGCGCTCGACGCCGTTCTCCCGCAGCCAGGCCAATTGGCGCTCGAGGATGGGCTTTCCGCCTACGAGGACCATCGGCTTCGGACGGTCGTCGGTCAGTGGGCGGAGGCGTTCGCCTCTGCCGCCGGCGAGGACGAGAGCGGTTCTTGGTCGTTCGAGCATGCCACGGGGGAGTGTATGCCTGGTTTCGAGCGCGGGTAAACCGGAGGCAGACCTCATTGCCGGTCGCTCGGGGCCGCTCCTATACTCGTATCCGTGTCGCCCGAAGCCGCCCCACTGCTGTCAGTCATCCTGCCGACCTACAACGAGCGAGAGAACATCCGTGCGCTCGCGCCGCAGGTGCTCGACATCCTCCGTGGCGTTCCCTGCGAGGTAATCGTCGTCGACGACGGCAGCCCGGACGGCACAGCGGACGTTGTGCGAGAGCTGGGAGCATCGGACGACCGAGTGCGGATCGTCGAACGCGCGGGGAAGGCGGGACTATCCAGCGCAGTCTTCGCGGGCGCGGCGGCGGCGAGGGGGCGATTCGTCGCAGTGATGGACTCGGACCACTCGCACGACCCGGAGGAGCTTCCGGGAATGCTCGGCAAGGCCGAGGAGGGCTGCGACGTGGTCATCGGCTCGCGGTTCGTCAGGGGCGGCGGTTTCGTCGGCCAGCCGATGACGCGGCGGATCATCAGCCTGGCGCTCAACCTCGGCGTGAGAATCCTATTGCTGCTGCCTCAACGGGACGTGCTGACGGGCTACGCGCTCTGCCGACGCGAGGTCATCACGGAGATGCCGACGCGTTACTCTTCGCGCGGGTTCAAGTGGCTTCTGGAGGCGCTGGCGACGCAGCGGGGTCTGCGGGTGTGCGAGTGGCCAATGGTGTTCCACAACCGTCGCGCCGGATCGTCAAAGGCGGGCGTGAAGGAGGCGCTGGCTCTCGTGGAGCTTTGCGCGCGGATAGTGGCGTGGCGCGCGCGGCGGAGGAGGCGGGGTTAGGGGAGAACTTCCTTACGGGGTTCCGCGACAACCTCATGCGCGGCCAGCGCGCCGATGCCGGTCAAGGCAACAGGGGGACGGTCAGGAAATTCCGCGACCAAGCGCAGTGTTCCGCCCATTGCCTCAACGTAGTCACTCAGAGTAGATAGCAACAGGTCGGCTCGCTTTTCGATGCGGGATACGTTCTCCTGCTTAATTCCAAGATCACTAGCAACGCGCGCCTGCGTCTTTTGCAGGGCCCTCCGCAGGTCCCGCAGCGACATCTCCTCAGCAATCATCTGCTGCGCCCGCTTCTCTATGCGCATTCGGCGCTCTGCGGGCAGGCTGTCCATCATCTCCGTTAGCGTCGTCATCCTGGCTCCTTCCGATTCTCACTCAACCGCTCCAGGTGTTTGTCGAACCGGTTGTCCGCCTTCCTAATCAACTGCGTGTAGAAGCGCCCTTCGCTGACTCCCGCTTTGTCGCCTGCCACGAGAATTATCGCGCGGCGTTCGGGGTCGAAGGCAAAGGCGACTCGCCACACGCCATCTGCGTCGAAACGAAGCTCCTTCATGTTCGAGTGACGCGAGCCTTTCAATGTGTCCACCCTCGGACGGCCCAAGGTCGGGCCGAATACTTCTAGGACCTTCGCCTGCGTGAGAAGCTCATCCTGCATGCTGGAGGGAAGCGCATAGAACTCTGGGGTGAAGGCCGGATCAAAACTGACTTCCCAGGTCATGAGTAATTATGACCTGCATAGCATATGCTGTCAAGAGCATGCATCTGTGGTCCCATCCGGAAGAAGGATCCTAGCGCTTCACCCGGCGCTTGATGCGGACGGTCGAGAGGAGGGTGGCGGGGACGTCTTTCCAGGGTTGGACCTTGGAGCCTTCGGCGACGTGCTGCCAACGAACGGGGACCTCGGCGACGGAGAGGCCCAGGCGTTTGGCGTGAGCTAGAACATCGAGGTCGAAAGCCCAGCCGCGTTCGGCGATGCTCGGCGCGATGGCATTCCAGGCCTCAGCGCGGAAGGCTTTGGCTCCGCATTGGGTGTCGGAGTAGGGGAGACTAAGGAAGCTGCGCACCCATAGCCTCGAACCGAGGCTAATCAGCCGGCGGAGGAGGGGCTGGTTGCCGTTGGTCTGCTCGCCGCTGAAGCGATCAGCGATGGCGACATCGTAGTCAGCGAGCTCGGCAATCAGACGCTGGGTCTGGTCCGCGCGCACCATGTTGTCGGCGTCGACGTAGGCGAGCAGGCGGCCGTCGGCGACGTCGAGTCCCTTGCGGATAGCGCCGCCCTTGCCGAGGGGCTCAGCGAACTCGACGATGCGGATCTCACGAACACTGGCGGCTATCGACTCGACGACGGCGCGAGTGTTGTCGCGGCAGCCATTCAGGACGACGAGGAGCTCGAACCTACCCACGCGCGACTTGCGGAAGACGGCGGCGTACTCTTCGAGGGTGGGGCGGATGCGGTCCTGCTCGTTGTAAGCGGGAATGACTATGGAGAGGTCGACAGCCATATCCGCTAGCTTACGACCTTATCGAGCTTGCCGTAGCTGTGGAGCAACCGGCGGATGCCGGCCCCCACGAATGCGACAGTGACCTCATAGTCGTTAGGGCGCGGGGCGCAGTTGACGACGACGCCCTTGCCGAAGCTGGCATGGGCGACCTTGTCGCCGGCCTTGAAGGGCGGGGGGAGGGCGGGGGGGCCTTCGCCAGATGCGACGGCTGCTACTAAGTGGCGCTCCGGCCAGCGCCCGCCCATAGCGGCCCCGTCGCGCTGCTTACGGGGCGGGACCTCGATGAGGTTATAGGGGATGTCCTTCAGGAAACGCGACGCGCTCCCCGCGCCTGTTCTGCCGTACATGATGCGTCGGAGGGACCGCAGCAGGTAAAGGCGCTTGCGGGCGCGGGTCATGCCGACGTAGGCGATGCGGCGCTCCTCCTCGAGCTGGTCGGGGTCATCAAGGGAGCGCATGTGGGGCAAGATGCCCTCCTCCATGCCGGTGATGAAGACGACGGGATATTCGAGGCCCTTGATCTGGTGGAGGGTGATGAGGGTGAGGTATTGCTGCTCATCCTCTTGGATGGCGTCCTGGTCCGAGACGAGGGTCACGCTTTCGATGAAGGCCGGCAGGTTCTCGGCGGCGGGCGCGCCGGCGAGGTCGGCGGTCATTCCCCGGAACTCGCGGATGTTGTCGAGGCGGTCCTCGGCGTCGGAGTCGTCGGACTCGATGAGCGAGCGGCGGTAGCCGGAGCGCTCCATCACCTCGTCGATGAGCTCGGGCAGCTCGAGGTCGGCCGCGCGTTCGCGGAGGGAGTTGATCAGGGAGAGGAAGCCCGCGAGCTGGCGCTTCTGACGCGCGTCGAAGGGCGACGGATGCTCGCTCAACTCGTCGGTCAACAGTTGGAGGGCGCTGTAGGCGGGGATGTCCAGTGTGCGCGCCCACGCGGTGAGGTCATCGACGGTCTTCTTGCCTATGCCCCGCGTGGGCACGTTGATGACGCGGGTGAGGCTGACCTCGTCGTAGGGGTCCTGGAGCAGGCGCAGGTAGGCGACCACGTCCTTTACCTCGCGCCGCTGGTAGAAGCGGACGCCGCCTATGAGCTTGTAGGGGACGCCGTAGCGGAGGCACGCCTCCTCTAGGGCGCGGGACTGGGCGTTGACGCGATAGGTCACGACGCAGTCGCGCAGGGTGACACTCTCCTCCTCCATGAGGCGCTGCACCTCGCGGATGACGCCCTGGGCTTCCTCCTCCTCGTTGTAGGCCTCGGCGACGTAGACCGGGGCGCCGGGCTCGTTCTCGGTGAACAGGCGCTGCTCGATGCGCTGGCTGTTCGGGCGTATGACGTGCTGGGCGGCGTCGAGAATCGTGCCGGTCGAGCGGTAGTTCTGGGAGAGATGAACCACCTTCGCCTCGGGGTAGTCCTTCTGAAAAGAGAGGATGTTGCGGATATCGGCGCTGCGCCAGGAATAGATGGACTGATCGGGGTCACCCACGACGGCAAGGTTGCGGTGCTTGCCCGCGAGCTCGCGGGCGATCTGGTACTGGGCGACGTTGGTGTCCTGAAACTCGTCGACCATGATGTGGATGAACCGCTCTTGGTACTTCGCCTTGGCTTCGGGGGACTGGCGAAGGAGCTCCACGGTCCGACTCAGGAGGTCGTCGAAATCGACGCCGCGGCTGCGGGCTAGGAGTCCCTGGTAATGAACGAAGACGCGATGCACGACCTCGTCGTAGTAGCCCTCGGCGCTGCCGGCGAAGCCTTCCGGGCCGAGGAGCTTCGACTTGGCGGAACTGATGGCGGATAGGACGGCGCGCGGAGGGAATCGTTTGGGGTTGACCTCGGCCAGCTCCATCGCCTGCTTGATGAGGCCCATCTGATCGTCGTCGTCCATGATGACGAACTCTTTAGGGATGCCGATGGCTTCGCCGTCGCGCCGCAGAATCATGGCGCAGAGGGCGTGGAAGGTGCCGGCGAAGAGGTATCGGGCGCGCTCGCCCATGAGACGTTCCAGACGGGAGCGCATCTCACGTGCGGCGCGGTTGGTGAAGGTGACGGCGGCGATGCGGCCGGGGCCGATGCCGACGCGCTGGTTGAGGTAGGCGATGCGGTGGGTGATGACGCGGGTCTTGCCGGAGCCGGGGCCCGCGACGATGAGCAGCGGGCCGTCGACATGCTCGACGGCTTCACGCTGCGGGGGGTTGAGTCCTTGGAGGAGCGCCTCGGCGGGGCCGGTCATATGCAGGAGATTATAGCGGGGGACGTGCGCGGGAGCGGCGCCCTACTGTCCGCCCGCTAGGGGAGGGCGTTCTGCATCCCCTCCACGCGATGGTGGAAAGGAAATAGCCCCTCCTCGGCCAAGGAGAGGATCCTAGGTTGGGAGAGGCGTGGCGCGCTCGTGCATCGCGCGCGGGCCGCTCTCGACGTGCCGGAGGGGGCCCTGCGCCTTGCGAGTTGGAGGTTTCGTGGGCATTATGCCAACGGGCGTTGTGAAGGCTTTCAACACCCGCTGATGCTACACAGAGTCGGGAGTGGGCTTCGGCAGTGGCGCAGACAAACGACAAGATTCTCTATCAACCAGATGAGGCGCCGCCTCCCTTGACCGCCCTTGGCCAGGGCTTTCAGAGTGTGGTGGGGCGGCTGGCGGCGATGGCGGCGACCACGGCCATCATCGCCCGGGCGAGCGGGCAGTCCGAAAGCTACTTGTCGTGGATCTTTTTTGCGACGTTGGCAATCTGTGGGCTGGCCTCTATTTTCCAGACCTTTCGAATCTGGCATTTCGGGTCAGGGTATGCGCTTAACGTAACTACCGCCACCGCATTTATCGCGGTCTGCATCACCGCTCTATTGGAGGGCGGGCCCGCGATGCTGTCCAGCCTCATCGTCGTATCCGCGCTGCTTCAGTTCGTACTGATCTCGCGCCTCTCGCTATTGCGTCGAATCATCACGCCGGTCGTCGCCGGCACAGTTCTGATGTTGCTGGCGGCCACGATTATCTCGATCGTGCTTAGCAGGCTGTCGGACGTGCCTGAGGGCTCCCCCCAAGCCGCCGCTCCCGCTGTCGCCGCTTCGACTTTGGTCGTCGTCTTGGCGCTGAGGCTGTTTGCCTCATCCGCCTGGCAGCAGTGGTCGCCGGTCCTCGGGATTCTGGCGGGTTGCGCGGTGGCGGTCCCGTTCGGTCTGTATGACGTTCGGCCCTGCGATCGAAGCGCCTTGGATCGGGATTCCCTCAAACCCGTGGCCAGGATTCGATCTGAGTCTCAGCGTAGCGTTCTGGGCTCTCCTGCCGGGGTTCGTAATCGTGCACCTGGCAGTCATGATTAACTCCATCAGCGATACGGTCGCCATTCAACAGGTGTCTTGGCGCAGGCCGCGCGCAACGGATTTTCGTGTAGTCCAGGGCGCGCACAACCTTGTGGTGCTGACCAATCTGCTCGCCGCACTCGCAGGGACGTTGCCCAACATGATAGGGGCGGCCAGTTCGGCGCGTGTCCTCCTCACAGGGGTCGCCGCGCGTAGCATCGGAGTGTATGGAGGCGGCATCCTGATAGCAGTGGCGTTTTTGCCCAAAGTGATAGCTCTTATTGTCGCAATTCCACGCCCAACCATGGCGGCATACATGACCGTTATGTTGTCTCTGCTCTTCGTGCAGGGCATGAGGACCGTTCTCCAAGGAGGCATCGACACACGAAAGGCCACGGTAGTGGGCGTGTCTCTTTGGATAGGAGTAGGCTTCCAGAACAATTTAATCTTCCCAGAGATTCTGAGTGGAACGTGGGAAACGTTGCTCAGCAACGGCATGACGACCGGCGCTGTTTCTGTGATTCTGCTCACCATGCTGATGGAAGTGACTGCTCCGAAGCGCAGACGCTTGAAGACGGAGCTGAACCTATCCGCTCTGCCTGAGATTGACGCGTTCCTCCGCGAGGTTGCATCGAAGGCCGGCTGGGATGAGGCGTCAACCGACAGACTGCGCTCAGCAGGTGAGGAGACGCTATCAAGCCTGCTGCCGCAGGATGATGCCGGCGCGGCCGGCGACAGGCGAAGCTTGGTAATAGGCGCACGTCATGCCGACGGGAAGATCGAGATGGAGTTCATGGCGACTTCGGAAGAGGAGAACCTCGAAGATAGGTTGGCGTATCTGAGCGATCAGCCTGAAATCCAGGACGAGCGGGAATTGTCGTTCCGTCTGCTGCGGCACTATGCGTCTTCCGTGCAGCATCGCAAGTATCACAACATAGATATCGTTACCGTGGGGGTCGAAGGCTCTTCCTAGCGTCCAATGCGGTGGTCGCGTGTATCGCGCAGGGGCCGTTCGCGAGGTGCTTGGTAGGCCTGAGCGTCTTGTGGGTCAGGCTGCTCGTGGATATTGACCCCCACGAGCAGCGCTGTTTCCGTTGCGAGCGCGCCTCGCGGCCATGAGCAGCGGGGACGCCGCACCTACGCGCTCCGCATGAGCACCCCTCCCCGCCTGCTGGGGAAGATTCCCGACCACGAATTGACCCTCGCCAAAAGGGGCCGCTTCGCCTTCCCCTAAGACACTCCGTAGAGTGCGTTGGGGTTGTCTACGAGGATCTTGTCCACGTCGGTCTGGGAGAGGTCCGCGCGGGAGCGGAGGGATTCGACCATGTGGGTCTGGGCCGACGGGTCGCTCATGAGGCGGTTGGTGGTCCCCGGGGCGTGGTGGCCGTAGTCCGTGCCGGTGACGACGTGGTCGGCGCCGATCTTGTCCACGAGGTAGGGCATGTCCTCGGCGACCTCGATGGATATCCACATGTTGTACTCGTCGAACAGGCGCGGGCCGAAGAAGCTGGGGTCCTGCTTCATGGTGCCGGAGAGCTGGTAGAGGGCGAAGGGAATCCATGACGCGCCGGTCTCGATGAAGCCGAAGCGCAGGTCCTTGAATTGCTCCGGGATGCGGTTCTGGACCAAGTTCCGGAAGCCGGCGATGGGGGGCAGTCGACCATGGGTGAAGGTGTGGCTGCGGGCGGGGTCGGCAAGCTCGTTGAGCGCGGGAGAGCCCTGGCCCTGGTGGACGGTGATGGCGAGATCGAGGGACTGGGCCTCCTCGTAGACGGGGAAGAAGTAAGGGTCGTCGAGCATGCGGTCCTTCTCGATGCCGCGGAAGAAGACGCCGCAGGCGCCGTTCCGCTTGCCGAAGCGCAGCTCCTGGATGGTCGCGTCGATGTCGCGCAGAGCGGGCACGACGACCCACCGGATGCGGTCCTCGGACTTGGCCCAGACGTCGGCCATGTAGCGGTTGTACGCCCTGGCGAGGGCCACCTCGTAGGCGGGGTCCTCAGTAAGGAAACCGAGGAAGAGGGTGGGATAGACAACCTGGGCGTCGACGTTGGTGGCGCGCATGCCCTCGAAGCGCATGGCGATGTCGGTGAGCTCACGGGCGGGGACGTCCTCGCGGCTGCGGACGCGGGTCTGGGCGGTGGGGGTGACGAAGGAGCTGCCGCCGCGACCGACAATCTTGGGGTATATCTTGCCGTCGATGAGCCACATGTGATCAGCCGTGCCGTAGATGGTGTCGTCTGGCACGTTGACGATGACGGGACGGCGGGCGCGCCACTCGGGGTCCAGATGATCCCACATACCGGGCGGCTCGGCGATATGGGTGTCGGCGTCGAGAATCCCTGCCATGACTTGTCCTCCTGCGATAGGCCGGTCCGGATACGCGCATTGTAAGCGCGTTGCGGCGACTTGTGGGAGGGCCCGTGCAACTCATACGACACAGGGGCGGCATAGCCGCCCCTGTGCTGTGTTCGTTTCCTGTCCGCGGCCCTAAGGACCGCAGCTCAGCCATTGGCGCCCCGCCGACACCGGGGGCGCGCTCAGGCTGAAGCGCTTTGTAGGCGCCTACCTACCCCAGGAACCGCCGCCGCTCCGTGAGCCGCGGTCTTCCCGAGGCTTGGCTTCGTTGACGTTGAGGGCGCGGCCCTGGAGGTCCGAGCCGTTGAGGCTGCGAATCGCCTGCTGCGCCGCACTGTCAGCGGCCATCTCGACGAAACCGAAACCACGCGAGCGCATGGTCTCGCGGTCCGTAATGACCTGTGCGCTGGCGACCTCGCCGTAGGGGGCGAAGGCGTCTCGCAGGTCGTTGTCACTCGTGTTGAAACTGAGGTTGCCGACGTAAATCTTCATCTAGTGCTCCTTAGGAGTCAGGTTGCCCGTTTGACTTGGAGGCACCAGCAGAAGCCTGGCGTGTCGGACCGAGGAAACAGAAAGGCAGCTCACAAAATCCGTTGGGGACTGCATCATATCACATTTCGGAGATCCTCAGTTCGGCTAGGCTGCGCTTGCCATCTGCTCCCGCTAAGGCGTCCGCACTCCCGGCGAGATCGGTGACGGGAGGACTTCCTCAACGCTCGTGGCGGGCGAGCAGCGGACGGTGCTAGGGTCTCATGCCATGAGCGCCGCATCGCCGAGGTGTTACTTCGCGGTCTACGCCGACCCCACGGTCGGCGACCACGTGACGGTCGAGGGCGGGATGTATGGCAACCGCGCCATGCCGCGGGAGCTGAAGGCAGGGGACATGGTGCTCATCTACTGCACGTCCAGCTATCCGGGGCGCGCCAAGACCGCGCCGGGAATCGGCATCGCGAAAAGCGTCGATCATGCCCGAGGGACGTACACGTACGACTACCTGCCGTTCCAGGAGCCGGCGCCGCTGGAGCTTTTACGTCTCGCGTTCACGGAGGACGACCGGCGCAAGCTGCTGGAGATGCGCCACGCGTGGCTGTTCGAGATATCGTCGGAGTCATTCCGCGCAGTGGCCGGGGCGGTGCGGTTGGGGCGGTAGGGGGACGACCTACGCCCCGGGGCGCGTGACCGCCTCCACGACGAGGTCTCGATAGGCGTCCAAGCCTGCCGGACCAAGAGGCAGCTCAGCGGCTGAGAACCAGCCAATCTCCGTGTGCTCTTGGGGCGCCGCGTTTACGGGCTCGCCGCGCCATGCCGTCACGACGAAGACGTGGATATCGGCGCGTTCAGCCGGGTCATGGACAGTCCCGAGCAGCCGGCAGGAATCCAGCCCCACCTCGAGCTCTTCACGAGCCTCCCTGCGGAGCGCATCCTCCAATGACTCTCCGCTTTCGACATGCCCTCCGAAGAGGTCCCACACGCCTGGGTAGTACGCGCGAAACGGGGACCTCCGGACGAGCAGGACTTTGCCGCTGCTCGACAGCGCGCCTGCGACGCACTGCACGGGCGAGCTCACGGGGCTTTGTAGTCGCCGTGGACGCCGCCGGTCTTCTCCTGGAGGCGGACATCGCCGATGGTCATGGAGCGGTCTACGGCCTTGCACATGTCGTAGATGGTCAGGCCGGCGACGGCTACCGCGGTTAGGGCTTCCATCTCAACGCCGGTCTTGGCGATCGTGCGGGCGCGTGAGGAGACAGTCACCCTCCCCTGCGGAGGGTCGGTCTCGAAGTCGACTTCGACGTGGGAGAGGGGGATCTGGTGGGCGAGGGGAATGAGCTCCCAGGTGTGCTTGGCCGCATTGACGCCGGCGATGCGGGCGACGGTGAAAACATCGCCCTTCTCCATCTTGCCCTGGAGGATGAGGGCGAGGGTTTCAGGACGCATCGTGACCGTTCCGGCGGCGGCGGCGAAACGGTCGGAGTCCGGCTTGGAGCCCACGTCGACCATGCGAGCGGCGCCTTGGGCGTCGATGTGCGTGAGGCCCGGGCTTGGGGCGGCGGGGGGCGGCGCGCCTGCCGCTGCTGTTTCGAGCGGAAGCGTCCTGCCCGCGGCGCTCTGCATCGCGCGAGCGGCGAGGCGGTCAGCCTCCTCGTTCTGCGGATGTCCCGCGTGCCCGCGCACCCATCGGAAGTCGACGTTACGCCTCGTCGCGAGACGGTCCAACTGCTCCCATAGATCGCGGTTCGCGTTGCGCTTCCAGCCCTTGGTCATCGTCTTGACGAGGTATTCGCTGTCGGAGTGGACCACGGCGGTCGCACCAACGGGGACCGCCTCCAGCCCCTTGATGGCGGCGGTGACCTCCATGCGGTTGTTCGTGGTGGAACGCTCGCCGCCCGATAGCCGGTCGGTCTCGCCGTCGTGCTCGATGATTGCCGCCCAACCGCCGGGGCCGGGGTTTGCGAGGCAGGAGCCGTCGGTGTAGATGTCGAAAGTAGGAGTCATCCGCCTATCTGGTACATCTCGATTTTGCGGGCGGGGGTCTCGTGTCCGGGGCGACGCTGGGCAGCGCGAAGCTCGGAGTAGCGGTCTGTGCGGGCGCGCCAGATATTGGCGATGCGGTCTTGGAGCTGAGCGTCCGTTTCGCCGTCGCGGAGGGGCGTGAGGAGGTCGACGCCGGACGAGGCGAAGAGGCACGTCAACACCTGGCCCTCGGGGGAGAGCCGTACGCGGGTGCAGTCCCCACAGAAGGGTTGAGTGACGGATGAGATGAAACCGATCTCGCCGTCGCCGTCGGTGAAGCGCCACCGTTCGGCGACCTCGCCCCGGTAGTTGGGCGCGAGGGGCTCGATGGGGTATACAGCGTTGACCTGTTCGACGAGCTCGGCGGACGGGACCACTTGGTCGCGGCGCCAGCCGTTGATATTGCCGACGTCCATGTACTCGATGAAGCGGAGGATGTGGCCTGAGCCTTTGAAGTGGCGGACCATGTCCATGACGGTGTGGTCATTTACTCCCCGCTCGACGACGGCGTTGAGCTTGATGGGGCCGAGTCCCACCCGCTCGGCCGTAGCGATGCCTTCCAATACGGCATCGGGGGAGTAACCCCTACCGTTCATCATGCCGAATATCTCGGGGTCGAGAGTGTCGAGGCTCACGGTGACGCGTCGTAGGCCGGCGTCGCGCAGGGCTTGGGCCTGCTCGGCCAGCAGGTAGCCGTTGGTGGTGAGGGTCAAGTCGTCGATGCCGTCCATCTTGGCGAGCATCGCGACGAGCTCTTCGAGGTCCCGCCGGACGAGGGGCTCGCCGCCGGTGATGCGGACCTTGGTCACGCCAAGACCGACGAATAAGCCGGTGAGACGGGCAATCTCCTCGTAGGAGAGGATGGCCTCGCGGGGGAGGAAGTGGTAGCGCTCGCCGAATATCTCGGCGGGCATGCAGTAGGTGCAACGGAAGTTGCAGCGGTCGGTCACGGAAATGCGGAGGTCGTGGACCGGCCTGCCGAGCGTGTCGGTCAGCTGCGCGGTCACGATGCCGCCTCGGCGAGCGCAGCGCTGGTCAAGAGGGCGGCCATCCGGCGGGCGGCCTGACCGCGATGGCTGATGGCATCCTTCTCGTCGGCGCCAAGCTGCGCAACGGTCTTGCCATGGGCAGGGACAAAGAAGACTGGGTCGTAGCCGAAGCCATTGTCGCCGACAGGCTCGAAGACCACCCTGCCCTCGCAGGCGCCCTGGACCGTCTCCTCGTGCCCATCGGGCCGGGCAAGGACGAGGACGACACGGTAGCGGCACGAGCGTTGGTCTTCGGGCACGCCGCCAAGCTCGGCGAGCAGGAGGCTCACGCGGCCGACGTCGTCGAGGCCGTCGCCGCCGTAGCGCGCGGAACGCACGCCGGGGCGTCCGTCCAGGGCGTCAACCTCGATGCCGGAGTCGTCGGCGAGGGAGGGGAGGCCGCTCGCGGCGCAGAAGGCGCGGGCCTTGATGCGAGCGTTCTCCTCGAAGGTCTGCCCGGTCTCCTCGACCTCGAGGTCGAGGCTGAGGTCGGCGGGCGTAACCAGGTCGATCCCCACGCCGCCAAGCAGCCTGCGGAACTCGGCGACCTTGTGGGAGTTGTTCGTGGCAATAAGCAGCGGCGAGTGCGCCATAAGCCGATTCTAACACCGACTCCGCCACATCCACGTCAGGCTACGATGGCTTGGTGAGGCTTATACGAATCGTAGCAGACCTATTGACATAGCCTCCATACATTGATACAGTTCGTATCAAGTAAAGAGAGCCGTGGCGGACGCGGCGCAGACGGGTAAGGAGGCACTCTCATGGCAATCGAACGTTGGACCCCATTCCGAGACCTGCTCAGGTTTGAGCACATGCACCGGCGCTTCGGCGTCCCCTATCACTACTCCTACGCCGGCGGCTGGTCGATCCCGCTCGACGTCGAGAAGGACGGCGAGGACCTCGTCATCAAGGGCGCGCTCCCCGGCGTTCCGCCCTCCGACATCGGGATCACCATCGAGGACGGGGTACTCACCCTCGAGGGGCAGACGGCGTCAGAGGGGGAGCGTCAGGATGACGGCTACCTGCTACGCGAGCGCCGCACCGGCTCCTTCCGCCGCTCCGTCCGCCTACCGGAGAGCGTGGACGCGGACAAGGCGGCATCCTCGTACGAGCACGGCGTCGTGACGGTCCGGTTCCCCAAGGCTGAGAGCAAGAAGGCGAAGCGCCTCAGCCTGCACGTCGCCGACGAGGCGCCCGCGCCGGACCCCACGCCAGCCGGGTAACCATCAGTCCGTCCTAAGCCAGTCGAAGGACGCACCGCCGACAGAAGAAGCCCCCGCGAGGAATCGCGGGGGCTATCTTCTTCCATCCGGCGTCAGTCGGGACAGCAGCTTCGTTCCCTATTCCAGTCCCCTGCTCACAGCATCCGCAACCGGAAGAGCGCCGCCGCGAGCTTGTCCGATAGCATGTCGATATGCTCCACGGCCTCGCCGTAGCCAACGGCCCACGCCTTGACTCCATCGCCGGAGACGTCTTCGAACCCAAAGCCGGCGAACTGGGCCGCCCACTGGTCGAGAAACTGGTATAGAGGGGTTGAGGGCGATAGCCCGTACCCTTCAAAGACACTCGCTCCGAATGAGAACAACTTGATCCTTTCCAAGTCTTCATCGGGGGGCGCCGACGGCGGGCATAGCCAAGCCACCGCGACGGGGAAGTTGGAACGGGAAGCCCTGATCCGGATGCTGACTCCGCTCGGCTCCCATCTCAAGTCAGCCCCGTAATGCAGGGCTACGCCCAACAGCCGAACGGCCGCGTTTCGCACGTCGTCGCTCGGAAGCTCTCCGAGGAACGATTCGATGGAGTAGCGCTCTTCCACGCTTGTGTCTCCTTGGACAGGGACGATTGCACGAGGCTACAGTGCTCGCAGGTCCGACAAAACCCTTTCGAGCCGCTCGGCCAGCAAGTCTACGTGGTTCACCATGTCGTCGGGGTGAATCGCCCATGCCCTGACGCCTGAGCTTGAAACGTCCTGTGCAAAGATCTCATCTCTGAACTGGTTTGCCCATTGTTCGAGTAGGGAGATTAGCCTTTCAGGCGGCTGCGGGTCGTAACCCTCAAGATCGAAGAGTGCTGCTCCGAAAGAGAAATTCTTTGTGCGCATCCACCCTAGTTTGTTCGGAGGGGAAAACCATGCAACAGTGACAGGCTGGTTCCAGAGCGAACACTTGCAGCGGACGCTCACCCCGACCGACCCCCATTCGAAAGTGGCCCTGTTATCACGGGCCACGTCAAAGAGCTGCTCTGCAGCCGTACGTGCTTCGCCGGTAGGAAGTTGCTCCATGAACAACTCGCGAGTCATCTTTTGCTTCGGCCCTGCCGTGCTCTTACTTGGCCCACCCGCCGTTCTCCCGATAACGCGTGGCACGAGCGTCTGACTCGACCTGCCCCTAAATTGCTTGATTTCGACCGCCATCACCTCAACACTAGGCATCTGCTCATTGAGGAACTCCACCACTTGGGCGAGCGGGTCGGGGACCTCATCCGCGACGAACAACAACCGGAGGCGGCTTGCCGCGAGGTTTGTGGCTACCCTGTCCCAGAAGTCATCAACCCTCTCTCCTAAGGCGTCGTCTTCTGGCTCTTCCTCCTCGTCTCTGTTTTCCTCCAAGCCCAGCAACTCACGGAGCGTCTCGTCGGTATCGCGTCCGTGGTTGGTCTCTGTTGCCTCGAAGTTCTGTCGAATCTCGTTCACTGTCCAGTTGCGCCTAGCGTGGGCAGCGTACTCCAGCATCTGCCCGACGACTGTGCGCCGTATCTCTGAGTTAGAGCCTCGCTTCACCTCGACGAGAGTAGGCATGGCGTCTTGGTCGATTAGAAGAAGGTCGACTGCCCAGAGCGCGCCCGCTCCAGCGGTTTCGGCGATGCCTTGCTCGCGCTTGACAAGAATCCAGCGGCGAGGGTCACCAGGTCTGACCTGCTCTCCGTCGATGAGTTCGGGGTGCTCGGCGATGAGCGCTTGCAGGGTGTCCTCGAGGTCGAAAGGCTCCTCCTCCATCGGTTCCAGCCCCTCACCGCTCATGATGTAGATGCGTTCTCCCACGTAAGGCCTCCAATGGCGAAGGATAGCAAACGCCGGCCCTCGCCTGGCACGCATCCCTCTCTGTCGTTCTCTGCCCGCAGCAGACTCCCAACGAACCGCTCTCGACGAACGCCCCGTGCGTCTCCTGTATACTGAAGCCCCATGACCACTTCTCCCATTGACATCGCCGCGCTTCGCGACGACGCGCTCGACGCGCTCGAACGAGCCGGCTCGACGGAGGACCTTGACGCGTGGCGGGTGGAGCACCTGGGGCGCTCCGGACGGCTCACGCAGGTCCTCCGCGGCGTGGCCCAGCTGCCCCCCGAGGAGCGCCGGGCAGTGGGCGCAGCGGGGAACGCGGCCAAGACGCTGTTGGAAGAGCGGCTGACCGCCCGGCGAGCCGCAATCGAGGCGGCGCGGATGGAGTCGCTCGCGGAGGACGCGATCGATATCACGCTTCCGGGCAGGCCGGCGCTCCCTGGACGCTACCACCCATCGACTATTGTTATCCGCGAAATCTGCGAGATATTCAAGGGCATGGGCTTCCAGGTGGTCGAAGGACCGGAGGTCGAGTGGGACCGGTACAACTTCGAGGTGCTGAACATCCCGAAGGACCATCCGGCGCGCGACATGTTCGACACCTTCTGGCTGGACACGAACCGCGACCCAGACGGCGGTTTCACGACCTTGCTACGGACTCATACGTCGCCGATGCAGGCGCGCGTTATGGAGGAGCACGAGCCGCCCATCCGCGTGATCGTGCCGGGGAAGTGCTACAGGTACGAGGCGACGGACGCGACCCACGAGTCGCAGTTCCACCAGATCGAGGGGCTAGCCGTCGATAAGGGCGTGACGTTCGCCAATCTCAAGCACACGCTGTTCGAGTTCGCGCGGCAGATGTTCGGGCCGGATACGCGCGTGCGGTTCCGGTGCGATTACTTCCCATTCGTCGAGCCCGGGGTCGACATGTCGATCGAGTGGCGCGGCGACTGGCTGGAGATCATGGGCGCCGGAATGGTGCATCCAAACGTGCTGCGGGCTGTCGGCTACGACCCATCGGTCTACTCGGGGTTCGCGTTCGGGATGGGGCCGGAGCGGATCGCGATGCTGAAGTACGGCATCAACGACGTGCGGCACTTCTTTGCGAACGACATCCGTTTCCTCCGCCAGTTCCGCTAGGCGACGTATACCTCCCAATCCCTCTCCCCTCTGAGGTGGGATATGCTATCCGCATGGGAACGATGATTCCGGAGACGGAGCGGGAGCGGCGGTACGACCGATGGTACGAGTTGAGCCTGCTCTATTACGAGGCCGTGCGGAAGGGCGTGGCCGAAGTCGAGATCGGCGCGACGAAGTCGATGGCCGAGGAGGCTTGGGACGCATACGTGGATACGATCTCGGACCTGAACGGGCCACGGCGAGAGTAAAGACGCGATCTCCTCTCCGGCTGCCCTCAAAGAGCCGCGAACGGAGAGGCTCGGCAAGGCCCCTTCCCCGCCTTCCTGAACGGGAGAGGGGATTTCGAAGCACTCCTTTGATGTTGGCCACCCACGCCATATGCGACGAAAATGGGACAGTTGAGAGAGGACTGAGGAGAGGGCATGGCGCCGGCAGATTTCCTTTCAATTGAAGACGTATCAAATGCGGAGCTCGCCTGGCTTCTGGAGCAGGGGGACGCGTACTCGAAGCGAGGCGTCGATGCGCGGCCGCTCAGCGGGCGTTCGGTCGCGATGCTTTTCGAGAAGCCCTCGCTGCGCACCAAGGTGTCGTTCGACATCGCGGTCTACGAGCTCGGGGGCCACGCAGTCTATCTGGGCGCTGACGAGGTCGGACTCGATACGCGCGAGCCAGTGGAGGACGTCGCGCGAGTACTGGAGCGATGGGCCTCCGTCATCGTGGCGCGCGTCATGGCGCACAGCACGCTGGAGCGGCTCGCCGCATCGTCGTCCGTGCCGGTCGTGAACGCCCTATCTGACGTGGAGCACCCGTGCCAGGCGGTTGCGGACCTCCTAACGGTGCGGCAGCGCAAGGGCCGCGTCGAGGGACTGAAGGTCGCCTACGTTGGGGACGCGAACAATTGCGCCCTGAGCCTGGGCCTTGGAGCTGTCGCGCTGGGAGCGAGCTTCTCCATCGCTTCGCCGGAGGGGTACGGCTTCACGGATGCGGACGCCTCCAAGCTGCGTGCGCGGGCGAATGGCGTGGACGTAGCGTTTACGCAGGCGCCGGATGAGGCGGCAGCCAGCGCGGACGTCATCTACACCGACGTGTGGACGAGCATGGGGCAGGAGTCCGAGTCTGCACAGCGCAGGGCGGCGTTCCAAGGATTCCAGGTCGATGAGCGGCTGGTGTCGCTGGCCAACCCCGGAGCGCTGCTGATGCACCCGATGCCGGTGCATTACGGGGAGGAGATGGCGCCAGGGATGCTCGATCATCCACAGTCGGCGGCCTACGACGAAGCAGAGAACCGCCTGCACGCCCAGAAGGCGGTGCTCCGCCTGCTGGTCCTAGGGGAGTAACGGACAATGACCGGCCAGGGAACCTCAGCGCCATCCGCCAAGCCGCTCGTCGCCATCGTGGGACGTCCGAACGTTGGCAAGTCGAGCCTGTTCAACGCGATACAAGGGCGGCGGTCGGCAATCGTTGCGGAGGAGTCAGGAACGACGCGGGACCGGATGATCGCCGATGCGGAGTTCGAGGGTCACCACTTCCTGCTGGCGGACACGGGCGGACTAGTCCCGGAGCCTGAGACGGAGATGGAAGCGCACATCACGGCGCAGGTGGACGCGGCCCTGGAGATTGCGGATGCGGTGCTGTTTGTCACTGACGTCCGGAGCGGCCCAAGCTATGCCGACGAAGCAGCGGCGCAGCGGCTGCGGCAGGCGCGCAAGCCGGTCGTGCTAGCGGTGAATAAGGCCGACAACCCCAACCAAGAGTCGATGTCCGCCGACGCCGACGCGCTCGGGTTGGGCGAGCCCATTCCGGTGAGTGCGCTGCACCGCCGCGGTCTCGGAGACCTGCTGGACGCGCTCTTCGAAGTCCTTCCGCCAACGGACGACCCGACTCCGGCGCCGGACATGCCGCGCATCGCCATCATTGGCCGTCCGAACGTGGGAAAGTCGGCTCTGGCGAATGCAGTCCTGGGTCAGGAGCGCTCGATCGTGAGCGCGACGCCAGGCACAACGCGGGACGCGCTGGACTCGGCGTTCGAGTTCCAAGGCGCTCCGGCGCTGCTCATTGATACGGCGGGCATCCGGCGGCGAGGGGCGGTGCAGCCGGGCATCGAGAAATTCAGCGTGATGCGCGCGGCGACGGCAGTCCACCGATGCGACGTGGCGGTTGTCGTGATGGACGCAACGCAGCCGGCCACCGACCAAGACCTGCATATCGCGGGTCAGGCGGCGGACGCGTTCAAGTCGCTGGTGGTCGCCGTCAACAAGTGGGACCTCGTCGAGACGCTCGACCAGCGCCGCGAGACAAGGCGCTTCACGAACATGGTGCGGGCGCGGATGCGGTTCATGCCCGGCGTGCCAATCGTATTCACCTCCGCCACCGAGGGCGAGGGGATAGAGAACCTGCTCCAGACCGCGTTCGCGCTGTACGAGAAACGGACCGAGTGGGTGGACGGTCCGCAGCTCACACGGGCGGTGATGGATGCGGTGTCCCGGCATCTGCCGCCGTCAGGAGGGGCGAAAGGGTCGCTGAAGCTCTACCGGGTCAAACAGGACGCGGTGCGGCCGCCCACCTTCGTGTTCTTCGTGAATAACACCGGACGCATCCATTTCTCGTACGAGCGGTACCTTGCGAACACCGTGCGGGAAGCGTTCGGATACGACGGCGTGCCAATGAAGATCGAGTTCCGTGGCAAGGGCGGGACGCACGTCATCGGGGACAACCGCTCCAAGGCGACCGCTCGGGCGCGGAACACCAGCCGGTCCGGCTCAGGAAAAGCCGACGCCAAGGGACGCAAGCCAGCCACGCGAGGCGGGCGGTAGGCAATGGACTGGCTCCTCGTTCCGGGCGCCTACCTGCTCGGCAGCATCCAGCCGGGACTGCTCCTCATCCGCATGACGCGCGGGATGGACGTGCGCGACATCGGCAGCGGCAAGACGGGGGTCACGAACGTGCTGCGCACGGGGGGCAAGGGCGCCGCGCTGGTGGTGCTCATCATGGATTGCGGCAAAGGAGTTGCCGCCGCCCTGGGAGCAAGGGCTGTCTCGGAGAACGCGTGGGTGGAGGCCGGCGCAGCGGCCGCGGTGATGCTGGGGCACGTGTTTCCGGTCTTTGCCGGTTTCAGGGGTGGGCGCGGCGTGGCGACGGGCGTGGGCGCGGCGGGCGGGCTGCTGCCATGGACGGCGCTCGTGGGCGTTGGAGTATTCGCGCCGGTCGTCCTGCTGACGCGGTACGTCTCGCTCGGCTCGGTCCTCGCGGTTATCGGAGTGGTCGCGGCCTACGGCGTGGCGGCGGCAACGCTGGACCTGCCGTTGCCGCACCTATGGTTCGCGCTCGGGTGCGGGCCGCTGGTGGTGTGGATGCACCGGGACAACATCCAAAGGCTGCTGCGCGGCACGGAGCGCCGGCTTGGGGAGTCCGCCCCGCTCAGTCCTCCCCCGCAGACGGAGGAGCAAGAAGGCGGTCCTCCCCAATAGCACGAGGAAGGGCTAGAGGCCTGCGGCGTTACGCCACATGCGCCGGCCGATGGAGCCCACCACGATGGCGAAGAGCGGGTCGACGAACGTCCAGGAGAGACTATCGCTGTCGTCTCCGTTCAGGACCGAGAACCACTTCCAGAAGAACCACATGAACAGCAGCAGGGCGGAGTAGAAGGCGACGTAGGTCCGGATGTACTGGATGACGTCGGTCGTCCCCGCCTCGAGGCAACGCTTGTCCATGAAGGCTGCGCCGAGGGCGATGGTGGTCCCGGCGACCATGAAGTAGTTGAGCACGTCCCACAGGTCGCCTCCCCAGTCGGCAGTGACGAATGGCGAGATGATGAAGTAGACGCCGACTACGAGCGCGGTCAGCATGGAGTAGAGGCCTAGCAAACGCGTAATCATGGGCATGACTGGCTCCTGACAATAGGAGATTAGCCCTGAGCCCCAATCGGCCCGTAAGCAGGGCCGCAGGGATTGCGGCACGGGTAGTTTAGGGGCGATGGCCACGGGGATGAATGACGTGCGCCTGCCGGATTGTTCGAGTCCAAGCCGGGCCGCCCAACGGACTTAGGCTCTAGGAGGATGACACTATGGCAACCGAATCTCGGCCGGTGGGAGCACTGACTCACGTCGGCATAGACGTAGCCGACCTAGATCGGGCGGAGGCATTCTATTCGGCAGTGCTGGGCGTCAAGCGGGATTCGGCATGGGGACAATACCTCGCCTTCGAACCCCTGCCCAACGGCTTGACAGTCTATCTTCAGCGAGTCCCCGAGAAGAAAACCAGCAAGACCCGGGTGCATATGGACCTCACTGTGCCGGACGTGCTGGCGGCGCTGGCGAGAGTCGAAGCCCTCGGGGGAAGAGCGCTCAGGGACTTCGTCGAGCCGGGAGCGAACTTGGCAGTAGTCGCCGACCCGGACGACAACGAATTCTGCCTACTGAAAGGGTAGCGGCCTTTCTATGCGAGATGGATAACCAAGGACGTGGGTGTGCCTGGAGGCACCACGGGTAGGCCCGACGGCAGGCGACAGCGCAGCTAACGGTGTGCTAGGGCTTGTTTACGAGCGGGCATCCCCCGTATATAATCTGGCCCGGTGGGCGCCTCGTTCGTGGCGCCCGATTTTCTAGAGTGGAAGGACTGCACATAGCTAAGGAATATCGCGTCAACGAGCGCATCCGGGTCCCCGAGGTCCGGGTCGTGGACGAAAAGGGTGAGCAGTTCGGGGTGATGACCACCGCCGACGCGCTTGTCCTAGCTCGGGAGCACGACCTTGATTTGGTGGAGGTCGCGCCTAATTCGGTGCCGCCCGTCTGCCGGCTCTTGGACTACGGGAAGTTCCGCTACCTACAGTCCACGAAAGAACGGGAGATGCGCAAGACCCACAAGAATGTGGGGCTGCGCGAGGTGCGGTTCCGCCCCCGCATCGGACGACATGACATCGAGGCCAAGGAGCGCCTCGTGACCAAGCTGCTCGACGAGGGCAACAAGGTCAAGGTGTCGGTGATGCACCGGGGACGCGAGCTCGATCACCCGGAACTCGCGGTGGGCTTGCTGCGACAGGTGCATGAGGCAGTCAAGGAGAGCGCCAAGCTGGAGCAGGCGCCAAAGTTAGAGGGACGGTTCATGAGTATCGTGTTGGCCCCGGGGAAGACGGCAGCGCCCGTGCGCCCGGGGTCGGCAGCCGCCAAGGAGTCCGACGATGCCTAAGATGAAGACGCATAAGGGCGCTGCCGCGCGCTACCGCGTAAGCGGGGCTGGAAAGCTTTTGCGGATGAAGAGGCACTCCAGCCACCTTCGCCGGAAGAAGACCCGCTCCATCACGCGCACCTACAGCGACACGGTGGTCGCCAGCCCATCCAACCGGAAGCGTCTCATGAAGCTCGTCCCCGGTCTGAATCAGTAGGAGTCACAACGATGGCACGCGTGAAGCGCGGAGTAACCGCGCACCGACGGCACAAGAAGGTCCTGGAGCTCACGAAGGGGCACCGAGGGACCAAGCACGCGCTCTACCGCCGAGCGCACGAGTCGATGCTCCATGCATTGGCCTACTCTTACGCCCACCGGCGCGAGCTCAAGGGCGACATGCGAAAGCTCTGGATCGTCAGGCTAGGCGCCGCGGCCCGCGAGCACGGACTCTCCTACTCCCAATTCGTGCACGGCCTGAAGCTGGCGAACATTATGCTGGACCGCAAGGTCCTCTCAGAGCTGGCGATGACCGATCCGCCCGCGTTCGGCCAGGTAGCGGAGCAGGCGAAGGCGAGCCTCGCAGCGGCCTAGGCGGCCGGTCCAGCTTCCTCCCGACCTTGGCGGCCTGGCGAAGGCATGAGGCTCTACTGCCCGATGCATCGTAAGAACGGGTTACCGGACGACTTCCGCCGTTTCTAGTGCCACGACCGACGCGTAGGCGGCCTCTTGACGTCCATGCCAGCCCTCTCCAACATGCGGACAGCCTTGTCCGCATCGTCAGAGTGCACCGAGAGTTTACTCAGCACCAGCCAACCCTCTTGGTATGGCGTGTGCCGCTTGAACTCTGCGAACGATGCGACCCCGTGCTGGCGCAGCGACTCGGTCGTGTACAGGGCGCGAGCCGAGACACGAGATGGCTGGACCCCCCCCCCCTCGAAGAAACCGCGTGGCCGCAAGGTGGCGATCATCAACTCCATGCGGACATTTTCCATGAGCAGCAGGTATGCGCTGCGATATACGGCTTCATCCCGTTCGACGGCCGTGGGCTTGGCTATTTCGAGCACGACATACTTGCGGCCTGATGGACGGCTGAAGAAGCACATGATGCCGCTCCTAAGGGCGCCACGCGAGGATGAGCGCCGAGAATCGAGCCTAGGCCGGGATGATGCCGTGGGAGGCGGCCCGGTCCAAGACGCGGCGCATGGCGTCCTTATTGATGTGGCGCGGCCACGTGGAGGTCAGCCACAGGGATGAGACCTGGTCGTGAATGTCCGTCAGCGTCATGGAGTCGGCCTTCGAAATCAGCAGCAGGCGAAGGACGGTCTCGAGGACGGGATGTTGAGGGGAGAGGTAGCCATCCTGGTTGGCGCAGCTGGCCTTGAAAAGCCTGCGGATCTCCGCATAGGACATGGTCCGCGGCTCGCTCTTAAGTTTGGCGCGGGCGGCCTCGCACAGGCGCGACCCAAGAACAACCCCCACGGACCGGCCTTGCTGCTCGATAAGGCTAGGGATGAACTTGTAAGAGGGGTCCTCGGGAGATGCCTCCTGCGCGGATCTGGCAGGCGCGAACGGGTCAGTGGTCATTCGGGATTACCTCGTGATGTCTAGATGATCGGTCAGGATTGACGAGTGGTCTAGCCAGTCCAGCAGCTGGACTACGGCTTTCTCCCCTGCGGGCCTCTTAGGAAGGTCCTCGGGGCAAATGGCGAGCCCTTGGGCAAGCCCCATTGACGTTAGCAGGTTCGAGCCTTGCGCGCCGGTAAGCCTCGCGCGCAACTCCCCCTCGCGACGCTCCAACGAGACCCGAGCGTACACGCGGCGCTCGTCGGTGTTCAGGAGATCATCATCGAGGACTGCTCGCACGGTGGGGAGGGGAGCCGGGGCTGCGCCCATCATCTTCGCGAGAGCAGGCCGCCCGAATTCGACGAGGGCAACGAGCGCGCTGACGGGGTTGCCGGGCAGACCAAGGTGGGGGACCTTTCGGCCATCGGGCGCATTGAGCAGGCCAAAGGCGATCGGACGGGCTGGGCGCATCCGCACGGCCCAGAAATCGACGCTGCCGAGCTCCGCGAGAGTCTCCTTCACCATGTCGAAGGCGCCCGCGCTCACACCCGCCGAGGTGATGAGCATGTCGGCGTCGAGCCCGCTGCGAATCTTGGCGCGCAGGTCGTCCATGTTGTCGCGGGCGATGCCGACGAGCACAGGCTGCGCCCCCCAACGGCGAATGGCGGCGGCCGTGCCGTAGGTGTTGCTGTCGAATAGGCGTCCCGGATCGAGCGCCTCGCCGGGAGCCTGCACCTCGTCGCCGGTTGCGAGCACGGCCACGCGGGGCCGCCGCACCACCAACGCGTCGGCAAAGCCAAAGGAGGCAAGCAGGCCGACCGCGGGAGGATCGAGCACGCGGCCCTTCTCCAGAACGAGGGCTCCCTTCACGGCGTCCTCGCCCGGAGGGCGAACGTGATCGCCGAGATGAGGGGCGTGCCTGATGGCGATATAGCCGAGCGCGAGCCCCGTGGCGCGCCGCTCGACCTCATCGGTGAACTCGTAGGGAACGATGGCGTCCGCGCCGTCGGGGACCGGCGCGCCGGTCATGATGCGGACTGTGGTCCCTTCCGACACGGCGACCGTCGGCAGTTGGCCGGCCTGCACTTGGCCGGCGACGGTGAGGGTTACGGGCGAAGCGCCGGAGGCGGCCGCCACGTCGGCGGCGCGGACGGCATAGCCGTCCATGGCCGAGTTGGCGAGGGCCGGGATGTCAAAGGGCGAGCGGACGTCTTCCGCGAGCGTCAGACCGTCAGCTTCGAGGAGGGGCGTTCGCTGAGCGGGCAGCTCATGCACGAGGGCCAGGATGCGCTCGAGCGCTTGCTCGACGGAGAGCATGTCGGCGGTGCGTGGATGCGCGTGCGAATGCTCCGCCTGAGCGTGAGCGGAGTGGTCGTGGCCGTGTTCATGGCCGTGGCTGTGGTGCTCGTGCTGTGTCACGGCTATGTCCTCAGCGCGGCGCCGGACTCGCGTTCGAGGCGGTCGACGATGGCCGAGACCACATCGTTGAGCCGGGCGGCGGTCAGCGTTTCTTGGTCCGATTGGAGATCGAGACGGAAGGCAAGGGACTTCTTGCCGGGAGGCAGAGTACCGCCTTCGAAGAGGTCGAAGAGCGTTGCGCGGACCACGAGGGGCTCGGACTCAATCACGGCGAGCAGCTGCTGGGCGGACACGCCGGCGTCGACGACCAAGGCGAGGTCGCGCATCGCGCTGGGATAGCGTGAGAAAGGCTGGAAGCGCGAGCGGAGGACGGGCGCGGCGGGCGCAATCTTGCCGAGATCGAGCTCGAACAAAGCGACAGGTCCGGCTGCGAGGGAGTGGGCGGCGAGGGCCCGAGGGGCCAGCTCGCCCACAATGCCGACGGGCTCGCCGTCTACGAGCACGCGCGCGGCCCGTCCGGCCTGGAGCATCGAGTCATCTGCACGCTCGAAGGCGGCCTCGATTCCCATGTGCGCAAGCAGTGCCTCCACCAAACCCTTAGCGTCGAAGAAGTCGAAAGGCTGCGCGCCCTGCTCCCAGAGGGAGTCGCCGCGCGGCCCGCCGACGACGCCAACGGCCATCTCGCGCTCATCCGGCAAGGCGCCCTCGCGGGGGACGAAGACGCGTCCGACCTCGAAGAGGGCGACGGTCCCAGGGGGCTGCCTGAGAACGACGGCGGCGGTGCGGAGGATGCTCGGGCGGAGGGAGGTGCGGAGGCGCTCCTGCTCGCGGCTCATGGGGTTCGCAGGGCGCAGGGCGTTGTCGTCGGCAGCCTCCGAGCTGACGAGGGTATAAGAAATCGTCTCCTGCAGGCCGGCGGCGACGAGAAGGTCGCGCGCTTCCTCTCGCAACTCTCGCGCAGGCTGAGGTATCGCGTCGGGCACGCGGCCCGACAGCGGCGCGCCGGGGACGGCGTCGTAGCCGACGGCGCGGGCGACTTCCTCGACGACATCCTCCTCGATGCTCACGTCGGTGCGCCAGTAGGGCGGGACGACGGTCATCGAATCGCCGTCGTCCTGTTCGAGGCTGAAGCCTAGGGAGGACAGCACCCGGCGCACCTGCTCGGGAGGGTAGTCGGCGCCGAGGACTCGCCGCAGGCTCTCGCCGGAGAAGGGGATTCGCGGCGGACTGCTCCTGCCGGGGAAGACGTCACAGACGCCCTTGGCGGCGGAGCCTCCGGCTGTTTCGAGGATGAGCCGGGTCGCACGGCGCACGGCCCGCTCGGCAAGGTCCGGGTTGAGACCTTTCTCGAACCTGAGCGAGGCCTCGGTGCGAAGCTTGAGAGCGCCCGCGGTCCGGCGCGTGTTGATGGCGTTGAACGTCGCGGACTCCAAGAGGACGTTGCTCGTCGCGTCGGTCATCTCGGAGTTCATGCCGCCAATCACGCCAGCGAGGCCGATAGCGCGCTCCGGGTCCGCAATCATCAGCATCGGGGACCGAAGGACGTGCTCCTGCCCATCCAGGCTGGTGAAGCGCTCGCCATCGGCTGCGGGGCGGACGACGACCTTGGCCTCGCGCACCTGGTCCAGATCGAACGCATGGAGAGGTTGGCCGTATTCCAGCATCACGTAGTTGGTGACGTCGACGACATTGTTGATGGAGCGATGGTCGGCCTCTTGAAGACGTTGCTGCAGCCACTCGGGAGAGGGCCCGATCTCCACGCCGCAAACGAGGGTGCAGGTGTAGCGGCGGCAGAGCTCCGCGTCCGCAATCTCGACGGCGACGGCGTCGGCAATGTCCTCGGAGCCTTCGTCGTAGTCGAGGGGCGGCTCGGCAACCTGCTCGCCGGTGATGGCGGCGACCTCGTGAGCGACGCCGAGGACCGAGAGGCAGTCGCCCCGGTTGGGAGTGACCTCGATCTCGAAGGCGTCGCCTGACGGAAGGACATCGGCGAGTGGCTTGCCGACGGGGCTCTCGACGGGAAGGACGAGAATGCCCTCGTGCTCGTCGCTGAGGCCGAGCTCGCGCTCGGAGCAGACCATGCCTGCGGACTCGACGCCGCGGATGACCGCGGCGGTCAGCTCCATGGGCTCGCCGGTTTTGCCGCTGGTGAGCATGGCGCCGATCTGGGCGAAGGCTATCTTCTGTCCGGCGGCGACATTAGGCGCGCCACAGACGACCGTGCGCGTTTCGCCGCCGAGGTCGACGGTCGCCAGGCGCAAGCGGTCGGCGTTGGGGTGGGGGCCGACCTCCTGAACATAGCCGACGACAACCTTCTCCCAACCGCCTCCGGGACCCGCCTCGTAGGTGGTTTCCAGGCCCGCCATGGTAAGGCGGTGGGCGAGCTGGCGAGGGTCCATCCGCAGGGGGACGTATTCAGCCAACCATGACAGGGGGACTCTCATGCGGGTATAGCTCCGAACGATTGGAGGGCGCACCCCCCAGTATACGATAGGCATCTAACCCATGACCGCACTCCGCGGCAGGTTGTGGAGAAGAGCGGTCGGAAACAGCCGCATTCGGCGCAGGAAGGCGCCATGCATAGGCAAGTTGCAGGCCGCCGACAAGGCGGCGCTGAAAGGTTCTCGTGATGATGCGCTTCGCTCGCGTTCTGGTCCCAGTAGGCATCCTCGTTACAACCGCCGCGTTCGTTGCGGCGTGCGCATCCGAGGCAGCCCCAACGCCCACCGAGGCCGACCCGACGCCCACCGAGACGGGGCCGACGCCCGTTGACGCAGGCGCGCCCGTCGATGCAAGCACGATTGATAGTGGCGGCGGCGAGCTCCCCCGGATCGAGCTCACTGGCGACGTGGGCGGCGCTCCGGGGGACACGGCGCCTGAGTTCACGGGAATCGACAACTGGATCAACAGCGACCCGTTGACCATGGAGGAGCTTCGCGGACAGGTGGTGCTCATCGACTTCTGGACGTACACGTGCATCAACTGCATCCGCACGATTCCCTACCTCCGGGACTGGCAAGCGAAGTACGCGGACCAAGGGCTGACCATCGTCGGCGTGCATACCCCGGAGTTCGAGTTCGAGAAGGTCACGGAGAACGTCATCGCATCGACAGAGGAGCTAGGGGTCGATTGGGCGGTCGCGCAGGACAACGACTTCGGAACGTGGCGCGAGTACAACAACCGGTTCTGGCCCGCCAAGTACCTCATCGACGCCAACGGCGTCGTGCGCTACACCCACTTCGGCGAGGGCGCGTACAACGAGACGGAGGACCAGATACGGGAGCTGCTTACCGAGGCAGGCGCCGACGTTTCGACCGTCGCGTCGAACCCCGACCCCGGCCCCGTGCCGGACCAACGAGCCTACGGCACGTCTCCCCGTGACCAGCAGACGCGGGAGATATACGGCGGCTTTAGCCGGAACTCCTCCGGCTTCTACATCGCACACCCGCACTACTACGAGGGTGGTCCGGAGTACACCCAGTTCTACCGGGACCCGGAAGACCACATCAACCAGTTCATCTACCTGGAAGGCCAATGGACATCGGACTTCGAGTCGATCAGGCATGGAAGGGCGACCGAGGACCTGGAGGACTACATCGCGCTGCTCTTCTTCGCACGCACGGTGAACATCGTGATCGACTTCGAAGAGGGCGCGGAGCCGTTCGAGGTAGAGGTCACGATTGCGGACATCCCGGAAGAGGGCGCAGACTCCGGGGCGGAGCTGGCCTACCGTCCGCTCACCGCAGAGGAAGCAGGCGAGCACATCGTCATCGAGGACGGTCGCAGCTACTTCGTGGTGGACGAGGCCGACCTGTACAACGTCGTCGCCCTGCCCGAGTTCGGCAGCGCGGAGCTCAAGTTTTCATCGAACTCGCCGGACTTCGCGCTGTTTGCGCTGACGTTTGGCTCGTACTTAGACACCATCTAGGAGACCCTGATGCGGCCCCTTCGACTACAGCTTGCGCTCGCGGCGATGGGCATCGTCCTGTTGGCCGTGGCCTGCTCCGACCCGACCCCAACCCCTACGCCGACACCGGAGCCGGTGCCGACTTCCACGCCGACGCCGATAGCGCCGACGCCGACACCGGAGCCTCCAATCCCCACGCCAACCCCGGCTCCCACTCCTACGCCAACGCCGGCGCCGACTCCCACGCCTACCTCGACGCCTACTCCCACACCGACGCCCACGCCGACGCCGACGCCTTCGCCGACTCCCACACCTCCACCTACCCCGACGCCTACGGCCTCAACCCCCACTCCGGAGCCTACGTACACGCCGATGCCGACTCCCACTCCCACTCCCACTCCCACTCCGATGATGCCCGCGCTCACCGGCAGGGTGGGCGGCGCTCTGGGGGACACGGCGCCTGAGTTCACCAGGATCAACAACTGGCTCAACAGCGAGCCGTTGACGATGGAAGAGCTTCGCGGGCAAGTGGTGCTCATCGACTTTTGGACGTACTCCTGCATCAACTGCATCCGCACGATGCCCTACCTGCGCGACTGGCACGCGAAATACGCAGACCGCGGACTTACCATCGTCGGCGTGCATAGACCGGAGTTCGAGTTCGAAAAGATCACAGCGAACGTCGTTGTGGCGATGGAGGAGCTAGGGGTTGACTGGGCAGTCGCGCAAGACAACGCATCGGGGACGTGGCGCGCGTACAGCAACCGGTTCTGGCCCGCCAAATACTTGATCGACGCCGACGGCGTCGTGCGCTACACACGCTTCGGCGAAGGCGCGTACGTCGAGACGGAGCAGCAGATACGGGCGCTGCTCGACGAAGCGGGGTTCGACGTTTCGGACATCGCGCCGGACCTGAGCTCAGGCCCTACGCGAGACCCGCGGGCGTCCGGCACGTCTTTCCAGGACCGGCAGACACGGGAGATTTACGGCGGGTGGAGAAGGAACAACTCGACGACGGGCCGCTACATCGCCCACCCGGAGTACTACGAAGGTGTGGGACTAACCCAGTCCTACGCGGACCCGGGGAATCACGCCAATCAATTCATCTACCTGCACGGCTCGTGGACATCGGACCTGGAGTCAATCAGGCATGGGAGATCGACCAAGGAACTCGAAGACTACATCGCGCTGCGCTTCTTCGCGCGCACGGTGAACGCTGTGATAGACCTGCCGGACGGCGCGGAGCCATTCGACGTGGAGGTCACTCTGCATGATCGGCCCCTCACGGCTGAGGAGGCCGGCGAGGACATCGTCATTGAGGACGAGCGAAGCTACTTCACGGTCGACGAAGCGCGGCTCTACAACGCTGTATCGCTGCCCGAATTCTCGGAGGGCGAGCTGAAGTTCCTATCAAACTCACCCGACTTTGCGCTGTTTGCGCTCACGTTCGGATCGTACGCCGAGACCTTTTAGGAGACCCCATGCGGACCTGGCGACTGCACTTTGCGTTCGTAGCGATAGGCGTTGGACTTCTGGCGGCAGCCTGCTCAGACCCGGCGCCGACTTCTACGCCAATCCCCGACCCAACCTCCACGCCAACCCTGGCGTCGGCAGTCACGCCAACCCCCGCGTCGGCCAGCACGCCAACCCTAGCGCCCGCCGCCACTCCAACTCCCGCTCCGGCCAGCACGCCAACTCTCGCGCCGACCTCTACGCCAACTCCGGCCTCGTCCATCGAGGAGTTGACTCCGATCTTGGGGACGACGGTGCTGCGGATAGGCACGCAGCGCGTCGCGTTCCTGCTGGAATCGGCGACGGCGCTCGTGTCGGCGCCCGAGGCGAGCGTGCGGACGACGTTCTTGGACGGCGACGCGCAGTCCGAGTCCACGACCGCCGTGTTCGACCTCTGGCCGTTCGGGACGCGCGGATCGTACGTGACGGATCTGACCTTCCCCCAGGTCGGCCGGTGGCGGCTGGATATCGCGGTGGATGACGCATCGGTGGTCGGCGAGGCTGAGCTGCTCGTGGAGGTGGAGGAAACGTCGATTGTGCGCGACATCGGGCAGATAGCCCTGTTCAGCAACACCAAGACGGTTGAGACGGTCCAGGGCGACCTGACCAAGCTAACGTCCGACTACCGGCCGGATGCTGAGTTGTATGAGCTGAGCATCGCGGAGTCGATCTTCTCGGGCAGGCCGAGTGTCGTCGTCTTTGCGTCGCCGGCCTTCTGCACGACTCCCACGTGTGGCCCGCAAGTGCAGACGCTGTCTGAGCTCAAGGACAGCAACCCGGACGCGGCGGACTACATCCACGTGGAGATATACGACAACCCCCACGAGATCCAGGGAGACCTATCGCGAGGCGTCCTCTCGCCGGTGCTAGCGGAGTGGGGAGTCGACCAGGTGCCCCACTACCGCAACGAGTCCTGGACCTTCGTGATAGGCGCGGACGGCCGCATTGACTCGCGCTTCGAAGGCTACGTCTCGTTGGCCGAGCTGCAGTCAGCGTTGGCGGCGGTCTCGGCCTCCTAGCCCCTCTGTAGAGCCAGCGGTTCGTGGTGAGGCTGTCGAACCACCCCCACCGCACAACCCTCTTGCCCGCCCGCTCCAGCCAAGGCGATAATCGCCCGCATGCCTCACTCTCGCTACAGATGCGGACTACTGTGACGACGCCGAAAATCTGCACGGAGCAATCCTGCTCCCAACCGGTAAAGCCAACCCATTACTTGTGCTCCACTCACTGGGGCGAAAAGGTGAAGGGCGCTATTAACGAGTGCCCCGAATGCGGAGTGTACAAAGATGCGACGTACCCTCTCTGCTTGAAGTGCCATAAGAAATCCCGTCGTCACGACACCTACAGCAAACGCACAAACCTACTTGAAGACGATCCAAAGGCTAGGGACAAACGACAACTGTTCGACTCCGAGCAAGGTAAGTGTGCTTACTGCGGCAACGGGTATCCGTACAACGAGCTCCAAATCGAGCACATGATCCCGAAGGTCAAAGGCGGGCCGGACAACATACGGAACTGTCAGTTGGCTTGCAAGATTTGCAATAAAGCCAAAGGCCCCATGACCGACCGCGAGTTCAGGCGCAAATACGCCAACTACCTGCCTCAGACGGAGAGAACGCCGGCTGATCCTCCGATCAACCCCAACCTTCTCAGGGGGGCGGCAGTGGCGTCTGCAACCTCATCGATGAGTGGGACATTCTACGGTGTCCTTGGAGTTATGCCATCCGCGTCGGCGGAAGAGATACGCCAGGCGCGGGCTCAGTTGCTCCTGAAATTTCACCCGGACACTTCACCGGATGAAGAAGCGAATGAAAAGACCAGGCGCATCAATGCCGCGTATGCGATCTTGAGCGACCCCAACCAGCGCGCAGAGTACGACCGGGGGTTACAAGCAGTGCAAGAGGTGGCATCGAGCTCGGAGCGAGCAGCTCCGCCCCAGCAACGGTATCCAGGCGGCAGTCCCCCGTCGCGAACGGTGCCGCCTCGCCCCCTAGGCGTAGGACTTGCACTGATTTGGTTAGGTGCTGCTCTCCTTATTGGAGGTGTTGGGGGCTTCTTCGCGGGTTGGGACGCTTCCCAGCTAATCTGCGAAGACCCGGTTAGTGTCATTGGGGGCTTGGTTATTGGCCTAGCAGGTTGGATTGTAGTAATCGCAGCAGTAGTGTTGCTAGGCCGTGGGTTGTATCAATGGATACGCTCCCCTCAGCCGAGGCGCAGGCTCTGGAACAAGGGTGTACTTATTTGGTCAAGCGTTGTCTTGGCTGCTAGTGGCATCATTGGCTACGTCACTGGCTTACGAAATGCACAGGCCTTCTGCGACACGCTTGCCGACTTAGGCACTGTCGTTCTCTGGGCAGTGGGAATCGCGGTGGCTGGAGCCTTTGCCTTGCTGGTTATTAGCCAGTCCTCAAAACCGACGAGGCGCTCTCCCTCCAGAACACGTAGACGTCGGAGGCGCTGATATTGCGGCTACGGCAGCCTTGGTACAATCGAGCCTGATTCAGGAAGGACGTGAATTCTGTCCGGCCCCGACAGGGGCAACAATCCTCCTAAGAAGTGACGCTCGTCATCTGCAAGATACCGCGCGCTGTGGCTCGGCAGTATCTGGGGTAGCCTTGCTTGTTGGCCCTCGCGATAGCCAAAGAGCAACGCCAAGGCCGAAGCAGGCGCTATCGTGGCAGAAGCTATCGTCGCAGACGCTACTAAGCCGGGAGCTGAGGGCAAGGACTTCCTCCTCCGCGTAGGCCCCCTCCCCGCCACGACACTTGCCCCTTACCCCAGACCTCCAACCCCTCGTAAAATTAACTCCCTGCCATGCCCTCCTCAAAAGACGAGAACTGCCTCCTCCCCGGCGCCTGCCCCCTCCGGTGCGGCAACCCTATGCCCGTGCCCCTCGCCGCGGGGGCTCGCCGCGTGAACATCAAATTCTCTCGAACCGGGAAGTTTCGAGACCCAGGAAGCAGGCCACGGCCATGAAAGTCCCCTCTAAAACCCCTGTCTCGCCCCGCGATTTCGGGGAACTTTCACGCCTGGACAACAGACAAATGGGGAACTTTTTACTCGTAGTAAAAATGAGATGGGGAACTTTTTCACTCGTAACGAAAATGAGGTGGGGAACTTTTTCACCCTAACGGGGAATTTCCTGCGCCGAGGCCCACGCCGGACAGTCCCCTTCCCCAAGGGGGCTGCAGGAGGTCCCCGTCGATGGGGGCGAGAGGCTTCCCAAAAAGCGACGATTGAGGCTATTATGCGGCTACGCGCGCCACGTTCTCAGAGGGCTGCGCGACACTCACCGATTACCGAATGGAGAGGACGAAATGACTTCGAACCAGTACTGGTGGCCGGATCAGTTGAGCCTGAAGGCTCTCCGCCAGAACTCTCCCCTGTCAGATCCGATGGGCGAGGATTTCAACTACGCAGAGGCGGTTAAGGCCCTTGACGTCGATGCGCTGAAGAAGGACGTCGAAGAGGTGATGACCACCTCGCAAGACTGGTGGCCGGCAGACTACGGCCACTATGGGCCTCTCTTCATCCGCATGACGTGGCACGCGGCAGGCACGTACCGCGTCAGCGACGGCCGAGGCGGCGGAGGCTCCGGCCACCAGCGCCTCGCGCCCCTCAACAGCTGGCCCGACAACGGAAACCTGGACAAGGCGCGCCGCTTGCTCTGGCCAGTCAAGCAAAAGTATGGCCGGAACCTCTCCTGGGCCGACCTGATCATCTTCGCCGGCAACTGCGCCCTGGAGTCGATGGGCTTCAAGACGTTTGGCTTCGCCTTCGGGCGCCCGGACGTCTGGGAAGCTGACGAGACCGACTGGGGGTCTGAGGAAACGTGGCTTGGCGACGAGCGCCACGACGGCGACGGAGAACTCAAGGGACCCCTCGGCGCCGACCACATGGGCCTGATTTACGTGAACCCGGAGGGGCCGAACGGCAACCCGGACCCCATGGCTGCGGCAAAGTACATCCGCCAAACGTTCAAGCGCATGGCGATGAATGACGAGGAGACGGTTGCGCTCATAGCCGGCGGACACACGTTCGGAAAGGCGCACGGCGCCGCCCCTGACAGCACTGTCGGTCCCGCGCCGGAGGGAGCCAGCATAGAGGAGCAAGGCTTCGGCTGGACGAACACCCACGGCAGCGGCAAAGCCGGCGATGCGATCACAAGCGGCCTGGACGGCGCCTGGACCAACAACCCGGTGAAGTGGGACAACAACTTCTTCGAGAACCTGCACAACCACGAGTGGGAGCTGACGAAGAGCCCAGCCGGGAAGTCGCAGTACACGCCGACGAATGCAGCCGCAGTGGCCACCGTGCCGGATGCACACGATCCCTCCAAGAAGCACGCCCCCATCATGCTCACGACGGACCTCTCACTGAGGATGGAACCGGCTTACGCGGCGATCGCGAAGCGCTTCCTCGAGAACCTCGATGAGTTCGAAGACGCCTTCGCCAGGGCGTGGTTCAAGCTGATCCACCGCGACATGGGGCCCCGTAGCCGGTATGTCGGGCCGCTGGTCCCCGCAGAGCAGCTGTTGTGGCAAGACCCTGTCCCCGACGTCGACCACGAGTTGATCGGTGAGCAGGATGTTGCCGACCTCAAGGCGAAGGTGCTTGCCTCCGGATTGTCCGTTTCCCAACTGGTCTCGACCGCTTGGGCATCGGCGGCGACGTTCCGCGGCACCGACAAGCGCGGTGGAGCGAACGGCGCGCGCATCAGCCTCGCGCCGCAGAAGGACTGGGAAGCGAACAACCCGGCTGAGCTCAGCCAAGCGCTGCAGGCGCTGGAGGGGATTCAGGCGGAGTTCAACGGCTCGCAGGCTGGCGGGAAGAAGGTCTCTCTCGCCGACCTGATCGTTCTGGCCGGGTGCGCAGGCGTTGAGCAAGCTGCAAAGAACGCAGGGCAGGACGTGCAGCTCCCCTTTGCGCCGGGGCGCACGGACGCGTCGCAGGAGTGGACCGACGTGGAGTCGTTCGCGGTGCTCGAACCGACAGCAGACGGGTTCCGCAACTATGTCCAGGCAGGGCAGGCAGGCAAGCCGGAAGAGCTGCTGGTGGAGCAGGCGTACATGCTGACGCTCACCGCTCCCGAGATGACGGCGCTCGTTGGCGGCATGCGCGCCTTGAACGCGAACACCGGGCAGTCTCAGAACGGAGTTCTCACCGATCGTCCGGGGACGCTGACCAATGACTTCTTCGTGAACCTGCTCGACATGAGCACCGAGTGGAGCGCGTCCTCCTCCGAGGGCGTGTTCGAGGGACGCGACCGCCAGACCGGCGACGTCAAGTGGACCGGAACAGCGGTGGACCTAATCTTCGGTTCGAACTCGGAGCTCCGGGCTCTCGCGGAAGTCTACGGATCCGACGACGGGCAGGATGTGTTCGTGCGCGACTTCGTGGCCGCGTGGGACAAGGTGATGAACCTCGACCGCTTCGACCTTGCGTAATCTCGGCGAGGAGCTCCACTAGGCAGGCTCCTCGATTGCGGATAGCAAACGCGCCCTCCAAAGGCCCTGGCCTTGGAGGGCGCGAATCGTTCCGGCGAAGCCCTAAAGGCTGAGCGTCTCGACGGCCTTGGTGAATCGGCCGGCGTGCGAGCGCTCGGCGCGGGCAAGGGTCTCGAACCACTCGGCCAGTTCGTCGAGGCCCTCATCGCGGGCCGTGCGGGCGAAGCTGGGGTACATCTCGGTGTATTCGTACGTCTCGCCGGCGAGGGCGGACTTGATGTTGGCCTCGGTGTTGCCGATGGGCTCCCCGGTCGCGGGGTCGCCGGTCTCTTTCAGGAAATCGAGGTGGCCGAAGGCATGGCCGGTCTCGGCCTCGGAGATGTCGCGGAAGAGCCCGCCGACCTCCGGATAACCTTCGATGTCGGCGCGACGGGCGAAGTACAGATACCTCCTGTTCGCCTGGGACTCGCGTGCGAAGGCGTCCTTCAAGTTCTGCTCGCTCTGGGTGCCCTTCAGTCCTGCCATATGCTCTTCCTCCTGCTGAGTTCTTCCTTGTTTGGATTGGCGCGCCGTGTCCCGGCTAGCCCGGGAGTCGGCGCGAGCGATGCTTGCTGTAGACGTCCTCACCCTATCGTGCGGAGTCGCGGCGGCCAATAGCGCTTCCCTTCCCGATCCCCGGCCCCTCAGGCGACGAGCAACACCCTCGCGTGGGACAGCCGCCAACCCCGGCCAGGAGGGGGTAACTGTTCAGAGTTGAGGAGAGAGGAGCAGTTGGCGGCAGGCGGCGAGGGGATTCAGGCCTTGGGCCCGCCAGGAGCCGAAGAGCGAAGTCAGGGTCATCTTGGCGTCGGTCCCTTGCGCTGACCGAGTCCCCCCGCTGACCTTGCGGCTCACGACCAAGTGACGCAGGCTGCGCTCGGCGGCGTTGTTGTCCGACGGCGCCGCCGGTTCGCCCACGAAGACGAGGAGTTCCTTGATGTGGCGCTCGATGCGACGGCACAGCTTGGCCTGGGCTGCCGCGCGGTCATCCAGGAAGGGACGGCAGAGGGCCAGGAGGCGCTGTTCCCAGGCCTGTTGTGCGGCGCGCCGCTGCTTTTCCTTGGGATGGGCGAAGGCTTTGGCCTCAGCGTAAAGCCCATGGACGGCTTCGGCCCACTGGGCCAGCCGGCCGTCATCGGGGTAGAGGCCCCGCAGGTCGTGGATGTCCCGCAGCAGATGGACCCAGCACCGCTGTTTGGGGCCGTCGTAGTGGTGGTAGGCGGCGTAGAAATCGCAGACCAGCACCCCCGCGAACCCGTCGCCGAGGACTTCATCCACCACCGACTTGCCTCGGCCACGCCGCAGGAAGTAGCGGTCGGTGGGCGTGCTGAACGTCCACACATAGCCGTTGGCGCCGTTCTCCCGCCAGCCGGTCTCATCGGCGTGGACCACCGGGCTGCCGCGGATGCGCTCCAAGATGCCCGCCACTGCGGGCCGGGCCTTCTCCGCCGTGCGCTGGGTGGCTGCGACGATGGCTCCCACGCTGAGGCGCAACTGATGGACGGTGCGCAGATACCATTGGATGCTGCGGATGGGCAGCCTCCCCTCCTCCCGCAGGGTGGCAATCAGGCTGACCAGGTTGACTCCCAGGCGCTGCTTCCCCAAGGCAGCCCTGTCCAACTCTGCCGAGGGGAGGCAGTTGCGCCGGCAGCGGGGACAAACCCGGGCGATGAAGACGTGCTCGGTGACTTGCGCGGGGACCCGGGGCAGGTCGATGACCTCCCGGGTGCGATGGGCCCAGCCGCCGGACAACGGGGTCCCGCAATCGGGGCAGCTCTCCACGACGTGCTCCACCCGGTGGGTGGGGGCCATCCGTCGACGGGAGAAGCCATGGGGCCGGGGCTTCCGGGGCTGCTGGGGGGCCGGAGGTTTCGGGCTGGACTGTGGCTTGAGGCCGGGCATTCCCGATGGGCCGCCCGGTTTGGCTTTGTCCTCCAACTGGGCAATGCGCCGTTCCAAGCGCCCAATGACCGTCTGCTGCTGGACGATGAGGGCGATGAGTTCGTCGCGGCGGGCGGCGTCCAAGTCGATGCGGGCATCCATGTCATCTCTATCACCGAACTGCCTCGGTCAGCGCTAGCCCTTAGGAACACCACTTTTAGCCAATCTTCCTCACCAACTCTGAACAGGTACAGGAGGGGAAGGGCGCTTGACGCTGGTGAGGAAGCTCCATATACTCCTCGCCAGTAGGAGTCGAATGCCGCCCACCGCGTCGCGACACCCGAGCCCCCCTAAGCGTTAAGCATTTTGTCTGGTCTAGCGTTGCCTAATGCGCTGGGCTTTTTTCGTGTCCGTCAAAAACGCGTGGCAGCTAGTCGAGGAGTGCTGACCAATAATGACTTCACTAGTATCCCGGACTGACCGTTCCCCCGTACACCCCCTCAAGTCCTATTCTCGAGTCCATCAGGTGCTCGAGCCTTCCAGCCTGGTGCAGATCCAGACTCAGTCCTTTGAGTCTCTGAAACTGGAGGGCCTCCGTGAGGTCTTGGATGAGATCAACCCCATCCAAGACGTGACCGGCAGCCGTTTCGAGCTGCGCTTCGGCGCGCACGAGTTCCGCAAGCCGAAGTACACGGAGGAAGAGTGCCGGGAGCGGGAGATCACCTACGAGGCCCCGCTCTACGTGACCGTGGAGCTCGAGGTGAAGGAGACAGGCGAAATCAAGGAACAGACGCTGTTCTTCGGCGACATCCCGATGATGACGCCGACGGGCACGTTCGTGATCAACGGCGCAGAGCGCGTGGTGGTCAGCCAGCTGGTCCGCTCCCCTGGCGCGTACTTCACACGGGTGCAGGACCCCGGCACGGGCCGCAACGTCTCCCTCTCTAAGTTGATTCCCTACCGCGGCGCGTGGCTCGAGTTCGAGACCAGCCCTCGGGACATCATCTCTGTGAAGATCGACCGGAAGCGCAAGCTGCCGGTGACGACCTTCCTCCGCGCCCTCAGCTACGCGGAGGACGAACAGCTGTTGAGCCTGTTCGCAGACGTCGACGACGACCCGAACCACCCATACATGCGGACCACGCTCGAGAAGGACATCGCGGTCCAGACCGAGTCTCAGGCGCTGGTGGAGGTATACCGCAGGCTCCGGCCCGGCGAGCCGCCGAGCGTCGAGAGCGCCCGGTCGCTGCTGGACAATCTGTTCTTCAACCCCCGCCGGTACGACCTGGGCAAGGTTGGGCGTTACAAGATGAACCGCCGGATGGGGCAGGACATCCCGCAAGAGAACCGGACCCTCACGAGAGAAGACATCATCGAGATGATCCGCATGATGGTGCGGATCAACAATGGCGTGTCCAATCCCGACGACATCGACCACCTGGGCAACCGCCGTGTCCGCGCCGTGGGCGAGCTGATCATGAACCAGCTCCGCGTCGGCCTGCTCCGCATGGAGCGCGTCGTGAAAGAGCGGATGACTATCCTTGACCAGGAAGAGGCGACCCCCAGCGCGCTGATCAACATCAGGCCCGTGGTGGCGGCGGTGCGCGAGTTCTTCGGCGGCTCCCAGCTTTCCCAGTTCATGGACCAGACGAACCCGCTGGCGGAGCTGACGCACAAGCGCCGGCTCTCCGCCCTCGGCCCCGGCGGACTGTCGCGAGAGCGCGCGGGGTTCGACGTGCGGGACGTCCACTACTCGCACTATGGCCGCATCTGCCCCATCGAGACGCCCGAGGGCCCGAACATCGGACTCCTAGGCTCTCTGGCGACGTACGCCCGCCTCAACGACTACGGCTTCATCGAGACTCCCTACCGAAAGGTCCACAAGGAGATATCGAGCAAGGCGCCGGACCTCGCGGGACGTATGGTCACCGAGGACGTGAAGGACGAGACAGGAAAGACAATCGTCCGCGCGGGACATTCAATCTCCAACCCCGCCGCCAAGAAGCTCGCGGAGCTGGAGGAGCAGATGCTCGCAGTCCAGCCTTACGTGTCCTCACGCGCGGAGGATGTGGTTTACCTGCCCGCTGATGAGGAGGACAAGTTCGTCGTCGCTCAGGCCACTTCGCAGATGGACGAGAAATTCCAGCTCGTGGAAGAGCGTGTGGAATGCCGGCGGTCCCAGGACTACTCCACGGAGCCGCCGGACCGCGTGGACTACGTGGACGTCGCGCCCATGCAGATCGTGAGCGTTTCGACTGCGTTGATTCCGTTCTTGGAGCACGACGACGCCAACCGCGCGCTGATGGGCTCGAACATGCAACGGCAGGCGGTGCCGCTGCTCAAGCCGGATGCCCCGCTCGTGGGCACAGGCATGGAGCGGCGAGTCGCGCGCGACTCCGGCCAAATGGTGCTGGCGAAGAACGCGGGCGTCGTCACGTCTGTGACGGGAGACTTGGTGGTCATCACGGACAGCGACAGCAAGGAGCACGCGCAAGTGCTCCGCAAGTTCATCCGGTCGAACCAGGGCACCTGTCTGACGCAGCGCGCGAGCGTGTCGGTCGGAGACTGGGTGGGGGTCGGCGACCCGCTCGCTGACAGCTCTTCGACCCAAGAGGGCGACCTGGCCCTCGGCCAGAACGTGCTGTGCGCGTTCATGGCAATGGAGGGCTACAACTTCGAGGACGCGATCATCGTGTCCGAGAACATCGTGCGCGACTCCAAGTTCACGTCGATCCATATCGAGAAGTACGAGGTGGAGTCGCGGGACACAAAGCTGGGCCCCGGAGAGATCACGCGGGACATCCCAAACGTCGGCGACGACGCCCTCCGCAACCTCGACGAGGAGGGAATCATCCGCGTCGGCGCGGAGGTCGGCCCCGGCGACATCCTCGTCGGGAAGATTACGCCCAAGGGCGAGACCGAGCTGACCGCCGAGGAGAAGCTACTCCGCGCCATCTTTGGAGAGAAGGCGCGTGACGTGAAGGACACCTCGCTGCGCGTGCCCCACGGCGAGCGCGGCAAAATCATCGACGTGCGAGTGCTCACGCGCGAGAACGGCGACGAGCTCGCGCCCGGCGTGAATAAGCTGGTGCGCGTATGGGTCGCTCAGACTCGCACCCTGTCCGAGGGCGACAAGATGGCGGGGCGGCACGGCAACAAGGGCGTCGTCTCGCGCATCATGCCCATCGAGGACATGCCCTACCTGGCCGACGGGACGCCGGTCGACATCATCCTGAACCCGATCGGAGTGCCTTCCCGCATGAACCTCGGCCAGGTGCTGGAGACGCATCTCGGTCTCGCCGCCCACAAGCTGCGCTTCCGCGCGGCGACGCCGGTGTTCGACGGCGCAACGGACGTAGACATCCGTGACGCCCTGGGCAGGGCGTGGCTGGTGGAGCGAGCAGGAGCTGCCGGCAGCGACCTGCTCGGCGTCGACGACTATGAACCCGACTGGGCCAGGGCCCGCACTTGGGTGGCCGAGCGAGGCTACGACGCGGACCGCGTGTTCAACGACAACGTCCCTGACTACGCGTCCGAGGTTTGCCTCAAAGTCTGGCTCCAAGACCTGGCCGAACCGTACGAGGATGCGACGGGCAAGAAGCTCGCCACCGAGGACCAAGCGTTCGGCGAGCTGTACGAGGAGGCGCTGCAGGTGGGCCGGGACCTCAACATCGCGGCTCCGGTGCTTGGCAAGTCGCTCCTCTACGACGGGCGCACCGGAGATCAGTTCGACAACCCGGTCACCGTCGGCTACATCTACATGCTGAAGCTCATCCACTTGGTGGAGGACAAGATCCACGCGAGGTCGACGGGCCCGTACTCGCTGATAACGCAGCAACCCCTGGGCGGGAAGGCGCAGTTCGGCGGCCAACGGTTCGGTGAGATGGAGGTCTGGGCGCTCGAGGCGTACAGCGCGGCATACAACCTCCAAGAGATGCTCACGGTCAAGTCGGACGACGTGGTGGGACGGGTGAAGACATACGAGGCAATCGTAAAGGGCGAGGACGTTGTCCAGCCCGGTGTGCCGGAGTCCTTCCACGTTCTAGTCAAGGAACTACAGAGCTTGGGGCTGGCGGTCGAGCTACGCTATGAGGACGACCGCGGGATCCCTGCTCCACGTTTCACCTACGCAGAGGAAGAAGAGGAAGACATCGACACGGCAATCGTGGCTCCCCTCGAGCCGGTTGCGCCCTCCTGGGAAGCGGACTTCGTGCCGCTGGAGGAGCAAGAGTCGGAAGTGTCCACGGAGGTGCGGATGGACCTGGGCGCATACGCGCGGCAGGCCTCCGAGGAGGAGAACGAAGGGGACCAGGGTTAGCGCCCGCGCCAAATAATGGCCGAGTCTCTTTAGCCGACAGCAGCGCGGGGGAGCCCCGCGAGGAGTACGAGCAGGATGCCGAACGCGACGGACTTCAACGCAATCCGTATCTCACTTGCTTCGCCGGAGCAGATCAGGCAGTGGTCCTACGGCGAGGTAACCAAGCCGGAGACGATCAACTACCGGACGCTTCGCCCCGAGAAAGAGGGGTTGTTCTGCGAGCGCATCTTCGGTCCCACGAAGGACTGGGAGTGCTACTGCGGCAAGTACAAGAAGATCCGCTACAAGGGCGTAATCTGCGACCGCTGTGGCGTGGAGGTCGCTCGCGCAAAGGTGCGACGAGAGCGCATGGGCCACGTCAGCCTCGCCGCGCCGGTCGCCCATATCTGGTTCGCAAAAGGCATCCCGAGCAGGCTCGGGCTGCTGCTGGACCTCTCCCCCCGCAATCTGGAGCGAGTCCTCTACTTCGCTCAGTATGTCGTCACCTCCGTCGATCTGCTGCTGCGCACGCGCAAGATCGAAGAGCTTCAGGAGATGCACGCGGAGCAGGAAGAAGCGCTCGATAAGCAGTTGGAGCGGGATCGGGACCGAATCGTCGTCGAGATGGCCGCGACCCCCAACGAGGAGCGCCGCACCGAGCTCGACGCCGAAATCGAGCAGATCACCACGAACACCCGGACTACGAAGGAAAGCCTCGCGCAGACCCTGCAACAAGAGGTTGACGAGCTGGAGAGCCTCCGCCCCCTGATGCTGCTTACGGAGGCGCGCTACCGCGAGCTGCACGACAAGTACGGCGACATCTTCCGCGCCGGTATGGGCGCAGAGGCCATTCTGGACATTCTGAAGGCCATCGACCTGGAGCAAGTGAGCCACGACCTGGACAAGGAAGTGCACAACACGTCCGGTCAGCGGCGCAAGAAGGCCGTGAAGCGCATCCGCGTCATCGAGGCCCTTCGCCGCAGCGGCAACAAGCCTGAATGGATGATTATGACGGCCTTGCCCGTGCTGCCTCCCGACCTGCGCCCGATGGTGCAGCTGGACGGCGGCCGGTTCGCGACGAGCGACCTGAACGATCTGTACCGCCGCGTGATCAATCGGAATAACCGCCTGAAGAGGCTGTTGGAGCTTGGCGCGCCGGAGATCATCGTCCGGAACGAGAAGCGGATGCTCCAAGAAGCAGTCGACGACCTGATCGACAACGGCCGCCGCGGCCGCGCAATCGTGGGCAGCCACAACCACAAGCTGAAGAGCTTGTCGGACCTGCTCCGCGGCAAGCAAGGAAGGTTCCGGCAGAACCTGTTGGGCAAGCGTGTGGACTACGGAGGGCGCTCGGTGATTGTGGTCGGCCCGAGCCTGCGCCTGCACCAATGCGGCCTGCCCAAGAAGATGGCGCTGGAGCTCTTCAAGCCGTTCGTCATGAACCGGCTGGTTGTGCAGGGGCTGGCCCACAACATCAAGAGCGCGAAGCGCATGGTTGAGCGCGCGCGGGCGGAGGTCTGGGACATCCTGGAGGAGGTTATCCAGGGACGGCCGGTGTTGCTCAACCGCGCGCCGACGCTGCACCGCCTCGGCATCCAAGCGTTCATGCCCATCCTGGTGGAGGGCAGCGCGATCCAGCTGCACCCGCTGGTGTGCGCGGCGTTCAACGCGGACTTCGACGGCGACCAGATGGCTGTCCACGTTCCCCTCTCCCGGGAGGCGGTCCACGAGGCCCGGAACGTCATGCTCAGCACCTACAACATGCTCTCCCCGAGCTCGGGCGAGCCGCTGGTGGCGCCGACCTACGAAATAGTGCTCGGCTGCTACTACCTCACCCAGGTGCGGCCCAACGCCAAGGGAGCCGGAGGACGCTACCGCGACTTCGACGACGTGATGGTGGCGTTCGACGCCGGTCTACTCGAGCTGCACACCGAGGTCTCCGTCCGCAGCAAGGAGACGGAGAGCGGCTGGGTGCCGACCACGCCGGGCAGAATCATCTTCAACCAAGTCTTGCCCGAAGAAATCCGGCGCTACGACATCGTCATGGACAAGAAGGCGCTGAGAGACCTCGTCACGGAGGTCTACCGCCTGTCGGGCAACGACGCCACGTCTGAAGTCCTCGACCGGCTGAAGCAGATCGGCTTCCACTACGCAACGATCTCCGGCACGACTATCGGCATCACCGATATCAAGGTGCCGCCCGAGAAGGCGGGCCTCGTCGCAGATGCCGATAAGGAAATCGAGGAGCTCGAAGAACAATACGAGATGGGCCTCATCACCGAGCGCGAGAAGTACAACCGGGCGGTCGCCGCTTGGCAGCGAGTCTCGGTGAAGATGGACGAAGTCATCCAGCGGCACCTGCCGGAGTTCGGGGGCATCTACGCCATGGCGCACTCCGGCGCTCGTGGAAACGAGGCGCAGATCAAGCAGATGGCGGCCATGCGAGGCCTGATGAGCAACCCGCGGGGCGACATCATCGAGTTGCCGATCAAGTCGAGCTTCCGGGAGGGACTGAGCGTTCTCGAATACTTCATCTCGACGCACGGAGCGCGCAAGGGTCTAGCCGACACCGCGCTCCGGACCGCCGACTCCGGGTACCTGACCCGCCGCCTCATCGACGTGGCCCAGGAAGTCATCGTCATGGAGGAGGACTGCGGCACCGACCGCGGGGTGATTATCCACGCGGCCGCCTCGGAAGAGGACGTGATGATCGCGCATCTGTCAGAGCGAATCGTGGGACGGGTCGCGTCCACGCCGATTGCCGACCCGAATACCGGCGAAGTGTTGGTCGACGCCAACGAGATGATTGTGGAGCCGAAGGCCATCGAGGTCGAAGCGGCGGGCGTTACTGAGCTTTGGCTCCGGAGCCCGTTGACCTGCGAGGCGGTCCGTGGAATCTGCCAGGTGTGTTACGGGCGGAGTCCTGCTACGGGTCAGCTCGCTCTCATCGGAGACGCAGTGGGCATCATCGCGGCCCAGTCCATCGGTGAGCCCGGCACGCAGCTGACGATGCGGACGTTCCACACCGGCGGAATCGCGGGCAAGGACATCACGTCCGGTCTACCGCGTGTCGAGGAACTGTTCGAGGCCAGAGCCCCGAAGGGCAAGGCGCGGATCGCGGAGATCGACGGGGAAGTGCTGGTGTTCGAGGGCGGCCATCTGGTCGGCGAGTACGATGCGGGCGGCGACGCCCAGTCGCTTCTCACGCCGCCCACGTCGTTCGCACCGGTGGTTCGCGTCGTGAACCGCGTGCCATTCACGGACGGCCAGCCCGTGGCCGAGACGCACAAGCTCACCGTGAAGGCCGGACAGCACATAAGGGCCGGCGAGACGGTGGCCGAGCCGAAGGTCGTGGCGGAGAAGAGCAAGAAGAAGAAGGCCGATGTCGAAGAGGGCGAGGAGCAGCTTCCGGAGCTCACCAACCTCCTGGCCCGCGTGTCGGGCAGCGTGCGGCTTGTCGATGGAGGCGTCGAGATCGACTCCTTCGAGACAGAGGTGCGCGATCATCAGGTCGACGCCACGGACCAGCGGCTGGTCCGCACCGGCGACTCGGTTGTCGCGGGCCAGAAGCTGACGAGCGGCGTGAAGGACCCCCACGACATCCTGCGGATCGAGGGCATGGAGGCCACCCAGCGCTACCTCGTGGAGCAGGTGCAGACCGTGTACCGGAACCAAGGCGTGTCCATCAACGACAAGCACATCGAGACGATCATCCGCCAGCTGCTGCGGTGGGTGCGCGTCGAGAGCATCGGAGACACGAAGCTCCTGCCGAACCAGCTCACGGATCGTCTGCAGTTCCAAGAAGTCAACGAGCAGATCATGGCGGAGGGCGGCGAGCCCGCGACCAGCAAGCCGGAGATTCTGGGCGTGACGAGGGCGTCGCTGAACACCGACAGCTTCCTCGCGAAGGCGTCGTTCCAAGAGACCGCTCGGGTGCTCACCGAGGCGGCGCTTCTGGGCGAGGTCGACTACCTACGGGGTCTGAAGGAGAACGTCATCATCGGGCGGCTCATCCCGGCCCGGCTCGACGTATCCGAGGACGGCCGCAAGCTGCTCGGCCTGTCCGAGCTGCCCCAGCCCGTCGATGACGGCGAGGGCGACGATTTCGACCTGATGAACCTGATGTCCGACCTCCCCGGCGCTGATCTGGCGAATGAGGACGCCGTTCCCCTCACCGACCTCTCGGGCGATGAGGACGAGGATGACGACGACGATATCCTCGTCGACGATGACGATGACGATGAGGACGACGGTGTGGCCGACGCAGAGCAGGATGAATAAAGGCTGTGGCGCCTAGGCGCGCCTAATCGGGCGGGGCGTCTTAACGCGCCTCCGCCCGGTCGCGCTTGGTTAGGAGCACGCCCGGCTTGCCGTAGCCATTCGCGTTGAGTAGTACGCCCGCCGGAGCAAAGCTGCACGCTTCGTAGAAGCTACTGTGGCGTCAGGCAGAACTCGTTGCCGTCGGGGTCGGCGCAGATGTGAACGCCGAACTCATTCTCTACGCGGCCCACTAGCGCGCCGCCTATCGCTTCAACGCGCGCCAGCGCCGCGCCGGCGTCTTCGACCTCCACGTCCCACGTGGACCCGGTTGCGCGTTCCCTTCGGGTCGGGCCTAAGCTGGAGCACGAGAGCAACGCCGGACGGAAGACGGGCGCGCCTGAAGGTGGGCTCGAAAGAAGGGCCGAACTCGCAGCCGACTAGCTGAGACCAGAAAGTCTCGGCCCTCTCGAAGTCGGCAACGTCGATAACGATGGCCTCTACGAAGCCAATGCCGTCTGGAGTCACGGGACGACCCGCCTAGCGGATGACCTTGTTGCGGTTGGAGACGTAGTCGGCGACGACGTAGGAGCCCAGATTGTCCGGGCTGGCTACGAACGCGCGGCCCTTGTTCATCTTCGTCATCAGCTGGACGAAACGGAGGAGCGAAGGGCTCTGGTCGAGCATGAAGGTGTTGATGGTGATGTTGTCCCGCGTGCAGCGCATCACCTCGCGCATGGTCGCTTCGATCAGTCCGCCCCCGCGCCGCATGTAGTTCGCTCGTACATCGCCCTCGGTCCAGTTGTAGGTCGTGGGCTCGCCGTCGGTGATGAGGATGATCTGCTTGTTGTTGCCGCCTTGACGGGCAAGCATCTGGCGGGACTGGCGGAGCACTTCCTGGAAATTCGTCCCGCCGCCGTGCTCAACCCAGTAGGTGTCCAAGAGCATGTGCGACTCGAGGGGTAGCACGAAGTAAGAAAAGGCGACGACCGAGACTTGGTCCTTGGGGTACTTGGACTTGATGAGCGTGTCGAGGGCCAGCCCTACCCGCTGGCCCGCCTGGAACGCGCCGTCCCAGAACATCGAATAGCTCATGTCGATGGCGATAATCGTCGATGCCCGTGTCTGGGAGATGGTGCGGTCGATTTCGAAGTCTTCAGGCTTGATGCGGACGGGCGTGCCCGGCCCTTCCCGCAGGACGGCGTTGCTGACGGTCTTGAGCGTGTTGAGGTGGAGGGGATCGCCGAACTCCCACTTCTTCGTCTCGTCGGTCAACTCGACGCCGACCCCGCTCTTCTCGCGGTTATGGTCGCCGAGGTCGCCTCCGCGGATGCGGTTGAAGATGTCGGTGAGAGCCTTGTCGCCGATTTTGCGTATGGCCTGAGGAGTGAGCTCCCAGCCCTGACCCTTCCTGCGGATGAAACCCGCCTCCTCCAGCTCCTTGGTGAGCCGTTGCAGCTCTTTGGCGAAACGGCCGGCCTCGTCGCCAAGAACGTTCCCGATCTCGTCGGCGTCAATCTTGGTGGCGTCGTTGGTGCGCAGCGCCTGGCGGATCTGGGATTCGAGCTCCTCCATGTTGTTGAGGTCGCCCATCAGCTCGAGGGCTTGCTGGAGGGTGACGGGCTCGTCGCCGAACATCCGGAAGTCGTTGTCCTGGAACCGGCCGGGGTTCATCCGTTCGAGGTTCGTGGCGAGCTCGAACAGGTCCCATGAGAGCCGGTTGTCCTGCAGTAGGCCCTCCATCATGTCTTCGAGCTGGCGACGCATCTCCGCAGGCATCGAGTTCATCAGCGATTGCATCTGGGCCATCTGCTTGGACATGTGGTCCATCAGCTGGTCGAAATTCTCGATTCCGGGGGGGAACATATGCCCCCACTTGTTCATGAACTCGGTGATGTCCGGATCGTCGCCCTGGAGCTTCTGCTTAACGAGCTCGTTCAGATCGCGAACCATAGCCGCAATCTGCGAGAGATCCTCCTGGGTCATGTTCTGCAAGCTCTGCTGGAGACCCTGAAAGTACTGCTGCAGCACCTGCTGCTGGAGCTGTTGCAGCAACTCCTCGAACTTCTCGCGCGCCTCCGGATCCATGAAATCGTAATCGCGAAGCTTCTTGATGCGGCCGCCCGCGTTGGGAGGAAGCTGGTCCAGCTGATCGAGATGTCGGTTGGCCATCTGCCGGAGCATATCGGCAAGCTCCGGGGGGACATCGCCGCCGCCCTCGCCTTCCTGCGCACCCTCTCCCCCTTGCGAGGGTGAGCCGGACTCCGCCCCCTCCCCCGTCTGCGGAGAAGGGCCGGAGAGAGGAGACGGGCGTATCTCTTGGAGGCGCTTGTCGATGCCCTGCCGCTCCTGCTCGATGACTTCGTCAACCTGCTTGGCGATGCCGTCGAACATCGAGGCGAGGTTATAGCGTTCGAGGTTGCGTTCGCGCGCTTCCCGGAGCTTGTCGAGCAGGTCTTGCATGCCCATGCCGCGCTGGCCCTTGGCGTCCTGGAAGCCGCGCTGCATCATCCTGCGCAGGGCGCCGCGCAGATCGTCTCCCTGGAGAATCTGCTCCGAGAGGCGGTCGATCAGGTCCTCAGTCGTGGGGAACTCGACGTTCTGGGACCCGTCCCACCGGGAATAGCGATAGATAACCACGAATCGAGTCTAGGCCCGTCCACGACGGCGGTCAACGTGTGCGCCAAGCGTCAGCGCAGCTGGAGAAGCGCCTCTTGCGGCGTGATCGCGGGGATTGGAGAACGTTCGAAGTCCTTGATGTTCCGCGTGACGATGTGCCGGGCGCCGCACGCCCGCGCGGCGGCTGCCTGCATCGCATCCTCGAAGTCCGGCATGGGAAGCGATGCGGCGTACCGGACGGCTTCGGTGCTGGTCGGGGCGACTTGTACGAACCGGAGTAAGGCCAAGATGAAGTCACGTGTGCTTGGCCCTCCGCGAGAAGGAGCCACGATGTAATAAAGGGTGGCGACCGTATGCCATGCCATGAAGGCATGGCTTTCCCTCCTCATGAGCTTGTCGAGGAGTGCTGACGCCGATTCTGCGTAGGGATGTCTATCGATGGCCGCGTCTATGAGAACATTGGTGTCGAGAAGGATCACGTGAGGTGTTTACGCGCCAGCGCTGCGTAGCGCGGGTCATCCAAAAGCTCCGGCTTGACGTGATGTGCCGCCTGAAACTTCCCACGCCAGTACTCCATGAACGACGGTTCGCTTTCGCTCGTCGCCTCTCGCAACGCCTGCTCAATCACCGCTGAGAGCGACACGCCCTTGGAACGCGCGTACCGCTTCGCCGCCGGGATGAGCTCTGAGTCCAACGTGATGGTCAGCTTGCTCTTCATCGCCACGTTCTCCCATGAACGCTATACGTATTGCAGTATACCCTTATACGTATATCCACGTAAGCACCCTCCCCCTCAGAAGCTCGACGCGTAGAGCCCCGCCGCCAGCGCGATGCCGGTCCAGCCATGGAGCTTGGCGCTCCCCACGAGCAGACGGTTCATCGCCGCGCGCTCTTCCGCCGCGAACAACGCGCGCGCCGCGCCCACCGCCCACGGCAGCGGCGCGAGGCCGAGCAACGCCCACGGACTGACAACGCCGGCGACCGCTACGGCGGCAATCGAGAGGTAGGCGCTCGCGAGGAACGCGGCGTACAGCCAGCGCGACGGCGTGACGCCGATGGCGGCGGCGATGCTCCGCTTCCCGGCCTCCAGGTCCTCGGAGATGTCGCGCAGGTTGTTGACGTGAAGGATGGCGGTGACGATGAAGGCGACCGGCAGCGAGACGTAAAACGACGCCCAGGTGAGCGCCTCGCGCTGCACGTAGTACGACGCCATCACCATCAACGGCCCCATGAACACGAACACCACCGGCTCGCCGAGCCCAAGCGTTCCCAGCGGCTTGGGGCCGCCCGCATAGAGATAGGCGGCTGCCATGCTCGCCAGCCCGACAGCCAGGATGGGCCAGCCCACGTGCGCGACGATGACCAGCCCCGCCGCGATGCCGTACCCGAACGCCGCCGCCATCCCGAACCCGACGGCGCGCTCCGAGAGCAGCCCGCGCTGGATCACCTTGTGCGGCGCCAGGAACTTGCCCGCCCCTCCCGACTTGCGGTGGTCCGAGTACTCGTCAGTGAGGTTCGTGCCGATCTGAATCGCGATGGAGCCGGTCAGCGCCAGCCAGTAGAGCAGCCAGTCAATCGCCCCAACGGTGGCGGCAAGCGCCGACCCCACGAGCACCGGCGTGATGGACGCGGTAAGAGAGAAGGGGCGCGTCGCCCAGAACCAGGAAACGAACTTAGGTTGTGGAGCCGGAGTGGCGCTCATGGTGGGAGGATACCAAGACCTCGGGGCGTGCCGGCGAGCCCCCTCCCCCCATTACCACGACTGCTTGCGGTACGGCGAGAAGTCCGGCGGACGCTTCTCGTTGAAGGCGCGGACGCCTTCCTCGGCCTCGTCCGTGTTGTAGAACATCTGCACGGCCCCGTGGGCCATCTGTTGCAGGCCGTAGACCCAGTCCGTGTCCTGGTTGAACGACGCCTTGAGGAAGCGCAGCGCGGTGGGGCTCATCTCCAAAATGCGGTCCGCCCAGGCGCGCGCCTCGGCCATGAGACCGTCGAGCGGGACCACCTTGTTCACAAGGCCCATGTCGAGCGCCTCTTGGGCCGAGTACTGACGGCACAGGTACCAGATCTCGCGGGCCTTCTTCTCGCCCACGACGCGCGCCAGGAACACCGTGCCGAAGCCCGCGTCGAAGCTGCCCACCTTCGGGCCGGACTGGCCGAAGATGGCATTCTCCGACGCCAGGGAAAGGTCGCAGATGACATGGAGGACGTGCCCGCCGCCGATGGCGTAGCCGTTGACCGCGGCGATGACCGGCTTGGGAATCATGCGAATGACGGCGTGCAACTCCGTGATGCGAAGCTTCGTATGGCCCGTCCCGTCCTGGTAGCCGTCCTTGCCCCGCACCTTCTGGTCGCCGCCGCTGGAGAAAGCCTTGTCCCCCGCCCCTGTGAGAATGACCACGCCGATCTCGTCGTCTTCCCAGGCGTCCTGGAACGCCTCGATCATCTCGTCGACCGTCAGGGGGCGGAAGGCGTTGCGCACCTCGGGCCGGTTGATGGTGATGGTGGCGGTGCCGCCGGACTTCTCGTAGAGGATGTCTGAGTAGGTCATGCGCCCTAGGTTATCGCCGTCCGGCGGGGAGGGACAGGGCGCACAGCCCAGGTCGAGCAGGGACGAAGGACAGCGACACTTCGCATTTCCGGCCTTCCCATTGTGGTTAACCTTCCCCCGCCGGCGCGGTAAGCTCCCATCGCCTGACAATTACGCGGGCGGGAGCCTTGGGATGACCTTACCCCCATCGGATATCAAGTCGCGGCTGAGGACGCCCGTCGAGAAGTTGACGGTGCGGCTGTCCGAGTCGGAGCTCGGTTTCGACACGACGCGCGAGGTCCCGCCGTTGGAGGGGACGATCGGGCAGGACCGGGCGCTGCGGGCCCTGGAATTCGGGCTGGGCGTCGAGCAGCGGGGGTTCAACATCTTCGTGTCCGGCGCGCCGGGTACGGGGCGGTCGACGACGCTGCGGGCGCTGCTGCGGCAGACGGCGGCAAGACGGCCCGTGCCGAACGATTGGGTCTACGTCCACAGCTTCGCCGACCCCAAGCGGCCGCGCGGGATAAGCCTCCCTGCTGGCATGGGCCGTCAGTTAGCGAACGACATGGACGAGCTGGTGTCGGAGGCGCGCGTCCGGGTTCCCAGGGCGTTTGAGAGCAAGGAATACGAGCGTCGGGTCGAGGAGGCTCTCGCGGGAGTGCAGCAGAGGCAGCGGGCCATCAACGAACGCATGGTCGAGGAGGCGAGCCGCCGGGGAATGAGTCTCAGGATGAGCGACGCCGGAATCGTGGCGGTCCCCCTCGGCCCCACGGGCGAGCCGATGTCTCGCGAGGAGCTCAACGCCCTCTCCAGTGAGGAGGCGCAAGAGGCGCAGAAACGCCAGGAAGAGCTTCAGGGCCTCATCACCCAGCAGATAGGAGAGATGCGCCAGACCGAGCGGGAGGCGAACCGGGTGCGGAGCGCGGTCAACCGGGAAGTGGCGGAGTTCGCGCTCCGGCCGCTGTTCGCGGAGCTGCGCGAGTACTACGGAGAGCATGGCGAGGCCGTCCAGTACCTGCGCGAAGTGCGCGAGGACATGCTGAGCGGCATCCAAATTTTCTTTGGCGCGCGCGACGGGGCGCCTGCCCCGGAGCTCGCTCAGGCCGAAGCGGCGTTGCTTCGCTATCGCGTGAACGTCTTCGTCGACCACTCGCGCACGAACGGGGCCCCAGTGGTCTTCGAGCAGAGCCCCACGCACTACAACGTATTCGGCAGGGCCGACCACGCGTTCCGCAACGGCGCGATGATGACCGACTTCACGGAAGTCCACCCCGGCTCGCTCCACCGGGCGAACGGAGGCTTCCTCGTCTTCCACGCCAAGGACCTGCTCGCCGTCCCCGGTCTCTGGCAGAGCCTGAAGCAGGCTCTACAGAGCGGCGAAGCGCGGATCGAGAGCCTCGGTGAGCAGATAGCGCTCGTCCCGACGACCAGCATCGAGCCTGAGCCGGTGCCGTTGGACGTAAAGGTCGTCCTCATCGGCAATCCGCACCTCGCCCGAACGCTGCTGCTATACGACGAGGACTTTCCGAAACTGTTCAAGGTGAAGGCGGACTTCTCCACCGAGATTGAGCTGAACGCCGAGAACATCCGCCGTTACGCGTCCTTTGTGGTGAACCGCATCCAAGAGGACGGCCTGCTGCCCTTCGACGCATCGGGCGTCGCTAGGGTCATCGAGCAATCGGCTCGCTTCGTGGAGGACCAGGAGCGCCTGAGCGCACGGTTCGCCGATGTCGCGGACTTGGTTATCGAGGCGAGCTTCTGGGCGAGGCAGGTCGGGAGCGACATGGTGACGCGCGAGCACGTGCAGGCGGCGGTGGATGAGGCGCGGAGCCGCTCCAACCGCATCGAAGAACGCCTGCAAGACCTATACGACGAAGGAACGATACGCGTTGAGGTGGACGGGCGAGTGGTCGGGCAGATAAATGGGCTAGCCGTTATCGACATGGGCGACTACTCCTTCGGCCGGCCGTCGCGGCTCACGGCGCGGGTCGCGCTGGGGCGGGGCGAGCTGGCGAACGTGGAGCAAGCGAGCCAGATGAGCGGGCGCATCCACAGCAAGGGATTCCAGATACTCATGGGCTACCTCATGGGCAAGTACGGCCTTGACGCGACGCTGCCCATGAGGGCGAGCATCGCGTTCGAGCAGACCTACGAAGAGGTCGACGGGGACAGCGCGTCGAGCACGGAGCTGTACGCGCTGCTCTCCAGCCTGGCGAACGTCCCGATAGACCAAGGTTTAGCAGTCACGGGCTCCATCGACCAGCAGGGCCAGGTGCAAGCCATCGGGGGCGCGACACGAAAGATCGAGGGGTTCTTCGAGGTCTGCAAGGCGCGGGGGCTGACGGGGCGGCAGGGAGTGCTCATCCCCGCGTCGAACGTCCGCAACCTCGTGTTGAACGACGAGGTGGTCGACGCCGTGCGGGAGGGACTGTTCAACGTGTACGCGGTGGAGACAGTGGAGCAGGGCGTCGAGCTGCTGATGGGCGCGCCGGCTGGCGAGCAGGACGAGGATGGGCATTACCCGGACGAAAGCATCAACAGCCTGGTCTTGGCGACGCTAGCGCAGATGGATGAACGCCTCCGCGAGCCCGCTCGGCGCTCCCGCGAGCCCAAGGAGCCTGAGCCCCCGGTCGACATCGCGTCCGGGGAGGAACGCGACCGCGACCGACGCGAGGGTCCCGGCGAGCCGCCGTCGCCCCCGCCCGACTAGCTCCCTACGTCTCTACGACGAGGACGCGCTGACGTCCGGCGAGGTCGTGAACGACCCGCGTCTTGGCCAACGGGAGGCAAACGGCGGCAGTCTGCGAGGCCGCCTCGATCTGTCGCGGGTCCATCTCCATGACGACGGCGCCCCCTGGATACAGACAGGCGCCCGCCTCGGCGAGCAGCCGCCGGACCAGCGATAGGCCGTCGTCCCCACCGTCGAGAGCTTCCCTCGGCTCGAACAAACGCACCTCCGGATCGAGGGTGGGGAGCTCGTCCGACCGCACGTAGGGAAGGTTGGCGGCGATGGCGTGGACCGGCCCGGGGAGAGCAGCGAGCAAGTCGCTCGCGATGACCTGAACCCGGTCCGAGACGCCGTTCGCGTCGGCGTTGAGCGCCGTCAGTTCGAGGGCGCGGGGCGCGACGTCCAGCGCATAGACGGTCGCGTCGGCGCGCGTTACGGCGAGCGCAACGGCGATGGCCCCGCTGCCGCACCCCACGTCGGCGATGCGCGGCGCGGCGATGCGCTCGATCAGCCGGAGAGTCTCCTCGACGACGGTCTCGGTATCGGGCCGAGGAATGAGCACGCCGGGCCCGACCACGATCTCGACGCCATAGAACTCGCGCTTGCCCATGAGGTAGGCGACGGGCTCACGGGCCAGACGGCGGGCCATGAGCTCGGCTGCACGCTCCGCGCCGTCTTCCGGCGCTGGCTCGTTGAATGCGGCATAGAGGTGGGCGCGGTCGACGCCAAGGGCGGTCATCCAGATGAGGTCCGCTTCGAGCCGCGCGTCGCCGATGCCGGCGGTTTCGAGGCGTACGGCTGTCTTGCGAACGAGGAGTCCGAGGTCCGGCACGGGAGCACTCAGGCCGCGCTGTCCTCGCCCCCCTCTTCCAACAGCCGAGTCTGCTCTTCCTGGAGGAGGGCCTCGACGAGGGAGTCGAACTGGCCAGCGCCGGCCATGATCTCTTGCAAGCCGTGGATGGACATGCCGATGCGGTGGTCCGTGAGGCGGTCCTGCGGGAAGTTGTACGTGCGAATCTTCTCGGAGCGTTCGCCGCTGCCCACCTGGGAGCGCCGCGTCGCGGAGGCGGACGCATGCTGCTCCTGCATCTGCTGCTCGTAGAGACGGGAGCGCAGCACTGCGAGCGCCTCGTTCTTGTTGCGCAGCTGGGAGCGCTCGCCCTGGGATACAACCACGATGCCGGTCGGGTTATGGACGACGCGCACGGCCGTTGCAACCTTGTTCACGTTCTGCCCGCCGGGGCCGCCAGAGTGAAAGATGTCGATTCGGAGGTCCTCCGGCCTGATCGCTACGTCCACCTCGTCGGCCTCGGGCAGAACGGCGACGGTGGCAGTGGACGTATGAATACGCCCCTGGGCCTCGGTGACGGGCACGCGTTGAACGCGGTGGACGCCGCTCTCATGCTTGAGCTGTCGGTAGGCGCCCCGCCCGGCGATGGAACAGACGACCTCCTTAAAGCCGCCCCCCTCCGTCTCGCTGGTGTTGACGATTTCGACCTGCAGCCTGTGCCGCTGGGCGTAGCGCTGGTACATGCGGAAGAGGTCGCCGGCGAAGAGCGCAGCCTCGTCGCCGCCTGTGCCACCCCGTATCTCCATGATGGCGTTCTTGCCGTCGCGGGGGTCTTTCGGGATGAGGGTGGTCCGCAGCTCCGATTCCAAACGCTCCATGTCGGCGGAGAGGCGCTCGATCTCCTCGCGGGCCATAGTGGCCACCTCGGGGTCGTCATCGCCCGCCAGCGACTTGGCGTCGGCGAGGTCGGCCTGAGCGGTTTGGAGTTGCCGATAAGCCGTCACGACGGGCTGGAGGTCGGAGCGCTCCTTGGCGAGCTTGTTGACTTGCTCCGGGTCGTAGACGGCTTCAGGCTTGGCGAAGAGTTCGTCGATCTCTTCGCTGCGTTTCAGGAGATTCTCGAGACGCTCGAACACGGCTGGCCGCTTTCACAATGAAACCCCCGTCAGGCGGGGGTCATATAGGAGTATAGCACACGCTGGAGCCTCTCTCCCGTCCGCCTGCGGGGGAGACTCCCCCGCTTTTTACTCGTAACGAAAAATACGACTGATCAGCTTTCTACACTGGGACGGGAATGGACCGGGAGTTACGCAAAGGTCTCGTTTGCGGGGGGAGATTTGAGAGGGGGCCGCCCTGAGTCCGACGCCAATCCGCAGCGTAATGGACTGTCAGCCCTCCCATGGCCCGTTGTAGAATTCTAAAGATTTACCTTACGAAAGAGTTGGTCAAGTCTGCATGAGGCACCTCCGCCTGGCCCTGATAGCTCCCGCGTTCATCATCGCTCTCGCCTTCGTCGCGGCTTGCGGCGAGTCGACCCCGACTCCGACCGTCGCCCCGCCGACGCCGACCGAAACCCACACGCCAACCCCAACGGACACCCCGACGCCGACAAACACGCCGGAGCCCACCGCGACCTTCACCCCCACGCCCACGCCTACCGCGACCAGCACGCCGACCCCGGAGCCGACCCCAACCCCCACTCCGGAACCGACGGCGACCTTTACCCCCACGCCCACCCCCACGGCGACGGCGACGGCAACCCCGGAGCCGACGGCGACCCTTACCCCCACGCCTACCGCGACCCACACGCCAACCCCCACCGCGACCAGCACACCGAGGCCCACCCCGACCCACACGCCAACCCCGGAGCCGACCGACACGCCCACGCCCACCTTGACGCCCACTCCGATGGCGCCTCCCACGCTGGCGGAAGGGGTAGCGAAAGCCGAGCCGGGCATGGTCAAGCTGACAGTGGGCGACAAACACTGGACCGGCGTGATGATTGATGCTGGAGGCAAGATACTCACCACAGCGTCCAACCTCGGCCAGTCCCCCGTAGCCAGTTTCGTCACCCCCGGGGGCGCGACCGGTCAGGCATGGGTGATCGGGAGGGATGACGATTTGGACATGGCCCTGCTGGGAGTGGTAAGCCCCAGCCTGGTCTATGACGTAGTCCTCGCGGAGAACAGCGCCATACCGCAGGTGGGCGACGAGCTCGGGGCGCTGCAGTACCTCGGCGTCTCTTTGACCTTGAACAGGCAGACCACGGTCGTTGCAGGAAGCAGGCCGGACCTCAACACCGGGCTGCAGTTCATCCAGATGCGAAGCCAGCACGCTCCCGGGTCAGAGGGCGGGGCAGTGGTCGACAACTACGGCCAGCTCCGCGGCATCCGCATGAACCCACAGTACATCTCCGATCTGGGGATCGGCTTCCCCGGCGAAAGCTGGGCGCTGACGGTCGATGGACTGCTCAACCTGGTCATCCCCAGGCTGGAGTCGGGCGTCATCGTCATCGACAAGAGCACCGCGTCCGGATGCTCTCCAGGACTCTTCCCGCCGATCCCCGCGACCTACAGGGGAGACGTGACGATTGGAGGCCAGCCCGCCCCCGTGGGCAGCAGACTCTATGCGAAAGTCTCCAAGCGCGGGCTCCAAGACCAGTGGTTCTCCATTGAAATCACCGAGATGGGCGAGTATCTGCTTACGATTGGCGTGTGCCAAAGCGGCTTCGTGAATGCGCCCGTGGAGTTCTGGATGAACGGGAGCGCTTCTCCGGTGATGAGCACCTGGGTTCCCGCAAGACAATTCCCTGTTGACTTGACCTTCCCGTAGGCGCTAGCTTGGCACGGACAGAGAGGCGAGCATCTCCGCTCGCCTCTCTGCTAGAATGCCGCCCATGATTACACGATTCGCTCTCGTTGGCCTGCTCGCACTCGTAATCGTCGGTTGCGGAAGCTTTGCTGTCCGAATCGACCAGGGCGGCGTCACTGTGCGCTCCGAGAATGGAGCGTCCACCACGGTCCCGATGGAGAACGTAACGTTCGACGGGCTCGAAAACCTGCCCACGCCTACTCCGGGAGGGACATCACCGTCCACTCCGACAACGCCTACAACGCCCGGGTCCACCCCGATGCCCGGCCCAACGCCCTCAGCCCCGACGCCTGGGGTCACCCCAACCGGCCCTGTCCCTACTTTGACGGAGGGCTTAGCGGCCGCTGAGCCCGGCATGGTCAAGCTGGCAGCGGGCGGGAACCAATGGACCGGCGTGATGATTAACTCGGCAGGCAAAATCATCACCACCGCGTCGAATCTTGGCCAGGCGCCCGTAGCCACCTTTACCCAAGACAGCACGACCGGCCAAGCGTGGGTCATTGGGCGGGACGATGACTACGACATGGCCCTGCTCGGGGTCGTCAACGCTAGTGGGACCTACGACACGATTTCAACGCAAGACACGACTGTGCCGCCGGTAGGCAAACAGCTTGGGTCCATGTACTTCGGTCTGGCTGGGACTTTGACTAAGCAGGGCGCGAGCGTCGACGGCAACAGACAGGACTTTAACACCGGACTCCAGTTCCTCCAGATGAGAGGCCGGAACATCGCCGGATCGGAAGGCGGGGCGTTCGTCGACGAGTACGGCCGGCTCCGCGGGATCCGCATGGAAGAACAGTACATGATTGGCCTGGACATCGGTCGTACCGGCGAGATATATGCGCTGACCACGGGCGGACTGATCGACAGGGTTCTCCCCAGGCTGGAGTCCGGCGTCATCGTGATTTCGGGGTCTGCGGCGCAATGTCCTGTGGGAACCTTCCCCCCGATCCCCGCGACCTTCAACGGGAGCATCACGGTTGGAGGCCAGAGCGCCCCTGTGGGCAGCCGCATCTACGCAAAGGTCTCCAAGACCAACCTCACTGACCAGTGGTTCTCCACTGAGATCACCACGGCGGGCAGATACCTGGTGACGATCGGCGTATGCCAAAGCAGCTACGTGAATGCGACGGTCGAGTTCTGGCTGGACGGGACCGCCTCGCCGAACACAGGCACGTACGCCGCCGCGCGCGTAACCCCCCTCAACCTCACCTTCCCCTAGACGGTGGGCTCCGTGGTTACTCCTTCCGCAGACGCAAGCGCGTGATGGGAAATCCCTCCCCGTCTGCGGAGGAGGCCGGGAGGGAGCCGTCATTGCTTCGAAGATAGGAATTCCCCTCCCTTCCGTCATTCCCGCGCAGGTGGGAACCTCGTAGCGGGGCGACAGCACCGCGATCCCTCGCTCCGTCCTCCAGCCCTATTTCGTCGGTTGTGGTGTGGGGCGTCAGCCCAACATGAGGGATTCCCGCGAAACCGGGAATCCAGGGTGTGCGGACGGGCGAGGGCGCGAAGCAGTCCTACAGGGTGAGCGGGCGCAGCTAACGCAGCAGGGACTTGGGCGCGTCAGCGAGGAGAATCTCGCGCTGCTCGCCGGCGGCCATGTCGCGGTAAGTGACGGTCCCCTTTGCGAGTTCGGCGTCCCCGAATATCAGGACTCCCGGCGCCTCGATGGCCGACGCATAGCGGAGCTGCGCCTTGAGGCTGCGGTCCGGCGCCAGCACCGCTTGTCCGCCTTCCGCCCGAAGGGCCAGCGCGAGCCGGATGGCGGCGGTCTTCGCCTGTTCCCCCCGGTACGCCACCACCAGCGGTCGCGGGTTCACGTCCGGGGGTTCCGCGCCTTGCTCCTGTAGGTTCAGGATCATGCGCTCGATCCCCGCGGCGAACCCGATGCCGGGGGTCGGCTTACCGCCGATCTGCTCGATGAGCCCGTCGTAGCGGCCGCCCGCGCATACCGCGCTCTGCCCGCCGGCCCGTGCAGGGTGAATCTCGAACACGGTGCGCGTGTAGTAGTCGAGCCCGCGCACGAGCTTGTGATCGAGGCGGTACGGGAGTCCGACGGCGTCGAGGTGGGCGAGGAGCTCGTCCCAGTGAGCCTGGGCTTCGGGGCCCAGAAAGTCCGTGCTTCGGGGGGCGGAGTCCATGAAGGACTCGCCCGCGATCTCCTTCGAATCGAGCAGACGGAGCGGATTGGCGTCGAAGCGGCGCTGATCGTCTTTCCCGAGGCGCCCGAAGTGCGGCCTGAAGTGCTCACGCAGCGCCTCGATGTAGCGAGGGCGGTCCTGAGCGTCGCCGATGTTGTTCAGCACGAGCGTCATGCCGCCGAGTCCGAGCTGCTCCATGCTGTGCATCGCGAGCTGGATGACTTCTAGGTCCACGGTCGCCCCGCCGTCGCCGATGGCCTCGACCCCGAACTGATGGAACTGGCGGAAGCGTCCGGCCTGAGGACGGTCGTACCTGAACATCGGACAGAGGTAGTAGAGCCGCACGGGTTGCGCCTGGTTGTGCAGACCGTGCTCCAGATAGGCCCGGCAGACGGCCGCCGTGCCCTCCGGGCGGAGCGTGACCTCCTGGCCACCGCGGTCCTCGAAGCTGTACATCTCCTTCTGGACGATGTCCGTCTCCTCCCCCACCGTGCGGGTAAAGAGTCCGGTGCTCTCGAAGATCGGCGTATCGATCCGGGCGTAGCCAAACGAATGCGCGGCTCCCGCCAGCGTCGAATACACGAAAGACCAGTAGCGTTGGCTCTCGGGAAGAATATCGGCTGTGCCTCGGGGCGCTTGCTGCATAGGGACTCTCCGAATCTGGTTCTCGACGCCCCCATTCTATCTTCCCTCTCCCATAGCCTGCGAAGAAGGACCAGTCCCGTCCACGCCCCCTTCCGTCATTCCCGCGCAGGCGGGAACCTCGTAGCGGGGCGACAGCGGTGCGGTCCCTCCCCCTAGCGCGTGCGTGGACCCCCCTCTCCGGGTCTGCGGGGGAGGCAGGGAGAGGGCCATCCCCCGCCATTAGGGAGTTCCGCACAGCCCCGTTATAATGCTGCCATGCAGGAGCTTCTGGAGAGAGTGCGCGAGTACCTCCCGACGGACAAGGCGGACTTCGTCGAGCGGGCGCTCGACTTCGCTGCCCAAGCCCACATGGGGCAGACGCGCCGGTCAGGGGAGCCCTACATCGAGCACCCCGTCTCCGCCGCCCGCTATCTCGCGGACCTGAACCTCGACGCTCCAACGGTCGCTGCCGCGCTCCTCCATGATGTCGTCGAGGACTGCGGCGTATCCCTTGAGGACATCCGAGAGAGGTTCGGCGACGATGTCGCGAAGCTCGTCGACGGGGTAACCAAGCTGGCGCGGCTGGACACCCTCAACGGCGACGCCCAGCCCCTCATCGCCAAGAGCGACAGTCAAGCGGAGAGCCTCCGCAAGATGCTGGTGGCGATGGCCGAGGACATCCGCGTCGTACTCATCAAGCTCGCGGACCGGCTGCACAACATGCGCACCCTGGGCGCCCTATCCCCGGCCCGCCGCGTCGCGATAGCGCAAGAGACCCTCGATATCTACGCCCCCTTGGCCCATCGCCTCGGTATGGGCGAGGTCAAGTGGCAGCTCGAGGACCTCTCCTTCCGCCACTTGCAGCCGAACCAGTACCGGCGCATATCGAAACTGCTTTCCTCCAAACGGCGCGAGCGAGAGGCGTACGTCGAGCAGATCACCGAGGTACTGAAGCGCGAGTTGACCCGCGCCGGCTTCAACGCCGAGGTCACCGGGCGCCCGAAGCACCTCTACAGCATCTACCGCAAGGCCCAGGCCTACGCGAACCAGGGCAAGGAGGTCGGCGAGATATACGACCTGTTCGCCCTCCGCGTGCTCGTGCCGACCATACCGGAGTGCTATGGCGCCCTCGGGGCGGTGCATTCCCTCTGGAGGCCTCTCCCCGGCCAATTCGACGACTATATCGCCAACCCCAAAGAGAACATGTACCAGTCCCTGCACACCTCCGTGCGGGCCATCGGCGGGATGCCCGTCGAGGTGCAGCTGCGCACCTATCAGATGCACCAAATCGCCGAATACGGCATCGCGTCCCACTGGAGCTACAAGGAAGGCGGCGGCTCCAAGGACAGCCGGTTCGAGGAGCGAATGACCTGGCTCCGCCGGCTGCTGGAGTGGCAGCGAGACGTGAGCGGGACAGCCGAGTTCATCGAGAACGTCACCATGGACCTCTTCCAGGACCAGGTGTTCGTCTATACCCCGAAGAACGAGATACGCGAGTTCCCCGCCGGCTCGACGCCCATCGACTTCGCCTACGGCATCCACACGGAGCTCGGCCACCGGTGCATCGGCGCCAAGGTCAACGGGCGGCTGGTCTCCCTCGACACCCAGCTGCGAAATGGGGACACGGTAGAGGTGCTCACCAGCAAGGTGGCGCGTGGCCCGAGCCTCGACTGGCTGAACTCTCACCAGGGCTACGTCAAGACGGCGAACGCCCGCCAGGCCATCCGGGGCTGGTTCCGTCGCCAGGAGCGCGGATCAAACATCGAGCGCGGCCGCGACCTGCTGAAGAAGGAGTTTCGCCGCCTCAACGCAATCGTGGAGGACATAGAGGTCGCGCGCTGGTTCCACTATGACTCCACGGACGACCTCTACGCCGCCCTCGGCTCCGGCATCGTCTCCATCGCGCAGGTTGCCGGTCGCCTCTCCGCCAAGCAGGTGGAGCAGGAAGGCAAGCAGCCCATCGTCGAAGACATGGGGCCCGTGCTCGCCGCGGGCGTCAGCGTCCTTGGAGTGGGCGACCTGCTGACGCGGATGGCGGAGTGCTGCCATCCCCTGCCCGGCAACGACATCACCGGATTCGTGACCAGAACGCGCGGTGTGACTATCCACAAGAGCAACTGTGCGAACATGCGGAACGTCACCGAGCCGGAGCGGATCGTGGCCGTGGCGTGGGGGCAGAGCAAGAACGTCTTCCCCGTGCGCATCCACGTGGAGTCGTGGGACAGGGTTGGTCTGCTGCACGACATCACGGGAGCGACTTCCGTCGAGCACGTGAACATCGCCGGGTCCACGACGGAGGTGTCGGGGGACGGCGGAGTCACGGTCCACCTCACTGCCCAAGTGTCGAGCCTTGAACAGCTATCCCGGTTGTTCCAACGCATTGAGAGTGTGAGAGGGGTTAGAAGCGTCAGTCGAACGCTGCAAAAGCCGTTCGCCAAGCCTGCCGTGTCAAAGCGCGGCAAGGCGGTGCGCTAACCGGGAAACCGGCAAGGCGCGGCGTGATAAACTAACGAGAACGAGACAATCAGCACATTACAGACGGAGACTGCATGCCAGCGAAGAAAGTAGCAAGAGTTCAAGAACGGCGCAGGGTGATCAATCGCCAAGTGCGCTCCAGCACGCGCACGGCGGTCAAGAAGGCCGGCCGATTGCTTACGACCGGCAACGAAGAGTCGGCCGGCGCGGTGCAGACGGCGGTGAGCAAGCTCGACCGCGCCGCCTCGAAGGGCGTCATCCACCGGAACGCCGTCGCGCGCAGCAAGTCGCGCCTGATGAAGCGCCTCAACGCATCCCAGGCCGCATAGCCTCGCCCTAACCACTCCCCCCGCCCATCATCGTCCGGTCGTGCCCTGGCGTCGGGCTAACGCGCGTTATTGCCTCGAATAGGATTCCACAGAGGTAGTGAGCCGTGCCAACCGTCATTCCCGCGAAAGCGGGATCCAGGTATCGGCGTCTGCCCGCCTATTTTCGTTGGTTGTGGTGTTGGACGAGGCCAACATGAGGGATTGCTTCGAAAATAGGCGCCCACGCCCCCTTCCGTCATTCCCGCGCAGGCGGGAAGGTGAATCCACATTCGAAGTGCAACACCTGTTCCTCGAACACCTGCGCTGACGTCTGGTAGCCCAAGCACTTGCGCGGCGTATTGTTATACGCCAACCCCACTGCCGCAAACCCCTCCTCCGACACCTCCGCCAGCTTCGTTCCCCGCGGCAGGAAGCGCCGCAGCCGTCCGATCGCGTTCTCCACGCCACCCTTCTGCCACGGTGAGTACGTGTCGCAGAAGAACGTCTCGATCCCCAGCCCGTGAAGCTCGTAGTGACGAGTGAACTCCGTCCCGTTGTCGAAGGTCACCGTCTGCCGAAACGCCGGCGGCAACGGCCCCAGCATCCCGGCGATGGACTCCGCTATCGGCCCCGCCTCCTTCGACGGCACACGCGCGAGGAGCAAGAGGCGCGAGCACCGTTCGTGCAGCGCCAACACCACCTCCCCTGACCTTCCGAACTGCATCGTGTCCGCCTCCCAATGACCGAAGGTCCGCCGGTCGGCCGCCTCCCCTGGACGCTCTGAAACCGGCCGCCGCAGGGGGATGAAGGAAACCGAGCTCCCCCCTTCCGGCCCCGCCTTCCCCGCTTCCACTTCCCCCTCGGCAGGTAGTGCCGCCAACTGTAGTCCTTGTGCCGCGCGATCTGGGCGTAGACGAACCGGTAGATGCTCTCGTCCGGCGTCACCGTCCGCCCCGCCTCTTCGGCCAGCTCATTCGCGGCCTGCTCCGGTGAATGCCCCCACTTCAGGCACGCCAACACCCGCTCACGCAACCCCTCGTCACGCTCGAGCCGCGCCCCCGTCCAGCGGCGAGCCCGGGCCTGCTCCTGCGCCGACGACCCTCGGTAGCCCCCCGTTCGCAGCGTGTTCCGCTTCAGCTCCCGAGCAACCGTCGATGCCGCGCGATCCAGAGCTGCAGCGATTTTCCGGACCGAGGCGCCATCGGCACATAAGCGGGCAATCTCACACCGTTCCTCCATGCCGAGCTGCTTGTATCCCATGGCAACACCCTAATCTGGTGTTGCACTTCGTTTGTGGATTCAGCGAACCTCGTAGCGGGGCGACAGCACCGCGATCCTTCCCCACCCCCCAACCGCTACTTTCGTCGGTTGTGGTGTGGGGCGTCAGCCCAACATGAGGGATTCCCACGAAAGCGGGAATCCAGGTATCGGCGTCCGCCCGCCTATTTTCGTTGGTTATGGTGTTGGACGAGGCCAACATGGGGGATTGCTTCGAAAATAGGCGCCCATGCCCCCTTCCGTCATTCCCGCGCAGGCGGGAACCTCGTAGCGGGGCGACAGCACCGCAATCCTTCCCTCCCCTCCCGCTGCTTTCGTCGGTTGTAGTGTGGGGCGTCAGCCCAACATGAGGGATTCCCGCGAACGCGGGATCGACAGCGCTGCCCGTGACACTTGCCCCTTACGCCGACCCGCTCCAACGGGTACGCTGGGATCCCGTCATGCCCACCCCAACGTCCCAGCCTGTCGAGCCGCCGATGCCCCAGAGAATCCTCTCCCCCGCCTGCAACCTAAACCGGTTCGTGGTGAGCCTGTCGACCGGGGAGCGCAGAGGGGCGTCGCCCCTCTGCCGGGGACGTGGGCGTGTCCCCCACAACATAACGGGCGGGTGGGCGGGAAGAGTTACGCCCGCCAGCTTTTCTGCAGGGGAGAGTTGGAGAGGGGCGCCCTGAAACATGTCTTTTCACATTTCTGTCGGCGCCTTGGTCGCGGGAAGCAGGCCGTGGCCTGCTAAACACCCCCGACCAAGAAACAGAAAGTACCCCCTCCGGCGACACAAAACGTTCCTCCTTACGAGTAAAAGCCCCCACCAAGAAACTGACTTACTCCACGATTCGCGACCTTGGCTCCTGGGGAATGGTTGGGCGAGAGGCCAGTCATTCCGCGACATTGCCCCGTTGACAGAAGCCGCCTTCGCTCTCTACTCTCAGAACTAACGTTCTATCACTACCGGAGGCGTCCCATGCCCAAGCTCTCCACCCGCCAAGAGCAGATACTCGATTTCCTACGCGAGTACCACGCGGACCGCAGTTACATGCCGTCGGTGCGCGAGATCCAAGCCGCGTGCAGCATCAGCTCCACGTCGGTCGTCGACTACAACCTGCGGCTCCTGGAACGTGACGGGTATATCCGGCGCTCTCCGGACATCTCGCGCGCCATCGAGCTGGTAGGCGAGGAAGGCCCGGAACTGGTGGAAGTGACCATGGTGCCGGTGCTGGGCGCGATTGCCGCCGGCCAGCCCATCCCCGTGCCCGAGGCAAGCGCCTACGCCGCAGAGGACCGTGAGACGGTCGCCCTCCCGCCCGGCCTCACGCCCCGCAACCCCGACGGCCTGTACGCGCTGAGGGTCAAGGGCTTCTCGATGATCGATGCCCTCATCACGGACGGCGACATCGTGGTCCTCCGTCCGACCACCCAGGCCAACAACGGCGACATGGTGGCCGCCTGGCTCCCCATGGAGGAGGAGGCGACTCTCAAGCACTTCTACCTGGAGGGCGAAACCGTTCGCCTGATGCCCGCAAACACGACCATGGACCCCATTATCGTGCCCGCCGACAAAGTCCAAGTGCACGGCCGAGTCGTGGCCGTCATGCGCCGCATGGAGTAGAAGCCTCCGATGCGGCTTCGCCGCCGGAGATGAGGAGAAAGAGCAGGAAGGGCGTACCTGTTCAGAGTTGGTGAGGAGGATTGGCTAAAAGTGGTGTTCCTAAGGGCTAGCGCTGACCGAGGCAGTTCGGTGATAGAGATGACATGGATGCCCGCATCGACTTGGACGCCGCCCGCCGCGACGAACTCATCGCCCTCATCGTCCAGCAGCAGACGGTCATTGGGCGCTTGGAACGGCGCATTGCCCAGTTGGAGGACAAAGCCAAACCGGGCGGCCCATCGGGAATGCCCGGCCTCAAGCCACAGTCCAGCCCGAAACCTCCGGCCCCCCAGCAGCCCCGGAAGCCCCGGCCCCATGGCTTCTCCCGTCGACGGATGGCCCCCACCCACCGGGTGGAGCACGTCGTGGAGAGCTGCCCCGATTGCGGGACCCCGTTGTCCGGCGGCTGGGCCCATCGCACCCGGGAGGTCATCGACCTGCCCCGGGTCCCCGCGCAAGTCACCGAGCACGTCTTCATCGCCCGGGTTTGTCCCCGCTGCCGGCGCAACTGCCTCCCCTCGGCAGAGTTGGACAGGGCTGCCTTGGGGAAGCAGCGCCTGGGAGTCAACCTGGTCAGCCTGATTGCCACCCTGCGGGAGGAGGGGAGGCTGCCCATCCGCAGCATCCAATGGTATCTGCGCACCGTCCATCAGTTGCGCCTCAGCGTGGGAGCCATCGTCGCAGCCACCCAGCGCACGGCGGAGAAGGCCCGGCCCGCAGTGGCGGGCATCTTGGAGCGCATCCGCGGCAGCCCGGTGGTCCACGCCGATGAGACCGGCTGGCGGGAGAACGGCGCCAACGGCTATGTGTGGACGTTCAGCACGCCCACCGACCGCTACTTCCTGCGGCGTGGCCGAGGCAAGTCGGTGGTGGATGAAGTCCTCGGCGACGGGTTCGCGGGGGTGCTGGTCTGCGATTTCTACGCCGCCTACCACCACTACGACGGCCCCAAACAGCGGTGCTGGGTCCATCTGCTGCGGGACATCCACGACCTGCGGGGCCTTCTACCCCGATGACGGCCGGCTGGCCCAGTGGGCCGAAGCCGTCCATGGGCTTTACGCTGAGGCCAAAGCCTTCGCCCATCCCAAGGAAAAGCAGCGGCGCGCCGCACAACAGGCCTGGGAACAGCGCCTCCTGGCCCTCTGCCGTCCCTTCCTGGATGACCGCGCGGCAGCCCAGGCCAAGCTGTGCCGTCGCATCGAGCGCCACATCAAGGAACTCCTCGTCTTCGTGGGCGAACCGGCGGCGCCGTCGGACAACAACGCCGCCGAGCGCAGCCTGCGTCACTTGGTCGTGAGCCGCAAGGTCAGCGGGGGGACTCGGTCAGCGCAAGGGACCGACGCCAAGATGACCCTGACTTCGCTCTTCGGCTCCTGGCGGGCCCAAGGCCTGAATCCCCTCGCCGCCTGCCGCCAACTGCTCCTCTCTCCTCAACTCTGAACAGTTACGGAAGGGCGCCGATGCTTGCCCCTGCCGCCTTCAGGCTGATATGCTCTCCCATTGTGTGCGTTCGGTCCGGCCGGATATCCGCAAGCCGGTACTTTCCTGAGAGGGGGACTGCTTGATTGGAAGCACTCGGCCGCCACGTTCTGCTCGAACTTCGCTCCTGTAACCCCGCGTCGCTGGACGATCTGCCCTTCCTGGAAGGGACGATGCTTCGCGCCGCAGAGGAGACGGGCGCAACGGTCATCGGCAAGATTTTCCACCAATTCAGCCCGCAAGGCGTTACCGGCGTCGTGGCTATCGCCGAGTCCCACCTCTGTATCCACACGTGGCCAGAGTTCGGCTACGCCGCCGTCGACATCTTCACCTGCGGCGAGAACTTCAACCCAACCGATGCCGCAGACCTGATTATCCGCGCCCTTGAGTCAAAGGACCCCGAGCTGACCGAGGTAAGGCGCGGGCTTATCAGTCCGTCGCCCGTCTCCGTTTCCGCCTAGCATGAACGGCCTTCCCGTCAGGACCGTCTGGTATTTGGAGCACATCACCCCTGAGCTAGTCCAAGCCTCGGGAGTCCGCAAGGTCATCTACGAGGGCGACACTCCCTACCAACACGTCCAGTTGATCGAGACGGGCCCCTTCGGACGGATGCTCGTGCTCGACGGTAAGACCCAGTCTTCCGAAGCCGACGAGTGGGCCTACCACGAAGCGCTGGTCCAGCCGGCTATGACCGCCCACGCCAACCCCAAGCGCGTCATGGTCGCCGGCGGCGGCGAGGGGGCCACAGTCCGCGAGGTGCTACGGCACGAGCAAGTCGAGGAGATCGTGATGGTCGACCTCGACCGCGAGGTCGTGGACCTTTGTAAAGAGCACCTGCCCAACCACCACCAAGGCTCCTTCGACGACCCCCGTGTGACGCTGCTGCACGAGGATGCGCTGGCCTACCTGCAGCAGCGCGACACGCCTTTCGACGTGGTGATCATCGACGTGCCCGACCCTCTGGAGGGCGGCCCCGCCTATCTGCTGTACACCGTCGAGTTCTACGAGCTCGTCCGTTCGCGCCTGGGACCCGGCGGACTGATGGTCGCCCAGTCCGGCCCTACCGGCCCAACGAATGTCCACGAGGTCTTCACTGCCATATCGCAGACGATGCGGCAGGTGTTCGACCATGCGTCGGGGCATCAGGTGAACGTGCCCAGCTTCGGCACGATGTGGGGCTTCATCGCCTGCGGCGGTGCTGACGCGCCCGTCGTCGCGGACATGGAGCCTGCGGAGGTCGACGCGCGCCTAGCCTCGCGCCTCTCGTCCTCCCTGCGGTTCTACGACGGCGTCGCGCATCGCGGCATGTTCTCCCTGCCGAAGTACATCCGGCAGGCCATCGCCGCCGAGACGCGCATCATCACCGTAGACAACCCCCTCTACGCAATCTAGCCCTCCCGCGATTGCCCGGTCGAAGTCCTCCTGCCTGCGTCTAGCGAAGTGGCGGCTTCTCCAATTCGTCACCGATAAGCCATTGGTGTGTTCGGGAAGCGATGGCATAGTGAATACGCGCCCGAGGCCCGGCTCAAGTCGGGGCTGGACAGCGGCATCCAAGCGCCTTGATATCCGCAGAGGCAGGGAGTATTCGGCGCGCATGCGGGCGTTTCACGCGCCCTGAGGTCTTGCATGAATTGGTTGGACATCACCGCCCTGGCGCTCGTGCTCGGGGGCGCATTCCTCGGCTGGCGCAATGGCCTCCTGCGCTGGGCGTTCATGCTGGCCGGAACAATCGCCGGCGCGATCCTGGCGGGCCAGTTCTACACCGACTTGGAAATGCTGGCCCAGGGGGCAATCGATAGCGAGGCGTTACGCCAAACCATCGCCTTCTCCGTCATCTTCATCGGAACGTTGCTTGCTGCCTTACTCCTCTCCTTCGTCGCGAAGACGGTCTTGAAGCTGTTGCTGCTCGGATGGGTCGACAGCCTCGCCGGGATGACCGTCGGCGCCCTGGCTGGAGCATTGAGCGCGTCGGTATTCGTCTCGGTGCTGGCCGTTGTGCCCTCGGAATCAGCCCAAATGGCGGTAATTGAGTCCGGGCTTGCGAAAGCGCTGCTGGATGCGACCTCGTTCATGCGGGTCTTCCTCCCGCCGGAGTTCGACGCAATCGAGGACCTACTCGAACGCGGCGCACAGTTGAAGGAGCGATTCTGGAGCGTAACGGGCGCGAGATAGCTTGCCGCCCGCGCGAGGCGCTCTTATGATTCACTCACGCTGGCCTGTGCGCAGGGGCAGGCTGGAGGAGCGAAGCCCTGAGCGGAGCCGTCCTCATCCTGAACCAGAACTACGAGCCGTTGAACGTCTGCGGCGTGAGGCGGGCGTTGGTGCTCGTCCTCGGTCAGAAGGCGCAGCCCCTCGAGCTCGGCGAGGGAGAGTACCACTCCATCTCGGAAACGTTCGCTATCCCGTCCGTCATTCGGCTGCTCTATCTGGTGAAGCGTCCGCTCTTCACGCGGCGCCTCTCCCGTCGGGAGGTCTTCTGGCGGGACCGTTTCACCTGCCAGTACTGCGGCAAGCAGACCAGGGACCTGACGCTGGACCACGTCACGCCGCGGGTAATGAGCGGTCCGCATACGTGGGAGAACGTGGTCGCCGCGTGCGTGCCCTGCAACCATCGCAAGGCTGGCCGCACGCCGGCCCAGGCCAACATGCGCCTGTTGAGCGAGCCCTCCGCGCCAAAGGCGAACCCGTACTATCACCTGATGCACCGGAGCCTGCCGAACGAGTGGGGCATCTATCTCCCTTGGATGCAGCAGCGGCGGGACGCGGAGCCAGTCGCAGCATCCGCATAGGGAGCGTGGACACGCGAGGCGTAGGAACCCCCGGACAGCCGCGCGCTCCCTCCGCGCCGCGGTCCCCCTATAACCATTACGCTGTGCTAGAATCAAAGGGCGGCCCCAACCACGGGGCCGCTCGCGCGTCGGGGAGTGGCGCAGTTCGGTAGCGCGCTACGTTCGGGACGTAGAGGCCCCGGGTTCAAATCCCGGCTCCCCGACCAGACTACCCAAGGCCAGCCTGCTTGGCGCTGAACCCTGGCCACGCCGACCACAGCCGCCTGCCCATTCCGCACTGCTGACGTATACTCCTCCTAACATGGCCCCGGCTTGTGAAAGGAGTCCCCATGGCACGCATCGACGTTGACGCGCACGTGGATGAGACCGACCTGACGTGGGAGTACCTCGCGGGCTCGGAAGTCGCGCACAAGCCCATAAGCGTCGACCCCGGTGTCCCCACAGCGCCGCGCGACAAACGCCCCCACCGCATATGGCTGATCGACGGCCATACCCGCTTGCGTCGTTGGCGTGACGATGTACGCACCGGGACCGTCCGGGCCACCCGCGAGCTGGCCGATGTCCCCGCCCGCCTCGCCCAGATGGACGAGCTGAACGTCGATGTCCAAGTCCTCTACCCCACCCTCTTCCTCGGCGGCTTCACCGCGCGAGCCGAGGTCGACGCCGCCCTCACCGGCGCCTACAACCGCTGGATGGCGGACGCGACCCAGTCCTCCGGCGGACGCCTGCGCTGGGTCGCTCTCCCCTCGACGCTCGATATCGAGAACGCGGTCTCCGAGCTCCGTTGGGCAAAGGAGAACGGCGCATGCGGCGTGATGAAGAAGGGCATCGAGTGCGGACGCACCGCCAGCGACCCCTACTTCTTCCCTCTTTACGAGGAGGCAAGTCGCCTCGACATGCCCATCTGCATCCACACGGGGACTGGCAACCCGCCCGACTCCGGCGTCGACATCGGTGGACGCTTCAACGCCATCTCCGCTTTCACCGATCTTGCCATGAGCGATGTGCCGGACAGGTTCCCCGAGCTCCGCATAGGCTGGATAGAGACCGGCGCCTCTTGGGTGCCCTTCCTCATGGCCGACCTCATCGCGAAGGCCCAGAAGCTGACCTTCCACCCCTTCGACCACCGCGCTGACCTCTTCCGCCGCTGCCGCTTCTACGTCGCCTGCGACACCACCGACGATATCCCCTACATCCTTACCTACGGCGTCGAGGACAGTCTCATGGTCGGCACCGACTACACCCACGCCGACCAGTCCGCCGAGCTCCGTGCCCTCGACGTCATTGAGCAGAAGGGCGCAACGGGCGAGATATCGGCGGAAGCCGCGAGGAAAATCATCAACGACAATCCCCGCCGCTTCTACGCGCTCTAGCCTGGCCGCCATTCCCCTTCTTCCCCGCCTGCGGAGGAGGACTTGAGGAAGGCCTGATAAAATCCATTCGCCGGAGGGATGGCAGAGTGGACGAATGCGGCGGTCTTGAAAACCGCTGTACGGGCGACCGTACCGTGGGTTCGAATCCCACTCCCTCCGCCACTTATCACTGCCTCATACCATCCAGGCCGGTCTACCAAAGTCTCGTTTAGCCCTTATTCGCCTGTAAACCCCCTATCAGTCGTGCTATTATGGCGTCCGGGGAAGGCCTATCAGTTCTCTAGCCATCCCACACTCTTCGTGGGATAGTTCGTGGGAGAGGAAATGGCTAAGCGATTGGACAGTGCGGTCGCGGTCCGCAACGTGAGGACTGAGGGAAGGCACTCCGCCGGGGAGACCCTCTACCTGATGGTCTGGCCCTCTGCGAGGAAGACCTGGGTACAGCGGCTCACCATCGAGGGCAAGCGCAAGGACTTGGGACTCGGTCCTTATCCCACCGTGTCGCTTGCTGAGGCCCGCAAGAAGGCGCAGGACAATCTCTCCCTGGTGAATGCCGGCGGCAACCCGCTCGCGGCAAAGCAGGAAGAGTCGGCGCTTACGTCCATCCCCACCTTTGAGGCCCTGGCCCGGCAGCACATCGCCGAGAACCTCGGCTCCTGGAGGAGCTCCAAGCATGGAGCGCAGTGGAGCTCAACCCTTGCGACCTATGCATTCCCGACGCTAGGCGCCTTGAAGGTGAACGAGATCACCCGCAAGCACGTGGTGGACGCGCTCTCCCCCATCTGGACCTCCAAGCCGGAGACCGCACGGCGGGTGCGCCAGCGCATCCGCGCCGTCATGGACCGGGCGGCTGCGTTGGCGTTCATCGACTACAACCCGGCGGGAGACGTCATCAACGCCGCGCTCGCCAAGCAGCCTCGTGTCAAGAACCACCACCGCGCCCTGCCCTACGATAGGCTGCCTGCAGCGCTCGGCGCCGTCCGGGAGTCCAGCGCCAACTCATCGGTGAAGGTGGCTTTTGAGATGTTGGCGCTCACCGCCTGCCGCTCCGGCGAGGTCCGGGGCATGACCTGGGATGAGGTGGACTTCCAGGAGGCGACCTGGACGGTTCCCGCTGCGAAGATGAAGGCTGGTAGACCCCACCGGGCGCCCCTGTCACGGAGGGCTTTGGTCATCCTGAAAGAGGCGCGTAGCCAGAGCGACGGAGATGGCATCGTATTTCCCGCTCCCCACACCGGAGCAGTCCTCTCCGACATGACGTTCACCCAACTGCTGAGGCGGCTGCAGCTCGACTTCGTTCCGCATGGTCTGCGCTCCAGTTTCCGGGACTGGGCGGCGGAGCAGACCAATGCGCGCCGCGACGTGGTGGAGAGCGCTCTGGCGCACGCGGTGGGCAACGCCACCGAGGCAGCCTACTTTCGCTCCGACCTCCTTGAGCTGCGGCGCAGGCTGATGGAGGAATGGGGCGAGTTCCTAGAAGAGGGCGCCAACTGATGAGCTGGATAAACCGGCAAGAGTTACTGATGAAGGCCAGTATGGGCCCTCGCCATCAGACGCAAGTTGATCTGGGCAACTTGGGGAAAATCAGATTCCTCGAGGTGTACATGAACCCAGGGGACGAGCTGCTGGCCCCAGAGAAGCTCGGCAGGCGCATTGACGATGGTCTGGTTGAAAGCATTTGGTTCGAGCTCTTGCGACTTGAGGGTGACGCCACGCGTACCGAAGCGTTCGAGTCGACGATGGACACAATCGAGAAAGGCATCACGGTGCACCCGGCGCTCTTTGCCTTTAAGATGAGCCTTTGGGAAGAGAAAGAGGGTGAGGTCCTTCCCCCCAGCGCGCAGTATCTCGATCTGGCCAGACGGCACGTCAGGTATGGCGCCACGAGAGCCCCCTCCGCCGAAGAGGGTCGCCAGATCGCCTGTGTTCTGCTCGCTCCCTTCAGGAAAAAAGCACTTTGGGAGACCGACTGGGATAGGAAGAGTCTTGTCAGCCTATGGACAGACAGTTGGCTGGGAAGCCGCGACCTTCCCGTATTGCGGTACTACATCCAAGCCTCCGAACGTAGCCCAGTCGCTTGGGATACCCTCAAGGCAATCTGCCAGCAATTGGTCGCGAAAGGCGAGGAGGATTTCCCCCCCGAGCTCCTAGCGTGGAATCTCTGGGTCAACCATGGCGCCCGCCAGCGCCCTGCGGACGTCAAGGCCGAATCTCATCGTCCCCGAGGAAAGTTGGGTTACACCCTCAGGAACAATGAGATTCGGCACATGGCCGATTTGCTGGCCCAAGTGGGTATGCAGGAGGCTGATCGCTACAAGGCCGTGGCGAAAGGGATCGGTCTTGAGCCGCTTACCGTCTCCCGAATCTGCCGGAAGCCCGATACGACAATTTTCGACTTGAAGGAGAAGGCGATGAAGCGCATTGAACCATCATTTTACGCATACCTGTACGATTCTGATTCCGACTCCGACCTAGCACAGACGATCCGGACCTTCCTGGAGTCGAGATTCTAAGCCCCCGGCGCATTGGCAGATTTGCCTCCACTCCTTCCACTCCCTCCACCCTAGACACGACACCGTCCGAATCGGTGGAAGGAACCGCGCTCTTCAGTGGAAGCAACCGACTCAGCGGTGGAAGCGAACAGGTCCCCTTGGAGTGAGGGTCCAACCCGGTTGAAAGTCGGGGCATCGAGCGAATGAAGGGGCATTCAACCTCCTGGCTATTCGTGAAGGGCGCGGGGCGATAGCTGCCAGGAGCGGCAAGGGCGTCAAGGCGTGGCCGGCGTTCACCTGTCCGTCATGCGAGGCGCTGTTCCCGAAGGGCACGGCGGCGCACGTCTTCGAGAGATCCGCAGGCTGCGGCGTCGAGGAGCGGGTCCGCAGGTGCGATGCCTGTTTGAGCGAGTGGGCGCCCGTGGAGCCTGCCGCGGGCCTCGACCCGGCGGGCGCGGTTGACCCTGTCCCGCAGCCAACGCCGCGAGCCGGGGTTGGAGCCGGCCAGTGGGCTGTGGACGACGACGCTCACCCCAACGGAACCTTACGCAGGGTCATCCAGCGAAACGGCGGCAGACCCCATCACCGAGCCCGATCACTAAGCCTCCCCCGAGGTCCCGACGCCCGGCCCTATCAGCGAGCCGTCCACCGGCACGCTGGAAGACCTTGACGTAGGCCCGACCCCGACGCGCCCGCCAGCGCCGCCCATACCGGACGGCCAAGACTGCAGGTGCGCGACCAACCGAGCCCGGACGTGCCCTATCCCCAGCGATCGAGTACGCCGAGGTTGTGGAGTACGGCTACGACTCCGCCAGCGACACCTACAGCGTCGACGTGAAGGAGGCATCGCGCCCTGAGGTCGTGGGCTACGACGACACCCCGCCCGACCCGCTAGAGCGCGAGGTCGGCGGCTGGGAGGTGACTCCGAGCGGCCCGGCGCGTCGAATCTGTCGAGAACGACGACAGCGACATCCCCGACGACATGGCAGAGGACCTGCGCGGAGGAGGCCCCAGGAGGAAGGCGCGCCCGTCACGCGCACGGCCACGACCGCCTACGAGCACGCCTTGGACACGCAGGCGACGCGCACGCGCTCGCACAGCGCAACTGACCACGACCCGCTAGACGTGCCCGACGACGACGCCAACGACAACCCGGAGCCCGGCGCGGAGCCGCGTGAACGCCACGCCCTAGCCCTCGACGTGCTGAGCGACTCCGCTATCGACAGCCTCAATCACGGCGAAGGCGAGAAAGCCAAGCCCAAGGACGACAAGGCCAAGGAAGACGCCGCCGCGCAGGCGCAACGCGTCATGGCAGGCGTCCAAGCGTGACGCGCCCGTGAGCCCGGAGGTGCTGCGCCTACAGAAGTTGGTAGAGCAGCAGATGGAGGCGCAGGCAGCGGCACAGGCGCCGACACGGAAGCCGCGCAGGTCGTCATCGTCACGAAAGGATGACTGGCTGAAGAAAGGCCCCAGCAAAGCGAAGGTAACCATCTCAATGGGAGGGCTGGACACCCGCCGCATGGGTGGGCTGAGATAGAGGTGGGGAGTGATGGAGGTGGCCAAGAGGCGCTCACCCAAGCGTCTCTTGGCGGGCGTGATAGAGGCGGACAAGAGGGTCAGACCTCCCCCACGGTTACGCCTAGGGAGACACCCACAGGCGCCCGGCGGTGTGCGGCTGGGCACCGGAGCATCGGCCCGGCACCGAGCCCCCCGTCGGGGAGGGGGGGCTGGCGCTGTCGGCATCGAGGGCGGCGACGACAGGAGTGCCCAGGGCCTCAGCGATGAGAGCGGCCGCCACCCGCTCACGGTCCCGGCCATCGACTAGGGAGCGGCGGGCGATCTCCTCGGCCTGACCGACCGGGACGTAGGTGACGAGGCGGCGGTTATCGCGGGAGGCGGGCATGCTCGGAAAGCCAACGCCGGAGCCGACGCCAACGCCTCCCCCGGAGCCCACGCCGACGCCAGAGCCGACGCCCACGCCGGAGCCTCCGACCGCCACCCCCACGCCCACCGCGACGCCGGAACCCACCCCCACGTCGGCTCCCCCGCCCCCGCCTCCGGCGCCGGAACCAGAAGGAGGCCCGCCACTAGGGTTGATCGCTCTGCTAGGCGCCTTGGCCGCCTCGGCGGCAGGCGGCGTCACAGTGTACGTCCGCAGACGGCGGCGGTAGACCACGGTCCGCGGTAGGGAACAATCAGGAATAGGGCCGCGGGGTGTGAGCACTACGGGTTAGAGAGCAGGCCCGATTTGACGCCACTCGCGAGCAGTTGGTTCCGGCATGCTTAGCGATTGCCCATCCAGCCCCGTTCATCCCGGGTGGGCAGTAGCAACCTAACGTTGCGGTTCCTCCGCTGGTGGGGCGGGGTGGACGTAACGGCGAGAGTGCGCCCGCGAGGGGTGCGTCAAAAGAGGAGTGAGCATCAGGCCCTTCCCCGACCTCTACGTTACCCCCTGCGGCGGGCGACTCCGAAAGCAGGTGTATCAGGCGCACCCCAGCGTGGACCGCTGAGGGAACGGTCGCACCGACCACCCAGGCCGCCGGCCGAAGAGGACGTGGGCCGGTGGCAGGGAAACAGGACGCGTTCACCCCCATGCAGAGCCGCCGCGTCGTCGCTTACATCCCGATTCCACTCGCTGAGGAGCTTGCCGCGGCTCCCTCCATCGCTGCGGCCCCAAAATCGCGTCGCCGTCGCGCACGTCGACCGCCCATGAATAATGGGGGATTGCCCCGCATGGTGTGCTGCCTCAGCTCAGGCAGGTCTACGAGAAGCTGTGGCGTCGCCGGGAATCTCCTACTCGTCGGGATAGGCGTATGGCCGCGAGGAGCGGGGGACGCCAGTGCTCAGATGGGGCAGGGGTGATGCGGGCCAGCATCCAGCGGCGAGAATCCGAGGGGGAAAATCGGACTAGTCCGCCCTTCTGGCCTACCCCCCCCTAGGGGGCCGACTTTTTTTTGGATTTGTTTATTACTGTCTATATTATGTTCCCGCATTTTCCTCTTACACACACACACTTTTTTTGTGCCATTTCTACACATCGCTGAGGTCTCGATTTCGGGCGCCGCGCGAACGTGTCCTGTTCACCTCATACACCCACCCATTGGGCCTAGGGAAGGGCTGCCGTTCACCCTCTACCCACCCCCACGCCCCCACTCCTGTACACCTTACCCATTGGGCCTAGGTGAATGGCCTGTCGTTCACCTCTACCCACCCCCGCCCCCCAACCCCGCAAGCGCTCGCGGACGCGCCGCCTGTCCACACCTACACACCTACAGCCCACCCGTGCGGCCGGGCGTCCGGCCCTCCCATTGAGATGACCACGGTCGCCTTGCTGGGTCCTTTCTTCAACCAGTCATCCTTTCGTGATGACGACCTGCGCGGTTTCCGTGTCGGCGTCTGCGCCGCTGCCTGCTGCTCCATCTGCTGTGCTATCAACTTCTGTAGGCGCAGCACCTAGGGAACAACCCGCGCGCGAACCCGGTTCGTCGGCTTCCGGATGTTAGTGACGGTTTGAAAATGACCCCGTGATGACGGAATGGAATTGACCCACCCCTGAGCAAGAGCATCCTCCCTGCAGACTGACGGGGAGGAGAACGTTGCTGAAAGGTGGGACGATGAAAGACCTGTACGAGATGAGGGGTCAGGGGCATTCGATCCGCGGGATCACACGGGAGTTGGGCGTCTCCCGGAACTCGGTGCGCAAGTATCTGAGGTCGCCGGGAGTGCCGCAGGCGAAGCAGCGACCGCCGCGGGCGTCCAAGCTGGACGCCTACACCGGCTACATCGACCGCCGGTTGGGGGAGGGTCTGGACAACTGCGTCGTGCTGCACCGGGAGTTGCGGTCGCTGGGCTACGAAGGCGGCTACACGATCTTGGTGGAGTATGTGCGGCTGCGGCGCCCTCGGCGCGAGCCCCGGGCGACGATGCGGTTCGAGACGGAGCCCGGCGAGCAGGCGCAGGTGGACTGGGGGAGTTTCAGCTATGTCGGCACAGACGGCCGCAGGCGCCGGCTCTGGGCGTTCGTGATGGTGCTGGGCTGGTCGCGAGCGATCTACGTCGAGTTCGTCCGGCGTGCGGACGTGGCGAGCTTCATGCAGTGCCACGTCAACGCGTTCGAATACTTCGGCGGCGTGCCGCGGCGGTGCCTGTATGACAACGCCAAGGTGGTGGTGCTGGGGCGCGATTCGGACGGGCGTCCGGAGTGGAACCGGCGGATGCTGGACCTGTCGCTGCGCATCGGATTCGAGCTGCGGGTGTGCCAGCCGTATCGGGCGCAGACGAAGGGGAAGGTGGAGAGCGGGGTCAAGTATGTGCGCGGCAACCTGTGGCCCAGCATCCGCTTCACGGATGACGCGGACCTGAACCGGCAGACCCTCGAGTGGTGCGACAGTGTGGCCAACCGGCGCGTGCACGGGACGACAGGCCGGCATCCCTGGGAGATGCTGGTCGAGGAGCGGGTCCACCTCGGAGGGTTGCCGGAGCGTTCGACGCTGGCGCCGTATCTCAGGGACGACCGCAGGGTGGCGCACGACGGCTACGTGCACTGGGAGGGCTCCCGCTACGGTGTGCCCTGGCGGTGGGCGGGAGCGACGGTCCAGGTGGGACAGCGCTCGGGGACGGTGGAGATCTGGACGGGCGACCAGCGCTTGGCGGTGCATCCTCGTGCCGAACACCCGGTCAGCGCTTCACCGCGCCCGGCCAGTGGGAAGGGTTGCCCAGGGGAGACGGCCGTCCACAGCAGGAGGCCGTGGCAGTCCAGGTGACGGTCGGCGACGTGGAGCGGCGCTCCCTGGACGTCTACGAGCTGGCTGCGCTGGGAGGTGTGCGATGATCGCCTTGGAGCAGACCCGTCAGCACCTGGAGAGCCTGGGGCTCAAGCAGGCTGCCGAAGCGCTCGATAACGCTCTGGACGCGGCGGCCGGCAAGCAGTTGACCTACCCGGAGATGCTCGCCGAGCTGCTGGGCGTGGAGGTCAACGCTCGCCGCGAGCGCTACCTCACCACGAGAACCAAGCTCGCGCATCTGCCCTTCCAGCGCTCCATCGAGCAGTTCGACTTCCAACCCTCCGTCGACGAGCGCCAGGTCAAGGAGTTGGCCAACCTCGCCTTCGTCGCCAACGCCACCAACATCCTGCTGCTCGGACCGCCCGGCGTGGGCAAGACCCACTTGGCCGTTGCATTGGCTCTCCGGGCGATCGGGCACGGCTATGGCGCTTACTTCGTTCGCGCCTACGACCTGATGGAAGACCTCAGGAAGGCCCAGGCCGAGCAGAACCTCGGGCGGCGCATGCGTGTCTACCTCGCTCCCAAGGTCCTCGTCGTGGACGAGTTCGGCATCTGGCCCTACGACAGAGACACAGCGACTGCTTTCTTCACGCTGGTCTCAGCCCGCTACGAACGCGGGAGCATCATCCTGACCTCGAACAAGGGCTTCGGCGAGTGGGGTGAGCTGCTGGGCGACACCGTCATCGCCTCAGCCGTCCTTGACCGGCTGCTCCACCACAGCCACATCCTCAACATCAGGGGGGAGAGCTATCGTCTCAAGGAGAAGCGCCAAGCGGGCCTGTTCATCTCGCATCACGTGCTCAGCACAACGCCGGACGGGCAGACGACAACTGACAGAATCGCTGGACATAGCGGCGGGGTGGGTCAATTCTAAACCGTCACACCGGGGTCAAAAGTAAACCGTCATTGACACCCGTATCGTCTTCGCCCGCATAGAACGAGTGTAGGGCACGGGCCCTGCCCGCTTGCAAGGGGCGGATGTCCTAGTCGCATGGCACGGGAAGTGAGCACCTCAGCATGTTCAACCGGGATGAGGCGCGCCAGCTATCCGCAGCTATGGTCTGCGATTCGGTGCCCAGGGTGGCCGGGATGAGCCTGAATAGCTGGCCCAATGACCTTGAATTCCGCCCAACTTCCTGGCCTCAAGATCATGATTATTCACACTCGGGCCTCGGCTGGGGATTGGCCAGCTCCATGGCCTCGAATTCTGCTCGGCGTCGTCGTCCTTGGCTTTCTCGCCTTCGCTGGGCTGATTGAGGTTGTCGATAGCGGAGTCGGAGATCGCGTCGAGGGCGACGGCGGGGCGTTCACGCGGCTCTGCGCCGGTCTGAGGGGGCGGGAGTGATGCGGACCAGCCGCCAGTGTCTAGAAACTGAGGGGGAAATACGGACTAGTCCGCCCTTCTGTCCTACCCCCGGCCCTAGGGGGCCGACTTTTTTCCGAGATTGTTTACTACTGTCTATATTATGTTCCCGCCTTTTACCTCTCTACACACACACATTTTGGGGGTCTACTTAACACACTGCGTTGACTCGATTTTTTGGGGCGGCGTGCGCGCCTCCTGTTTACCCCTACACCCACACTAACGCCACCGGCAGGAGGAATCGAAGCGGCAGCGCGACGTCGAAGACCACGATGCGGCTGTCCGCCAGCTGGCGGCCGAGAAGCGCGCCGCCGACTTGAGTATGCGAGCGCGCCTAGGCCTCCCGTTGCCGGGCGGGCGCTGGTAGAGAGCCGAAATCAACTGCTTTCGGGGTCGCCCGTCGCCATGGCGCGCTAGAGGTCGGGGAAGGGGCGTGAACGTCACGCCCCTTTTGGCGCGCCCCTCGCGGGCGCACTCTTTTGACGCCTCGGCGACAACGGCCGAGACCCTGACAAGCTCAGGCCTCGGTGACCGCGTGGACTACTTGTCGGCCTCGGCGCGAGCTTTGCGCGCCCTAGCCAACTGATCCGTGAATACCTGTTGCTTGGCTGCTAGTTCTTCCCGCGTCAAGAACGGCACTGGCCTGTTCCCGTCTCGTCCTTCTTCCCAATCCAAGGTTATGTTCAGCCGTTGGGGGGGATTGCTTCCCAAGACCTCCCGCTTAATGAATAGGCCTGTGATTTCTGCGTTCCGGGTGGATTCTTCCCCATAGACCCAAAAGTTTTCATTGCGGTTGGTTTTCTGCGCAGCCCGGGTGGGACCTAAGACGAGCTCGTATTTCCTCGTGGTCATTTTATTGTCTCGCTTTGTGGGGGTTACTCACGGTGATGAGCAGACGACCAGGACAAGCCCGCAATGAGAATCGGCCATTTCGCGGGGGCCTCGATCGCCACCGCGCGGTCATTTCTTGCACCTGGTCGCTCCTTGTGCCCTAGCGGCCGCCAGGGATGTCTTTTGTACGTCTCTCCTGTTTGCTCCGTCAAGATGCGGCGGGCAGTTATCGTCACGCTGCACCCCCTTCGCTTGACCGTGACTGGCCAGCCATCCGTGGCTGGCCTGAGAGCTGCCAGTCCTCGACCGTTCCGGTCCGATTGTCGTTATGCACCCACCGAACCCGATCCCCTGCCTTGAATTTGGGCTTTGGCATCAAAGCGTCGAACTTGTCCTTGTCATTCATGCTTTTCTCCTTCCTTCTCGCGGACTACTGTCAACGCCGCCGAGGGGTGCGCGGGCCTCTGCGGTGCGCGGGCAAGAGTATGATGCACCCGGACCCACGCATCCCTGCGCCATCGGGAAAGGCCCCATGCTCAAGAACGCTGCCTTCAAGTGCACTATCTTGTTGGCGCTGGCGGCGCTCGTCGCAGCCTGTTCCAACCCCACGCCAACCCCGACTGCTACACCCGTTCCTCCGGCCCCAACCGCTACGCCGACGCCAGCGCCTACTCCCACGGCGGTGCCGGCCCCTACTGCTACGCGGCCCGCTTCGGGGTCTGGAGCACTCGCTCCCATTGGCACGAATGACCCACAGGCGTTCATGTCGGAGTTGTCGGCCGCTGAACAGTCCTGCCTCGCGGAAAACGTCGACCCTCAGCAGGTCATGGCGCTGCTGGGAGGCGGCCTCGTCTCGCCCGAGGAGACCACGGCGCTGATCCAATGCCTGGAAGACGAGACGTTGCTGAGACTGTTCCTGACCGGACTGATCGGCCAGACCGAGCCGCTGAGCGCGGAGTCGTCCGTGTGCGTTCGCAGTGGATTTGCGAACTTCGACCTTCGCTCTGTGATGCTCGCCCTCGCCACGCCCGCTGAATCCGAGGAGGCGGCGGCGATGGAGGGCTTCATGGCGGCGGGCTTCCTTCTGACGCTTTCCTGCCTGAACGACGAGGAATGGCAGGTTGTCGATCCTGCCGTGGGCATGGGGGCTGAGCACCGGGACGGCCTGCGGTGCGTGCTCGCGGAGCTGGGTGGCCCGGCAGGACTGGCGGCGGCGCTGCAGCACGGCGTAGACCCTACCACGGCCTTCGAAGCGTCGGAGGCGTGCAAATCTACAGGTTCAACGCCTGCGCCTACTTCAACGCCTACCCCCAGACCTACCGCAACGCCTACGCCCAGACCGACACCCACTCTGACGCCCACGCCCACGACTATGGCCACGTCGGATCTGGCAACGGTCGTCGAGAGAGTGCGGTCGAGTGTCGTCAGGGTGTCGACTGCCTCCGGCACAGGCTCAGGCGTCATTGTGGAAGTGGAGAGCAACGGAAGCGCCGTGGTCGTCACCAACTACCACGTCATCGATGACGGCGGGGCCGTCGATGTCTTAGTCAACGACTCCGATCGGTACAGCGCGACAGTCCTCGGCTTCGACGCAAGCAAGGACCTCGCGGTCCTGAGAATCTGTTGCTCAGCCGACTTTGGCGCGTCGTCGTTGAGCAGCGGGACTGAGCTGGCGGACGGCAGCACGGTGTTCACGATGGGGTACCCGCTGGGCGTAGGCCGCGCGACGGTTACGCGGGGCATCGTATCCAGCTCGTGGTTCGACCGGCAGGCGGGGCGGTGGATGGTCCAGACCGACGCGGCCATCAACCCCGGCAACAGCGGCGGCCCGCTCTTCACGTTGGACGGCCAGGTTGTCGGCATCAACACATCCGTCGTTCGAGATGCCGGGGCAGGGTTTTCGATTGAAGGATTCGGGTTTGCCGTCTGGGCGAGAACCGTGCGGGCATCGCTTCCCGCCATGATGATCGGCTCGAGATTGGGCGCTACGCCAGAACCAACGCCTGGGCCCACACCCACGTCTGGGGCTGACTTCGGGCCGGTGGATGGCGTCCTCCAAGACGAGCCCGACAACTTGATCGAGACTTTGCATGCTCGCATCGACGTGGACGATTTCAGCGCCGTAGCCACCTTCGATAATCCGTCCAATGCGAAGTGGGACTACGGGTTCCTCTTCCGCTACAGCCAGCACCGATTCCACGTACTTGTAATTGACGAAAGTGGCTATTGGTCTCACAAAGTTAGGGGGCAAGGAAACGGCGAAAGCAACCAGCTATTAGACAGCGGACGGGCATCGTCCTTCCTGAGCGGAGACTTGAACGCCAACGAAATCCGCATCCTGGCTCTGGGCGATGAAGGCTGGTTCTTCCTCAATGGGGAATTCGTTGCAGAGCTCGATCTCAGCAGCGGCGACAGTACGGGCGATGTCGCCGTCATCAGCGGGTACTTTCGCAGTAACGACGTGACCACCAAGTCGATCCCGTTCCGCGGCTTTGCCGTCCGCGCGTCGGAGTTCCTTGGCGATGAGGGAGGACTCGAACACCAGGACGATGATCTCATCAAACAATCTTACCTCGACGTAGACGCGGCCGATTTCGCCATTCAATCGACGTTCACCAATCCGTATGGGCAAAACATCGGGGCGTGGGACTACGGGGTCGCGTTTAGGGACTCCTCCAGCGACCCGAACACATTCCACGCGGTGACCCTGAGTAGCAATGGCACTTGGGGATACCACGTGCGGGAGGGCAGCGCGACGCCCATTCATCGCGAATCGGGCAGGCTATCGGTCAATGCCGCGGCCGGTGGAACGAACCGGCTCTTGCTGTTGGCCGTCGGAGACACGGGGTTGTTCTACGTCAACGGCGCGTTCGTCACGGAGCTTGATATCAGCCGCGGCCCAAGCAGCGGGCGCATAGGAGTCGGGACGGGCTTCTACACCGGCGACGAGCGCCCCGGTCATAGCACGGGATACGACTATCGGGTGTGGTCGTTGGATTCGAGCCAAGCGGCACCGCCTGCGCGGGAACGCTTCACGGCCATCAGCAGCGGCGGCAGTCACACGTGCGCACTGCGCGAGGACGGCTCTCCCGTCTGCTGGGGCAGCGACCGTTCGGGCCAGTCCTCGCCGCCCGCGCGGCAACGCTTCGCCGCTATCAGCAGCGGCACCGTTCACACATGCGCACTGCGAGCGGATGGCTCCCCTGTCTGCTGGGGCCGTAACACGTCTGGCGTGACTTCGCCACCCGCGCAGGAACGCTTCACCACCATCAGCAGCGGCGGCAGTCACACGTGCGCACTGCGCGAGGACAGCTCTCCCGTCTGCTGGGGAGATGACCAAGAGGGCCACGCTTCGCCACCTGAGCAGGAACGCTTCACCACCATCAGCAGCGGCCTAAGTCACACGTGCGCACTGCGTGAAGACGGCTCGCCCGTGTGCTGGGGCTCTGACTGGGCGGGCCAGTCCTCACCACCGCAGGGAGAGCGGTTCACATCAATCAGCAGTGGCTTTTTTCACACATGCGCGCTGCGGGAGGATGGCTCCCCCGTCTGCTGGGGCTCTGACCAAAACGGCCAAGCCTCGCCGCCGCTTGGCGAGCGTCTCACTTTACTGAGCAGTGGCCAGACCTACACGTGCGCATTGCGAGAGGACGGCTCGCCCATCTGCTGGGGTAGCTACGCCTTGCCACCGCAGGGGGAGAGCTTCACGGTCCTGAGCACTGGTTCGGAGGGTCACACGTGCGCGCTACGGGAGGACGGCTCGCCCGTCTGCTGGGGCTACAATAACGAGTACGGCCAAGCGACGCCGCCTTAACAGGCTGCGGAAGAACGGGGTTTCGTGGCGATGGGAGGGCTGCTGGCGGGACCGCACTGTTGCCGAACAACGCGTTGTCGGGTGGTGTGACGGCCTGTGGAGGGCCCCGGCCTCGGGGCCTGTGACGTGAGGAGCGGCCTCCCAGCCCTTGGTTATGCGGCCTGCGCGGCCTGTGGCGCTGGCGTCTCAGCAGCCATCAGCCTGGCCATCCGCACTAGGTTGTAGGTTGTCCCCACGAGGTAGCCGGCAAGGCCTGTGCGGTCCAGACCTCGGTAGCGCGTCCTCCGGAACCCGCCCACCGTCTTCATCCACCCGAAGATCTCCTCGACCCGCTTCCTCAGACGCTGACTGAGCGCATAGCCGCGATGCCGAGTCGTGCGTCCATCGATAGCGCTGGAGCGCCCGTTCGTGTGTTGCGCCACGTGCGGGGCGACCCCGCGGGCGCGCATGGCCCCCACGCAACCCCTCGTGTCGTAGCCCTTGTCCGCGCCGAGGGTCTGCGGATGGAACCCGCGTTCGCGCGCCTCATCCAAGAGCACGGGGACCGCATCCCGCTCCGCCGTCCCCGTGGCATCGCTGACCAGGAAGTCCACCAGCAGGCCGTTGCGGTTCTCCATCAGCGCGTGGGCCATGAACACCAGTTTGGCCTCCTTCCCCTTGCCCTTCCGGAAGAGTCTCGCCTCGGGGTCCGTCGTGCTCTGATGAGTGGCGTTGGCGCGCCGTTCCCCATGAAAGTCCACCGAGGGGTTGCCCCGGTCGCCGTCATCTGGGGGAGGATCGGCGCCTCGCGGCTTGAAGCTCTTGAGGCTCGCTGCCGCCTCGATCAGCGTGCCGTCCACCGTGAAGTGCTCGTCCGACAGCAGGCTTCCCCGGTCCGCCGCCAAGACCACCTCGTCGAACAACTGCTGGCCTACTTGGTGCTCCAGCAGCCGCAGCCGGTTCTTCGTGAACACCGTGGCGTCGAAACTGCGCTCCATCAGTTGCATGCCCAAGAACCAGCGGAACAGCAGGTTGTAGTCCAACTCCTCGCAGAAGGCGCGCTCGCTCCTCACCGAGAACAACGCAATCAGCAGCGACGCCTTCAACAGGCGCTCGGGCGGGATGGACGGCCGCCCCACGTCGGCATACATCCGGTCGAACTCGGGCGACAGCCGGGTCAGGGCCTCATCGGCCAGGGCCTTGATGGTGCGGAGCGGGTGATCGGCTGGCACGCGCTCTTCCAGGTCCACGAAGGCCAACATCGTCACCTGGGGCTCCTGCCCGTCCACGCATACGCTCCACCTCCGTCTCGAGTGCCCCTAGCATCGGCCCTCGGCACCCTCAGTCGCCACTGTCCGTTTCGTGGTTTTTCAGCAGCCTGTTAGAACGAATGCGTCGCGGCCGCCGCCCTCTTTGCGGGGCCGTCGTAGCGACCACCAAGTCTGTCTACATGGTAAGTCTCAACGAATACGCTTACGTCATCCCCTTCGTTGTACGAGCCTGTCCCAAGAGTCAGTGGTCCCGATTGAAGCGTTGATTTGTGGCGGGTTAAGGTGGGGCGACACGGTAATTGCAGGGAGGGCGCCCCGCCTGGGGCGTCGGCGGAGACAACGGGAACCGAACTAACGAGTGAACTGGGGGCGTTCCCGTGGTTCCTCCCACAATCAGTCCCACGCGACGGATGCGGCGGGGCCAATCATGGGGCAGCCAACGGACCAGGGTCCGCGCCGCTCAGGGGTAGCGAATCCCCGCTAGTTTTCCCGAATCGGCGTGCTACTTGCCCAACCGTCGCCCAATGCCCCGGAGCGCCGCTCCAGCCGCCGACCGCGCGAAGCCCGGGCGCGGCCAGGGCGGCGACGTCCGGATCGTGTGCTGGGTCGCGAGCGCCAGCGCGTCCGGCGCATCCGCCTTGGCCAGCGTCGAGGGCACCCGGACCGTGGCCGCCGACCTGCGCCGTCCGCGACACCGGGCGCAGGCTGGCGCAGCTGCGCGACAAACCGCTATCGTTGGCGCATGGCTCGTTACGGCTACATCCGCACCAGCAAGTTCAAGTCCGCCGACAGCCGCGGCATGCACCCGACGACGCAGGCGGACGCTACCCGCGTGGCCAGCGTTTCCCAATGCCAACCGGTTCTTCGATGCGGGCGTGTGCGGCACCACAGGGACAGCAAAGCCGTACCGGTTGGCGGGCACTCGACGCGAAGCTTGAAGACGGCGATGTCCTGGTGGCGGTGGCGATTGATAGGCCGGGCCGACGTGACGAGTCCGAGTCCGCATGGGTAGGGCACATGTAGCACCGAAGCGCAATCGGCGATCCTCTTGGCTTCGGTGCTCTCGTGGGTCGGCGATGCTGAGACATCAGAGTTAGAGGAGGCGATTATGGCGAATAACGATAAGAAGCAAACGGGCATCGATAGATTTAAGAGGTCTCTTGGTAGGGCCGCCGAGCAAAGTACTGAAGCAGTTACAAAGGCAGCCAAGCGGGCCGACGAAGCGGTGACTACTGGAGCAGAGCGCGCAGGGATTTCCGACCAGTTGAACACAGCGCGTGAGACGGTCAAGCGCTCCACCGAGGTCATTTCCGGCTCCGACATCCGTCACCTTGACGAGTTTACCGACGCCGCTACCCGGGTGCTGATGGGCCTACACCGGGAAACTGTGGAACAGGCAGAACGCATCACAAGGCTGGAGCAAACCGTCAGCCAACTCCAGCAGCATCTGAATGAAGGGCTCCAATAATGGGAGAAGCTCTCACCATCCTAGCGGAGAAGTACCCTCCCCAGTCCCGGTATGCCCTCCTCGCACTGGCCGATAAATTCCGTATTCGCAACGAAAAGGAAGTCTTGGAAATGGCCGCGTTGGCCGCCGACATCGGCCTTGACGACATGGTAAACCTAGGCTTAGAGCCAGACGCCAATCCCCCGCTGGTGGAAGCGCTGAACGCCTATCCCACAATCAAGGAAGACCTCCTTGCCACAGGGGAATTGAGCCAGGGTCAGTTAAGCAACATCAAGGGCAAGTACTTTGAGATGCTGTACAGAGACGGGCTTAACGACGGCAGAGCCCTGGGTGAGGTGCAACTGGAGCCTGGCCAAACCGCAAGGCTGGCTGCATCAGCCTCACAGAAGGGTTGGGACCTGGAAATAGTCGGTGAGAACGGCGAGTCTGTTGAGCTTCTCCAGCTAAAGGCCACGGAAAGCATGTATTACGTCAAGAACGCCTTGGAGAATCACCCCGACTACCGTATTGTGGTGCCTAGCGAAATGGACAGCACTTCCCATGAGATCATTGGCTCCGATATCTCCCACACTGACCTGAAGGCGGCAACCGCCGTGGACAACATGCTGGAGCAGCATGAAGAGCAGACGGAGGGCGTCCTTGAGAATGCTGCCGACGTATCCACGGAGTTTGCCTTGGACGTGGTGCCCATTGGCACCCTTGCTGTCTTGGTCACCATTGGAGGCTACCGCGTCTTGACTGGTCAAGCCACCCTTAGAGAAGCCACCTTCGGCGCAGGCAAATCACTCCGCAGGGCCGCGATCTGGAGCAGCATCGGCTCAGGGCTAGTCGCAACTGGATTTGGAATGGGGGCGGCCCCCGTGACCGCGGGGCTGCGAGTAGCCGTGACCCGCATCTCTGCTCAAGCGGGCCTCGGCGACGGCCTAGTCCGCCGCGTTCAGGAGTTGAACGGACTCCGCTTCCGTTTCCTCTAACTCCCCAGCACCACTTCCCGGGTGGGCTCGCGGAGCTTCATCCCGTCGCCAAGTCGGCGTTCTGACAAGTCGCCACGAGCGAAACGAGTTTGCAATCTCAAGCGTTCTCACACCCGGCCCCCTCCGGGAGCCCACTTCCTGCCGAGTCGGTCAATCGCCACGGCTACCAGGGCATTGCGCTCTTCGAGCTTCGCGTCGACCGCGCGCCAACCGGCGCGGCTGGCCATCCCGGTCGCGCCGCTCACGCCCACGTCGCGGAACAAGTTGGCCGGGATGACGTTTGCCGCACCCCGACGGCAGCGTTGTGCGACCGCAGGGGGGCACCGCTTGCTTAGTGAGGCTTGCGGGCTGGGTCTCGCCGAGGGATGGTTGTCCCTCCGTCATAGCCCTCTGGGCTGGACGGGTTGACGATTCGGCCGGGATCTGACCGTTGGAGCGCCGACCGGCTCGGCGGGAGCCAGCTCGGTGGCTAAGGTCCTGGCCTCAGTGGACGACCACGATGCTGCCGTCCAGCCGCTCGTCGACTAGGATATCTGCCATCCGCCCGGTGATACCTCGAACGCCTTTCCACCTGTCATCGGCTGGCAGTTCTTCCCAGGGGCATCCGGTTGGTAACGGTACCAGGGCACGCTAAGCATTCTCGAACGGATTCGAGCAACGATGGGCTGTGCTGTACCCCTCTACCTGCTCCGCACCATGCTCCTCTTCATGGTCTGGCCCCAGACGGGAGCAACCGTGTAGGCTTCGCTGGCGAGCGTCGTGAAGGCCACCTTGCACCAGACTTGTCGCCATTGGCGATGTTATCGAGGTGCGCGGCGGCGCTGACTACGCCGGATGCAGGATTGGCCTGGCACCCCCTGCCGAGGGCTCGTGGCTGCGTCCATGGAGAGCCGCTCACGAGCGGTTGCTGTACGACGACTACGGACGGACCAACATCGTAGATGGGGTGTAACGCTTGAGCGCCTTGAACATCAGCAACTTCATATGGGGCATCGCGGACGATGTGCTGCGCGACGTCTACGTGCGGGGCAAGTACCGGGACGTCATCCTGCCCATGACGGTCATCCGCCGCCTCGACGCCGTCTTGGAGCCGACGAAGAACGCGGTCCTGGAAATGAAGGGCCACTTGGACGCCGCCGGCGTGACGAATCAGGAAGCGGCGCTGCGCCAGGCTTCCGGCGAGGCCTTCTACAACATGTCGCGCTTCCGGCTCCGCGACCTTGCCTCCCGCGGTCAGCAACAGCGACTGCGGGCCGACTTCGAGGCGTATCTCGACGGCTTCTCGCCCAACGTTCAGGAGGTCCTGGAGAAGTTCGAGTTCCGCAACCAGATTCCGCGCCTTGTGCAGGCAGACGCGCTCGGCTTCCTGCTGGAGAAGTTCCTGGACAACTCCGTAAACCTCAGTCCCCGGCCCGTCCTGAACGCGGACGGCTCCGTGCGCCTGGAGGGGCTGGACAACCACGGGATGGGCACGGTCTTCGAGGAACTGATCCGCCGCTTCAACGAGGAGAACAACGAAGAGGCTGGAGAGCACTTCACCCCCCGCGACGTGGTGCAACTCATGGCGCGCCTCGTCTTCATGCCGGTGGCAGACAAAGTGCGGTCGGGCACCTACTTGGTCTACGACGGCGCCTGCGGCACTGGCGGCATGCTCACCGTGGCGGAAGAGACACTGATGCGGCTGGCCGAAGAACGGGGCCAGGAACTGTCGGTTCACCTGTACGGCCAAGAGGTAAACCCGGAGACCTTCGCCATCAGCAAGGCCGACCTCATCCTGAAGGGGGAGGGCAGCGAAGCCGATAACATTCAGTACGGCTCGACCCTTGCCGCCGCCGCCTTTCGCTCCCACGAGTTCGACTTCATGCTCTCCAATCCACCCTACGGCAAGAGCTGGAAGACCGATTTGGAGCGCATGGGCGGCAAGTCGGGCGTCACGGACTCTCGCTTCGTCGTGGAGCACGCCGGGGATTCGGAGTTCTCGCTGATCACCCGCTCCAGCGACGGCCAGATGATGTTCCTGGCCAACATGCTGAGCAAGATGAAGCACAACTCCCCGCTGGGCAGCCGCATCGCCGAGGTCCACAACGGCAGTGCGCTCTTCACCGGCGACGCGGGACAGGGCGAGAGCAACATCCGGCGCTGGATCATCGAGAACGACTGGCTGGAGGCCATCGTCGCCCTCCCGCTCAACATGTTCTACAACACCGGCATCGCTACCTACATCTGGGTGCTCAGCAACCGCAAGCCTGAGCATGGCCGGGGCCGCGTGCAGCTCATAGACGCCACGCAATGGTCCCGGCCGCTGCGCAAGAACCTGGGCAGCAAGAACTGCGAGCTCTCGGACGAGGACATGCAGCGCATCTGCGGCGCCTTCCTGGCGTTCGAGGAGACGGAGCAGTCGAAGATATTCCCCAACGAAGCATTCGGCTACTGGAAGGTCACTGTCGAGCGTCCGCTGCGGCTCGAAGGCATCGACCCCGGACGGGCCTACACTGCCAAGGAGATCAAGTCCCTCAAAGAGACCGGAGAACGCTCAGAGACCGCGCCGCCGGTCATCAGGAGAGTCTATGGAAGAGGCGTCGACGCGGACCAACTGCGAGGCTTGTTCCCGACCATGATTGCCGGCAAGCCGTCCGTGGTTGAGTACGAGCCGGACCCTGACTTGCGCGATACCGAACAGGTCCCGCTGACCGAGGAGGGCGGCATAGAAGCATTCCTCCGCCGTGAGGTTCTCCCCTACGCACCGGACGCCTGGTACGCGCCGGACAGCGTCAAGATTGGCTACGAGATCAGCTTCACCCGTCATTTCTACAAGCCCCAGCCTATGCGCTCCCTGGGGGAGATACGGGCGGACATCCTGGCCCTGGAGCAGGAGACAGAGGGGCTGCTAGAAGAGATCGTCAGTGGAGGCACCCTTTGACAACGGTACAAGGGCATCAGATTCTCAAGACCAGAGACGACTATATTCCGGTTCGCATTCAGGGCGACGCTACGGCGTCCGATCCCAAGAGGCCTCTCGTGTTGTCAAGCGGCACGGAGTGTTCTTGGATAAGAGATGATAAACCTTTTGGCCCGGAAACACTCCGGCCCAGGATTGAGCCGTGGTTAACTGCGCTTGTTCAATCCGAGCACCTGTCTCTCTTAGTTGGCTCAGGGCTGACCCACGCCGTTCATGGGATAGCGACCTCCAAGGCGTTGCCTGGAATGGAATCAATCGCATTCAATATTTTCGATGATGAAATCTCGGTGGAAGCAAAGCGAGTCTCTGAAGCTGCAGGACGCAGGGAAGGAAACTTCGAAGATCGGATTCGTGTGGCGAACGAACTCCTAAGAGGGTTGGAGATTATTCCTCCTAAGAAATCAGATGGAACACCGGATCGTGCGTCAGTTGCATATTTGAGAGAAGAACTGAAGAACCAACTCCAGTCATTTGCAGATTCAATCTTGGTAGGAGAGCGCAACCTTGCCATGGCGGAGGACAACAAACGCGAACTAGCTTTCAGCTATCTTGTCAGCTTTCTTACAAGCTTCGCCAGTCGTTCAGGAACTCGCGAACGATTACATCTTTTCACAACGAATTACGATCGATACATAGAAGCGGGAGCCGATGTGTCAGGACTACGTTTGATCGATCGGTTTGTTGGAACATTGGCACCAATATTCCGTGCGTCACGCATTGATGTCGATCTACACTATAACCCACCAGGCATCCGAGGCGAACCCCGATACTTGGAAGGTGTAGCTCGTCATACCAAACTTCATGGTTCTCTTGATTGGGTTTATAGTGCCGGAACGATTCGCCGGGTTGGACTTCCATTCGGCTCTCAGGATGCGGCAACTTATCTGAACATCCCAGGTATCGAAGAGACTAGTGCTCTTCACCTCATGATCTATCCGAATGCTGCTAAGGACAGAGAAACTACATCCTACCCCTACGTCGAGTTGTTCAGAGACTTTGCTGCAGCAATCTGCAGACCAAACAGCACGTTGGTCTGTTACGGCTATGGATTCGGCGATGAACATATCAATCGAGTGATTGAGGACATGCTAACGATTCCTTCAACACACCTCGTCATCATCGCCTACGATGATCCCCTCGGCAGAGTCATGACCACCTATGACAAATTAGGCAGGCCTGCTCAAATTACACTGATAATCGGCAACCACCTTGGTGACCTCAAAGCCTTAGTTGACCACTACTTGCCAAAGCCGGCTATAGACCGCACGACTATCCGTATGGCGGATCTCTTGAAGGCACGGTTGGGTCCTCGAACGGATGCTCCCGCTGCTACTGCTGCAGATTCCCAAGGCGAACAGGAGGTTGAACTGTGAGCCAGATGCCCTTCGAACAGGCGGGAGGGCTGCGCATAGGGACGGTGGAGTTTGTGTCTCCTGACAGAATTGAGATCGTCCTCGATATTGAGGCACCCGAGTCGGTTGCTCTCAATGCGGGTCTACCAAGACCGTTTCCGCGGGTCAACGGTTATCTCTTGATTGCCGTGGAAGAGGGATTCCTAGCCGGACAAATCGAATGGTTAACTGTCGAACGCTCCGCGTTTCCAAAGAGACGCGGAATGCAGGACTTCGGTCTTATAGATCTGCCGTATCCACTTAGGAAGCTGCGCCTCAACCCGCTCGGCATGCTCCAAGAGTTGGTGGAAGGTAACTTTGTTTTCAGGAGAGGCGCAGATACGTTGCCGTCAATTGGCGAAGCTGTGCTAATGCCGACAGAGACTCAATTGAGGTCGATTGTTGAGTCGGGCGAACGAAGGCGCGTCAAGGTTGGATCAAGCCCCATGGCTGGTGATGCGAAGGTGTACGTTGATCCGGACAGACTATTTGGACACCATCTCGCCGTTCTGGGAAGCACTAGCAGTGGCAAATCTTGTTCTGTCGCCGGGTTGATCCGGTGGAGCTTGGAGGCTGCGAAGGAGGCTCACGCGCCCGCTTTCGATGCACAAGAGCTCGAATCCAGCCAACACAGTGAGCCTGTAAATGCCCGATTCCTTGTACTAGACCCTAATGGCGAATATTCAAGGGCCTTCAACAACAGTGATGCTACTGTTAGGGCCAGAGTTTTTAGAGTGAACCCTGCCGAGGGAGAATTGGCACTGAAAGTTCCCCTGTGGTTTTGGAACAGTACGGAGTGGTGTTCTTTCACGCAGGCGAGTGTGAGAGCCCAGCGACCGCTACTACTACGAGCATTGCGCGAAGTCAAAGCTGGGCGCACCAATATCTCTCAATCCACCACAGAAGAGAAGCGATTGGCACTACGTCGGTATCTTTCTTCCAGAGTGATGTCTATCCAGAGTGACTTGCGTTCAGGGGCAAATCAGACAGAGGAGAGTAAATTTGGCTTCCGGCTAAAAGCGATTCGAGATGACATTGCATTGAAGCAAATAGACTTCCCTAATGAAGGGCTAGGAACCATCCTAGTCAATATCAATTCAGCTTTAGACTCTACCTTCCATAGCTTTGTCAATAATGCAGGAGAATCAGTCGAATTCTACAGGGCATTCACTGAAGCTCAAGTCACTGCAATGATTCAGGCATTCCAGGAATCAATCGGGCAACTGGGTGGAATGATCTACTACGAAGGACCCGACGAGAACGTTCCCTTGCCATTCAAAGGCGCAGAACTTGCAGACCATCTTGAAATCCTAGCGCAGCAGGAGAATGCTAGTCAATTCTTGGATTTCTTGATTGCTCGCATCCGTGCATTCCTAACTGACCCGAACATGAGAACGATTATCGACGACACCGACAGCGTTACTCTCGAACAGTGGATGGAAGACTACGTTGGAGTCCATGATGCCAATGATGGCGGCGTATCAGTCGTTGATCTATCACTTGTACCAACTGAGGTCGTCCACGTCGTCACGGCAGTAATTGCCCGTATGGTTTTCGAGGGACTCCAACGCTACGTTAAGTTGAACGGTACTACACTCCCAACCGTGCTGGTGATGGAAGAAGCTCACACGTTCATAAAACGATACCGAGACAGCACTGAGAACATAGATGCGGCAACGGTCTGCTGCCAGGTCTTTGAACGAATTGCGCGGGAAGGAAGGAAGTTTGGACTCGGCTTGGTCCTGTCGTCGCAAAGACCGTCCGAGCTTTCTCCGTCAGTTCTGTCTCAATGCAGTACTTTTCTCCTCCATCGAATCAGCAATGATCGCGACCAGGATATAGTCCACCGTCTCGTACCTGACAACCTTAGAGGACTTCTCCGCGAGTTACCCTCGTTACCGTCTCAAAGTGCGATTCTGCTGGGCTGGGCATCTGAGCTGCCAGTACTTGTGAAGATTAACGATTTGCCCAAAGACCAACAACCCCGTTCCGACGACCCGGAGTTCTGGAGGGTTTGGACTGGAGAAGAGAAGCGAAATGTCAAATGGAATTCTATCGCAAGGGATTGGCAAGGAAGAGCGCAAGATAGTATGGAGAACATAGTAGACAAGGAAACTGAAAGCCCCAGCATTCCTCCTAACACACAGGGTGATGAGAGTGCATCAGATGGTCTACCCTTCTAGATCTTACCCATCCTACAAACCCTCCGCCATCCCCTGGCTCGGCGATGTGCCCGCGCATTGGGAGGTGCTCCCTGGGAAGGCCTGCTACTCCCTGAAACAGATTCCGAACAAAGGACTACGGGAGACGACTGTACTCTCGCTAAGCTATGGCCAGATAAAGATTAGGCCAGAGGAGAGACTCCATGGACTGGTTCCCGAGTCATTCGAAACATATCAGATAATAGAGCCTGCCGACATCATCTGTCGCCCAACAGACCTTCAGAATGATTGGACTAGCCTTCGTTTTGGGCTGAGTCCGTATGCAGGAATCATTACTTCAGCGTATATGTGCTTCCATACGCGTGCTACTTTGACGCGAGAATATGGCTATACCCTGCTGCACACCTACGACTTGAAGAAAGTATTCTACGGGCTGGGATCGGGCCTTCGGCAGAACCTGAGCTGGTCAGACTTTAAGTTTCTCCCGTGCTTAGCTCCACCCGTCCCCGAACAGACCGCCATCGTCCGCTACCTCGACCACGCGGACCGGCGTATACGGCGCTACGTCAACGCCAAGCGGAAGCTCATCGCGTTGCTGGAGGAGGAGAAGCAGGCCGTCATCAACCGGGCCGTCACCCGCGGTCTCGACCCCAACGTTCGCCTCAAGCCCTCCGGCGTCGAGTGGCTAGGGGACGTGCCGGAGCATTGGGAGGTGCGGCGACTCAAGCAAATCTCGGTTATTCAGACGGGCATTACTCTTGGTAAGGACTATGGCGACGCGGAACTGGTCAAGCGCTCTTATTTGCGGGTTGCTAACGTCCAAGCAGGTCGTCTGGATTTATCAGAGGTGACTACCGTTCGCGTTCCGCATACTGAGATCAAAAGGGCTACGCTCAAGACGGGAGATGTCTTGATGACTGAAGGTGGAGACATCGACAAGCTCGGTCGAGGGTGCACATGGTTGGGGGATATTCCTGATTGCCTTCATCAGAATCACATCTTTGCCGTTCGTCCGAGCCTCGATGTTCTGAACCCAGCGTTCTTAGTGGTGCTTATGGGATCACTCCATGGGCGGACCTACTTTCAAGTGACGGCAAAAAAGACTACTAATCTGGCAACGACTAATCGCACTACATTAGGTAATTGCCCCCTGTACCTGCCCAGTCTTATCGAACAACAGACTATTTTGGACTACATCGCAGAGCAATGTGATGCACCGGACGCGGCCATTGACCGCGCCCGTCGCCAAATTGAATTGCTCCAGGAGTACCGCACGCGCCTGATCGCCGACGTGGTGACTGGCAAGCTGGACGTGCGCGAGGCGGCGACGCAGCTGCCGGACGAGCCCGACGGGGAGGAGCCGGGCGAGGCGCACCTGGCGGCGGAGGCGGATGGCGAGCTCCCTCCCGAAGATGCTTGGACAGGGATGCCGATTCCTCTATGATGTGAATCACAACAGTTGTGAGATTGTGAAATGAAGAACATCACCGTCTCTGTGGACGAAGGAACGTACCGGCGCGCCCGCATCCGAGCGGCGGAGCTGGACACATCGGTCTCGGCGCTGGTGCGGGACTACCTGCGGACGTTGACCGTTCCTCAGGCCGAGGGAGAGCCCGCAGAGTCGGAGGCGGAACGGCGGGGCAGGCTGCTCGGGGAGGTGATCGAGAAAATCACCGCGAACGGCGGCGGGTTGCGCATGGCCGACAATCTGTCCCGGGAAGACCTCTACGACGAGGCGATCAACGGCCCTAATGCGGTTCGTTGACACCAACGTGCTGCTCTATGCCGTTAGCGCCCTGTCCGAGGAAGCCGGCAAGAGCGACCGTGCTCTCGCATTGCTGCGCCAGGGAGACTTGGCCCTGTCCGTGCAGGTGCTGCAAGAGTTCTACTACCAGGCGACCCGTCCCAGCCGTCAGGCGGCGATAACTCACGAGCAGGCCTTGGAGTTTATCGAGTCCATCGGCAGCTTCCCCGTTCAGGACGTCACACTGGACCTGTTCCACGCCGCGGTGGCGACCAGTCAGCGCTTCCGGCTGTCGTACTGGGATGGGGCGATTCTCGCGGCGGCGCGCGCCGCGGGGTGCGATGAGGTTTACTCCGAAGACCTCAGCTCGGAGCAGGATTACGATGGCCTTCGAGTGATCAACCCGTTCCGGGAAGAATCGGAAGCCCGATGACCACCGACACCAGCGAACGGGGCCTGGAAAGCTTCATCTGTACGGCGCTGACGGGCGCCGACTGTGGGCCGATGCAATCCGGCGTATCGCGCGAGCGTCCAGCCGGATATGGCGCCGGTTGGATGTGCGGGGACCCCCACGACTACGACCGCGATTACTGCGCGGACCTTGCCCAGATCTCCGCCTTCCTGCACGCCACCCAGCCCAACGCCGCCGAATCGCTGGCCCTCGGTCAGGACGGCCCGACGCGGCAGAAGTTCCTGGCTCGCTTGCAAGGAGAGGTCGCCAAGCGCGGGACCATCGACGTGCTGCGCAGTGGGATCAAGCACGGTCCGCACCAAGTCGACCTCTTCTATGGAACGCCGTCGCCGGGGAACGAGAAGGCCGAGATTCTCTACGGGCAGAACCGCTTCAGCGTCACGCGTCAACTCCAGTACAGCCGCGACAACGCACAGCTGGCGCTGGACCTGTGCCTGTTCATCAACGGCCTGCCGGTCGCCACCTTCGAGCTGAAGAACAGCCTCACCAAGCAGACGGTGGAAGACGCGGTCGAGCAGTACAAGCGCGACCGCAATCCCCGTGAGAAGCTCTTCGAGCTTGGGCGCTGCCTGGCCCACTTCGCAATCGACGACCACGAGGTGCGGTTCTGCACGCACCTCAAAGGCAAGGAATCGTGGTTCCTGTCCTTCAATCAGGGGTGGAACGACGGCCGCGGCAACCCGCCCAATCCCAATGGACTCAAGACCGACTACCTGTGGAAGCAGACGCTCACCCGCGATGGGCTCACCGACATCATCGAGAACTACGCCCAAGTGGTCGAGTCCAAGGACGACAAGACTGGGCGCAAGCGTCGGGAGCAGATATGGCCGCGCTACCACCAACTGGACGTGGTGCGCAAGCTCCTAGCGGACGCGTCCAAGAGGGGCGTCGGTTGCCGCTATCTCATTCAGCACTCGGCTGGAAGCGGCAAGTCGAACTCCATCGCGTGGCTTGCCCATCAACTCATCGGAATCGAGCGGAACGGCGCGACCCTCTTCGATTCGGTAATCGTCGTTACGGACCGGAAGATATTGGACAAACAGATCCGCGACACGATCAAGCAGTTCGCGCAGGTCGGCTCCGTCGTGGGCCACGCCGAGACCTCGGGCCGCCTCCGAGCCTTGCTGCAGGAGGGCAAGCGGATCGTCATTACCACCGTGCAGAAATTCCCGTTCATCCTGAACGCCATCGGCGACGAGCACCGGGGGCGGCGGTTCGCCATCATCATCGACGAGGCCCATTCGAGTCAGGGCGGACGGACCACGGCGTCTATGTCCAAGGCGCTAGGACAAGCCGGCGCGGGAGAGGACGACGAGACCACCGAGGATAAGATCAACCTGCTGATGGAGAGCAGGAAGCTCCTGACCAACGCCAGCTACTTCGCCTTCACGGCGACCCCGAAGAGCAAGACGCTGGAAATCTTCGGCGCGCCCGTGTCCGAGGGAGCGCAAGTCAAACATCTCCCGTTCCACGTCTACAGCATGAAGCAGGCGATCCAGGAAGGCTTCATCATCGACGTGCTGGAGCACTACACGCCGGTGGACAGCTACTACCGGCTGGTCAAGACGGTGAAGGGCGACCCGGAGTTCGACATAAAGCGGGTTCGTAAGAAGCTACGCCGCTACGTGGAGAACCACGAGCGCGCGGTCCGCGACAAGGCCGAGCTCATGGTGGACAACTTCCATGAGCAGGCGATCGGGCTTCGGAAGATCGGGGGCCAAGCGCGGGCCATGGTGGTGACCGACAGCGTCGAGCGCGCCATCCACTACTACCACGCCATCCGGGAGTACCTGGCGGAGCGCAAGAGCCCATACCAGGCCATCGTCGCCTTCTCAGGCGAGCACGAGTACGGCGGGGCGAAGGTCACCGAGGCCTCTCTCAACGGCTTTTCGTCGAACCTGATCGCCGATAGGATTCGGGAAGACCCGTACCGGTTCCTGGTCTGCGCCGACAAGTTCCAGACCGGCTACGGCGAGCCGCTGCTCCACACGATGTACGTGGACAAGGTGCTGTCCGGCGTCAAGGCGGTGCAGACGCTTTCCCGCCTCAACCGGGCGCACCCCAAGAAGCACGACGCCTTCGTGCTGGACTTCACCAACGAGGCCGACACGATCCGGTACGCGTTCGCCGACTATTACAGGACCACTATCCTCGCGGACGAGTCCGACCCCAACAAGCTGCACGACCTCAAGGCAGCGCTCGACGGCTGTCAGGTCTACGACCCGGCCCAGGTTGACGAGCTCGTCGAGCACTACTTGTCGGGCGCCGACCGCGACAAGCTCGATCCGATTCTCGACCAATGCGTTGCCGTCTACCTGGAGTTGGATGAGGACGGCCAGGTCGACTTCAAGGGCAAGGCGAAAGCGTTCCTGCGGGCGTACGCGTTCCTAGCCTCGATTCTGCCCTATACGAACGCCGATTGGGAGAAGCTCTCTATCTTCCTGAACTTCCTCGTTCCCAAGCTCCCGGCGCCGCGCGAGGAAGACCTGTCGAAAGGGATTCTCGAAGCCATCGACATGGACAGCTACCGGGTGGAGAAGCAGGCTGTGCAGAGCGTCCAGCTTCCCGATGCGGATGCGGAGATCGAGCCGACGCCGACGGACGGCGGAGGACAGAAGCCCGAATCCGAACTGGACCGGCTCTCGAACATCATCAGGGACTTCAACCAGAAATTCGGCAACATCGAGTGGAAGGACCAGGACAAGATAGAGACGGTCATCTCAGTGGAGCTCCCCGCCAAGGTGGCCGCCGATAAGGCGTACCAGAACGCCATCGCCAACTCCGACCGGCAGAACGCGAGGATCGAGCACGACAAGGCCCTCGGCCGTGCCATGAACGATCTGCTCTCCGATCACGCCGAGCTGTATAAGCAGTTCAGCGACAACGAGTCCTTCCACAAATGGCTGGCCGAGATGATCTTCGCTGCGACATACAACAAAGTGGCCTAGCTCGCAGGCGCGGCAACTCTTCCATCACGTCGAGTGTGGCCTCCGCGCAACAGACGCGATTGCGCCGCGCCTCCCCAACCTCGTCCGATGGGGGGCAGAAGGTCAGAGTCTGTGCACGGACGACCCCGAAGAGGAGATGGCCATGCGCGGTGCCGAGCAGGAACAACGTCTCACGTGCGTGCAAGACACAAGCGGCAATCAGCACCGCATGGAGACATCAATGATTCTCCCCGCAGGGACAGCCTAATCAATCAGCGAGGGTGACGCTCTTACACCACTTGATGGGACATGACCGGAGAGGGAGGGCCCGAAGTCGATTGCACCACCCGCCGCGCTTCTGACCCCTACTCGGCTGCTCGCGGTAGTCTGCCCGCTACTTGGGGTAACTCCAGCCGCCAGGAGTTCCTGCTCTTCGTCTTCCTTAGTTTGGCAGTGTACCCCAGCTTCCGCAGCGACGGCGCAAGTCGAGTAAGGTGCTTTCCCATCCCGGCGCCATTGGAGGGCCAGAATCTTTGACTCGCCCCCTCCGGCAGGCATGCGTTGAGGTGGCCCAGCAGCTCCGTTGCAGTTCCATCGAAACTTGGGCAACCTTCCAGGAACTGGCGCAGTGCTGGGCCGACGGCGGAGGCCTCAATCACGTCCTCGTTCGCAGACGCCCGGCCAGCATCGTAGCTGGCTAGGAATGTGCCGGGGGGCCAGTACACCCCCTCACAGGCGACGGCCCACTTGCAGAAATCAGCCATGCGGGGCAGTTGCTCAAGCTGGACACTTCCGCATCTCCACAACCCCTCAGATAGACCGTCCAAGAGGGCAACGAAGATGACGGGGCTTGCATCTTCGAATGCGGACATCAACTCAGCCTCCGTGCGACGGGCTGAGTCAGCAATCGAATCAAGCCTGATGGTGATTGACCGGTCCACCAAATCGCCCTGGACGGCAGGGTTCTCAATTCCAGTGAGCATCACCGGTCTCGATACTTCGAAGACCACCTCGTCATCGTCGGTGTAGAGGGCCCGGGTCGCGAACCCCTCGCCCGTGGAGAGACGGCAGAGCGTGTCCGAAAACCAGGTCGGCAGTCCGCTCAGGTTGTCGTAGACGAGTACGTGGTGGTTTCGGGCTGCTATGGCGGCGTCCCGCTCACTCCTGGGCGTCCCCGTACTCGACGGTTGGGCCGGGTCCACCAGCGACCGAAGGAGCCTCGCCGCCATGCTCTTCGCACTCCCATGCTCCCCGGTGAGCACCAGCAGCGGCTATGGACCAGTGTCCCTCAGCGAAGCCAGAAGCCATGCGGCACAGAGCACAAGGTCTCCGTCGTCGACGTTAAGGAAGCGCCGCAGGGCGGCGAGTCCCTCTCCTGCGTTCCCCCTGACCGGCTCAGGGAGCGAGCGGGCGGTCTTTGGCCGTCTGAACCGCACTTCGGGATGGTGGCTCAGGACTCGCCAACCCTCGGAGTCGACCTCCACGACGCGCCGAGCGTCATCGCACAGGTCGATGTAGAGCTTGCCCGCATACGTGGCGGTGCGTAGGGATACCCTCCGTTGTCCAGCCCCGGCATGTCAAACGCCAAGATCTATAGGCCGGTAAGTTGAGGAATCGCCAGGGTCTTTAGGCCAGTTCGCCAAGGTCTTTAGGCCACCCCGGGCGCCAAATCGGAGAGCATGGCCGCACTTCATGACGAGGAGCGGCGATGGCTTACAAGGAGGTGTCCAGGGTGGACATAGTGGAAGTTATCCGGCGCTGGCAGAGAGGGAACAGTCAGCGGCACATAGCCTCGGGGACGGGACTGTCCCGTGAAACCGTTCGCAAGTACGTGGACGCGGCCTTGGAGGCTGGAGTATGCCTGAGTGGTCCAGCCCCCACCGAGGAGCAAGTGAGTCGGCTGGCGGCGATCGGTCGTTCCGGTCCACGGGCGGTGGCCACGCCAGCCGAGGACAAGCTGGTCCCCTGGGCCGACCAGATCTATCAGTGGCTCACCGTCGACCGCTTGCAGTTGACCCGCATCCAGGAGTTGTTGGCGGAACAGGGCTGCCGGGTTTCCTACACGTCGCTGCGGCGCTTCATCCAGCGGCGCAACTGGCAGAGTCGGAGTCGCACGACGGTTCGGATGGAGCAGAGTGCGCCGGGGGAAGTGGCGGAGCTGGACTTTGGGCGCCTGGGATTGGCGCCGGACCCAGAGACCGGCCGCCGCCGGACGGTGTGGGCGCTGATCGTGGTGCTGGCCTATTCCCGGCACTGTTTCGTGTGGCCCACCTTCAACCAGAAGCTGGAAGACATCGTCGACGGACTGGAGGCGGCCTGGGCTTTCTTCGGCGGTATCCCCACTATCTCGTCATCGACAACTTCCCCGCCGCGGTCGCGGGCGCCGACGCTCTGCATCCCCGGCTCACCCGCGGCTTCCTGGAGTATTCACAGCACCGCGGCTTCATCGCCGATCCGGCCCGCGTGCGTCACCCCAAGGACAAGCCCAAGGTGGAGCGAAGCGTCCAATACGTGCGGGAGCGCTTCTTCAAGGGCGGCAGCTTCAGCAGCTTCTCCCACCTGTGGGAGGAAGCGGCACGTTGGCGCCGTGATGTTGCTGGGCATCGCGTGCATGGCGCCACCCGGCAGCAGCCCTTGGTCGTCTTCCAGGATGAGGAGCGGCACGCCCTCGCTCCCTGGGATGGCGAGCCCTACGAGGTCACTCACTGGCGCATGGCCAAGGTGCATGCCGATCACCACGTGGCTTGCCAATATGCCCTTTACTCAGTCCCGGCTGCTCTTTGCCCGCCGGGCCAGCAGGTGGAGATCGGGCTGGGCAGCAAACTGGTGCGCATCTACCACCGGGGAAGGCTGATCAAGCTCCACCCCCGCCAGCCCCGCGGTGGCCGCTCCACCGACTCAGAGGACTATCCGGCGGAGCTCACCGCCTACACCCTGCGGGCGCCGGAGAGCATCAAGCGCAGCGCAGCAGAGCAGGGTCCTGCGGTGGCTGACTTCGTCGAGCGCCTCTTCGACGGTCCTCTGCCTTGGGCCAAGGTGCGCCAAGGCCACAAGCTCATCCGCCTCGGCCAGCGCTACACGCCCCAACGGCTCGACGACGCATGCCGTAAGGCCCTGACCGTCGACCTCATCGACGTGCGCCGCGTGGAGCGCATCCTGGTGGAAGCCTTGGAGCAGAGCGAGGTGCAGGAGCATCCCCCGCCATTGCCTGCGGGTCGCTTCACCCGGCCCGGCTCCGTCTTTGCCCTCAGCCACCAGTCATCACCAGGAGATCAGCCATGACCCGTGTAACTGAACTCATACCTCTGCTCAAACGGCTCCAGCTGGGGCCCATGGCGGCCACCCTGCCTGAGCGCATCGCCTTGGCCAGAAGGGACCAGTTGGACTATGCCTCATTCCTGGAGATCATCCTGGCCGACGAGATCGGCCGCCGCGAGCACCGGCGCATCGAGCTCCGGCTGCACAGCGCTGGCTTCGAGCAGGTCTCCCGCCTCGAGGACTTCGACTGGACTGCGTCGGTCACCGTGGACCGCCGCCTGCTGGACGCCGTCTTCTCTCTGGAGTTCCTGGACGAGCACGAACATGTCCTGCTCGTCGGCCCCGCCGGCGTCGGCAAGAGCTTCCTCGCACAGGCCTTGGGTTACACCGCCATCCGCGCCGGACACACCGTTCGCTTCATCCATGCCGACGACTTCTTCAAGACCATGACTCAAGCCAGGGTCGACAACTCCGTGGAACGCACATTCCGCTCCTTCCTCTCCCCAGACCTGCTCATCCTCGACGACCTCGGCCTCCACCGGCTCACCGCCCAACAGTCCACCGACCTCTACGAGCTGATCATCAGCAGACACCGCGTCTCCAGCTTCGTCATCACCTCCAACCGGGCCGTGGAGGAATGGCTCAGCCTCTTCGACGATCCCATCCTCGGCAACAGCGCCCTCGACCGGCTCGCCAACGCCAGCTACCAAATCGTCATCGAAGGCCAAAGCTACCGCGAGAGGCTCTCTCCGCATCGGGCCTTGTTGGGAGCAAAGGGGGTGTTTGACCTGTCAACTACGACCTGATACAAGTCCAAATCGGTCGTGCCCAGGGTGGCCTAATGACTGTGGCGATGACTGGCCTATAGACCCTGGCGAATGACACGGCAGCCTGCGCGTCCAGGTTCTCCTCCGCGTGCGTCATCGCCTCCTGCGTCGCCCCTTTCCCCGTCCGGTCTGTGTATAGCCTCCGGAGCCACCGCCTGAATCCCTTCGAGCGGACCGGCAGTGTCTCACGGTGACCGTCCATCCAGACGTCAGCGAAAGTGGCTTCTCCATCGCAAAACAGCTCCGACGAGTCGCTAGCCCACTGGAGTAGCCTGTCCCCCGATGAAGAGGCGGGAGTTCTCTGGCCGTCCCTGTCCTCATCGCCTCCCACTTTGCTAGCGTCGGCAACGACAGGCCCGGCGTCTGTCAGGTGCCGCTCAACGTCAACACCGTCAGGAACAGGGTCGGCCAGGTCCCAATGCGCGGGAATGCCTTCAGGTAGCTGCACCACCCGAGCACTTGACGCGCCCGCCTCAAGGACCAGAGCCACAACCGCTCGGGCATAATGCTGGCCATCAGCGTCGTTGTCAGGCCAGATTACGACCTCACGGCCCTCCAGCGGCTTCCAGTCGCTGAAGCGGGGCGCCTTCGCCCCACCCATCGATGTGGTGGGGACGTGGGAAGCGAACAACTTCGCCGCAGCGTCACTCGTCTTCTCGCCCTCCACCACTAGGACCGGGGCATCGGGACGCTTCCATAGCTCCAGCAGGTTGTAGAGAGGTCGAGGCCCGTCGATACCCTTCTGACGCCAGCGCCCGTCCCTGAGGACCAGGGGGCGGATCTCCTTGCCGCCGCCCGGCCGGTCCCACCTCGCCACATAGCACGCCAACTCCCCATCGGCGTTCCTGTAAGGCCATAGCTGAGACGGCCGTCCCCATTTGGGGTGTCGATAGGAGTCGACGCTTGGAGGAGGTCGACTTCCCTTCGCATGTGGCCGAGCAGGTGCGCGCTCACCGTGCGTCACTCCACACCGACAGTCTCCCATCAGGTGGTGGGCAAAGGTGTCGGAGTTCCCATTCCGCCCCAGGCGGTCGGCGTGCTCCTCCCGGGTGCAGTGGGCATACCGTCCATCATCCGAGAGGTAGCCGTAGCAGCGACGTCCCTCGTGCTGGGGTAGGTCCGGGTGTCCACCACAGATTGGGCACGGGCGGTCCCGCTTGAACCGCTGCGCAGAGTCCATCCCTATCTGCCCTCGGATGGGTCCCATCGCCGCTCTGGGGCCTGCAGCCAGTCGGACATTTCCGACGCGCGCCAGCCTACGGCACGGTCGCCCAGGCGGAGCGGCGGCGGGAAAGTGCCATCGGCTACCTTCTTGTAGATCGTTGCCCTCGCCAGGCCTGTCAGCCGAGTGACTTCTTCCCGGCGCAATATGCGGAGTTCCTCGAGTTGCTTGTCCATAAGCCTTCCTTTCGTCCCGTGGGCCTTCACGAATGCTAGTGGGCGCGACAGGCGGATGGACGCCCAGGACAGGCGGATGGACGCCCAGTAACTGGGCGCCGGAACTGCTCTTACTGGTCTGCAGGCGTGCCGTGGTGGAGCGACCTCCACATCCACCGTAGGTCTGTCGCTTCCACCCAGGGGCGAACTGCTTCCACCACTTCGAGCCAGCTAGCGCCTGGGATGGGGGCAGTGGAAGGAGTGGAAGGAAATCTGCATTGTTCTGGAGGCAGGGGGTGACATCATTCGTGCGGGGTCAATCGTCCTCAAAGAGGAATCTCTCTAGAGGCAGCCAGTAGAACCGATCAGGTCGGCATGGCGCCTCCCGCGGCTAGCCGCGCCAGCCCAATCGCCCTGCCGAGATTCCCTCGCTGAGGCGGCGCACCTCGCAGCCGAGCGCTCAATTGCAGTCGTGGCCCTGCAGAACCGCGGCTAGCGACAAGGAATCGCGCACGTGTGTATATTGGTTCCATCACCCAGTGTGTAGTGGGTTCTGACTCACTCCGAGGGCAACCCTACCGAGCCGATACCGTGGGATGAAACGTGGGATAATGGCCTATCGGGACCCAGTGCCACAGCTAAACAAGCCTTAGTGCGGATGACACTCCCTCCGCCAGCCCTCGCTAGGTCGGCAACCGCCCGTAGCCTGCAATGGGATGCTCGACTCCCAACAGCCGCAGTGCCCAGCCCTATCTGTCCACCGCCATCGTGCGTACACCGTACCGCGGGATTGCCGCGTCCTGCGTGACTATAGTCAGTCCCTCCGCCTGCGCCTGCGCGACGAGCATCCGGTCAAACGGGTCCCGATGGTGCAGCGGCAGAGCGGCCGCCTGCTCCGCGTGGAAGGGTTCAATGGGGAGCAAGGAGAAACGCTCAAGCTCACAGGTTGCTGCCAAATTACCCGGGATGCCGGTGTTCCCTTTAGCGCGTACTATCGCGAGTTCCCAAATGCTTGCAACGCTTACGAAAATCTCGTTGTTCGGGTCGCCCACGGCCTGACGAGCCCGTAGCCCCAACCGAGGGTTGTCATCAATCCACCAGACGAGCACATGCGAGTCGAGCAACAGCCTCATTCCGAACGCTGGCCGCTCACATTGTCATACTCCGTAGGAGGCCCTCCGATGATGTCCTCCCCGAACATATCGACCAACTCCTCGTAGGTGAACTTGACGTACTCGCCAATCTGTCCCTTTAAGCGGCCGGGTTTGCGCCACTCCTTTTGGGGTTCCACCCTGTATGGAATGAGCTCCAGGTGCGGCTTGCCGGCTTTGGCGATGATGACTCGCTCGCCCTGACGAGCGAGTTCTCCCAGACGGGAGAGCTGAGACTTTGCCTCGTGCATGTTCACTTGCATGGCCGACGCTCCTTTAGCTAAGTCGGGCTAAGTTTAGCTCGTTGCGCCGTACTGTCAAGCGCCGCTGACCGTCCCGTAACGCCCCTCGTAGAACACCAAGGCATCCCCGTCCTGAACATCGACCTCCTCCACCTCCGCGATGAACAGGGTGTGGTCTCCCGCCTCGACCTGCTGATCGATGCGGCACACCATGCGGACCAACGCCTCATTCAACAGCGCCGGTCCGCTCTCGTGCTGCACGTGCGCGTCGGGCAGCCGTTGGCGGTCCTCCCAAGGCGCGCGACCGTAGAAGTCCGCAATCTCGGACTGATCGTCACGCAGGAAATTCACGGCGAAACGACCCTCCCGCCGCAGGTTCGCGCACGTATGCCCTGCGGTCGCGACGCTCAACAGCAACAGCATTGGCTCCAGCGATATCGACAGCAGCGCGTTCGCCGTCGTCGCATACGGCTCCCCCTCAGCCGTCCGCGTCGTCACGACGCTTACCCCGGTCGGAAACTTGCGCCACGCTTGGCGGTAGAGGTCAGAATAGTCTTGCATCCCCTAGCGGGCCTCCGCCATCTCCCGGACTCCCAACCACTCCGGCACGACGCGGAACAGGTCTTCTTCCTTGTTGTGCCAGCCGTGGTCGCCGCCTTCGAGGTGCACCCACGTAGCGTTGTCCCGGCCTGCGCAGAGAGCCGCCATATCCTTGCCGGCGTCTCGCATCCGGGGATGCTGCTCCTCGGTCCCCGTCAGGATGAGCAGCGGACACGCAATCTGGTCCGTGTGGGCCTTCGTGATGTCGTAGTGCTCCGAGCAATGACGGTCCAGATACACGTCGGCCGAGAAGTACGCGCCTGGGTTCGGAAAGTCCACGAACATGATCTCGTGCCCTCGTCCGGCTGCCGCCAGGGCCTTCGCCGCCTCGAAATTGCCGAGGTGCTCCTCGCCCATCTCGCATTGCGAGTAATACTCGTGGGAGAACCGAAGCGGAGCCAGCGATATGACCGCCGCAACGCGCGGGTCCTGATTCCTGGCCTGCGCCAGTACGACGCGGACGGCGCCGAGGCTGCTTCCCCAGATGCCCACCCGCGCGTACCCGCGGTCCACCATGAAATCGACCATCGCCTGTAAGTCGAGATGCGTCTCCGACAGCAACTCGTAAGCGTTGCCGGTGCGCGTCTTACCCGCACGGCCCCCCACGACGTCGTGCCCGCGCGTATTGAACAGCGCCGTCGGAATACCCATGTCTCGCAACCTAGCCGCGCGGGGGTTGGATGGGGACAGGTAGAAGTTGCCCGCTGATCCGTGGACCATCACCATCGCATCCACCATCAGGTCCGTCCGTGGCGTCTCAGGCTCCAGGACGATTCCGCTCAACGTCACACCGTCGCTCGATTTCGTATGCGCCAAGTCAACTAGCATCGCTAGGCCCTCCTCTAAGAGTCTGTCCGAACCCTAGCCCGCTCCGCGCCTCTCGGCAACCGTGGGAAGGAGACTGACCCCTTCCCTACAGAGCCGCGTCTAGCCTCCGGCGCCGTGTCTAGGAAGATACGAGCAGCTTCCGAAATCTCGCTTGCGAACGGTACGGGCCGACTACCGATAGCCGGTATGCGCCGGGCCCGAAGTAGCGGCGGGCCGCCCCTTCCAGGTCGTCCACAGTGAGCTTGCGTAGGTCTGCGACGACCTCGTCCGGCGTTCGCACTCCGCCCAGCAGCAGTTCCTGACCCCCCATCCAACTCATCACGGCGCGCGTGTCCTCCATCCGAAGGTCCAAACGCCCCACCGAGTATTCGATGGCCCGCGAAAGCTCTTCGTCCGTCACGCCCTCCTGCACCTTGTCGAGCTCCCCGATGATGGCAAGGAGGGCGGCATCGACCTTCGAGTTGTCCACGCCGCAGCCGATGACGACCGCTCCGCAATCCCGATAGTGCATCGAGCCGCTGTGCACGTCATAAGCCAGCCCGCGGCGCTCGCGTATCTCCATAAACAGCCGGCTCGTCATACCCTCGCCCAGAATCGTGCTGAGCATGTCCACGGCGTAGCGGTCGTCCGCGGCGGCGGATACGCCGTCGACCGCTAGGCAGACGTGCGCTTGGTCGGTCCGCCGATTCCCCACCTCAACACGGATGCCTGAGCCGTCCGCCTGGACCGGACGCATCGCGAGCGTCTCAGTCGATGGTCCGCCGCCCATCAGCTCGCCCACCTTGGCCACGACCTCTTCATGGGAGACGTTCCCGGCAACGGCTACGACCGTGTTGCCCGGGGCGTACTGCTGGACGTGGTAGTCGATGAGCTGTTGGCGAGTGATGGCGCCAACCGTCTCGCGCGTGCCGCCGATGTCGCGTCCCATGGGCTGGTCCGGCCACAGCGCCTGGTCGATGAGCAGGTCGGCGAATGCGTCGGGCTGGTCGTACGTCATCGCGAGCTCCTCGATGATGACCCCCCGCTCACGCTCGACCTCCTCCGGGACGAACAGCGGATGCCGGTACATGTCGGCCAGTACGTCGAGGGCGATGTCGAAGTGGTCGCGCGCGACCTTGGCGTAGTACACCGTTGCCTCACGGTCGGTGCTCGCGTTGAACACGCCGCCGACGGACTCGATGGCGCCCGAAATCAGCTGCGGCTCGGGGCGCTTTTCACTGCCTTTGAAGAGCATGTGCTCCAGGAAGTGGGACGCGCCCGCGATGGAGTCATCCTCGTAACGCGACCCAGCGCCCACGAAGATGCCCGTTGACACCGACCTGACGTGGGGCATCGTGCTCGACAGGATGCGGAGGCCGTTCGGGAGGACGGTTTGTTCGTACAAGGAACCCTCGCTTAGATCCGGTTTGGTAGTCCCAACGATTCTACGCCGAGACAGACGCTGGCACGCGATAGCGTACTCAGGCTTGAGGGGAACGCATATCCGTCGCCCCCGGCACACGAGGAGCGCGAGAGCCTACGCCGCCTCCAGCAATCGCTGACCTCCCATGTACGGCGCTAGCGCCTCCGGGAGCAGGACGGAGCCGTCCGGCTGTTGGTAGGTCTCCAGCAACGCAATCAAGACGCGCGGGAGAGCGAGGCCGGAGCCATTGAGCGTATGGACGAGCTCCGGGCGGGAGCCCTGCTCCTTCCGGTAGCGGATGTTGGCGCGGCGAGACTGGAAGTCCATGCAATTCGAGCAGGAGCTGACCTCCAGCCACTCGTCCGACGCCGGGGTGTATATCTCGATGTCGTAGCTCTTGACGGACTGGAAGCCCAGGTCGCCGCTGCAGAGTTGAAGCACCCGGAACGGCAAGCCGAGCCCGCGAGCGACGTCCGACGCATGCTCCACGAGTTCGTCCAGCGCCCCCATCGAGGCGGCGGGCTCGACGAACTGGTACATCTCGACCTTCTCGAACTGGTGAACGCGCTTCAGGCCGCGAACCTGGCTCCCCGCCGCGGCGCGCTCACGCCGGAAGCATGGGCTGTGCGCCATGTATTTGATGGGCAGAGCGTCGGCGTCGATGATCTCGCCTGCGTGCAAGCTGGTAAGCGGGACCTCGGCGGTGGGGATGAGCCAGAGGTCCTCCTCGGCGTCGCGGTAGAGGGCGTCGGCGAACTTGGGCAGATTGCTGCTGTTCTCCATCGTCTGGCCTAGGACGAGAAAGGGCACGCCGCGTTCCGAGTAGCCATGCCTCGCCCGATGCAGGTCGAGCATGTACTGGACGAGCGCGCGCTGGAGACGGGCGCCCGTCTCGCCCAGGACATAGAACATGCGCCCGGAGACCTTGGCCCCACGCTCGAAATCGGTGACGCCAAGAGACTCCGACAGCTCCCAATGGGGTTTGAGGTCGAAGTCGTAGGAGCGCCGCTCGCCCTCCTCGCGGACCACGACGTTGCCGTCGGCGTCGGGGCCGTCGGGTGTCTCGTCCGACACGAGGTTCGGCAGTGTCAGCATCTTGCTCCGGAAGGACGCTTCCAGCGCGCGCTCCTCGTCTTCGAGCGCCTTGAGTCGCTCGCCGAGCTCGCGCACCTCGTCCTTTCGGGCTTCCGCTTCCGGGCCTCCGCCGCTCTTCATAAGCTCGCCGATCTGCTTGCTGGCCTCGTTCCGGCGCGCGCGCATGGCTTCAATCTCAACCATCGCCTCACGGCGGCGCACGTCCATCCCAACGAGCTCATCGACCACCGACGAGTCCTCGTGCCGCCGTTCCAGCGACTGCCTGATCGAATCGGGATTGCGACGCAACAGGTCCGTGCTAAGCATTGCGGTCGCCCTCCGTCTGACGCACCTGAGGGAAGAGCATGACGTCTCTGATAGTGGTGTGGCCGGTCAACAGCATGACCAGCCGGTCGATGCCGATGCCGAGCCCGCCCGTAGGGGGCATACCATGCTCTAGCGCGGTGAGGAAGTCCTCGTCCAAGCGGTCCAGGTCCTCGCCCTGGTACTGCTTGCGCAGCTCCTCTTGGTCATCGAGCCGCTGCCGCTGAACGTCCGGATCATTGAGTTCCGTGAACGAGTTGGCGATCTCCATGCCCGCCGCGAACGCCTCGAAACGCTCCGTGTAGCGTGTGTCGGCCGGATTGGACTTGGCGAGCGGCGACATTTCGACGGGGTAGTCCACGAGAAACGCGGGCTGAATCAGTTTCGGCTCGACGAATGTGCCGACGAGCTTGTCGATGAGGCGGCCACGGCTCTCCGCATAGGTCGCGGGCGTGCCAAGCTCGCGCATCTTGTCGGCCAGCGAGGCGGCGTCTGGGTAATCGTCCACGTTCACGCCGGCGTACTGCTCCACCGCATCGCGCAGGGGAATGCGGGGCCACGGCCCGGTGAGACGGATCATCGCGCTGCCGTACTCGATGTTCGTGCCGCCGGTGGCCTCGAGCGCAACCTGCGGCACGAGCGTCTCCACCAGCTGCATGACGTCGTTGTAGTCGGCGTATGCCTCATACGATTCGAGCGTCGTGAACTCCGGGTTGTGGCTCGCGTCGATGCCCTCGTTGCGGAAGACGCGGCCGATCTCGTACACCTTGTCCATGCCGCCCACGATGAGGCGCTTCAGGTAGAGCTCGGTGGCGATGCGCAGGTAGAGCTCCCGGTCGAGCGCCTTGTGGTGGGTGATGAACGGTTGCGCCATCGCTCCGGCGGGCACGGGCACGAGCACCGGCGTGTCCACCTCCAGAAAGCCGCGCGCATCGAAGAAGGCGCGAACGGCGGAGATGATGCGGCTGCGCGCGCGCATCGCCTCATGGACTTCGCGATTGGAAATCAGGTCCAGGTAGCGCTGGCGGTACCGCTGCTCGACATCCCGGAGGCCGTGGAACTTCTCCGGCGGCGGACGGAGCGCCTTCGCCAGGAAGGTCAGACTCTCGACGGCCAGCGACACTTCCCCCGTCTTGGTGCGGATGAGCGCTCCGCTTGCGCCGACGAAGTCGCCCAGGTCGGTCTCTTCGATCAGGCTGTACCCCGCGCCGACCACATCGCTCCGGACGAAGAGCTGAAGCCGTCCAGCCGAGTCTTCGATGTCCATGAACGAGGCCTTGCCCATGCGGCGCATGCGCGTCACGCGGCCCGCAACCGACGCGTCGACCGACGCGCTGGACGTCGCCTCAGCCTCGACGAAGGCGTCGAGTGCTTCGGCAGTGGTGTGGGTTCGGTGGAACCGGGCTGGGAACGGGTCGATGCCGCGCTGAATCAACCGTTCCAGCTTCGCCCGGCGGCTCGCGAGGAGCTCATCGCCGCGCTGGGGCATCGTGACCTCCGCAGGGGGTGCTGGTTTGCTAGCGGACCGAGACGACCTTCATAGACTGGGCGCCGCTGGGAGTCTTGTAGTCGACGGTCTCCCCCGCCTTCCGGCCCAAGAGGGCCTGGCCGAGGGGAGACTCGTTGGAGATTCGCCCCTCGGCAGGCGAGGCTTCCGTGCTGCCCACGATGGTGTAGGTGTCGGCCTTCTTCCTGCCCACCGCCTGCACCTTGACGATCGAGCCAACCTCGACAATGTCCGACTTTACGCCCGCGCGTGAATGGTCGGGGATGATGACGGCGTTCTGGATCATCTGCTCCAGCTCTTGGATGCGGCCCTCGAGGAACGCTTGCTCGTTCTTCGCCTCTTCGTACTCGGCGTTCTCGAGCTCTCCAACCTCTTTGGACTCTTGGATGCGCTCGGCGACTTCCTGCCGCCGGACGCTCCGAAGCTGATCGAGCTCCTCTTCGAGCTCTCGCAAGCCCTCAGTGGTCAGGTAGGTGTCGTTAGGAGCCATGGGCCACCTCGCTCGGGCGCCTGAAAAGCTGGTGAATTAAGAAGACCGAGCACTCCTTGGAGCCTCGGCCATGGGTCACCGGCCACGCGTAATTCTACGCGAGGCCCGGCCCAAAGTAAAGGTGAACGGGGCCTTGCGGGAGGCCGAGGCCGCAGCCCCGACGACAGGGAAACCGCGCTAACCGCCTACCAAGAATCATTGAACAAGACCTAAGACAACGCTTAGACTCGCGTCTATGTTTTGAGGCGCCAGGGTTGCCTGTCGCCGGCTGGGAGCCCTGCTCTGCGCGTCACGGGCGGTACGGCAAGGGGATTCACCCTCGGCTCGCCGAAGGCCCCAGGCGTAAGGCCCACCACGGATAGGGTCCGCGGGGCCCTGTTTAACATCCTGGCGCGCTACGGCATCGAGGATGTCCACGTGGCCGACTTCTTCGCGGGCACGGGGTCGTTGGGAATCGAGGCTCTCAGTAGAGGCGCGGCAAGGGCGGATTTCGTAGAGGCAGACCGGAGGCAGGTAGCAGTGATCAGGGCCAATCTCCAAGCGACAGGCTTCGCTCAGCGGGGGACCGTTCACACCGACCGCGTCGAGAACGCGCTCGGCCGGCTCGGCCGCTACGACTTGGTGCTGATGGACCCCCCCTACACCCAGCCTTTCCCCGCTGGCCTTATAGCGGCGATCGGCGAGGCGGGGCTGCTGAACGAAGGGGGAATCCTGGTGTGCGGCCACTCGAGCCGCGCATCCGCCGACGACGCCTGCGGTACGCTCACGAAATGGGACAGTCGACGCTACGGCGACTCCTCCCTGGCGTTCTACAGCCGCGATGGGGAGGCTCCGGCATGACGACCGCAATCTATCCCGGTCGCTTCGACCCCGTAACTGCGGGACATCTCGATATCGTCCAGCGGGCATCACGCCTGTTCGAGCGAGTCATCGTTGCCGTGTTCGAGGCGCCCGAGAAGCAAACGATGTTCTCGACGAACGAACGCATGGCGATGTTCGAGGCCGCGCTGGGCGATAGCCCCACCGTGGAGGTGAAGAGCTTCCACGGCCTGATCGTGGACTACGCGCGCGCCCAACAGGCGACCGCAATCGTCCGGGGAATCAGGATGAACGCGGACTTCGAGTACGAGTTCGAGATGGCGCTGATGAACCGGAAGCTGGCGCCGGACTTGGATGTCGTTTGCCTGATGACCGACATCCAATACCAGTTCGTTCGAGCGAGCCTCTTGAAGGAGGTCGTACGTCTAGGCGGCAACGTCAGCGGACTCGCTCCCGACAGCGTGATTGCGGCATTGAAGGACCGATTCGGGCAGGCATCCCCCGGGGACTCATAACCGGCAGCCCCGGCGACCAATTAAGGAGAGAGCATGGAGATTCTAGAGCTAGTCGACAAGCTGGAAGCGATGGCCGCGCAGGCGCGGAAGACGCCCATCACGGGGCGCGCGAAGATTGACGCGGAAAAGTTGCTCGAGCTGACCGAGCTGATGAGGGCTTCGATCCCGCGCAACATGCAGGACGCCCAAGACGTGCTCCAACGGCGTGAGCAGATCGTCAACCAGACGATGCTCGACGCCCGGAGAATCCGCGCCACCGCCGAAGGCGACGCCCGAGCGCTCGTCGATGAGCATGGGCTCGTGAAGGCCGCCAACGAACGCGGTGCGGCACTCATCGAGGAGTCAGGCCAGAAGGCTGCGCGCATCATTTCCCTCGCCGAGCAAGAGGCGCGGCGGCGGCGTGAGGGCGCGGACCGCTACTGCCAGGAGACTCTCGAACGGCTCGAGGGGCAGATCGTCTCGCTGCTCGGCACGATTCGCGCAGGCCAGCGCGTGCTCTCTCCGGGCCTCGACACACCGCGCGAGGGCGTGGAGAAGCCCGTTCTCTCCGCCAACTAGGTCCACCCGAGGGAGACCGCAAGGAGCGGACACTCGGCGCGAGCGCCGCTCCGGCTCCGACAATTGGAGGAGCAGCGCCTCCCCATCCGTTCACGGAAGCTTCGAGAGGCTCCGGCGAACGGATGGGGAGCGCCCCTTCCAGGCGATAGACCGCAAATCCCCTCCCAACTCGTCATTGCCTCGAAAATAAGCGCCCACGCCCCCTTCCGTCATTCCCGCGCAGGCGGGAATCCAGGAACCCCTCCCGTCTGCGGGAGGGGACGCGCAAGCACAGCGAAGCGCGGGGGAGGAGAGCGCCCCGCCCGCCAACCCCCTCCTCTTCCGTCATTCCCGCGCAGGCGGGAACCTCGTAGCGGCGCGGTCCCTGCCCTTCGTGGAGCGACGCCCCACTCCCACTGCGACATTTGCCCCTTACCCCAAACTCCCAACCTTTCGTAAAATTAACCCCTGCCATGCCCTCCAAAGACGAGAACGCCTCCTCCCCGACGCCCGCGCCCTCCGACGCGGCAACCTCCCTTATGCCCATTACGCCACTCGCCTCGCGCAACAAACACAAAATTCTGGGTGATCCACTTTTGGCTCCCAGGAAGCAGGCCACGGCCATGAAAACACCCTCCAAAACCCCCGTCTCACCGTACAACTTGGACAATTTTCACGCCTGGCACCCAGCGAATCCCAGCGAAACGGACAACTTTTTACGCCTGGCAAAAGTGAGTTGGACAACTTCTTCACGCCTAGCAAAATGTGGTGATCAACTTTTTTCGCGCAAACGGACAGCTTCCCCGCCCGCGCCGGCTCTCCCCGTCTGCCTACGGAGGAAGAACGGGAGGGGGTGCCCAATACGGCTATACTCGTTCGCATATCCTGCGGAGGTTTTTCATGTCCGCCACCCAATCCCTAGCCGACTTCATCGCCCGCGCAAACACCGACGACCTCCCCGAGTGGTCCATTCACGAGGCGAAGCGCACGCTTATCAATATCCTGGGCGTATCGCTCTCGGCGTCGCCCGCAGCCGGCAGCCGGACGCTCCTCGAATGGGCCAAGAACGAAGCATGCGCGCCCAAGGCCTCCATTGTGGGATCGTCGCTGCGAACGAGCGCCTTTACCGCTTCGATGGTCAACGGCTTCTTGGCGCACCTCCAAGACTATGACGACACGCACTTCCCGACCGTTCTCCATCCCACGGCGCCTGTATGGCCTGCGGTGCTGGCCGCCGCCGAGGAGCTGGGCGCATCGGGCAAGGACGCTCTCGCCGCGTTCGTCCTCGGCGCTGAGGCAGCGTGCAGGGTCGCTATGTCGGTCCATCCTTGGCACTACGACATGGGCTGGCATATCACCGGCACCGCGGGAGTATTCGGGTCAGCGGCGGGAACCGGCAAGGTGCTGGGGCTCGACGCGTCCGCTATGAACATGGCCATCGGTCAGGCCGGAACCTACGCCGCCGGTGTTCGCGAAGTGTTCGGCTCCCACTCCAAGCCGATGCACGCGGCCCGCGCCGCGAGCAACGGTTTGCAGGCCGCCTACCTGGCCCAACACGGCTTCTCCGGAGCAGACGACATCCTCGGCGGGAGGCGCGGCTTCTGGGAAGTGCTGTCGCCGAACGGCCATAGCGAGGAGGCGCTTCTCGACGGCTTGGGCTCGCGTTGGGAGCTTCGGAACAACGGCCTCAAGCCCTACGCAAACGGCGTCGTGTCCCACCCGATTCAGGACGCTGTGATCGAGCTGCGGAACGAGCACGGGCTGCAAGCAGAGAATGTCGCCTCGATCGACGCGCGAGTGCACCCGTTGGTGTTCGAGCTGATGAATCGCCCCGAGCCGCGCCGGGGTTTGGAAGGCAAGTTCTCCTTCCAGCACTGCGCCGCCGCCGCCCTCGTGGACGGCGCCGGCCACGACACCCAGTTCTCCGACGCCAAGGTCGCCGACCCCACAATCGCCGCCCTACGCGCCAGGGTGCATGGCACGATTGACGAGTCCCTCCGTGAGGACGAGGTCCATCTCTCCATCAGCCTGAACGACGGACGCGCGGTATCGACCTATGTGGAGCACGCCTCCGGCTCGCCCGATAATCCCATGAGCGACGCCGCCTTGGAAGCCAAATACCGCGACCTCGCAGGCGAGGTGTTGGACAAAGGCCAGGTCGAGGACTTGCTCGGCTCCATTTGGGAGATGGACAAGGCGAAGGACGTGGCGGCAGTGGCCCGGCTCATGACCAAGTCTTAGACGGTGTAAGACGATGACGTACCCGCTATTCCACCACGATGCCTACGCCCGGAGCTTCCAGGCCCTAGTGACTGCCGCCGACGGCCCTGCGGCTGTGCTGGACCGCACAGCCTTCTTCCCCGGCGGGGGTGGTCAGCCCTGCGACACCGGTACGCTGACGGTCGGCGGCGCCGTTCTCAGGGTAACGTCCGTCAAGCGGCGCGACGGCGAAATATGGCATGAGCTCGACGGCGGCGGAGTCGACGTAGGCGCCAGTGTCCACGGAGAGGTGGACTGGGACAACCGGCATAAGCTCATGCGTACGCACACGGCGCTCCACATTCTGTGCGGCGTAATTTGGCGCGATTTCGGCGCCCACGTAACAGGCGGGAACATGACGCCCCTCGCGGCCCGGATGGACTTCGAGCTCGAGCAGATGAGCGTCGATTTCGCCGAACGCATCGAGGAGCTGGCCAATGCCGAGATAGCGCGAGGGCGCGGCGTCAGCGTCCGTTTCCTTCCGCGCGACGAGGCTTTCGCCCACCCTGACCTCATACGCACGAAGATCAATCTGCTGCCCGAGGGCATCCAAGAGATCCGCATCGTCGATATCGACGGCCTCGACGTTCAGGCGGACGGTGGGACGCACGTGGCCAACACGCGGGAGGTGGGCCGCATAAGTGTGGTGGGGCACGAGAGCAAGGGACGCATCAACAAGCGCCTCAGAATCATCGTGGAGGACGCATAGCACGACTTCAGCGACCTGGCGCTGGCAGGCCGGCGGCGCTCTACTTCTGGGTGGGCGTCGGGGTGCTGTGCGTTTCGCTCGCCTCCATTTTCATAAGACTCGCGGACACCGACCCGCTCACCGTCGCCGCCTACCGGATGACCATCGCCAGCGTGGTGGTGTCCGCCGTCACCGTCGCGCTGGCTCGGAATCAGCTCTCAGCGGTCAAGCTCGGCGACCTTCCGCTTCTGGGCGTCTCCGGCGTGTTCCTCGCGGCGCACTTCGCGCTCTGGATCACATCTCTCTCACATACTTCAGTCGCCAGTTCCGTCTTGCTGGTGACAACGACTCCCGTATTCGTTGCGGCAGCGGCTGTCCTCTACACGAACGACCGCATCGGGCGGGTGACCACGGCGGCTATCTTGGCGAGCATGGCGGGCGGCGCCCTCCTCGCCGCGGGTGACTGGGCGGAGGGCGAGCAGCGACTGAGCGGAGACGCGCTCGCTCTCGCCGGGGCCGTTGCCGTAGCCGGCTACTTGATTGTGGGCCGGAAGGTCCGCGGACGCATCCCCAATCTTCCGTACATCACGGTGGTGTATGCGGCCGCCGCCGTGGTCCTGGTGGTGGCGGCGGTCGTAAGCGGCGCGCCGTTGCTGGGACTCCCCATCGAGACGTACTTCTGGATGGCGATGGCGGCGCTAGTGCCGCAGGCGATCGGCCACTCTCTCCTGAACTGGTCGCTCGCCTACTGGCCCGCGACCAACGTGACGCTTGCCGTGAGGGCCGAGCCGGTCATCGCGACACTGCTCGCGATTCCGGTTCTCGGCGAGGTCCCGCCCTGGACGGTCATCCCCGGCGGAGCTTTGGTGATGCTCGGGGTATACCTCGCGGTCAAGAGCGAGAGATCGCGCCAGCCGGACGTATAATCGCGTCCCATGCTCGTCGAACTGACCGTCCAAAATCTGGCCGTCATCGAAGAGACCCGCCTTACCTTCACGCCGGGGTTGAACGTGGTCACCGGCGAAACCGGAGCCGGGAAGTCGCTCCTCGTCGACGCCCTGGAGTTCGTTCTCGGCGGAGCGGCCGACCGAGACCTGATGCGAGCAGGGGCGGCGTCCGCAAGGGTCGAGGCCGTGTTCGCGACGGCCGGCGAGCCCCAAGTGCAGCAAGCCCTCCGCGCGCTCGATGTGGAGATCGACGATGAGGGACTCGTTGTGCTGGCCCGCGAGGTTCACCGCGAAGGTCGGACTATCTCGCGGCTGAACGGTCGCGCGGTGCCGGTTGGGATTGTTCGCGCGGTGGGCGACGCGCTCGTGGACATCCACGGGCAGGGCGCTCACCTGTCGTTGCTAGACCCTTCCTACCAACGCCGTGTCCTGGATGACTGCGGAGGACTCGCTGAGCAGCGGAGGGCTGTCGCGGGCGCTATTGCCGACGTGGAGCGTATCCGACAGGAGCTCCTAGCCATCGCATCCAACGCACGCGACGCTGAGCAGAAGCGCGACCTGCTCGCCTTCCAGGTGAACGAGATCGACGCGGCGGGGCTGGCGCGCGGGGAAGAGGAGGCGCTGGTCCGTGAGCGCGATGTCCTTGTGAGCGCGGAGTCCATCCGCGAGGCGTGCGCCGCAGCATACGGCATGCTCCGCGAGGAAGGGAGCAACGCGGCCGACCTCATCGCGGAGGCGGTCCAAGCTCTTCGTCGCGCACCCGACCCAACGGGCGTCCTAGGCGCGCAAATCGAGGCATTAGAATCAGCGTCCGCTCAGATCGAGGAGGCGGCCCGCGAGACGCGCTCCTTCGGCGAACGCGTCGAATCCGACCCCACGCGCTTGGCTGAAATCGAGGAGCGCATCGAACTCCTCCGCCGCCTCAAGCGTAAGTACGGCGACTCCGATGTCGAGGTCATCGCATTCGCCGATGAAGCCCGCCGCCAGTTGGAAGGAATCGACAATGCCGAAGAACGACGCGACGAAGCGGCGCGAGCGCTCTCCGGCGCAATGGAGCAGGCGGGCAAGCTCGCGTGGGAGCTATCCGAGGCGCGGAGTGCAGCGGCACGCTCCCTGAGCGCCGCTGTCGAAGCGGAGCTCGGCGAGGTCGGTTTGGACGGTGCCGCATTCGGCGTTGAAATCGAACGAACTCAGGCGAGCGACGGCCTCCCTGCGCCGGACGAAGCACACTACGCCTACTCGTCCGACGGCATCGACCGAATATCGTTTTCGCTCCGCGCGAACCCCGGCGAGGACATGAAGCCCCTTGCCACGGTCGCCTCCGGCGGAGAGACCTCCCGCATGATGCTTGCCCTCAACAGCGCGCTCCAAGCCACGTCCGGCGCGCCGACGCTCGTGTTCGACGAAATCGACGCTGGCATCGGCGGGCGAACGGGAACGGTCGTCGGCGCAAAGCTGTGGACTGTCGCCAGACGCGCGCAAACGTTGTGCGTCACGCACCTCCCGCAGATAGCCGCCTACGCGGACAGACACTTCCGCGTCGACAAGGCGGTGTACGGAGAGCGCACATACGCCAGCGCCGAGGTCGTGGAGGACGAGCAACGCGTTGCCGAATTGGCCGGGATGCTGGGCGACGGAGACTCGGCGAGCCTCTCCGAGGCGGCGAGAGAGATGCTGAAAGACGCGACGCGCTCGAAAACTGGCGTCTAGCGCGCCTTCGCCGCCTCCCCTGCTTGGAGCATTATCCGATCCATCTGGTCCACGATGGGACCCGAGGTGCGGAGACGCACCGCCTCAGCTTCTCTCTTCGCCGACCAAGGAACGCCGCCGCGCCGCCCAACAGACTCTCAATGGCGACGGTGACAAGGTTAGGGCGTTTGCGCCTCGGGGATCTCGTCCGTCGGGGCGGGCTCGACGGCCTCGCGCTCAGGCGCGGCGTTGCCCTCGACCGTTGCGTCGCCCTCGATTGCGGCGCTCATCGCAGCGATAGCCACTTCGATCTGGCCGTCGTCCGGCGGGCGGGTGGTCAGCGCCTGCAAGGCGAGGCTGGGCAGGGTTCCGGCGCGCACGAGAGCATTGCCGCTGTGCGCGGCGTTGAAACGGATTACCTCGTAGGCGACTCCCGCAATCACGGGAATGAGGATGATCCGCGAGGCGATGCGCAGGGGAAGATCGGGCGTGCCGAGGAAAGCAAATATGATGATTGACACAATCATCACGGTGAGCAAAAAGGCTGTTCCACATCGGGGGTGCGCGGCGGGGAAGAGCCGCAGATTCTTGTTCTCCAAGGACAGCAACGCCTCATGCGTGTGGACAGCCATGTGCTCGGCGGCGTGATAGCCGAACACCCGGCGAATACTCGGCATGAGGCCCACCAGGCCGAGGTAGAGGAAGAAGATGACGAGCCGGAGCACGCCCTCGCCGGTGTTGCTGATTATCGAATTGTCCGTGAAGCGATCGATGAACCCGGCGGTGAGCAGCAGGGGCAGGATGAAGAAGAGACCCACGCCCAAGCCAAGGGATATGGCCAGCGTGAGCGCGAGGGTCCAAGGCGGGATCGGCTCGTCGTCGTTCTCGTCTTCCCCGGCGGCGACCTGGGCCGAGTAGGTCAGAGCACGCATTCCGACGACAAGGGACTCGGAGAGGACGAGTGTGCCTCGGATGAAGGGTATGCGCCGCCAGCGGTTGACGCTCCAAGTGGGCACGGAACGCGTAACGGTCTTGATGGCGCCGCTTGGGTGGCGGGCGGCTACGGAGTAGACGTGACGCCCCCGAATCATCACGCCTTCGATGACCGCCTGTCCCCCGTAGACCGAGTGTTGCTGTGGTGCTGCTGCCATGCCCTTAGGATACGAAACTGCCCCAGTCTTTGCGCTGGGGCAGTCGAACAGTCTCTTCATCCGTGTCTACTGAAGGTTGAATCGCCTCTTGAGGCGCTCCACGCGGCCTTCCGTGTCCACGATGCGCTGCTCGCCGGTGAAGAAGGGGTGACAGACGCTGCATATCTCCACCTTAATCTGCGGCTTGGTCGCTCCGATGGTGAACGTGTTGCCGCAAGAGCAGGTGACGACGGCTTCCGGGTAGTAGGCGGGATGTATATCTGTCTTCACGAAGCGCTCCTCAGCGGGTCCGGCGGCTCTCTGCTCTAGGCGGGCACGATGTTCGCGCGCTTGCGGAGCTTCGTGGCGTGGTCAAACTTGACCTCGCCGTCCACGAGCGCGTAGAGCGTGAAATCCCGGCCCATGCCGACGTTCACGCCGGGGTGAATCTTGGTTCCGCGTTGACGGGTGATGATCGTGCCGGCTAGGACTCTCTGACCTGCGAAACGCTTCACCCCGAGCCGCTGCCCGTTGCTGTCTCGTCCGTTCCGGCTGCTGCCGCCTGCCTTCTTATGCGCCATTAGCCGCCTGCCTCCGCCGCTTCGCCGCCGCTCACGACCTGCTTAATCGTGAGCTTCGTGACCTGCTGCCGATGTCCGTTCTTCACGTGGTGGCGGGTCTTCGGCTTGTACTTGAGCACGATGACCTTCTCGGCCTTGCCCTGAACTGCAACCTCCGCGACGACCTTGGCGCCGTCCACGGTCGGCTGACCCACGGCAACAGCTGAGTCCTTGCAGACCAGCAGGACCTTGTCCAGTTCGACGGTGTCTCCCTCGTCGCCCGCGAGCTTCTCCACAGTGATGGAGTCGCCGGGTTTGACGCGGTACTGCTTACCGCCCGTTTCTACAATTGCATAGTCCATGGCAACCAAGGGATTTTACGCGAGGAAGAGGCCATTGGGCAAGCAGGCGCGACGCGGTCCTAGCAGGACCCGCCGCACCTTGACCCTCTATGACTCCTCGCCGTCCTCCGCAAAGTCGTCGTCAAGGTCCTGCTCATCGAGGGGCTCCAGCACGTCTCCCACGGCGGGAAGCTCCATCGCAAGCTGGGGAGAGGCGGAATTGCCGTTCGCGCCCGTGCCGTTCGCGCTAACCGCGCCGTTGGTCTTTGGCTGCGGGGCTGCGACCTCCGGCATCTGGTCGAAATCCGCAGGGGTGCGCTCGCGGAACGCGCTCATCGAGATGACCACGTCGTCACCGGAGAGCTTAGTCATCACCTGCACGCCCTGCGTGTTACGGCCTAGGCTGCGAATCTCCCCGATCGCCGTCCGATAGACCATCGCCTTGCGTGAGCCAACCATAATCTCCTCGACGTCGGGGCCGGTGACCACCGCCCCGGCGATGGGGCCAGTCTTGTCGGTGATCTTCATGGCGATGACGCCCTGCACGTTGCGGCCCGTCTTGCGGAAGTTGCCTACTGCCGTGCGCTTCCCGTAGCCGCGCTCACTCAGAATCATCATCTGGCCGCTGCCGAGGATGTACTCCGCCTTCTGATCGCATCCCTCGATGTCGCAGGGCTCGAAACGCTCCTCCGGCGGAAGGTGCAGGGGCCCCTTCTTCTCCTCGCCGGGGTGCTCCTTGCGCCACTGCGCGTAGTGGGGCTGGCACATATGCCGCTCCTGCGGGGCCACGTCCATCGCGGCGACCTCGTCGTCGTCCGCCAGGCGGATGCCGCGTACGCCGCCGGCGCCTCGGGTCTGACGCTCCGTAACCTTATCGAGCTCGAAGCGTACTCCCTTGCCGTTCCGCGTAACGAGCACGGTGGTCATTCCATCGTCGGCCAGCCGGGCGGTCAGCAGGCTGTCGCCCTTCTCCAGGTCGAACGCCGCCAGGCCGTTGCTGCGGATGTTCTGGAACTGGTTGAGGTGCATCTTCTTCACCTCGCCCTTGCGCGTGGCCATGAAGATGGACAGGTCCGCCTTCGGGTCCGATATGGCGACGACCGCCGTCACGGTCTCTTCCGCCGGATTTATCGCTTCGATCAGGTTCTGGACGGGCGCCCCGCGCGTCTGCCGGGTCGCGTCCTGCCCGACCTCGAACACGCGCTTGCGGTACACGCGGCCCTTGTCCGTGAAAAATAGGAGCCAGTCGTGCGTATCGGCAACAATTAGCTGTTGGACTGCGTCGCCCTCACGTGTTTCCTGCCCGCGCACTCCCTTGCCGCCGCGGCGCTGGAGGCGATAGAGGGCGATGGGCAGACGCTTGACGTAGCCACGGTCGCTCAGGGTAAAGACCACGTCCGCGTGGGGGGTCAGTTCCTCGGGTGTCTGGTCCCGCGCCTCCTCGTCCGATATGGCGGTGCGGCGGGGCTCACCGAAGGCCTTGCGGAGCTCGGCGGTCTCCTCCTTAATAACTTGGAGAACACGACCTACGTTGGCCAGAAGCTCTTCGAGGTCGGCAATCTTCCGCATCAGCTCCTGGTACTCGTTCTCGATGCGCTCGCGTTCGAGTGCGGCCAGGCGGCGCAACTGCATCTCCAGGATGGCTTGCGCCTGGGGCTCGGTGAGGCCAAACTCCTGCGTCAGCGCATTCCGCGCGCCCTCGGCGTCCGCCGACGCGCGGATGAGGCGGATGACCTCGTCCAGATTGTCCAGCGCGACGCGCAGGCCTTCGAGGATGTGCGCTCGCTCGCGGGCCCTGGCCAAGTCGTACTCGGCGCGGCGGCGGATGACGTTCCGCCGGAACTCGATGAAGTGCTGAAGCGCGGAGCGCAGGCTGAGGACGCGGGGCTGGCCGTCGACGAGCGCCACCATGTTGACGTGGAAGGCGCTCTGCATGGTCGTGTGCTGGTACAGGTTGTTCAGCACCACGCTGGCCGCGGCGTTCCGTTGCAGCTCAATGACGACCCGCATCCCCTCACGGTCCGACTCGTCGCGGACTTCAGAGATGCCGTCGATCTTCTTGTCCTTGGCGAGGTGGGCGATCTTCTCCACGAGAGAGGCCTTGTTGATCTGGTAAGGCAGCTCTGTGACGATGATGCGCTGGCGAGCGCCTTTTTCCATTTCCTCGAAAGAGGCCTTGGCGCGAACGACGATGCGCCCGTGCCCCGTGTGGCAGGCCTGCTCGATGCCCTCGCGTCCCATGATGGTCGCAGCGGTTGGGAAGTCGGGGCCCTGGACGAAGTTCATCAGCTCGTCGGCTGTGGCGTCCGGATTATCGATGAGGTAGGTGAGAGCGTCGCATACCTCGCGGAGGTTGTGCGGCGGGATGTTCGTGGCCATGCCTACGGCGATGCCGGACGCGCCGTTGACGAGAAGGGTCGGAACGCGCGAGGGAAGCACCGTTGGCTCGCGCTGGGAGCCGTCGTAGTTGTCGACGAAGTCAACGGTGTCGCGGTCGATGTCCTGGAGGAGCTGCTCGGCGATGGGAGCGAGCCTGGCCTCGGTGTAGCGCATGGCAGCGGGCGGGTCGTCGTCGACGGAGCCGAAGTTGCCCTGGCCATCGACGAACCGATGGCGCATGGAGAATTCCTGGGCCATGCGGACGAGGGCATCATAGACAGGCGAGTCGCCGTGGGGGTGGTATTTCCCGAGGACCTCGCCGACGACGGCGGCGCTCTTCTTATAGGAAGAGCCGGGACGGAGGCCCATGCCCTGCATGGCGTAGAGGATGCGCCGGTGTACTGGCTTGAGCCCGTCACGAACGTCGGGAAGCGCGCGGGCCACGATAACGCTCATCGCGTAGTCGAGGTACGCGCTGCGCATCTCTTCTTCGATTCGAACGAGCCTGACGTTGCCGGTGTTGCCCGTTACCATGCGGGTCCTTTCACGTTCATGCAGGGAGGCGGACTACCGGTGAACCCACTACATATGGTGGTCCGGAAATCGTCCTCTCCCAGAGATACCCTAAAATACCACCTGATTATAGCGGATGCCCCTCTAATCCCCAATAGGAAAGAGGATCGTGCTCCGCTCTTTCACTCCTCTGTCTATCCCCATGGGAGATTTACCTGCAGATCCCCCCGACTGCGAAGCTTGCGCGACTCCCGGCCGCGACGCAGGGCAAAGTCCCCGACTTTCGATGAGGTTACGAGTGAAAAGTCCCTGATTCTCGGTGAGGTTACGAGTAAAAAAAGTACCCGAAAATCGACGACATTGAAGGGTTGACAGAGGGCGTTTTCGTGGCCGTGGCCTGCTTCCTAGACCTTGGAACTACTTCCTGACCGAGATTGTTTTCTTATTGGCATGCGCCCCGCCTCCTCTCTCAGTCCCCCGCACACGGGGGCGGAGGGAACGAGTGCGGCGCCGGTTGGCAATGGGCAAGTGTCACTGTGCATCGGCGAAGCGCCTGCGCTGGAATGACGGGGAGGCGCGGGGAGGGCTGCGAGGTTCCCGCCTGCGCGGGAACCCCTCATGTTGGGCTGATGCCCCACACCACAACCGACGAAAGTAGCGGGCCGGGCGGCCCCCTCTCTAACTCTCCCCCGCAGACGGTGGAGAGGACTTTCGAAGCAATGACGGAGGGGGGGAATGGCGGAACGGCGGAGGGGGAATCGCGGGCGTAAACGAAGAGGCCCCCGCTCGATTGCGGGGGCCTCTTGAGTTTGCCTGGAAAAGGCTGGACTAGAAGTCCATGTGGTCGGGGTGCGGCATGGCAGGGCCAGCCGCCGGCTCGGGAACATCCGTGACCACGGACTCGGTGGTCAGGACCATGGCCGCAACGCTGGCGGAGTTCTCGACCGCTGCGCGCGTGACCTTGGCCGGGTCGACGATGCCCCGCTCCAGCATGTGGCCCCAGACGCCGGCGTCGGCGTCGAAGCCCCAGTCGTCCTGGGAGTTCTTCGCCTCGGCGATGATGACGTCGCCGGAGTGCCCGGAGTTCGACGCAATCGTCCGGATGGGCTCTTCGAGCGCTCGCCTTACGATCTGGGTCCCCGTGAGCTCGTCGCCCGTGAGGGTGAGCTCGGCGATCGCCTCAGACGCGCGGACGAGGACGGTGCCGCCGCCGGGGACGATTCCTTCCTCAACCGCTGCGCGCGTGGCCGAGAGAGCGTCCTCGACGCGGGCCTTCTTCTCCTTCAGCTCGACCTCGGTGGCCGCGCCAACCTTGATGATGGCGACGCCGCCGGAGAGCTTGGCAAGCCGCTCCTGCAGCTTCTCGCGGTCGAAGTCCGAAGTCGTCTCCTCGATGCGGGCCTTGATCTGAGAAATGCGGTCCTGGATGGCCTGCTCAGTGCCGTGGCCCTCTACGAAAGTGGACTCGTCCTTGGTGGCGACGACTCGCCGGGCGCGCCCGCAGTCCTCCACCGTCGCGGAGTCGAGCTTGCGGCCGACCTCCTCGCTGAGGACGGTGCCGCCGGTGAGGATGGCGATGTCCTGGAGCATCTCCTTGCGGCGGTCGCCGAAGCCGGGCGCCTTGATGGCCAGGCAGTTCAGCGTGCCACGGAGCTTGTTGACCACGAGGGTTGCGAGGGCTTCGCCCTCCACGTCCTCGGCGATGAGCACGAGGTTCTTCGTGACCTGAAGGATCTTCTCAAGAGCCGGCAGCACGTCGCTGACGGCCGAGATCTTCTTGTCGGTGATCAGGATGTAGGGCTCTTCGATCGTCGCTTCCATCCGCTGGGAGTCGGTGAGGAAGTACGGGGAGATGTACCCGCGGTCGATCTGCATGCCCTCGACGTACTCGGTCTCGTATCCGAGGCTCTTGCCTTCCTCGACCGTGATGACGCCGTCCTTGCCGACCTTCTCCATAACCTCCGCGATGAGGTTGCCCATCTCGTTGTCGTGGGCGGAGAGGGAAGCGACCTGGGCGATCTGGTCCTTGCCGCTAACGGGGGTGGACTGTGCGGAGATGCTGGTGCGGACCGCGCGCACGGCCGCCTCGATGCCGCGCTTGATGGCCATGGGGTCGGCGCCGGCGGTGATGTTGCGGAAGCCCTCCGCAATCATCGCCTGGGCGAGGACGGTGGCGGTGGTCGTGCCGTCTCCGGCGACGTCGTTGGTCTTGGTGGCGGCTTCCTTCAGAAGCTGCGCGCCCATGTTCTCATAGTGGTTCTCGAGCTCAATCTCCTTGGCGATGGTGACGCCGTCGGAGCAGACGTTCGGGGGGCCGAACTTCTTGTCGAGGATGACGTTCCTGCCGCGGGGTCCGAGGGTGACCTTGACCGTGTTGGCCAGGACGTCCATGCCGACCTTGAGCGCCTTTCGCGCATCGTCGCTAAATAGGATTTGCTTTGCCATATATGGCTCCTCCGTAGTGTGAGTTAGCGCCCAACCGGGCGTCGTGAGCGGCTTCTAGCTAACCTTCGCCAGGACGTCGGTTTCCCTCATGACCAGGAACTCTTCTCCGTCCTCCTCAAACTCCGTGCCGGCGAACTTCGAGTAGATGATGGTGTCCCCGACCACGACATCCATCACGGCCCGCGTGCCGTCGTCATTCACCTTGCCGGGTCCTACGGCGATGACGCTCCCCTCTTGGGGGCGCTCCTTCGCGCTGTCCGGGATGTAAATCCCGCTCTTGGTCTGGGTCTCTTGCTCGACCGCCTTCACAACGATACGGTCGCCCAGGGGCTGCAACTTTCGCGCCACGGTTACCTCCTTGCGCTAGCTACCAGCGATTAGCACTCGCTTCGGTAGCCTGATTAGCAGTCAGTGCCTCAGACTGCTAATCAGGCGAAATGGTATGGCCCGCTGCGACTGGCTGTCAAGTGCCCCCTGGCGGACCCGGGCAGCGCCGCCCGGCCTTCGCCGGTCCTCGATTGACACCCGCGAAAGCCGGGCCGAACATCCGCCAAGAGAGGGTGGGAGGCCATGGCGGACGCGAGTGGAATAGTCGTCGGAACACAGGAGGGCATCGTCCGCGTCACGTGGAGCGAGGAAGCCGGTCCCGGCAGTCTCGCCACTGTTCTGCGCGACATCGACGACACTCCTGGGGCGCGCGTCCTCCTCATCTCCGGCAGGTGGGACCGCGCGACCGCCGACCTACCCTGGGCGCCCAACGACGACCCCGTCGCGGCCCTTGCCGCGCTCCGTCTTCCCACCGTCGCCTGGATCGACGGCGCCTGCCGCGAGGAAGGCCTGGAACTAGCGCTGGCGACCGACATCCGCGTCGCGTCCCCCGGGGCGTCTTTCCGCATGGCTCACGCGGCCCAAGGGAGGATGCCGGCGCACGGCGGCACGCAACGGCTGGCCCGGCTCGCCGGAAGGGGGCGCGCCTTGCACATGCTGCTCACGGGCGAGGCGCTCTCCGCCGATGAAGCATCGCGGGCCGGTCTCGCGCAGACCGTGGGCGGCGTCGATGAAGCCCTCGCCACAGCCGCCGCGATCGCGAACGCCGCGCCCATCGCCGCGCAGTACGTCAAGGAGGCAGTGCGCGCCTCCGCAGACCTCGCCCTTGGCGACGGGCTCCGGCTCGAAGCCGACCTGAGCTTCCTGCTGCACTCGACGGAGGACCGCGCCGAGGGTCTCCGTAGCTTCATCGAGAAGCGCCCGCTCCCGCCGAAATTCGAGGGCCGATGACCACCTTCAGCACGGTCCTCTACGAGAAGCGCGGCGCAGTTGCATTGCTGACGCTCAACCGGCCGGAGACGATCAACGCGTTCAACGTCCAGATGCGGGACGACCTATGGGAGGTCCTCGGCGCCGTCCGCGATGACGATGACGTTCGCGGTCTGCTGATATCGGGCGCGGGGGAAAAGGGATTCTGCGCAGGGGCCGACCTCACCGAGTTCGGGAGCGCGCCATCTCAAGCGATAGCGCGGCGCGTGCGATGGGAAAGGGACCTGTGGACCGCGCTGGTGGAGCTGCCGAAGCCCACGATGGCCGCGGTGCATGGCTACTGCTTCGGCTCCGGCGTCGAGATTGCGGCGCTCTGCGACCTCCGCATCGTGTCCGCCGACACTGTATTCGGCATGCCGGAGGTCGGGCTCGGACTCATCCCTGCCGCAGGCGGCACGCAGGCCCTTCCGCGCATCGTCGGAGAATCCCGGGCGATGGCCATGATGCTGGCGGGCAGCCGTATCACGGCAGCGGAGGCGTTGGAGTCCGGCCTCTCGCACTGGGTCGCGCCACGCGGACAGTTGCTGTCGGAGGCCGAACGCCGCCTGCGAGGAGTCCTCGATGCTTCCCCAGACGCGCTCGCGCTCATCAAGCGGGCGGTCAACGAGGGAGACGATATGACGCTCGACGACGGCCTACGGCTTGAGCGACGACTGGCCGCTCGGCTAGTCTGAGACGCCGCCCCTCCTCAATCCTCCCCTACAGACGGGGGAGGAGGGAATAATGGGGCTTGGAGGCTTGGTCCTGCATACCCACGACATCCTCACCATAGCGGCGGCAATCGTCCCCGACCGTCCGGCGCTGGTCCTCGACGACCGGTCGATCACCTACGCGGAGCTGGCGGACCGCTCCAACCGGCTCGCGAACTCGCTGGCGTCGCACGGCGTCGGCGCCGGCGACCGCATATGCATCATCGACATCAACACGCCGATGCATTTCGAGACCTACTTCGCCGCCGCACGGCTGGACGCCATCTACGCGCCGCTGAACTTCCGTGGGCGCGGCGACGAGATAGGCTACCCACTGCGGAACGCCGCTCCGAAGGCTGTCATCGCTGGCGAGCGGTACGTCTCGCTTATCGACGGGCTGCGGCGCGACGCGGAGTCCGTCGCGCTGTTCGCGGCGGAAGGCGGCGCGCAGCCGGGATGGCGCGCTTTCGAGGAGCTCGTGGCGGACGGCGAGCCGGAAGAGACGGCGTTCCCGGAAGCGTCGCCCGACGCAACCGCCGTGCTGCTGTTCACCGCCGGCACTACGGGCCGCCCCAAAGCCGTCATGCTGTCGCATTCGAGTTTCACTTCCTTCATGCTTACGAGCATGGAGCCGCCTGACCCCGACTCCGAGGAGCGCACGCTCCTGACGCTGCCGCTCTACCACGTCGCGGGCCTGCAGGCGGCGCTGGCGGGCGTCTACGGAGGCCGCACCATTGTGCTTCAGCGGCAGTTCGAGCCCCGCGAATGGATGGGGCTCGTGGAGAAGCACGGCATCGAGCGCGCACTTATCGTGCCCACGATGCTGAAGCAAGTCCTCGATCACCCCGACTTCCAACGCCATGACCTCTCCAGCCTGCAGGTTGTGACCTACGGCGGAGCGTCGATGCCGCCTTCGCTCATTGAGCGCGCTCTCCCGCTGCTGCCCGGCGTCCAATTCATCAACGCCTTCGGCCAGACCGAGACCGGCTCGACGATAGCGATGGTCCCGCCCGAGGACCACGTCCTGGAAGGCCCGCCCGAACTCGTCGCGAAGCGCCGGCGACGCCTATCGAGCATCGGGAAGCCCCTGCCCGATGTCGAAGTCCGCGTAGTCGACGAGGACGGGCGCGACCTCGGGGTGGGCGAGCAGGGCGAAATAGTCGCGCGCGGCCCGAGGCTCATGCGGGGCTACTGGGGCGAGCCCGACGCCACCGCTCAGGCGCTCCACGACGGCTGGCTATACACGGGCGACCTGGGCTATCAGGACGAGGACGGCTATCTCTACCTGGAGGGCCGGGCCAAAGACTTCATCAAGCGCGGCGGGGAGATGGTCGCTCCCGAGGAGATCGAGCACCTGCTGCACGCCTGCCCCGGCGTCGAGGAGTGCGCCATCATCGGCCTGCCGGACGAGACTTGGGGCGAGCGCGTCGTCGCGGTCGTCGTCCCCACGCCGGGCGTCGAGCCGTCCGAGGAGTCGTTGCTGGAAGCGTGCCAAGCGCTCGCGCGGTTCAAGCGTCCAGAGCAGGTGATCTTCGTCGACGGCTTGCCACGGAACTCACTGGGCAAGGTGCTCAAGAAGGACCTGCGCGCCGAGTTCAGCCCCCCTGGTTAGCTTTCCCTCGGAGACGCAGACCGGCAGGAACGCCACCCCCTGTAGGTTCGTGGTGAGCCTGTCGAACCACGGGGCCTGCCAATCAACACTCGTTAGGCGCCCTCCCCCGAAGGGACGCCGCTAACGCAGCAACTCGTCCCACGTGGGCATCGATTGCGGCTGAGGAGGCGTTCCCAGCGGCATGTGTTCAGGCGTCGGAAGCGGGGCCCGGCCCGGCGGGCCGGACGCGACGGCCAACACCCCTGCCGCAGCCGCAGCCTTCGCGAAAGCCATAACGCGGAACGAGCCCATCCCGTTGGGGTCGACCAGCGAGTCGATCTGCCGCAAATTGGCCGCCCGCGCCGCGGGGCTCATATCGGCGCGTCCGGCGATGTCCCGCCAGAACTCGTCGATACCCAAGCCGCGCAGCAGAGCGGACTGGCTCATCGCCCCAGCCTCGACGAACCCCGCGGCAGCAGCCGCTGCACGCAGCGACGTCAGCTCAACGTGAACGCTGATGTCCTGACGCCCTACGTTGACATACGGATTCATGCCGAGCGTATGCCCTGCGTAGCAGCGCAGCGTCCCCTGGCGGCGTGAGTCGTCGTAATAGTCGGACGCCTCGTGCCCGTAGTCGATGAGTAGCAGATAACCGGAATCTATCGCCCCGAACGCCGACTCCACCCACGCCCGCAGGCCCAGATTGACTTCCGCTCGATGCCCCTCCGAGAACCGCACGCCCAGCGATGCGAGCCGCTCGGCGAGGGCGGGCGTCGACGGAGCGCCGGCCATCTCCACGAGACGCCCGTCCGGCGACAGCCCAACGAACAGCTCCCGCAGCTCGCCTTCCTCGATCGTCACCCGGTGGACCGGCATCGCGTCGAGAAGCTCGTTCCCGAGCGTCACCCCCGGACTTCCGGCGGACGGCAGCTCTCCCCCCTCGACCCTCGCCCACTCGATGCCTCCCCTTGCCTCTCCTCCCCCATCTACAGGGGAGGATTGGGGTGGGGGCTCCCGCCGCTCGACCCCCACGTACGCCAGCGCCCTTGCGAAACCGGCGTCCAGCGCGGGCGCGTGCTCGATGATGTCTGCAGCAAGCCTGCCCGTTCCCGCTCCCGCCTCGACAACCGCGAACCGCTCAGGCCGGCCAACAGCCCGCCACATCGTCTCCAACTGCCGGGCAATCAGCGCCCCGAAGACCGGGTGTGTGAGGGGCGCCGTATAGAAGTCCCCCGCCGCTCCGAACGCCCGGCGCGTCGAGTAGTACCCCCCGTCGGGCCAGTACAGCGCGACCTCCATGAACTCGGCGAACGTCATCGTCCCCCGCTCACGGATGCGCCGCCGCGTCTCTTCCTCAGCGCCCGTGGGCTTGAACAGCATCAAGCCGCTTTTGTTGCGATGGTCAGCCGGACGCCCAACGCGCTCAGCACCTTCATCACCGTGCCGATTCGCGGGTCGCGGTCGCCGGACAGCGCCTTGTACAAGCTGGGCCGGCCAAGTTGAGTCTCCTCGGCGATAGCGGTCATGCCCACGGCGCGGGCGGCGTTGCCGACGGCCTTCACAAAGAATTCCGGATCGTTCTCTTCGAGCGCCGCCGCCAAGTACTCGGCGACCGCCGCCTCATCGGTGAGAAGCTCTGCGCTGTCCCACGGGGTATAGGTCTCTTTGCTCATGCCCGCCTCCTCAGAACTCACTCGCCATTCGATGGGCGCGCCGTATGTCGCGCTCCTGGCTCGACTTGTCGCCCCCACAGAGTAGAAGCAGCACGTTGCGCCCCCGTATCGTGTAGTAGACCCGGTAACCCTTGCCCACATTGATCCTGAGTTCGCTAACGCCGCCGCCCACTGCCGTATGGTCGCCGAAGTCTCCTTCCTCAACGCGGTCGATTCGCACCAAGATGCGCGCCAAGGCTCGCCTGTCGCGCAGTCTCCTCAGCCAGGTAAGGAACGTATCGCTCTTGACGGCGGTGTAGCTCAAAGGGAATTGTATCCATTAGGAGACGGTATGCCAATATCTCCTAGCCGCTCTTTCTTGGCGGGGCAAGAGATATAGCGAAAACGCCCCGGTTCCCACCGGGGCGTTAAGCCATTCGTATCGAAGTCTGTCTATCCGCGGTTGCGGTTGGCGTGGCTGCCTTCCGACTCCCAGCTCGTTATCTGGATGGAGTTCTTGAACTCGCGGACTTCCCCGCAGCGCCTGCAGGTGCCGTAGCTCGTTGGGCCGTTCGGACTCTCGATGGCCCAATGATGTGGACAGTCAGACTCCGTTGCGACAACTACCTCGGTCCCCTGCTGCGTCATACTCGAACTCCCCCTCTGCATGGTTCCGCGCCTTAGCCCCGCTGGTCTATCGGGACGAACTTAACGTCCATCGGCCCGTCGTACCTGATCTGCGGGCGGATGAGCATGTTCTTGTCTTGCTGCTCCAGTATCTGCACCACGTAGCCGGGCACGCGCGCCACGGCGAAGATGGAGATGAACAGGTCCTCGGGTATGCCAAGCAGGTAGTAAACGGAGCCGGCCCAGAAGTCGACGTTCACGCAGATGCCCCGCTCCGCGTACGGCCGCATGTTCTCCTCGACCCTGCTGAGTATCTGGAACCACTTCGGGTCGCCTTCCTTCTCGGCCAGGAGCCGCGAGCCCTCCCGAAGGTGGCGGGCGCGAGGGTCCTCGGCGCGGTAGACCGCGTGCCCGAACCCCATGATGCGCTCTTTGCGCTCGCGTTTGCCCGCCAGGAAATTCTCGACGTTGTCCTCGTCGCCGATCTCTAGCGCCATCTTCATCACGCCCTCCGCCGCGCCGCCGTGGAGCGGGCCTTTGAGCGTCGCGATGCCGGTGACGACCGCCCCATGCACGTCGGCGAGGGTGCTGGCCGTGACGCGAGCCGCGAAGGATGAGGCGTTCGAGCCGTGGTCCAGGTGGACGATGAGGTCCTTGTCCATCAAACGCGCCGTGTCCTCGTCCGGGCGCTCGCCGAGGAGCATATAGAGGAAGTTCGCCGCGTGGGAGAGAGATGGGTTGGGGGGAACGATGGGTTGGCCGGTGCGGATCCGGTGATGCGCGGCCACGATTGTCGGGGTCTGGGCGCTGATCTTCATCCCTTTGCGGAGGGTCGCCTCGTGGGAGATGTCATCCACCTCCGGGTCGAAGGAGGCTAGCGCCGAGACGGCGGTCCGTAGGACGTCCATCGGGTGACCACCCTTGATCCGCTCTATGACCTCGATGACCTCTTGCGGAATCTCCCGGGACTGCCGGAGCGTGGCGTCGAACTCATCGAGCTCGGCTCTGGTGGGCAAATGCCCCTTCATCATGAGGAAGACGACTTCTTCGAAGGTGGCCTGGGTGGCCAAGTCGTGGATGTCGTAGCCCCGGTAGATGAGCCGACCGATGTCGCCGATCACGAAGCTCGACTCGGTGGACTCGAAGTAGACATCCCTAAGGCCCCTCTTTAGCTCAACGCCCTGCTGGACCATGCAACCTCCTCCGTATTCCGCCCTTGAGCGGGACCGCCCGAGAGGGCTGTCGCGCCCCGTGAGCGGATGCGGGCAAGCCCGGCTACCATCCCCTAGCGCAAACCAACCCCTTCCGCTCAATCAACGGACCGGGGTTAGTTTGAATGCGGGTTTATGACATCGCGCCAGATGTCTATCGCCTGGATGGAGTCCGGCAAACCCAAGCTCGCGCCAGCGGAAGCGAGAATACACACGACGCCAAGGGGGTGTCAAACGCCCAAAGCCCCTCTCCGTCAGGCAACCTTTCCCACCGTGCGGCCCGTCCTTCAGCGGCGGCTCCGTTTGCGCGTAGCAGGACCTGTGCACGAATCCGTCACGCTTCGGCGCGCCGGAGCGTGATACGTGCGCTTTCCACAGGGCCGTCGTGAGCAAAACGGCAGTTGACACTCCCTCTGCCCGACACATAGCCTATTGCGGCTGAGGCTCCGAACGGACTCCCAGGTCTAACGCGCGCGCCGCGCCTTTGAGCGCGTCAGACTTCCCGGGCTCCGTTCGCCACTATCGGGAGGATCCCAGCTATGGCCTACCAGAGTGAGGTCGTCGTCCGTTTCGCGGGTGAAGGCGGCCAGGGAGTCGTCACCGCCGCCGAGATGCTCGCACGGGCTTCCACCGGCGTCGGTTTCCACGCTCTCACCTTCGCTACTTTCCCGTCCCAGATTCTCGGAGGGCCCACTTGGACGCAAGCCCGCGTTTCGCGGGAGCCCGTCCTGAGCCCAGGGGACATGGTCGACATCCTCGTCGCCTTCAACGATTTCGCCTACGAAGAGCATCGGGGCGAGGTCCGCGACGGCGGCGTCATTCTCCTCGACCCTTCCGTCACCCCCGACCCGGACGACACCGCCCACCGATGCATCACCGTCCCCTTCGACGAGCTCGCCAAGCAGACCGGCGAGACCCGCGCCGCCAACATGGTGGTGATGGGCGGCCTGTCCAAGCTCGTCAACATGCCCGTCCAATTCTTCAAGGACTTCGTCTCGCAACGATTCGCCGGACGAGCGGGCGTCGTCGAGGCGAACCATAAGGCCCTCGACCTTGGCCTCGCCCATCTAGCCGAGGAACCCTCGATCAGCGACCTCGGCATACCCGACAAGCCTGACTACGAGCAGATATTCATCAAGGGCAACGACGCCCTCTCCATCGGCGCCCTACACGCCGGCATCGACTTCTACTTCGGCTACCCCATCTCTCCCGCCACCCCCATCCTCATCTTCATGGAGCGCAACCTCGTCGGGGAAGGCAAATTCGCCTACCAGGCAAGCTCCGAGATCGAGGCCATCACCGGCATCATCGGCGCCGGCTTCTCCGGCAAGAAATCCATGACCGCCACCTCCGGCCCAGGTTTCACCCTCATGGGCGAGGGCATCGGCTTGGCGTGGATGGCCGAGATTCCTTGCGTCATCATCGACGTCCAGCGCGGCGGCCCGGCCACGGGCCTCCCCACCAAGACCGAACAGTCCGACCTGCTAGCCGCCCTTAGTCCCGCCCACGGCGACTCTAAGATTCCGGTCATTGCGGTCGGGACCGTCGAGGAGTGCTTCCTCGCCGCCGTCCACGCCTTCAATTGGGCGGAGCGCTACCAAGGCCCCGTTATCATCCTCAGCGAGCACTCCCTCGCCGAGCGAGCACAGAACATCCGGCGGCCCGATCTCTCTCAGATTCCCGTCGAGACCCGCAGTCTCTACAAGGGTGACAACGGCTACCTCCGATATGAGGCCAAGGAAATCTCTCCCTTCCCCGTCCCCGGCGGCGCCGGGGCTTATGTCGCCAACGGCTCCGAGCACGACATCTACGGCGACACGACTCACCTCGCCAAGTATCACATCCACATGACGGAGCGCCGGTTCAGCAAGCTCAAGGTCCTCGAAAACGGCTCCTACGAGAGCGACAACCCCTCCGCCCCCGTCGCAGTGATGCCGTGGGGCGCCTCGAAGGGCTCTGTGCTCGAGGCCTACAACCGGCTGCGGGCCGAGGGCGTCGACCTCTCTTGGCTCTACACCATGTTCCTCAATCCGATGCCGACGGCGCTGCTGGATGAGCTGCGCTCGAAGGACCTCGTCATCGTTCCCGAGCTGAACTACCAAGGCCAGCTCGCCAGCATCCTGCGGTCGGAAGGCGTCAACGCCCAGGCCATCACCCAGTACACGGGCCTCCCTTTCCGGCCATACGAGCTCTGCGAGTTCATCAAGGCGCGCCTGGCCGAAGCCGGGCAGAAGCAGGCGGTTAAGGCATGAGCGGGACCACAAAGAACCCCGAGTACGACTTTAATTGGTGCCCCGGCTGCGGAGACTTCGGCGTCCGTCGCGCCATGGAATTCGCCATGAGGGACTGGAACATCGAGCACGAGATACCGATGTCCCACAACGTGGTCGTCGCGGGCATCGGCTGCTCGGGCAACCTCGTCCACCTGCTGGAGGGCGAGCAGCCCTACGGCTTCCACGGCATCCATGGCCGGTCGCTTCCCCTCGCCCTTGGCGTGAAGATGGCCCGCGAGGACCTCAACGTAGTCGTCGTCGCGGGGGACGGCGACTTCCTCAGCATAGGCATGGAGCACATCGCCCCACAAGCCTCCCGCAACCTCAACATCTGCGCCGTCGTCATGGACAACGGCGTCTACGGCCTCACCAAGGGCCAGTCCTCTCCCACGACCCTCGAAGATGTCGTCACGAGCTCCACCCCCTTCGGCAAGCTCGAATCTCCGATGAACCCCCTAGACCTCTACCTCACCCTAGGCGTCACCTACATCGCCTCCGGCTACTCCAGCAAGCCGCGAGACCTTGCCGGCCTCATCAAGGGCGGCATGGAGCATTCCGGCTTCTCCATCGTTCACGTCGCGTCCCCTTGCACCACCTATAACGATACCTACGCGCAGCTCAAGGGCAACGCGAAACAGGGCATCGCCGGCACGGCCTGGGACATTCCCGACGATCACGACGCGAGCAGCAAGAGCGCGGCGCGAGGCATCATCGAGCAGGGCGGAGTCCCCATGGGCCTCGTCTACGAAGACACCGACCGTCCCTCCCTCGACCAGCGGATCGGCGCGGTCCGCCAGCGGGTGACCTCCAAGACCCCCGACGCCCTACTCGAGTCCTTCGTCATCTAGCCGCTGGCCGGGTTCCTCCTCTCCTTAGGATTGTCGCCCGGAACCCACTACCGTCGCGCATGCCGGTAGGGCTGCAAGGCACTCAAATGATCAAGAATGAACGGCAGTACCGGATCATGAGAGCGCAAGCAGACCGGTTCTCGCAGACGCTCCACGGCCTCAAACAGCGCCCTAGCGGAGCTTGAGGGGATGCACCCCGCTATCGCGAAGGCCCAGGAGGACGCCCTGAGGAGCCAGCTAGCCGACCTTGAGCAGGAGTTGCGCGCTTACCAATCTCTGTAAGCCGATAGGCGCCAGCCGCTGGCCGGCGCTAACGCTGCCCCACGTACCGGCCCAGATACTCGCGCAACGCCACCCGTCCGCGGTGGAGTCTCGCCTTGAACGCCGGCACGCTTATCCCAACGACGTCCGACGCTTCCTCCGTGGATAACTGCTCCACGTCCCGAAGCACCACCGCCGTCCTCATTTCTTCTGGCAGCGACGCCAGCGCCTCCCCCAGCTTGTCGCGCAGCTCCGTATTCAGCGCCGCCGACTCCGGGCCGGGGGTCCAGTCCGCGACCTCCAGCTCCTCGACGCCACCCTGGGTCATCTCGCGCGGCCGCTTCTCCTTCCGGATCTTCTGCAGCGCCGCGTTCACCACGATCCGGTAGAGCCAGGTAGTGACCTGAGCGTCGCCCCGGAAGCGGCCGCGCGCGCGGTAAGCCGACACGAACGCGTCCTGCACGACATCGTCCGCGTCCGCCGGGTTGTTCACCATCCGGTAGGCGATGTTATAGGCGTAGTCGGTGTACTGCTCGACTATCTGTGAAAAGGCTTCGTCGTCCATGGTTGAAAAGCAGCGGGGCCGCGTAGCATCTTAACCCGTGGCTGCCGCATCATAAGGATACGCGAGGCGCGATGGCGCTGGGGCATTCTCTCGGAGCAGGCAGTGGGGACTCGGCATGGGCGAGCTGGTCTCAGCGCAGCGGATATGAGCCAATGCGGCGACCTGAAATGATGAACACACCCCTCAAATTCCTACGCCGGTTATTCGGGAAGCCTGGCTTCGACTGCAACGACGTAATGGAGAACTGCTCGGACTACGCCGACAACGAGCTGCCGACCGAGACCCGCGCGAAATTCGACGCCCACCTGCTCGACTGCCCCGACTGCCCCGACTTCGTGCGCTCCTTCCTCGCCACCATCAACGCCCTGCGCAATCTCCCACGCCTATCGGCCGCGCCATCCCTCAAAGACCGCATTCGGAGCCAGATCGCCTCTTCAGGCTAGCTCGCCCTAGTACCCTGAGAAACGCTCCTCTCGCCAAGGGTCTCCGCGCATGTGGTAGCCGTTCACTTCCCAGAACCCCGGACTGTCCGCGTCCAGCAGCTCCACCCCTTTCACCCATTTCGCGCTCTTCCATCCGTAGCGCGACGGCACGACCAAGCGCAGCGGCCCCCCGTGCCCCCGTTCGAGAGGCGCTCCGTCCTGCCGGTGAACAAACAGCACGTCCGGCGGGCGCAGGGCGGCGAGGTCAATGTTCGTCGTATAGCCGTCGTAGCAATGAATCATCGCGAACCGCGCGCGGGCGTTCGGCGACGCCAGTCCAATCACGCGCATTGCCTGCGCCCCCTCCCAGCCCACGTTCAGCCGCGACCACTGCGTTACGCAATGGAAGTCGGCCACGACCTCCTCGTCCGCCAGACCCAGGAAATCGTCCCAGGTGAGCTCGACCGGGCTTTCGACCTCGCCGGAGACGGTCAGCCGCCAGTCCGCCATGTCGATGCGGGGCGTGCCGTTGATGCTCATCAGCGGCATCTTGGGCGTGACGTACTGCCCCACGGGCACGCGCTCCTCCATGCCATCCGGGATGCCCCGACGGCCGAACGCGGCCCCGACCCGCCGAAATAGCTCCATACCGCCTAACCTCCTCCTCTCCCCGTCTGCCCCAATCCCTTCCCCTGTCTGCTCCGGTCCTCTCCCCCGTCTACGGGGGAGAGTTAGAGAGAGGGTCCGCGCGTCTGCCCGCCAAGCAGGGCGACCCGCAGGGTACACTAGCAGCCAGGCGCGCCGCGCCGCCTCATCATGGCAGAGAACGCTCCAAACGCCCCGACGGGCGACTCCTACGCTGTCGAGCTGCGAGGCGTTTCCAAGGCATACGGCCGGACGGTAGCGCTCAGGTCGGTCGACCTCGCTGTCGGCTGGGGGCGCGTCCTCGCTCTGTTCGGTCACAATGGGGCTGGGAAGAGCACTCTCCTGCGCGTGGTCGCCACTCTTGTGAAGCCTGGCGAGGGCGCCGTGGCCGTCGCGGGCTTCGATCCCCAATCCAAGGCCCGGCTCGTTCGCGCTTCCGTCGGCTACGCGGGCCATCAAGACCTGCTGTACGACGACCTCACCCCCGTCGAGAACCTCCTGTTCTATGCCCGCCTCTACGACGCGCCCGCCGCTGACGAGCGCGTCCAGCGAGTGCTCGCCGACGTCGGGGCGCAGGGCTGGGCCGACCGCCGCGTACGAACGCTCTCGAACGGCATGCGCAAGCGCGTCTCCATCGCCCGCGCGCTCCTCCACCGCCCCTCCGTCCTCCTCCTCGATGAGCCCGACTCCGGCCTCGACATCGAGGCGCAGGAGCTGGTCGACCTCGTCATGCGCGCCGTCGCCTCGGGCGGCGGGACCGTCGTCCTCACGACCCACGACGCGGCGCGCGGACTCGCCATCGCCGACGAGTACGCCGTCCTGCGCGGCGGCCGCCTCACCGCACGCGGGGCCGCCGCCGGAACGACCGCACCCGAGGTCGCGGCGATGCTCAGCGGAAGGGCGAGGGCATCCTGATGGGAGCCCTCACGCGGGCCGCAGCCGCCGTGTTCATGAAGGACCTGCGCCTCGAAGCGCGCACCCGAGAGTCCCTCACGGCCATCCTCGCTTTCTCCCTCGTCGTGGCCTTCATCTTCAATTTCGCCTTCGACCCCTCTCCGCAGATCGTCGCCGTCGTCGGCCCCGGCATCGTTTGGGTCGCGTACATCTTCACGGGCGTCCTCGGCATGAACCGGACGTTCATCCTGGAACGCGAGCGCGGCACGCTGGACGGACTCCTGCTCGCGCCCGTGGGCCGCGAGGCAATCTACCTCGGCAAGCTTCTCGGCGCGCTGACGCTCCTGCTGGTCGTCGAGGCGCTCATGCTCCCCGTCTTCCTCGTCCTCTACGACCTCTCGCTGCTGAATCTCTGGTTCATCGCCATCGCCGTCGCGGCCACGGTCGGGTTCGCGGCGGTCGGCACGCTCTTCTCGGCCCTCGCCGTCCACACGCGGGCCCGCGAGGCGATGCTCCCGCTGCTCTTCCTCCCGGTTGTTCTGCCCATCGTCATCGGCGCGGTGGCGGGCACCGGCGAGGCCCTCGACGGAAACGGCTGGAGCGGCGTTGGGCGGTGGCTCCAGCTCATCGTGGCCTTCGATGTCGTCTTCCTCGTGCTATCATCTTGGGCGTTCGAATTCGTGCTGGAGGAGTGATCTTGGCAATTGTGAGGGCCAACCGCGAGGCGCGGTCGGCCGTGTGGCGGCAGGGGCTGCTCCTCTTGGCCGGAGCCCTCGTCCTGATCGACCTCTACATGATTTTCGAGCACGCGCCGACCGAGCGCGTCATGGGGATCGTGCAGCGGCTCTTCTACTTCCACGTCCCCGTCGTCCTCACCAGCTTCATCTCGTTCGCCGTGGCGGCCGTGGGCAGCGCCGTCTACCTGACGAGGCGCAGCCGCGCATGGGACCGGCTCGCCTACGCGTCCGCTGAAGTCGGCCTCGTCTTCTTCACCATCGCCATCATCACCGGCGCGGTATGGGCCAAGCCCGTGTGGGGAACATGGTGGGTCTGGGACGCCAACGGCACCCTCACCTTCGTCCTCTGGCTCATCTTCATCGGCTACCTCATGGTCCGCGCCTACGCCCCCGACGCCGACCGCGGCCGCCGCTGGTCCGCCGTCGTCGGCATCATCGGCGCGGCGGCTGTTCCGTTCGTCTACAAGGCCGCGGACTGGTGGGGCGGCCTGCACCCCGAGCGCGTCACCGGCCCCGGCGCCGAGGGCTCGCTCGAAAGAGCAATGCTCACCACCCTCCTCTTCTCCTTCGCCGCCTTCCTTGTCCTCTACGTCGCGCTCATCGCCGAGCGGACCGCCCAACGCAAAGACGAGGAAACGCTCGAAGACCTACGCCGGACCATCGACGACCACTCTTCCGTCATTCCCGCGAAGGCGGGAACCTCGCAGCCCCCAGATTAGGACATGATGCGGACTAAGATCACAGGGCTGCTCGCCGTTCTCCTCCTCCTCGCCGTGGCCGCGCCGACAGCGATGGCCGCCACGTCCGCCCAGGAAGCGCCGGGCGAGAGCAACCTCGGCTTCCTCCTCGCGGGCACGCTCCTCACCTGGGCCGGCTTCTTCGCCTACGCCTTCTACATCTCCCGAAAGAACCGGGACCTCCGCCGCGAGATCGAGGAGCTTCGCCAGCTTCTCGACGAGCGGGAGTAGGCTGGCAGCTTCGTCATTCCAGCAGAAGCTGGGATCCAGAGTGCGCGCGAGCGCACGGGGTGAGGTAGTCGGGGAGGTGGGCGCTTGTCGTTTCGAACGGAACTCAGTGAGTCGAGGACCTCTCAGAAGATGGACGACCAGTAAACGTCCCGCAGTCAGTTCTTACGACAACGGCTCAATCTTCCCAGGCGTCTCTAGGCGCGTCCTGCGCTCCCATGCCTCGTACAACTCTTCCCTGTGGAGCGCTGCCCATTCCACTACGAGGCCCAGCGCCCGCGCGGGAAGTTGGCCGCGCGTAACAGCGAGGGGGCCTATCTCGACCGTCGCTTCGTGGTCCTGATAGATCGCATGGAAGTGAGGCGGCGCGTGGTCCCTAAAATGCATCCGTATGACAATGCCGTAGAACCGTGAGAGCTCAGGCACTGGCCTGCGTGCTCTTCTCGGCAAGCTCCAACTCTTCCAACGTCTTGCCCGTGAGCTCCATGTAGAGGGCGTCCGCGCAGATATCGATATCGTCACCCCAGGCGATGGCGCGGTAGTCGGTGAGATGCACCGACTCGAAGAAGGCTCGGTCATCCCACGCGGCGAACACGCCTTGGCCCACCATGTCGGACAAGTCCACCTCACCGGAAGCGCCGTCGCTGTAGCGCACCCATATCCGGTAGCCTTCGCGAGCCTCTACTGCCATTGGCTTGAGCATACCTTCCCTCTGTCGGGAGTATAACAGTGAACGGAGCGGAAGGCGGTTGGTGCGAGGGACAGCTTCGGCGCGTACAGCCTCCCGCTTGCATCACCCCTGCGGAGGTTCGCCCCCGCCCGCCACTGCGCAGTCCTCCCACCACTGTGACACTTGCCCCTTACCCAAACCCTCTGCCGTGTTCTATAACTCGCCGCCGCTCATAGAGAGAGCCAATGCCGATTTGCGTGTTTTCACATTTAATTCGCGCTCTTGAACGCAGGAAGCAGGCCGTGGCCTGCTAAACAGCCCCGATCAAGAAGCCGAAGGTACCCCTTTCAGCGACACAAACCACCAAGGTTTACGAGTAAAAACCCCCATCAAGAAGTCGATTTGCTCCCACACCGCGGACGGGCCGGGGAGGCTATCTCCCTCGCAGACGGTTCCACCCGCCGCCCGCCCATCTTGGCGCAGCCGCGCGGCTCGTGTACGCTCGCGGCATCCTGGCGCGCGGGAGGAATAGCTATGGGCGACGAAATCGAGGTCAACCCTTACTACGGGGTCTTTCCGTATACCGACTTCATCAAGGACGAGGGCATCCCAATCCACGAGGCCTACTCCATCGACTGCCATACCGTGGAGCTCGAGCCGTGGGAGCGCATGGGAGGACTGGGCGCCTATGTCCACCTCGCCGGACGCTCCGACTATCTCTCGTCCTACGTGGTCGAGATTCCCCCGGGCGGACAGCTCAACCCCGAGCAGCACCTGCACGACGAGCTCATCCACGTCGTTTCAGGACGCGGCGCCACCGTCATCGAGACGCCCGAGGGCAAGAAGTACTCCTTTGAGTGGGGGCCGTCCGCCATCTTCGGCATCCCGATGAACGCGAAGCACCAGATATTCAACGGCTCCGGCACGGAGCCCGCCCGGCTCGCGGCCGTCACCGACCTCCCCATCATCTTCAACGTCTTCCGCGACAAGAGCTTCATCTACGACAACCCGGTCACCTTCCCGTCCCGCTCCGACACCGCCCGATACTTCGACGGCGAAGGCGAGTTCCGCGAGGTCAAGCCCGGTCGGCATCAGTGGGAGACCAACTTCGTCCCCGAGCTCGTCAATTTCGAGCTTCCGCCGTGGGCCGCCCGCGGCGCCGCCGGGAACAACATCCAGTTCTTGCTCGCCGACTCGTCGATGCACTGCCACATCTCCGAGTTCCAGCAGGGCACGTACAAAAAGGCCCACCGCCACAACGCCGGCGCCCACATCTTCTGCGTCACCGGCGAGGGCTACTCTCTGCTCTGGAAGGAAGGCGAGAACCCCGTGGACACGGTCCGCGTCGATTGGAAGCCCGGCTCCCTCTACGCTCCGCCCGACGGGCCCACCTACCACCAGCACTTCAACGTCGCCGACGGCCCCTCCCGCTACTTGGTCTTCGGCTTCGGCGGCGCGCGCTACCCCGTCCTCGAGTCCAAGATGGTCGGCTACGAGAACATGGACAAGTCCGCCAAGGAAGGCGGCCACCAGATCGAGTACCAGGACGAGGACCCCCGTATCCTCGACCTCTACGAGACCGAGCTGCAGAAGCGCAGTCTCAATTCCAAGATGCGAGAGTTCGTCGGTTCGCGGACCTAGACCACGCGGCTGGCCTAAAGGAGATTGCAGATGGGCGACGACGTCGAGTTCAACCCGTATTACGGAATCTTTCCCTACCGGGAGTTCCTCAAGGAAGAGGGCGTCCCCGTGTTCGAGGGCTACGCAGTCGACTGCAACACGGTCCCCGTGGAGCCGTGGGGGCGCTTAGGCGGACTGGGCACCTACGTGCATATCGCCGGCAAGAGCGACTACCTCTCCGCCTACGTGGTCGAGATTCCCCCCGGCGGACAGCTCAACCCCGAGCAGCACATGCACGACGAGCTCATCCACGTTATCTCCGGGCGCGGCGCCACCGTCATCGAACGCCCGGACGGCAAGAAGTACTCCTTCGAGTGGGGCCCGAGCGCGATCTTCGCCATCCCGCTCAACGCGAAGCACCAGATATTCAACGGCTCCGGCACGGAGCCAGCCCGGCTCGCCGCCGTCACGGACCTCCCCGTGATCTTCAACGTCTTCCGCAACCCGGACTTCATCTACAGCAACCCCTTCCAGTTCCCCGAGCGCATGGCCGCCGAGAAGTACTTCGACGGCGAAGGCGAGTTCCGGCAGGTCAAGCCCGGCCGGCACCAGTGGGAGACCAACTTCGTCCCCGAGCTCGTCAACTTCGAGCTCCCCCCGTGGCTCGCGCGCGGCGCCGCCGGAAACAACATCCAATTCCTCCTCGGCGACAGTTCGATGCACTGCCATATCTCCCAGTTCTTCGAGGGCACGTATAAGAAGGCCCACGCCCACAACGCGGGCGCGCATATTTTCTGCGTCACCGGCGAGGGCTACTCCCTGCTCTGGAAGGAAGGCGAGAACCCGGTGGACGCGGTCCGCGTCGACTGGAAGCCCGGCACCCTCTACGCTCCGCCCGACGGCCCCACCTACCATCAGCACTTCAACGTTTCGGAGGGCCAGTCCCGCTACCTGGTCTTCGACTTCGGGGGCGCCCGCTACCCTGTCCTCGAGTCCAAGATGTGGAGCTACGAGAACATGGACAAGTCCGAAAAGGCCGGGGGCATGCAGATCGAGTACGAAGACGAGGACCCGCGCATCCACGAGCTCTTCGAGAGCGAACTCGCCAAGCGGGGCCTCAGGTCCCGTATGCACGAGTTCGTCCCGGCCAGATAACCGCCGTACGATAGCCCACGATAGGCCCTCCGAATTGGAGGGCCTTCGTTTTGTCCGCGGCCTACCCCTGTCGACCACGGTCGTTCTTCGGAGCAGCGCTGGCGGTCGACCAGGCCGCTGAAATCGGTCTGCCGGTCGCCAACCTGACCTCCCAGAAGACCATGGATGAAGGGCTGACCGCGGAGATCGGCGGCGAGGTGGCGGTCATGGCCGATGCTCCCCACCCGGCGGCGGCCCAGCTGTTCATCAACTGGTTTTACTCCAAGGAGGGTCAGGACGTGAACACGCGCCTAACGCTTGACCCCGACCCAGACCCATCACTGCGCAAGGACATCCCGCAGAACAAGGTCTCCGACGAGCGATTCGCTCTGGTCAGTCAGATCCCCCAGCTCCAGGAGGAGGGGAGGATCGAGGTGATTGAGTTCACCGAGGAATGGCTGAACCTCATCGAAGAATCCCGCATCTACATGGACGGCCTCTACCAAGAGTTGGGCCTTCCCTGGTAGACCGCAGGCCTATTGATATGAATGACGAGAGGGCCGGTGCACCAAACTTGTGCACCGGCCCTCTGAGCGGAAGACAGGTCCGCGTCGGCTGCGATCCGGCCACACCAAGGATATTGACTAGTCGGTAGGAGTGGCGGTGGCTCCAACCGGAGCCGCTGTCTGTAGAAGAACGGCGGAGCCCAATCTCTCCCATAGCGGATTGGGAGCCCCAGAACTTGGTAGGAGGAACGATGGGGCAGGAACGGTTGGGGGCTCTCCGCCGCCTCAGTCCGATCAAACTCAAGCCTGGCACGGGGACGCTGATAATGGCCGTCACCATTCTGGTGATTGGCTTCTATCTCATCTACCCCGTCGTGCTCCTGCTCATCATGAGCTTCAACACTGCGCGGGATGTGCTCATCGGGCCCGCAACGTGGGGTCTGGATAACTGGATCAACGCCTGGGACCAGCCACCCCTCTTCACGTCGCTCAGGAACTCTTTCACCGTCTGGTTCTTGGTGATGATCACGAGTTTCCCGATTGCAATCACAATCTCGCTGGTCCTCGCACGGACCAACATACCTTTCGCCTACGGGCTCGAGTACGGCTTCTGGGTGGCCTACCTGTTCCCCGAGCTGTCCTCCCACAATCGGCTGGATGATGCTGGCTGACCCGGACATCGGCTTTCTCAACAAGGCCTTGGAGCTACTTCCGTTCGTGGACGAAGGGCCGTTCAACATCTTCAGTTTGCCAGGGATTGTCTGGGCCAAGCTGATGGCTGACGGGATAGCGTTCAAGGTGATGCTCTTCACTCCGGCTTTCCGGAACATGAACCGGACGTTAGAAGAACCGGCTCGTGTGTCCGGGGCGTCCAACCTGGCAACTGTGTTCAGGGTCACATTGCCGGTGATGGCCTCGCCGATCATCCTGATTCTGGCGCTCCAGCTCATCAGAGTGTTCAACGGGTTCGAGATTGAGTTCTTGCTCGGCATGAGGTGGGGGTTCTTTGTCTACTCCACCCAGATCTACAACCTCGTGTCCGGCGCCAACATCCCCGACTATGGCCAAGCAATCGTGTTGGCGAGCGTGACGCTCTTGATAATCGGCGCGGTGTTCCCGCTCCAGCGTTGGATACTCTCGCGGCGGCACTACACCACGATCACCGGTACGTTCCAGCCTGGCCTGATGGACCTGGGGCGCTGGAAACTGCCGGTTGTGGCGACGATTGTCCTGATTCTGCTGCTGCTCACGGCCTTGCCTTTCATGATTGTTGTCATGGGCAGCTTCATGGCGCGCGCTGGATTCTTTAACACGACCCCGCTCTGGACGCTGGGACACTGGCAATACGTGCTCACTGACCCCGGATTCCTCAAAGGGTTCCGTACCACCATGATCCTGGCGCTCACCGCCGGCTTCGGCAGCCCGATTCTGTTCTCCTTGTTGGCCTACATGATGGTGCGCACGACGTGGCGAGGGCGACGTCTCCTTGACTCCATCATCTGGGTGTCGGCTGCGATTCCCGGCATCTTGTCCGGGCTGGGCCTGCTCATCATGTTCCTCAGCACGCCAGGGCTTACGTGGTTGTATGGGTCAATCTGGGCCCTGATCCTCGTCGTCGTCATCTCAGGCAACACGACGGGTACAAACGTGTTCAAGGGCGTGATGGTCCAACTCGGCAAGGACCTCGAGGAAGCGGCTCGCGTTTCCGGCGCCCGATGGCTGAGGACCTACTTCAAGGTCGTCATCCCTGTGCTCATGCCCACGATGGTGCTGATCGGGACGTTAAACTTCGTGAGCGCGGCCTCCACCACGTCAAGCATTGTGCTCTTGGCTTCACACGAAACGCGCACACTCTCGCTCATCGCATCGGAGCTCGCGTCGCCGGAGCTCAACCAGCGGGAGGCTGCCGGCGTGGTGAGCCTGTTCATCATGATGCTTACGCTAGGCCTCGCGTTGGTCGCGCGCCAACTGGGGCTGAGGATCGGGCTCCGTCAGGACATGCGGTCGAATGACGCGAAGCAGCGGAGGTCTCAAGAGCGTTCCACCGTCCCAGCGACCGATCCGATCTAGGGGTGAAATCGTCCTGGTGGGGTTCGCCCCGCACATGCCCGCCGAGCGCGGACAACCCAGCGACCCTCTCCGTGCTGCACGCCGCGCTCCTAGGCCGAAGCGAACCCAAGGGGCCCAACGCCGCCGCCGCATGCGGCCCCATGCCCGCCGACCCTCCATAGGCGTTATAATATGACAGGTATCACGATGCAGTACACGCCCGCACATCATACCGAACCTGCCCCGTCTCCAGGCATCGCCTCCGTTCTCACGCGGCGGCGCAAACTCATCGTGCTCGGCGTCGTGCTCCTCGCCGCCTTCGCCTACTTCGGCTTCACCGCTTTCCAGACCGCCACCTCGTTCTACCTCACCGTCGACGAGCTCGTCGAGAGCGACGTCGGCGCGGGGCAGTCGGTCCAGGTCAAGGGAAAGCTCGTCGACGGCAGCTTCTCGCGGGACAGCGCCAACAACACTCTCGCAACCTTCCTGCTCGAGGAGAACGGCGTACAGCTTCCGGCAAGGTATGACGGCGTGCTCCCGGACCTTTTCTTCAACCCTCACTCCGAAATCGTGCTCGGCGGGACCTACGAGCCCGACGGCGGCCTCACCGCTAACCGCGTCTACGTGAAGTGCCCCTCCAAGTACCAGTCCCTCGAAGTCGAAAATCCCTACGACGACCTGACTAGCGCCTGATGGCCCAGGCCCCTACGCCTCCCCCGCAGCGATTCGCGCAGGGCGGTCGCCAGGTTCTCGACGCCCAGTGGCTCGCCTACCTCGTGCAGACCCGCGACATCGGCGACGGCGCAGCCCTCGGGACGACCGGCCTGTTCATGCGCGGAATCAACGAGTTCAACGAGGCGCGGTTCCAGGCCAGCCACGAGACGTGGGAGGCGCTGTGGGTCAATGCGGCCTACCCGGAGCGGCTATTCCTCCTCGCGCTCACCAAGCTCGGAGCAGGTTTTGCCCACGCGCTCCGGCGCAACCCGAAAGGCGTTCGTCGTCTGCTCGACGACGCCCTCAGATTCGCAAGGCCGTTCGCGCCTCAGTACGCGGGCGTAGACATGGAGCGGCTTCTCACGGACGTGGGCGACTGGCTGAAGTCCGGCTTCTATGGTCCGCCCTTCCCCGAGCTCACCGTCATAGGCGAGCGTTCGCGCCCAACAGAAACCCCCGCCCTTCCGAAGAAGGACGGGGTATGAACCATGGCGATATGGAGGTCTTAGGCCGCGGCGTCGACTCGCTGCTCCGCGACGGCGACGGCAACCACTGGTCGATGTTGGGGCAGGTCGATCATGTGGCCGCACTGCACGCACTGGAAGTAGTCGCCGTACATGTCGCCCGACTCCCGCAAGTCCCCACCGCACCGCTGGCATGCCTTGAACTGAATCATCGCTCCACCTCCCTACATCCTCACTCTAACTACGATCAGGCCGTACCCTTGGGTTCTAGTCCTTCCGCGCCTGTACTGGTTAGATGCCGAAATCGCTGGACCGATGTCGCGCGCTCTAACTCTCAACAGGCTCACTCCTCAATCTTCTCGCATGCGCTTTCTTGACATGGACCGTATCAACCAGTACTATACGACTTGTCCCGATAGAGCGCAATACCGCGCAGTAGGCCTGCTGAAACACGAGTAACGGGAAGTTCGACATGCAGCACCGTGGCAGACCAACCAACAGTCAGCGTTTCAGTCCTCTCTTCCAGCCCATCGGCCCTACCGAGCGCGCCGGCGTCCCCATGCGTCGTCGGCAGCCGGAGCCTGGACCCGACTCGCAGGACGCAGACCCCCGGGACGCCGAGGAAGGCCTCTACATCATCAGCGTCGCCGCACGCATCCTCCGCATGCACCCACAGACCCTGCGCAAGTACGAGCGCGTCGGCCTCGTCCAACCCTCGCGCACCATCGGCATGCTCCGCCTCTACTCGGAGCGCGACATCGCAAAGCTCCGCATGATCAAGCACCTCGTCGATGAGCTGCGCCTCAATCTCGCCGGCGTTGAGATGGCCCTCGCGGTCTTCGACCGCCTCACCAACGCCATGGACGCGGCGGAACGCCAAGCCGCGCGGCCCCCCGCGACCTTCGAGCAGGCCATGCAGGACATCTTTGACCTGTTCTTCGGTCGCGCCCACCCTTCAAACGAGCGGTAAGCAAATGTTTGCAGACGACGATCAACAGCCCCTCTCTCAGTCCTTCCCCGGGAGTGAAGAGGAAGCCGGACAAAGCCCCGAGGAGCACCTGCCCGACGACCCTATCTCCAGGCTCGAACGGGAGCGCGACGAGATGAAGGCCATCGCCTTGCGCTCCCAAGCCGACTTCGTGAACTACAAGCGGCGTGTCGAGGAGGAGCGTTGGGCGCTGGCCCGCAACGCCTCCAATCAGGTGATATTCAGACTCCTCCCCATCGTCGACGACCTGGAGCGGGCAGTCGACGCCCTCCCCGAGGACGCGCCCGAGAGCTGGGGAGGCGGCGTCAAGCTCATCCTCCAGAACATGGATGCGCTCGTCTCAGCGGAAGGCGTAACGAAGTTCGAACCCACGCCCGGCGACCCCTTCGACCCCGCCGAGCACGAGGCCGTCTACCATCAACCAACCGACGACCAACCCGCCGGCTGCGTGCTCAGCACGTTCCGCTCCGGTTACCGGAGCCAGGACCGCGTGCTCCGGCCGGCCCAAGTGATAGTGGCGCGAGCCGCCGAGTCTCCCGATTAGACCGGCGGCAATCAATCAACGACTGCACAACCCGACTGCGTAACCAAGGAGAACGAGGAGCTACGGAATGGCCAAGGTAATCGGCATAGACCTAGGAACGACGAACTCGGCGATGGCCGTCATGGAAGCAGGCGAGCCCCTAGTCCTCGAAAACTCGGAGGGCGGCCGCACCACTCCGTCGGTCGTCGCCATCAACCCGAAGAGCGGCGAGCGATACGTCGGCATGGTGGCGAAGCGCCAAGCCGTCACCAACCCGGAGAACACGGTCTACTCGGTGAAGCGCCTCATCGGCCGCAAGTTCGCCGAGATCGAGTCCGAGAGGAAGACTCTCGGCTACGTAACCAAGGCCGGGAAGGTCGGCGATGTCGCGGTCACCATGGGCGGCCGGGACCACACCCCGCCCGAAATCTCCGCAATGATCCTCCAGAAGCTCAAGGCCGACGCGGAGGCCAAGCTGGGCGAGACCATCACCCAAGCCGTAATCACCGTCCCCGCCTACTTCAACGACAGCCAGCGCCAGGCCACGAAGGACGCCGGCGCCATCGCCGGACTCGACGTGCTCCGGATCATCAACGAGCCCACTGCGGCATCCCTTGCCTACGGCCTCGACAAACGGCAGGACGAGGTCATCGCCGTCTTCGACCTCGGCGGCGGCACTTTCGACATCTCCATACTCCACGTCGGCGAGGGCGTCTTCGAGGTGAAGTCCACCAACGGCGACACTCACCTCGGCGGCGACGACTTCGACCAGCGCATCATCGAGTGGCTTGCCGACGAGTTCAAGAAAGACCAGGGCATCGACCTCCGCAACGACCGCATGGCCATCCAACGCCTCAAGGAGGCCGCCGAGCGCGCCAAGATCGAGCTCTCCACCGTCCAGCAGGCCGACATCAATCTCCCCTTCGTCACCGCCGACTCATCCGGTCCCAAGCACCTGACCACGACCCTCAGTCGCGCCAAGCTGGAACAGCTCACCGCTGACCTCGTCGACCGGACCGTCGGCCCCTGCCGCCAAGCGATTAAGGACGCTGGTCTCTCCCCCAACGAAATCGCGGAGGTTGTGCTCGTCGGCGGCATGACCCGCATGCCCGCCGTCATCGAAAAGGCGAAGGAGCTCTTCGCCAAGGAGCCTCACCGGGGCGTCAATCCCGACGAGGTCGTCGCCATCGGCGCCGCCATCCAGGCAGGCGTGCTCCAAGGAGAGGTGACGGACATCCTCCTCCTCGACGTAACGCCACTCACCCTTGGCATCGAGACCCTCGGCGCCGTCGCCACCGCCCTCATCAAACGCAACACCACCATCCCCACGTCCGCGACCGAGACTTTCACCACCGCCGCCGACGGCCAGTCGAGCGTCGAGATTCATGTCATCCAGGGCGAGCGCAGCATGTCTGCCGAGAACAAGACCATCGGCCGCTTCAACCTCGACGGCATCGCCCCCGCTCCCAGGGGCATCCCCCAGATTGACGTGAGCTTCGACATCGACGCCAACGGCATCCTCAGCGTCTCCGCCAAGGACAAGGCCACCGGCAAAGAGCAGCGCATCACCATCACCGCCAGCTCCGGCCTGGCGAAGGACGAGGTCGAACGCCTCGTGCGGGAGGCCGCGGAGCACGCCGAGGAGGACAAGCTCCGCCGCGATCTCGTCGAGGCCCGAAACCTCGCCGACACCGCCGCCTACCAAGCGGAAAAGACCCTCGCCGAGTTCGCCGACAAGATCGACGCCGACCTCAAGGCCGAGGTCGAGGCTAAGATAGCCGACATCCGCTCCGTCCTAGCCCGCGAAGACGCCGACGTTCCGTCCCTCAACGCCGCAGTGGAAGCCCTTAACGCGTCGCTCCAGAAGATCGGCGAAGCCGTCTACGCCCGGCAGCAGTCCGAGGCTGCGGCGTCCGGCGACGCTCCCGACGACACTCCACCGAGCGACGGCGGTCCTGCCGGGGACGACGACACCATCGAAGGCGAGTACCGGGAGGTCTAGGGAGAGAATCCCCTCTACCCCAGCCTGTTGCCGACAGCCCGTGTAGAGCACGAGCAAAGGCTTGCTACCGCATCAAGGGGTGTGTAGACTGTCCCAAATGCCCCCTGGCGTCCCCGGTCGGTTCTAGGCCGCGCATGCCAGGTTAACTGTAAGGGGCTGGGTAATAACCCCCAGCCCCTCTCCTTTTTAAATGACCATCTTGGAGGAGACCTGAGTGGCTAGGCTGGCAATCTTCATAGATGGAGGCTACTTGGCGAAGCTGGCCCAGCAAGAGTTTGGAGTATGGGTGGATTTTGAAAAGCTCAGCGAGGAAGTGCGGGCTGCGATTGCGGCCAAGACCCTTGAGCCTCTTGACCTACTGAGAACGTACTTCTACGACGCTCTGCCTTACCAGAGCTCCCCTCCAACACCCGATGAGGCTATGCGATTTAGTCAACGGCGCGGGTTTTTTGCCAAGCTGAGGCAGTTGCCTAAGTACAACGTGAGAGAAGGACGATTGATGTACCGCGGGAACGACAATCGCGGGCAACCAATCTTCCAGCAGAAGCGCGTTGACCTGTTGCTTGGGCTTGACTTCGCGTTGCTTGCCGGTAAGCACCAAATCACTCATGCCGCCGTCATTTCAGGGGACAGTGATTTGCTGCCCGCATTCGACGTCGCTCAGCAAGAAGGAATTGTCGTTTGGCTTATCCATGGACCGCGCGCGCCTCGACATGGCGGTCCTTCTACCTATGCGGAGGAACTCTGGGAAGCAGCCGATGAACGTTTCTTGCTCGACGATGCTTTCATGGCCAAGGTCGCGCGGCTAGATCGATAGCCAATAGCTCAGACTTCACGCAGCACACCACCGAGGGCGAATACTGTGAGGTGTGGAGGCTGCCGAGCCCCTACCGCCCGTAGTCGTCCTCGAGCCGCACGATGTCGTCCAGTTCCGTCGTGCTCACCTCGAGGATGACCGCGTCCTCCTCCGACAAGCCCTCGATGCGGTGCACCGTACCGGGCTCGATGGCATACGCCTCGCCCGGCTCCATCAGGATGTGCCCGTGCCCGTGCTCCTCGGAGACCATTAAGTCCGCCGAGCCTTTGAGCAGCATCATCGTTTCACGCTTGCGCTCGTGGTACTGCATGCTCAGACGGTGGCCGTGCCGCACGTTCAGGCGCTTGACACAGTACGCCTCGCACAGGTCAACGATCTCCTCGCTGCCCCACGGCTTCTCTATCACGTCGCCGGGCTTCATCGCCGCCCGATTCTACCGCGCCGCTCGGTGCGCATCCTAGAGTGCGGAGGCGACTAGACGCGCCTCATCGAACGCGAGCCCGAGACCGGGCGCGTCGGGCATGACGAGGCGGCCTTCCGCGTTGACCTGCGGGACCTCCTCGAATAGCGCGAATGCCCACGGCATGTGCTCGACGTATAGCCCGTTCGGCGCCGCCGCCAGCGCGTGGCCCAGAATCTCCGGCGCCAGGTGCGTCACCACCGGCAGGTTGTACGCCTCCGCCATGTGAGCGACCTTCATCCACTGCGTGATGCCGCCCACCCGCAGCAGATCGACCATCACGATGTCGATGGAGCGCGCCTCCAGCATGTGCCGGAAGGGCTCGATGCCGTAGTGGTACTCCCCTGCCGCGATGGGCGTGGCCAGCGCGTCCGCGATGCGCGCGAGCCCCGCGTAGTCTTGGAAATGCGTCGGGTCCTCCAGCCAGAAGAGACCGTATTCCGCCATGCCGCGCCCTACCGCGATGGTCCGATTCACGTTCCATCCCTGGTTGATATCCACCATCAGGTCGACGCCGTCGCCCACCGCCTCGCGCATCGTCCGCAGCCGGGCCAGCTCCGCCTGCGCCGACGCCTCCGCGCCCATGCGAAACTTCATCGCCCGGAACCCCTCCGAGACCAGCTCGGCCGCCGTCGACGCGAGCGCCTCCAGGTCGTAGTGCCGCCACAGATAGCCGCTGGCGTAGGTCGGCACGACGCCCGAGCTCGCGCCCAGGAGCTTCCACACCGGCATCCCTAGCGCCTTCCCCCGGATGTCCCACAACGCCACGTCGATGGCCGATACGGCGCGCGTCACGAGCCCCGCCGGCGAGCCGCCCCCTGCCCTTGCGAGCAACCGCCCCACGATTGCGCCGGTCTCGTGCGGGTCCGCCCCCACCACAGCCCCCGCCAGTGCGTCGACGACCTCCTTCAGCCCCTTGGTCACGAGCGTCGACGCAAACCCCGCGTAGGCGACGCCCTCGATGCCGTCGTCCGTCCGCAGCTTGAGCGTGACGTAGTCCGCTTCCTCACGAGGCGCGGACGGCCCAGGCTCGCGGGGGATGCGGACGGCCCGGCTCTCGAATGACGCAATCTTCATGACATCAACCTCCTAACTGACGCCCGACATGCCCGTGAGCAGCGCGCCTCTGTCGATCTCGCCGAGCAGGCTTCCGTTGTCGGCGACGACCGCTATCGGGTGTTCCGTCTGGGCCGCCATCGGGATGATCTCTTCGATGAAGGTCTCAGGCTCCGTGGTCATCGCGGGAACGACCTCCGCTCCTTCCAGGGTCTCCTTCCGCTGGGCAACGAGCTCCCTGACGTGGTCTTCCGTCAGTATCCCCTTGAGCGTGAAGTCGCGCGCTATCAGGAACACCGCGTCGATGCCGTAGTTCCGCATAGCGTGCAGGGCCGCGCGCGGGCCCTGCCGCTCGTACATAACCACATCCGGCTCCCGCATGATCGCCTTCGCCTGAATGACCTTAGCCCTGGACACGTCCCGCACGAAGTCGGTCACGTAGTCGTCGCTCGGCAGCGTGACGATCTCCTCGGGCGAACCCTCCTGGATGATCTCGCCGTCCCGCATGATTGCAATGCGGTCGCCCAGTTTGAGGGCTTCGTTCAGATCATGCGTGATGAACACGATGGTCTTGTGGAGCTCGGTCTGAAGGGTGATGAGCTCGTCCTGCATCTCCCTCCGTATAAGGGAATCGAGACCGCTGAACGGCTCGTCCATGAGCAGCACGTCGGAATTGACCGCCAGAGCCCTCGCTAGGCCGACCCGCTGCTGCATCCCGCCGCTCATCTCCCGGGGATAGTTCCCTTCCCAGCCCTTGAGCCCGACGGTCTCGATGGCCTCCGCCGCGGCCTCGTACCTGGTCTTCTTGCTCAGGCCCCTTACCTCCAGACCGTAGGACACGTTGTCCAATACGTTGCTGTTCGGAAGAAGGGCGTAGTGCTGGAAGACCATGGCGACCTTGCTGCGCCGGAATCGCACCAGCTGCTCCGAAGAGTACGTGCGAATGTCCTCGCCGTCGAAATGGACCTGCCCCGCGGTGGGTTCCGTGAGCCTGATTAGACAGCGCACCAAGGTCGACTTGCCGCTGCCGGACAGGCCCATGACGACGAAGACCTCTCCGCTGTTCACGGCGAACGAGACATCTCTGAGCCCGACGACGACGCCCAGCTCCTGCCGGAACTCCGCACGGCTCTTCGACGCATGCTCCGGATCGAGAGCGCGCTCCGGTCTATCGCCGAACACCTTCCAGACGTTCTCGACCTCTATCCGGCGGCCCTGCTCGCTCATGTGGCGCCTCCCGCCGGGGTAGGTCTACTACACCGAAGGTGGGCGGACAACGACATAGACCGTCAAGTAGCGCCCCTCCTTCTCAACCCCCACGCCCTTCTCGCCCCATCACCGCAACCCGTGGACGGGGAATACCAGGCGCTTGATCTCGTCCGTCTGCTCCTGAGCGTAGGCGCGGGCCTTGGCGCGGATATCGGGGGCGACCGTCGCCGTCCCCTCGTCGTCGCGCAGCCGCGGGCTTTCGAGGAAAGCGCCGGCCTCGACGGGCAGCTCGTCGGGCCAGTCGCGGCCCAGCATCGCGCCGTAGGCGAGGGTCCAGCACCGGGGCACGGCGTCCAGGTCGTAGCCGCCGCCGCCGAACGCCAGCCACGGATAGCCCATCGCGCCCAGACGCTCGACGGCGGCCATGTACCCGTGCGTGCTCAGACTCAGATGCGTGAGCGGGTCGTCCACGTAGGCGTCCGCGCCGAGCTGCGTCGCGAGCACGTCCGGCGCGAACGCCTCGATCAGCGGCGGGACCACCTGGTCGAACGCATCGAGGTAGATGGCGTCGTCCGTGTACGGAAACAGCGGCAGGTTCACCGAGTAGCCCGCCGCGTCCCCAGCCCCCAATTCGGCGACCGCGCCCGTGCCGGGGAACAGCCAGCGCCCGCTCTCATGGATGGATATCGTCATCACGTCCGTGTCGCGGTAGAAGGCGGCCTGTACACCGTCGCCGTGGTGCGCGTCGATGTCCACGTAGACCACCCGCAGCCCGCGCTTCCGCAAAGCGTTGATGGCGACGACGGGGTCGTTGAAGATGCAGAACCCGGAGGCCCACCCGCGCATCGCGTGGTGCAGCCCGCCCGCCGGCGCGAACGCCGCCGACGCCGCGCCGTCCGCTACGAGCTCCGCCGCCTGGACCGACGCTCCCGTAGAGAGCAGCGCCGCCTCGTACATCCCCGGATAGACCGGATTGTCGCCCTGTTCGGAGAACCCGTGCCCCCCTCCGTCATTCCCGCGTAGGCGGGAATCTCGTCCCCTCGCCGTTCCCCCGATAGCCGGATCGGGCTGCTCCTCGCCGCTGCTCAGACGGCGCACGACGTCGATGTAGCTCTCAGTATGGAACGTTGTGAGCTCGTCCATCGTCGCCGGACGCGGCGCGACGAGCATCGCGCTCTCGTCCTCGAATGCCCCGTAGGCGCGGAGTAGCTCGTAGGTGCGCTGAAGGCGGACGGGGACCATCGGGTGGCCCTCCCTCAGCACGTGGCGCGATAACACCTCGTCATAGACATACGCCGCCCTACCGCCTAGATGAGTCATCGCAGCCGGAGTCTAGCAAAGCGGAGCCTCAACCCCACAGGATGGAAAAGGGGGAGGGAGCGGGCTTTTCGGGAGCAAGTTGGCTTCTCAATGGGATTTTTACCCATAATGTTTGGTCCTCGTGTCGCCGGAGGGGCGCCTTCGGCTTCTTAAAGAGGGGTCCACAACGGAGTCGTCGTGGCCACCGACCGGCGTGCTCTCATGCTGAACTCCGGCATGGCGTCAAAAGACGTGGTCGAGGTTCCTATCCGGGCCTGCAAGTGGACTATAACGAGGGGTTGACCTGCTCCGGCTTGAATTTGTCCGGCAGCACGGACCAGGACTACGCTTACTACCTTGACCACAACGGCAAGAAGCAAATCAGAAGCCGGGCCAGGCCGTTGTTCGAATGCGTGCTCCGGCAAATCCACGCCGCGGCCAACCCCGCCGGCGACTAACCGGGGAAGGCACACAGGGACGGCGAACCGGAAGAAACTACGCCGGAGGGAACAATCATGGCGTCACGAGAGAAGCAGAGAAGGATCGACGACCAATGGCAAGCCCTGCAACCGGGCTGGGGCCGGAAAGACTACAAGGGTGAGCGAAAGATGCTCTACGATCTGCTGGAACCCGGCGAAGACGTCGAGCTACTGCACACGTGCGGCTTTGAGACCAAGAATGTAACGTGGGGCTCCCGCCATGACCGGGGGGTCGTGGTCGCTACCGGGCGCCGGGTAATCTTGCTGAACCGGGGCCGGTTGTCCAAGAACCGCTTTGGTCTGACTTACCTGGAAATTGACGAAATCACGGAACCGGGACCCGGCAGGATTAGGCTCAGAGAGTCTGGAAGTGGCGACGCTACGGACAGCGAGTCGGGAGCAGTCTTTGACCTGGACTTGCAATTTGCGGCCGCTGACTTCTCCCGGTTTGTAAGAGGCCGTCTGCTGAGCGACGAAGAGTCGGTCGCGGCGGCATTTTCCCATGTCCTGGCGCGTGGAGAACAGGTCCGGCATTGGGCGCGCTGCTCAGCGGGACCGGAAACGGTCTTTCATAATCCTGGCAGTGGGGGCGGCCCGAGCGGGAGTCACACTCCGGAATCTTGGGAAACGTCATGGGATGGCTGGCCGGCGCTCGCTGTGGACACCGGGCCCCGTATACTGCTCATTACGCTCGCTGTGGACACCGATTTGCTCCTTCATGCGCGGGAGGAGGAAGTAATCGAAATCCACGGGAGCATCCTGTCGGTGGAGTACTGGGGAGGCACGCGAGTCCGGTTCGTAGACGTGGACGCCCGGGTCCACGCTCTAGAGTTCAGGAAGGAAGCCGACGCAACCCAGTTTGTGGACCTGATTAGTCAGCATTTCGGGACAGCGGCGCGGCGGGTGTCTGCTGAGGTCAGGATTTCCGCCGAATGGAAACTGCAACACCCCCTTTGGGACCGCAGGAAAAACCATGGCGGCGAGCGCCGCAAGCTCGCGGAAATCATGGATGACGACGAGCATATCGAAGCGCTAGCTTGGGGCGATTATCGCCCGGCGGGGGCGAAAGAGGAACTCTACGGAGGCATCATAGCCGCCACCGGTCGCCGGCTCCTGTTGGTGAGCAACGGCCTGCTGCAGAAGAATGTCAGCCAGTTGCCTTACGAAGGGATAGATGGCGTCGCCTTGAAAAGCGGTGATCTGATCATCACCGCCAAGTCGGGACATAGCGGGTATGAGATCTTCAGCATAGACGACATGGATCCTCACCATTCCCGAAACAAGGGATACGGCGAAGTATTTGCATCACGTCTTCAGGTGCTGGTCGGAATCGCTCACCGACAGGCATCAGCACCATGAGCACAACGGCAACAGCTCATTTAGCCTTGGCGGCAACATCCACATCTGCTCCCTGGTCATCGGTCGAAGCGGCAACTCAGAATCCCCCTAACTAAGCCCCACTGGCGGGGACTCGAACCATGTGAGGGCCCTTAAGTGCTATCGCCTGCCCCAGAGCGCAAGTCTACCGCCCACGAGTATCGAATCTTTCCGTTGCTATTACTATAAAGGGGCTCCTCGACGGCCTCGTCCAAGCCCAAGCCGACATCTCCCGCCTCAACGCCGCCTCCTAACCCCTCTCCCCCGTCTGCTCCGGTCCTCTCCACCGTCTGCGGGGGAGAGCTAGAGAGGGGGCCGCCCCACCCGCCAATCAACGCCCCCGCACCCATCATCGCCAAGCCCATCCGTCATCGCCACGCCCCACCTGTCATTCCCGCGAAAGCGGGAATCTAGGACGCCCACTTTCCGTCATTCCCGCGCAGGCGGGAACCTCGCAGCGGCGCGACAGCGGCGCGGTCCATCCCCCTCTCCCCCGTCCGCTCCGGTCCTCTCCACTGTCTGCGGGGGAGAGCTAGAGAGGGGGCCGCCCCACTCGCCAATCAACGCCCCCGTCCCACCAACCACCACTGTGACACTTGCCCCTTACCCCAACCCCCCTCCCCCACGTAAAATTAACGCCAGACAGGCCCTGGGAAGCACGGCGACCCGGGGCCTTTTTGCATCCTTGAAACAGAGGCCCCCCACCATGCCCACTCCCCAAGACGACAACTACCTCCACGCCGTCTCACGCGCCCTCCGGTGCGGCAACCCCGATTGCCCGTGCGCCTCCGAACCCCCGCGACTCCACTGCCCCATCCACCCCACTCCCGACGTCCCCACCCTCACCGTCGACTTCGACGATTACCTCGGCTTCACCTTCCAATGCTCCTCCGACTCCTGCGACGACGCCCGCATCGCCTCCGCCCTCGCCAAACGCGGACTCGCCCCCGACTCATGGCTCTACACCTCCACCGGCGCCCAGGAAGCCGGACTCAACCCCCTCTCTCTCATGGTTCCTCACCCGCAAGACTGGCTATGGCCCAACCGCATCCCCATGGCCGCTCTCACACTCATCGCCGGATTCCCCGGCTCTGGCAAGACCGCCATCGCCCTCGACATCGCCGCACGCGTCTCCGTCGGCGCCCCTGCCCCCGACAACCCCAATGCTGCCTTCCTCCGTGCTCCCGTCCTCATCGCTCCCTTCAACCGCGCCCCCGCTTCCGCCATACCCCTCCTTCGCGCTTTCCGCGCGGACCTCTCCCTCATCTACTTCGCCGATACCCTCTCACCCGAGCACCTCGCCGATCTCCCCGAAGGCCAGTCTCTCCCGGACTACGAGGCCCTCGAGCACAAGGCCAAGCTCCACGACAGGGCACGCTCCATGGAGGACCTCTGGCAGTCCCCCATGCCCGACGAGATGAAGCGGCCCCTCAAGGTCCCCGACCGTCCTCCCTGGCCCGGACTTGACCTCCTCATGCGACGCCTCCACAACCTCATCGTCCGCGGCAGCGTAGCTCTCCTCATCGTCGACCAGGTCCGAAGACCTCGCCGCCCGCCGCGCCGCACGGCCCCTCACCGTCCTCGGCAAGCTCAACGGACTCGCCGCGCGCACCGGCGCCGCCGTTATCGCCATCGCCCACAATCCCGAGCCCGCGCTCCCAAAGGCCGCTCACTCCCTGCGCCGGACCCTCTCCGCCGCCGCCGTCGTCTTCACCACTGCCCTCGCCAGACCCAACCGTCGACGTGTCCTCTTCCCCCTCCGCCCGCCCATCGACGATGCCCCTCCCCCCATTCCCTACTCCCTCGCATCCCCCCAAATCGCCTGGCGCAAACCCATCCCGCAACGCCGCTCGCAGCTTCATCCTGCACGCCCTCGCCGGCGGCCCCAAACCCGCCGCCCGGATCAAGCAGGAAGCCGAGGACCTCGGTATCTCCAAACACCAACTCGCACTAGCCCGCGCCTTCTACAACGTGACAACTGTGAACACCCGGTCCAAGGATTCCACTGGGAAGCGGTGGTGCTGGACTTTCCCTCCCGCGCCCCCCTCGCAAGAGACGGTTCCCCTGGAAATCCCCGCATGAATTACAGAACAAACATCAGTCAGGAAGTAGTTCCAATACCCAGGAAGCAGGCCACGGCCATAAAAACACGCCCCGCCAGCCCTGTTTTCGCATGTTTTTCCGGGAAGTTTTGACTCGTAAGCCAATGGGAGACTCGGGAATTTTTTACTCGTAGCAAAAATGAGGTGGGGAACTTTTTTCACCCAACGGGGAACTTCCCGTATCCGTCCTCCGCCGCCCGCCTAACTCCAGACCGGGAGGGGTCCAAGGAGTGCTTCGTCGGCGCGGCGGATGATCGTCTCGACCGTTTCATCGGGGGTCATGCCCGACGTGTCCAGCCAGAGGCCCAGGCCTTGCATCTGCTCGCGCAGCTCCGCGTCCAGGTAAGCGAACCTCTCGGCCACGTGCTTTTCGACGCGTCCGCTGTCCCGCTCGATCGCGACCTCGACAGGGGGCGCGAGCACGATGTACCGGAGCGACCAGCGGGAGAGGACCTCCCGGTAGCGCGCCATTTGCGGCCGCAGAATGACATCGTCAACGATGGGCGTGAACCCGGCGCTCATCAACGAGTCCGCCAAGAGCGCGGAGTTGCGGGCGCCAAGCTCCAGCTGCGCGTTGGATTCAGCCAGAGGCTCCTCGCCGGGGAGCACGTACCCGGACAGGATCATCGCCCTGACCAAGTCCGTCTCGACGTGCGCGGACCTCGGAAGCCGCCGGGCGAGTCCCCTCGAAACCGTGCTCTTCCCCGCCCCGGGCACGCCGGTGATCAGCCATACGCTATCGCTGCCCGCACTGTCGCTGATAGAAGGCACCGGCCCTACGCTCCCAGCAGCCCGCGCAGCAGGTCCTGCGCAACGTGCTTGTCCAGCGGGTGGTTGTTGTTGCCGCACTTCGGCGACTGTATGCAGGACGGGCACCCACTAGCGCATGGGCACTGCGACACCGCATCGAGGGTCGCCGACAACAGCTCCTCGATGGCCTCGTAGCCATGCTCCGCGATGCCGACGCCGCCGGGATGGCCGTCGTAGATGAACACCTGCGGCTCGCCAGTGTCGGGATGCAAGGCCGTGGAGACGCCGCCGATATCGTTGCGGTCGCACAGGGCGAAGAGGGGCAGCACGCCGATTGCCGCGTGCTCCATGGCGTGCAGCCCGCCCGGCAAGTCGACGCGCTCGCGCAGCGCCCGGCTGTACGTCGGCACGGGCAGGTCGAACCAGACAGCCATCGTGCGGAACTCCCAGGGCGGCAGGTCGAGCAGCTCGTCGCCCAAGTCGTCGTCCGGCCGCTCCGAGTAGAGCCCGCGCTTGCGGTAGCCGACGACGCGCCGCGACACCTCGACCTCGCCGACGCACACCCGCGCGCCGTTCAACTCCTTCTCCGCGCGCGTCTCGATGACCCGGATGTCGGTCAGGTCGCGCGACTCGGTGTAGTAGGGCGCGTCGGTCCTGTTCAGGTAGGCGACGCCGGCGTCGAGGTCCAGGGATCCGACAACGTAGGAGTCTCCCTGGTGCAGGTAGACGGCCCCAGGGTGGAGCTGGCTGAACGCGGAGAAGGCGTCCACATGCTCCAACACGCGACCCGACTGGGATTCGACGGCGAGGAATTGCCGGTGCGAGAGCGACCTGATGTTCACCTCTTGCGCCGGATACTCCACCGACGGCGAGATGAACCAGCGCCCGTTCCGCTCGTGCAGGGCGCCCTCGGCGGCCAGGGCCTCCACCTGCGGACCAAAGCTCCCACCGAAAAGCGCCGCGTCCTCCGGGGTGAGCGGCAGCTCGTAGGCCGCCGCCTTGAGATGCGGCCCCAGCACGTAGGGGTTGCCCGGCCGGATGCGGGCGTGCTCGTGGGAGCGTCCGAAGAAGAAGTCCGGGTGACGCATCAGATACTGGTCGAGCGGATTGTCCTGGGCGACGAGCACGCTCAGCGAGCCGTCGCCGCTCCTGCCGCTGCGCCCCGCCTGTTGCCACGTGCTGGCGATGCTGCCGGGGTAACCCGTGAGCAGCGTCGCGTCCAGGTCGCCGATGTCGATGCCCAGCTCCAGCGCGTTCGTCGCCACCACGCCCAGCAGGTCGCCGTTCAGCAGGCCCCGCTCGACCTCGCGGCGGTCCTCGGCCAGGTACGATGCGCGGTACGGCCGCAGGCGTTTCGCCAGCGGCTCGTCGTCGCCGGTCAGCCGATCGCGGACGTTCACGTAGACGAGCTCGGCCTGCCGCCGGGTGCGCACGAAGGCGAGGGTGCGGACGTCGCGGCGCAGCAGCATTTCGAGGAGCCGTGATGTCTCGCTCCGCGCGCTCGCCCTCGCGCCGCGCTCCTCGTCGAGGATCGGCGGGTCCCAGAACACGAAATGCTTCGAGCCGTGGGGCGCGCCGTCCTCGTCGATGACCTCGACGGGCTTGCCGATGAGGCCCTCGGCCAGCTCGCCCGGGTTCGCTATCGTGGCCGAGCAGAGGATGAATACCGGGTCGCTCCCGTAGCGGGCGCAGAGCCTGCGAAGCCGGCGAACCACGTTCGCAACGTGCGAGCCGAATACGCCCCGGTAGACGTGCGCCTCGTCGATCACCACATACCGCAACGACGGGAGCAGCCGCGGCCAAGCTCGGTGGTTCGGCAACATGCCGAAGTGCAGCATGTCCGGGTTCGTCAGGACCGCCTGCGCCGACCGACGTATCCCGCTCCGCTCCGCCGACGGCGTATCGCCGTCGAAGATGGCGACCTTCGCCGCAAGCTTGGGCGGGAGCAGCCCCTGCAACCCCCGCAGCTGGTCCTGGGCGAGCGCCTTGGTGGGGAAGAGGTAGAGCGCACGCGCCGAGGGGTCCGTCAGGAGCGCCTGGGCGACGGGAACGTGGCAGCACAGGCTCTTTCCGCTGGCCGCGGGCGTGACGACCGCCATGTCCCGCCCGTCCAGCGCCGTATCGATCGCGTGCGCCTGGTGGGTGTACAGCGGCATCTGCCCGCGGGCCGACAGCGCGGCCTCGAGGCTGGGGACGAGGTCGTGACTCAGAGATGCGTGAGCAGCAGGCCTCTGGGGGACCTCTTCGACGTGCGCGAGCTCGTTGTGCAGCGAGGTCACGCCCAAGTGCTCGACGAAGCGCGCGGCGTCCATCAGGCCCAGTCGAGCGCCTCGCGCTCGACGTCGACGAGCTCGGCGTCGAAGTCCTGCGCCTCCACGAAGCGCACCGCCTTATCGAGCATCTCGTTCACGTGTCCGAGGTCGTTGCTCACGCAGGCCAGGCCGATGACGAGCCGCTGGTGCTCGTCCACGCCGTCGACCTCCGCAGCCGCGAGGTTGAACTTCTGCCGCAGTCGCGTGATGAGCGAGCGCGAGACCTGGCGCTTGCCCTTGAGCGAGTCGTTGCCATGGAGCCGGAAGGTGAGGCGACAAGAGCCGATATGCACTGAACGTCCGCCAGGGAGGGGTAGGAGCAATATAGCACGGGCCCAGCGAGGTCGGAGGACTCGGCTTCACGATTGGCAGGCGCAGTGCTATGGTCGAATTGCTATCGGCGAGGAAGCCGCCGCGCGCGGCGTCGGCTCCAGTCTGTCTATCTTAGGAGGGCAACGGCATGCCAGTAATAGATGCGGATGCGCATGTTGTGGAGACGGAGCGGACCTGGGAATTCATGGACCCATCGGAGGCTGGCTTCAGGCCTGTTCTCGCAGCCCCCACGAACGCTCCCGGCAACCTTCGATGGCTGATCGACGATAAGCTCCGGCGCCGAGCGATGCTGTCGAGGAGCAACGAGTCCCTCCCGCAGGGGAGGAACACGGCGACGCCGGCCGAAGCGCGGGAGATGGCTGACCTCGACGCCCGGCTGCGGCATATGAACGAGCTTGGGATCGACGTGCAGGTGCTGCACAACACGCTGTTCATCGAGCAGGTCGCTGAGCGGCCGGAGGTTGAGCTGGCTATCTGCAAAGGGTGGAACCGCTGGCTGGCCGATATCTGGGAGCGCGGGGATGGCCGCTTCCGATGGTCTTGCGTTCTGCCGCTGATGCGGATGAACGACGCGCTTGACGAGCTGCGATTCGCCAAGGAGCATGGCTCCGTCGCCGTCTGCCTGCGCCCCATCGAGGCGTCACGCACGCTGCCGGACGTGTACTTCTACCCGATCTACGAGGAGGCTAGCCGACTGGACATGGCGATTGCCGTCCACATAGCAAACGGAAACTCGGAAGTGTGCGACGTGCTGCGGTCCCCCTACGACCCAGGGTCGGCGTTCGGGATGTTCCGGGCGATGACCGCGGTGTCCTGCCATTCATACATGGTGAGCGAGCTGCCGAAGCGCTTCCCGGACCTCCGCTGGGGGTTCATCGAGGCAAGCGCTCAGTGGGCGCCGTGGGTGGTCCACGAAGCCGCGCGCCGACACGAGGCAGCCGGAAAGGCGTTTCCCGAGAACCCGTTCCGCGAGTTTCGGGCGTACGTGACGTGCCAGAATGACGACGATCTCCCCTATGTCCTCGGATATACGGGGGAGGACAATCTCGTCATCGGAACCGATTACGGCCACTTCGACCCGTCAAGCGAGATTGATGCAATCGCGATATTGCGAGGGCGGAGCGACATCAGTCCGCGCGTGATCGAGAAGATTACGGACGACAACCCGCGCGCACTCTACGCGCTGTAGTCAGCCTGTCCCTGGATGCACCCCCTCCCGGTGGCGATTATGCCAATAGACAGGCGGCTTCGTGCAAGGGGCCGACCCGCTTCAGTTCAGGAATGGTGACCTTACATTCGTCGATCGCCACGGGGCAGCGCGTGTGGAAGACGCAGCCTGAGGGTGGATTGGCAGGGCTGGGGATAGAGCCCTGAAGCGGCACACGCTCCCGAGTTGCTTCGATGGCCGGGTCTGGGATAGGCACCGCAGAGAGCAGGGCTTGCGTATAGGGGTGCTTGGGGCTGTTATAGATGTCCTGGGAACTTGCGATCTCCATAATCTTGCCGAGGTACATCACTGCGACCCTATCCGCGATGTGCCGAACAACCGCCATGTCGTGGGCCACGAACAGGTAGGTGAGGCCCAGCTGCTCCTGGAGGTCTTGGAGCAGATTGATCAGTTGCGCCTGAATGGATACGTCTAGCGCTGAGATGGGCTCGTCGGCGACGATGAAATCGGGTTCGACGGCTAGCGCGCGCGCGATGCCGATTCGCTGACGCTGGCCCCCACTGAACTCATGGGGGTATCGCGATTTCATATTCGGATGGAGACCGACCAAGCCGAGGAGCTCGTTGACACGCGTATCTTTCTCCTCTTTCGTACTGGCGAGCTTATGCACCCGCAACGGCTCGCCGATGATGCTGCCGGCCGTCGCCCTCGGGTCAAGTGAGGAATAGGGATCCTGAAAAATGACCTGGAGATGCCGCCGAAACGGCTGCATCTTTCGAGGACCCAATGCGGTGAGGTCAATTCCATTGAAGTCGACGTGCCCAGCGGTAGGCTTTTGGAGGTTGAGGATCGAGCGGCCGACCGTGGTCTTCCCAGAGCCGCTCTCACCGACAAGGCCGAGTGTCTCGCCACGCTTGACGTCGAAGGTGACGTCGTCGACGGCTTTGATGTCGCCGATGCGCCGCCGGAGGATTCCGGAAGTAATCGGGAAGTACACCTTGAGATGGTCAACTGCGACTATCGTGTCGCCCTGGCCCATGAGGCTGGTTGCTGCATTGGACGCTTGCTCAGTCACGTCGCCGTCCCTAGGGTTGTCAGATCGCCGTTCCTCAAGCACGCCGACTGGTGACCGTCGCCAACGGCGACGAGAGGGGGCAAATCCGTCGCGCATGCATCGATCGCATATCGGCAGCGCTCTCGAAAGGCGCATCCGTCGGGCAGGCTAGCGAGGTCAGGCGGCATGCCGTCGATGGACTGAAGGCGGCGCCCCAGCCTGTCAAGCCTCGGCACGGACTGCAACAGTCCCAAGGTGTACGGGTGTGCAGGCCTTGCGTACACGTCGGCAGCCGTGCCCTGCTCGACGATTCGGCCGGCATACATGACGTTCACCCGGTCGACGTAGCGCGCGACGACGCCCAGGTTGTGGGTGATGAGGATAACGGCGGTGCCAAACTTTGCTCCAAGCTCACGGATCAGGTCGAGTATCTGAGCTTGGATGGTCACGTCCAAGGCGGTGGTTGGCTCGTCTGCAATCAGCAATTTCGGCTCGCAGCTCAGAGCAATGGCAATCATCACCCGCTGCCGCATACCGCCGCTGAACTGATGAGGGTAATCGTCGAGACGCCGATGCGCCTCGGGGATACCCACCATCTCCAAGAGTTCCGCGGCCCGGTCCTTCGCCGCGTTCTTGCTCATCTTCAGGTGCAACCTGAGCGGTTCGGTGATCTGGGCGCTTATACTTAATACGGGATTGAGCGAGGTCATGGGCTCCTGGAAAATCATCGCAATCCGGTTGCCCCGAATGTCCTGCATTCGTTCGTTGGCGACCTTCAACAGGTCTTCGCCTTCGAAGAACACGTGTCCATTCGTTATGCGGCCTGGAGGAGTGGCAATCAGCCGCATGATGGCGAGCGCGCTGACGCTCTTTCCGCACCCGCTTTCTCCCACTATTGCAAACATCTCCCCGTCATGCACTTCATAGCTAATGCCATTGACGGCGCGGACGGGGCCGTCATGCGTGTTGAACTGCACTTCGAGGTCGCGGACTTCCAGCAAGGTGCTCAAGTCAATAGGCCTGCGCTCGTGGTAGTCCGGGGGCGCTTAAACTGGGCAGTAGGCGTGTTCCCTCCCTTGGCTGTGACGTTTGGAGGGAGGCGCCGTATGCGAAGGAGCAGTCCAGCACTGAATCCATCACCGCCGACTTCGAAGAGCGGGATCGAGGAGATCCCGGAGGGCGTCGCCAAACATATTCCATGCGAAGACGGCCAAGCTGAGCGCGATCCCGGGGGCCAACGCCATCCACGGGGCTTCTAGCATCCTCGCCCGCGCGTCGGGGCCGAGCATTGCGCCCCATGAGGGAGTGGGCGGCGGCACGCCGAAGCCGAGGAAGCTGAGGGATGCCTCAATCAGGATAACGGCGGGAACCTCAATCGTGGCGAGAATGATGATTGGCGCCATCGAGTTCGGGATGAGGTGCCGCAGCATGATGCCGACATCGCCCACGCCCACCGCACGTGACGCCTCGATGTACGGTAGTGACTTGATGGCGAGCACCTGGCTTCGAATCACGCGCGAGTTGCGAATGCCGAACAGCAGGCCGATGACGATAATGAGCTGCCACTGCCCGGGTCCTAGGACGCTGAGCATGGCAAGGGCAACCACAAGGCCAGGGAACGACATCCACGCGTCGACGAACCGCTGTCCAATCACGTCGAACCATCCACCGTAGTAAGCGCTCAGCGTGCCCACAACCGTGGCCAGGGTGATAGCTAGGCCCGTTGCGCCGAACCCTATGAATATGGATATGCGGGCCCCGTAGATGATGCGGCTGAGCTGGTCCCGGCCAAGGTGGTCGGTCCCGAGAGGGTGGGCCAAGCTCGGCGGCATGAGCTGGTCCAAGCGCTCCGTGTGCGCGTAGTGCTGCGGCGCGAGCCAGTCGGCGAAGACAGTCATGATAATCAGCGCAACGACGACGACGAGGCCCACGGCTCCGAGGGGTTTCTCTCTGTACAGGCGCCCCAGGAACGATCTCGGCTCGAACAGCCGCCGCAGCCGACGGGTGGCGGGCCGCCCGCCCGCGGTGACGTCAACCGCAGCCATGGGTCAGCTTCCTTAGGCATCCCGATGGGGAAGGTATAGTTGGACCCTTCATGCGAACCTAATCCTTGGGTCTAGCCATCCGTACGTAAGATCGATGAGGAGGTTGGTTATCACTACGATTACGGCGAGAAAGAGCGTGCCGATCTGGACAACCGGGTAGTCGAAATTCTGGATGCCGACGACGATCCACCGACCGACGCCTGGCAGGCCGAACACGTTCTCCATTACCACGGCCCCCGATATCAGGGTAGGTATACGGAGGCCAAATAGGGTTACGACGGGGATGATTGCGTTCTTGAGCGCGTGCCTGAAGACGACAGCGCGCTCCCTTAGACCCTTGGACCAGGCAGTACGGATGTAGTCCTGCCGCTGGACCTCGAGAATCATCGCGCGGGTGAGGCGCATCATGGGAGCGGCGCCGCCGAGGCCAATAATCAGTGCGGGTGTGATGACGTGCTGAAGGTTGGCGATAGGGTCTTCCAAGAAGGGTGTCCAGACGACTCTTGGCGCCCAGCCCAGGTAGTACGCAGGGAAGATGAGGATGAGGGTGGCGAGCCAGAAGTGCGGAACGGATAAGAAGAAGATGGCCGAGCTGCGAAGCGCGTAATCGGTCTTGGTATCTTGGCGCAAGCCCGAATAGACGCCAATGGGCACCGCCACAATGGCGGAGATGAGGAGCGCAAGCCCTCCCAACTCGAGCGTGACAGGGAGTCGCCTGAACAGCTCGCCGAACACGCTTTGGCGGTTCCACAGCGAGTTGCCGAAGTCGCCGCGCAGGGCGTCCCACACCCAGATTGCGTATTGCACAGGCAGTGGACGGTCGAGCCCGAGCTTCTGGCGCAGGGCGTCGATGGTTGGGGCGTACGCATACTCTTCGGTCATCGCCTCGGCGACATCACCAGGGATGAGCCGCAGGATAGAGAAAACGATGACCGAGACGAGGAACAGTGTCGGTATCGCGAGCAGAAGCCTTCTGATTACGTATGCGGTCACAGCGCCCTTGGGACCTCACATGTTCTTGGAGGAGCAGAACTGCCTTACGGGGCCCAACCTATCCGATGAGCCCCCGCTTCGGCGCATACTGAAAGCGGGGGCTCATCATACCGGTCGATGCGAGTCGGTGCTACGGGCTCATCCAAGTGATCTCTAGGTCGCGCCCAAAGGAGTGGAATCCCTTGTGCGGCCTGAAGTCGTGGACGTTGGCGCGCACCGCGGTAACCGGGTTGCCTATCGGGATGCGGAGTACGTAGGCCTGGGCCGCGAGATGGCGTTGTGTTTCTAGGGCGATTTCGCGCCTGCGAGCCGGGTCGGTGGCTAGCTTCATCTCCTGCGCCAGCCTGTTGAGTTCGGGGTCGTCGACATGCGCGACGTTTGCCACGCTGCCAGGTTCAAAGGAGCGAAGGACATCCTGGAAATCGGCAATGGAGACGCGGCTGTGGGCTGCATGCTTGTAGTCGCCGCGGTTGCTGGTGCGGATGTGAACGGCGTGCGGAACGATGTCAGCGGTCGCGTTCAGCCCGATCTTCGTCCAGAAGTCGACGACCAGCTCAGGGAAGTAGTCACGCGTGCAGCAATCGCTTGCGCGGAATTCAATCTCAAACCCCTCTGGGTAACCGGCTTCGGCGAGGAGCTCCTGGGCCCGCGTGGGGTTGTACTCCCACCATTGGGCCGCGTCGCCAAGCGCGCTGGCGTCGGCAAAGAGGTCGGGGAATGCGTTCTGGGCGATGCTGCCGTAGGTCTGGGATGCTTCGGAGCCCGACCAGCGCGTGTCGATAATGGCCTGCTGATCGATGGACATCATGATGGCGCGCCGGACGTTGATATCGTTGAACGGCGGGGTGTCAGCACGCAACTGCATGGTCGGCATCGTCTGGATGGGGACCTCATGCCATACCTGCACGTCCGGGTTGTTGTCGATGAAAGAGTCTTGCGTTCCGGCAGGGAGCGCGCCGCCATCGGCCTGTCCAGAGGCCAGAGCGGCAACTTGGGCGGCTGAGTCTGAAGCGACGATGTATTCCCAGCCGTCTAGGTACGGGAGGCCCTCGCGGAAGTAATCCGGGTTACGCACTGCGGTGAGCTTGGAATCGAGCAGGTGCGACTCGAACATGAACGGCCCTGTCCCGATAATCTGGTCAGGCCCTTGGAACTCGTCTTCAAGAGGCCATGTATCGACCGTCGGGGCGCCGGCGACGCCCATCGGAAGGATGTTCATCATGCCCTCTGCGAGGTGCGTCAAGAACGATCCGTCCGGCTCCGACAGGTGGAATGCAACCACGTAGGGGCTAACCACCTCCACGCTTTCGAGGGGATCGAAGTACCACCCGAAGTTGTGGCCCTCGTTCGCAAGGATCCTGTCGGCGGAGTACTTCACGTCTTCAGCCGTCATCTCACGACCGTTGGTAGCGGGCTTGTTGTGGAAGTTGACCCCTTGGCGAAGGGTAAACGTGTAGGTCAAGCCGTCGGCGGATATCTCCCAACTCTCGGCGAGGTCCGGCACAACTTCGGTTTCCCATCCGGGAACGTCGGGGCCATGCTTGTACTTGACGAGGCTGTTCGTCCAAGTGCTAAGCGCTTGGGCAGCGAGGCTTCGGATGCGAGTGACGCCGTGGGGGTCCCACCCGGACTGGTTGTCGTTGGTGGTGGTCCAGGTAAAAACGCCGCCGGTCATGGGCTCCATGGCCATGCTGTCGTCGACCGCAGCGCCACTGTCCGCGCCGGTGTCGGTCGTGCTATCAGGAGTCGCCGTGGGCGGAACCGCAGTGGGCGTAGCCGTTGGGTCCTCCGAACTGCATGCAGCCAAAGCCGCCATGGATAGGACTAGCCCCAAAGTTAGAACCGAGAGTGTTCTTCTCACCTTCAAATCCTCCCGTCCCTGGTCGGCTCAACGTTACGTGAAATGCACCCGATTACGGCGGCCAACTCGAGCGAATCGAACACCGCCGTGGGTTCTCACTGAAAACGCGACTATAACCACCGCCGCATTGCGGCGTCAACTTATCGCATCCCATTAGTCTTATAGTCCTTTGGCTTCGCTATGAGCGAGCCGACACGCTCAGCTCGCAAACGGCGGTTCAGTCGCCAAGCGGGCCAAGACTGCCCGCCACGAGCGATCGACAAGGTAGGCGGTAGGCTGTCCGGCGACACGCACGTAGTCGGCGGTCCCCGCAGGATTGGCCGCGCCGACATCGATGACGAGAGATCGTTCCCCCCGCAGACGGAGCTCGATGCGGGTTACGGGCGCCGCAAGTCCGTACGACGTATCGGGCTCGGGCAGAGAGGGCAGTGCCCTGGTCGCCTTCAAACCTCGCAGGATAAGGGTGACCCCACCCCACCGCTGTTGGAGCACAGGGACAGCCGGTTCATCCTCGGAGCGCCAGCCGCCACTCATCTTGATGAAGCCTTGGATCGTGCCTTCATGGGTTATCCGGATGCGCTCGATGTCGTCCTCGTCGACAGCGTACACCCAAGGGGCTGCCAAGGACGCTGACGCAGGCTCCTCCGCCCACTGCGGCACGGAGAGCGCCATTACCCCCGTGACCAATACGGCGGCGAAGAGCAGCGCCCGCCCGCGGGGCAGCTTCATCGCCGGACCGCCCAGGCAACCACCGCTCCAGCAGCAGCAGCAGCAGGCAAGAGGAACCAGGCGACGTACCGGATTAGATCGAACCCCCACTGGGTCAGGACGAGGGGGCGGGCGGTTGTTGGGTTCGGGTGAAGGGAGACGAGTTCAAACTCTCCAGCCGCCCAACTCACTGCGTTTAGCATGAGGTCTGCGTTGCTGAAGGCAGTGAAATGCTCGTTGGAGGCGAACCCTGAATCGCCGATAACCACGATGGAGGTGCGTGCTCCCGGCGCTGCGGACGGCGTACGCAGCGCCAGCGCTATAGCGAAGGGGCCCGCTTCATTGGGAACGCGCTGGTCCGGGCGGCTGGGGTCCGCAGTGATCCAGCTCGCGCGCGAGGTGAACGCGAGTGTTGTGTAGCTAACGCTGTCTTGTCCCAAGGCGTCCAAGGCAGCAATTGCTTCTTCGTGGAGGCCAAGTGCGCGAGCCTCAGGGAAATAAGTCACGTCTAACTCGTTGCTGATAGCGCCACCGCCCCCTATAGCGTGATCCAAGGCATACTGGCCGCGCTGGAGCAGCACAGTAAGCGGGTCACCCACGATAGAGCTCGACGGTTCCACAATGGCTCCGGGGCCGAGAGAGACACCCCAGGCTCCGAGCAGCTGGGCGAAGGTGTCCGGCGCGTCCGGATCGAGGAGGAACACGGCATCACCGCCTGCCGCAAGCCACTGAGCGAGGGCCGCCTGCTCCACCGGCAAGAGGTCTCGCTTGGGCCCTGCCACCACCAACGCGGCAGCGTCATCGGGCACTGAGCCGGACTGGCCGAGGTTCAGTTCACTAACGATGTATCCATTCGCGGCAATCTCGTCAGTAGCGAGTCCGAACGCGTCCCGACGCGTCGCGTCTCCAGCGTCGAGCTCGAGGTGCCCAGTCAGCAGGTACACCTTCTTCAGCTGCGTCCTAGTGACAGCTAGCAGAGCGGTGAGAACGTCTCGTTCGCTGACAGGCAACGCGGAACTCGCTGCTCGGACACCGGTATCGACTGCGTCAAACACGAGCACCGGGAAACTAGAAACTCCGAACCTCCTGGCAAGCGAGGGTTGCAGGTCCGGGTCTACGGAGCGATACGACACCCTGCCACTGGATGCCCGGCCCATCTCGAACAGTAAGTCGTCAGCCCGGCGCATCGCCGTGAGGTGGTCTTCGCGGTCGCTCAGGAAGAACCCAGTAACCTCGATCTGCTGCGTCAGCCCGCCCAGCACGGCCTTTGTCTTAGGGGCAAGCGTGAACTGCTGGGTCTCGGTTAGGTCCCAACGCACCTGCAGTCGCTGCGCGATGAGATTGACGAAGACGCCGGTCAGCCCCACGGCCAAGACCGTCACTGCAAAGAGTGTCGTGTACCGCCCACGCGGCCCTGTGAATGTAGTGCGGATAGAGCCGGCCGAAACCACGAGGGCCAGAACGATCGCGGCGATTCCCGCTAGTGCCGTGGCTACGGAGAACGCGCGGAGGTCCGGCGCCCAGGCAACGAGGCTTGCGCCACCCACGACAGCCATGAATCCAACGATGGCGAGTGGCGCGCCGACATCCTTCAGGATTGCTCTCAACCGAAGCACGGCGCGCTCCTAGTGGTTAGGCCCAACGCCGCCATTCCAGCGACTTCACGGTTGCGAATAAGAAGAAGATTGCAAAGGCGACGAAGTAGACCACGTCGCGGGTGTCCACGATTCCCCGCGCCAAAGGTTCGTAGTGGGTCACGGGGGACGCCCCTGCAAGCAGCAGGGAAGGGAATCCGGCGATGGCGCCCGCTGTGCCGCTCGCGACAGTAAGCAGGAAGAGGGAGCCCGCGCTAATCACGGCCGCGACGAGCTGGTTAGAGGTGAGCGAAGAGGCGAACAGCCCGAGGGCCATCGCCGCGGAACCGTAGAGGAACAAGCCAAGGTAGCCGGATAGCAGCGGGCCGAAATCGGGGTCGCCGTACCAGAAGAGCAAGGCCGCGTAAGCGAGTGTGGGTAGAGCAGTGGCCGCAAGCACGCCGAAGCTAAAGACGAACTTCCCCAGCACAATGTCGGAGTCGTGTACAGGCATCGTGCGGAGCAGCTCGAGGGTCCCCTCCCGGTCCTCTTGCGCCAGAAGCCGCATCGTGACCAAGGGCGCCCACGCGACGATGAGTAATGATGCGCCTTTGAGGTAGGGTTCGACGGAGGCTTCAGGGAAGGGCTCCGAGATGCTGGTTACGAAGAAGGCTCCAGTGGCGGCGAGGAATAGCGCCAAGGCGATATACGCGAAGGGCGAGCCGAAGTAGGAGCGAGTGTCTCTCGCCGCGACCTGCAAGACGACTGCCGTCCTAGCCCTCATCTCTCGCCTTTACATCAGCTACATCAACCCCGTTTGCTATCAGGCGAATGAAGGCCTCCTCAAGGTTAGGCGCTGCTTCATTCATACTGACGATCCGCCACCCGTGATTGATGATAGCCCTCACCACCCCAGCGCTTATGTCGACCTCATTCTGGGGCTCTATTGAGTAGTAATCGGCTTCGGGGCCTGGCTTCCAGGTAACGTTGGCTACTCCTGGGACAGCAGCGAGGGCTCCTGTGACGAGCTCGTGAGGGCCTACGACGGTCAACTCGACGCCGCGGCTGCGCAGTGCCGCAGAGAGGCGAGCCGGCGACTCCTCCGCCACGAGCCGTCCCCCATGCATCACAAGCACTCGGTCGCACAGGATGGCGGCCTCGGCCAAGATGTGGGTGCTCAGCAGCACAGTCTGCGTTTGGGTGTGGCGTCTGATGAGCTCGCGGGTCTCAACAAGCTGGACAGGGTCGATGCCCAGGGTTGGCTCGTCGAGGATGAGGACGTCTGGCTCGTGGAGCACTGCCTGGGCAAGGGCCACGCGCTGGCGGTACCCCTTCGAGAGCTTCGCAATCGTCGCGCCGGCGTAGGGGCTCAGCCCGTAGTCGTCGATGACTTGCGCCAGCCGCTCACGGAGCATCTGCCCAGGCATGCCGCGCATCCGGCCAACGTGAAGGAGGTAGTCCGAGAGGGTCATGTCCGTGTACAGCGGCGCGTTCTCCGGCAGGTAACCGAGGCGTCGGCGGGCCTGCATCGGCTGAGCGGCGACGTCCCAGCCTCCTATCCGCGCGAACCCGCTAGTCGGTGCGATTGCCCCGGTGAGGATCCGAATTGTGGTTGTCTTTCCGGCGCCGTTCGGCCCTAGGAGGCCAATAACCTCGCCCTTCTTAGCCCGGAACGACACGCCAGAGATGGCCGGATAATCGCGGAAGTATTTGGTGAGCGCTTCTGCTTCGATTGTCGTCTCGTGCATGCTGGGATTCTCCGCCTTAGCCATGGTCCGGTCTATCCCAGCGGTAGGACTACGAAGATATCGTCGGTCTGTTCCCAGGCGACGACGAACGGTTTGGCGTCCGGTGGGAGGTCGAACACCAGCCGACCGGATGCCTCCGAACCCGGCGCAAGGCTGAAGGAGCCCCAGAGCGGAGAGGGCTCCGCCGAGGCGGCGACCGCCGTGGGGTCTGCGGGCTCGCCGCCGAACGGGTCCAAGAGCGGATAGCTCTCCGTCAGGTCCCGGTTTTGCACCACAGCCGCTTGCTCGTCAACTAGCACTAAGGCCACGCCGATTTTCTCGTTTCGGAGAGTGACGTGGGCCAAGAGCAAGCTACCGTCCGGCGCGCTCGGCCGCAGGGTGAATATCTGATCATCGACCGCATGACTCACTTCAGTGAGCGTTTCGACGCTGGATATCTCGATGACCAAAGCGCGGCCGACCCCAACCACCGGAGAGTGGTCCTGGCAAGCCACCGCCAAGAGGTGGAGCGCGGCAATCGCGCCTGCGAGGAGCACCGTCATGAGCGGCTGCCAGCGGTAGTTCGCATCAGGGAGTATTTACAGGAAAGGGCTCTCCATAGCAAGACCAAGGGCCAAGAGTCTGCGTGAAGGCCGCGAGAGACGAGGGCGCCGCGAACGATGCCGGACTTGATAATCCCGTCCGGCGCTGGGGTAGGATGGGCGGCGATGGTGTTGCCCCACGACCAAGCCGCTCCGCCTCTCGACAGCGCCCGCCGCGATTACTTCAGGCAGCGGGGGCGTCGAACCAAGCGGCGCGTGATCTTCGCGGCGATGCTCGCCGCCATCTTTCTGAGCATCCCCCTCGTCGGATACATCGTCACGCTCGCCGCGCCAGCGCGCGAGTGGGTGGTGCGCGTGGAAGATGAGAGCATATCGATGGGCGAGCTCGTTGCGTTGTTGCGCGCCGCACGGCTCGCCGATGATTCGCCGTTGGCGGGGAAGAACCCGGTTGAGGCAGCGCAGTGGCTTGCCGAGCGGGAGACCCTCAGCCAGGTGGCCTACGCCGAAGGCCTGACGCTACCGGCAGACGTTATCGAACGCGCGGTTTGGACGCGCACGATGGGAGCTGACGTACCGGGCGCGGAGGCGCCGCCCGAGCTCCGCAGGCAGTTCGATGAGCGATACCGCGTATATCTCACGACGCGCTCCATCACAGCAGAGCAAGACGAGCGTCTCGTACGTTATGCACTGTACGAGCAGGCGGTGAGGGCTGTGCTCGCGCAGTCCGCTCCTCGGGCCGGCGCGCAGGTCAGGTTAACCCAGCTCGAGGTGCGCGACAGCGAGGCCGCGGCCAGGGCCATCGCCATCGCCCTCGCCGGGCAGGGAGTCCCCCTCAACGAGATTGCCAGCGAAGTGGCCTTGAGCGGCCAGGTTACAGCTCTGGGCGATGACGGGTGGATCCCCGAGGGGGGGCTTCTTGATCGGTACGAGGCGGCGATTGCTCGAGTCCCCTTGGGTGGGTGGAGCCGCCCAGTCGGCTCCGAAAACGGCGTGATTATCCATTACGTCCACGAGCGCGAGGATGACAGGCCGTTCGGCCCAGGCGCGCTGACGCTGCTGGTGGACACGGCGCTCGACCGATTGACTGACCGGGGCCTCAACGACTTGGATGTACGTTTCAACCTTGAATCGGACTCGTTTTCTTGGGTGATCAAGCAGGTGGGCCTTATCCGCAATCCATAGATATCCGTGGAGGCAGGCCCACTCCGCCCTCATCGCTCCGGGACTCGGCCTGGTTAGCGGCGTAGGCGTCCAAGGATATGGTCTTGACAGGACACAGCCTTTGCGTGAATGTGAGGCCACGGCTGCCATCCATCGCCTTCTCAGGCGGCGGCAGGTTTCACGGGGTTGAGCATACGCTTGGGAGGGACTATATGTCAAACGCCAAGATCTATAGGCCGGTAAGTTGAGGAATCGCCAGGGTCTTTAGGCCAGTTCGCCAAGGTCTTTAGGCCACCCTGGGCACCAAATCGGAGAGCATGGCCGCACTTCATTTCGAGGAGCGGCGATGGCTTACAAGGAGGTGTCCAGGGTGGACATAGTGGAAGTTATCCGGCGCTGGCAGAGAGGGAACAGTCAGCGGCACATAGCCTCGGGGACGGGACTGTCCCGTGAAACCGTTCGCAAGTACGTGGACGCGGCCTTGGAGGCTGGAGTATGCCTGAGTGGTCCAGCCCCCACCGAGGAGCAAGTGAGTCGGCTGGCGGCGATCGGTCGTTCCGGTCCACGGGCGGTGGCCACGCCAGCCGAGGACAAGCTGGTCCCCTGGGCCGACCAGATCTATCAGTGGCTCACCGTCGACCGCTTGCAGTTGACCCGCATCCAGGAGTTGTTGGCGGAACAGGGCTGCCGGGTTTCCTACACGTCGCTGCGGCGCTTCATCCAACGGCGCAACTGGCAGAGTCGGAGTCGCACGACGGTTCGGATGGAGCAGAGTGCGCCGGGGGAAGTGGCGGAGCTGGACTTCGGGCGCCTGGGCTACATCGAGGATGCGGAGACTGGCCGCCGCCGGACGGTGTGGGCGCTGATCGTGGTGCTGGCCTACTCCCGGCACTGTTTCGTGTGGCCCACCTTCAACCAGAAGCTGGAAGACGTCGTCGACGGGCTGGAGGCGGCCTGGGCGTTCTTCGGCGGCGTTCCCCACTATCTCGTCATCGACAACTTCCCCGCCGCGGTCGCGGGCGCCGACGCCCTGCATCCCCGGCTCGCCCGGGGTTTCCTGGAATACTCACAGCACCGCGGCTTCATCGCCGATCCGGCCCGCGTGCGTCACCCCAAGGACAAGCCCAAGGTGGAGCGAAGCGTCCAATACGTGCGGGAGCGCTTCTTCAAGGGCGGCAGCTTCAGCAGCTTCTCCCACCTGAGGGAGGAAGCGGCACGTTGGTGTCGTGATGTGGCTGGGCATCGCGTGCATGGCGCCACCCGGCGGCAGCCCCTGGTCGTCTTCCAGGATGAGGAGCGGCAAGCGTTGGCTCCCTGGGATGGCGAGCCCTACGAGATTACCCACTGGCGCACCGTCAAGGTGCATCCCGACCATCACGTTGCCTGCCAGTATGCCCTTTACTCAGTCCCGGCTGCCCTTTGCCCGCCGGGCCAGCAGGTGGAGATCGGGCTGGGCAGCAAACTGGTGCGCATCTACCACCGGGGCAGGCTGATCAAGCTCCACCCCCGCCAGCCTCGCGGTGGCCGCTCCACCGACTCAGAGGACTATCCGCCGGAGTTGACCGCCTACACCCTGCGGGCGCCGGACAGCATCAAGCGCAGCGCGGCCGAGCACGGACCGGCGGTGGCTGACTTCGTCGAGCGCCTCTTCGACGGTCCTCTGCCTTGGGCCAAGGTGCGCCAAGGCCTCAAGCTCATACGCCTCGGCCAGCGTTACACCCCGGAACGCCTCGACGCCGCATGCCGCAAGGCCCTGACCGTCGACCTCATCGACGTGCGCCGCGTGGAGCGCATCCTGGTGGAAGCCTTGGAGCAGAGCGAGGTGCAGGAGCATCCCCCGCCATTGCCTGCGGGTCGCTTCACCCGGCCCGGCTCAGTCTTTGCCCTCAGCCACCAGTCATCACCAGGAGATCAGCCATGACCCGTGTAACTGAACTCATGCCTCTGCTCAAACGGCTCCAGCTGGGGCCCATGGCGGCCACCCTGCCCGAGCGCATCGCCTTGGCCAGAAGGGACCAGTTGGACTATGCCTCATTCCTGGAGATCATCCTCGCTGACGAGATCGGCCGCCGCGAGCACCGGCGCATCGAGCTCCGGCTGCACAGCGCTGGCTTCGAGCAGGTCTCCCGCCTCGAGGACTTCGACTGGACTGCGTCGGTCACCGTCGACCGCCGCCTGCTGGACGCCGTCTTCTCTCTGGAGTTCCTGGACGAGCACGAACATGTCCTGCTCGTCGGCCCCGCCGGCGTCGGCAAGAGCTTCCTCGCACAGGCCTTGGGTTACACCGCCATCCGCGCCGGACACACCGTCCGCTTTATCCATGCCGACGACTTCTTCAAGACCATGACTCAAGCCAGGGTCGACAACTCCGTGGAACGCACATTCCGCTCGTTCCTCTCCCCAGACCTGCTCATCCTCGACGACCTCGGCCTCCACCGGCTCACCGCCCAACAGTCCACCGACCTCTACGAGCTGATCATCAGCAGGCACCGCGTCTCCAGCTTCGTCATCACCTCCAACCGGGCCGTGGAGGAATGGCTCAGCCTCTTCGACGATCCCATCCTCGGCAACAGCGCCCTCGACCGGCTCGCCAACGCCAGCTACCAAATCATCATCGAAGGCCAAAGCTACCGCGAGAGGCTCTCTCCGCATCGGGCCTTGTTGGGAGCAAAGGGGGTGTTTGACCTGTCAACTACGACCTGATACAAGTCCAAATCGGTCGTGCCCAGGGTGGCCTAATGACTGTGGCGATGACTGGCCTATAGACCCTGGCGAATGACACTATAGATGTTGACCCGAGAAGAGAACCAGCTACTCACTCAGGTGGGTCCGGGCACACCCGGCGGCAAGTTGATGCGCCGCTACTGGCACCCGATTGCGGCCTCTCAGCAACTTGCGGAGAAAGCAGTCCTCCGAGTACGAATCCTCGGCGAAGACTTGGTTCTCTTTAGGGACCGCTCCGGCACGAAAGGCCTGGTGCAGCTGCGTTGCCCGCACCGTCTAACCAGCTTGGAGTACGCGATCCCCGAGGAGCACGGCATCCGCTGCTGCTACCACGGCTGGTTATTCGACGAGGAAGGGCGTTGCACGCAGATGCCTCTAGAGCCGCCGGACAGCGCGTTCAGAGGCAAAATCAGCATTACTCACTATCCTGTCGAGGAACTCGGCGGGCTCATCTGGGCATACCTTGGGCCGGAGCCGGCCCCGCTACTGCCTCGGTGGGACCTGTTCGTGCGGCCCGGAGGATTCCGTCAGATAGTCGCTCACCAGCTACCCTGCAACTGGCTCCAGGTGATGGAGAACCGGGGGGACCTTGGTCACGCGACATATCTGCACGGTCGCCTAGCGCAATACGCCCTAGAGACCCAGGACGCTCTCACGGACGACACCAAGGCCCGCTACAATGTGACGATGCGCCAGCAGCAGGACCGTCTGGACCGCGGGGTGTACACGAAGTACCGGCCCGTATGGAACCAATTTGGGTTCACCAAGGGGAACCTGGAATCTGACAAGAGCGAGGAAGAACCTTCGTGGACCATTGGGTCGAACTCGATCCTGTTCCCCTATACGCTCACCTTTGAGCCATATGCTCCAGGGACCATTCGCAAGTCGTACCAGATTGGCGTGCCCTTGGACGATACCCACACCTGGCATCTGCAGTATTTCTACTACGATTTCCCCGAAGAGGTGGAGACGCCAGAGCAGGACATCGTTCCGTACGCGGACGTCAATCTGTACTATGAGAGTGGCGAGCCTATTTTGGACAACGTCCTCTCGCAGGACATGATTGCATGGTGGTCTCAGGGCGACATTACTGACCGGACCCTGGAGCACCTAGGGGTCTCGGACGTATGCGTCATCGCCTACAGGCGCTTGTTGAGAGAACAGATCCGGGTCGTTCAGGATGGGGCGGAGCCGATGAATGTGTTCCGAGACCAGTCAAGCATCGAACGGCCGGAGCTCATACTCGAGGCGCGGCCTGACGTTGCGGACCGCCTGTTCACCGGACGCAGGGCCGGCGCCGCCACCTACTACCGATCGAATTTCCATAAGGTCTCCAAAGGCGGCTGGCTATATATCGATGACGATGTCGACCGGTACTGTCCGGACCGTGACACGCTGGTGCGCTTGTATCGGGAGACTGAAGAAGTCTTCAGCCAGAAGGAGCGCGAGACCCCGGCTTCACAAGGAGAGTAACGACTTTCGCCAGAAGACCACGCGTCAATGAGAGGACTTGCAAAGTCTTCGCGAGGCTGAGAGCGCAAGCGCACCATTGGCCCCAGGAGGGGTCTGACCGCGAGGGAGAATATGCTTACCGTTGAAGAGAATCAGCTTATGACGAGAACCGGCCAAGGGACGCCAATGGGTGACTTGTTCCGGCGGTTCTGGCTTCCCGCACTCTTGGCTGAGGAACTTCCCGCTCCCGACTGCACTCCGGTCCGGGCCACGATCTTGGGGGAGAAGCTCGTAGCCTTCAAGGACACCGGGGGCCGCATCGGCTTTCTCGATCAACGCTGCCCGCACCGCCTCTCAAACCTCTTCTTTGGCCGCAATGAACAGGGCGGGCTACGGTGCATTTACCACGGCTGGAAGTTGGACGTGGAAGGGAACTGCCTGGATGTGCCGAACGCTCCTGAAGGGGAGAGCTACCGGCATAAGGTGAAGGCGTTCGCGGCCTATCCGGCCCTCGAGCGTGGAGGGATTATCTGGGTCTACATGGGTCCGCCGGACCTCGCTCCAGAGTTCCCGGAGATGGAGTGGACCCGGGTGCCAAGCGATCACCGGTACATGTCCAAGATGTTCATCGGCGGCAACTATCTGCAGACAGCCGAGGGCGACATCGACTCAAGCCACGTAGGATTCCTCCACAGTCGCCTCAGCACCGAGACAATCGGGGCGAACGCCACCATTGGCGGAGTCCCTCGGCCGCAGCTGACGAGGGACCGCGCTCCCGTGTGGACCATCACCGACACTGATTACGGGGTGATGCTGGCCGCGCGACGCGATGCCGGTGAAGATGAGCATTACTGGCGGGTGAACCAATGGCTGATGCCCGCCTACACCATGATTGCGAGCCAAGTCGGCCAGTCCCTTCAGTGCAATATCCGGGTGCCGATGGACGATGAGCGCACCCTCTATTTCCGTTTGCGATGGCATCCGGACCGCCCGCTCACCGACGCTGAGGTCAACGAGTACAAGCACGGCGGAGTGCTCTTCCCCGAGCTGCTTCCGGGGACGTTCCTGACAAAGGAAAACGTTTCCAACGACTACCTGATTGATCGGGCAGCCCAGCGTACGGTGTCCTTCGCCGGCATCAAGTCCATCCCTGCACAGGACTTCGCAGTGCAGGAAGACATGGGCGGGCCAATCATGGACCGGTCATTGGAGCACTTGGTGAGCGCGGACCAGGCCATCATCCGTGTGCGGCGGCGGCTGCTCGACGCTGCGCGGCAGCTTCAGGAGGGGAGCGAGCCGCCCGAAGCCCACAACGGGGAGGCTTACCGCGTAAGATCGCTCGACATCGTCCTGCCGGCCTCGACGCCCTTCGAGGAGGGCACGCGCGAGCATCTCATGTCGCATGTGTGAGGCTGCGGCTAGCTCTGAGTGAGGAGGCGAGATGGCCGAGGAACGCAGTCTATTGACAACCGTCGAGGGGCCCAATGGCGCGGCGGAGGTGGACGAGGTGTACGCCGACAGCTCCACCATGCCCCGCTACGAGGTCCGCTTCAAGGACGTGGTGCGCTCTTACCAAGCTGAAGGCGAGGCGTCGATAGAAGCCATTGGACTCGCGGGAGCTTAGCGGGTAGCAGGCTAAGATGAGGCTCCGCCGCCGCGCTGCGGGATGCCGACTGGCAAAAGTGGCCTCTAGAACTGATTAACCCCTCGGGCGGGGGAAAGATTTGGGAGGCGGCTTGGCCGTCTCCCGTGCGCCTGCCTAACCCTGCCGCATCGCTTAGCCTTGCGCCCGCTTGACCCTCGATTGTGACGGCCATTACTATCGCTTCACAAACGTTTCACAATCGCTTCACAATCGGGAGAGCCCCTCGATGACCAGCCAACCGGACGTTCCTGAAGTCGTCATCGAGCGTCTGCCGCAGTACTTGCGTGCCCTCTCGCACCTGGAGGAGAGCGGGTTGGAGGTCATCAGCTCGCAGCAGTTGGGCGAGTTGTTGCAGGTGACTCCGGCGCAGATCCGGAAGGACCTCAGCTACTTCGGACGCTTCGGCAAGCAGGGCCGCGGCTACAGCATCTCCCACCTGCTCTCGCAGCTGCGACAGATTCTCGGCCTCAACCAGACCTGGAATGTCGCGGTGGTGGGCGTGGGACGTCTGGGGCGCTCCATCATCAACTACCCCGGTTTCGAGCCGGAGGGCTTCCGCGTCGTCTGCGCCTTCGACTCCGACCCCCACTTGGTCGGTCAGATGGCCGGCGGCCTCCTCGTCCACGCTTTCGCCAACTTCAAGGAGGTGGCCGAGTCCGAGGGGGTGCATATCGCCATCGTGGCCGTGCCTGCGTTCGTGGCCCAGGACGTCATCGACCAGCTGGTGGAGTCGGGCATCAGCGCCATCCTGAACTACGCCCCCAAGTCCGCCATCGTCCCCAACAACATACGGGTGAGGAACGTCGACCCCGTGGTGTCGCTCCAGTCGATGACGTACTACCTGCGCCAGCCGAGCGAATAAGAGCGGCGCGACGGTCTACAGGGTGAGGCGCTAGTTGGCGCCGCGACCGCGCTCTGGAGAGCCTGAGCCCCGCCCCCGCCGTCGCGTGATGTTGAGGCGCACCTGCGCTCGCCGCAGCGAGCCGAGCGCGCGCTCGATGTCCATGTCGCCGCCTTGCTCCACGATACGCTGCCTCGCCCTGACGACGGCTTCCTCTGCCCGCGCGGCGTCGATCTCGTCGACGTGCTCCGCCGCATCCGCCAGGACCGACACGTGGTCGCCCCGGACGTCCACGAACCCGCCGGTGACGACGAACTGCTGCTCGCCCTCGGCGGTGCGGTAGCGCAGCTCGCCGGCCTGGAGGACCGTCATGAGCGCGGCGTGCCTCGGCAGAATGCCAATCTCCCCTTCGATGCCCGGCGCAACGACGGCGTCCACGTCCCCCTGGAAGAGCACGCGCTCAGCCGTGACGATTTCGAGCCTCATAGGCATGACGCTACGCCCTCGCCGCCGCCGCGCGCTCCTGCGAGCGCTCGAGCACCTCGTCGATCGTGCCCGCCATGTAGAAGTCCTGCTCGGCGATGTCGTCGTACTTGCCTTCCAGGATCTCCTTGAACCCGCGCACCGTCTCCGTGACCGGGACATAGCGGCCGTCGCGGCCCGTGAACTGCTCGGCGACGAAGAAGGGCTGCGAAAGGAATCGCTGGATACGACGGGCCCTCGAGACCGTGATCTTGTCCTCGTCGGACAGCTCTTCCATGCCCAGGATCGCGATGATGTCCTGCAGGTCCTTGTAGCGCTGCAGGACGGCCTGCACGCCGCGAGCGGCATTGTAGTGGTCCTCGCCCACGATGAGCGGGTCGAGAATCCGGGACGACGAGGTCAACGGGTCGACAGCCGGGAAGAGTCCCTGCTCGGCGATGGAGCGCTCCAAGGCCACGACGGCGTCCAAGTGGCCGAAGCTCGTGGACACGCCGGGGTCGGTGTAGTCGTCGGCGGGCACGTAGATAGCCTGGAAAGACGTAATCGAGCCCTTGTGGGTGGAGGTGATCCGCTCCTGCAGGTCACCCATCTCGGTGCCTAGGGTCGGCTGATACCCGACGGCGGAGGGCATCCGGCCAAGCAGCGCGGAGACCTCCATGCCGGCGAGGATGTAACGATAGAGGTTGTCCACGAACAGGAGCACGTCCTGGTTCATCATGTCGCGGAAGTACTCGGCCATGGTGAGGCCGGTCATGGCGATGCGGAGGCGCACGCCGGGCGGCTCGTTCATCTGGCCGAATACGAGCACCGTGTTCTTCAGAACGCCTGACTCCTGCATCTCGTGCCAGAGGTCGTTCCCCTCGCGGGAGCGCTCGCCCACGCCGGCGAACACCGAGTAGCCGCTGTGCTCCTCGGCGATGTTCCGAATGAGCTCCTGGATGATGACGGTCTTGCCCACGCCGGCGCCGCCGTAGGCCCCGACCTTCCCACCCTTGGTGAACGGGCAGATGAGGTCGAGCGCTTTGACGCCTGTTTCGAGCACCTCCGTCGTCATGCTCTGCTCTTCGTAAGCCGGTGGGTCGCGGTGGATGGGCCAGAACTCCTTGGCGTCGACTATCCCCAGTCCGTCCAGCGGGTCGCCGGTGACGTTGAAGAGCCGCCCAAGGCTCGGCTCGCCCACCGGCACCGAGATCGCCTGTCCGGTGTCCTTCGCGACCGCGCCGCGCGTCAGGCCCTCGGTCGGCCCGAGCGCCAGGCAGCGGACCCAGCTGTTGCCGACCTGCTGCTCGACTTCCAAGACGAGCTTCTCGCCTTTGATGTCCAACTCGAGCGCGTTGAAGATGCCAGGCAGTTGGCCGGGCGGGAACGCCACGTCGACAACCGTCCCAATGACCTGTACGACCTCCCCTTCGCTTGCTTCGGCCATACCTTTCCTCCTCAGTCCCTAGCCCTGGAGGGCGGCGGCGCCGCCCACCAGGTCGAGCAGCTCCGCGGTAATCATGTTCTGCCGGGCCTTGTTCAGCTCCAGCGTCAACGAATCAATCATGTCCTCAGCCGCCTCCGTCGCGTTGCGCATGGCGACCATGCGAGCCGACTGCTCGCTCGCGCTGTTCTCCAGGAAGGCCTGGTAGACCTGCACCTCCAAGAAGCGCGGGAGCAGCGCGCCGAGCACCGTGGCGGCGTCCGGCTCGTAAATATAGTCGACGCTCGGCCCCCCTTCGAGGCCCTCGGTCGAGATCGGCAGCAGCTGGGCGACCACCGGCGTTTGCAGCAGCGTGTTGATGTACCTCGTGTAGGCGATGTGGACCTCGTCGACCTCGCCCGACGTATACGGCTGTTCGACGAGTCGCGTGATGGACAGCGTGTCCGCCATGCTCGGCCTATCGCCCATGTCCGTGAACGAGGCCCGGAGGTCGACGCCCGCCCTCACCATGAAGTCGCGCGCCTTCTTGCCGACTGTCACGACGGAAGTGGGATGCTGCTGGTCCCTGACGAACTCGCCCGATGCGCGATTGATGTTGCCCGGCATGCCGCCCGCCAAGCCGCGGTCCGGGGAGATCTCCAGCAGCAGCACGCTGGCCACCGCGCGACGCTCCAGCAGGGGATGCGTCGTGTCGGAGTCGCCGGGGCCTTGAGCGACGAGTCCTCCCAGCACCGCGCGCAGCTTTTCAGCATACGGGCGTGATGAGACGACGGCCTCCTGGGCGCGGCGCATCTTCGAGGCCGCAACCATCTGCATGGCGCGCGTCACCCGTGAAGTGTTCGTCACGCTCCGGATGCGGCCTCGTATTTGGCGTACGCTCGGCAAGCCTGCTCCTTAGAAGGTGGCCTTGAAGGCCGCAATGGCGTCCTTCAGTGCGTTCTCGGTGGACTCATCGATGTCCTTCTTCTCCTGGATCGACGCCAATATCTCGGGCTTCGATGTATCCAGGTAGCCCAGCAGCCGCTCCTCGAACTCGCGGACGCGATCGACCGGCACGTCGTCCATGTGGCCGTTGACCGCCGCGTACATCGAGCACACCTGGTGGCCAAGGCTCTGGGGACGGTACTGCGGCTGCTTCAGCAGCTCGGTAAGGCGCTGTCCGCGCTCCAGCTGGGCGCGCGTCGCCGCGTCGAGGTCGGACGCGCCGAACTGGGCAAAGCTGGCGAGGGCGCGGTACTGGGCAAGCTCCAAGCGCATCCGGCCCGCGACCTTTCGCATGGCGCGCGTCTGCGCCGAGCTGCCCACGCGAGAGACGGAGAGGCCGGCGTTCACCGCCGGGCGGATACCGCTGTTGAAGAGGTCCGCCTCCAGGTAAATCTGACCGTCCGTTATGGAGATGACGTTGGTCGGGATGTAGGCCGACACGTCGCCCGCCTGCGTCTCGATGATGGGAAGCGCGGTGAGCGACCCGCCGCCGTGCTCCTCATCGAGCCGCGCGGCCCGTTCTAATAGGCGACTGTGGAGGTAGAAGACGTCGCCGGGGTACGCCTCACGGCCGGGAGGCCTGCGGAGGAGCAGCGACATCTGCCGGTACGCCCATGCGTGCTTGGTCAGGTCGTCGTAGATGATGAGCGCGTCGCGTCCGCTGGCCATGAACTCTTCGCCGATGGCCGAGCCCGCGTAGGGCGCCAGGTACTGCATCGGCGCGGGGTCCGAAGCGTTCGCGGCCACGATGACCGTGTGCTCCATCGCTCCGTGCTCTTCCAGCGTCGCCTGAATCTGGGCTACCTTGCTCTGCTTCTGGCCTATGGCCACGTAGATGCAGAGGAGGTCCAGGCCCTTCTGGTTGATAATCGTGTCGACAGCAATGGCTGTCTTGCCCGTGAAACGGTCACCGATAATCAGCTCCCGCTGGCCGCGCCCGATCGGAATCATCCCGTCGATCGACTTGATGCCGGTCTGCACCGGGGTATTCACTGCCTGGCGGACCACAACGTTCGGCGCGACGATCTCGATGGGCCGGACGCCGTCCGTCTTCACCGGGCCCTTGCCGTCCAGCGGCTTGCCCAGCGGGTCCACGACCCTGCCGAGGAGCGCGTCGCCGACCGGCACGCGGGCGGTCTCCCCCGTCGCCTTGACGAGGTCGCCCTCCTTCACTCCGGTGTCCGGGCCCATGACGGCCGCGCCGACAAGGTCTTCCTCTAGGTTCAGCGCCAGACCCGCCACGCCGCTCGGGAACTCCAAGAGCTCGCCGAAACCGACCTTGCCAAGGCCGTGGATAGTCGCGATGCCGTCCCCGACCTCCACCACGGCGCCCACCTCAGTGAGGGTGGTCTCGCCGCCGAACTCCTCGATCTGCCGCTTGAGTACGGCCGCGATATCTTGTCCGCGAGTGGTCATACCCGCTCCTCCGTTCTCTCTTACGCCGCCTAGACCAAGGACCCGCGCCCCAGGCCCAGGCGAAGACCGTCGAGGCGAGCGCGCACGCTCCCGTCGATGATCTGGTCCCCTACCCTGACGACGAGCCCTCCGATGATGTCCTGGTCCTCCTGTACGTCGAGGACCACTTGCTTATCGAGCATTGCGCCGAGCGAGTCCCTCAGCCGGGTGTGTTGCGCGGCTGAGATTGCCACTGCGCTCGTCACCGACGCCTGGACTCTGCCCAGGCTCTCATTGAGGAGCAGGCTGTACTCCCGCACGATGGACGGAAGGACGCCTATGACCTGCTTCTGCACGAGCAGCCCCAGGAAATTGCCCACCATCGCGTCGGCGCCCGCCGCAACCTCCGCAACGATCATGGCCTTGCGCTCCGCCGGTATGCGCGGCTCCCTGAAGAACAGCGCCGCCGAGGATTCCGCAAGCTGCCGCTCTATGCCCACCAGGCTTTCGAGCCATGCCTCTTGCTTCCCTTCCGCAACCGCCAGCGAGAAGAGCGCCTGCGCGTAGCGCTTGGGTATGGGCGCCTTGGCCACCTTAGTTCAAGCTCCCGCGAGACTCGCTCTCCGCGAGCACTTCGTCGATCAGGTCGCGGTGTACGTCCGCGTCCACCGAGCGGTGGATAATGCGCTCGGCCGCCGTAACAGCGAGAGAAGCGAACTCCAATCTCACCTGCTCCAGCGCGGCGTCCCGCTCCTGACGTATCTCTTCGCGGGCGCGTTCGAGCATCTGCTGCGCCTCGCCCCTCGCCTGCTCCGCCTGCTGCTCACGATACCGTTCCGCAGCCTCACGCGCCTCGGCAAGCACCTGCTGGCCCGCCTGCCGCCCTTCGTCGAGGGTGCGCTGCATCGATTCCTGCTGCTCCTGGGACTCGCGGCGCACGCGGTCCGCCTCCTCCAGGCTCTCCCGGATTCGGCCGGCGCGGGCGTCAATCACCCCGAGGATGCGCTTGTACGCGACGAAATAGAGAATGACGACCAACATGCCAAAGGTGACCAGATAAGCCAACAGACTCCACGGGTCTATGCCGAGTTGTCCGATGCCGCTTGCCTCTTCGGCTAGTACAGGTGCTGCCAGCACGTCGCCCGCCTCCTCATTTCCGCTGTGTTGCCCACTCCGCGTCGCCTACGCAACGAAGATGAGCAGAATCGCCACCACGAGACCGTAGATGCCGATGGCCTCGGTGAACGCCAACGCCAGAATCATGTTCGGCGCAATCGCGTCACGGGCTTCAGGGTTCCTGCCGAGCGCGTTCATCGCCCCGCTTCCCAGGATACCCAAGCCGATGGCGGCCCCGGCCATGCCCAAGCCAGCCAGGCCAACGGCAATGAACTTTCCTGCTTCGGAATACTGCTCCATTCCCCAAACCTCCTTGAATCTGATCCAGCCGGGACCTTTGCCGCGTCCCGCCTCGTCTTCCCGCGCTCCGGCGGGTCTAGTGCTGTCCGGCCTCCGCGTGCTCTTCCCGGTGGCCCTCGTGCGGGGTCACCGCCACCACCGTGAACACGAGCGTTAGGCCCATGAACACGAGCGCCTGCACGCCCCCGACCAATATCTCCAGCCCGTAGAAGATGATGGGCGTTACGAAGAAAGTCAGGAACGTCATCATGAACAGAACAATCTCTCCGGCAAGCATGTTGCCGAAGAGACGGAATGTGAAGCTGACGATGCGAATGAAGTGGCTGATGAGCTCCAGCAGCCCGATGAACGTCTGCACCGGGTTCCCGAACCGGAAGAACTCCTTGAGGTAGCCCACTTTGTGAACGCGGAATCCCCACGCCTCGATGAACACGAACGCTATGAGCGCCAGGGCCAGCGGCATATTGATGTCAGTCCCCGCGCTCCGGAATAGGTGCGTGGTGACGTAGTCCGCGCCCTCCGCCTTGAACCCGACCGTTGGGTAGATCGGCAGCAGCGCCATCCACGCGTTGAACGCGACGAAGATGAAAATCGTGGCGAGAAGCGGGAAGAAACGCCTCGCATTGCGCTCCCCGGCCATGCCCTTGATGAACCCGTAGAGCAATTCAATCAACATCTCTAAGAGGCCCTGCAGACGGCCCGGCACTATGCTCATGCGGCGCGTCCCCAGCCCGAACAGCACCAAGATGACGACCGTGGTGAGCCAAGCCGAGAGCAGTGTGTTCGTAACAGTGAAACCGCCGATGGTGAACAGCGCCTGAGGCGCAAGATGCACTTCAGGAACGCGAATCAAGCGCTCGAAGCCGAAGATCTTCGCTCCTATCGGCCCCATTCCAAGACCAAGCAAAGCGAGCGCCAAGACAGCAAGCAGTATCGCCCGTCTCTTCACTATCCGTCAGTCTCCCCATCCCGACCGCTATCGCCGCTGCCGGTCAGGTAGCTCGACGCCATGCGGTAGGTCCCATAGAAGGCGATGAACACGCCTCCAATCACCCCCACGAGGAGGAAGAGCGGGGCGGTCCCCAGCCTGCCATCGAGCCACACTCCCCCTAGCGTTGGGGCAACGATAGCCGCGGCGATGTACCAGCCGAGGCCAGTGAACTGGGCCGCTGAGACCCACCACGAACGCTGCTTCATGAGCTAGCCCGGAGCAACGTGAATCCTATCACAATCCCGGCGGCCACTGCAAAGATGCGCCCCTCCCGCCCTCCCGCAGACGAGAGGGGGATGTCCGAAAAGGAATCAGGACTCGGACTTCTTACCTAGGTCCTCGAGGCCTGGAAGATCCTGGAGGAACTCGGAGAAGGCCGACATCTTATCCATCTCTTCCTGGGTGACGCTCCTCGGACCAGGGCGCGCGCGCCGTTGGCCCGGCGGGGTCAGGGCGTCGTCGCCGTCCTTGCCGTCGGCGTCCATCAGGATGCCTGCCCTGTCGAGCACGCCGTCGTCCACGTAGATGGGCACCTTTGAACGGACCTCGTTGCGCTCGTCTCCTGCGTCATAGCCGGACTTGTCGATGAACCCCTGGGCTTCCTGGACGGATTCGAACCAGTGCTCCTCGCCGTCGGCGCCGGTGACGAGCTGACCGCCGCGCACCGCCACGGCGATCGCGTCGCTCGGGCGACAATCGACCTCCACGTTTGCGCCGTCCGGCGCCGCCAGCACCAGCTTGGCGAAGAAGGTGTCGTTCGAGAGGTCGGATACGACGACGTGCTGCACGGACGCGCCAAGGGTCGTGATGACGCTCCCGAGCAGGTCATGCGTCAGGGGACGCTGGATGCTGACGGCCTGCAGCTTAACTGCGATGGCGTCGGCCTCCGGCGAGCCTATCCATATGGGGAGATACCTACTCGCATGCCGCTCCTTGAGGATCACGACTCGCTGGTAGTTCATCAGGCTCACGCGAATGCTATCGATGAGCATCTCTTGCATCACGTCACCCCGCCGGCTCTCGTGCCGCCGCGTCATTCTAGGTACGCCTTTCCCAACGGTCAAACGCAGCAAGACGGCGAGCCCCGTCCCGGACGCGACGGGCTCGACTTCCGAGATACGCCGGAACCGGCTCGCGAGGGCCGCTGGAATGGGGGGTGGCCTCCTGTAGACTTTGGTGACGCCCTATGGAGGGGACCTATGCAAGCAACCCGGACTCGACCCGACAAATCCAAATCTCCACGAAGCCTCGTCTCGAGGCAGGGACTGCTCAAGAGCGTCCTGCTCGTCGTCGCCTTCTCGCTTCTGGTGACGCTCCTTGCGCAGATAGCGATCAAGCTGCCGTTCACGGTTGTGCCGATCACCGGCCAGACGTTGGGCGTGCTGCTGGCGGGCGGAGCGCTGGGCGCGAACCGGGGCGCCGCGAGCCTGGCGCTCTACGCGCTGTGGGGAGTCATCGGCATCCCCGTCCTTGCGCCACAGCTGGCGGACGGCGTCACGTTCCACTTCATCTTCCCGTGGGAAGGGACCGGCGAGCCGTTCTGGAGCCTGGCGAGCGGCGGCTACATCGTGGGGTTCATCATCGCGGCCTGGGTCGTCGGTAGGCTTGCCGAGGGCGGCTTCACCAACAGGGTCAGCGCGATGCTGGCCGGGAGCGTGGCGCTCTACGTCCCAGGTCTGTTGTGGCTGATGTACGATCTCGAAGTCGGATGGGGCCAGGCGCTGGAGTGGGGCCTGTACCCGTTCATCATCGGCGACCTCATCAAACTCTACGTGGCGGCTGTCGCGTTGCCGGGCGCGTGGGCGCTCGTCGGCCGGAAAGGGCGGTAAGCGTTGGACATCACCTGGCTTGGCCATGCGGCGCTCAGAGTCCGCGTTGGGAACGTGGCGCTTATCACGGACCCGTTCCCCCCGGAGCTGGGGCTGAGCATCCCGCCCGCCCACGCGCAGGCGGAGGTCGTCACGCTGAGCAGCGACGACCCGTTCCACTCCGCGAGGAGCGTCGTCACGGGGACGCGCGTCGTTCTCGAAGGCCCCGGCGAGTACGAGGCGTCGGGGATGCACATGCGCGGGATCCGCACGACGGGGCGCACGGCGGAAGGGCAGCCGCAGCGGTGGAACACGATCTTCGCCGTGGAGGCCGACGGGGTGGAGTTCTGCCACCTGGGCAACCCCGACCGGCTGCTGACGAACAAGGAGATCGACGAGATCGGCTCGCCCCATATCCTGATGGTCCCCGCCGGCAGCGACACGGGCATATCGGCCGCGGACGCCGTGGAGATCGTGAACAGCGTCGAGCCGAAGATCATCATCCCGATGCTGTACGCCCACGGGGGCAACCGCTCCGGGGTCCGCGAGCTTGCCGCGTTCCTGAGCGAGCTGGGAGTGCGCGAGCCCGAGCGGCAGACGCGGCTCACGGTGACGCGCGCGAACCTGCCGGACGAGACGCAGGTGGTCGTCCTCCAGCCCGCCGCGACGCTTCTCTAGGGAACCCGGAGCGCCAGGAGGACGATGCCGCCGGCGATGGCTATGCCGACGGCGCCTATGACCGCGATCGCGTTGAGCCTCGCCTCTACCCGGCTGACGGCCTCCGCCAAATCTCTCAGGCGCTCGTTAACTTGCTCGTAGGCGCCTTCGAGCCTGCTCATGCGTTCGGGGATGGAGTCAGGGGTCTGGGTCGTCATGGAGTTAGCTTAGCACCGACTCTGGCCGCTTGTCGTGGCTGTTTTGTCGCGGACGCAGACCCTCTCCCGCGGACGGGCCAGGGGACCGGACGCAGGCGGGGAAAGTTCCCGGTTGTCTGTCACCTTACGAGTGAGACGTTCCCTAGTCGCACATCACCTTACGAGTAAAAACTTCCCGAAAATACAGGGTGAAACAGGATGTTTTCGGGGGTTTTTCGTGGCCGTGGCCTGCTTCGTGGGTCTTGGAAGAAGTTCCTGACCGAAATGTTTCTTTATTCCCGCCCCCACAGACCCTCTCCCTAGCCCTCTCCCACAGACGATACCTTTGCGTAACTCTTCCCACCCACCCGCCCGTTATGCTGTGGGGGACACCCCCACACCCCCGGCAGGGGGGCGTCGCCCCTCTGCACTCCCCGGTGGTTACGCAAAGGTCTCGCAGACGGGAGAGGAGGCCGCGGGAAGAGGGGTTAGGAGGCGGCGTCGAGGCGGGAGATGTCGGCTTGGGCTTGGACGAGGCCGTCGAGGAGCCCCTTTATGGTCTCGTGATGCCGCGCGACTTGGCTCTCCATCGCCTGCACCCACTCCAGGTGGGCCCGGTACCGTTCGGCCGACTCGGCCCGTATGGCCTCTATCCGCCGGTCCGTGTCCGCTCGCATTGCCTCTATCCGCAGGTCCGATTCGGCTATCCGCCGGTCTGTGTCCGCTCGTATGACGGCTAGCTCGTCCTCGGTGGCTGCTATTCGCGCATTGACGTCGGCGTCTACGCGAAGGAGCCACTCCTCGTACGCCTTCTGATCGGCGTCCATGGCTTGCATCATCGCGGTCAGACGCTCGAGGTGGGCCGCCAGCGGCCGGCCAGGCTCAGGGGACGAGGTCATGCGGGCTTGCTCCTTTGCGATAGCGGAGTGTAGCACTCGCTCCGCGCGCCTGTCGTCGCGGTTTTGTCGCGGACGCAGACCCTCAGCTAGCCCTCTCCCGTAGACGGGAGAGGGGACCGGAGCGGGAGAGGGGAGGGACCGCGACGCTAGCGCCGCTGCGAGGTTCCCGCCTGCGCGGGAATGACGGAGGGGGGCGGGGGAGGGGTTGATCGGCAGGCCTGTGGTTCGACGGGCTCACCACGAACCCATTGGGCAGGGGCCGATACCTGGGTTCCCGCTTTCGCGGGAATGACGAGGGGGACCCCCTACCGACCCCGCAGACGACGACGCACGACCGCCGTCCCGACGGCCGCGGCGACGCCTAGCGCGACGACGATCCCCGCGAGCGCGGAGAGGCGCGCGGGGCCTAGGGAGCCGAGCGTCAGCTCGGGGGTGGGCGTGGCCGTGGGCGACGGCGTAGGCGTGGGCGGCGGCGTGGGGATGGGCGGCGAGCCGAAGCGGAGCTCGACCCGCCGTTGGTCCGGCTCGCCTAGGTTGGGGAAGGCGAAGGCGACGTCGCCCTCGTGCCGGCCGTCGAGGTGGAACGTCAGCTGCTGGTCGACGTACTCGAACCCCGGCGGGCCCGCGATGAGGCACTGCGCCGCGCACTTGAACGCGCCGTCGACGACCGGCACGGCGCGGCTCTCCCAGTCACCGATGCGGACCGTCAGCTCGCCCTCCGCGACGGGGAGGCCATCGAGCTCGACCGTCCCCTCGAAGATGATCGGCAGCGGGACGATGAACGGCCCCGGCGGCAGCTCCGGTGGCAGCGGCGGCGGGTCGTCCTGGGCCGAGACGGGGAGGACGGCCATCGCGACGAGGAGCATCGCGGCGGCGGGGACGAGGAGGCGGCGTAGTCGGGTCATGGGGTTTCTAGGGTAGCGGGTGAGCGGCGGGGATGGGAACCCCCTCTCTAGCTCTCCCCCGCCCCCCTCCGGTCCTCTCTCCCGCAGACGGGAGAGAGGACCGGAGGGGGGCGGACGCGGAAGGGACGGCTAGGGGATCCTGAGCGCGAGGAAGACGATGCCGCCGGGGACGGCTATGCCCACGGCGCCTATGACGGCAATCAGCGCGTTCAACCGCGCCTCTATCGTCTCGAACCTGGCGCTCATCTCGACGCGCACGCCTTCGACGGCGCCGTTAGATCGCCGAGGCGGCGGTCCACCTGCTCGTAAGCGCCCTCTAGTCTGCTGACTCGCGCTTCCATCGCCATCATGGGGTTAGCTTAGCACTTGCTGTCTCCTGGTTTCCCGCTTTCGCGGGAATGACGAAAGGGGCGGGAGGGGAGGCTGCGAGGTTCCCGCTTTCGCGGGAATGACGGAGGGACGCGGCTTAGCTTGTGAGGCTGGCGGCGGCGAAGGCGATGATCCCGGTTAGGGTGGCCGCCGCGACGATAATCCCTATCGTCCATCTGACTAGGCGAGCCTCCATCTGGGCTATGTCCGCCTTGGTCGCCAGGTGCTCGTAAGCGCCCTCTAGTCTGCTGACTCGCTCTTCCATGGTCGTCATGGGATTAGCTTAGCACTCGCTGCGCGCGTCTGTCGTGGTGGTTTTGTCGCGGACGCCGCAGACCCCCTCTCAGTCTCCCCCGCAGACGGGAGAGAGGACCTGAGCGGACGGAGGGGGCGTCCTGGTTTCCCGCTTTCGCGGGAATGACGGAAAGAGGCGGGAATGACGGAGGGGGGCGGCCTAGTTTGTGAGGCTGGCGGCGGTGAAGGCGATGGTCCCGGTTAGGGTGGCCGCCGCGACGATGATCCCTATCGTCCATCTCACTAGGCGGACCTCCATCTGGGCCATCGCGGCCTTGAACTCCGCTATGTCCGCCTTGGTGGCGAGGTGCTCGTAGGCGCCCTCTAGTCTGCTGACTCGCTCTTCCATCGCCATCATGGGGTTAGCTTAGCACTCGCTGCGCGCGTCTGTCGTGGCAGTTTTGTCGCAGACGCCGCAGACCCCCTCTCAGTCTCCCCCGCAGACGGGAGAGAGGACCTGAGCGGACGGAGGGGGCGTCCTGGTTTCCCGCTTTCGCGGGAATGACGGAAAGAGGCGGGAATGACGGAGGGGGGCGGCTTAGTTTGTGAGGCTGGCGGCGGCGAAGGCGATGGTCCCCGTTAGGGTGGCCGCCGCGACGATGATCCCTATCGTCCATCTGACTAGGCGGACCTCCATCTGGCCCATCGCGGCCATGAGCTCGCCCTTGAGCTCCGCCAAGTCCGCCTTGGTGGCGAGATGCTCGTAGGGGCCCTCTAGCCTGCTGGCTCGCGCTTCCATCGCCATCATGGGATTAGCTTAGCACCGGCTCTGCCCGTCTGTCGCGCCGGTTTTGTCGCAGACGCGCAGACCCCCTCTCAGTCTCCCCCGCAGACGGGGGAGAGGCTTAAAACCCCCTCCCGTCTGCGGGAGGGGAGCGCCAGCGCAGCGTCGCGCGGGGAGGTGCGGGAGGGGCGTTGGTGGCAGGCAGTCGCGCAGACCCCCTCTCTAGCTCTCCCCCGCAGACGGGAGAGAGGACCGGAGCGAACGGACGGGGGAGGGACCGCGACGCTATCGCGCCGCTGCGAGGTTCCCGCCTTCGCGGGAATGACGGAGGGACGCGGCCTAGCTTGTGAGGCTGGCGGCGGCGAAGGCGATGGTCCCGGTTAGGCCGGATGCCGCGACGATGATCCCAATCGTCCATCTGACGAAGCGAGTCTCCATCTGCGCTATGCGGGCCTCCATCTGGCCCATCGCGGCCATGAGCTCGCCCTTGAGCTCCGCCAAGTCCGCCTTGGTCGCCAGGTGCTCGTAAGCGCCCTCTAGTCTGCTGACTCGCTCTTCCATCGCCATCATGCGCGCATTCTAGCACGCGCTGGCTCCTGGTTTCCCGCTTTCGCGGGAATGACGGAAAGGGGAGGGGAGGGACCGCGGCGCTGTCGCGCCGCTGCGAGGTTCCCGCCTTCGCGGGAATGACGGATGGGGGGCGTCCTGGTTTCCCGCTTTCGCGGGAATGACGGAGGGGCGCGGGAATGACGGAGGGGGCGCGAGCGCAGCGTCGCGCGGGACCGCCGCGCCGCGCGCTACCCTAGTGAACCCGCTCGAACTCGACCCTATAGCTCGCCGACGCCCCGATCTCGATCGAGAGGCGCGCCGCCTGCTCGATGAGCACCACGTACGTTTGATCGACGTCGCCCGTGGACTCGGACGTGCAACCGATGGTGAGCACGTCGCCGTAGGTCATGCAGTGTTGGTTGTCTTCGTTCCGACCAGCAGACTCCCGAAGCGGTACATAGACAACAACGCTACACACGGCGCGGATAAAGTGTCAAACCCCCCGCCCCCCTCTCTAGCTCTCTCCCGCAGACGGGCGAGAGAACCGGAGCAGACGGGCGAGAGAACCGGAAGGGGGAGAGGGGGAGGGATCGCGGCGCTATCGCGCCGCTGCGAGGTTCCCGCCTGCGCGGGAATGACGGAGGGACGCCGCTGCGAGGTTCCCGCGTTCGCGGGAATGACGGAGGGGCGGGGGAACGACGGGAGGCTAGGGAATCCTGAGCGCGAGGAAGACGATACCGCCGGCGACGGCTATGCCTACAGCGCCTATGACGGCAATCAGCGCATTGAACCTGGCGGTCATCTCTCTGCGGAGGGCGTCGAACTTCGCGTCCATGTCCGTCCGGAGGGCGTCCAGCCTTGCCTCTACACGGTCGACAGCCGCCGTCAGATCCCCCAGGCGGCGGTCCACCTGTTCGTAGGCGCCCTCTAATCTGCTGACTCGCTCTTCCATGGTCGTCATACGGCGCATTCTAGCATACGCTCCCCCGCCCCCCTCTCTCTCTAACTCTCTCCCGCAGACGGGCGAGAGAACCGGAGCGGACGGGAGAGAGGGGAGGGACCGCGCCGCTGTCGCGCCGCTGCGAGGTTCCCGCCTTCGCGGGAATGACGGAGGGGGGCGTCCTGGATTCCCGCTTTCGCGGGAATGACGGAGGGGGCGGGAATGACGGAGGACGGGCGTCGCGCGGCGAGGAGCGCGGTTCAGCCGGTGAAGCGAACGATCACGGTGACGACCGCAGAGGCGGCGACTATCCCGCCGACCCCCCATCTGACCAGGCGGACCTCCATCTGGGCCATCGCAGCTTTGAACTCGGCTATGCTGAGGTCGAGGCGGGCGATATCCGCTTTGAGCTCGGCTTTGACCTCCGCAACGTCCGCCTTGGTGGCGTAGTGCTGTAGGACGTGGGCCAGCTCTTCGCGGAGCTCGGCCCTGGTTATGGGATGCTCGGTCTGCGTGGTCATGCGCGCATTCTAGCATACGCTCCCCCTCCCCCCTCTCTAACTCTCTCCCGCAGACGGGCGAGAGAACCGGAGCAGACGGGCGAGGGGAGGAACCGCGGCGCTGTCGCGCCGCTGCGAAGTTCCCGCCTTCGCGGGAATGACGGAGGGGGCGCGGGAATGACGAGCTGGCTAGGGAATCCTGAGCGCGAGGAAGACGATACCGCCGGCGACGGCTATGCCTACAGTGCCTATGACGGCAATCAGCGCGTTGAACCTGGCGTTCATCTCGCTACGGAGGCCTTCGACGGCCGCCGTCAGATCCCCCAGGCGGCGGTCCACCTGTTCGTAGGCGCCCTCTAATCTGCTGACTCGCTCTTCCATGGTGGTCATGCGCGCATTCTACCAGCCCGCCCCCCACCCGGCATTCCCGCGCAGGCGGACGCGCAGACCCTCTCTCTGACTCTCTCCCGCAGACGGGCGAGAGAACCGGAAAGCAAAGCCTCCCTCCCCGCGAGGGGGAGGGAGGCTTTTTGGCTCCACTGTCAGGGGTCAGGTGCGACGGTTACGGGACCAGTGTCCCCTGCTCCGTCCCCCACACCCAGTAGCCTCTGCCGTTCTCGACCATGTCAGGAGTCGGATCCTGCGCATTGGTCTTGGTGATCTTCTGCCAGCGGTTGGTGGCGGTGTCGAAGCCGTAACCCACCGACCATTCGATGCTGGCAAAATAATCGTTCGCCACTGTCTTGCTGCCCGCGCTTTCCTGGCCGACATCAACCACGCCGAGGAGGTTCCATCCGCTCGTGACCGGGACGACCGGGAGCTGCGTTGTCGGGTCGGCCTCGGGGATGAGAGTCGAAAGGTCACTAAAGGCCTCCGACTGTAGGAAGTATCCGTAGCCAGCCACGATGTCGGTCAGCGTGCCAACCCATGCGCCCGTCTCAGCGTCACGAACGGCGCTAACCCACTCTCCATTTTGGAACGCCAGCACGGAAGTAGCCGGGTGGTCATCCGGGAGGACGGACCCAATCGCCGGGTCACCAGGGTTGGCCGGAATCGAGACCAAGTTCCATCCGGGCCTGAGGCTTACCTTGTACGGCTTGCGCGGGAGGACATCGAAGTCTTCTTCACCCTCGACCTCGTTGCCCGCCGTGTCCGCAGCCGTGTACTCAAGGGTGTGCTCGCCAAGTGCGAGACCGCTCAACGCTAGGCTGAACGTGCCGTCGTCGATTCTCGCAAGCCTTTCCATCACGTCAGCGCCGTCCACCGTTATGGCAGTGATGGTGACTTCGCCATAGTTGTCGAAGTCAGTCTCATTGTCCTTCGAGTCAGTGTAGGAGTTATGCCTCTCCTCGTCCTTCGCCTTCACCACTGGCGGACCATCGGCCGCTTCCACGGCAGGGATGACGACCGTGTTCTCCGTGTCCTCGGAGAAGATCATCTCGAGGAACGGGTTCATGCTCTCCGTCTCGAGGGGAGTGCCGTCTTCGTTCGGGTTCGGGCTAATCTCCACATCGGCCGCGTCCATGTTGTTGTCGAACTCAACCAAGAGTCCAGCCGCCTCGAGCTTGGCGAGGTCGAGGGTTTGGCCTTCCACAACCGCACCGGCGACCTTCCAGCCAGTGGACACGCCGACGTTCTGGTCAGGGTCTTGGCCCCGGACGATGATGGCGGCCACCTTCGTGTCGTCGTTGCTGCCGAATTCGACCGTCCAAGCATCCGTGCCGTTCCTCTGGACGCTACCCACCGTGAAATCCGAGGTGGTCTTGCTAGTCTCGTCAAACTCGGCCAGCCATACCGTCGGGAGGCCTACAATTCGCTCGCCAGAGCTGATGTCAACAGTGATGTCATCCTGCGCCAGCGGACGCCCGTCCGTGTCCACGTCCCCGGAGACCGTCACGGTCAAGCTCGGGGAAATCCTGTCCTCCGCCTTCGTTTCGGAAGAGAGGTTGCCGTTCCCGGCCACGTCGCGGAGGGACCCGCCTCGAAGCTGGACCTCAGGCTCCTCATCGTCGTCGAGCGGAGCGCTCAGTACCAGATACACCCGGTTGCGCGTGTCGATACAGCCGGAGGCGTTCCATTTGTTCGCCATGGTAGGCGTAATCGCCCTCCCGTCGGTCATGGAGTAACCGGTGTGGGAGTCACAGGTGTCATCCGCTGCCGCCGCCGATGGGATTGGCCAATTGTGAATAATGTCCCCTACCGCCAGCGTGTAGTTGTTGAGAAGAGGCTCGAACCCGTCGTTGGCGTCGTCAAGTGATTCAACCGCAAAGAATTCGCCTGTTGCCTCGGCGGCGGTGACTGCCGTAGGTATGACTGTAGTGCCGACAAGATCGTCGTCAGTCTTCACCGTAACCGAGGTTTGGGTCTTTATCTTCTGCTCGTTGACCGCCAGCTTCTTGTTCGGGTGAACGACGCTGACCACGTCGCTCCCAACGACGTTGAAGTCATCGACGTCGATGGTTGACCTGTCCAGAGGGTCTACATTGGTATTCGAGTTGTTGACGAAGATCACCAGAATCGAAGAGGCGTCCTTCACCTCTCCGCCCCTGCCTCCATTCGCGTCGGGGTCGAAGCCGATGCCTGCGTACCTCTTGTGCACTATGGGCGCCTGGTTATCGACCGTCAGTTCAAAGTCCTGGTCTCCGGTCTTGCTGCCGTTGGCGTCGGTCCGGCTGTAGTTGCCGACCCGGTCATACGCCTCAACGTACCAATCGTACGTCTTGGACGTGAGCGCCGCCAAGCCATAACTGATCCCGTACGACTTGTTCTTCGTTATCTCGTCCCAGTTCCGGCTGCCACGCCTTTCATGGTTAGTGTTGTCGTCCCATGTCAAATTAATGTCCACGGCCGCGCCCGCTAGGTCGCTCCTGGTAAACGGCTCTGCCCTTGAGCCGTCGCCATCAATGTCGGTGGTTGCGTCCTCGGCCTCAGTGCGCAGGCCGGCGCCGTTGTCAGTCACGATGAACCCTATGGTCGTGTCCGATCGGTCCTGAAGCGTGCCGTGGGTGGGCGAGATGCTGCTGTAGGTGGGGGCAGCCCCGTCAACCGTCAGCCTGAGCACGTTAGCGCCGGCAGTGATGGTGATAGTGTCCCCGTTCACCGCCTCCAGCGCCTGATACGACGGCACTGGAGGGTCGCTGTCGTCCAAAGGCACAATCGCCCCGGGCGTAATGACCCGGAAAGAGTCGGTGGTGCTCTCGCCGAAGCCTGCCAGCGTTAGCGAGCCCCCGCTGCTGGAACGCACCTTCACGTACTCGTTTCTGTCTGCTTCTGAAGGGAAGTCCACATTTAAGTTCACCGTGTTCGCCGGCTGAACGGCAGTCCCCGGCCCCATGGGCGTTTCGCCAGCCGCCGCCGTCCCCTGCCTGGCCGGCTGGTTTGAGAGGTAGGTAACCCTACCCAGCCTCGTAGGAGCTGTTGTATCGGTATCACCGGACGTGGTCACGGTAATCGTCAACGCGGCGTCCGAATCTCCGATCGTGTCGGTGCCCGGCGCCGCTGTCGCCGGCAGGATGATGAGCAGCGCGAGGGCCGCCGCCATCAAGGTTGCTATCAATGGAGCCTTACTGAATCTCACTTCTACCCCCTTGTGGAGCCTGTGTAATCGGGAATCGGGACGCTTGGAGAACAGGGTGGTCCTCTTTCTTCACATGCCGCCTCCCTTATGGGAGCGCGGCTCGTTGGCTTGATGGGGCATGGGGTCTGGCCTTGCTCTTGGGCGCGCGGCAGAGTGCATGGCGCACGGGCCGCACGCGTGGACTACGACAATTTGTATCAGTCCGTTAGCCAATCTGTCAACCTTCGTCAGGCGCGTCGGCGGGGTGATTCCGCCCTTAACGCCGACTCCTCTCCGTGGCCTCGGCGGGGCGGTTGGGCCCTTTGGAGGCGCTGGTTGCGCCGGCGGCGCCGCCGTTTGCGACTCGTCAGCCGCGCGGGCGGGATACCGGGCAGTTGGGGGGCAGGTACGCCCGACAACCGCAGCGACTATAGGGAAGCGGCGCGGGGGCTGTCAATCGGTTGCGACGCGCATTTATGAGGGTTTGGAGAGATTCGGCGGAGGTTCCCATCGTCATCCCCCCGCCTCACCCGCCATTCCCCCGCCCCACCCCCCATCCCCGCCCCAATCCGCCATTCCCGCCCCTCACCCGTCATTCCCGTGAAAACGGGAACCCAGAGTGGCCGATAGGCCACACCCCCAGCGTCGGCGGGGAAAGGGACGCCGATACCCTCCGTCATTCCCGTGAAAACGGGAACCCAGAGTGGCCGCTAGGCCACACCCCCAGCGTCGGCGGGGGAAAGGACGCCGATACCTAGGTTCCCGCCTTCGCGGGAACGACGGAAGCTCCCCTCACCCGTCATTCCCGCGCCTTCCCCGTCATTCCCGTGAAAACGGGAATCCAGAGTGGCCGCTAGGCCACACCCCCAGCGTCGGCGAGGAAGGGACGCCGATACCTAGGTTCCCGCTTTCGCGGGAATGACGAGAGGGGGCGGGAACCCAGGGGGCGCCCGTCTGATCAGGCGATCTCGTCGTAGAGGTCCCGCCAGGTGGAGTTGGACTCCTCGATGAGCTGGAGCTTCCATGTGCGGTCCCACTTCTTGACTGCCTTCTCCCGAGCTATCGCGCCGGTCATGGTCTCGTGCTGCTCGCACCATACGAGGTTGCGGACGCCATGCCGTTTGGTGAAGCCGTCCGCGAGGCCTTGCTTGTGCTGCCACACGCGCTGGGGAAGGTTGGAGGTGACGCCGAGGTAGAGCGTGCCGTTGCGCCGGCTCGCAAGAAGGTAGACGCAAGGACGCCGAGGTTCTCTCCGCCGTTGTTGGTAGGTCATGGGGCGAGCGTACGGCAGGCAGCGGGCATGGGGTAAGGGGCTAATGTCATACCCCCACCCGTCATTCCCGCCCCCACCCGTCATTCCCGTGAAAACGGGAACCCAGAGTGGCCGATAGGCCACGCCCCCAGCGTCGGCGGGGAAAGGACGCCGATGCCTAGCTTCCCGCCTCCGCGGGAACGACGAAGCCACCCCTCACCCGCCATTCCCGCCCCTATCCGTCATTCCCGTGAAAACGGGAACCCAGAGTGGCCTATCGGCCACACCCCCAGCGTCGGCGGGGCAAGGGGGCCGATGCCTAGCTTCCCGCCTCCGCGGGAACGACGAAGCCACCCCTCACCCGCCATTCCCCCCCCCCGTCATTCCCGTGAAAACGGGAACCCAGAGTGGCCGATAGGCCACACCCCCAGCGTCGGCGAGGCAAGGGACGCCGATACCTAGGTCCCCGCCTGCGCGGGAACGACGAAGCCACCCCCCACCCGTCATTCCCGCGCCCCACCCGTCATTCCCGTGAAAACGGGAACCCAGAGTGGCCGCTAGGCCACACCCCCAGCGTCGGCGGGGAAGGGACGCCGATACCCTCACTCGTCATTCCCGCCCCTCCCCGTCATTCCCGCCCCTCCCCGTCATTCCCGCCCCTCCCCGTCATTCCCGCCCCTCCCCGTCATTCCCGCCCCTCCCCGTCATTCCCGCCCCTCCCCGTCATTCCCGCCCCTCCCCGTCATTCCCGCCCCTCCCCGTCATTCCCGCCCCTCCCCGTCATTCCCGCCCCTCCCCGTCATTCCCGCCCCTCCCCGTCATTCCCGCCCCTCCCCGTCATTCCCGTGAAAACGGGAACCCAGGGAGCGCCTTCCTGCCGAGAGCGCCCTCGCCGTGTAAAATACCGCCGTGCGCGGGCAACGCGCCTATCGGGGAGTGTGTTACATGGCCACCGCCAAGAAGAAGCCGGCTACCCTCGGAGCCCTCAAAAAGAGCGGATATCGCGTCCTGCCGGTGCGCGAGGAGCTCCGCCGCAACCTCATCAAACGCCTCGAATCCGGCGCCCCCGTCTTCCCGGGCATCGTCGGCTACGAGGACACGGTCATACCCCAGGTCGAGAACGCCCTCCTCGCCGGCCAGGACATCATCCTCCTCGGCGAGCGGGGCCAGGCCAAGTCGCGCATGATCCGCGCCCTGGTCGACCTCCTCGACGAGGAGATACCCATCGTGAAGGGGAGCGAGGTCAACGACGACCCCCTCGCGCCCATCTCGAAGTACGCCCAGCAGCTCATCGAGGCCGAGGGGAACGACACCCCCGTCGAGTGGGTGGGGCACGACAAGCGGTACGGCGAGAAGCTCGCGACGCCCGACATCTCGATAGCCGACCTGGTCGGCGACGTGGACCCGATCCGCATCGCCGAGGGGCGGTATCTGTCGGACGAGCTGGCCATCCACTACGGGCTCATCCCGCGCACCAACCGGGGCATCTTCTGCATCAACGAGCTGCCCGACCTGGCGGAGCGCATCCAGGTCGGCCTGTTCAACCTGATGGAGGAGCGGGACATCCAGATCAAGGGCTACCGCATCCGCCTGCCCCTCGACGTGTTCGTGGTCGCCAGCGCGAACCCGGAGGACTACACCAACCGGGGGCGCATCATCACCCCGCTGAAGGACCGCTACGGCGCCCAGATACGCACCCACTACCCCCAGAATCTCGAGCAGGAGATCGCCATCATGGAGGCGGAGCGGACCACGTTCCCCGATATCGATGAGCGGGTCGTCGTGCCGCGCTACATGAAGGAGCTCCTCGCCGAGTTCACGTCCCTCGCCCGCCGGCACCCGGAGATCAACCAGCGCTCCGGCGTGAGCGTCCGGGTCTCCATAGCGAACTACGAGACGGTCGTCGCGAACGCGCTCCGGCGCTCCATCGCCGAGGGCGAGCCCCACGCCGCCCCGCGCGTGACGGACCTCTCCTTCATGATTGCGTCCACCCTCGGCAAGGTCGAGCTGGAGACGATGGAGGAGGGCCGCGAGGGCAAGATCCTCGGCGACCTGACCAAGAAGGCCGTCCTCAACATCTTCGACTCCTACTTCATGCCCACCGACTTCGACGGCCTCGTCATGGCCTTCGAGATGGGCCAGACCTTCGACACCGGCGCCGACCTGCCCTCCAAGTCCTACGTCGAGGCGCTCAGCGATCTCGCCGAGAGCTTCTCGGGCGCGCTGGGCAAGCTCGGCGTCGGCGCCGACAGCCCGGAGGTCGCGTCGGCCATCGAGTTCGTCCTCGAGGGCCTGCACCTCAACCGCCGCCTCAACCGCGACCAGATAGCCGGCGGCTTCCGCTACCGGATCTAGGCCTAAAACCCCCTCCCGTAGACGGGAGGGGAGCGCAAGCGCAGCGACGCGCGGGGAGGTTAGTGGCTGGCCCGACCCTGTCCCTAACTCTCTCCCGCAGGCGAGGCCTTTGCGTAAACCTCGAACTTGTTCGTGGTGGGCCTGTCGGGCCATGGACCGGCCTGGAATACGAGGGAGTGCAGAGGGCAAAGCCCTCTGCCGGGGGCGTGGGGGTGTCCCCCACAAACATGATGGGCGGGAGGGTGGGAAGAACTACGCACAGCCGCGCGAGGGCGCCACAAGGGGCCGCATCCCCCGCGAGCGACGGAGCATCTAAGAAAATACACCCGTAACCTCTCTCCCGTCTGCGGGGGAGACTGAGAGGGGGCCGGAGGGGGGCTGAGCGGGGGCCGGAGGCCCTGAAAATAAAAACAACAATCGGTCAGTTACTTCTTCCAAGACCCAGGAAGCAGGCCACGGCCATAAAAACACCCCCAAAAACCTCTCGATTCCATTGTATTTTCGGTCAGTTTTTACTCGTAACCAAATGTGCAACCGGTCAGCTTTTCGCACTGCGGCGCTCCTCCCCCCCGTCTGCGGGGGAGACTGAGAGAGGGGCGGGGGAAGACCGAGGAGAGGGCAGATGGCTAACGACCCACAGTACGACGTAATCATCATCGGCGGCGGCGCTGCCGGGCTGGCGGCATCCATCTACGCGGTGCGGGCGATGCTCAAGACGCTCATCATCGAGAAGCAGGCCGTCGGCGGGCAGATCCTCTACACAGGGGAGATTGAGAACTACCCCGGCTTCCCGGAGCCTATCGGCGGGCCGGACCTGGCGCAGCTCTACGAGAAGCAGGCGCTGCGGTTCGGCGTCGAGTTCGAGTACGACACCGTCGTCGGCCTCGACGTGGCCGGCGACGTCAAGCGCGTCATCGGCGACGAGAAGGAGTACACGGCCCGGACCGTCATCATCACGACGGGCGGCGAGCACAACAAGCTCGAAGTCCCCGGCGAGGAGGAGTTCTCGGGCCGGGGCGTGTCCTACTGCGCCACCTGCGACGGCAACTTCTTCCGCGACATGGACGTGACCGTGGTCGGCGGCGGCGACGCGGCCCTCGACGAGGGCCTCTACCTCACCCGCATGGCGAGCAAGGTGACCGTCGTCCACCGCCGGGACTCCCTGCGGGCGAGCGGCATCCTCCAAAAGCGCGGCTTCGACAATCCCAAGATGGACTTCATCTGGGACACCGCCGTCCAGGAGATCAAGGGCAACGGCATCGTCGACCGCGTCACGCTGAAGAACCTCAAGACCGGCGAAGTCAGCGACCGCCCCACGGAAGGCGTGTTCATCTTCATCGGCTTCCACCCCGTCAACGACTTCATGCAGGGCGCCGTCGAGCTGGACAACGCCGGCCACGTGCGGACGAACCTCCAGATGGAGACGGACGTGCCGGGAGTCTTCGCCGCGGGCGACGTTCGCCAGAACTCGGACCGTCAGCTCGCCAACGCCGTCGGCGACGGAGTAGCCGCCGCCCTAGCCGCCTACCGCTACCTCAACGAGGGCTAAGTCTCCCGTCATTCCCGCGAAGGCGGGAACCTCGCAGCGGCGCGGCGCCGTCGCGGTCCCTCCCCCCGTCATTCCCGCGAAGGCGGGAACCTCGCAGCGTCGTCCCAGAACCCGTAAGCGCGCCGTCGGGGGACGCCCAGCGCGCCGGCCACCTGCGCGGAGGCGTCGCGTCGGCTCAGCCCCTCCCCCCGCGCCGACGCCATCGCCGAGGCGACCAGCTCGTCGCCGGGCGCGTCCGGCGCAACGTCCGCCGCGCCCTCGATGACGAGCACGAACTCGCCGCGCGGCGCCTCGAAGTACGCCAGCGCCTCCGCGACCGTCCCGCGGAACACCTCCTCGTGGAGCTTGGTCAGCTCCCGGCAGACCGCGATGCGCCGGTCGCCGAGCACGGCCAGGATATCGGCGAGGCTCGCCCTCAGCCGGTGGGGCGCCTCGAAAAGCACCAGCGTCTCGCGGTGCCGGGCCGCCTCGCCGAGCGCCACGCGCCGCGCCTTCCCCACCCGCGGCGGGAAGCCGACGAAGTGGAAGGCGTCGGCAGGCAGACCGGCAATCGACAGCGCCGCCGTCACCGCCGACGGTCCCGGCGCCGTCACGACCCGGAACCCAGCCGCGGCAGCCTCCGACACCAGCATCGCGCCGGGGTCGCTCACCCCCGGAGCGCCGGCGTCGCTCACCAGCGCCACGTCGCCGTTGCCCAGCGCCTCGAGCAGCCCGCGGGAGCGGGCTCCGGCGTTGTGCTGGTTGTAGCTGACCGTCCTCGTCTTCAGACCAAGGTGATTGAGCAGCTTGCGAGTCTGGCGCGTGTCCTCGGCCGCAATCAGCCCGACCTCGCCCAGAATGCGCGCGGCGCGCGGCGTGAGGTCCTCGAGATTCCCGATAGGGGTCGTGACAACGTAGAGCGTTCCAGGCATGGCCCATCCCCGTCCGCCAAGGCGAACGGCGTCTATAATCCAACCGTCCGCATTATAGGGTCGCACGGGAGGGCTGAATGGACGCGCTGTACACCGAGGAGGAGCGGCTGCTCAAGAGCACGATGCGGGAGTTCGCCGACTCCGAGATCGCGCCCAACGCCGCCCGGTGGGACGAGAACGAGGAGTTCCCGTGGGCGAGCGTCGAGGCGATGAAGCGCATGGGCCTCATGGGCATGACGGCCAAGACCGCCCACGGCGGCGCGGGTGCGTCCTATGCCGAGCTGGCCATCGCCGCGGAGGAAATCGCCCGCGTCTGCATGACCACGAGCACGACGCTCCTCGCTCACCTTTCCCTCGGCGTTTCGACGATCGACCGTTTCGCCAACGAGGAGCAGGCCGCGCGCTTCTTCCCGGCGATTACGTCTGGCGAGAAGATCGTCGCATGGGCGCTCAGCGAGCCAAGCTCCGGCAGCGACGCCGCCGACATGCAGACGACCGCCGTCAAGCGCGGCGACGACTGCTACGTGCTGAACGGCGCCAAGATATTCATCACGAACGCGGAGCAGTCCGGCCTCATGGTGGTCTTCACCGCCACCGATAGGTCGCTCGGCAACAGGGGCACGACGGCGTTCGTGGTGGACAGCGGCTCGCCGGGAACCGAGATGCGCGGCATGCACGGCAAGCTGGGCATCAGGGGCTCCGGCACGGCGGAGGTCTATTTCACCGACGTTGAGGTCCCCGCCGCGAACCGCTTGGGCGAGGAGGGCGAGGGGTTCAAGATCGCGATGACCGTCCTCGACTCCAGCCGCATCTCGCTCGCCACGCAGTCGGTCGGACTGGCGCAGGGAGCGTTCGAGGCTGCGGTGAGGTACACCCAGCAGCGCGAGACCTTCGGCCAGCTGCTCAAGGAGCGGCAGGCCATCCAGTTCATGCTGTCCGACATGGCGACGCAGATAGACGCCGCGCGGCTGCTCACGCGCAGGGCGGCGCAGCTGAAGGACACGGGCCAGCCCCACAATCGCGAGTCCGCGATGGCCAAGCTCTATGCCTCCGAGGCGGCACACTTCTGCGTTGATAAGGGGCTGCAGATTTTCGGGGGCTACGGTTTCTTCAAGGAGAACCCGATCGAGCGGATGTACCGCGACCAGCGCATCACCGAGATCTACGAGGGAACGTCCGAGGTGCAGCGGCTCGTCATCGCGCGCAGTCTTCTGAGGGAGTACGCGGCCAGCTAGGCCGACGCCCTAGTCGGGGATGTAGAGGACTTCTCGGGGTTTACCGGGCTCGCCGGTGGAGCCGACGATTCCCTCGTCTTCGAGCTGGTCCATGAGCCGCGCGGCGCGAGGGTAGCCGATGCGCAATCTGCGCTGAAGGAGCGAGGTGGAGAGTTGGCGGTTGGCCGATGCCACTTGCAGGGCGCGGTCATAGAGCGAATCGTTCTCATCGAGCTCAGGGCCGCCGCTCTCGGCTTCTGCAATCTCGACCTCCCGCGCCATCTCTGCGAGGGGTATCTCCTGGAGCTCAGGGTCGGGCGACTGGTTGCGCCAGTGGTCGCTCAGAGCTCCGGTCTCCTCTTCGGAGATGAACACGCCCTGTACGCGGCGGGCCTTCGGGGAGTCGGAAGAGAGGAAGAGCATGTCGCCGCGCCCAAGAAGGCTCTCGGCGCCGCCAAAGTCGAGGATGGTGCGGGAGTCAACCTGGGAAGCGACGTAGAAGGCGATGCGGCTGGGGAAGTTGGCCTTGATAAGCCCGGTGATGACGTTGACCGACGGGCGTTGAGTGGCGACGACGAGGTGGATGCCGACCGCGCGGCTCAGCTGGGCGAGACGCACCAAACACGTCTCGACGTCGGCGGGCGCCGTCATCATCAGGTCGGCAAGCTCGTCGATACAGATGACAAAGAAGGGCAAGAACTCCGTGGCGCGCGGGCTCTTGTTGTAGGACTGGATATTCCGCACCCCGGCGTCTTCCAGCAGCCTGTAGCGCCGGTTCATCTCCTGGACGGCGCCGCGAAGCAGCCGGACGACCTGGTCCGGCTCGACCACGACGGGCGTGACGAGGTGGGGGATACCGTTGTAGGGAGTGAGCTCGACGCGCTTGGGGTCAACGAGGAGCATGCGGACTTTGGAGGGGGGCTGGTCCTTGATGAGGGAGGAGATGATGGTGTTCATGCACACGCTCTTCCCGCTGCCGGTGGAGCCTGCGATGAGCAGGTGAGGCATCTTGGTCAGGTCGATGGCCACGGGCTCGCCGGCAGGCGCCAGGCCAAGGGCGACCGGCAGGCCGCCGGCCTCGGCGGTGCGCTCGTACTCCTCCGACTCCATGACGGTGCGTATGGTCACCAGGGAGGAGGACTTGTTGGGCACTTCGATGCCGACGATAGACTCGCCGGGGACGGGCGCCTGGATGCGCAGACTTGGGGCAGCAAGGGCCATGGCCAAGTCCTTCTCGCGCGCAAGGATGCTCTGGACCCTGACACGGCCCCCGCTCTGGCTCCCGGCCGCCTCCGGGACGGGTCGCGCGCGGCGGTTCCACCCCGGCTCGAGCCCGAAGACAGCGCCGCCCCGCTCGCGGCGGACCTCCTTGACGATAACGTCGACGCCATGCTCGGCGAGGGTGTCGACGATCAGCTCCGCAGTGTCGTTGAGGTTGGCGACGCCCGGCGCCTCGACCATTACGAGGGACTCGCCGGGGACCGGTTCAACTCGCAGGCCAGGGCACTTGAGCGCGAGCGCCAAGTCGTTCTTGCGAGCAAGTATGCTGTTGACTTTGACGCGGCTCCCCCGATCGGGCTGATCATCCGGCGTCCTAGTCTGCTTCCAGCCGGGCACCAGCCCGAACATGGTGACGCTGGGTCCGGGGCGTATCTCGTTGACCCGCACCTCGACGCCGTACTGGGCAAGCGCCTCCTCGATGTCCCTCGCGGTGTTCTCATGCTCTTCAGAGACGGCGACCGCCGGCACGGGAGGAGCCAAGAGAGAGAGGGAGGGCATCCGCACGGGCGACCCCAGCAGCTTTGGCCCGTCGTTGAAATCCAGCTCATCCTCGTCGTCGTCGGGTATGGCCACCGCGGGACGGTCAGCCACGGAAGCCGCGGCCGCACTACGAAGGGGCGCGCCGGCGCTCGCGGGGCGCCCCTCCGATTGGCGGACCACGGGGCTTTCCCCAACATCCGGCGGCGGCGCGTCCAGGTCGTATGACGACGGCTCAGCCTCCGCGCTGAAGGCTGGCGAAGAGTTGGCCTTGAGATGCTGTTCGAAATCGCGCGCGAGGGCCCGATTCCTGCGCGCCTCGGAGACGCGCCGCGCGCCGGCGACCGCTCCTCTGCGGATGGCGCGCCCAGCGGCCACGTGCAACGGAGCGGCGCGATAGGCGCGGGCCGACTTCGAGGCACCCACAGCGGCGGCCTTCCCGGTCCGCTTCGCCAAAGCATTGAGTATCTTTGGAACGACGAGCCACGCGCCCATGAGCACGATTGCCGAGGTGCGGAGCACGCCAATGGGACCTCCGCTGCCCGTGAGCTGGCCTCCGAGGTCGCCGCCCAACGCCGCCCTCCCGATCAGCGGCAGCTCCGCCGTGAAGTAGGAGAGGACTGCGAATGCGCCAGCGACGAGGGTCCCAAAGCCGATGATGTACCGCCAGCGCCGGACTGCCACGAGGAAGCCGCGAGAGAACAGCCAGACCACCCACACGCTCCACAGCACGAGCAGGACCAGCGCAACGCCCATGGCGCTCAGCACGTCTGTAGCGGCCTCGCGCAACGGGTCAATAGCCCATGCGGGCCGCACGACGGCGACGAACGCAACGAACGCAATCGCTACGGCCGCCGCCAAGACAGCGAGGCCGACGCGGGTCTGCAAAAGGAACCGTAGGGCGGTCATCGAAGGCTACAATACCCCACCGATTTCCGGATGTGAGCCAGGTTCGCTTTCAATTTTGACGAGCCTGAGTCCTCCTCTCAGACGCAGGCGAGAGAAGAGATCAAGGAGATAGCGTGGACGTCCTGCAACCACGGGATTCCCGCGTTCGCCGGTATGACGAAAGGGAGCTCAGACTTCCAAGGGCAGGGCGACGATCATGGGACGGCGACGCGTTTCCTGGTAGAGGAACCGTCCGAGGGCCTCGCGGACGCGGGCGACGACGTAGTCGTCCTCCAAGGGCTGCCGGCTGGGGGCGCGCAGCGATTCGACGACCAGCGCGGAGGCGCGCTCCATGAGGCTTCCGCCCTCCTCGGGGTCGACGAACCCGCTGGAAACGATCTCGGGCTCGCCGTAGACTTCTCCAGTCGCCTTGTCCACCGGCACGACCACCACCACGAAGCCGTCTCGCGAGAGCGTGCGGCGGTCCCTGAGCACGGGGCTGCGCACGTCCCACATGCGGAGGCCGTCCACGTAGACGTGACCCGCGGGAACAACCTCGACGACATCGGCCCCCGAATCGTCGAGCTCCAGGACTTCGCCATCCTCCAGGACGAATATGTTCTCCGGGTCGACGCCGACCTGTTCAGCGAGCTCGGCATGGGCGACGAGCATCCGGTACTCGCCGTGGATGGGCACGAAGTAGCGCGGCTTGACGAGGCGGAGCATCAGCTTGAGCTCCTCCTGGCTTGCGTGGCCCTGCACGTGCACGCCGGGGACGTTGCGCCGGGTCAGCACCTTGGCTCCGGCCCGCGCGAGATTGTCGATGACCGACGCGATGACCGTCTCGTTGCCGGGTATCGCCGTCGCCGAGATGATGACGGTGTCGCCCGCGTGGACCTGAATGTCGCGGTTGGCGCGGTTGGCCACGCGCGAGAGGACGGACAGCGGCTCGCCCTGCGCTCCCGTAAGCACGATGACCTGCTTGTCCTCAGGCACAGCGGAGAGGTCTCGGAGATCGACAATCGTTCCAGAGGGCGCGGTGATGTAGCCGTTGGCGACGGCCATGTCCACGTTGGCGACCATGGACCGGCCAGCCGGCGCGACCTTTCTTCCGTGTTTCGCAGCCGCGTCCACGATCTGCTGCACGCGGGCAACGAGCGATGCGAACGTTGCAATCAGCACCCGGCCCTTCGCGTTGCCGATGGCGTGGTCGAGCGCGTCGGCCACAACTTTCTCGGATGGCGTGTAACCGGCGACCTCGGCGTAGGTTGAGTCGGACAACAGGAGGAGGACGCCCTCCCTGCCCAGTTCGGCGATGCGTTGGAGGTCAGTGGGACGGTCGTCGACGGGCGTGTGGTCGATCTTGAAGTCACCGGTGTGCATCACGAGGCCCGCAGGCGTGCGCAGGGCGATGCCGCAGGCGTCGGGAATGCTGTGGCAGACGCGGAAATACTCGGCCTCGATCGAGCCGAACCGGAGCGTATCGCCGGGCTCGACGCGGTGCAGCTCGTACCGGCCGACGCCGGTGTGCTCGCGGAGCTTGACCTCTATGAGGTCGTGGGCGAGCGGGGGGGCATAGACCGGCACGTCTAGGTCGCGGAGGAGGTAGGGAAGCGCGCCGGTGTGGTCCTCGTGGCCGTGGGTGATGAGCACGGCGCGGACACGGTCGGCGTTCTCCGAGAGGTAGGTCATGTCCGGGAGAACGAGGTCCACCCCGTGCATGTCGGCTTTCGGGAACATCAGGCCCGCGTCAATGACCACGATGTCGGCGCCGTACTCGACGCACAGCATGTTCTTTCCGACCTCGCCGAGGCCGCCGAGCGGGATGATGCGGATACCGTGGGCCATGGGCTAGAACATGCTCAACTGCTGATTGCTCTCGTCGGGGGGCTGATGGTCCGGGACGTCGGCGGGCGGGCTATCCGTTGCGGTCAAAGGGCTCTGCTCGAAGGAGGAGGGAGTCCGCTCACGCTCGCGGAGCAGCTCGCCGAGCTTGGCGAAGTCCTGCTCGATGGTCGAGCGGAGGCCGCCGTTGTGCAGAGCGGCGGCCGGGTGGTAGAGAGGGAAGAGGGTGATGTCGCCGAAACGGCGCGGTCTCGCCCGGAGCTTGCCAATCGACTCGTTCGGGAACCAGCGAGCGAGGGCGTGCCTGCCGAGAGGGACGATCACCTTGGGCTTGATGGCGTCGATTTGGGCGTCGAGGTAGGCGGAGCATGCCTCGATCTCGCCCGGGAAGGGGTCGCGGTTGTTCGGCGGCCGGCACTTCACCATGTTGGTGATGAACACGGAGCTCCGGTCCAAACCGATGGAGCGTAGGAGCTCATCGAGGAACTGCCCCGCCGGCCCAACGAAGGGTCTGCCCTGGCGGTCTTCGTTGAAGCCGGGCCCCTCGCCGATGAACATGAGCGACGCGTCGGACGCGCCCTCGCCGGGGACAGCATTCGTGCGTCCCCCGGCCAGATTGCACATCCGGCAGGCGCGTATCTCCTGGTGCAGGGCTTCGAGGTCGGCCACGATGTCGGCGTCAGTCCGAGATGCCCTTGGCCTTGATGAAATCGACGGCGTCCTGAATGATGCGGATCTTCTCCGCGTCCTCGTCGGGAATCTTCACCGGGGCGTCGTCGGTCGAGAACTCCTCCTCGAAGGCCATGATGAGCTCGATGAGATCGAGGGAGTCGGCGTTGAGGTCGTCGACGAAGGAGGCTTCGGGGGTCACCGCGTCATCGTCGGCCCCGAGCCTATCCACCACCACATTCTTCACACGGTCAAAGACGGTTGCCATGCCATTTCCTCAGCTATTGGATATCTTCGTTAGCTCGTCGAGGGATGCGCCCAGCACTCCGTTGACGAACCTGGCGGAACCTTCTCCGCCGAACTCTTTGGCTAACTCTACAGCTTCGTTGATCGCGACTTTCGGAGGGGTGGACGATCCCTGCCGCAACTCGAACAGCGCCATGCGCAGCACGTTGCGGTCCACCGCCGACAGTTGCTCGACCGGCCACATCGGAGCGTGCCGTCGGACCATATCGTCCAACTCGGCGCGGTTGTCGACTACGCCCTCGATGCGACTCGCGGCGAAGGACTCGACGGCGGCCGAGGCGCGGACCTCCTCGGCGTGGGCGTCGAGCGACACGCGCCAGTCGTGGCTCGTGAGGTCGAGCTCGAACAGGACTTGGAGCGCGAGCACCCGTCCACGGCGCCAGGGATGGCGCGGACTGGCAGCGCGGCCTTTCGTGGCCCTGATGGGTGAGACGGGCGATTGGGTCATGGAAGCTATTAACGAAGCGCCCCGGATGTTACCGAGGCGGAGCGCCACTTAGCTTACGCCAGACCCGAAATAGCGTCTAGGTCTGGGACTGCAACCGCGGACGCATCCCGCACGATTCGCTTCACCAGGCCCGTGAGCACCTTGCCGGGGCCGAACTCGATGAAGCTGTCCACGCCCCGCGCCGCCATCTGCTCGATCGACTGCTGCCAATAGACACAACCGCATAGCTGGGCGGCGAGCTCCTGGCGGACCTGCTCCGGCGTGTCCATGACCGACGCGGTTGTGTTCGCGACCACCGGCGCGGACGGCGCGGGCAAGTGCGCCGAAGCCAGCGCGCCGTCCATTGCCTCCTGGGCGGGGCGCATCACCTCGGTGTGGAACGCGCCCGCGACCTCGAGCGGTATGGCGCGCCGCGCGCCGAGTTCCTTGGCGTTCGCTATCGCCTGCTCCAAGGCCGCATCGGGGCCGCCAATGACGATCTGCTCCGCCGAGTTTACGTTCGCCACCTGCGCGCCCGTGCCCTCGCACGCTTGACGCGAGGGCTCCAGGGTCAGCCCAATGAGCGCGGCCATGCCGCTGGGCGTCGCCTCGCAAGCCGACTGCATCAACTCGCCGCGCGTCCTGACGAGGCGGAGGCCGTCGGCCAGGGTCAGCGCGCCGGATGCGACCAGGGCGGAGTACTCGCCGACGCTGTGGCCGGCGAAGAAGCCTGCCGTGGGCATCGCGTCGCCGAGGCGCTCCTCTACAGCCCGCAGCATCGCGATGCTCACGCAGAGGATCGCGGGCTGGGCGTTGTGGGAACGGACGAGCTCTTCCGCAGGACCTTCGAGGATGAGCGTGGAAAGCGGAACGCCGAGGGCCGCGTCGGCTTCGTCGAAGACGGCGCGCGCGGCGGGAGAGCCGGCGTAGGCGTCCGCGCCCATGCCGACGGCTTGCGCCCCTTGTCCGGGAAACAGGAAGGCGGTGGTCATCGTTCGGGCGAGCGAGCGGCTAGGCGAGCTCGGACTCGACCCGGAGCACGTCGCGGCCGCGGTAGTAGCCGCAAGCCGGGCAGGCGTGGTGAGGCCGCATGGCCCGACGGCAGTGCGGACACTCGACCAGACTGCCCAGGGCTATGTTCTGGTGGGCGCGATGAGTGCCCACACTAGCTTTGGAACGCTTTCGCTTTGGTAGTGGCGCCATGGTCCTATCTCAATAGCTCCCGGAGCTTGGCCCAACGCTGGTCCTGGTACTGCTCGCATGAGCAAGCGGACTCATTGAGGTCGGTCCCGCACTCGGGGCAGATTCCCTTGCAGTCCTCCCGGCAAAGCGGCGCCAGCGGCAGCGACGCAAGCCTGTATTGGCGGAGCGTATCGCTCAGGTCGAGCACGTGCTGACCGTCGATGCTGTGAACGTCCGCATCGTCGGCGTCCTCGTGTCGGAGCTTCGCCCCGGTCATGATGTCCACACTCGGCAGGAAGACATCGTCGACCTTCACTTCAACCCATGATGCGCAGGGCGCCAGACATCGGCTGCACAGACTGTCCACTGAGACGGCGAGCGGGCCGGAAGCCCAGACTCCGCAATCGGTCTTTGTCAGGAGAAGGGTTCCTCGGACGTATGCCAGCCCGCCATCTTCTAGGTCGAGTTCGGGCCCATCGATTCCGATGCTCTTCGTGGTCCCAACCCGGTCCTTGAGCAGCTGAGCGAGGTTCACTTCCAGTTGCAGCCCCATCGCCACCTCACACGCAACCCTAGTAGTGTAGCAGGTCGAACACTCGGATTCCACGCGGGCGCGATGCGCGAGGAACGCTCCTGCATGGATGCTGGCCAGGTAAACGAGAATAGCGCAAGGGAACGTCGATGCCGCCAAAGGTTAGAGAGCTTGTCTCTGAACTGGAAGGAGCGGGGTTCATCAATCGAGGCGGACGGGGAAGCCATCGAAAATTCGTTCACCCCAGTGTGCCACGGCCTATCATCATCTCAGGCAACCTAGGCGACGATGCGAAGCAATATCAGATCCGGGCCGTACGAGCCGTGATAGGGGAGGCCAGGGGATGAAGGACAGCGCAAGGTACGTAAAGCTCGTGGAGTGGTCCGACGAAGACCACTGCTACGTGGGAAGCGCGCCCGGACTCATGTACGGCGGATGCCATGGGCCTGAAGAGAAGGATGTCTTCAACGAGCTGTGCGAGATCGTTGAGGAAGTGATAACGCTATACCGGGAGGAGGGCAGGCCCCTGCCGCCTCCGACGGCAGGCCGCGACTACGCGAACATGCTCCAGGGCATCGGGTAGCCGCTAGCCGCGCCCCCTTGCTCTGCGACCGGCTTCCGCCGCCTGCCGGAGCGTCGGGATTATCTCGTCGGAGCGGGCGCCGGGGCCGAAGACGGCTACGACTCCCATTTCGAGGAGAGCGGTGCGGTCTTGGGGAGGAATGATGCCCCCCACGGCGAGGGGGAGGTGCTCAAGCCCTGCCTGCTGCAGCGCCGTGATGACTTGGGGCACGAGCTCCATGTGGGCGCCGGACAGGATGCTCAACCCGATGGCGTCCACGTCCTGGTCGCCGGCCTGACGGGCAATCTCGCCGGGCGTCTTGCGGATGCCCGTATAGCGAACGTCGAATCCCGCCTCTTCCAGCAAGCGGACGATCATGCGCGCGCCGCGGTCGTGGCCGTCGAGGCCCGGCTTGGCGATGAGGATGCGCGGAGCGTCGGTCAAGCGGACGCTAACTCGCGAACGGGGTGACGAGCTCGATAAGCACGCCATGCATCTTCGCAGGGTCCGCGAAAGCGATGCGGCCCGTGAACCCTTCACGCGGCCCCGTAATGATGGGGATGCTCAGCGCCTGCAGCTCGCTGACCTTCGCGTCCACGTCGTTCACCGTGAAGGCCATGTGGTGGATGCCCTCGCCATACTTGTCGAGGTACTTGCCGATGACCGAGTCGGCGCGGAGCGGCTGGAGCAATTCGATGTGGGTCTCGCCCTGCTCGATGAAGGCGCCGCGGACGCCGTGCTCCTCGTTGACGAGGATGCGGGCCTCGGGGGAATCGAGGAGGTCGTAGAACTGTTTCAGCGACTCCTCGATGCTGACGACCGCCAAGCCGATATGGTTGAGCGCGCCGACGCGGGTGTTGCTGCTTGAGAGTGTCATAAGCACCTTCCGATGTTCTCGCGGGCCTGCGCGGGCATGATATGGCGCCGTTGCGCGCCCGTCACGGCGCACGGGCGGCCACCCGCCACGCTGGCCGGCAGAGGCCGCTCGCTGACATGGTCCGGCAAGCGCGAGAAAAGGCGGCGCTGGGTTACTCGGCAGCCGCGACTTGGTCCGGCATGACCTCGAGGGCGGTCATGCGCTGTTCGAGGACGGACCAGATGGCGTCGTACTCTCCGCGCACCTCCGCGCTTGCCAAGACGGTCGGCTGCGAGTCGTCGCGGTAATCGGAGCGGAGGGCGATCTCGCCCAGGAAGGGGAGGTCGAGGCCCGCGGCCAGGTCGCGGCCTGCGCCGGAACCGAAGACATCGCCCGTGTAATTCTCGACCACTCCCAAGACCTCGACGTTCAGCTTCTTGATCATGTTGATAGAGCGCTTGGCATCGAGGGCGGCCAGGGACTGGGGCGTCGTGACGACGACGAAGCCGTCCATCGTGAGCACCTGCATCACCGTGAGCGGGGCGTCAGACGTTCCGGGCGGCATGTCGACGACCAGAAAATCAATCTCGCCCCAGTCCGTCATCTGCAGGAACTGGTTGATGGCGTTATGGATCATCGGCCCGCGCCAGATGATGGCCTCCTCCGGGTTCTGCTGGAAGTAGGACATCGAGACGACCTTCACGCCAAAGGCCTCCGCGGGCGAGATGCGGCCGTCGACCGTCTCGGGATAGGCCCCGCCGCCAAGGACTTCGGGAGCGTTGGGGGTGTCGATGTCCGCGTCGAGCAGGCCGACGGAGTAGCCCTTCGCCGCCAGATAGGCGGCGAGGTTCACGGCGACGGTGGTCTTGCCCACGCCGCCCTTGGCGCTGTAAACGCCAATCTTGGTCTTGATCTTGCCCAGCGACCGGCTGATCGCGCGCCGCTGCTCCCACTGGCGCTTGATCTGCGCCAAGCGCGCTTGCCTCTGCTCCTCGCTCATCTGCGCCATGAAACCGTGCGGCCTCCTCGGGGGCCCTGCCCCGCGTCATCGGGTCCTTTAGCTAGTGGAACGTCTAGTCGTCGAGGCCGAGCAGCTTGCGCCCGTCCTCAGTGATGCGCTCGGGGGACCATGGCGGATCGAAGGTGATCTCGACGTTGACGTCGCGCACGCCATCCAAGTCCGCGATGGCCCATTCGGCCTGCTGAGCGATGAACGGCCCCATGCCGCACCCGGCGGCGGTGAGCGTCATGTCGACGTGCACGTTGCTATCGTCATCGACCTCGACGCCGTAGATCAGACCAAGGTCGACGACGTTGACCGGAATCTCCGGGTCGTATACGTCCTTCAGCGCTTCGGTTACTTCTTCGACCGTCACATCAGCGGACATAAGCCTTCTCCTGCGCCGTGAAAGTGGACTACGAGATTCCCGCCTGCGCAGGAATGACAAATGAGCATGGCCGTATTCTAGCAAAAGCCGGGCCGTGACGCCGCCGTGCTACTCCCCGCCCTCATCTCCCTCGGCCTCCTCGTCCCGTCGTCTCTCGATGACCGACCTGATGACGCCCTCGGCGCCCTCCCTGGTCGGCGACACCGCGAAGTAGAACGTCGGGCCGTAGGCCTTCACCATGAGGTGCATCCCGCCTTCCAAGACAGTGTAGCGCAGACTCTCCCCTTCGAGCTCGATCTTCTCCATGCCCGAAGCCCCGGCGAAGCCATCGAACACCGGGGCGACGAGCGCGCCCGGATAGGAGGACCGGCCGACTGCGAGGGCCGAGACGCCCGGCTGGAGCAGCGTGTCGCCGAGGTCGGCAGGCAGGGGGCTGAGCTTGCCGTAGGCTGCGAATGCGACCGGATCGATGCGCAGCAGCGCGAGGCCGGCGCCGAGTCCGGGCGCCTCTACTTTTGCGACGCTCAGCAGCCGCTCGGCGACGCCGCCGGAGTTGCGCGTGAATCCCGCCGCGAAGGGCGGCGCGGGCGGGCGCTCGGGCAGGAGCTGGAGCGCGTCCCAAACGGCGACATCCCACTCGGCGAGCGGCAAGCGGTCATCCTCTTCCCACGCCTCCCGAACGGTCCCGCTCCAGGCGGACTCTTCCCGGCTGAAGTACGCATAGGCGCCGTCGCTCGTCCACCGGCCCTCGCCCCCCGACACGGACGCCGTAGCAAGCCGGGCGGCGCCGCCCCCGTCCGCCATCCTGAATCGCGCCGTGTAGTCGGCGTCGGGGTCGAGGACGAGCGCCTCGATGCTGATTACGTCCTCCTCGCCGCTTGCGGCGGCGCCTACCGCGCTCAAAGGGAGTGCGCGCGAGCCGTCGAAGGAACTATAGATGTAGACGTTGGTCTCGACGTTGGGCGCGCCAAGCTCTTCGAACCCCGGAGGCAGCGCGCGGTCGCTCTCTCCGGCGCTGCCGGAGCATTGCGAGAGGACGAACAGGGCTGCGACCGCCAATGCCCCGAGAACCGCGACCGCCAGCGTTCCTCGGCAGAGACAGCGTCTAACGCCTGCGCCTCCGGCCACCGCCGACCTCCTTGTACCGGGTCGGCTCGACCTGAGCGCCGGCCCCCCGGTCGACCACCTCTTGGGCAATGAGGAGGCGCTTGAGATCGACCATCTCGTCGCGGAGGAGCGCCGCCTTCTCGAACTCGAGCTGGCGCGCCGCTTCCTTCATCTCCGACTCCAGCTCCTTGACGACTCGCGCGAGCTCGTCCTTCTGCATGTCCTTGCGGACCTCGTAGATCACGCGGGGCTCGGCGACCCCGCGGAGCGATTCCGTGATGTCGCGGATCGCTTTGCGGATGCCCTCGGGCTCGATGCCATGCTCGCGGTTGTGCTGGGTCTGGATCGCCCGGCGACGGTACGTCTCGTCGAGGGCCGTCTGCATCGAATCGGTAATGCGGTCCGCGTACATGATGACGTGGCCGTCGATATGGCGCGCGGCGCGGCCGGTGGTCTGCACCAGCGACGGCGCGGACCGCAGGTAGCCCTCCTTGTCGGCGTCGAGGATGGCGACGAGACTCACCTCCGGCAGGTCGAGCCCCTCGCGCAACAGGTTGATGCCCACGACCACGTCGTACACCCCGAGCCGGAGGTCGCGGAGGATCTCGGTGCGCTTGAGCGTGTCCACCTCGGAATGGAGGTAGTGGACCTTCACACCCATCTCCGCGAGGTAGTCGGTGAGCTCCTCGGCCATGCGCTTCGTTAGGGTGGTGACGAGCGCCCGCTCCCCCTTCGCTACACGGTTGCGTATCTGCTCCAGCAGGTCGTCGATCTGGCCCTTGGTCGGCTTTACTTCGATGGTCGGGTCGAGCAGGCCGGTGGGCCTGATGACCTGCTCGACCACCTGCTCGCTGTGCTCAATCTCGTAGGCCGCGGGGGTCGCGGAGACGTAGACGGCCTGGTTCACCAAGCCCTCGAACTCTTGGAAGTTCAACGGCCGATTGTCGCGGGCAGACTCCAGGCGGAACCCGAATTCGATAAGCGAGTCCTTGCGGGACATCTCGCCGTGGAACATGCCCCGCAGCTGAGGGACAGCCATGTGCGACTCGTCGAGGATGAGCAGGTAGTCGTCCGGCAGGTAGTGCATCAGGGTCCATGGCGTACTGCCCCGCGGACGGCCGCCCAGCGGCTGGGAGTAGTTCTCGACGCCGGCGCAGTAACCGGTCTCGCGCAGCATCTCGATGTCGTACCGTGTGCGGTGCTCCAGACGCTGCGCCTCCAGGTCCCTGCCGCGGGCCCGCAGCTCGGCGAGCCGCACCTCGAGCTCATTGTCGATTTCGACGACCGCCGCCTCGAGCTTGTCGCGGGAGGTGACGAAGTGCTTGGCGGGGTAGATATCGATTACGTCCCGTTCGGCGAGCAGCTCGCCCGTCAGCGGGTCGAGCTCGACGATGCGCTCCACGTCTTCCCCGAAGAACTCGACCCGGACCGCCACGTCTTCGTAGGACGGCATGATCTCGATGGTGTCGCCCCGGACACGGAACCTCGATCTCGCGATGTCGTAGTCGTTCCGCTCGTACTGCATCTCGATGAGGCGGCGCGCGAGCCTCTGCCGGTTCGAGCGCTCGCCCTTGGTGATGCGCTCGACGAACGAGTAGTACTCGGAGGGCGAGCCGAGGCCGTAGATGCAGGAGACCGACGCGACAATCAACACGTCGCGGCGGGTCATCAGCGACCGAGTGGCCGCATGACGCAGCTTGTCGATCTCATCGTTGATGTCGGCTTCCTTCTCGATGTAGGTGTCGCTCGACGGGACATACGCCTCGGGCTGGTAGTAGTCGTAGTAGGAGACGAAGTACTCGACCGCGTTCTCGGGAAAGAAGTCCCGGAACTCCTGGGCAAGCTGGGCGGCAAGGGTCTTGTTCGGGGCGATGACGATGGTCGGCTTCTGCACCGCCTCGACCACCTTCGCCATGGTGTAGGTCTTCCCGGAGCCGGTCACGCCAAGGAGGGTCTGGTGCTTCATCCCTCTCGCGATGCCGTCCGCCAGCCGGGCTATCGCCAGGGGCTGGTCTCCGCGCGGCTCGAAGTCCGCGACGACCTTGAAGGGCGTTTCTTGTTCAGTGGGGTTGAGCGTGGTCATGCTGGGGTTCCTCAGCATTCAAGGCTATGCCAAGCAAGGCCGCGAGGGCCAGCCTCTTTTGTCTCTCTCCCTAGGAGACCGGTCCATTCCCGAACGCGGTGTCACAAAGCTGACCGAAGTGTCAAAAAAGCTGACCGTTTGTGTTTTCGGTTACGAGTAAAAAGCTGATCAGTTGCACATTTCGTTACGAGTAAAAAGCTGACCGAAATACATGGAACGGTAGGGTTTTGAGGGGGGGTTCATGGCCGTGGCCTGCTTCCCAGGCCTTGGGAAGAAGTTGATCGCTCAGATGGTTTGTAAATGCACGCCCCCTCTCCCGCAAAAGGGGGGAGAAGCCGAAACAGAGTCCGGCGGCGGTGGTTGGGATGCTGGGGCCTAGGCATGACGCTATCCCGACACTTCATTGTAAGGTATTCGGAGGCGTTAGGGAAGGGGCAAGTGTCAGTGGTTGGTGGAAGGGTGGGAGGGGAAGGGGAAGGGAGAGGACGCCCTACAGCGCCTCGCGCAGCGCGCCATCAAGGTCGGGGTGGCGGAATGCGTACCCGGCGGCCAAGGCCTTCGCGGGGAGCATCCGCCGGCTGCTGAGGACCTCCGCCGCGAAGCCCCCCAGCGCCAGCCTCAGCGCGAGACCCGGCGCAGGCAGGAATGCCGGACGGCCCAGCGCCCGGCCCAGCGCCTTCGCAAACTCCTTCTGACGCACGAGGCCCGGCGCGGAGACGTTAAGCGGGCCTTGCAAGTCCGGGCGGTCGAGGGCGTGGAGCGCCAGGCCGATCACGTCGTCGCGGTGGACCCAAGGCCACCACTGGCGTCCTGACGCCAGCGGACCGGAGAGGCCCATCTTGGCCATGGGCGTGAGGGAATCGAGGAAGCCGCCGCCCCGGCCGATTACGAGGCCGGTGCGGAGGGTAACGACGCGCGCGTCCGCAGTGTTCGCCGCCGCCTCCCACTTCGCGCATACGTCCGCCAGGAAGCCGCCGCCTCGCGAAGAGTCCTCGGTCAGCTCCACGTCGCCACGCTCGCCGTAGTAGCCGAGCGCGCTGCCGCTTACGAGGGCGCCGACGCTGGCGCTCCTCATACCGGCGACGAGGTTGAGCGTCGCGGTCTCGCGGGTCTCGAGGATGGCGCGTCTCTTCCCGCGCGTCCAGCGCCCCGCCGTGCGCTCGCCCACGAGGTTGACCACTGCGTCGACGCCCTCGAAGGCAGGCGCGGGAGCGGTCTCGCTGACGGCGCGCCACGGATAGGCGGCCGATAGCTCCGGCAGCGCAGCCTTGGCCTGCTCCGGGCTGCGGGTCAACGCGACGACATCATCGCCGCGCTCCGCCAGCATTCGGACGAGCTCGCCACCGATGAAGCCGGTGGCGCCTGTGACGAGGACGCGCACGTCAGCCGCCTTTTCCTAAGCGTCAGAAGGGGTGGCGCGGGGCCACCCCTTCCGGTCCGTTCCCGTTATCCGGAGCTAGGCCTAGAGCGCTTCGAGCACCTTGTCGGCAACGCCTTCGGTGACCCAGTTCTTCCAGTCGTCGGACTGTTGGAGCCACCAGTCGGCGACGTCAGCGTACTCGTCTCCTGTCTCGTCCAGGCGGGCGAGGAGATCATTGACTGCGTCGTCGTCCAGCGTCCATTTCGCCAGGAATGCGACGGCATCAGGCGCCGCCTCAATCAGTTCGGTCCGCACTGCGATGAGCACCTGAGCGTCGGAGTACTCACATGATTGGGTGATGTCGGCAGCCTCGGTTGAGGTCATGTGATCCCAGCACTCGGCAGAGTAGCTCGGCTCCTCCAGGCGCAGGAAGCCGCCGTACTGGTTGAGCTTCGCCGGGAGCGTCTCCGGGCCCCAGTAGTAGAAGAGGATATCCTCTTCCCTCTCGAACGCGCCCAGAATCTCGGCGTTCAGCGCATCGTAGGAACCGGGGTTAATCAGCGTGATTACGTCGTTCAGGCCGTAGCCATTCACCTGCTTTTCGTTGACGACCTCGCACTCCCAGCCGGGAATGCACGTGACCAGTCCGGCCTTGCCCTCGCTATCCGGGCGGACGAACGTGCCCCAGTGTGCCTCGTCCTTCAGGTCCTCAACCGAGCGGAGCCCCGGGTTCGCATCCGCCGTGTACTGCGGGATGAGGAACGCGCTTTGCCAGGCCACGCCGGCGAGGGAGTCGCCAATCTCAGTAACGGTCCCTGACGCAACCGCCTCGCCCCAAGCCGCCTGCTGGTTCGGCAGCCATATCTCCATCGTGACGTTCGTGTCGCCGGCAGTGAGCGCCTGCATCAGAGGAATCGTGCCACCCGACACGGAGTCCGTCTCATAGCCGTAGCCCTTCTCCAGAATGGAGCGGGCAACCGCGTTCTGTAGCCCGGCTGTGCTCCAGTTCAGGTCGGAGAAGATGAGTACGGGCTTCTCCTCCTCCTCGTCCCCGCACGCAGCCACCAGCGCAATGGTGAACACGGCTATAAGCCCAATAAGTAGCCATACACGTCTCGTTGCCTTCATGCCAGTTACCTCCTCGATTCCAATCCTATGTGATCTATGGTGTGAAGCTGGCGCCCCCGTTGGCGTGTTCCAACCGGGCTCGCCGAAGACGGGGCCTGCGGTTGCATGCGGCCCCTCGATGTTTTCGCTAATGATTGCCCGCCAATGCTTCCTGGCGTCCCCTCGCGGCCGCCTGTGTAATCCGGTCTATGATAATCGCCAGGACGACGATGCCCATGCCGGCAAGGAACGCCTTACCCGGCTCCAGCCTACCCAAGGCCCGGCTCACGTCCTCGCCCAGGCCGCCCGCGCCGACGAGGGATGCGATGACAACCATGGCCAACGCCATCATCGTCGTTTGGTTGATGCCCGCCATGATGGTCGGCACCGCCATCGGAATCTGCACCTTGATCAGTAGCTGGCGAGGGGTTGTGCCAAACGAGCGCGCGGCCTCTACTACGTCTGGCGACACCTGCCGGATGCCCAAGTTCGTCAAGCGTATGGCCGGCGGCACCGCGTAGATCAGCGTTGCGAACACAGCCGGCACGTTCCCGATGCCGAAGAACATCACCGCAGGAACGAGGTAAACGAAGCTGGGCATCGTCTGCATGCCATCTAGCAAAGGACGAAGCATCGCATCTACGGTGTCGTTCCGCGCGGCTAGGATGCCGAGCGGAATCGCTATCGCTATCGAGAGCGTCACTGCGACCACGATCAACGCCATCGTCTCCATCGCGCTCGGCCAGAGGTCGACGAAACCAAGGGCAACGAGCGCAACCAGGGAGAATAGAGCGATACGCCAGCCGGCGACCTTCCACGAGAGGAGCCCAACGCCGAGGATGAGCGTGGGCCAAGGGACCCACAAGAAAATGCCTTCTACCCACAGCAGGAACTTCAGCACGGCGTCCGAGATGGTTTCGAATATGAAATCGCCGTTCCGCGTGGTCCAGAAGATTGCGGTGTCCACCGCATCGGACAACGCGCGGCCGTAGTCCACAGGGAAACCCATCTTACTGCCCCAGATAGCGATGAGCACGAGAGAGGCGATTAGGAGAACAGCGAGCCCACCTGCGTACAGGTACAGATCGGGCAACGTGCTGAAGATACCGCGCAGCCCGGGTGGGCCCGCGGTGCTCCCGTCCTTGGCTGTTTGTGACGCCGATGCCATGATCTCGACTCCTAGCGCGCGTCCACGCCGATTGCAATCGCGGCTTCGGCTTCGGCGACCGCCGCGGCCTCGATGCTTTCCTGTTCCATGAGGTCGATGAGCGCGCCGGGCAGGACCTGACCCGCCAAGCGCCCATCCTCGTCGATCAGTGGCACCGCCCCCGACACACTCTTCACCAGCGGTAGACCCGCCGATACGGACAAGTCCGCCGACACGGGCATTATGTCATCGCATAGTCCGTCAGTGACCAGCTCGTCGCCGCGCTGGCTTGCCTCGGCGAGGGTCGCGAAGCTTGCGCAGCCGACGAATAGGCCGCGCTGGTCCGTGACGAACCCGGCGACCTCCCCGCGTTCGGCAAGCGCGTCCATGCCCTCCTTGGGCGACATGGTGGACAAGATACGCACCGTCGGCCGTTGCATCAGCGAGCGGAGGGTGATGATGGCGGACTTGCGGACGTCCCGCACGAACTCCGTGACGTAATCGTCGGCGGGGTGCGCGAGGATCTCCTCGCCGGTGCCCTGTTGGATAACGGCGCCGTCGCGCATGATGGCGATGTGGTCGCCGAGCTTCAACGCTTCATTGAGGTCGTGGGTGATGAAGATGATGGTCTTGTGCATCTGCTGCTGCAAGCGAATCAGCTCGTTCTGCATGTCGCGGCGGATCAGGGGGTCAAGTCCGCTGAAGGGCTCGTCCATGAGCAGAACGCTGGGGTCCGCCGCCATGGCGCGGGCCAAGCCGACGCGCTGCTGCATGCCGCCGCTGAGGGCGCCGGGGCGGTAGGTCTCCCACCCCTTCAGCCCGACGAGGTCGAGCATCTCACGGGCGCGGTTCAGGCGCTCCTCCTTGGGAATGCCCTGCACCTCCAGCCCCCAAGCTGCGTTCTCCTCCACCGTGCGGTGAGGGAGCAGGCCGAAGTGCTGGAAGACCATCGCGGTCTTGGTGCGGCGGAACTGGATGAGCTGCTCTTCGTTGTACTTGAGGACGTCTTCGCCGTCGACCTCGATCTCGCCGAACGTCGGCTCGATCAGGCGGATCAGCGCGCGCACGAGCGTGGACTTTCCGCTGCCTGAGAGGCCCATGACGACGAATGTCTCGCTGGGGAGGACGCTGAAGCTGACGTCCCTCAGGGCGAGGACAACGCCGTCCTCCTCTCGGAGCTCCGCCTTGCTCTTGTCCTGAACGCTGGCAGAAATCTCGCTAGGTAGGTCGCGCCCGAAAAGTTTCCATAGTCCTCGGACGTTTACTCTCGGTTTCGCTGACGAGTTAATCGCCATTACGCCTCCGCTGTCCAGCTTAGGTAGGGCATGGTAGCGCGTGATAATCACTCATTTCGAGTTGAGTGGGAGGAGAATCGATTCGCGGTGTTATCGATAAGGGGCCGTCTGTAGACCCGCAACGCCAATCAGGCGGGCAGGCTGATCCCTAGCCGCAGGGTATGGCCACCCTAGCCACCTAAAGCGAAGCATGTCAATACGCTGATTCCGCCGACAACTCACCGTCTTTCGGCGGATTCACACAATCCAGCCTAACTAGCGTCGACACCCGCTAGAAGGGGTGAACGAGAGGCGGAGGGCGACGCAGGCGACCCAGCATTGCCGCCGACGCGATAGGCCGCCGCCAAGGGGAAGCTCCCGCTAAGCCTGGCCGTCGCCCAGCCGCTCCGAGGTTGCGCCAGAGCCTGGACGGTCATACAAACGCCTCTGACTCCCTGACCGTTTTCGCCCTGAAGTGCGCGAATCAAGCCTTATTTCGTTAATCGTACCACTCATTACGAAAGGTTGACGGGGAGTGCAGGCGCCCTGGATGCCCCTCGCGAAGGAGGACCCTTCCAGTCCTCCGCGCACCATCGCCACCGTATCCGGCGAACGCCTGCTACCATGTTCGTCGCCCCATGACCAACGCCGCTGCAAGTCACCCGGCCATCGAAGCCCGCGGCCTCTGGAAACGGTTCGGGGGGCATGTCGCGGTCCGAAACGTTTCACTTTCCATCGGCCGCGGCGAGGTCGTTGGACTGGTCGGGCCGAACGGCGCCGGCAAGACGACCACCATCCGCATGTTGCTGGATATCCTCCGCCCCGACGATGGCTCCGTGTCGGTGTTTGGCGAGCCGATCACGCCGGATGCTCAGCGCCGCATCGGCTACCTGCCGGAGGAGCGCGGGCTCTACCGCAGCCTCCGCGTGGTTCCCAATCTTCTCTACCTCGCCGAGCTGAAGGGAATGCGGCGGGCGCATGCCCTCCGACGCGCTGACGAGCTGTTCGTACGCTTGGGCCTGGAGCCGCATCGCGACAAGAAGATCAGCGAGCTGAGCCGAGGCCTCGGCCAGCTCGTGCAGTTCGCATCCACCATCCTTCACGAGCCCGCCTTCATAGTCCTCGACGAACCCTTCTCCGGGCTCGATCCGGTTAACGTCCGCGTTATGAAGGACGCCGTCTCCCAGCTTCGCGGCGAGGGCGCGGCCATCATGTTCTCCACCCACCAGATGACCGATGTCGAGGAGCTTTGCGACCGCGTCATCATGATCGACGGCGGGACCGTCGTGCTCGACGGCCCCCTCGCCGACATCAAACGGCAGTTCGCCGGGAGCGAGATGTTCATTGCCGCAGACCTCGACCCGCGAAGCGCGGACGGCGTGCTCGAATCGCGTCGCGACGGCCCCGGTTACGTGTTGCGCCTCGGCGACGAGCGCGCGCCGGAAGACGTGCTGCGCTGGTTGCTCGAACGTGGAGCGAAGGTCGACCGCTTCGAGCTGGCGACTCCCAGCCTGGAGGAGATATTCCTGCGCGTCGTGGGGCGCAACGCCGCCGACCCCGATGGACCGCAATGAGAACGGGCGATGGACACGCGATGGGGAGTAAGACATGGCTCGTCGCGCGGCATGAGTTCGCCGTAACCATCGGACGCCTCGGCTTCCGCATCTTCGCCGCCGCTGTGCCCGTGCTCGCCGTGCTCGTGCTCATCGGCATTAGCATCTTTCAGGCCGTGCGCGGGGGAGATGAACCGTCCGGCAACACGAATGGACCGCCCGCCGAGACAACGAGCGTAGGTTACGTTGACCTGACCGCCGGCGAGGACGGAAACCCGCTGCTTACGTCGTTCCGCGAACAAGAGGACGTGGTGTTCACGGCCTACGCAAACGAGGATGCCGGCAAGGCCGCGCTGCGGGCTGACGAGATTGCCGCCCTTTACCTATTCCCTCGCGATTTCCTGGAAACGGGCTCTGTCATCAGGGTCCGGATGGCCGACAGCGGCGGGAGCGCCAGCACCGCGGCGCTGCGCGGTTTCGTGCTGAGCAACCTATTCGCGGATGAGACAAGCGCCTCTCGCTTGGAGCGCGTCATCCGTCCGTACGTCCAGACCACCGTCGAGATATCTGAGTCCGGTGCAATCGTCGAGGATGAGGACGACAACGCAGACTTCCTATTCTTCTTCGGCGCCGGGATGCTCCTTTTGGTCTCCGTGCTGACCACTGCCGGGTATCTGCTGCAAGGGCTGAGCGAGGAGAAAGAGAACCGGATAATGGAGGTGCTGCTCTCCTCTCTGAAGCCGGAGCAGCTAATGTTCGGCAAACTGCTCGGACTCGGCGCAGCAGGCCTGCTCCAGATGGCCGTCTGGACCACGTCGCTCGTCGTCTTCCTGCTGCTGTTCAACCGCGTTACGGACGCGCCGTTAGAGCTGCGCGCGCCTTCCGTCGATGCGGTCGCGGTGGCCCTCGCATACTTCCTGCTCGGATACGCCTTCTTCGGCACGATTCAGGCCGCGCTCGGCGTCATCACCACGAACCAGAAGGAGGCAAACAACATCGCCGCGTTCGTCGTCCTGCCGGCCGTCTCACCGATGTGGTTCCTCGCGGTGCTGGTCGAGCATCCGGACGGCGCCCTCGCGTGGGCGTTGAGCCTCGTGCCGTTCACCGCGCCGGTGACCGGCTTTATCCGGTTCGGGCTAGACGCGATGAGTCCGGCGGAGGTTGCTCTGAGCCTCGGCGTGCTCGCGGCGTTTACGGCGCTAGCCGTCCTGCTCACGGCCCGCCTCTTCCGCGCCTACCTGCTCATGTACGGCCAGCGTCCCCGTATCGGCGACATCGTCCGGACCCTCCGAGGCGCGTGAACCTACCGGGCCGCGGCCTCCTGGAACGTGAACCGGGCCGTGCCTCCACCGACGCGCTCCGAAAGGAACTGCTTGCCTTCCTCCGGAGTCATGACGTCGACGTATATCTCGAGCCTGTTGCCGTCGGGGTCGTTGAAGTACACGCTCTTCGTCATGCCGTGGTCAGTCAGGCTGGCGATCTCTACGCCGTGGTCAACGAGACGCTGGTGCAGCTCCTCGAGCTCAGGCATGCCGCCCTCGGCGACCAGGGCCACGTGCCCAAGGCCGACGTTCCCGCGTGTCTCCTCGGCATTGACGCTGAACAGCCCGATATCGTGATGCTGCGTGCCGAAGGACATGAACGCCGCGCCCTCCGAGCGCCGCACGGTCTCCATCCCCAGCGCGTCCCGGTAGAACGCCTCCGACTGATCGACATCGGTTACCCGAAGCACCACGTGGCCAACGCGTTGAATCCTTGCCATAATGCCGCCTCCTCGCGCGCCGGTCCGGGCGCGCTTCTCCAGTTTAGACCACCTGTCCACCGCTGGTCTTGACCCTACGAGACGCCGCGCAAACAGCATGGAGGCGAACTGCCGCATGCTCAACGGGTGCATCAACCTCAGCCACGAGCAAGGCATCATGGCCAAGCGCTACGGCCTCGACGAGGGCTTCGCCAAAGGCGTGCTGGGGACGTAGGCCCACCGCTCCCTCCGCTGCGTGGCTAAGGAAACGCCTCGCCCCACACGTCCTTAAACGCGACTTCCGAGACGGGCTTGCGACGGCTGCCGCCCAGATGGTCGGGCTCCTGAGGATAGCCCAGGGGAATCAGCGCCATGATGTCCCAGTCCTCCGGCACGCCCAAGAGCTCCGCGACCTCGTCGTAGCAGTGCTGCCAGATCGTCGTGATCCTGGAGCCAATGCCGTGGGCCGCTGCGCCGAGCATCAGGTTCTGCACCGCCGGATAGATGGAGGCGCCCCGGTAGAGGTCGCGTCCCGTAATCTGCCACTTCTCCGCGCACGACAGCACGACGACGGGGACATCCGCCATGCCGTGAGTGAAGAGCGGCGGCTCGCCCTCGGGACGAGGCGGCGGAGCGGAGCCACGCGACCTACGCTGCCCCTCGAGGTAGAGCTCGCCCAACTTGCGCTTGACGTCGCTATCCTGGACCACGACGAAACGCCACGGCTGGCGGTTGCTTCCGCTGGGCGCCCTCGTGGCCGCCTCGAGTATCTGGTGGAGCGTCTCGGCAGGTATGGGGTCGGGCTTGAAGTGCGAGATGCCGCGCTGGCTGCGCGCTACGTCGAAGAAGTCAGGCATGGAGAGCGCTCCTTTGGGGTTGGTCGTGAAGATTGTAACGCGCCTGGCGCCCGAGCTCGGATGGGAAGCAGCAAGAAGAAGGGGGAGCCCCCAATCGAGGCGTCCCCTCTAGCGCATCTTCACCACGAACGTCCCGGCAATCTTGTCGTGCCAGCCCTGGCGCTTGCCGTCAAGGAGAATGACGATGAACCCGACCATGATGACCATGGCCGAGACGGCCTTGCCAACGGTCTCCCTCATGAGCACGGCGCCCATCGGGGGCGTGTCGCCGTCCGCGTCGACGACCTTGATGCCCAGCGCCATCTTGCCAATGGTCTGGCCGAAGCCGGCGGTCAGCACCACGAAGTAGACCACGCTCAGGACCGCCTGAAGGACGTCAACCGGAGCGTCCCCACCCCCCAACTCCACGATGCCGATGGCGTGGATCACCCCCCAGAACGCGCCCAGCGCTACGCCGTCTACGACAAACGCCGCGAATCTGACGCCCCGCCCCGCAATGTCCTCCATGGGTGGCTCCCTAGGCTGGCGCTCCGTCCCTCTAGCGCAGCTTCACCACGTAGGTGCTGACCATCTTGTCGTGCAGCGCCTGCCGATCCTTGTCCCACAACGGCCAGAGGTAATTGACTAGGGAGAGTATTCCGGATGTCAAGCCACCGATAGTCCCGATGATCACGCCCTTCACGAGGACGCTGCGCACGAGAAAATTGAAAGCCCAGTCCGCGGGGGCGCCGTCAGCCCGTATGACCTGCGTCCCCATCACCCGCTTGCCGACGCTTTGCCCATCCCTGTACGCCATGGCCACGACGACTAGGATTGCCGCCGACAGCAGCAGTCCGAAAAGCAGCCCCACGGCAAGCACCCATCCGCTCCCCGCGACTGCACCTACGACGACGCCGATGGTCAGCGGGGCAAAGGTGAATCCCCACGCGAGGGAGTCGATGAGTTCCGCGACGAATCGAGTAAGCCAGTCCGCCTTCTCAAGCATTCCGTCGGCGCTACTGCTCTCCATGGGTGCGGCTCCTTATGACGAGGGTGGAGGCATGCTAGCACAGCGCCTTCGGCGCGGCGTGCACCGCCCCAATGCGGGATAGCGCGAAAACGCCCCATTGCGGGTGGGGCGCTCAGAGAAGGGCGAAGGTTGGTAGCGGGGCCAGGACTCGAACCTGGGACCTTCGGGTTATGAGCCCGACGAGCTGCCACTGCTCCACCCCGCAATAGAGAAAACCGAACGATTTGCGCGTTATCAAGGGAAATCGAGCGAGCAGAGGAGCGGAAAGGTAAGGTCAAGTCCTCGGCCGATTAGTACCGCTCAGCTGAATCCATTGCTGGACTTACACTTGCGGCCTATCAAGCAGATAGTCTCTCTGCGGCCTTACCCCTTTCGGGTGGGAAGTCTCATCTTGGGGCCGGCTTCGCACTTAGATGCTTTCAGCGCTTATCCGTTCCGTACATAGCTACCCGGCAGTGCCCCTGGCGGGACAACCGGAACACCAGAGGTACGTCCTTCCCGGTCCTCTCGTACTAGGGAAAGCTCCCCTCAAACTTCCTACGCCCACAGCGGATAGAGACCGACCTGTCTCACGACGGTCTGAACCCAGCTCACGTGCCGCTTTAACCGGCGAACAGCCGGACCCTTGGGACCTTCTTCAGCCCCAGGATGCGACGAGCCGACATCGAGGTGCCAAACCTTGCCGTCGATATGAACTCTTGGGCAAGATAAGCCTGTTATCCCCGGGGTAGCTTTTGTCCGATAAGCCACGGCCCTTCCACACGGGACCGTAGGATCACTTTGGCCGACTTTCGTCCCTGCTTGGCTTGTAGGCCTCGCAGTCAAGCCCCCTTCTACCAATGCGCTCTGCGGGTGATTTCCATCCACCCTGAGGGGACCTTTGCACGCCTCCGTTACTCTTTAGGAGGCGACCGCCCCAGTCAAACTGCCCGCCAGACACGGTCCCCCTGCTTGTTCAGGGGTTAGATCCAAAAACAGAGAAGAGTGGTATTTCAACGACGGCTCCACCCGAACTGGCGTCCGGGCTTCAAAGCCTCCCACCTATCCTACACAACTGTATTCTCAGATCAATATCAGGTTGCAGTAAAGCTCCACGGGGTCTTTTTGTCCTGCTGCGGGTAACGAGCATCTTCACTCGTACTTCAATTTCACCGAGCCCATCCTTGAGACAGCGCCCCAGTTGTTACGCCTTTCCTGCGGGTCAGAACTTACCTGACAAGGGATTTCGGTACCTTAGGACCGTTATAGTTACGGCCGCCGTTCACCGGGGCTTCGATTCGCAGCTCTCACCGCTCCTCTTGACCTTCCGGCACTGGGCAGGCGTCAGCCCCTATACATCGTCTTGCGACTTAAGCAGGGACCTGTGTTTTTGTTAAACAGTCACCAGGGCCTCTTATCTGCGACCCCGAGGGTGCTCGATCCGCGAGGGATTTCACCCCCCAGGGCACTCCTTCTCCCAAAGTTACGGAGTTAGATTGCCGAGTTCCTTAAGGATGGTTATCTCGTCCGCCTTAGTACTCTTATACCAGTCCACCAGTGTCGGTTTGCGGTACGGACGCCCATGACTCTAGCTACGAAGATTTTCTTGCCGGTGTAGCCTCAACAGACTTCCCCAGGGCTAGGCCCTGAAGTCGCTTTACCCCTCAGCTCAAGCCTCGGAACGGATTTTCCTATCCCGAGATCACCTACAGGTTCAGACGCACCATGTCCAATGGGCACGCTCTGCCTAGCTTACCGTGTCCCTCCTTAGCCTTAAAACGATCCATGGGCGGCGCTGGAATATTAACCAGCTATCCATCGTCTACGCCTTGCGGCCTCGACTTAGGCCCGACTAACCCTACGACGAACGACGTTGCGTAGGAAACCTTAGACTTTCGGCGGATGCGGTTCTCACGCATCTTCACGTTACTCATGCCGGCATTCGCACTTCTCTGCGCTCCACACGGCCTCACAGCCGAGCTTCGGCGCACAGAGAACGCTCCCCTACCCCCTCCGATTGCTCGAAGAGCCACAATTTCGGCAACAGGCTTTAGCCCCGATAAATTGTCGGCGCACAGTCCCTTGACCAGTGAGCTATTACGCACTCTTTAAAGGATGGCTGCTTCTAAGCCAACCTCCTGGTTGTCTGGGCGACCGTACTTCCTTTGACACTGAGCCTGTATTTAGGGGCCTTAATTGGTGGTCTGGGCTGTTTCCCTTTCGACCATGGAGCTTATCCCCCACGGTCTCACTCCCTAGGCATGGATGGAACGGCATTCGAAGTTTGATTGGGTTTGGTAGGCTCACACCCCCTAGCCCATTCAGAGCCCTACCTCCGTCCCTTTCCCTAGAGGCTGCACCTCAATGCATTTCGGGGAGAACCAGCTATCTCCGGGTTCGATTGGCATTTCACCTCTACCCACAGCTCATCCCAACACTTTGCAACGTATACGGGTTCGGGCCTCCACCTCGAGACTATCGAGGCTTCACCCTGGCCATGGGTAGCTCACCCGGTTTCGGGTCTACCCCGTGCGACTGGACGCCCTATTCAGACTCGCTTTCGCTACGGCTCCGGGACGTCTAAATCCCTTAACCTCGCCACACAGGAGTAACTCGCCGGCTCATTCTTCAATAGGCACGCCGTCACCCCGACGAATCGAGGCTCCGACCGCTTGTAGGCCCACGGTTTCAGGTCTATTTCACTCCCCTTCAGGGGTTCTTTTCACCTTTCCCTCACGGTACTTGTACGCTATCGGTCGTCAAGGGTATTTAGCCTTGGAGGGTGGTCCCCCCTGCTTCCCACGGGATTCCACGTGTCCCGTGGTACTCACGGACGCATCCGGAGTCCATTCCCTTTCGCCTACGGGGCTATCACCCGCTATGGCGGTCCTTTCCAGGTTCCTTCGGCTAGAGAATGGATTTGTAACTCCGCGCATATCGCTGGGGCTCATGCAGATCCGCCGTACAACCCCGCCGGGATATAGGCCCCCAGGCCACTAAAACCCGACGGTTTGGGCTGTTCCCGTTTCGCTCACCACTACTCAGGGAATCGCTGTTGCTTTCTGTTCCTCAGGGTAATGAGATGTTTCAGTTCCCCTGGTTACCCCCCTCAGCCTATGTGTTCAGCTGAGGATGTCCTGGTTTCTCCAGGACCGGTTCCCCGATTCGGGAATCCCCGGTTAAGCCTGCTTGGCGGCTATCCGAGGCTTATCGCAGCCGTGCTACGCCCTTCATCGGCCCTTGACGCCAAGGCATCCACCGTGGGCCCTTAATAACTTGACCTCACGCTCGACCCGCCTCACAGCGGGCCTTCCTTGGCTGGACTCGCCCGAAGGCGAACCCATATTGCTCGTACTCGCTCGATATTCCCTTGGTAACGTGCAAAGGCGGTGGCTGCTCAGGCGCCACCGCCTCTTTCGGTAGCAATACGACGCCAAACTTACTCAGGTGCTGCTGAAGATGTTCCTCATCAAGCTGCTACTGCTCCTACCGTCTTGGCGACAGTCCAGCCAGTATAGAGAGACCTCCAACGGTATGTCAAACCCCCTAGCTCAATATGTCCCGGCCCTCCCGCCGCTGCCCTGCGCTCCGTCAGCCCGCCCGTCGGGCCTACGCCTCCCGAGCGAGGGCGCTCTCTTCCCTTGACCGCGCCCTGGGCCTGTGATATTTGTAACAAGCTTACAGAGGCGCGGATTTACTGATAGTGGCCACCCAAACTCCCGATTCTCCCACCCGTCCGGCTAGGGCCTGGCGAATCGCCATCGCCGTCCTGGCGCTCTTGGCAGTCGCCGCTGTCCTAGCGGCATGCGACTCCCCGCTAACGACCTTTGAGCCGCGCTCCGACGCGACCCAGCGCATCCACACCATCTATATCTTCGTCATCGTCGCGGCGAGCATCGTCGGCTTCCTCGTCCTCGCGGGGATGGCCTACATCCTTATCAAGTACCGCGCGAGGCCGGGGCGAACGGCGCAGCAGATTCACGGGAACGCCACGCTCGAAATTGCCTGGACCGTCGTTCCCATCCTCATCCTGGTCGCGATCGCCATCCCGACGGTCATCTGGATCATCGGCACGCAAGAGGACCCCGACCCCGATGTCCTGGAGGTGACGGCGGTCGGCCATCAGTGGTGGTTCGAGTTCCGCTACCCCGGACTCGGACCTGACGGCGAGGACCTGGTGACGGCCAACGAGCTTCGCGTGCCCGTGGGGCGGCAGGTCGCAGTCACCCTCCACGCCAACGACGTCATCCACTCGTTCTGGGTGCCGCAGCTCGTGGGCAAGACGGACATGGTCCCCGGCCGGAACAACAAGCTCGAGAAGTTCACGCCCACCGAGGTGGGAGTGTTCTATGGGCAGTGCGCCGAGTTCTGTGGCTCCGCCCACGCGCTCATGCGCTTCCGCGTGCACGTGGAGACCCATGCCGACTTCGACCGTTGGGTGGCGGGTATGAACACCGCAGCAGCCGAGCCCGAGGACGGCAGCGTCGAGGCGGCCGGCAGGCGAGTGTTCGAGCTCGCAGGCGGCTGTGGCCGCTGCCACGCGATAGAAGGCGTAACCACCGGGGAGATCGGCCCCAGCTTGACCCTGTTCGGCAATCGTTCGACCATCGGGGCGGGCATTCTGGACAGCTCCAACGAGACTGTGAAGGCGTGGGTGGCGGACCTTCGCAGCCTCAAGCCCATCCCCAACGAGGGGACCGACGTGATGCCTACGTTCTACACTGGCGACCCCACCCTCGACCTCCTCACCGAGGCCCAGGTCGATCAGGTTGTCGCCTACCTAAAGAGTCTGACGTACTAGCGTTAGAATCGACGTTCGAGAGGAGAGGCCCCGCCCGGCGGGCATAGGGAAGGCGGAAGACGATGGCGGCAAACATAGGGATCTTGCGGCGCCCGGTGGCCACCGAAGGCGTCTGGGGCTGGATCACCACTGTCGACCACAAGAAGATCGGCATCCTCTACGGGGTGACGGCCTTCTTCTTCTTCCTCGTGGGCGGCGTCGAGGCGCTCCTCATGCGGATCCAGCTCGCCGGCCCCGACAGCACCTTCGTCGACGCCAACACGTTCAACTCGCTGTTCACGATGCATGGCACCACGATGGTGTTCATGGTGGTCATGCCGGCCGGAGCCGCCTTCTTCAACTTCGTAATCCCGCTGATGATTGGAGCGCGGGACGTCGCCTTCCCCAGGCTAAACGCCCTCAGCTATTGGCTCTTCCTCTTCGGCGCGATCCTGATGAATTTCAGCTTCTTCAAGGCCGCCTTCCCCGACGTGGGATGGTTCGGCTACGCGCCCCTGACCACGAACGCGTACACCTTGTCCAGCAGCACGGACTACTGGGTGCTCGGACTCCAGATTATGGGCATCGGCACCACGGCCGCCGGCTTCAACTTCGTCATCACCATCCTCAACCTTCGAGCGCCGGGCGTAACGCTGATGCGGATGCCCCTCTTTGCGTGGATGACCCTGATCGTCTCGTTCCTGATTATCTTCGCCTTCCCGCCGCTGACCATCGCGCTCACCCTTCTGCTGTTCGACCGGTTCTTCGACACGAACTTCTTCAACACCGCGGGGGCGGGCGCCGACCCGTTGCTCTGGCAGCACCTCTTCTGGGTGTTCGGTCATCCTGAGGTGTACATCCTCATCCTGCCGGCAATGGGCATCGTCTCCGACATCCTGCCCACCTTCTCGCGCAAGCCCCTGTTCGGCTACACCACTGTCGTGTTCGCGGGCGCGGTGATCGCGTTCCTCGGGTTCGGCGTGTGGGCCCACCATATGTTCACGACGGGCATCGGCGCGTGGGCGACAGCGGCCTTCGCAACCGCCACCATGGCCATCGGCGTGCCCACCGGCGTGAAGATATTCAACTGGCTGGCGACCCTCTGGGGAGGGACGATCCTTTTCCGGCCGCCCCTCATGTTCGCCCTCGGCTTCATCAGCATGTTCATGCTGGGAGGGCTGAGCGGCGTCATGCACGCCGCCGTCCCCGTGGACACGCAGCAGCAGGACACCTACTTCATCGTCGCGCACTTCCACTACGTGCTCTTCGGCGGCAGCATCTTCGGACTGACCGCAGGCCTGTACTACTGGTACCCGAAGATGACGGGCCGCATGATGAACGAGAAACTCGGCCACCTGCAGTTTTGGGTGATGTTCATCGGCTTCAACATGACCTTCATGCCCATGCACATACTCGGCGTCCTGGGCATGCCCCGTCGTATCTACACGTACTCTACCGACCAGGGCTGGGCGGGCATCAACTTCTTCGTCAGCGTCGGCGCCTTCATCATCGCGCTCTCGATCCTGCTCTTCATCATCAACATGGTCAGGTCCGCCAGGCGTGGAGAGATAGCCGGAGCCAACCCGTGGGGCGCATCGACCCTCGAATGGTCGATCCCCTCGCCGCCTCCGCATTACAACTTCGCCGTCGTGCCCACGGTGAGCAGTCAGCACCCGCTGTGGGACGAGGAGGCGAACGCGGTCGAGCCGCCCCCGCTGCCTGAGCACGGCGAGCCGCACATGCCGAGCCCCTCCTACTGGCCGATCGTCGTCGCGTTTGGCATAACGATGGTCGCGGGCGGTCTGATTATCTGGCAGGCGAACTCCGTCGTCGGACTGATCGTGATCGCGCTGTCCGGCTTCATCGGCATGCGCGGCGTCTATGGATGGGTATTCGAGCCGGTCGCTGCTGAGAGCCCGGCGCACGCCCACGTTCCGGCCCATCACGGCTAGAGCGCAAAGGGAACACTCAAGGAAGCAGATGCGCTACATCGCGGGAATAGACGACCACCGGACCGCCACCGGGCTCGACAACCGGAAGCTCCTCATGTGGGCCTTCTTGGGCTCGGACGTGATGTTCTTCGGCACGCTCATCGGGACCCACCTCATCTACCGGAACCGGTCTCTCTCGGGACCGCAGGAAGAGATCCTGAGCATCCCCATCACCACTGTCAGCACCTTCGTTCTCCTGATGAGCAGTTTGGCGATGGTGCTCGCTCTCGCAGCCATCCAACGCGGCAACATGGGCAGCTTTCGTCTGTGGACCACCGTCGTCGCCGTGTTCGGCTCCATCTTCATCGGCTTCCAGATGTTCGAGTTCACGGAGTTCGCTCACGTTGGGTTGACCCCGCGGACCAACCTCTTCGGCAGCACATTCCTGGTGATGACTGGGTTCCACGGCGCGCACGTCACCGTCGGAATCCTCTGGATGTGGACCCTTCTATTCGCCTCCTTCAAGGGCAAGGTCCACCAGGGCAACGCCCTCCAGGTGGAGATTGCCGGCCTCTACTGGCACTTCGTGGACATCGTCTGGATTGTCATATTCGGCGTCGTCTACCTCATCGGCGCATACGGCGCGGATGACCGCATCCTCGAAACCGTCGCCCATTAACGGAGCGGGCAGCATGACCACCGAACACGCACACGTCGAAGAACACAGCCACCCTGGGCCGCGGCAGTACATCGTTATCGGGGCGATCCTCGCCTTCATCACTCTCGTCGAGTTCGGCGTCTTCTACCTGAGCCTCGACCCTGCTCTCATGACCTGGGTCATACTCATTCTCTCCACTTCCAAGTTCATGCTGGTCGTCGGTTACTTCATGCACTTGAAGTTCGACGACGCCCGCTTCTCCGCTCTGTTCTTCTTCCCATTCTTCATCATGATCAGCATCGCCGCCGTCCTCCTAGCGCTGTTCCTGAACTTGACGCGATAGCGGTCTCACCCCCTCTCCCCATGCGCGTCTCCACCTCCTCGGCCCTCTCGATGAGGGCGCCGTGAGCGGTTCCCTCTGGCTCGCATGGAGCGCGGACGTCACGGCGCTGGTCGGCATTCCGCTCGCCGCCGTCCTCTACGCGCGCGGCATCAGCGCGCTTGGCGACCGCCGCCGCTTCCACAACACCTGGCGTCCCGTAGCCTTCTACGCGGGCCTCGCCGCCGTGTTCGTCGCGCTGGTCAGCCCGCTGGACGCCCTTGCCGGCGAGCTCTTCCTCGCGCACATGGCGCAGCACATGCTGCTGATCTTCGTCGCGGCGCCCGCCATCCAGATCAGCGCGCCCGTGCTGCCCATCCTCCGAGGCATCCCGCGGCCCATGCGACGGCGCGTCGTCATCCCGTTCTTCAAGTCCCGCGCCGTGCGGTCCACCCTCAGGAGCGTCTTCCGTCCGCTCATCGCGTGGCCGTTGTTCGTCGGCATGCTCGCGTTCTGGCACTTCCCCTTCGCCTACGAGGCCGCGCTCGGCAACGAGCTGGTCCACGTCGTCGAACACTTCGCCTTCGCCCTCGGCGCGTACCTCTGGTGGTGGAACGTCGTCGATCCCATACCGCTGCGGGCGAGCCTCCCCTACCTGGCGCGCGTGCCCTTCGTGTTCATCACGATTGTGCCGAGCTTCGTGCTGGGAGCCTTCCTCACCTTCGCGCCCGATGCCTGGTACACGCCCTACGAGGCCACCGCTCCCGCATATGGCTTCAGCGCGCTGGAAGACCAGCAACTAGGGGGCCTAATCATGTGGATACCAGGCTCGTTCGTCATCGCAGCCACCCTGCTGTTGACCCTTCGCTACGCCGTGCGCAGCGAGCATGCGGCCCAGCTCGCCCGCGAGCGCTCCCCGGAAGGCGACGCCTAAGCGTCGGACAGGCGGTACACGAAGAAGAGCGCCGCCACGTACGCCGGAGGCACGGCAAAGGTCAGGTGGCGCAGGGAGGAGAGCGCTCTCGTCTTGTAGCTGCGGATGATTACGAAGCCCGTCGTCATCAGCCCAATCGCCGCGCCCGCCGCCACGAAGTGCGAGTTCTCCATCTCGCCCAGCAACGGCCCGCCCACGAAGAACAGCCCTGCAATCGGAATCACGAAGAGGTTGAAGGCGCAGCTCCCGTAGATGTTGCCGATGACCAGCCCGTACGACTTTCGCATGGCGGCCGCCACCGTGACCGACGCCTCCGGCAGCGTCGTGACGATGGAGACGAGCAGCACGCCGACGAAGCTGCGGCCGAGGCCCGTGGCCTCCGCGATGCCGTCGGCGCTGATCGCGAGGAAATAAGCTGCCACGAGCACCACCAGTGCTGCAGCGGAGAACCCTATCCACACGCGGGACGCGCTCACCGCCTGCCCCGCCGTATCCGCTTCTCCCGCCTCCGCTTCTGCCGCGCGCCCCGCGCTCCCCGCGTTGTAGACCAGCTTCATCCCCACGACGTAGCCCACCGCTATCACTATCGCGCCTGCGCTCGTCGGCCCGACGCCCCAATCGCCCAGCGCCCCGAAGATGAACGCGATGATGCCCAGGACGACCGCCACAACCACCAGCGTCTGCGTGTCCTTCGGCTGATTGCCGAAAAGGTTGCTGATGCCGAACACGATCGCCACCAGCGAGATGGTGAGGATGTTGATCATGTCCGCGCCGAACACGTTGCCCAGCGCCAGCCCCGGCGCCGCCATGTCCAGGCTTAGCGGCAGGAAATCCAGAGGACGCACCGCGGTGATATTCGTCACCAGCTCCGGGAGCGAGGTTGCGATGCTGACGAGTATCGTCCCCACCCAGAGCGTGCCCCACCCGGTGACATCTGCGATCCCGTCGCCGAACCGGGCGAGCGCTATGCCCGCGAGCACCACAAAGACGGCGCTGGCGAGGAATACGGGTAAGGCGACTGCGAGACTGTCCATCGTAGGGCGTTCCTTGGCGTGAAACGGCGCGGTCTCCCCTTCCCAATCTCCCCCAAAGGGGGACCAGGTAGGACAGGCGCTGCGCCGCGTCGTGGTGTGACTTGGGCCGGTTGGGAAGGTTATCATAGGCGTTAGCCGCAGACACTTTGGCCATCAGGGGGAGAGCGTATGACGGACATCACCACACTCGCGCAGACGGCCCAGGCGCTCGTTGCGCCCGCGAAGGGCATCCTCGCCGCGGACGAGAGCTCCGGAACGATTAAGCGGAGGTTCGACTCCATCGGCGTCGACAGCACCGAGGAGAACCGCCGGGACTACCGCGAGATGCTATTCAGCGCCGAGGGCGGGGAGCAGTACATCAGCGGCGTCATCCTCTACGACGAGACGCTCAAGCAGAACGGCGCCGACGGCACGCCGCTCGTGAAAGTCCTCCAGGACCGCGGAATCATCCCCGGCATCAAGGTCGACACGGGCGCCATGCCCTTGGCCGGCTCGCCCGGCGAGCTCATCACCGAAGGCTTGGACGGCCTGCGCGGCCGGCTGGAGGAGTACCACCGGCTCGGCGCGCGGTTCGCGAAATGGCGCGCCGTCATCACCATCGGCGACGGCATACCGAGCGCGAAGTGCATCGCCGCCAACGCCCACGGGCTGGCTCGATACGCCTCGCTCAGCCAGGAGGCTGGCCTCGTGCCTATCGTCGAGCCCGAGGTCCTGATCGACGGCGGGCATAGCATCGAGACCGACCAGGAGGTCACGACGCGCACCCTCCACGAGGTTTACGACGCGCTCGCGCTCTACGGCGTCGCTCTCGAAGGCACGCTCCTCAAGCCCAACATGGTCACGTCCGGCTCGACGGCGCCCGACCGCGCGCCGGCCACGGAGGTCGCCCTACGCACCGTCGACACCTTCCTACGCGCCGTTCCCGCCGCAGTGCCGGGCATCGTGTTCCTCTCGGGCGGTCAGTCGGACGACGAGGCGACGTTGAACATGCACGAGATCGCGACTCGCGGCGCCGAGGTCAACGCTCCCTGGCAGCTCAGCTACTCCTTCGGGCGCGGACTTCAGGGGCTTCCGCTCAACACCTGGCTGGGCGATCCCGCAAACGTCCCCGCCGCCCAGAAGGCCTACCTCCACCGCTGCAAGCTCACCAGCGCCGCGCGGCAGGGCAAGTACTCAGCCCAGATGGAGCAGGAGCTGGCAGCCGTCTAGCAAGGCCGAGGGCGGACCCCCGCCTACGCCTCGTGGAACCTGATCTTGTCCAGCCGCTCAAAGTTGTGCACCGAGTCGATCCAGCGCACGGTGCCGGAGCGCGAGCGCATGACCAGGGACTGCGTCGTGGCGCCGCCCGCATAGAAGCGGACGCCGCGCAGCAGCTCTCCGGTGCTCGCCCCCGTCGCCGAGAAGAAGACGTCCTCGCCGCCCACCAGCTCCTCGGTGTGGTAGATATGGTCCACGTCGATGCCCTTGGCTATCGCGGCCTCGCGCTCTTCGGGCGACCGCGGCCACGGCCTGCACTGGATCGCTCCGCCCGTGCAGCGGATGGCCGCCGCCGTGAGCACTCCTTCCGGCGAGCCGCCGACGCCCATCGCGACCTGCACCTCCGAGTCGGGCATCGCAGCCTGGATGCCCGCGACGATGTCGCCGTCCGAGATGAGCTTGACGCGGGCGCCCACGTCACGAATCTTCTGTAGCAGATCGGCGTGCCGGGGGCGGTCGAGGACCACCACCGTGACCTCGCTCACTCTCATCCCCAGCGCGTCGGCGACGTTCGTGAGATTGGTCTCGACGCTAGCGTTAATGTCGATGGCGTCGCGGGCGCCGGGCCCAACGCAGATCTTGTCCATGTAGAAGATCTCGGAGGGGACGTGCATGGTGCCCTGGGCCGACAAGGCCATCGTGGCGATGGCCCCCGGCAGCCCCTTCGATAACAGCGTCGTGCCGTCTATCGGGTCCACGGCGATGTCCACTTTGGGGTCGGAGCCGTCGCCTATGTGCTCGCCGATGTAGAGCATGGGCGCTTCGTCCTTCTCTCCTTCGCCGATGACAACGATGCCGTCCATACTGATGCCGTCCAAGGTGTGCCGCATCGCGTCCACGGCGGCCTGGTCAACCAGCTCCTTGTCTCCGTACCCCATGTAGCGCGCCGCCGACATCGCGGCCGCCTCGGTCACGCGGACAAGTTCCATCGCAAGGTTCCGCTCGATCGGTTGAAACCTTCGTTGCATCATGACTACTCGCCTCCCCGCTGGAGTTCCGGCCTATCTGGCGGGCCCGATTCTAGCAGCGATGCGCCCGCCGCCTCCCCTGTCGCCGAAGCAATGTCTATGATTGCGTCCGCCTCCGCGCCTCACTACCCTCAGTCCATGCGCATCGCCCAGATAACCAGCGTCTACATCTCCGTCCCTCCCCCGACCCACGGCGGGACGGAGATGATCGTCAGCCTCGTGACAGAGGAGCTTGCGCGGCGCGGACACGACATGCACCTGTACGCCTCGGGCGACTCACGCACCGCCGGGACGCTCCATTCGGTCGTCGAGCAGGCGACCCTCGACCAGCCGGACATGACGCTGTACATCGAGAAGGAGATGGAGACGAGGAACGCGTTCGAGCTGTACCGGGACGGCGACGAGTACGATGTCATCCACGCCCACTGGCCCGTGCTCGCGCCTTACTTCGCCTCCTTCACCGCCACCCCCACGCTCATCACGTACCACTACATCGAGCAGTCCCTGCACGACTACTATCGTCGCGAGATTCCCGGCCTCCACCCCGTTTGCGTGAGCCGGAAGCAGGCCGCGCTCCTCGGCGAGCCCGGCCTACCCGTCGTCTACAACGGCCTGGACATGGCGCGCATCCCGTTCAATCCCGCGCCCGAGGACTACCTCGTCCTCGTCGCTCGCATGACGCCCACGAAAGGCATTGCGGAGGCCATACGCATCGCCAAGGCGGCCGGCGAGCGGCTGGTCCTGATTGGGCCAGCGACGCGCTACCTCCCCTGGAGCCGCGCCTTCTACGAAGAGCAGGTGCAGCCGCACGTCGACGGCGACCGCGTCGTCCACATACCCGAGGCGCCGAACGCCCAAGTGCTCGACATCGTATCCAGGGCCAAGGCGTTCCTCTTTCCGCTGCAATGGGACGAGCCGTTCGGTCTGGCGATGGTTGAGGCGATGGCGTGCGGCACGCCGGTCGTCGCATTCGAGCGGGGCTCCGCCCCTGAGATCATCGCGGACGGCGTGTCAGGCCTCATCGTGGGTTCCGAGGCGGAGGCGGCTCGCGCGCTGCCCGAAGCCGCGTCCCTCGACCGTCGCGCCGTCCGCGCCCACGCCGAGGAGCGCTTCACCTACCAGCGCATGGTCGACGGTTACGAAGCGCTCTACCGGGAACTGGCCTCCTCCCACTGAGGAAAGTAGGACTCCTTCTAGCCTTTGGCTGAAGAGACCCACGGCAGCACTGTGATACGAGGCCAGACCCGCTGCCAGCGGTCGGTTTTCTCCTGGTACCGCTCAGGCAGATCGTGCAGGTAGTTCGGGCGGACGACCATCGCGAAAACGTCGTCTACTCCGAATGGGGCGTACACGTCGTAGCCGTCAATGTGCGTCCGGCGGACTCCCAGGGCTGAGCACCGGTGCAGGAAGCTGTCGATGCCCTCCCGCGTGCTGCGCAACGGCGCGTGAGGAACGCCGAACTTCTCGGGATACCAGAGATGAACTCGGCCCTGATTGCGCACCTGAACATCGACCCCGAGGTCCGCGAAGGCCGCTGAGCAACTCCGGATGATCCCGTCCTCCCCCTCCCAGCTGAGGTCGTTGAGGTCGCAGTAGAGGATGTCGTAATCGGTGATGCCATAGGTCGGCGGGAACCCGCTCACATGGTTCCAAACAGTCTGGCAGAGGCATCCGGCGGCAAGGTAGCAGTCCGGCAGGTCCAGCTCCGCCAGCCGGTCCACCAGGGTCCGGCTGACCTCGTTCCCCAGAACGACATCGAGGAACCGCGCGCGGTGGTCTGATTGCAGGGAAAGGGTGGTCATTACAGCGTGAGCGCCCTAGGACTTCATGGCGAGCTTGGGGGCTTCCAGCATCATGGCTTCGAGGGCCAGGCGGGGGTTGGCGTTGCGGTCGAGGAGCTCGATTGTCCGCGTGACGCCGTGGGTCCAGCGGACAGCGTCGGCTGGGGTCAGCGCGGCGGCCTGCTTTTCCAAGGTGTCGCGCCACGAGAGGTTCACGATACGGTCGCCCTGGCCGTGCTGAATGAGCAGGATGTCGCGCAGCCATCGCAGCCAGAGGAAGAGGTCCTCGCGGCCCAGGGCGCGGTCGCGCTGGAAACGACGGGCGACGTCGTCGGAGTAAGCGAAACGCGTCTCCAAGCCGCCCTCGACGACATCGGCTATGCGTTCGAGGCGTTGGTGGACGGCGGCGTAGAGCGCGTCGTCGCGGCTCGCGCCGATTGCCCAGCCGACGCACCCGCGGGACAACCTGGCGAGGACCTCGGCTTGCTCGGCCCCCACGCCTTCCTCGTCGCGGAGTATGCGCGCAACCTCGTCCACCGGCAGGGGACGGAACTCCAGGGTCTGACACCGCGAGCGGACGGTCGGCAGTATGGCGTCGGCGTTGTCGCTGACGAGGACGATGACCACGTCCGGCGGGGGTTCTTCGAGGACTTTGAGCAGGGCGTTGGAGGCCTCGGCGCTCATGCGGTCGGCGGACAGGATGATGAAGACGCGGGTGCGGCCCTCGTAGGGACGGAGGTGCGCGGAGCCGATGAGATCGCGGACGGCCTCGATGCCGATGATGGTGCGCGGTCCCTCCGTTGCGTCGGGGTCGACGCTTATCTGCTGCACGTCCGCGTGGGTGCCGGATAGGACGCGCGAGCAGGGGCCGCAGGCGCCGCACGGCGGCGTCTCGCCCGTGCAGTTCAACGCTTGGGCGAACTGAACGGCGAGGGTCGTCTTGCCCAAGTGGGCGGGGCCCGCGAAGAGGTAGGCGTGGTGCAAACGGTCCCCGGCAAGGGAACGCTCCAACGTCCAGACGGCGAGCTCTTGGCCGTGAAGCCGGAGCACGCTACACGACGTCCTGGGCCATCATGTCCTGGTAGGACTCGCGCCGTCGGATGAGGGACGCCTTGCCGTCCGCGGCCATGACGATAGCGGGCCTGCCGTTCAGGTTGTAGGTGCTGGCCATCGACGGAGCGTAGGCGCCGGAGGCGGGGATGGCTATGAGGTCGCCGGCCTGCACCTTGGCGAGCGCGGCGTCCCTGACCAGCACGTCGCCCGACTCGCAGTACTTGCCTGCGATGGTGACGGTCTCGCCGGCGGGAGCGGACGGGCGAGTCGCGGCTATGGCGATGTACCGCGAGCCGTAGAGCGCGGGGCGGATGTTGTCGCCCATGCCTCCGTCGACAGAGACGTAGGTGCGGACGCCGGGAATCTCCTTGATGGCGCCGACGGTGTAGACGGCGACGCCGGCGGGACCGGAGAGGGAGCGTCCGGGCTCGATGGTGAGCTCCGGCCGGGGGAGGCCGTTCGCCTCGCAGCCCGCGATCAGCGCGCCGACGATGGCCTCGGCGTAGGCGTCCTGCGACGGAGGCTCGTCCTCCTCGGTGTAGGCGATGGCGAACCCGCCGCCGGGGCTGAAGCGTTTGAGGTCCAGCCCATACTCGCGCATCTGCGCGGCGAACCGGAGGACCCGCTCGATGGCCTCCGTGTAAGGCTCGAGCTCGAAGATGGGCGAGCCGAGGTGGAAATGCAGACCCTGGAGGTCGAGGTTCCGCGCGGCCATCACATCGCGGACGGCCTGATCGGCTTGGCCGGTCTCGATGGGGAAGCCGAACTTGCTGTCGAGCACGCCGGTGGTGGTGAGCCGGTGGGTGTGGGGGTCGATGGAGGGAGATACGCGGATGAGGACGGGCTGGACGTGCCCGGCGGCCCCGGCCGCGTCATCGAGGACCCGGAGCTCGTGGAAGCTGTCGACGACGAAGTGTCCGACGCCCAAATCGACGGCCTCCCGTATCTCCTGGGGCGTCTTGTTGTTGCCGTGGAAGTCGATGGTCGAGAGGTCGACTCCCGCGGCCTTAAGCACGGCGAGCTCGCCGCCGGAGACGACGTCGAAACCGAGGCCGAGCCCCGCGAAGTACCTGGCCAGACCAACGTTGATGAACGCCTTGCAGGCGTAGACGACGCGGCTCTCGGGATACCGCGAGCGGAACGCGGTCAGGAAGCCCTCCGCCTGTCCTCGGAGCGTGGCCTCGTCGAAGACATAGAGGGGCGTGCCGTACTCGCGGACGAGGTCCGCGACGTCGCATCCGCCGATCTCCAGGTGGTCGGCGTCATTGATGGCGGTCGTGCGGGGGAAGACTTTCGATGCAAGGGGAGTGGACACGTGCTGCTCCTAACGTGGATGGGAGATTCAGTCTATCGCCGGGGTCTCGGGAGGCACAACGGCGCGGGGGCGGTTGCGCGCGTTTGGGGCCGAATTGGCCTGAAATTGCGCTGTCAATCACTCGTAAAATGCGCAGGCTTACGAATGGAGGGCGGAAAAAGTGCGCAACGACGCGCAAAAGTGCGCAATTTACTCGCGAGCAGGCCCGACGCCTCTCCAGCGGCCTGGAGCAAACATGGTAGAGGAGGCAGGGGCATTGGAGTAAGGGGCGAATGTCGCAGGCGGCCCTCCTTGCCGGGATAGCCGGCGCCCCCGCCAGTTGCCCGCACTCGAACGACTGATAGGATGACTCAGATAGCCTCACTTATGACTCATAGGCGGCGATACGACATGGACCAACTCACGGTCAGAGGATTCGACGAGCAGCTGAGCGCCAGCGTGCGCCGTCTGTCAAAGCGCGAGGGCATCTCCCTAGATCAAGCTTCGCTGAAGCTGCTCCGGAAGGGCGCCGGCCTATCGGACGACAGGGGAGGCGCGGATACTATCGGCCCTGCGCTGGACCACATGATAGGCGCGCCTGGACTCCGGCGGAGCGGACGAACTGGACTCCGCCTTGCAGGAGTTCGAGACCGTTGGAGAAGGGCTGAAATGAGTCCCCGTGGACGCGGCATAGCCACATAGCCGCGCTCCGTCTGGATACCTGACGTGGGAACTCGTGAGTGTGCAAGCGCCCACCGAGGGAGGGAGGAAGCAATGCAGGAGACGCTTCACATACGGGCAACCGTACAGCCTGGGAGGAAGATCGAGATCGTGGACCGGCAGCTGGAGGTAGGAGAGGTAGTGAACGTGGTAGTGAGTCCTGCCTCACCTGCAAAGCGGCGGTCCGCCATCGACATCTTGAACGAAGCGCCGGGGGGCCTGGTCTTCAAGACCCCTGAGGACGTAGCCGCCTACTTGAAGGAAGAGAAGGAATCATGGGGACGCTGACACTGCCCGCGAGTGGGTCTGTCTATATAGACGCCAATGCGGTCATCTACAGCGTGGAGCGCATCGAGCCATACCATGGATTGCTGATCCCGATGTGGGAGGAAGCTAGGTCGGGCCGATTCTCGCTTGCCAGCAGTGAGCTTGTCGTCTTGGAAACGCTCATCAAACCCTTGCGGGACGGCAACGCTCGCCTAGAGATGCTGTTTCGCTCCATCCTTGGGGCTGAGGAGTTGGGCCTCGTTCCCGCCACGCTTCCAGTTTGGGAAGACGCGGCTCGTATCCGTGCAGCGACGGGTTTGAAGGCATCTGATGCCCTTCACGCTGCTACGGCGCTTCGTTCCGGTTGCTCACTCTTCATTTCCAACGACAGCGACTTCCGCCGCGTCCGAGAACTGCCTCTCGTCATCTTGGATGACCTCCTCATCGAGGAAGCCTGAGTAGCGCGCCGTCTGTCGGCCCCTCATAGCAAGGGGTTCGGGGAGTTCTCCGAGGCGCCAATAAGTTGTTCAGAGCCCGCGCTAGCGCAGAGCGTAGCGGTCGTTCTCTTCGGCGGCGACGGCCTGATCGTCGATGAGCTTGACGAGGGTGGTGAGTATCTGGCGCTCGGCGAGGGACTCGCGGGCCTGAGGAAGGCTGGTGTAGATGCGGGCGCGCAGCTCGGCCGGGGTGAGGGGGCCGTCCGCGAGCTCCTTCAGGATCGCAACCTCCCGCTCTTGGCGGTGAATGATGAGGGCGTCGAGGCGACCGGCCGGGTCCTTGACCGGCGCTCCGTGGCCCGTGTACATGACCCGCGCGCCGACCTCCTTGAAGAGGTCGAGGGTCTGCATGTACTTAGCGAGGCTGCCGTCGCGCGGGTTGATAGCGGTGGTGGAGGCGCCCATGACCGTGTCTGAGGTGAAGAGGGCGCTGCGCTCGGGGACGTAGAGCGCGAGGCTGCCGGAGGTGTGGCCGGGCGCGAACACGACATCGATGGACAGCCCCCCAAGCTCGCGCCGTTCCCCGCCTTGGAGCTCTGTGGACACTTCGAGCTCGCCGTGGAGGCGGTCGCGCTCGATCACCTCGCGGTCGTTCGGGTGGCAGGAGAGGGGAGCGCCGGTCTCGCGGTGCATGTGCAGCGCGCCGCCGCCGTGGTCGGGATGGCGATGCGTGATGATGATCTCGGAGACAGGCGGCGCGTTGACCTCACGGAGATAGTCGACTCGCGCGCGGTGGTCGTCGTCGTTCTCCCAGCCCATGTCGATGAGGACCGAGGCGTCCGCGCCGAAGACGAGGAACGAGTTGGGCGTGGGGAAGCCAGGGAACGGCTCGCGCCCGATGGTCAGTTGGTGTATGCCCGGCTCTAGCTCCATTCGTTCCTCCCTGCGGCTAAGGCATTCTACTCCGCCAGCCCCCTCTCGGCCTCCCTCGCCCGTCTGCGGGAGAGGGCTAGGGAGGGGCCAACAGCGTAGAATGCCCGCCGACGCCTGCCTGTGACGGAGGACGACGTATGCCCGATCTGACGACTGACGAGGTGAGGTCGCTGCTGCGAGCCCTCGACTTGACGCCCCTCGACGCGGTGGACCTCGACGAGATCACTCATCGCGTGAACGCCATCAACGAGGCCGTCGCCGCGCTCGAAGACGCCGATGCCGACGCGGTCGAGCCGCTGCCGGTGTTCTGGCTGACCCAGGAGGAGGACGGCGATGGTCGATGACCTGACCCTCAAGCCGGCAACGGAGTTGTCCGCGCTCATCACGAGCGGCAAGCTCTCGCCGGTCGAGCTGACGCAAGCGTTCATCGATAGAGCGAAGCGGTTCGAGCGGCTGAACGCCTACATCACCCTCGATGAGGAAGGCTCGCTGAAAGCGGCCAGGAACGCCGAGGCCGAGCTGTCGCGCGGCGCGGGCCGCGGGCCGCTCCACGGCTTGCCTGTCGCCGTGAAAGACCAGTTCGACGCCAAGGGCCTGCGGACGACCCTCGGCGGCAACATCGTCGACTACGTCGCGACCGAGGACGCGACCGCCATCGGACGGCTGCGGGAGGCGGGCGCCGTGCTGCTGGGCAAGCTCAACCTCAGCGAGTACGCCCTCGGAGGGAACGTTCAGCACCCCTTCGGCGTGCCCCACAACCCGTGGGACGAGACACGGCAGGCCGGCCAATCCAGCAGCGGCTCGGGCGTGGCGGTCGCCGCGTCGCTCTGCGCGGCAGCGCTGGGCGGAGATACGGCGGGCTCGATCAGGGGTCCGGCGGGCTGGTGCGGCATCGTGGGACTGCGCCCCACCTGGGGAGCGGTGAGCCGCCACGGCGCCTTCCCCATGGCCTGGTTCATGGACACGATAGGCCCGATGACCAAGACCGTCGCCGACGCGGCGATGGTCTATCAGGCAATCGCTGGGCACGACCCGAAAGACGCCTACACGTCGAAGCGCCCCTTGACGCCGTTCGAGCCGCGCGACGACCTGCAAGGAGTGCGGGTCGGGGTCATCCGCGAGAGCATCGACAACGGCATGGCCAGTGACGAGGCGGCGGCGGCGGTCGACGCCGCGATGCACGTGCTGGAGAAGGCGGGGGCGCGCGTGGCCGACGCCTCGCTGCCGCTCTTCGAGAGAGGCGGGCTGATTGCGAACACGCTGTCGGACGTCGAGGCCGCGCACACCCATCGAAAGTGGCTGAGGGAGCGACCGCGGGACTACGACTTCGCGACCCGACGCCGCCTCATGGCCGCAAGCCTCATCCCCGGGACGGCCTACGCCAAGCTGTCGCGTTTCCGCGCGCTGATGCGCCGGGACGTGATGCGCGAGCTGGGGCGTTTCGACGTCATCGTGACGCCCGCGCAGGCCGCCGGCGCGCCGCCTATCGCCACGGAGACAGGGCTGACGTCGAAGCAAGCGGTGATGAGCCAGTTCTTCGGCCTGCGCTCCCACCGCAGCCCGTTCAACCTGTCCGGCGTCCCCGCCATGGCGGTCCCCATCGGTTTCACGGGAGCGGGCCTGCCCCTCAGCCTCCAGATTGCGGGACGTCCCTTCGCCGAGAACACCCTGTTCCAGATAGGCCACGCCTACCAAGAGCGCACCGACTGGCACGATCGGCACCCGCCTTTGGAGTGAGCGCACGTGCTTCGTCTTCAATACGCCAGCGACCGGGCAGCAAGCAGTCCGGTCGAATGGGTTGCTCGACAACGAAGGAACTCTCAGTGAACATCCAACTCGCGGAGGCAGATCAAGAAATTGCGGTGTGCTTTCCCGTTATGCGCCAGTTACGTCCCCACCTCACTCCGTACTCCTTCCTTTCCCGAGTTCGTTCCCAGCAAGAGGCTGGCTATCGCCTAGCGTATGTTCAGAGTCAGGGGCGTCCCGTAGCGGTAGCCGGCTTTCGGATCCTCGAAACGCTTGGGTCCGGGCGCTTTCTAAACGTTGACGATTTAGTCACCCTCGACACCGAGCGGTCCAAGGGGCATGGCGCCCATCTCCTCGAATGGCTGATTCGTTGGGCCGAGGCTGAGTCGTGTCAACGGCTCGAGCTTGACTCAGCCATGCACCGGAAGGACGCTCATCGATTCTACGAGAGGGAGGGGATGGCGACCTCCGCGTATCGTTTCGCGATTTCTATTGGCAAGCCAGCTGTCCCCAACGATCAAGTCACTACCGACTGAGCGAGCTCTAGAGGCGCCGACGCCTCCCTTAATGTAGGCTTACTGCGATGGGTAGACGGTTGCCATTCCTGTTCAATATGCCGGCGCTCGCGGCGTGGCCCTTGGCGATCCTGACTGGGCTCGCCTTGCTGGTCGGCCTTCTGCTCATCTTCGGCGGGACCCCATACGACCAGCCTGTCTACGTCACGGCCCTGTTCGGGCCTGTCGGCATGGTCCCGCTGATCGCCCGCTGGAAGCGAATGTCGGTTTTCCGCTGGAGCATCGGGACGGTTGTGCTGGCCGTTGGGCAGGTGGCGCTCCAAGCCATCTTCATCCACCCAGTCATCGTGCTGATGGCGGTGTTGTACCACCAACCGCCCGCTCCGCCGTTGCCGCCATCCGAGGGGATAGGCGGCGGCGCTGCGGCGAACGCCGGCACAGCCGACGCAACGGAGGAGCGTCCGAGCCCCCCGGAGAGCGTGATCTTCCTCGAAGCTCCTCCCGCCCCTCCGGGGGAGACGAGACTGCTTCGGCGCCGGCAGTCGCGCCGCCGCCGTCCTCGGCATTAGGCTGCCCCTTCCGTCGTTCCCGCGAAAGCGGGGACCCAGGCCTTGGCCCGACTCCCCCTTCACAATCCTCCCCGCAAACAGAGAGGAGAAATCCCCCTCAGTCCTCCCTCGATGGCTTACTATTCCCGCGTGACGCCTGTGCGCCAAGGAGGGAAGCATGGTGGTCCAACAGCAGCATGCGCCGACACTGACGAACGAAGGGGAAACTTCGCTCCCCACCATCGACGCCGACGCCCACGTCATCGAGACCGAGCGCACGTGGGAGTACATGGACCCCTCCGACGAGAAGTACCGGCCTGTGCTCGTCGCCCCTATCCATGGCGGGGCCGAACGCCCGCGGTGGCTCGTCGACGGCCAGGTGCGCGGCTTCGGCTCCCCCTCCCGGCAGCCGGGCGAGATGGAGGAGCGCGAGAAGACCTCCGGGCGAACGATTCTGACGCCGCAAGAGTCCGCGCAGATGGCCGACGTGGACGCGCGACTGCGCCACATGGACGAGGTGGGCGTCGACATCCAGGTGCTGCATACGTCGTTCTTCATCAGGCGGGTCGCGGACCGGCCCGAGGTCGAGGTCGCGCTGGCCCGCAGCTACAACCGCTGGCTGGCGGACGTGACGCGGCAGAGCAACGGCCGTCTCCGGTGGACGGCGGTCCTGCCCTTCATGGCCCTCGACGAGGCCATCGCCGAGCTGGAATGGTCGGTCGCCCACGGCGCATGCGGCGTCTTCATGCGGCCGGTCGAGGCCCAGGGCATCGTCACGGAGCCGTACTTCTATCCGGTGTACGAGGCCGCGGAGCGGCTCAACGCGCCAATCGTGATCCACGTCGGCAACGCCAACGAAGAGATCAATAGCGTCCTCGGACGCGCTCCCGGCGAGTCCGCGTTCACGTCGTTCAAGCTGATGCTGGTCGCTTGCGCGCACGCGCTGATCTTCAGCGAGGTCCCGTCGCTGTTCCCCAAGCTCAGCTGGGCCTTCTTGGAGTCCGGGGCGGGCTGGGCGCCGCACGTCGTCACGGACCTGCGTCAGCGGGTGCGGGGACCGAAAGAGGGCGCGGGCAAGAAGCTAAGCCCGACCGTGTTCGCCGACAACCGCATGTACATGATGTACGAGGTCTACGAGGACCTGCCGCACATCATCGAGTACGCGGGCGAGGACAACCTCGTGGTCGGCACCGACTACGGGCACACGGGCCAGTCGACGCAGATCGACGCCATGCGGAAGATGGCCGAGCGCGGCGACGTGGATCCGCGCGTCGTGGACAAGATGCTCCGCCGCAACCCCGCCGCGCTCTACGGCCTGCACCAGCCCCTTACATAAGCCTCAACATGACGGGCGGGTGGGTGGGAAGAGTCACGCCCGCCAGGAACGCAATCGATCAGGAACTGATTCAAGGGGAGTGAGCGGGTAGTGTCTCAGTTTGAAATCCCCGTGCCCGAGGCTATTTCACTCGCTCGTCCAGGTCCTTCAACCCCTGCGACCCAAGCCCAGTCTGCTTGGGCCCGAGTATCAACCCTAGCGTCCGTTGAGGAATGGTCTCCCGCGTATCCTTGACTATGGTGAACCGCACTTTGCTGGCCGAGTCCTTCCGCAGCCACACCCCGTGTGCGCTCTTTCTTACAACCGTCCAGTTATCTGCGATGAGGAGCTTGATGAGCCGCCTGCCGGTCATAGCCACCATGTAGCCTAACCAGCGGCGAGGGGGAGCCCCTGTATAGTGACCGCGCCCTTCGCAACGGGAGGCACTTGAAAGACGCCGGGTTGGAAGAACTGGCGCCGGGGGACGCCACGGTGTCCCGTAGGTATTGGGATGCGAATCTCATGCGGCCGCGGCTTCGCGGAATGGAAAGTGATCCCATGCTCCCTGAAGAACCGCTGCCGCTCCTGCGCCTCCTCCAATAGGTTCAGGTGATCGATTACTAGCTGGTGTATGCTCTCTTCGACGCGTTCGAGCGTCCTCTCGTACGTGCTCGTGCCTAACTCCAAGCAAGTCCCGACCCACTTGCGCCCTTCACGCTCAAACATCAGCGTGAGTTCCACGTAGCCAGTTTCCGGCATGAGGACCTCCCTCCAAGGCGTCTATCTCCGTCTGATGGCCACGTCCCCTTTTCTCAGCATACCGCTGCCGCTCCGAGGGCCGCAAACCGGTCCTCATCACCATTTTCCCGCACAACGAGGCCGAGAACCTGAGTTGACGCCCTCCTCCATCTGCGGGGGAAGAACCGCGGAGGGGCTAACGCGCTGTAGCCGCGGGACTGAGGCTCGCCAGGACTTCCTCCGTCGGGCGGATGGCGCACCACTCCCCGAGCGTCGCCAGGTCGGGCGAGTCGGGCGGGTAGGTCGCGTCGGCGATGACGGTGACGTCGTACCCAAGGGCCACGCCGTCGAGCGCCGTCGCCCATACGCAGCCGGTCACGGCGCCGCCGGTCATGAGCAGGCGGCGAGCGTTCAGGTTCCTGATGATGCGGTGCAACGGGGTGTAGCCGAAGCCGCTGCCACCCTTCTTCTCGACGACGTAGTCATCCTCCTCGGGATGCAGCTCGTCGACCATCTCGGCGCCCCAGGTGCCGATGGCGCAGTGGGTGACGCCGGGCGGCAGCGTGCGGGCTCGCCGGTGCGTCTTGCTGTGAACGTCGTCCGAGTTGTCCTGGCGGCGGACCACCCTGACGTAGATGACGGGCCAGCCCCGCTCGCGCATCGCTGCGCTCAGCTTCTGCGTGTTCTCGACGATGCTCACACGCTTCTCCTCGGGCATGGGGTCGCTGAGCCCGTAGAGGACGTGGGGGCGCTCCGCGTTCATGAAGTCGTTCTGCATGTCGACCAGCACCATCGCGTAGTCGGGGCCCGCCTTCGGCGGCGCGTCGGAAGCGGCGGCGAAGACCTCTTCCGACAAGATGACCTCCGCCTGCTTCCGGGGCGCATGCAGCTCGGCGGCGTCCGGGGGGTACAGCGCGTCCTCCACGACGAACTGCTCGTACCCCAAGCGCCCGCCTGTTCGGGCGGTCTCGGCGATGGAGTCCGTCACGCCGCCGCCGGCCACGATGCACTGGCTGACGCCGAGGTTCGTGAGGAGGCGGTCGAGGTGGGTGGCGTCGTAGGCGCTATGGCCCTTCTTCACCACGACGTAGTCGTCCGGTGCGGCGTCGAGACCGTCCATGAGCTCCGCGCCCCACGCGCCCTCGATGAAGAACGGGCCTACGTCCGCCAGCCGCCGCTCCAACCAGGCCGGGGCATAGACGCTATCGGTGAAGTCGGAGCGCAGGCAGGTCTTCACCCATACGACGGGCCTGCCTGCCCCGCGCATGAGATCGACAAGCTCACCCCATTTGCCCACGAGGCGGGACACTTCCGGCGGTTCGGGCGCCAGGCCCGCGCGCGCCATTGCGCCGTCGGGATGGAGGGCGTCGCGTTGGACGTCGACCAGCAGGAGTGCGGCATGGTTGAGAGCGATGTTCATGTCCGTAGCCTCTCGTTGTGACGAATTCGGCGCTCAGCGGACGCGCCGCGTTGCAAGTTTAGCGCGTATCCCGCCCGTTCGGCGTGAGATTCGCCCTACGATTGACGACCCAGCTGCGCCCAAGCGGCAGGCGCGGAGGAGTTGCGGAGGTTTTCGTCCGGACTCAGGTCGGGGTCCCAGTCGGCGGCGACGACCCGCATGCCGTTGAATCCGTCCGACGCTTCGGACGCGAGCCAGACGGCGGGCGGCCCCATCACCTCCGGCTGGACCAACGCGCTGAAGTCGCGGCCGGGGTCGCGCGCGACGAACATGGTGTTCGTCCCTCCTCCGGGGAGCAGGGCGTTGGCGGTGACCCCCGTGCCCTCGAGCTCCGGCGCCATCGCGGCCACGAGCGCCTCGTGGGTCGATTTGCTCGGCCCGTAGGGGATGTTCCGCGTCATGGTGTCCAGGCTCGTCGTGACGCCGATCACCCGGCCCCACCCCTGAGCGACCATGCGCCCCACCGCCGCCCGCGCCATGAGGAACGGGCCGGTCGAGTTGACCGCGATGAGCGTTTCCCAGACCTCGACCGGCAGCTCCCAGAACGGCGGCTGAGGGTTCGACGGAGGCAGAAGGGAGCGGTGGTGGACTCCGGCGAGGTTCACCAGGATGTCCAACCCTCCGTGGGCCTCGACCGCGCTCTGAACGGCGCGCTCCGCGTCGCTCCATTTGCTGATGTCGGCGACCACCGTGGCCACCGCCGCGTCTCCCGCTATCTCGCGGGCCTCGTTGGCCGTACGCTCCAAGGACCCGGCGTCGATGTCGAGCATCGTGACCTTTGCCCCGGCGCGCAGAAGGGAGAGCGCCATGACTCTTCCCATCCCGATGGGGCTCCCTGCGCCGGTGACCAGCGCCGTCTTTCCGTCTAGCACGCCCTCAGCCATGAGCCATCCTCCTAGTCCCCCTTAGTCCCTCGGATACTACTCCCCCAACGACTGCCGAGCCCCCTCGTAGAGGCTATCTGCCATCGACGCAATCTCCGCGGCCATCGTGAGCCGCTCACTTCGATGAGTCAACGCCGCCTACAGGTCCTCGCCGACGGCGACATCGCGGGCGCGTCGTCATCGAGATGGGGCAGCGTACCGCTCCTGCTGCTGTTCGAGACGCTCAGTCTCCCAATCCCAGACCCATTCGAGGTACGCGAGCGCGTCCTCCAACGTCGTGGCTATCGCGGGATCGTCTGTCATCACGATCTTGGCAGCGACAACCGCAGCCTGCTCGATCCCGATTCTTACTTCACGATAGGAGACATACTCCTCACGAGATATCCGGTCGAATTCGGCAGCTAGGAATCTGGTGCGAGGGAGGTCGCGCTTGGCTTGGTTGGCTGCCTCCTCCCACAACGCCTCTTCTCCGCCTGCTTCCGCGACTATAGTGGCGTAATCCGATTGAAGCGATTGAGACCCTATGAATTGGACTCCTTCTTGAGTTGATTCACCTTCCTGTTTCTCTGACTTAATAGCGCTCAGAAGCAACGCCCTCCGTTCCGCTATGTGTTCTGCAACTTCCTCGTCCGAGACCTCATAGCCTGCAGCGACTACCGCAGCCCGTAGCGCGTAGTCGGCGATGAGCCCCGCCAGCGCCACAGTGTCGAAACCGTAACGCTCGATAGCCTCTATCTGCTGAAGGAACTCGTCGCGTAGCGCTCCCCCGGACATCCTCGACCACTCCGAATCGGGCTCACTGTTCTGTTTCATCCACTGGACGTTCTGGCCGACTTCCTCACGAGTCGCCAGGAATTCGGCGTGCGTTATCGGGTGCCCCGCGACCACAGCCACTGTGCCCTCAGGCAGCGGCGTGGATGGCGCGCCGTCGCAGCCGACAAGCGTAAGCGCTATCGCTGCCAGTGCCGCAATCGACATGCGTGGCCTCATACAACCCCATTCCCTCCCCCCACGCATCTCCCCGCTATCTCGCGGGCCTCGTTGGCCGTACGCTCCAACGACCCAGGGTCGATGTCCAGCATCATGGCCGTCGCGCCGTCTTGCCGTCTAGCACGCCCTCAGCCATGAGCCATTCCTCCTAAGTCCCCCTTAGTCCCTCGGATACTACTCCCCCAACGACTGCCGAGCCCTCTCGTAGAGGCTATCGGCCATCGACGCAATCTCCGCGGCCATCGTGAGCCGCTCACGCCATTCCGCAGGAATCGCTCCGACTCCATAATGCGCTCCGGCAATCTGACCGTAGATCGCGCCGACCGTATCGGCGTCGTCCCCGAGGTTAACAGCTAGAAGCGCTCCGTCGCGGTAGCTCTGCGACCTGTGGAACGCCCAGAGCGCGGCCTCCAATGAGTCGACGACGTAGCCCGTCGCTCTGATGTCCGGGGGCTCTCGGCGCTTGAACAACCCGTCGGCGATAGCGGCGACCTTCTCCGCCAGCGGACTCTCTCCCAAAGACCCTCGACTGGACAGTAGCGCGCGCTGAGGAGCGTCTCCTCGTCGGCCCCAAGCAGAGCGCCGACGAGCAGACCGCCGAAGTAGCGGCAGGCGTCGACCGCCTCCTCCGCGCCGTGGGTGGTCCGGGAGCTCTCGGCGCTCCGTTCGATCGCCTCCGCGGGGTCGCCGGCAAACCACATGGGCACCGGAGCGAGCCGCATCAGGGAGCCGTTCCCCGCGGAGTATGGGGCTGCCTGTCCACTAGCTCTGAATCGCGGCGAGATTCCGCCGGCGATGACGCTTCGCCGTGCAGCCGGGCGCCATTATAGGCATGGTCTGCGACGATTCAACGCGCGGCCCGCTCAACGCGCGACGGGTTGCATCCACACCCCCGAATGCCCCTCCCACAGCCCGCCCCTCCCTATTCCCACGAGCCATTCAGGACCGCGACACTTGCCCCCTTACCCCAGCCGCCCCCCTACGGTACCCTGGATGGGATGGCCCCACTCCGACATACCGCCCCAAGCCCTCTCTCGCGCCCTATAATTCGCCGCCGTTCCATAGAGAGAGCCGATGACTTAATCGTGTTTTCACATTTCTGTCGGTGCCTTGATCGCGGGAAGCAGGCCGTGGCCTGCTAAACAGCCCCGATCAAGAAACAGAAAGTCCCCCTTTCAGCGACACAAACTTCAGACCCTTACGAGTAAAAACCCCCATCAAGAAGCTGATTTGCTCCTCATTTTCAGCTTCTTGAACCCAAGCCCGAGGAAGGGTTAGAGAGAGGTCCGCAGAAGAAGGCGCAGGGGTTGGCGCGTAGGTGTAGACTGCGGCCCATACGGACCGACCGGAGGTCAACATGGCACAAATCGTTCTTGGAATGGCGTCTTCCCATGCGCCGCAGCTGGAGATGCCGCCTGAAACATGGCGCACCTATGGAGACCGGGGCCGCTCTCAGCCGGTCCACTGGTTCGAGGGCAAGACCTACTCCTTCGGAGAGCTCGCGGAGCTCCGTGCGGGCGACCACTTCGAGGAGGAGTGCACCGAAGAGAAGTTCAAGACCCGCTGGGATGCGTGTCAGACCGCCATCACGCACCTGGAGCAGACGGTCGCCGACATAGCTCCCGACGTGTGCATCATCCTCGGCGACGATCAGAAAGAGTCGTTCAGCGATGAGAACATGCCCGCGCTGTCCATCTACTACGGCGGCGGCGTGGACGACGCGCCCAACCCCGGAGGCGCCCGCGCCGACCTGAGCGACCCGGCGTTTGCAAGGCGGCCTGCCGCGCGGGTGACCCATCCGACCGACGCGGCGCTCGGCGAGTACCTCATCGAGACGTTCATCGAGAACGAGTTCGACGTCGCCCGGTCGAGCAAGCTCCCGCCGGGCCGCGACGGCGAGGGGGCCATCGGCCACGCCTTCTACTACGTCTACCGGCGGCTGATGAACAACGTGGTGACGCCGAACGTGCCGGTGCTGGTCAACACCTACTACCCGCCGAACGCGCCCAAAGCGGCCCGCTGCTACAGGTTCGGCCAGACCCTCCGCAAGGCGATCGAGGAGTGGGACACGGACAAGCGCGTCGCAATCTTCGCCTCGGGCGGCCTGAGCCACACGGTCATCGAAGAGGACCTGGACGCGAGGATCATGGAGGGCTTGAAGCACGACGATGTCGCGAAGCTCACGGACTACCCCGACGCGCGCTTCCGCGCCGGCACCTCTGAGATAAAGAACTGGATCGCGCTCGCGGGCGCGATGTCGAACGGCGGCCTCACGATGAACATGGTGGACTACGTTCCCTGCTACCGGACAGAGGCAGGAAACGGCTGCGCCATGGGATTCGCCGAGTGGGTCTAGCCCCTTTCACGATCCCCTCCCTCGCGGACGGGAGAAGGAGCAAGGGCGAGATTCCCCCGGCGCGGGGATGACAGAAAGACGGACACAATAGGAGGAAAGCAATGGTCAGTAAGCCGAAACTTCGACTCAGCTTCATGACTTCCGTAAGCGACCGGGTGGCGCCATTGGTCGATGGACGGGTCCAGCCCGAGGGCATCGAACTGGTGCACACCGAAGGGGGAATGTCCGAGGGCGCATGGCGCCATCTGAACTTCCACGAGTTTCAGGTGCACGAGCTGTCAATCTCGTCGTACCTGATCTCGCGAGAGCAGGGCGCGGACTGGATCGCGATTCCCGTGTTCCCGCACCGCAGCTTCATGCACATGAACCTGCACTACCACACGGACTCGGGCATCGAGAAGCCCAGCGACGTCGTGGGCAAGCGCATCGGGGTCGGGGAGTACCAGCAGACCGCGGCGCTTTGGATGCGCGGCATCATCGAGCACGACCACGGCGTGTCCCAGTTCAAGGTGGACTGGTTCATGGAGCGGACGGAGGAGATGAGCCACGGCGGGGCAACGGGCTTCGAGCCGCAGGAAGGCATCTCGTTCCAACGAATACCCCCGGACGAAAGCCTCTCTTCGATGCTGCTGGCCAACAAGCTCGACGTCGCGTCGGTGAATCCGGCGGCGGTCGCCGAGCCCGGCGGTCAGGGTCCGAACCTGGTCGACCGCTCATGGCGGATACGAGGCCAGGGCGACCTGAGCAAGATCAAGCCGCTGTTCCCCGACCGGATCGCGGAGGGGTCGAGGTTCTTCAAGGAGCACGGGTTCATCCCGGCGAACCACACCTACGTGATCAGGGGCGACGTATACCGGGAGTACCCGTGGGTGGCGCTGAACCTGTACAACGCCTTCGTCCAGGCAAAGGACCTAGCGGCCCGGACGCTGCGGCAGCGGATGCCCACTGACCTGGTCTTCGGGCCCGAGTACATGCAGCAAACGCGAGCGACGTTCGGCAGCGACCCGTACCCCTACGGCGTGAAGGCCAACGAGGCGATGCTGAACACCCTCATCGACTATTCCCACGAGCAGGGGCTCACGAAGAAACGAGCCAATATCGAGGAGATGTTCGCGCCCATCACCCTCACCCTCTAACGAGCGGGAGACGAGCTTAGGAGAAGAGCATAGGCCCAGGGCGTTCCCAATCCGTTCGCCCTGGGCCTATTGAATCTCACGAACGGACTGGCGCGCAGCTAGGCAAAGGCCTCAAAGGGGGACGCTCATGGCCACACTCGCCAAGACAAGAATCGTCGACAGTGACGCTCATGTCATCGAGTCGGAGCACACGTGGGACTACCTCCTCCCCCACGAGGAGCGGTTCAGGCCCAAGCTGTTCGTGAATCCCGACAACCCCAACCAGGCGCACTGGGTGATTGGCGGGAAGGTCAGAGGCCACCGCAACGCGGTCCCGACGGAGGAGCAGCTACGGAAGCTCTCCGGCCAGGTCGGGCGCGACCTAGTCTCGACCCAGGACTCCCGCGAGCTGTCCGACGTTGCGCAGCGGCTCCGCCACATGGACGAACTCGGCATCGACGTGCAGGTGCTTCACAACACGATGTGGATAGAGCCGGTGACGGATGTTCCCGAGGCGGACGTGGCGCTCTGCGGAAGCTGGAACCGATGGATGGCTGACGTGTGGAATCAGAGCGGCGGGCGGCTGCGGTGGTGCGCCGTGATGCCGACCCTGGACATCGAGGCCGCCGTCGAGCAGGTCCGCTACGCCAAAGAGCACGGCGCGGCGGCGATTGCGCTCCGGCCGATGGAACTCGGCCGCATGCTGGTCGACCCCTACTTCTATCCTCTGTACGAGGAAGCCGAGAAGCTCGACCTCGCCGTAGCCATTCACATCTCGAACGGCAGCGATGCAATGCTGCAGATGCTACGGTCGCCGTTCGACCGGAGCGGAGGCTTCACGCCGTTCCGCGTGCCCACGGTCATGCACTGCGGGATACTGATGATGAGCGAAACGCCGGAGCGTTTCCCGACGCTCCGTTGGGGGTTCGTCGAGGCCTCATCCAACTGGGTCCCCTGGATTGTGCGGGAAGTGCGGCAACGGTTCATCGCTCGAAACCTAGGGCCGCCGCCCGAGAACGTGCTCAAGCATTTCAACGTCTACGTCACCTGCGAGATATCGGACGACATCCCCTTCGTGTTGAAGCACGGGGGCGATGACAACCTGCTGATTGGGACGGACTACGGGCACACGGACGTCTCCAGCGCGATGAACGCGATCCGCGTGTTCATGGACATGGACGACGTGAGCGACGAGGCGAAGGCCAAGGTGCTGTGGGACAACCCGCGAACGCTATACGGCATCTAGACCGGCGGAGGAATCTCCACTAGCCCCATGGGAACGGGGAATGTTGCTCAGGAGGACGGCGATGCTCGAAGCGGCAGAGAGATTCGTGACCGAGGTGCGCGCGCTGTGCGCTCAGGACCTGAGCGACGACGAGCGCTGGACTAGGACTGGCGAGCTGATGCGCGACCTGGTCGCCGACCCGGCTGTGCAGCAGCACGCGAGAAACTGGCCCGCAACGGACCGGACAAGCTCGGGGCGCGACCGGACCGGCAATCTCCTCTTCTACGAAGACCCCGACCATGGTTTCATCGTCAGCGCGATGGCCAAGGAGGGAGGACACCGCTCCAGTGTCCACGACCACGGACGGATATGGACGCTGTACGGCCTCGTGGAGGGTTCGGAAGAGATCAACCGCTACCGCCGCACTCGGGACGACTACGAGGAGCCGGTTGAGGTCGTCCAAGAGGGGAGCTTCCGTATCGAGGTCGGCGATGTGGACGTCGTGCCCCCGTTCCAAGCGCATCAGGAGATCACAGTGGGAGAGCGCAGCGTCGCCGTCATCGTGCGGAGCGAGAGGCCCGGCGAGGCTGTGCAGCACAACTACAACCTGGAGACCGGCGAGGTGCGCGGCAGGGCCGGCGGGCCAGAGATGATTCCATACAAGCTCGAATCGCCAACGCCGGCGAGCGCTTCTTAAACAACGCCCCCAATCCGTTCGGAAGTCCTTCGATAGGCCAACGCGAACGGATTGGGGGCTCTTTTCCTCAGCTGATGACCGCAGCGCCTAGTAGGTGGCCGCGATTGCCTTCTTGAGGTTGTCGTGGGCAGTCCAGTCGGCGTCGCTGGGAATCATCGTTTCGCCGGGACGGACGCGGTAGGCGTCGGCATTGGACGCAGAGGGAGGCTCGACGCCCTCCTTGATGCCTGCGGCCGACCTGAGCAGCATGCGCCGCATTGCGATGATGCCGATGTCCGTCACGCCCAAGTGCTCGCGAGTCCGGTCGGAGACTTCGCCCATGCCTTCCTGAACGGAGAAGTCCTGCTCGCCGGTGCCCTTGATGCCCGTGAAGGTGTAGTGCCGCTGTTCGTTGCGGTCGATGAGGTAGTCGTTCCGCTTGTTGCGGACCGGCCAGTGAGTGCCGGGGATGGTCTGCGCGTGCACTCCCTGTCCCTTGCGGAGGTCGGCGACCTGCCTAGCCGCGAGCGGCCTGCCAGTGGTGCTCCACGAGAAGCACCAGCGGGCCGTCGTTACGTCGTCAACGGGGACGAAGGCGTGCATCATCTTCTGGCTGCCGCCGCCTGGAGGCGCAGTGTAGAAGGGCATCCAGAACAGGTTGAACCGCCAGTAGTCCTGGACCTCGTCGCCGGGGTACTTGCCGCCGATGATGAGGCCGAAGTCGGTTTCGAGCGCTTGGAGCTTAGGCGGGTTCTCGCGCGTTCGGTACATCATCGCCACGTCGCCGGTGCCCTTGCCCGCCTCCCGCCAGTCGGAGAGGCGGCGGTGCGAGTCCATCGCGCTGTGCAGGTAGACCGAGTGGACGGTGTCAATGCCGCCCTCGATGGCCTGAGCGTAGTTGTTTTCCTGGAAGTTCCAGGACACATAGCGGTGATCGTCGGCGACGCGGGCCCACTCGAACTCCGGCAGGGGCTGCATCTGCTCCTTGGGGCCCATGTAAGTCCAGAGGACGCCGCCGCGCTCCTTGACCGGGTAAGCCCTGAGCTGAATCTTGTCCTTGAAGTTGCTGTCCGCAGCTTCGGAGGGCATGTCCACGCACTTGCCCTCGATGTCGTACTTCCAGCCGTGGTACGTGCAGCGCAGGCCTTGCTCTTCGTTGCGTCCGAAGAAGAGGTCGGCGTTGCGGTGGGCGCAGAGCCGGTCCACCAGGCCCACCTGACCGGCGGTATTCCTGAACGCCACGAGGCTCTCTCCCAAGAGCTTGACCCGAACGGGGTCGCTATCGGGGCCGGGGATGTCCTCCGATAGCAGGAAGGGCATCCAATACCGACGCATCAGCGTCCCCAATTCCGTTCCAGGGCCGACGTGGGCCAACCGTTCATTGTCCTGTGCGCTGAGCATAGCGACCTCCTGTTGCTCGCGTTTCCAGAATCTACGCCTCTGTGTGAGGCGAGATTAGGCCTGTAGCCCTGCGTCGTCAACTGCCGCCGCAGGGGGCTCCTCCTCAGTCCTCCCCCGCAGCCGGGGAAGGAGATTGCTTATGTGTCTCGCGAGGACGTTGGGCCGACCTCGCCGTTGCACCATGGCACGAAGGCCTTCATGCGGCAGGTCGCCCCGTTCTTCGCGAGCTCGGCCTCGAATATCTCGTGGATGCGGCGTGACTCGTCTTCGTATTCGATCTGGCGCCCGCCCTCTTTCATGCTCACGTCGCCGCCGCCGGGCGCGCCGGCGAAGGGGGCGGCCAGGCCATGGTTCCCGGCCCGCAGCGCAAGGTAGCGCGCCCGTTTCGAGCCGGAGTTGAAGTGCTGGTGGTGTGTCCCCTCTCCCGGAACGACGACCATCGCCCCGAGCTTCCAGTCAGCCTTGCGTAGGTCCGACATGTCCTCCTTCTGCCAGAGGAGCGAGTATCCGGCGTCGCCGCTGAGAAGCAGGAGGTGCGCGCCTGGGCCGTGGCGGTGGGCCTTCTTGTACGTGCCGACGGGGAACTCGGAGATGTGGGCTTTCATGCTGTTGCCGGCCATCTCCAGCATGGCGTTGATGCCGCCGGCTCCGCGGGAGCTCCAGTCGTACAGGGGCATGGTGGGCGCGTTCGGAATGAAGTTGGACTGCCAGACGCGCCGCTGGAACAGTTTGCCGCTGCCGCTGAAGTAGTCGTCCTCGCCAGAGTAGCGGGAAGAGAAGGCGAAGGGGTTATTGAAGATGAAGTCTTCGTCCTTGAAGAGCCGCATCACAGGCGGGGCATTGGTGACCGAGATGTAGCGGGCCGGTTCGCTACCGCTGGCGTTGAAGTTCTGATACCACGCATTCAGGGGGATGGCGAATAGGCTGCCTGCGTGCCACTCGAAGGTCTGCTTCCGGCTTTCGTCCAACCACAGCGTCGTCGCGCCGCGGCCGGAGAGCACGTAGATCATCTCTTCGTACATATGATGCTCGGGCTCCGAGCTGCTGCCGGGCCTGATCTCGACGATCTGCGCGTCATTAGGGATGGTGTCGTTGGGGATGTTGATGACGGCGCCGGAACCGCCCTTGCGGTCCCAGGGGCCAAGCTCGACCGTGTTGAGGTCGTTGAAAGCGTAGTCCACGATCAGGCGCACGCCTTCCCGCTGGAGCCACCCCAAGTAGGCGTCGGCAATCCGAAGCTCCTCCAGCTCTCCCGTCGGCTCTTTTGCTCTGATGATGTCGCGGTCAGTGTCAGTCGCCATGGTCCTCCTCCAGACAGTCCGCGTTTGGAGCGATTGTACGCTCCCCCCTTGGCGAAACGGCAAACCCGCGCTTCTCGTCATCGGGCTGGGCGTCGCGGCCGCGCTATGGTCCCGGTCTTATCCAGACACACTGCAGCTACGCAAAGGCCTTCGGAGAAGAGGGGTCCACGAATGAAAATTCCGCGCGTGACGCGGGAATTAATCCTTTGTCTCGTAGGCCATCTACTGCTAGTATCCCGTCATTGGCTTGGGAGAGAAGCCACGATTCGCACACGAAGCAGCGCGCTGCTGTCGTGTTTCAGATGGAGGAAGACCCATGCAGCCATCGAGCCTGATCCGTAGGGGCCGCTATCTGGCAGTCCTATTGCTCGTCTTGAGCGTCGCTTCGCTCTCGGGCGCGCTTGTTGCGTGCGACGGCGAAGACCCGACGCCCACCCCGACTAGGGCGGCGCCGACACCGACCACCTCGCAACCGGCTGCGCCAACAGCAGCCCCGACGGCAACGCCCAACCCCTACCCGTCTGCGGCGTCGGAGGAGCAGCATGGAGTCTTCCCCGACCATGGGATTCCCCAATACGGCGGGCAGCTCCGGCTGGCGGGACAGGTGCTGCAAAACCTGTCTATGCACGACAACGCCCCCTCAACCCACAAAGACATCGGCACCCAGATGCACGACAACCTGTTCAGCTTGGACTGGAAGTCGGGCGAGTTCGCCTACGACGGCTCCATCGTGCCGCGATTGGTGTAGGACTGGAGCCTCAGCGCCGACGGCCTCACGTACACGTTCGAGCTGCGTCAGGGCGTGAAGTTCCACGACGGCACCGACATGACCGCCGAGGACGTCAAGGCAAGCCTGGACTTCTTCATGGATCCCGGTGACTACGCGCCGCCCGGCGAGAGCTACGTGGCCCCGTACGTCAGTGAAACGAGAATCGTCGACAACTACACAGTGGAGATCACACTGAATGCGCCCAGCCCGATCTTCCTAAACCAGATTGCGGTGACTTGGGCCCCGATCTTCTCCAAGGATGACTTCGACAAAGGCATCGATTGGTTCACTAACAACAACAACGGCACGGGGCCGTTCGTCTTCGATACGGACCAGTGGCAACGGGACGTTTCCATGTTGTTCGTACGGAACGAGGACTATTGGGAAGAGGGAATCCCGTTCCTCGAAAGCGTCCACACGGTCGGAGTCGTCGAGCCTGCCGCCCAGATCGTAGCTTTCGAGACGAAGCGCATAGACGTGACTGGGACTGCCTCGCCGAAGCAGGTGGAGGATATCAGGGGCCGCTTCGGGGACGAGGTCAACTTGGTCAAGAAGCCTGGGCTTGGGCACAGCTACGTCTTGCTCAACACGCGAAAGCCCCCGTTCGACGATCCCGCAGTGCGCAAGGCAATCTACCTCTGGCTTGACCGCCAAGACATCATAGACCGCGCGTACGACGGGGCTGGTTTCCTCGGGGAGTGGATCAATCCCGATGTCCACTCCGGCTTCGGAACATCTCTAGCGGAGCTGCAGGCGAACAACCCGGCGTTTGGGGACCGAGAGGCCGCTCGGAGCCAGGCGCAAGAGATGCTGGCAACCGCGGGCGTGGACCCGTCACAGGTAGAAATCACCGTGCTGGCCCGCTACACACAGGGCGACCAGCTCGAGGCCAACCAGGTGCTTACGGCACAGCTCCGGGAGCTCGGCTTCAACGTGCGGCTCGACTCCCGCGACCGCACCGTGGGCGTCCAACTGCTGAGCGAAGGCGCTGAGTGGGAGGCGGCGTTCTACGCCGGCGCGAGCCCGCTCATGGTCCCCGACGGCACGCTGAACAGGTACGTCTCGCCCGACGGTCAGCGCAACTACACCGGGAATACGGACCCGGTCTTCGAAGGGCTGCTGGAGCAGCTGAACACAACAACCGACGCAACGACTCGGGCTGCGCTCATCGAACAGATCGACGAGCACCTACAAAACGGCGAGTACCCCATGATTCCTGTCCTGTGGACGGAGGAGAACATCCTCGTCTGGGACTGGGTGAGGGGCAAGAAACACATGGCCAACATCGAGGACGTGGAAGACCACACATGGCTGACCTCCGACTCCCCCGGCCGCTAAGTACTGAGCATTCAGGTTAGTCGAAGACTGACGATGTCCCCTCCCTAGGAATGAGCAAGCTGAGGGAGGGGACGTCAGTCGCGGCGAGGAAGGGCAAGGCGTGAGGAAATACATAACTCGCAGGCTGCTGTTGATGATTCCAACAGCCCTGCTGGCCACGCTCATTGTTTTCTCGTTGATGAAGCTGGTGCCCGGCGACGCCGCGGTCTCGTTGCTTGCGGACACCGACGTGGGAAGCCGCAGCCAAGCCGAAGCCGCCGCAGAAAGAGTCCGCGAGCGCTACGGCTTAAACGATCCGCTTCCGATTCAGTACCTGAACTGGCTCGGATCCGTCGTCAGGTTTGAGTTTGGCGACTCCATCATTCAGGGCAGGCCTGTACGCGACATCATCTTCGAGCGGCTGCCGCGGACCGCAGAACTGGCTGGCATCGCGATGGTGTTGGTCATCATCTACGGGATCCCCATGGGAATCTTGTCTGCCGTGCGGCAAGACCGACTCACCGATCACGTGGTGCGAGTTGTCAGCATCCTCGGCCTGAGCGTTCCTCTGATATGGCTCGGCACGCTGTTCCTATTCGGGTCCAGCCGCGCGTTCAATTGGATTCCTCCTCTCGTATGGAAGGGGCCATTGGAGTCGCCCTCGCATAACCTGCTCATGCTGGGCCCGCCTGCTCTGCTGATCTCTTTCGCCATTGGAGCTTCCATCATCCGCATGACGCGCGGGCAGATGCTGGAGGTGCTCCGCGAGGACTACATCCGCACGGCCCGCGCCAAGGGGCTTTCGCAGAAGGCCGTTCTCATCCGCCACGCTCTGCGCAACGCCATCCTCCCGGTCCTCACTCAGTTCGGCGGCATTCTGAGCGCGCTGCTGACAGGGACCGTCGTTGCGGAAACCATCTTCAACATTCCCGGACTAGGCCGGTCGATGGTGGAAGCCATCAACAACAGGGACTTCGCCGTAGTTCAGGGCCTCGTCCTGTTCAACATCGGCATTGTTCTAGTCGTGAACCTGATAATCGACCTGCTCTATTCGGTCATCGACCCCCGCATCAGGTACTCGTGAGCGGGACGAGGGAGGCCTTTTGGAATCGAGTCGCGTCCAATCCGGCGTAAGCGCCCAGCTGGAAGAAGGGGCTGCCCGCGCGCAGCTTCCCCGCATCCGGCGGATAGGCAGATGGGCCCGTAGGAACCCGCCGGGCGCCGCCGGCTTGGTGGTCATTTCCCTTCTCGCGTGCATGGCGGTCTTTGCGGATGTCGTGTCGCCCCATCACCCCAACGAACTGGTGGGTTTCAGCAACGAGGCGCCCAGCACGGAGTACTACCTAGGCACCGATACAATCGGCAGGGACATCTTCAGCCGGCTCATGCACGGGGCTCGGGTCTCGCTGATGGTCGGCATCGCCGCGGTGCTGGTGGGGATGACCAGCGGGCTGTTCCTAGGCCTCACGAGCGGATACCTAGGGGGATGGTTCGACCTGCTCATGCAGCGCGTTATCGACACTATGCAGGCCTTCCCCGGCATCATCCTAGCGCTCACCCTCGTCGCGATCTTGGGCCAGGGCGTGGGGAACGTTGTCGTGGCGTTGGCCGTCGGCTACGTGGACACGGCAACGCGCGTCACGCGCTCCGTCGTCCTGCGCGAGCGAGAGCGCACCTATACGGAGGCCGCGCGGGCGCTCGGAGCCTCGACGCCCCGGGTCATGCTGCGGCATGTGCTGCCCAATTCCCTGGCCCCTTACCTCGTCCTCGTAAGCATCTTTGTCGGGTTGGCAATCATCGCAGAGTCCTCCCTGAGCTTCTTGGGCGCGGGCGTGGGCCCGGAGACGGCTTCATGGGGGAGCATGTTGTCGGTCGCAGCCGAGAACTACTTCGACGCGACCTTCACGCTGGCCCTCGCACCAGGACTGGCCATCACCGCCGCGGTCATGGGGTTCAACCTGTTCAGCGATTCGGTACGTGACATGCTCGACCCCAGGCTCCGGCGCCGCTAACGTGACCGCGCCGGGCCGCCCCACTGCTCATCTCAGCTGGAGAACCCATGTCAAAGCTGCTCGAAGTCCGCAATCTCTCCACCCACTTCTTCCAGGAGGGGGGAGTGGTCAAGGCGGTGGAGGACGTGAGCTATGACCTCGATGAGGGGGAAACTCTTGCGCTGGTCGGCGAGAGCGGATGCGGCAAGAGCGTCAGCGCTCTCTCGGTCATGGGGCTCATCCCGCAGCCGCCGGGGCGCATAGTCAGCGGGACGGTGCTGTTTCAAGGTCAAGACCTCCGAACCAAGACCGAGGAGGAGATGCAGCGCATCCGCGGTAAAGACATCGCGATGATCTTCCAGGAGCCGATGACCTCCCTGAACCCCGTGCTCACGATTGGGAGGCAGCTGACCGAAGCTCTGCAGATGCATCTGGGGATGGACATGCGGACATCTGGGCGCCGGGCTGCGGAACTGCTGGAGATGGTCGGCATACCCGAAGGCGAACGCCGGTTGAGCAGCTACCCGCACCAGTTCAGCGGCGGGATGCGCCAGCGCGTCATGATCGCAATGGCGCTCAGCTACGAGCCCAAGCTGCTGATTGCCGACGAGCCGACGACCGCTTTGGACGTTACGATTCAGGCGCAGATCCTCGAGCTGATCAAGAGCCTCTGCGGCGAGCTCGGGACCGCCGTCATACTCATAACTCACAACTTGGGGGTCGTCGCCCGCTATGCCGCCAGGTCAACGTCATGTACGCGGGCAGGGTCATAGAACACGGCAGCGCACGAGAGGTCTACCGCAATCCTTCCCACCCGTACACGCTCGGCCTGCTGAACTCAGTCCCCCGCCTGGACGTCGCGCGGGCCGAATATCTCGAGGCGATCGAAGGAATGCCGCCGGACTTGGATAGACTTCCCCAAGGCTGCGCGTTTCGGCCCCGGTGCCGCTTCAGCATCGAGCGATGCGCCGAGGAGGTCCCCCCGCTCACGGGCAGCGGCCACGAGAAGCACACCGTCGCCTGCTGGGCCTCTGACAGCGTACAAGCGGCCTTGCGCGAAGGAAACGATTCATGACCGAGGAACGGACCGCCGTCGAGCAAAATCAGACCGAGGGCGAAGTCATCGCCGAGGTGCGCAACCTCAAGAAATACTTTCCCATCACTTCCGGCGTCGTCCTCCGGCGCAAGGTGGCGGACGTGCGGGCAGTCGACGACATCAGCTTTGCCATTCGGCGCGGCGAGACGCTCGGCCTCGTTGGGGAAAGCGGCTCCGGCAAGACAACCGCAGGGAGGTGCCTGCTGCGGTTGGAACAGCCGACGGAAGGGCAGGTCCTCTTTGAAGGGGTCGACATCAGCCGCCTGAACAGGCATCAACTCCAGCCGATACGCCGCCGGATGCAGGTGATCTTCCAGGACCCCTACAGCTCCCTCAATCCTCGCATGAAGGTGCTGGATATCGTGGGCGAGGCGCTCACCATCCACAACCTCGTCGAGGGGCGCGGAGAGTACCGCGACCGGGTCGGAGAGCTGCTCCTGCAGGTAGGGCTGAATCCCGAAATGGCCGAGCGTTATCCGCACGAGTTCAGCGGGGGCCAGCGTCAGCGCATCGGCGTGGCGCGGGCTCTCGCCGTCGAGCCCGAGTTCATCGTCGCCGACGAACCTGTCTCCGCGCTCGATGTCTCGATTCAGGCCCAGCTCATCAATCTGCTAAAGAACCTGCAGGAGCAGCTTGGACTTTCCTTTCTGCTGATAGCCCACGATCTGGCGGTCGTCCGCCACATCTCCGACCGAATCGCCGTGATGTACCTCGGCAAGATCATGGAGATCACGGACCGCAACAGCCTCTACGAGGACCCTCAACATCCTTACACCAAGGCGTTGCTCTCGGCGGTGCCCATCCCCGACCCGGTGATAGAGGAGACGCGCGAGCGAATCATCCTTCAGGGCGCCATCCCGAGTCCCGCGAACCCGCCGTCGGGCTGCGTATTCCACACGCGCTGCCCGATGGCCATCGCCGAGTGCCGGGAGGTGGTGCCGCCGCTTCGAGAGACCAGCCCGGGCCACTTCGCCGCCTGCATCCGCATCTAGGAGATGGTCTCCCGATGACAGGGCGCATCGCCGTAATTGGCCTAGGCGCCACAGGCACAGCGATGGGACTTGCCATCAGGCAGTCGGCGCTCGAAGGCGTCGAGGTCGCCGGACACGACAAGGAGCCTGAGGCAGCAAGGGCCGCACACCATGCAGGCGCCATCGACCGCATCGAGCACAATCTCCTGTCCTGCGTCGCCGACGCCCACCTCGTCATCATCTGCACACCGCCCGCCCAGACCTTGGAAGTGCTCGAACACATCGGGCCGGTGTTGGCGGAGGGGGCTGTCGTCACCGATACGATTGGGACCAAGGCAGCGGTGCTCAGCCGTGCGGCGCAATGCCTGCCGGCGACGGCCAGCTTTGTGGCTGGACGTCCCATCCCGGCACGCATTTCAATAGAACCAGCTGCTTCGCATTCATTCGCCGGGGGCGCTTACTGCATCATCGCCGACGACACAACACCCCCCGAGGCCCTTCGAGACGTCATCAATCTCGCGACGCTGATTGGGACTACGCCCTACTTCTTGAGCCTTGACGAGCACGACAGCTATGTCGTGGCGGCGGAGCTGCTCCCGACGCTCGTCTCGACCGCCGTTCTGGAAACGCTGCGCAACAGCAACGGGTGGAGCGAGATATCCAGAGCCGCAGGTCCGTCCCTCCTTGCGGTCACCGGGGCAGCCCTGGCGGCGCCGACGACCTCCCACGACGAGATTGCAGCCAATCCTGAGCTCGTGAACCGTTGGTTGGAAAGCCTGGCGCAGAGTCTGAGCAAGCTACAAGGAGCTGTCCAGGAAAGCGGCAGCCCCGAGAATGAGGAGCTCCTCAACTTGCTAGTGCAAGCGCACGTAGCTAGGGACAAATTGCAGTCGCCGCAGCCGACGGAGGAAGAGCCGCCGACCGTGACCGTTGCGGCAGGGGTCCGTCAGTTCTTCTTGGGCAGTCTCTTCCGAGGTCGCCGGCGTTAACCTCCTCCGGACTCCACCGGACCTGTGGCGTAAGGAAGCAGCCCGTTGGCCCATGAGGCGGGAACTAGAGCCACCTCGCTTTGGCCATCGACACGCACGTAGTGGTTCCTGGCGTCAGGAGTAGCAGCGCCGACGAGGACCCTCACGGTGCGGTCTCCACGAAGCGCCATCTCAATCTCAAATCGCGGCGGCGCCAGTCCCAGTAGGGGCAGCTCCGCGTCGGACGCCGTAAGGACGCGGCTGGCCGCGGGCCCTCCGAGCAGTACGAGAACCTCCACGCTCCAGCGCTGCGCATCAATGGCTACGACCCCGCCGGAAGACTCGAACGTCCAGCCGTCGTCGACCTTGCGATACACCGCGCGTGCTTCGCCGCTACGAAACGTCACTTGCTCGATGTCGTTCTCGTCGACGATGTACGTCCACGTCGCGAGCACTGGCTGGGGAGCGGGCGCAGGGTCGCTATCCAAGAGGATGTAGGCGCCCCAAGCGACGACGACAACGACCATGACAGCCTGGACGATACGCAGAGTAGGACGACGGCTCACCGTCGACGCCACCAAACGATGATACCCATGATTGCGACGATTGCCGGAAGCGCAAACCACGCCGAGAAGCGCGCAAAGTTGAACTCTTGGCGGGTCATAATGAGCTGGCGGAAGGTCGCCGGGTTCGACCGTATGGAGACGAGAGTGAAGTCCTCCGCCAGCCAGCTCACCGCGTTCAAGACCACGTCGGCATTCGTGTAGGCATGGTAGAAGCGGTTGGTCACCAGATCAGAGTCGCCGAGCACGACGATTGCCGCGCGCCGGGTTGCTCCCTCGCCGGGCGCCGGACCCTCCGCAGCCATGATGAGCGTGTGCGGGCCCGCCTTCGCTTCCGCGATGTTGTCTCCTTCCAGCAACACACTGCTGCCGGAGCTCTCTGCGAGGGAGCTGTAGGCGAATGGCCACTTGCCGGTCGCCAACCCCTCGAGCGCCTGGTCCGAGAGGCGGATGGACGTGGCGTCCGGGAAGAACGTGACATCGAGCGACTCAACGATGGCCTCGGGGCCTCGATCCGACTCCGACCGGGCATAGTCGCCGCGCCGCAAGAGCGGGGTAGCCGGATCGCCCGTCACCGAGCGGCCCGGATCGAGCACGACGCCGTCGCCTGTCTCGATGCCCCACCCCTGCAGCAGCGTGCGAAAGGTAGGAGGAAGGCCGGGCTCGACCAGGAAGAGAGCCCTTCCTCCCGTAATCAGCCAACGGTCGAGAATGGTCGATTCCGGGGGTAGAAGCTCAACCTCGGGAGCCGCCACTACCACGACGGTGGCATCCGCGGGCACGCCTCCCGACTCAGCGATGTTGAGCGGCACAAACCGGTAACCGTCGAGCGCGATGCCTCTGGCGGCCAGGCCGAATCCGTCGGAGCCAGCGTTCATGTCCAAGTAGTCTCGCTCGCGGTGTCCCGTCAGGTAATAGACGACCTTCTGCCGCTGACCAGTAGCGATGAGCAGCGAGGTGACCAAGAGTTGCTCGGTAACCTCGTCGGCCGGCACAACGAACGCGGATTCCGACGATGCAGTCTGGAACGCGAGTGAAGGAAACCGGTTGACGCCGAACGCGAGAGCCGCGGAGGGCCTTCGCTCAACATCCACCGATTCAAAGGCGACTCTGCCGCTGGATTTCCGCTCGAACTCGCCCAAGAGCGCGCCGGCCTCCAATTGAGACACGACGCTCGCGTTCTGGCTAAGCGCAAACAGACCCGTGGCGCGCACGGGCTCGGGTAGTGCATCGAGCAGGTCCAGGGTCTGAGGGGCAAGCCCGAACTCCCTACTGGCGGTCGTGTCCCATCGGACATTGCTGCTCATCGCCGTTACGTTGACGAGCACCGCGACTGCGGCCAGCACAGCGACAGAGATTGCGACAGACGCCAACGCCGAGCGCCGGCGCGGCGACCACGCCCGGCGAAGTCTGGGGATTGACCCGACTGCGGCCAAAGCCAGCAGCACAGCGCCAATGAACGCGGTAACGGCAGCAAAGGGCCGAAGCTCAGGGACCCACAGTCCAATCGCGCCTCCACCCAGGACGCCGACTCCGCCGAGGGCGCCCAGAAGGACGGCAACCTCTTCGACGAGGGCAAGAGCCCGTTGCGACCGCTTGCTCACGCTCCCGCTTTCTCCGCGCCTAGCGCCAACGCACACTCCCCAGAACTATCGTTGTCAGGGCAACGAAGAAGACGGCGACCGTTCCGAAAAAGACCGCGTCGCCGACGTCGATCACGCCCAATGCGAAGTCGAGATAGCGCTCCTCGAACGACACGCCGTTGAGGATGGTCGCCGAGACGCCGCTGACAAGGTCCGCCGCCTGATCAGCTATCGTGACAAACAGCATGATGGTTAGCGCGATGCCCGCCGCCACGAACTGGTTAGAGGTCAACGACGAAGCGAAAAGTCCTATGGCGACCGTCGCAGCCGCGTACAGCAGCAAGCCGAGATATCCGGTGAGCACCGGCCCCAAGTCGGGGGCGCCAAACCAGAAGAGCAGTGCGACGTAGTAACCAGAAAAACCGACTGCGACCGAGACGAGGCTCAGGCTCGCAAGGAACTTGCCAACTACGATTGACCAGTCCGCTACGGGTGCGGTGCGCAGCAACTCGATCGTCCCGAGCTTCTCTTCCTCGGCCAACAACCGCATCGTGAGCAGCGGGGCCCACAGGCCCAACACTCGCGCCGACTGGACGAGATAGGAAGCCGCGGATGCTTCAGCGAAGGGCGTTGAGATGCTGCTAACGAAGTAGTACCCCGTAAGCCCTAAGAACAGCGCCACTACGAGGTAGGACGGGGGAGACGCCAGGTATCCCCGGAACTCCCTCCTCGTAATGGCCCAGGCGCTATGCACCGCTGTCCTGGCTCGAACGGGCATCACTTGACTCTGTAAGCTGCGTGAATACTTCTTCCAGCCCAACGGACGCCGCCGATACGGAGGCGACGGGCCACCCATGCTCCACCAGCATCCGCACCATGTGCTGGCGAATGTGCGCGCCTCCCGAAGTACGCACAACGTATGCGGCGCCCCGCCTAGCGACATCCTCGACGCCAGGGACTTCTTCCAATGCCCGACTCACTTCCGAGGCAGGGCCCTTCACCTCTATCTCCACCCGCTCGCCGAGATTCACGAGGGCGCCCAGATCCGCCACCGACTCCACGGCGAGCAGCACACCCTCGTGCATAATCGCAACCCTGTCGCAAAGGGCGCTCGCTTCAGCAAGCACATGGGTACTCAGGATGACGGCGCACTCCTCGCCCAAGCGGCGGATAAGCTCTCGCATCTCCACCACCTGAATCGGGTCGATGCTATTTGTCGGCTCGTCGAGCACGACGACGGAGGGACGGTGGAGGATAGCCTGTGCAAGCCCCACCCGCTGGCGATAACCCTTGGAGAGCTTGCGTATGAGCGTTCGCCGGTAGACTTCGAGGCGAGTCGCCGCGAGGGCGTCCTCGATACGCTCCTTCAAGAGACCGCCCCTCAGTCCGTGGATTTCCCCCGCGAAGCCCAGGAAATCGGTCACGCTCATGTCGGCGTAGAGGGGGACGCTTTCCGGCATGTACCCCACACTCGCCCGCGCTTCGAGCGACTGAGCTCCCACGTCGAAGCCGCACACCCTCGCCACTCCGGACGTAGGCGGCAATGAGCCGGTGATGATTCGCATCGTCGTGGTCTTGCCGGAGCCGTTGGCGCCGAGAAGCCCGAGTATCTCGCCACGGTAGGCGTCGAAAGAGACGTCCTCCACCGCGAGGAAGTCCCCGTAGTACTTCGTCACCTCTCGTACTTCAACGAGCCGCTCACGCTGCAAGGCGACCTGCACTTTCCAGGCGGGACAGCAAGAGCTTGACGAAGTCCGCCTGCCGCCAAGTCAGCGACTCCGCCGCCTGCCCGGCTGGAGTCTCAAAAAGCATCCAGCCCTCCACCTCGTATGTCTTTGGCATATCGAGGGGCCCCCAGAGAAGCGGCATGAGCGTCGCTTCGTCCGGAAGGGGCTCCTCGGCGACGCGCCTCCGCTCCCACGGGTCCAGTGGAGTGAAGCGGGCGCCGGACTCATCTTCGAGGAACACTGCCTGCTCATCGACCAGCAGCGACATATAGAGCGCGTTCGGGTTGACGAGCTTGAGGCGCACTCCCATCAAGACCGCCTCCGGGTCTGCGGGACGCACCTCATAGGAGATGCCGTCTTCCACGTGTCCCGCCGCCGCCAGCGACTCGATGGCCAGCACTTCCACCTTGAGGAAGCGGCCGGCTCCCACCGAAGCCGCGCCATCGCTCCCGCAGGCTACTGCGAGGCAACACGCCAATACGGCGAGCCCAGCCGGGGCAACCGACCGTCTCACTGCGCCACCGGCCGCTTCATCTCCGCCCCGCGCCTCGAACACCGCCGCTCTACGACCCCCTCGAATCGGCCTGCCGCCTCACGCACGACGAGCGGCGTGCGACCTAGTATAGCCAAGGGAGGTATTATCCGCGTCGGCGTCTATGTTGCGACGCTCGGCTCGTGGAGCAATCCCCAACAATCGATGAATAGCCACGCGAACGGACCTGCCAACCCTCCACGTAAGAGCAACCGTGTCTATGCGCGCCCGACTCTGACGCCCAGCCGGCGTCGGGCGCGGTTGGCAGTTGGCGTCATTGCCGTTGCGCTCCTCATCGGCGCGCCGTTGGCCGGGTACTATGCGGTGTTCGTTCGGCCGGCCTCGGCAGCAATCGTACAGGTCAACGATGTCACCTACACGCGCGGCGACATACTCGAACGCCTGCGCATCAAGCTGTACGAAGCTGCCGAAGGAAGGGGGTCTCCCGTGGTCAACCCGCTCATCGCCGTGCGCGAGACACTGGACGAAGAACTCGTGCGGCAGTCGGCAAAGGACCGCGGACTGGTCTTGGACTCAGACGCAGAGGAGCGGGAAGTCTGGGGGCGGGTGATGGGCGACGTCGCGTTCACTACGTCCGACGACCGCCTACAACGGGAGTTCGATGAGCTCTACCGTCAGTACCTCCTCACCCGGGATATCCCGGAGGAGCTCCACCGCCGCATCATCGAGAACGAGCTATACGCGGAAGTTATCCGCGATCAGCTCGCCGCAGAAATCGGAGAGACAGCGCCGCAAGTCCTGCTGGCCAGACTATCGGTCGCAAGCCGGGAGCAAGCGAATGAAATCGGCCAACGGGTGGCCGCCGGAGAGCGTTTCGTCGACATTGTCATGTCCGCCGGCGATGACGGTTTCGGCTCGGCCGGAACCGGGTGGACGCCCGTCGCCCTCCTCGACCCCGTCGTCGCCGGCGCCATTGCGCAGCTCAGCGAAGGCGAGCTCTCCAAGCCAGTCCCCAACGCGAGCGGCGGCGTGTCGCTGTATGCGGTTGTCGAGACGGACGACGCTCGGCCGCTCGAAGCCCACCACCTCGAACCAATGCGGCAAGCAGCCTTCGACCAATGGCTCGCGGAGGAAGAGGCGCGGCAGGACGTTCGATACGAGTTGGACGCTGCGACTTACGACTGGCTCATCGAACAACTGCGAGAGTCGAGAGCGCCGGGAGTCGAGGGTCTGCGAGCGGCGTGACCCACGCCTGCTGGGAGTACACTAGGGACGTTGCCGACGCCGGCAAGCGCCAGTGCGCGGTCGGGTGTCTGCGTCCCGCTTCGTCCGGGTCTCGTGCGATGGAGCACCATGAATCCTGCCCAATCACGCATCCTCCAGCGGCGCAGCGTCCCGGCGCGACCGAAACGGAGGAGGCGCCTGGTCATCGCCGGTATCGCGAGCGTTGGCCTTGCGGTCTGGGGCCTGTGGGCGTCCGGCGTTATTTTGACGGGGCCGGTCCCTCTTCCGGTCACACAGGTGAGCGCGGCCGCCGATAGCTGGGCGCTGGCGGGCCGCGACGCCGCCCATACCTCAGCCGTCCCCGTCCACAGCGGTTTCGAGGGCCGCGAGGTCTGGCGGTTTGAGATGGAAGAACCGCTCCGCGCCGCTCCTGCCGTCTCAGGCGATCAGGTGTTCCTGGGGACGGGCGATAAACGGTTCATCGCGTTCGATGCGGCCACCGGGCAAATCATCTGGGAACGAGACCTCTCCCTTCTCACGAGCGCCGCGCCCGCCGTAACGTCCAACGCCGTGTACGTGACGGTGCGCAGCGGCGAGATCGTCGCCCTAGACCGGCACAACGGGGAGGAGCGGTGGCGCTTCCAAGCGGACAGCGCTTTCTTTGCGTCGCCGGTTGTATATCGGGGCGTGGTGTATGCCGGTTCATGGAACGGCACGCTCTACGCAGTGGACGCCGAGGACGGCGAGCAGCTGTGGACATTCCATACCGACGGGAACATCATCGCGCCCCCCACGTTCCAGGGCGACCTCATGGCGCTCGCCATCGACGACAGGCTCGTCTACGTAATCGACCTCGCCACCGGACGGAAGCGGCTCATCTTCGACGCAGGCCACGTCCTCGTGGAGAGCCCCGTGTTCACGGGCGAGCACCTTCTCATCAGCACCGGCCGAGGAAGGCTTTGGGCCGTGGACTGGACCAAGCTCGAGTACCCGTTCGAGCGCGGATTCCGCTACTGGCGCAACCAGTTCTACATCTGGAGAATGCAGGCCGATCCACCGTTCCCAAAGGGCTTCGTTTGGACTCGATGGCTTGCTCGCGACCACTTCCTGAGCGCCCCCGCTGTCCTCGACGGCGTCGCGTACGCCGCTAGCCAGGACGGCAGTCTCCATGCGCTGTCCGTCTCTGACGGAGAGCGGCTATGGGAGTACGACACGGGAGCGGGAGTCCACACCGCGCCGGCAGTGGCGGGCGGCTACGTGTACATCGGGACTGACGCCGGCGAGGTCCACGTAGTCGACAGAACCACCGGAAAGGCGAACCAAGTCATCCCCGTCGGCGCAGGGCTCAGCGGACAGATCGTCGCCACGGAAACCGGCCTCTACGTCACGTCGAAGGAGCCCGCCGCGCTCGTCGCGCTACGCTGAGCCCCCTCCCGAACCCTCCCCCACCGAGGGGGAGGGAATGAGAAGGCTATCTAGGTGGCGGGGGTCAGGCCGCTCTCCTCGTTGACGCGGTCGAGGTAATACTTCATGCCGAATCCCGCCCACGGCGCGGGGTTCATCCACGCGGGCACCTCGTTCTGCCCGGGTGCGCCGGCGCCTCGTCCCGAGCGCATCCCCATGGCCCTTGCCTTGGCCTCGTTAGGCAGCTCTATGCACACGTTCGTGGTGGGATCGCGGAGCACGTTCATCGGGTCGCCGCCGTCCTGCACGATGGCCATCTGCTCCTTGAGCTGCTTCCGGAAGAGGATGACCCCCTTGTCCGACTCTCCCAACTTCTCTCGGTCGCGCCGCGCCGTCGGTCCCTGGCTGACCCAAGCCATGTAGTCCTGCCCAAAGGTGTAGTTGACGATGTGCCGCCCGTCGTCCCCGACCAAAGGCGGGTGGTACACCTCGATCTCCTCGGGCGGCGGGGCGGGCATGTCCGCGCTGAGCTTGCGTGAGACGTAGTCCACGTGGAGCGTGTGGGTGTCGTCGATGGGCACACGGAACTGGCTGGGGTTCGAGAGGATGTTGGGGAAGAGCACCGGATGGCCCACGGCCCAGTCGCCGTCTTCCTCGGTGTAACCGCTGAAGACGCGGCGCTTGATGATGCCGTAGTCGAAGACGTCGAACCCGATCTTCTGGTGCCGGAGATGAGGCCGCTCGGTGGAGTCCGTGTCGCCGGCTAGCTCGCGCTGGTATTTCCCCCAGTAGTTGTGGAGCCATTCGAGGTGCGTCGGATCGAGGGAGTTCTCCTGGCACTGCAGCCAGTTGCACGGCAGCTCCAGGAAGTTCACCTGCCGGAAGGCATGCTCTTCCACCAGCCACTCCCAGCGGGGCAGCAGCGGCGCAGGCGCCGGGCCGAGGTAGGCGAAGATGAGGCCGCCGCACGCCTCGACGGGGTAGCCCGCGATCTTGACCTTCTCCTTGAAGCGTCCGTCGGGGTGGACGGTCTCCTCGAAGGGTTGCTCGATGCACTGGCCGGTCTCGTCCATCATCCAGCCGTGATACATGCAGCGAAGGCCGTGCTCCTCCGGGATGCCGTAGGAGAGGTCGACGCGGCGGTGGGGACAGAATCGGTCTATGAGGCCGTACGTGCCGGACTTGTCACGGTAAAGGACGAGGTCCTCGCCTAGGAGCCGAACGGACTTGGTGGGGCGTTCGCTAAGCTCCGGGACGGCGGCGATGGGATGCCAGTACCGCCGCATGAGCTCGCCCATCGGCGTGCCCGCTCCGACCTGTGTGAGCTCCTCGTTCTCTTTGATGCTGAGCATGATCCCTCCTGCGGATAACAACCGCCGCCGGTCTGGCGTTCACCTAGACCGGCCCACCAATGCCTACGGATCCAAGGAGACGGCGCACGTCGGCCAACGGGCCGAACAGGCGCGGCTATCGTCGCGGAGCGAGTATATCACTACGATATCGCGCCGCACCGTCGGGATAGCAGGGCTGAACGACGTTTACGCCTGGCCGGTAGGCGTTCCGCGGCCCCACATCGGATGGCGAAACGTCGGGTTCGCGCCCGTGTGCCACGAGCGCTGGCTCGGCCCGACTGCCAGTGGACGCTCCGCCTCGCCTGGGCGCTGGGCCTGCTGCTGACGCGCCGGTCGGCTCGACGGCAAGCCATTCAGATGGCGCGCCAGGTCGAACAAAGCAGCCAAGTTGTTCACCGGCAGCAAGTCGTCGATGTACGGCGCGGCGGCCTGCATCCCCTGGGTCAACGGCTCGTAGTCCTCGCTGCCCGCCAGCGGGTTCAGCCAGATCAACCGATTGCAGTTCCGCTGCAATCGCGCCATCTCACGGCCAAGCAGCTCCGGCTCCCCCCGGTCCCACCCGTCCGACACGATGAGGACCACCGACCCCCAGCCAAGCGTTCTTCGCGCCCACTTGAAGTTGAACTCCTTGAGTACCTCGCCGATGCGGGTCCCCCCGGACCAGTCGGGGACGGCCTTTGCAACCTCGGCGACAGCGTGGTCGATGTCCCGCTGGCCCAAGTGCTTCGTCACTCGCGTAAGCCGCGTTGCGAACAAGAACGCCTCGGTCTGGTTGTCCAGACCTCCATACAGGCTGTGGATGAAGTGGAGCAGCATTCGCGTGTACCGCTCCATCGAGCCGCTCACGTCACAGACAACCACCAACCTGCGCGGCTTCTCCTTCCGGCGCTGCCTGGTTAAGTGCATCAGCTCCCCCCCGAACTGCGCGTTCTCCCGCAGCGTCTTTCGCAGGTCAAGCCCCGGCCCCCTTCCCGGCTGCTTGCGGCGCGTGCGCCTGAGGCCGGGACGCCACTGCAAAGCAGCCAGCAGCAGCCTTGCCTCCGACGTTTCCACCGGCGTGAACTCCGCGAAGTCCTTCGTCCGCAGCACCTCGCGGGCGCTGAATGTCCGCGTAAGCTCGATACGGTCGAACGCGTCCTCGGGCTCATCGCTCCCCTCGCGGTCGCCGTCGGGCGCCCGACCGGGCGGAGGCGGGCCGGCCTCGATTCTGCGGTACCGGCGCTGCTCGCCCATCGAACGCAGGTCCATCGTCGACGTGCTGTCCTTGCGCTGCCGCCAGAACACGTCGAACGCCTCGTCGAATACGGGAAGGTCGTCTCTCCGATGCACGAGCAGCGTCCGCAGCGCCAACCGGACGTCGGCCCGTCTGGCGACGCCGATGTCCTCCAGCACGCGGATGGCGTCCAACATCCTTCCGACGTGGACGTCGAGCCCGAGCCGCCTGAGCAGGCGTCCGAACAGCAAGAGGTTGTCGAGGAGGTGGCCGTCTTCCGGGGCGAGGTTCTCGCCTTCGCGGGAATCCGTCATGTTGGCTTCACGTTCCATATCACAACCGGCGAGACGGGCGGCAGAGCCGCAGCCTAGCGCGGGCTGAGGGCGGTGTTCCTAGCGGTCTCATTTGGTCTCATTCGGTAGCATTCCTCCTCTAAGATTCGGCCCTGCGCCCGGCTATGCCGCGGGCCGGGTCAGGGCCGTTGGAGACAGGGTAAGGAGGGGAGTTCGTTTACGCAACTGGTAAATGTCACAATGGCGACTGCCCTCTCAGTCTCCCTCGCAGACCCTCGCAGACGGGGAGGGGACTTCAAAGCAACGACCGAGAGGGCTATCCACGCCTACCGCCGCGTTGAGTCCCGCGGTTCATAGCGCGGTTCAGGAGCGCCCGGGTCTGCTCGCCGCGCACCGCCTGCACGTCCTCGCGGTACTTGAGCATGATGCCCAGCGTGTCATCGATTACGGACGGGCTGAGTTCGCTCTCGTTCAGGCTCACGAGCGCAGCCGTCCAGTCGAGCGTCTCCGCGACTCCGGGGACCTTGTACAGCTCGGTCGTCCGCAACTCTTGGACGAAGGCGACGACCTGGCCGGCCAGCGCCTGGGACGCCGATGGAACCTTACTCCTCACAATCTGCATCTCTTTCTCGAGGTCCGGGTAATCGATCCAGTAGTACAGGCACCGCCGCTTGAGGGCGTCGTGAATCTCGCGAGTACGGTTCGATGTGATGACGACGACGGGGGGCTCGCCGGCCACGTACGTCCCAATCTCGGGAATCGTAATCTGGAAGTCCGACAGCATCTCGAGCAGATAGCCCTCGAACTCCTCGTCGGCGCGGTCGAGCTCGTCGATCAAGAGGACCGTCGGCCCTGCGTCGCCATCGAGCGCCTGCAGGAGGGGGCGCTTGATGAGGAACTCCTCGCTGAACAGCTCGCGCTCGGCCCCTTCCCTGTCTACGCCGCCGGACGCTTCCAAGAGTCGGATATGGAGGAGCTGGCGCGAGTAGTTCCACTCGTAGACCGCCTGGCTCACGTCCAGACCCTCATAACACTGGAGCCGGATGAGACGCGCGCCAAGCGCGGACGCGAGCACCTTGGCGACTTCCGTCTTGCCCACGCCCGCCTCGCCTTCGAGGAACAGCGGACGTTTGAGCGTCAACGCGAGGTAGACGGACATCGCCAAGCCCCGGTCGGCGACGTACAGCTCATCTCGAAGCGTCGCTTGCAACTGATCAACAGAGGCGGGTTTCATACAGGGGCGCCTTTTCTGGAGAAGTAGCGTTTGCGGAGGTAGTCCAGGTAGTCGGCGTGGTCGGAGGCTTGGGGAGAGGTGCTGAGACTGCGGAACACTTGCTGGTAGGAGAGGGCCGTGAAGTTTATTTTGCCCTTCACTCGGTCGGCAAAGACACTGATTTCTCGCTCATGAGCGTCTGCCTGCTTCCCCGGCCAGGCGTAGTACAAGTAGTACAGGCTGAAATCCTTCCCGTGTTTCCTCGCCAGCCCAAGAGAATGCTTGAGGAGTTGCTCCGGGTGAAAGCTGGGGCATTCGTTCAATTCTTCCGCGTACTGACGAAGTGCGGACAATTCTCGCGGCTCCCAAAGGTCGTCGGGATCAGGAAAATAGCGAGGGCTAAACGCAGACTCGAATGGCTCTGTAAATTTGCTTTCTATCGCAATGATGTGGCCGGAGCTCAACGTGATAACCACGTCAAGGTGTGGCGACGTCCCTCTGAGTCCAGTAGGAAATTTTACTTCGAAATCCAGCGATGCTGCCCCGGCAAACGTGCTGCCCAAGGATCGCAGCAAAGGGACTTTGCAGTCCCTGTCAGTCCAATAGTCGAAGATGTTCACGACTAAGGCCGAGGATGAATGGAGAGCCCTCATGTGTGTCTCTAGTTCCTTACCGGCTCCCGCTTCATAGCCAGCACGCGCACGAGAGGAAAGTTCTTTCCGCAGCAGATTGGCCTCTATAGAAGGCACATAGTCGTCTGTGTCGAATGAGATGCCATCCGACAATGCCCATGTCTCTTGCGCCTTCTGTATAGCTTCCAAAGCGCTCATCTTCCTCTCCCGCCATAAAGTGCGGGGGAAAGGCCGTAGCCTGCCCCCGCGCCTACTCGTTGGCATGTGCGTTCCGCGCTAGCCCGCTCGGGAGCAGGCGACGCCGAGAGCACGACGCAGGTAGACCGCCGCCATTGCCTTTCGGTACTCGGCGGAGGCGAAGATGTCGCCGATCGGGTCGCCGCCAAAGTCTCCCGCGACCGCCTCCGCAGCTGCGTCCAAGGCGGCGTCGCTCAGGTCCGACCCTGCCAGCGCGGCTTCGACGGACGACGCCCTAGTCGGCATCGCCTCGACGCCCCCTATGACGACGCTCGCGGACGAGCACGTTCCGCCGTCGACTGAGACGACTGCGGCTGCGCCGACAACCGCGTAGCGTGAAGCCGGGTGAGGGAACTTGACATAAGCAGAGCCGGAGCCAGCCGACGCGGAAGGCACGGATACGCTGGTCAGTATCTCGTTCTCTTCGAGCGCGTTCTCCAAAAGGCCCGTGGGAAAGTCAGACGCCGCGATGGCCCGCTCGCCGCCCGGCCCGACGACGTTGAACGTCGCGCCCAGCGCCGTCAGCACCGTCGGCAGGTCGGACGCCGGGTCCGCGTGAGACACGTTGCCGCCGATGGTGCCGCGGTTCCGCACCGCGGGGTCGCCGACGAGTGCGGCGGCCTCTGCCAACAGCGGCGCGTGCTCCTTCACCAAATCGGACGCTGCGATCTCCGCGTGGGTCGTCAGCGCGCCAATGGACACTCCACCGTCGCCGACGGAGATGCCTCTCAATGCCTCGATGCGTCCGATGTCAACGAGGGCGACAGGCGACGCGAGCCGCAGCTTCATGAGCGGGATCAGACTGTGGCCGCCGGCCAGCACCTTGGCTCCCTCGTTGCCGGAGAGGAGCTGCACCGCTTCGGATACCGAGCTCGCGCGATGGTAGGTCGTCTGTGCTGCGTACATGGGCTAGCCTCCGTTCCGCGCATCGTTGACCGCCCGCCAGACCTTCTCCGGGGTCAACGGCATATCGATCCGGGTTACTCCCAATGGCCTCAACGCATCCATCACCGCGTTGTAGACCGTGGGCGTCGACGCAATCGTGCCCGCTTCTCCCACGCCTTTCACGCCCAGCGGGTGATGGGGCGACGGAGTCGTGGTGGACTCCACGTGGAAATCCGGCAGGCCGTCGGCGCGGGGCAGAGCGTAGTCGAGCATCGTCCCGGTCAAGGGCTGGCCGTCGTCGTCGTACACCACGCCTTCCCAGAGCGCCGGTCCTATCCCCTGGGCAATCCCGCCGTGCACCTGACCTTCGACAATCATCGGGTTGATCTGAATGCCGCAGTCGTCCACCGCGAAGTACTGCTGCAGGTCGATCTGACCTGTAGCCGGGTCCACCTCAACGACGGCAAGGTGAGCGCCGAACGGGTAGGTGAAGTTCGGTGGGTCGTAGAACGCGCTGGCCTCCAGACCCGGATCCATGCCCTCCGGCATATCCCATGCCACGTTCGCCATGAGGGCGATGTCCTGAATCGTCTTGTGCTGGTCGGGTGAGCCCTTGACGAAGAACCGCCCGTCCTCGTACTCGATGTCCTCGGCGGCCGCTTCGAGAAGGTGCGCGGCCAGCGCCTTCGACTTTTCCTTGATCTTGCGAGTCGCCACTGCGACGGCAGCGCCCGACACCGCCGTGGTGCGGCTCCCGTAGGTGCCCCATCCCATCGGCGTGTTGTCCGTGTCGCCGTGGATGACATCGACGTCGTCAACCTCGACGCCAACCTCGTTGGCGACGATCTGAGCGAACGTGGTCTCCTCTCCCTGACCGTGCGGCGAGGAGCCGACCATGACGTGCACCTTGCCCGTCGGGTGGAAACGGACGATGGCGCTCTCCCAGAGTCCGCCCTGGAACCCGACGGCCCCCGCCACCTGCGAAGGGCCGAGACCGCATATCTCGACGTAGGTGGAAACGCCAATCCCGACGCAGCGGCCTTCCGCCCGGGCTTGCTCCTGCTGCGCCCGCAGCGAGCCGTAGTCGGCGGCGGTCAGACAGGCGTCCAGCGTGATTTCGTAATCTCCGCTGTCGTAGGTGATGCCCGTAGCCACGTCGTGACCGTTCTCGAACTTGGGGATCAGGTTCTTCCGGCGCAGCTCCACGGGGTCGGCCCCGAGCTTCGCGGCGAGCAGGTCCACGAGACGCTCGATGAGCATCGTCGCCTCCGGACGGCCCGCGCCCCGGTAGGCGTCCACAGGCGTGCCGTTGTTGAACACGCCGTAGACCGTGCCGCTGATGTTGGGGATGTCGTAGGCGCCCGAGTACATGAGGCCATGCAGGATCGTCGGAACGCCTGGGCCGGCGGTCGAGAGGTACGCTCCCATCCCCGCGTAGACAGTCGTGCGAATGCCGGTAATCTTGCCGTCGCTGGTAGCCGCCATCTCGACCTCTTCGATGTGGTCGCGGCCCTGCGTCGTCACTTGATAGTTCTCGCTGCGGGTCTCCGTCCACTTGACCGGCACGCCCAAGCGCATCGCGCAGAAGGCGGTGATGGCCTCGTCCGGGTAGTACGGGATCTTGCTTCCGAAGCCGCCGCCGACCTCGGGAGCAATCACGCGTATCTTGTGCTCAGGGACGCCCGTCACGACCGAGGTGAGGAAGCGCGCGATGTGCGGGTTCTGAGACGTGCTCCAGAGCGTCAGCTCGCCCATGGGAGCGAACCACTGCGCGATTGCCGCGCGCGGCTCCATCGGGTTGGCGATGAGGCGCTGGAGCGTAATCGTATCGCTGACAGTCACGTCCGCCTGCTCGAACGCCGCGTCGGTGTCGCCGCCTGCGACCGCCCACGTAAAGGCGACGTTGTTCGGAACGTCGTCGTGAAGCTGGGGCGCGCCGTCCTGGGCGGCGGCCTTCGGGTTGATGACGGCCCCGAGCGGCTCGTATTCGACGGCGATATGCTCTAGCGCATCCTCAGCCTGGTAGCGGTTCTCCGCCACCACGACCGCCACGGCGTCGCCGACGTAGCGGACCTTGTCCTTGGCGATGGCGGGGTGGGCCGGCGTCTTGAGGTCGGAGCCCGGGATCAGCCACGCGCAGGGCATCCCATTCAAGGCGCCTTCCGTGTCCTCCCCGGTGAAGACCGCGATGACGCCCGGCTGGCTCGCGGCTGCGCTAGTGTCGATGGAGACGATGGACGCGTGCGCGTATGGGCTGCGGAGAATCGCGGCGTGCGCCATCCCCGACAGCTTGATGTCGTCGGTGTACGACGCGCGGCCCGTGATGAGTCTGGGGTCCTCGCGGCGGCGGATGCCGGAAGTGAATACTCTCGTAGTCATGGCCTACTTGCCTCCTGCAGCGCTGGCGGCGTCCTCGACGGCCTTTACGATGTTCTGGTAGCCCGTACAACGGCAGATGTTCCCTTCCAGGCCGTGGCGTATCTCTGCGCGCGTCGGCGTGGGGTTCGTCCGCAGCAACTCGTCTGCCGCGATGATCATGCCCGGCGTGCAGAAGCCGCATTGCAGACCGTGGTTGTTCCAGAACGCTTCCTGGAGCGGGTGGAGGTTGACGCCGTCCGATAGCCCCTCGATCGTCGTGACCGAGGAGCCCGAGGCCTGGACGGTAAGCACCGTGCACGCCTTCGCCGCGACGCCGTCCAACTTCACCGTACAGCTGCCGCACTGGCTGGTGTCGCACCCTACCTTCGTGCCGGTGAGTTCCGCGTTCTCCCGGATGAAGTGGACGAGCAACTGACGTGGTTCGACCTCACCGCTATAGGACCGTCCATTGATCGCAATCTCAACAGGGACTCTCACAGTGGACCTCCTCCCGCGACTGCCGCGCATTAGAAGATTCGCGCGTGCGCGCCTGGCGAGGGGAAGGGTACCTACAGCCGCCGGTTTGTCAATTCGGCGGCCCTCCTCCGGTTCCCTCGCCCTCTGCGGGGAGAAGGCTAGGGAGAAAGTCGTCTACAGAGGGGGAATCCCCGCCGCGATGTCGCATCCTCGGATGCTCGCGTATTCTTGGGCGTACGGACCACGCCTACGAACCACGGACGAGGGAGCTCTATGCGACTGAGCGGAACGTACCGATTTGATATTCCGAGAGAGCAGTTGTGGGACACGCTGATGGACCCGGCGGTCCTGGGGTCGTGTATCCCCGGAGCCCGCGCGTTCACCCCCCTTACGGCTGACAAGTACGAGATCGAGCTGGAGGTGCGGGTCGGCGTCATCTCCGGCGCCTACAAGTGCGCCCTCGAAGTCGCAGACAGAGTCGAACCCGTTTCCTACCGGCTGAGCGTTCAGGGGGCCGGCGCCCGAACGAACGTCACAGGCGCCGGGATGGTTACGCTATCGGCGGAAGAGGGCGCTACGGAACTGAACTTCGAGGGCGACGTGCAAGTCACCGGGGTGCTGGCGAGAGTGGGTCAGAGGCTCATGGGCAACGTGGCGAAGTCCCAGATTGACCGGTTCTTCGAATGTCTGCGGGCAAAGGCGACCGCCGGACCATAACCGGGCCAATCGGCCCCGTAGGCCAACGCCCCACCCACGACGGGGTCCCGGCGATTGCAGGGCGGGGTATGCGCGCCTCCCCGCCCTCAGCGTCCGAGCGAGGCCAGCGCTAGTGAAGCATACCAGCGGCGGCCGGCTCTTCGACCGTGACCCCGATTCCCAGTAGCGAAAAGAGTATCCCCAATATGATGAGGACGGGAATGAACGCGAGAAGGACCACGAAGAACGCTCTCCACGTCGAGTTGTAGTCCAGGCACTGCCGCACGGCAATCAGCATGGCCGCCAGCTGCCAGACGAACGCCACGAACAAGGTGATAGGCCCAATCACCGGCAGGAAATAGAGGATGCCTAGTATGCCCGGGGTTTGGGCGAACCCAGTGCCCCGCGCCAGCTGTCCCCAGTCCGCCTGGGTTTCCGAGGTCCTCAGTATCGTGCTTCCGATGAGCCAAGTCCCTAGCGCCCACACTGCCCAGCCCAACACGCCGCGCACGACGCCGAAGCCCACCCCCTGGATCACGTCGCCGTCCCCACTGAGCACGCGGCCGACGCCGCTGGCGATGGCGACGATGACCACCACCATGAGTGCCTGTAGCGTGGCGCTCCGGTCGTTCTCGACCTCCTCGAAGGTGCCTACGTCCAAGCGGGCGGCGCCTAACATTCTTGCCAGCATTCCGGCCTCCTGCGTTCCCCCGCTTGCGGGGGACGGTGTAGTCGGGAGTCGCACTCCTGCTCAACCCTAGAGATAACATGCGGCGCTTAACGATGTCGCCCGTTTCAAGGGCGGGTATCGCCGGATGCTGAGCCGGCGATCGGGGGCGAGCCTGACGTGAGGCCGCGATGAGGCCATAATAGGGCCGCGATGAACCGATAGAGCCATGGCCAATCGAACAATGAGCGCCTGTTGGCTCTAGGATCGGGATAAACAACGACCGCCCCCTAGCGAGAACCATGAAAGTCAGCCAGCCGACCCCAATCACCGAAGGCCTGTTCCAGCTACGGGTCTTCGGCGCGCGCGTGACCGTCTTGGTCGAGAATGGCGAGGCGTTGCTGGTCGATGCGGGACTCCCTGGGAGCTTGGGCGCGATTACGCGGGGGCTCGAGGTCTGCGGGGCATCTCTCGACCAGATTGGGCGGGTAGTCGTCACCCACGCCCACCCGGACCACTCGGGCGGGCTCGCCGAGCTGGTTTCAGGAAGGCGAATCGCAGTTGCCGCGCACCGGCTGGAAGCTGACATCATCACAGGCGCGGCGCCGGCCCCGAGTCCGCTGCGAATCGGCTTGCTTGCGATGATGGCGGAGCCCGTCCTCACCAAGCTCATGGGAGACGCCGTTCCCGTTGACGACCTCATCGAGGACGGCGACGTCGTCCCGTTCGGGACCGAAGTGCGCGTGGTTCACCTTCCGGGACACACCCCCGGCAGCGTCGCCCTGCATCTACCGGAGAAGCGGACCATCGTCATCGGGGATGCATTGCAGTACAAGTTTGCTTGGAGGCTTAGCCCGCCGGCGCCCGGAGTCACCCAGCACCCGCGAGAGGCAATGCAATCGGTCGAGAAGCTTCTCGACTTGGACTTCGACACCATATGCTTCAGCCACTTTCCGCCTATGAGGAATGAGCCCCGCGAAGCCCTCAGAAGGCTCGTTCGACAACATGCCGACTCCGGCGGGCCTAACCCCTCCCGTAATGTAGGCCCAGTGCCCGCGGTAGGCCGCCCTAAGCCGCTACCCTGCTCGCAGGAACGAGGAAACAGCCATGAATGAAGCTCCCACGTCCGGCGCTACCGTCGGCGGGACCGTCGTCGACTTTCTCCGAGGCGCGGTCGAGAGGCACGGCCCCCGCGACGCTCTCCTTTTCAAACCGGCGTTCCGGTACCTGCGCTGGACCTACTCCCAGCTGTGGGACGAGTCCGGCCGGGTCGCCGCGCTTCTCCAACGCCGGGGCTTGACGAAGGGGGACCAAGTCATCCTGTGGGGCCCGAACTCTCCCCACTGGGTGCTCATCTTTTTCGGCTGCCTGAGGGCGGGAGTCGTCCTCGTTCCCCTCGACCTCCGCAGCGCCCCCGACTACGTCGAGAGGGTGGTGTCCAGGACGGAGCCGAAGCTGGCCTTCACGTCGCGGTTCACGCCGAAAGGGGAGGCGGACCTGGGAGTCCCGGAGATAGCGTTCGAGGAGCTAGAGCAGGCCATCGCCGGTCTGCCTGAGCCGGAGGACGTGGACATTCAGCCGCATGACCTGGCAGAGATCATGTTCACCTCCGGCACGACCGGCGACCCGAAGGGCGTGATGCTCACCCATCGCAACCTGACCGCGAATATCGAGGGAGTATCCCAGTACATCTCTTGCCAGCCTTCCAGCAGGCTCCTGTCCATTCTTCCGCTGAGTCATATGTACGAGCAGATGGGCGGCCTGTTCATGACCCTGCACTACGGCGCCAGCGTCACCTATCCGACCAGCCGCCAGCCGACCGTCCTCTCCAGGACGATGCGCGAGCGCAAAATCACCACCATGCTCCTCGTTCCTCAGGGACTGGAGCTCCTGATGAACGGCATCGAGCGGGAAGTGGCCCGGCAGGGTAAAGAGGCCCTGTGGGGCAAGCTCCAAAAGATAGCCGCGCGCTTGCCGTTCCCACTGCGGCGCCGCCTGTTTCGAAAGGTCCACAAGCAGTTCGGCGGGAAGCTCGACTTCATCGTCTCGGGCGGGGCCGCGCTCGACCCGGACCTCGGACGCAAATGGGAGCTGCTCGGGGTGAAAATCGTACAGGGCTATGGCGCGACCGAGGCCTCGCCCGTCATCAGCAACCACACCATCCTGGAACGGCGCCACGACTCCACGGGCCGCCCGCTGCCCAATGTTGAGGTCAAAATCAGCAGCGAGGGTGAGATCCTGGTGCGCGGCGAGAACGTCACTCCGGGCTACTGGCGCGCCCCGGAAGAGACCGCCAAGGCCTTCGACGGCGAGTGGTACAAGACGGGCGACCTGGGGTATTTCGACAACGAGGGTTTCCTGCACATCCAGGGCCGAATGAAGGACATGATTGTCCTTCCGAGCGGCCAGAACGTCTTCCCTGAGGACATCCAGACGGTGCTGACGAAGCACCCCAAGGTCAAGGACGCGGCCGTGGTGGGTCTGACGCGAGGCTCGTCAGTCGAGGTCCACGCGGCCCTCGTCATGGACGACGCCGAGAAAGCCCAAGAGGCTGTCGCTTGGACCAATGGCCAGCTGGCCGAGCAGCAGCGGATCAGAGGCTTCACCGTTTGGCAGGACGAGGACTTCCCGCGCACCCATACCCTCAAAGTAAAGAAACAGATCGTGATAGATACGATCCTCGGGAAGATACAGCCCGAGGCCCCGGCTGCGGCCCCTTTCGGCGGCAAACCGGCTGGCGGGGCAAGGGGCCTGCGCCGCATCATCGCCGAGGTGAGCAAGCGAGACGTCAGAGACATTCCCGACGAGGCAACCCTTGGCGACGACCTCGAGCTCGACTCGCTCAACCGCGTCGAGCTGCTGTCGGCAATCGAGGCGGAGCTCGGCGTTCACATGGACGAGAGCCAGGTGGCCCCGGAGACGACAGTCCGGCAGCTCGTCGACCTCGTGGAGGAGGGTTCGAAGAACCCGCCGATGATGAGCTTCCCCCAGTGGGGCATGCAATGGTGGTGCCGCATGACCCGCGGAGCGCTCCAACGAGGCGTCGTCTTCCCGCTCGTCGCCCTGCCCTACGGCTTGAAAGTCACAGGCCGCGAGAACTTGGAAGGCATCACTGGACCCGTGCTGTTCGCGTCGAACCATAACCTCGGTCTGGACAATCCATTGATCATCAAGGCTGTGCCGCTCAAATGGCGCCGCCGGATGGCCATCGCGGGGGCCGCCAATCTCTGGAGGAACCCGGTCTGGTGGATCATGAACCCGCTCTTGGGCAACGGCTTCCCGCTCGCCAAGGATGGCCCCGTCAGGCCCAGCCTCGAGAACATGGGCAAGATCATGGACGACGGCTGGTCGGTGCTCATCTATCCGGAAGGCGAGCTGACCGTCGGCGGCCCGATCAAGCCCTTCATGAGCGGCGCCGGCCTCGTTGCAGTCGAAGGGCGGATCCCCGTCGTGCCGCTCCGGCTGCACATCCACAGGCTGGGTTCGCCCACGCGGTTCCCCTTCCTCAGGCGGGGGAGTGTCGAAGTGCGCTTCGGAGAGCCATTGAGCTTCCCGCCCGGCACGAACCACCGGAACGCGACGGCGGCCATCGAGAATGCGGTCAAGTCCCTATGACAGGCGCCGTTGGGCGTCCAGCGTGTCTTGGTCTTCAGCCTACGAGCAGACCGCCAAAGCGTGGGCTGAAGTAGGCTGTCCGACCGGCGCCGGAGCGCGAAGTCCGTATCTACCTGTCCTGGCGCCCCGAAATGGCTAGCTGGTGGCTGGTCCTAACCTTCGTTGCCTACTTTGCCATGCTCATCGGCATCGCAGCGGTGGGCGCCCGCAAGATGCGGAATATGTCGGACTTCGTGCTGGGCGGCAGGCGGTTGAGCAGCTTCACGGCGGCGCTCAGCGCAGGCGCGTCGACGACGAGCGGCTGGACGATGCTTGCGCTCCCCGCTCTGGCGTTCACCACCGGCGCCGTGCAGATGTGGGTTCCCGTCGCCGCTGCGACCGGGGTCTGGTTGAGCTGGACGCTCCTCGCCAAGAGGCTGCGCCGCTACACCATCGAAGCAAGCGACGTCCTGACGATTCCGGAGTTCTTCGAGGTCCGGTTCGGAGACAAGTCAGGAACTCTGCGGACACTGGCAGCGTTTATCACAATCTTCTTCGTGATTTTCTACGTGAGTTCCGGCTTGGTCGCCTGCTCTAAGCTGCTGGAGACGGTTTTCGGGGTTCAAGCCGCCCCGGGGGTCCTGCTGACGCTTGGCGCCATAGCGTCCTACGCCTTGATCGGCGGGTTCATGGCGGTGTCTAGGACGGACGTATCGCAGGCCCTGCTGATGCTCGTCAGCCTTCTCATCATCGCGGGGGTCTTGACCATCTCGTCGGAGAGTCCGTTCTCAGGGAAAGGAGGCTCCTCCGCTGGATTCCTGAGTCCATTCACCGACGGCGACGGTATGCCGATCACCCTCACATTCGTCCTCTCGGCTGCGGGATGGGGCTTCGGCGCCTTCGGCGCACAACGGGTGCTGCAGCGCTTCATGGCCCTGGAGCGAGAAGACAAGGTCGACGAGAGCCGCAACATCTCCACTGCCTGGCTCGTGGCCGTGTACGCGCTTGCCCTAGCGGTTGGACTGCTTGCCTACCCCGCTCTATCCGAAGTGGGAGTGCTGGCGGAAGTGACCGACGCCGAGCGCGTCTATCTGGTGATCTCCGAGGTTTTCTTTCACCCTGTCGTGACCGGGCTGCTCCTGGCAGCCGTGATCGCGGCAGTGATGAGCACGGCGGACTCGCAGCTGCTCCTGGCGTCTGCCGTCGCCACCGACGACCTGCCGTTGTTCAAGAGAATCGCCCACGGGCTCACCGGCAACTCAAGGGTCTGGCTGGGCCGGTTGCTCTTGCTGGTCATCGGCGGCGCCGCAGCAGCGATTTCCATACTTTACCCAGAATCCATCTTTGAGCTGGCTAGCTACGCATGGGGCGGGATGGGCGCGGCCTTTGGGCCGACCATGATCCTGGCGCTGCACTGGCGCAGGTTCAACCATTGGGGCGCAGCCGCGTCCATCCTAGCGGGCACGGCGGTCGCGTCGCTTTGGGCATACTTGGACGGGGGGGCCTCAGGGATGTGGGACATCCAGCCTGCCACTCCCGGCTTTCTGGTTGCCTTGGCTGTGGCTGTCGTCGTCTCCCTCCTGACGCCGAAGCCTTCCCAAGAGGTCGTGGCCCTCTTTGATAGGGTCAACTCAGGCAGCGCGCGACCATAGTCTGGACCAGGGAGAAGAAATTGGCGACTGCACAGGTAAACCAAAACATTCGTTACGAGCCGGATGAGCATCCTCCTTCCGGAGTGGCCATCGGCGCCGGCCTTCAGGCCGCCATGGTCATTCTGGCGCCGGTGGTCTTGACGGTGGTTATCGTGGGCCGGATTGCCGACCAGCCCGAGAGTTACCTGTCGTGGGCCGTCTTTGCGGCGCTGATGATCAGCGGAGTCGTCACCGTTCTCCAGGCGGCGCGGTTCGGGCGGATCGGGGCCGGACATGTGCTCATCATGGGCACGTCGGGAGCCTTCATCGCCGTATGCGTCGCTGCCCTGGTGGAGGGCGGCCCGTCCATGATGGCAAGCCTCATCGTAGTGTCGTCGCTGGTTCAGTTTGCGCTGGCGGCCCGGCTTTCGCTGCTGCGCCGAATATTCACGCCGGTCGTTTCCGGCACGGTGATCATGTTGATAGCGGCCACGGTCATGCCGATCGTGTTCGATACGATGACTGACGCGCCCAACGGCGCATCGCAAGCCGCCGCCCCGGTAGCGGCCCTAGCCACTCTGGTTACTGTCGCGGGGCTCGTGTTGCGCGGCCCTCCGGCATGGCGGCTTTGGTCGCCGCTCATCGGCATAATCGTGGGTTGTTCGGTTGCCGCGGTTTTCGGTCTGTACGATATCGGCCCGGTGTTGGATGCGCCTTGGATCGGCGTTCCCTTGGGCTCGTGGCCGGGACTCGACCTCACCCCTGATGAAAAGTTCTGGGCGTTGCTGCCGGCCTTCGTGGTGGTCACCTTGGTGGAAGCCATAGAGACCATCGGCGACGGAGTAGCCATCCAACGGGTCTCCAGGCGCACGCCTCGGGCGACGGATTTCCGGGTAGTGCAGGGCGCCCTCAATGCCGACGGCATCGGGAATCTGCTCTCCGGCATCGCGGGGACGCTCCCCAATACGACCTATTCATCCAGTGTGTCCCTTGCGGAAGTCACAGGAATCGCCGCGCGGCGAGTGGGCGTCGTTATCGGCGTTATCTTCGTGGCGCTGGCGTTCTTCCCCAAGGTTGCGGCCCTACTGATTGCCATCCCCGGCTCCGTGGCGGGCGCCTATATCACCATTCTCATCGGGCTGCTCTTCGTGCAGGGCATGAAGATCGTCATCCAGGACGGCGTCGATCACCGGAAGGCCGCCGTTGCAGGACTGGCGTTCTGGATCGGCGTGGGCTTTCAGAACCAGTGGATTTTCGCAGACCAGCTTGGGGAAGGGTTCCTGGGCGTGCTGCTTGGCAACGGCATGACTTCGGGCGCTCTCGTCGCGGTCGTCATGATGGTGTTCCTGGAACTGACGAGCCCCCGGCGCAGGCGCCTGGAAGTCGCGCTGGACACGGACTCTCTGCCGAAGCTCGGCGACTTCCTAAGGGAGTTCGCGTCGAAGGCCGGATGGGACGGCGCTCTAACGGAAGAGCGTCTGGTCTTGGTGGGGGAAGAGACGCTGACCAGCCTGCTGTCGGAAGAAGAAGACGACGTGGAGCGAGCCGGAGAGCGGCGACTGATTGTCACCGCCCGAACGGACGGCGACGGGGCGGAGCTGGAGTTCGTGTCCGCGTCCGCCGGGGAGAACTTGGAAGACCGGCTGGCGCATCTGGGAGAAACGCCGGACATTCCAGACGTGCGAGAGATATCGTTCCGCCTGCTGCGACACTACGCATCCTCGGTGCGGCACCAGAAGTACCACGGGGTGGACATTGTTATGGTGCGCGTCGAAGGACCGCGTTAGCGGGCGGCAGGCTGCCTTGGCCGTACGCGGCGCAAACATCAAGGAGGCGTCCCGACAATGGACATGCTAAAGCGGGTTCTGGGAGTGTTCCTCGTAGTGACGGGGATTGCCGTAGCGCTCAACCTCATACTCACGCCGGTGTACCACGACGGTTCGGCGGAGTACCCCGTGTGGAAGATTCTGAACTTGTTCATGGCGGCTGGCGTGCTCGTCACGCTGGTCGTGACTTTCCTGCGAAGGCGCGCCCCGGGGAACGAGGAAGCCGGCATATTCGAGCGCGTCCAGGTGAGCATGGACTACTACGGGGCCATCGTACTCACCATGCTGTTCTTCTGGGGATGGCTTTGGACGTTGAACCCCGACAGCGAGACCGGCGGCGCCGTCACCTCGCATCTCATCTACTTCCCGATCACGGACGCCCTCTACGTAGTCCTCGCCCTCGCCACCGGCAGCCGCCTCTGGAAAGACGGAGCCAACTCCTCAGCATAGGCTCGTCAGTCGAACGCGGAGGCGATATTGCTCACGGACTTGCCGCCTCCGCCATGCAGTCCTGCAATCGGCGTCGCTGGCGGCCGTTGGCGTCGAAGTTGTTGGGGTCGAGCCAGCGCCTGAATCCTCGCCGCAGCCGGGGCCATTCAGCGTCGATGATGGCGAACCAGTGGGTGTCGCGATTACGCCCCTTGTAGACGGTCGCCTGCCGCCACGCGCCCTCGAACGTGAACCCCAGCCTGAGCGCCGCAGCCCGCGAGGGCCCATTCAAAGCGTCGCACTTCCACTCGTACCGCCGGTATCCCGACGAGAAAGCGTGCTCCATCATGAGGAACATCGCTTCAGTTGCCGCCCTGCTCTGCTTCAGCGAAGAGCCAAAGTGGATATGGCCTACCTCAATCGTGCCGGACCGGGGCGTAATCCTCTGATAGCTCGCCATGCCGCCCGCTTTCCCCGTCTCGTTGTCCAAGACGGTATAGAACAGCGGGTCGTCGCCCAGACACGTCGCCTCCGCCCATTCTCGAAACGCGGCTACATCCCCGAATGGGCCGTAAGGGAGGTAGGTCCAGTCCGATTCGGGCCCGGCGAACGCATCGAACAGGTCCGGCAGGTGCGAGCCTAGGTCTAACGGCTCCACCGTGCAGTAGGTGCCTTGCATCCTCTGGCGGGCGGGATGAGGGGGCGGACTCCAAGAGGGGACCGCCGGCCCTATGGATTGGCCGAACTCGTTGGTGGGCACTGGTCAACTCCGAATAATGGCATGTACAGCGTAACAGCGTGCTCGTTCGCCGACGGGGCCGCGCCGGTTACAGCGGAATGCCGCCGTGGAAGCGGCTCGCCAACCTCTACTACGTCGTCGATATGCGCCGGGACTCCTCGGTCGGTCGGCTATCCTGTAGATAATGAACGACGCCGCCCGTCAACCCCAGGATACCGCCGCCCGCGCGGCGGGGCTCCTTCTGTTGCTCACCGCCGCCGCCACCTTGGTCTCCGTCGTCGCAAGATTGTCCGCCGACGCAGACGAGCCCACGCTTGCGAAGTCGTTGGCCGCCATAGCGCAGAACAAGGTGCTCTACGGCGTCGGCGGAGCGGCGCGATTCGTCTCCGGGCTCACGTTGATTGGCGCGGCGTGGTTCCTGTCGAGGACGTGGGCGATTCGAGCTTGGCGGGGGGCGCGGCTCGCGCCGGTCCTGCTCGTTCTATCGGGCATATGCACAGCCGTATCGGGCGCATGCGCCATTGCATTGGCGGCCACGCTGGAAGCCCCAGCAGAAGCGCTGCCTGCCGGAGTCCTCATGGCCGTCGACCCTTCAGCCGAGACGATCGCCTACTTCCGATGGGTCGCCGGGAAGGTAGGCTTCACCCTAGCGGGACTGGCGTTGGTCGTCGCGGCGGCGCGCCAGTGGAAGGCGGGCCGAACGGCAAGGCCCATCGCGCCGGCATCCGCCGCCATCGGGGTCGCGATGCTGTTCATCTGGCTCGACGCCGCGGCCATCACTCACCGCATCAGCGGGCCTGCTTTCTTCATCTGGCTCGTCGTTGCCGGCCTCACGCTCTGGGCTCCTTACAAGAAGGGACGGAGCGCCGACAGCACCTCGTCGACCGTCACCAGCCCTTCGTAGCGGGCGGCGATGCGTCCGTCCGCGCCTACGACGAAGGTCCAGGGCTCGGTGGGCAGGCCCCACTCAGCCATCACGGGCCTCGGGACGAGCCGCCCCTCGTTTCGGGCCGCGTCGAGGTCCCACGGCTCGATGTGAATGAACTCGACGGCGCCATCGAGCTCGCCGCGCGCCTTGTCCAAGGTGTCCGTGACCGGTCCGCAGAGCGCGCTGGTGCAGAACTGGGGCGAGGCGAAGAACACCACGAAAGGCGCTTCCGCTTCCAACGCCTGAGCGACCGACACGTTATGCAGCTCATCGCCCTCGACCGAACGCGTCGATATCTCGGCGAACGACGCGACATCGTGGATCGTCAAGTTCTCGGTGGCGGGCGGGCGCTGTCCGATCCCCGGCGCCGAGCCGGCGTCCTTCACCTCGAAGATGGCGTCCTTGGTCTGCGTCTCGTCTGCGACGACGAACTCGGCACCCCATACCCCTGGGGCGGGGAAGTCGACGCGGTCGACGACGTACACGCCCTGGAAATCGAGGTGTAGGTGCAGCTCGCCATCCGGGTGCCGATGGGGAGTCGTGCCCTCGACCACGCGCCACACGGTGGGGGACTCGGTCAGGAAGACGGAGTCCTCGCCGTCGGTTTGCCCATCGTCGATGTGATAGAAGCGCACAGCGACCTCGGCGCCTTCGAGGAACTCCCCGTCGCGGGAGACGAGGCCGAAGGGAAAGCGGTTTGGCCCCGTCACGAACTCCGAGGCCGTGATCAGGCCGCTGTACACGACGGGCGCAGGCGTGGGGGTGGCGCTCCCGATGCCGCACGCCGCGAGCAACGCGGCGAGGGCGATGGCAAAGGACGCTGGGGCAACGCGGTTCGTCATATGAATGACGGGCTACACCACAACGCCCACGGCGCGCCCAACGAAGTAGGCAACCGCCACCGCCACGGCGGCGAGGACGACCATCTCCGCGCCCTTGCGCAGCGCGTTCCCGCCGCTCAGCGACGCCCGCCAGCCCCCGACTGCGAAGAGCGCTACCCCGGTGAAGCCGAATGAGGTGACGAGGGCGGATGTCCCTTCGAGCCGCAGATAGGGCGCGACGGGGAAGGCGGCCGCAATGGCGAACGAGACGCCCATGATGACGGCCGAGAGGATTGGGTGCGGCGGCTTGTCCGGGAATCCAAGCTCTTCGGTCATCATCAGCTTCACCCATTGCTCGTGGTCCCGCGAGATGACTTCTACGACCTCGTCGAGCAGCGGGCCGGTGATTCCCTTGAGCCGGAAGATGCGCCGGGTCTCGGAGATCTCTTGCTCCCGCATGTGCTCGACCTCCCAATACTCCCGCGCCTGCTCCGAGTCTCGAAACTCCCCCTCGCTCTTGGTCGAGACGTAGGCGCCGAGGGCCATCGAGATGGCGCCGGCCACGAGGCCCGCCACGCCCCCCAACACGATGATGCCCGTGTCCGACGTGCCGCCCGCGAGTCCGGCGACCAGCGCGACGTTCGAGACGAGACCGTCGTTCGCTCCGAAGACGACCTCGCGGATGGTGCCTCCTCCGCGGGGGTGGCCTTCCGCGTGGTCTCTCCGGGAGCCCCACGACGGCATCATGCGCCGTATGCGGCGAACTGTGCGAGCGAGGATTGGGGAGGCCATCAGAACAAGGCTAGCGGTTGAGGCGGGGGCATGTCATCCGCTGGAGGCTAGAAGTACAGCCCGCCTTGGGGCAGGAGCAGAACGTCCTCCATGACCTGCTTATCGGACACCGTCATCGCGTTGACTATGGCGGCTCCGACCTCTTCGGGAGTGAGCATCTCCTCGCGGGGCAGCGGCGTGCTCAGGCCGTCCCATATGGGCGTATCGACGGGGCCCGAGAAGACGTTGATGACGCGGACGCCCGCCCGCCGCACCTCCGTCGTCAGCGCGCGGGCGAACCCGGTCACCGCGTGCTTGGTCGCGCCGTACCCGGTCATGTTCGCGTATCCCCGATGCGCCGCCACGGACGAGACGATGACGATATAGCCCAGCCCTCGTTCGAGCATGCCGGGGAGCACGGCCCGCGTGGGAAAAATCGTCCCGTTCACGTTCGTTTCCCACAGCTCATTCCAGGTGTCGTTGTCCAGGTCCGGGAGCGGGACCACCTTGAACACGCCCGCCGAGTTCACCAAGATGTCGACTCTTCCCAGCTCCCGCTCGGCGGCTGCCGCCATCGCCCTCACCGACTCGTCGCTCCGAACGTCGCACTCGATGGGCGTCCACGAGCCGTCCGGGAAGCCGTCCGCCGCCGCGCGGAGGCGGGCCTCGCTCCGCCCGACGAGCGCGACGCGGACGCCGGCCTGCATCAGCAGATGTGCGGTCGCGCGGCCGATGCCGCTCGACGCGCCGGTGACGACGGCAGTCTTACCGGAGAGGATGGCGCCGGAGAGATTGGGGCCGGAGAGGTTCGCGGAAGAGTCGGGCACGGCTAACTGTCCGCCCGTTGGGCAGGGGGGTATTCAAATCGATTATTGCGGGTCTCGTCCACGACCACGCGCGTCAGCCGTCCGCCCAACGGCCCGCGCAATCGTTCCCAGACCCTGAGGGCGATGTTCTCGCCCGTGGGCACGAGGTCGAAGTAGTCCTCGACGTCGCGGTTCAGGTACGTATGGTCGTAAGGGTCGAGCACGCTACGCTTCACAGCCTCGTCCAACTCGCCGAGCGGCATCACGAAGCCGGTCTCCGGGTCTACGGCGCCGCCGACGGTGACCGTGAGTCCGTAGTTATGGCCGTGGCCGTTCGGATTGGCGCACTTGCCGAAGATGGCCTCGTTCTCCTCGAACGAGAGCGCGTCCGCGTACAGGCGGTGGGACGCCGAGAAACTGTAGCGCCGCGAGAGGTAGACGACAGGGGAAGTCATGCCGTGGCCCCGAAGTACTCGACGAACAGGTCGTCGGTCTCGTAGAGGCGCAGGCGGCTGAGCCTTGCCTCGCGGAGGGCATCGGCAATCAGGCCCCACAGCACGGCCGCGAGGTTCTCGGTCGTCGGCTGCCGGTCGGCGAAGTAGGGCGTATCGAGGTTCAGGTGCTTGTGGTCGAACGCCGCCAGCACCCCATCGACCGCCGACTTCAGATCGACGAGGTTGATGACCATGCCGGTCTGCGGGTCGGGCTCGCCGGTGACGGCGACCTCCAGCACGTAGTTATGACCGTGGCCGTTCGGCAGGGCGCATAACCCAAAGACGCGCTCGTTCTCCTGCTCGCTCCAGTCGTCGCGGTAGTACCGGTGGGACGCCGAGAAGTCGAACCGGCGAGAAATGGTCACCCCGCCCATCGCGACTCTTCCCTAACTCTCCGGGCATCCGTCATTGCTTCGAAAGTCCCCCCACCGTCTGCGGAAGTGTCCGATCCTCTCTCCCGTCTGCCGGGGGAGAGTTAGAGAGGGGGCCGCCCCACCCGCCAATCAACGCCCGCCACTGTCCCAACGCGAGATTACGCAGAGTTCGCCCGTCACGCGAGCTATCCCTTGACGTCGCCGATAAGGACCTCGCCGTCCTCGACCTTGCACTCGTAGATGGCGATGGCGTGGCCGTCGCCGCGGGCGGACTTGCCCGTCGCAACGTTGAACTGCCAGGCGTGCCACGGGCAGGTGACGACGCCGTTCTCGATCGTGCCTTCGCTGAGCGGGCCGCCGCTGTGAGGGCAGACGTAGTTGGTGATGTGGAAGTCGCCGCCCTCATTCCAAACGGCGACGGGCTTGAGCCGCCACTTGCCCTGTGTGGGCCTGTAGTGGCGGGCCTCGCCTGGCCTAACGTCATCCACCTTGCAGAGGGCTACGAACTCTGGCTCTTGCGTCATGTTGCCTCCTCCATACCGTACCTGCGCCAATGAGTCTAGCACGGGATAGCCGTTCCCTTCCCCCAAAGGGCACTGCTAACCTCCACCTCTCCCCCGTCTGCGGGAGAGACTGAGAGGGGGCCGTCTGCGGGAGAGACTGAGAGGGGGCCGCGACACTTGCCCATTGCCCAAACCCCTCTCATTCCCCTACAATGAAGTGTCGGGCTATCGTCATGCCGAGCACGCAGTACCCCAACCCACCAACGCCGCCCTTGTCCCCTCCGCCCCATCTGCTCAGATCCCCTCGCCCGTCTGCGGAAGAGGGCGAGGGAGAGGGTCTGTGGGGGTAGGAACAAAAACCATTTCAGTCAGATAGTAGTTCTGAGACCCAGGAAGCAGGCCACGGCCACGAAAACAACCTCTGTCAACCCCCAAAAGTCATCCACTTTCGGATACTTTTTTACTCGTAGCCTCCCCTATAAATCGGAACCTTTTCCTCATCCCGTGGCGCAAGACTGGCTTGCCCACGCCACAACCAACGAAAATAGGCGGTCGGCGCTTGACAGCCGTGGCTTGATGACCACTCCGGGTTCCCGCCTGCGCGGGAATGGCGGCCCCCTCCTCGAAGCCCCCCGCAGACGGGATGTAGGCGAGAATGACGAGAACGCCCGGCGCAACCGCTCCACGCGGCGCCCTGCTAGAATGGACTGCGAGTAACCTCAGTGTCTGACCGCATTCTCATCGCGGTCGCTTGGCCCTACGCCAACGGCCCTCTTCACCTTGGCCACCTGGCAGGCAACTTCCTGCCGGCTGACATCTTCGCGCGCTTCCAGCGACTCCGTGGGAACGACGTCCTCATGGTTTCGGGCAGCGACTCGCACGGCGCGCCTATCACGATGCGAGCCGACGCCGAGGGCGTCTCGCCCCGCGAGGTCGTCGAACGGCACCACGCCACTTTCCTCGACGCATGGGAACGGCTCGGCATCTCCTTCGACCTCTTCACCTCGACGATGACCGACACTCACCGCGAGGTGGTGCACCAACTTTGGCGCACTCTCCAAGAGCGCGGCTACATCTATCAGGACTCGATGAAGGTCGCCTACTCCCCGGACTTCGACCGCTTCCTCCCGGACCGGTACGTGCGCGGGACCTGTCCCGTGTGCGCGTCCGACGACGCTCGCGGCGATCAGTGCGACAACTGCGGCTCGATCCTCGATCCCGTCGACCTGGGCAACCCGACCCACATCCATGATGGCCAGCGCTACCCCATCGAGGTCCGCGACGCCGAGCACATGTTCCTCAAGCTGAGCGCATTTCGCGATCAGCTCATCGCATGGGTCGAGCCTCAGACGCACTGGCGGGCCAATGTCCGCAACTTCACCCTCGGCATCCTCAAGGAGGGCCTGAAGGACAGAGCGGTCACACGCAATCTCGACTGGGGCCTTCCCGTCCCCGTCGACGGCTACGACGACCGCCGCATCTACGTGTGGTTCGAGGCCGTCATAGGCTACCTCTCCGCAAGCGTTGAGTGGGCCAAGCGCTCCGGCGACCCGGAGGCGTGGCGGCCCTTCTGGCAAGACCCCTCTACCCGGTCGTACTACTTCATGGGTAAGGACAACATCCCGTTCCACACCCTGATCTGGCCCGCGATCCTCATGGGGCAGGGCATCTACAACCTGCCCTACGACGTGCCCGCGAACGAGTTCCTGAATCTCGAGGGGCGTCAGCTCTCGACCAGCCGGAACTGGGCCGTCTGGGTCCCCGACTACCTCGACCGGTTCCCGCCCGACCCTCTCCGGTACTACCTCTCCGCCACCCTGCCGGAGACCGGCGATTCCGACTTCTCCTGGGCCGACTACGTCCGCCGCAACAACGACGAGCTCGTGGCGACGTTCGGCAACCTCGTGCACCGCACGCTCACCCAGGTCTATCGGAACTTCGACGGCGCCACGCCCGACCCCGGCGAGCTCACCGCCGAGGACGACGCGCTCGTCCGGAAGGCCGACGAGACCCTCGATTCCGTCGCCAAGAGCCTGGAGGCGGTGCGCCTGCGCGAGGGGCTCAACGGCGCGATGGCGCTCGCCCGCGACGCGAACCGCTACCTGGACGCCCAGGCGCCGTGGCAGCGGATCAAGACCGATAAGCCCGCCGCCGGCCGCGCGCTCTACACCACGATGCACGTGCTCATGGCCCTGCGCATCGTCCTCTCCCCATACCTGCCCTTCAGCGCCCAGCGGCTCCACGAGCTCCTTGGCCAGAGCGGCGCCGTCCAGGAAGCGGGTTGGCGTATCGACGCTCCGACTCCCGGCCAGCCGATACCCCAGCCGCAGCCCTTGTTCACGAAGCTCGACGACTCGGTGGCGGAAGAGATGCGAGCGAAGCTCGGCTAGGACGCGCAGCGGCATGATCGATACGCAGACAACGCAGGACTTGAACGACACGGCGCGCTTCATCGCCGAACCCGTCGCGGGCGACCTCGACCGGGTCGTCGAAAACATGAAGACGCTCGCCGAGGAGTCGGGCCTGACCGGCGACGACATGGTCGTCAACGCGGTCGTCAGCGGCGGGAAAAAGATCCGCCCGACCGTCACGCTGCTCGCGGGCGCTCTGCGCCTCGCCGCCCTCGGCCCCCCGGAGCAGGACCGGCTCGTCAAGATGGCTACGGCTGTCGAGCTCCTGCACATCGCATCGCTCATCCACGACGACACCGTCGATAAGGCGGACACCCGGCGCGGACGAGCGACGGTCAGCAGCATGTTCGGTCCCGACGTCGCGGTGCTGCTCGGCGACTACGTTTTCGCGGCGTCGGCGACCTTCGTGTGCGACACGGGGAACATCCGCGTCATCCGCCGCTTCTCCGAGACGATCATGGAACTGGCGCGAGGCGAGCTCGCAGAGCGCTTCAGCTCCCACGACTGGTCCCAGTCCATCGACGACTACAAAAAGCGCATCTACGACAAGACAGCGTCCCTCATATGCACAGCCGCCGAGTCGGGCGGCGTGCTGAGCGGGGCGCCGGAAGACCAAAACCAGGCCTTGCGCTCATTCGGCTACAACGTCGGCATGGCGTTCCAGATCGTTGACGACGTGCTCGATTTCACGAGCAGCGAGGAGGAGCTGGGCAAGCCCGCGGGCAACGACTTGCTCCAGGGCACGCTCACCCTGCCGGCCCTGCTATTCGCGGAGCGCCACCCGCGCGAGGCCGTCGTCAAGCGGCTGTCCGACGGAAGCCGCGACGAGGCGGACCTCCACGCGATGGTGGCCCACATCCGCGAATCGAGCGCCATCGACGAGTCCTTGGCGGCCCTCGACGGCTACCGGAACGCGGCGCGCGCAGCCCTCTCGCTCCTCCCCAACGCCCGCTCTCGCGAGTCCCTGGAAGCCCTGATCGACTACGTGACCGACCGCCGGAACTAGCCCTAACCGGCTGTGAACTTTGCCGCCTCTTCGGAGCCGCCTGTAGCGTCCCCTTCGCTGTAGGAGTGGGCTCCCGTCCCGGCGAGGGCACCACCCTGCACGATGAGGTACTCCTCTCTGATCGGTCGTCCATCCAGCCAGCACTCCAGAATCTCGCGGACTCCGGCCGCATAACGGGCTTGGGCCGAAAGGGACGTGCCCGAGGTGTGCGGAGTCATGGCGTGGTTGGGCATCGACCTCCAAGGGTGGTCGTTGGGAGGGGGTTGAGGGAACCAAACGTCGCCCGCATACCCCGCCAACTGGCCGCTTTCGAGCGCTCTGACGATTGCGTCCCTGTCGCAGATTTTCCCGCGGGCGGTGTTGACGATGTAGGACCCGCGCTTCATTTTGCCGATGAGCGTGTCGTTAAACATGTTCTCCGTCTCGGGATGCAGAGGACAGTGGATACTGACCACGTTACACACGCTGACCAGCGACTCAACGTTTTCATGGAACGTCAAGCCCAACTCCTGCTCGACCTCGGGGGAGAGCCGGTGCCTGTCGGTGTAGTGGAGCTTGACGTCGAAGGGCTTCATCCGTTTCAGGACGGCTAGCCCGATCCTTCCCGCCGCCACCACGCCCACGTCCATTCCCTCGATATCGTAGGACCTGGAAGCGGCGTCCGCGATGTTCCAGCCGCCCCTGACCACCCAGCCGTACTGGGGGATATAGTCCCTCACCAGCGCCAGCATCTGCATCACCGCGTGCTCAGCGACGCTGATGCTGTTGCACCAGGTCACTTCGCATACGGTGATGTTCCTGTCGATGGCCGACTGCAGATCGACGTGGTCCGAGCCGATGCCGGCTGTGATAGCCAGCTTGAGCCTCGGGGCCTTCTCTATCCGCTCGGCGGTCAAGTACGCCGGCCAGAAGGGCTGGGAGATGACCACGTCTGCGTCGGCCAGCTCCCTTTCGAAAACGGAATCGGGGCCATCTTTGTCCGACGTCACGACGAACTTACACCCTCGTTCGGTCAGGAACCCATCCAGCCCCAGTCCACCGGAAACGGACCCCAACAGATGGCCGGGAGTGAAGTCGATGGCGGTAGGCGTAGGCAAAGACTGACCGTCCGGGTAGTGAGTGAGGTTGGGTATTCCCTCACGGGCATAGTTCGGAGGAAACCCCGACGCCGGATCGGAATAAAGAACGCAAAGCACTTTCTGCGCAGAAAGTTGACTCACTTGACCCTCCTCCATCCAGTTCCGGATGTCTGTTTGATATCGATCCGCCCTTACCTGGCTGCGGCGCGCTGCTCGCCGGCGTGGTAGGAGGACCGCACCAGCGGCCCCGAGGCCACGTGGCGGAAGCCCATCTCATATCCGGCTTGCTCCAACGCTGCAAACTCGCGCGGATGGTAGAAGCGGTCCATCTCGATGTGCTGCGGCGACGGGCGCAGGTACTGGCCGATGGTGAGCAGCTGCACGCCGACGCTGCGCAGGTCGCGCATCGTCTCCAGCGCCTCGTTCGTCGTCTCCCCCAAACCGACCATCATGCCGCTCTTGGTCGGAATGTGGGGAGCGATTTCGCGCGCCCTGGCCAGCACGTCGAGCGAGAGGTCGTAATCACCCTTGGCTCGCACGCTCTTGAACACACGGCGCACAGTCTCGATGTTGTGGTTGAAGACGGCGGGACCGGCCTCCAACACGGAGCGAAGCGCCGCCTCGTCGCCCGCGAAATCAGGCGTCAGCACCTCGACCTCGCACCCCGGCGCAAGGCGGCGCACCTGCCGGATGCACTCGGCGAAGATGAACGCTCCGCCGTCCGCGAGGTCGTCCCGGTCGACGGAGGTGATGACGCAGTATTCGAGGCCGAGGCTTGCGACCGTTCTGGCGAGCCGCGCCGGCTCTTCGAGGTCGAGGGCCGCCGGCTTCCCGCTGGTCACGGCACAGTAGCGACAGGCGCGGGTGCAGACGTCGCCGAGGACCATAAAGGTCGCGGATTTCCGCTCCCAGCAGTCGCCGATGTTCGGGCACCGCGCCTCCTCGCAGACGGTGTGCAGCTCCGCTGTCCGCAGCAGGCGCCGCATCTGCAGGTAGCTCTCTCCCCCCGGCCAGGGGACCTTCAGCCATTCGGGAAGCCGTCGCGGAGGTTGGACAGTGGTCATAGGGACATGCTAGCAGAGCGCGCCGCCGCGGGAGGGGCAGGCGAAACGCCTCGCCTCAGGAGGGGAGCGTCCTCGTGTGATACAGTGAATACACACATCGCGCCGAGGAGTCGTAGGGACATGGCGACCTCAGTCCGGCTATCGCCAGAGGTGGAGCGGCGACTCGCCTTCTTAGCGTCCCAGACCGGGCGCACCAAGGCCTTCTATCTGCGTGAAATCATCGAGCAAGGGATCGAGGACCTCGAGGACTACTATCTAGCCGCAGACGTCCTAGAACGCGTCCGCAAAGGCCGGGAGCAAACGCACGCCGCCGCGGACGTGAGAAGAGCGCTTGGCTTGGACGATTGAATACACGGACACCGCGAGGACTCAGCTTAGGAAGCTCGACAGGCAAACGGCCAAGCGGGTCATCGATTACATGGACGAGCGCGTTGCGACGCTAGACAACCCCAGGGGCGCAGGCCAAGCGCTGACCGGTCCCCTCGGGGGATTGTGGCGTTACCGCGTAGGAGACTGCCGCGTCATTTGCGACATCCAAGATCAGGCTCTTCGCGTTCTAGTGGTCAGAATCGGGAGCCGTGACAGGGTGTATCGCTGACGGGCTTGACGGTTCCTGCACGGCAGTCTCGTCTACTGATAGTCCGCGTCTTGGGAGCCGCCGAGGGGGCGTGGAACCCCTGAGTGATGTCTGTGTAGGCTCCAGCAGGCCGCCCGACGTTGACAGCGCGGTAGCCCTATGCTAACCCGTCCCGTGACGGGACGAGGTCCCGCCTACACAGGAATGACCCCGGAAGTGCCCGGGAATTGACAGCGAGGGGCGGAGGATTTCGAGGAGGCGACGCCATGGCGGTTATCGATGCGGACGCGCACGTGGTCGAGAACGAGCACACTTGGGACTATATGCGGGAAGAGGAGCGCGAGTTCCGCCCTCTGAGCGTCGCCTCCACGGAGCCGAACGTCCCGCTCCGGCGCTATTGGCTGATCGGCGACCGCTCGACCGGAAGAGCGTTCATCCGCAACTCCAACGAGGGCACGAGCACCTCCGACGAGTCGCGTGAAATGGCGGACGTCCAGTCCCGCTTGGCCCACATGGACGAGCTGGGCGTCGACGTCCAGGTCCTCTACCCCACGCTGTTCCTGCGGCCACTGAGCCCTCGTCCGGAAGTGGACTACGCGCTCTCCCGAAGCTACAACCGCTGGATGGGCGACATCTGGAAGATGGGCCAAGGACGGCTCCGCTGGCCCGTCATCGCGCCCGTCCACCGCCTCGACAACGCCATCGAGGAGGCGCACTACGGAAAAGAGAACGGGGCTTGCGGCGTCTACCTGCGGGCGGGCGAGGCCGGCCTCAGCCTCACGGACCCGTACTTCTTCCCGCTGTACGAGGAGGCGAGCAAGCTGGACCTGCCCATCTGCATCCACGCCTCCGTCGGCAACTTCAGCATGTGGGACCAGCAGGAGAACGGCCTGCGCTTCAAGCTGCCGCCCATCAGCGTGTTCCACAACCTCCTCATGCACCGCGTTCCCGAGCGGTTCCCCGATCTCAGGTGGTGCTTCGTCGAGGTCAGTGCTCAGTGGGTCCCCTACGCCATGAACGACCTCGCCATCCGGTTCGGCAACAGCGGACGCGAATTCCCCGGCGCCGCCCTGATGCGCGAGAACCGGATGTACGTCGCCTGCCAGACCACGGACGATTTGGAGTACGTGATAGAGAACGCGGGCGACGACAACATCATCATCGGGACGGACTACGGCCACGACGACACGTCGTCCGAGATACTGGCCATGCAGCGTTTGCGGGAGGAAGGGAAGCTTCCTCCCGACACGGTGCGGAAGATTCTCGACGACAACCCCCGGCGGCTCTACGCGCTCTAGCGCCCTCGCTGCGGACGCAGGCTCACGCAAGCAGCAGACACTTCCGCTCGCACCCCATCGCCCCTGAAAGAAGCGGGCCCCGGCTAGCCGGGGCCCGCTTCTATTTGATTGACTACCCCTGCCGCCTAGTTCGCGGGGCCGGACATCTTCGTATAGAGATCCAGTAGGGCCGGGTCTTGCAACGCCAGCCGGCCCGCCTCCAGGTTCGCGTCCATGGATTCGGGGCTGCCGTAGAGGACGTCCCTGCCGAGGAGTTCCGCGGCCTGGACGAACTCGGGGTCATCGATAGTGGCCTTGAACGCGGCGCGCCAGACTGCAACGATGTCCTCCGGCACGCCGGCCGGAAGGGCGTAAGTGCGGGAGAGCTGGTCGTTGACCGTCTCGATGAGGTCGTAGACCTTCCGCTCGCCCTCGCTCGCATCGATGATGTCGAAGAGGTGGGGCGGTATCTCCTCGCCCTGCACGTTGGTCACCCAATCGACGTACTCGGGGTCCTCGTTCGGGTCTTGGGGCCCGACGCGCCAGAGAGGCACGCAACGGTCATCGACGATCCATTCGGGGAAGAGGGCGGTGGTGTTGGCCCGGCCGCAGGGGCCCAGGTCGGTCTCGCCCCGGTCGAACGCGGCCATGACCTCCGAGCTGCCTCCGTATCCGTAGACCATCTTGACCGGCCCGCCGACGGCCTCGATGAAAGTGGAGGCGACAGTGCCGCCGTCACCCACTGCGTTTCCTCCTCTGGTGAGGGGCGAGCCACGGTCGGCGGCGAAGGCGGCGGCGCCTTCCCACGTCATGGGGTAGTCGCCGAAACGCTCGCGCATCATCCACGTGGAGCTCGCCTGCCCCTCCACTGCCGTGGGCGTGCCGACGAGAATCGTCGTCTCCAAGTCGAACTCGGGGACATCGTCGCCGAGCAGCTCCCGCTTGAAGAAGCGCGGGTGGATGATGATTGTGGAGAATCCTTCGCGGCTGCCGTCGCGCAGGATCTTGACTAGGCCGCGCTCGCCGCCGGCCCCCGCGAGGTTACGGACAACGAACCGGGGTTCGCCGGGGAAGTGAGGCCCCGCGTAGCGAGCAAACAACCGCGCGAAGGTGTCGTATCCGCCTCCGGGCGCATACGGGACGGTGACCTCGATTGTCTTGTTGCGGAAGTGCTCCTCGAAGTCGCGTTCGGACGACGTGGGGGTGGGAGGCACAGAAGTCGCGGTCGCCGCAGGGGCCGGAGGAGGCGTGACGCCCGGCGGAAGAGGCGTTGGCGTCGATGTCGGAGGAGGCGGCGTAACGCCGGGCGGAATGGGAGTCGGCGTCGCCGTTGGCGGGATCGCGGTGGGCGCCGGCGTTGGCTCGTCGCCTCCGCAGGCAGTCAAGCCAAGCACAAGCGCCATCGACGCGGCCGACAGCAACAGGAATCGTTTTATGGACCTCACCAGACACCTCCCAGTTGGTTGCGGGACTCAGCCTCGGGGTCGAGGGTTCCCGTCGCGGACGGGGCCAAGTTATCCGTAAAGGCCTGCTGGGGTCAACGCGCCAGCGCACACTCTCCCCCGTCTGCGAGACCTTTGCGTAGCCCCGGGCGCAGTCCCACGCGCGGGTGAAGCAATCCCCATTTCGGGAAGTTTACGGGTAGGAAGTCCCTGATTCTCGGTAAGGTTACGAGTAATAAAGTCCCCGAAAATCGATGACAACGAGAGGTTGACAGAGGACGTTTTCGTGGCCGTGGCCTGCTTCCTGGGGTTTAGAACTACTTCCTGACTGATGCAATTCTTTAATTCCCTCCTCCTCAATCCTTCCCCGCAGACGGGGAAGAAGAAGGGGATCGTCTACGTGGGGGGCTTAGGAGGGGCGAGCCGTTACGAATGGGAGCTCCGAGCAGCAGCCGCCGCGCGCACCGCGTCCTTGACTCCATCGACTCCCACCGCCTCGATTCCCGAAACGCCGTGCAGCTTGCGGAGCACAGCCCTGGGCACGAGCGCGCGCTCGAACCCGTGGCGGGCCGCCTCATTCAGCCGGCGCTCCACGTGCGAGATGCTCCTGACCTCGCCGTTCAGCCCCACTTCGCCGATGAGGACGGTCGCGGGGTCGATCGGCGCGTCGAGGCAGCTCGATGAGATTGCCGCCGCGATGGCCAGGTCCAACGCGGGCTCGCCGATGCGCAGCCCGCCCGGGATGTTGACCATCACGTCCTGGTTTCCGAGCGCCAAGCCGGCGCGCCTCGAGAGCACGGCGGCGAGCATGGCCATCCGGTTGAAGTCGATGCCCGTGGCCGAGCGTCTAGGTGGCGTGAACGGGGAAACGTTCGTCAGCGCTTGGACTTCGCACAGCAGCGGTCTACTGCCCTCCATCGTCACCGCGATGGCAGACCCCGGAGCGGTCGCGTCGCGCTCGCCCACGAGCATCGACGACGGGTCGGCGACCTCGGCGAGGCCGTCGTTCCGCATCTCGAACAGCGCCACGTCGTTGGTTGAGCCGAAACGATTCTTCGAGCATCGGAGCAGCCGCAGACTGCCGATGGCTTCCCCTTCCATGGCCAGCACCACGTCCACCATGTGCTCCAGCATCCGAGGGCCTGCGATGGCGCCGTCCTTGGTCACGTGCCCCGTCATGAATGTGGGTGTGCCGGACGACTTCGCCCAACCCAGCAGAAGCTGGGCGCACTCGCGCACCTGCGTGACGCTCCCCGCCGTCGAGGCCACGTCCGACGACGCGAGCGTCTGCACCGAGTCCACGATCAGAAGGTCAGGTCGGGCTTCCCGCAGCAGCGCTCCGACGGCTTCGGCGTCCGTCTCGGCGGCGAACAGCACACCGGGGTCGCTGACGCCGAGACGCTCGCCCCGCAGCCGCACCTGTGCCCCCGACTCCTCGCCCGACACATAGAGGACGCGTTGCCCGCTGCCCGCGACAAGGCCCGCGACTTGCAGGAGCAGCGTCGATTTTCCGACGCCAGGGTCGCCGGCTAGGAGGAGGACCGAGCCGCCCACGACCCCTCCGCCAAGCAGGCGGTCGAGCTCGCCAAGGCCCGTCGAGACGCGCGCGCCATCGGACAGGGGCTGCTCCACAAGGGGCCTGGCCGCCGAGTCTGTCGGGCCGAGCCGAGCCCGAGGCGCCGACTGCCTGCCGTTCCGCTTCGGCTCGCTAACCTCGACCGTCGTCCCCCATGCGCCGCAGGACGGGCAGCGTCCGTTCCACTTGGGGGACGTATGCCCGCAGTCCTGGCAGAGGAAGGTCGTCTTATTCGTATCGCGAGCCACGAGCCACATGGTGCAGGAACGGGCGCCGACCTCGCAAGGGGGAATTGTCATGTTCGCGAGAGCGGTACGGAACGCTCTCTAGTCGATCCCCTCGAACGGACCGGGCAAACGAATCTCCCCCGGCTCAGGCGCGAGGAAGCCGATCTTCATGAGCATCACCGCCTCGGGACGGCGCGCGAACGACGCCGTGACGCCGAAGGCTCCCGCCTGCACGAACCCGAAGCGCGGGTAGTAGGCGGGGTGGCCGACGAGGACGATGAAGTCGGCGCGTCCGGACTGCTTGCACGTGGCGATGGCCCGCTCGATGAGGAACGTCCCGATGCCCTTGCCCTGATGGTCGGGCCGCACGGCCACCGGCGCCAGAATGAGCGCGGGGAGGAGCCCCCGCCGTCCTTCGATGCCCCCGATGGTGAACAGGACGTGCGCAACGACGTCGCCATCAAGATCGGCAACGATCGATAGCTCGGCAACGTAGCTTGGGTCCTTACGGAGCCTATCGACGAGGTCCGCCTCATCGGGACGGCCGAAGGCCTGCTCATGCACGGTCCGTATCGACGGTGCGTCGGCCCGCCGTTCCGGGCGGATGGTGAGGCTTCCGGTGGTCATCGCCAAAATAGAACGGGGGAGTTGTGAGACTCCCCCGTTTCGAGTCCGATTCCAGTTCTCGCCTAGCTGCTCGCCGCTGCCTCTACCTGCGGGCTGATGACCAACTCGTCGTCGTCCGTGTTGACATCCACCATCACCGTCTGGCCGGGCTGATAGGCGCCGCTGAGCACCTCGTCGGAGAGCGGGTCCTCGATCTTCTGCTCGATGATCCTGCGCAGCGGGCGGGCGCCGAACGTCGTGTCGAAGCCCTTCTCGCCAAGCCACTCCTTCGCGGCCTGCGTGACTTCCAGGCTGAGACCCTTCTCGAGCATCGGCTTGCGGACCTCGTTCAGCATCAGGTCCACGATGCTGACGATGTGCTCCCGCGTCAGCGCGTGGAAGACAATCTGCCCATCGATCCGGTTCAGGAACTCCGGCCGGAAGAAGCGCTTGACCTCCTCCACCACCTTGCCCTTCATCTTCTCGTAGGCGTTGTCCGCCATCTTCGCCTGATCGAGCATCGCGAACCCAAGCGACGTGTCCCGCTTGATCAGGTCCGAGCCGATGTTCGAGGTCATGACGATGACCGTATTGCGGAAGTCGACCTTGCGGCCCTTCGCGTCGGTCAGGTGGCCGTCGTCGAATATCTGCAGCAGAATGTTGAAGACCTCAGGGTGCGCCTTCTCGATCTCGTCCAGCAGGATGCAGGTGTAGCTGCGGCGTCGCACCGCGTCGGTCAATTGGCCGCCCTCCTCGTAACCGACGTAGCCAGGAGGCGCGCCGACCAGTCTCGCGACGGTGTGCCGCTCCATGAACTCCGACATGTCGAGCCGCACCATCGCCTCATCGGAGCCAAACATGAACTCCGCGAGCGCCCTGACCAACTCGGTCTTGCCGACGCCGGTGGGGCCGAGGAAGAGGAAGCTGCCGATGGGGCGGCGCGGGTCCTTCAGACCGGCGCGCGCCCGCCTGACCGCCTTGGCGACGGCGACGATCGCCTCCTCCTGACCCACGATGCGGCGGTGGATGTGCTCCTCCATGTGCAGGAGGCGCTCCGTCTCCTCGACCGCCATGCGCGTGACCGGTATGCCGGTCCACATGCTGACGACCTCCGCAATCTCCTCGCCGGTGACGACCGGCTGGTCCTCCGTGGAGGTGGCCTGCCATTCGGCTTGCAGCTGCTGCAGCTTGTCCGCGAGCTTCAACTCACGGTCGCGCAGTTCGGCCGCATACTCGTACTGCTGACCGGAGATCGCCTCGTCCTTCTCGCGGCGGACGGTCTCCAACACCTTCTGCGATTCCTTCACGGACAGCGGCGTGCCGCTGGTGCGAATGCGCACCCGCGAGCCGGCCTCGTCCATCAGGTCGATGGCCTTGTCGGGCAGGTAGCGGTCGGCGATGAACCTCGATGCAAGGCTCGCAGCCGCCTGGAGCGCCTCGTCCTCTATCGTGACGCCGTGGTGCTCCTCGAACTTGATCTTGATTCCCCGAAGAATCTCGACCGTCTCTTCCGTCGTGGGCTCCTCTACGTTGACCGGCTGGAAGCGCCGTTCGAGCGCCGGGTCGCGCTCGACGTACTTGCGGTAGTCGTCGAGCGTCGTCGCTCCGATGCACTGCAGTTCCCCGCGGGCGAGCGACGGCTTCAGGATGTTGGCCGCGTCCACCGCCCCCTCGGCAGCGCCGGCGCCAACCATCGTGTGCATCTCGTCGATGAACAGGATGCAGTTGCCCGCCGACTTGATCTCCTCGACGACCTTCTTCAGGCGCTCCTCGAACTCGCCGCGGTACTTGGTGCCCGCGACCAGCGCGCCCATGTCCAGTGTCACTACGCGGCGGTTCGACAGGTTCCCCGGCACGTCGCCGGTCGTGACCTGCTGCGCGAGCGCCTCGACGATGGCGGTCTTGCCGACGCCGGGCGGTCCGATGAGCACCGGATTGTTCTTGGTGCGCCGGCTCAGAATCTGCACGACGCGGGCGATCTCCTTGCTGCGGCCGATGACCGGGTCCAGCTTGCTGGCCCGCGCAGCCGCAGTGAGGTCGATGCCGAGCTGGTCCAGCGTAGGCGTACGGGTGCTCGAACGGCTCTGCCCTTGGCTCTGCGAAACGCTCTGATTCAGGATGCGCGTCGTCTCCGCGCGGACCTTGTCCAGCGAGACGCCCAAGCTTTCGAGCACGCCGGCGGCGACGCCCTCGCCCTCGCGCATGATGCCAATGAGCAGGTGTTCCGTGCCGATGTAGTGGTGGCTCAGCCGGCGCGCCTCGTCGACCGCCAGCTCGATGACCTTCTTGGCGCGCGGCGTGAGGCCGATGTCCCCGGGCGAGGGGCGCTCCCCCCGGCCGATGATGAACTCGACCGCCGAGCGGACCTTCGACAGCTCAACGCCCAGGCTGCTGAGGACGCGGGCGGCGACGCCGTCCGTCTCTCGCACGAGGCCGAGAAGAATGTGCTCTGTGCCTATGTAGTTGTGGTTAAAGCGCTGCGCTTCCTCTTGGGCAAGCGACAGCACCCTGCGGGCGCGTTCAGAGAATTTTTCGAATCTACTGGCCATGGCAATTCCGCTCCCTATCTAACCACAATCCACTTTACGGCGTGAGCTTACCGTTCCTGTTCGGAATCGAAGCCGTAGGGGTCATAGTACTCTACCGGATCGTGGTACTCGGTGACGGAGTCATCGTCCTCCACGCGGCGTAGGCTCAGACCAAGGCGGCGGCGCTCCAAGTCCAAGCTCACGACCCTCAGAGTCATTGTATCTCCAACATCCACGACTTCCTTTGGATGTCGGATGTGCCTTTCCGTCAGTTCGGAAATATGAATGAGCCCCTCGATTGCGCCTTCCACGCGCGCAAAGGCCCCGAAATCGGAAAGTTTAGTGATGGAGCCGTTGACCAACTGGCCAACCGCGAACCGGTCCGCGGCAGTTTCCCAGGGCGTTGGCTCCAGACGGCGGAGGCTGAGCGCGATGCGCCGGTTCTCACGGTCAACCCGCATTACCTCGACGTCGACCTCCTGCCCTACGTGAACGCACTCCTCGACTTTCGTGACGGGGGTCCACGAGAGCTCCGAGATGTGTATCAGGCCGTCCGCTCCGCCGATGTCTACGAACGCGCCAAAGCTGGAGATGCCCGTCACCCGGCCATGCCGGCGGTCGCCCTCCTGCAATTGGTCGAGCAACTGGTCCTTTAGTCCTTCGCGCTGCTCGCGGAGGGCGCCACGCTCGGAGAGAACGACGCGGTTGCGTTTGCGGTTCACCTCCAAGACCTTCAGCGTAACCTCCTCGCCGAGCCGCGCCGCGAGGGCGGACTCGTGGTCGGCCCCAGGGGGCAGCGACACTTGGGACAGTGGCACGAACCCTTGCAGCCCGTCGATGTCCACCACGGCGCCGCCGCGGTTATGGCCGACGATACGCCCGCTGATAGTCCCGCCGCTCTGCTCGACCGCTTCGAGCTCCACCCATGCGCCAGCCGCGCGAGCGCGGTCGACCGACAGCACAACTTGGCCCTCTCGCCCCATGGTGTCGAGGACGTAAACATGTATGGAATCACCGACTTGGTAGCGGGCGGCGGGATCGAGCCCTATCGAGCGGAACTCGCGGGCGGGAACCATGCCTTCCGACTTGTAGCCGACCGAGACGAGGATGCCATCCTGGTCGACCCCCATCACTTGGCCCTCGACGATGTCGCCACGGCGAAGTTCCTGCGGAGGAGTTTCCTCTTCCAGCAGTTCCGCCATCGTGGGCTCGCCAGGGCGGTCCGGCATCGGCTGCTCAGTCACAACTACCCCATTCGAGGCGTTTTCGCCCCCGAACTTTAATATTCGGCCACCGAAATATTCTATGCGCGCGCACGCGTGGCTGTAAACCCGACGAGAGCTTTGCCGACGCCTAAAATGCGTGCTTGGGGTATCGAGTATCAGCAAGGTGCGTAGTCCTTCCTACCTAGTGTTACGACCGAGCGCCTCACATTGATTGCCGTCGGGAAAAAGATGGGGCCAACCACTCTGAAGCCTAGCGTCGCGGCGTCGGCTGCTAAGGCGCCTTCCACACTGTGTGGCGAGGGTTGGGATCACCGTGACCGTCGGTCTCGGTCAATAGGGCCCGTTCGACGAGCAGTTCGAAGAGTTCCTACTCGTCGAAATCGGATGGCGGGGCTTCCCAGCCCCGCTCGGCGAGGTACTGGGTCTTTGCCCGCGTGACAACCGCTGCATCCGTGACGAGCATCGCCCTCCCCGTAACGTAGAAGGCATTCTCATTGTCCTGCGGAGGGTAGCAGTGCAGTGCGTAGCGACCGTCCCGATGCAGGTCGTCCCGTTTAGGGGAGGGAATCAGGAAAGCGAATAGATGGCCTCCCATAATCATCGGGCAACAGGGGTGGACCCGTGGGCCGCCGTCGAGGCGCGTTGTAGCGAGGATGCCGAGACCCAACTAGGGCTCATCGAGGAAATAGAGCAACGCTCTGCCCGCATTGGCCATCGCAGGCTCGGCGTCCTCGAACTCGCCCCACGTCGCCGCCATGCCGTTGAGTTCTCCTCACAAGAACACAAGACGCCCGCGCTTTGGACGACCCTCAAGGAGCCGGAATGCGCGGGCGTTCTGTATGTAGCCTGGCGGTGGCCTATTTTCCCAGCAAGTTGCCCTACCAGTATCGTCAGCGCTGGAGCGTTTCACTTCCGTGTTCGGGATGGGTACGGGTGGGTCCACTCCGCTCTAACCACCAGACGAATTCATTATATCGAGAACGGGGCAACTCCGTCAACCGGCAAATCCTACCTTCCGCCGCACGACGGCCTGCCGGAAGGCCCACTACCCGATTGGCCTTTGGTACAATGCGCACGTGAAAAAGATAGGCCTCCTCGCAAGCGGCGGCGACTCTCCTGGCATGAACTCCGCCATCCGCGCGGCCACCCGGACCGCGCTCTACCGGTCGGTCGACGTCTGGGGCTTCTGGGACGGCTACAACGGTCTGCTCGACCACCGCGCCGAGCAGATGACGACCCGCTCAGTATCCGGCTCCCTCCAACGCGGCGGGAGCATCATCGGCGCCGGGCGCTGCGAGGCCTTCTTCCACGACGGCCCCCGCCGGGATGCGGTCGAGTATCTGAGGTCCGAGGGATTCGATGGACTGATTGTCATCGGGGGCGACGGCTCCCTGGCCGGGGCTTGGGAGCTGCACAAGCTCGGCATGCCCACCATCACCATCCCCGGCACCATCGACAACGACATGCCCGGCACCGAAGTGACCATCGGCGCCGACACCGCCATCAACACCGCGATGGAGGCGATCGACCGCCTCCGCGACACCGCCAGCGCTCATCGCCGCGCGATGATTGTGGAGGTCATGGGCAGGCGCTGCGGCTACATCGCCGTCCAAGCCGGCCTCGCCACCGGCGCCGAGATGGTTTTGACCCCCGAGCGTCCCATCGAGCTGGATGACATATTCAAGGAGATACGAGGCGTCTGGGACCGGGGGAAGCGCCACTTCATCATTGTCTCTGCCGAAGGGGCGCGGTGGAGCGCCGCCGAGCTCGCCGGCCTGATCAACGAGTCCGCCGAGCCATACGACGCCCGCTACACCGTCCTCGGCTACATCCAACGCGGCGGCCAGCCGTCGCGGTTCGACCGCATCCTCGGCACGCGCATGGGCGTCGCCGCCGCCGATGCCTTGATCGACGGCAGGTCGGGCGCCCTCGTGTGCTGGCGCAACAACGGCTGCCAGGTGCTCCCGACCGACGCCCTGCCGCCCCGCGGCGACCCCTGGGACGCGATGCTGGACAGAGTCCACACCATCTCCGCCACGTAGCCGCCTTGCTCGGAGGCGCCGCCCCCTCGTATACTTCCGGGGTTGCCCGCCGCTGGCGCGGGCCATACCAGGAGTCGAGAACCGGCCGGGGGAACGTTCTATGGAAGCGCGCGAAGCAGTTGCACTCCAACCCAACGAGAAGATCGTCGAGTTCAAGCCGGGCGACACCGTAAAGGTGAACGTCTGGATCCGCGAGGGCGAGCGCCAGCGCCAGCAGAGCTTCCAGGGCGTCGTCATCCGGAAGCGCAGAGGCGGCCCTTCCAGCTCCTTCACCGTCCGGCGGGTCGCGTCGGGCATCGGCGTCGAGCGTTCCTTCTTCTTCCATTCTCCCAACGTGGACAGCGTCGAGCTGGTCCGGCGAGGCATCGTCCGCCGCGCCAAGCTCTACTACCTCCGCGGCCTCTCAGGCAAAGCCGCCCGCATCAAAGAGCGCACCCAGAGCGGCAAGCGCTAGCTTTACTTCCCCTTCATCGACGGGGCTCCCTTCCTCCTCCTTGGGAGACCTGCGCCCGCCACGACACTTGCTCCTTCCGCCATAGCCTCGTCTGCCCTACGATGGTTCCTGTGGAAGAAGCCGTCTTAGTCTGGGCGAGTTCCCCCTTTCCACGAGCGGCGTGGCCCTAAATGTCTCACAATGTCTCGGTTTCACGTGAAACGGACTCGCCGGCGCCTCCCTGCGGCAGCGCGGCACCCGCTGTCCGTTACGCTGAGGTGGCGGTCGACGCGCCCACGGGAAAGCCTGGCGGCGCCTTCACCTACTCGATACCCCCGCATCTCGACCTCCAGCCCGGCTGCCTGGTCCGAGTCCCCTTCGGCCCGCGCACGCTCCACGGCGTAGTCGTCGCCCTCCGCGATACAACGGACGCCGGATACGCCAAGCCCGTTGAGTCGCTGGTCGAGCAGACGCCCCTCCTAACGCCTGAGCGAATCGCCCTCGCCGAGTGGATCGCGGACTACTACATGGCACCTCTCTACGACGCCCTCGCCCTGATGCTCCCGCCGGACCTGCGGTCCCGCTCACACGCCTACGTGAAGTTCGCCAAGGAGCCCGCCGACCCCGGCCGCCTCTCGCGCGGCGCTCAGCGACTGCTCGCCTACCTGCGCTCCGAGCCACGGCAGCGCCGGGTCAGCTCGCTCGTGCGGACGCTGGGCCCTTGGGCGCGAAACGCGGTCCGCGCGCTGGTCGAGTCCGGCGCGGCAGTCGAATGGCAGAGCTCCGCCGAGCCGCGTCCAGCGAGCGCTCGCCCGAGGGGCGCTCGGCAGAATCAGGCGCTCGTAGGCGCCCAGCCTGCCGCCCTCCGCGCCTACGCCGCCGGCCACCCCCGCGCTCGGAAGCAGACCGCGCTCATCGACGAGCTGCTGAAGGGCAGACCGCTCGACGCAACGGATGCCCGCAAGCGGTTCGGGCCCGCGGTGGTCGCGGCGCTCATCGCGGCGGGACTCGCCACGCTCCAAGCCGCACCGGCGGCGTCCAGCCCACCCAAGCCGTCGCTGCTTCCGACGGCCCAGCAGCAGCGCGCCTTGGCCGCTATCAATGCCGGCCTCGACGACCCCGGCTCCAACCCCCGCGTCTGGCTGCTGCACGGCGTCACCGGCAGCGGGAAGACCGAGGTCTACCTCCAGTCCATCGCCCACTGCCTCGCGAGCGGCCGCCGCGCCATCGTCCTCGTCCCCGAGCTTGCCCTCACTCCCCAGGCGCTGGAGCGTTTCGAGGCGCACTTCCCCGGACGCGTCGGCGTGCTGCACAGCGCGCTCTCCCCGGCCAGACGCGCCCAAGAGTGGCGGCGCGTGTTCGACGGCGAGCGCGATGTCGTCATCGGCCCCCGGAGCGCTCTATTTGCCCCCATCGACAATCTCGGCCTCATCGTCCTCGACGAGGAGCACGAGTGGACCTACAAGCAGGACGACGCCTCGCCCCGCTACCACGCGCGCGACGCGGCCGAGCGGCTCGCCGCCCTTACCGGCGCGGTCGTCGTGCTCGGGAGCGCGACTCCCGACCTGGCGACGGCCTACCGGGCCGAGCGCGGCGAGATCGGCAAGCTCGACCTCCCCGACCGCCTCGAACGCTCCGGCGCGACCGTCGCCCTCGCCCGCGTCGAGATCGTCGATATGCGCGAGGAGCTACGCGACGGGAATCGCGGCATCTTCAGCCGCCTGCTGCGCGACAGCCTTCAAGAGACCCTGGCGGCCGGCAGGCAGGCCGTGCTCTTCCTGAACCGGCGCGGCGCGGCGAGCGTCGTCGAATGCCGGAGCTGCGGGTCAGTGATGCGGTGCGCCCGGTGCTCGACCCCCCTGACGTACCACCGCCTCGCCCCCGGCGCATCGGCCGTCATTCCCGCCCCCCTCCGTCATTCCCGCGCAGGCGGGAACCTCGCAGCCATCTCCCCCGCCGTTGCTTCGAAAATCCCTCCCCCGTCTACGGGGGAGGACAGGAGGGGGCGCGCAGGCGGGAACCCCGCCCCACCCCCCTCCCGTCTGCGGGAGGGGACGCGCGAGCGCAGCGAAGCGCAGGGGAGGGGAGACCGGCTCCTCTGCCACCACTGCGGGCGGCGGCGCGGCGTACCCTCGCGCTGCCCGCGATGCAAGAGCGACCGCATCCGCTACCTCGGCATCGGCGCCCAGCGCGTCGCCGAGGAGGTGGCCATCCTGGCTCCCGAGGCGCACGTGCTCCGTTGGGACAGCGACGCCGTAACGAATGCGGGCGCCCACGCGCGTCTCCTGAAGGCCTTCGCCAACGGCGATGCGGATGTCCTCGTCGGAACGCAGATGGTCGCCAAGGGACTCGATATCCCGTCCGTCGACCTCGTGGGCGTCGTCTTGGCGGACGTTGGACTGCACATGCCGGACTTTCGCGCCCCTGAGCGCACCTTCCAATTGCTCACCCAGGTCGCCGGTCGGGCTGGCCGGGGACGCGAGCCCGGTCGCGCCGTCATCCAGACCTACCTCCCGGACCACTACGCCATACAGACCGCCGCCGCCCAGGACTACGCCGCCTTCTACGAGGAGGAAATCGAGCGGCGCCGCATGCACGGCAATCCGCCCGTCAACAAGCTCGTCAGGCTCCTTTACGCCCACTCCGACCAGAAGACCGCCGCTGTAGAAGCGTCACGTTTCGGAAGCTTGCTCCGCCGCGTCCAGCGTGATTGGGACATGAGCGAGGTCGAAATCGTTGGACCCGCCCCCGCCTACCCCCCGCGAGTCAGGAACGCCTGGCGCTGGCATATCATCGTGCGAGCCCCCGAGCCACGCAGCCTCCTCGACAAGGTTGGCATCCCCCCCGCCTGGCGCGTGGACGTGGACCCCGTGAGCGTGGTGTAACCGTCATGGCCGACTACAAGCTCCAGTTCACCGCGGTCATCGAGAAGCAGAGCGCCCAAGAGCGCGGCCAGCCCCCAGTTGGCGCCGTATAATCAGCCCATGGCCGTCCTGCCTATGCACTACATCCCGAACCCCATCCTGCGGGAGCGCGCCCGGAAGGTGCGCAAGCTCGATGACCCCGCGCTGCGGAAGCTCGCCGACGACATGATCGACTCCATGCGCCACTACAACGGCGTCGGCATCGCGGCGAACCAGGTTGGCGCCCTAAAACGGATATGCGTCATCCAGATGCCCGAGGACGAAGAGCCGACCGTCCTCGTCAACTTGGAGGTCACCCGCAAAGAGGGCGAGCGCGAGGTGACTGAAGGCTGCCTCAGTCTCCCCGGATGGCAAGGCCGCATCCTGCGCGCCGAGAAGGTCTGGGCGAGGGCAATCGATTTGGAGGGCAATCCGGTCCGTTACAAGGCCGCCGCAGACCTGCTCGCTCAAGCCCTCGAACACGAGGCCGACCACCTGGACGGCAAGCTCTACATCGACTACCTCCGGTCCCAGGAAGACCTCTACGAGGTGGAAGAGGGCCAGGAGGAAGAGGGCGAAGGCGAGTCCGCCGCCCCCGATGCCGCTGCCGCCCCCGCCAAACCCATGAACGAGGCGCCGGGGACGAGCGATATCGCCCTGGAATGCCACGACTGCGGCGAGCTCTACGCTCCCGGCGCCGACGCCTCCCCATGTGCGGCCCAAGGCCACTATCTGGCCCCGCTAGCCATCTGCGACCTGCCCCTCTCCGCTACCCAGCGATCGAATCAGCCGGCGAAGTAGAGCCTGAAGACCTCCAACGCCTCTTCCTGGGTGACAGCGCCGCCGAAGTAGTCCGCCACCGCCGCGAGGGCCTCGTCGCGGTCAATCGCTTCGTTCTTGTCCGCGTCGTAGTCGCTAGCCATTCCCGGCAGGTCCACGTTCGTCACCGTGATGGTCACGGCGACGGTCGCGCTTGCGCCCGATGAGTCCGCAGCGGTGACGATCACCTCGTAGACGTTCTTCTCCGCCTCGTAATCCAACGCCGTCCCAGCCCCGACCCTGATCTGCCCCGTCCCCGCGTCGATGGTGAACAACGCCGCGTCGACGCCGCCGAGGGCGTAGGTCAGCGCGCTGCCTTCCGGGCTCGTGGCCGCCACCGGGGCGCCCACGACCTCGCCCGCGCCCGTGTTCTCCGCCACGCTCCGCTCGAACACACTATTGGGGGCGTCCGGGAACACCGGGCCGGTGTTCTCCTCGACGCGCCCTTCCGAGATCGCCTGTCTGGTCTTGTCAGGCCCGTGGCCATCGGCGTAGGACGCCGTGACCCGCAGGTAGTAGCCCAGGTCGGCGTCCACCGGCGCATAGGCTACCGAATCGGCCCCGCCGATCGCCCTCCACGAGGACGACCACGGGTTCCCGTCGCGCGAACGCTCCCACTTCCAGACCACCTCGCCCACCACCCCATCCGGGTCGGTCAGGCGGGCCGCGAGGGGGACGCCGATCCGCGGTCGGGACGACAGCAGCGCAAGCGCGCCCGGTTCGCCTACATTGACGACGGCGATGGTCACTGTGACCGAAGCGTCGTCGGCCGTGTCGGGGTCCCCGTTGAAGTCCCTGCCGTCGCGCACGGACACGACGACCGTGTAGACGGCCTGCGTCTCGTAGTCGAGGGGGGCTTTGCTCCACAGCTGCCCCGTGGACGCGTCGATCTCGAAGAACTCGGCGTCGTCGCCACCCAGGGAGGAGGTCAGCGTGTCGCCGTCGGGGTCAGCGGCCGCAACTGGCTCGCCCACGCCGCCGGACTCCGCGTCGCCGGAGCCCTCCTCCACCTCGATCTCTATCGCTGCGCCGGGGAACCGGGGGACGGTGTTGACCAGCACGGGGTCGCCGGTGACTACCCCCGCGCTCTTGCCCCGCCCGTGCCCGTCGGTGTAGGACGCCGTGACACGCAGGTAGCTGCTCAGGTCGCCCATGACCGGGGTGTAGGCCTTGGACACAGCCCCGTTGATCTTGGTCCAGTCGGCCTGATCGGCGGAGCGCTCCCACAGCCAGACCACACGGGCGAGGCCGCCGTCGAGGTCGGTCAGCGTGGCGGTGAGCGCAAAGTCGACCTGGGGCTGGTGCGACGACAGGGCGACCGCGCCCGGCTCGTCCACGTTCTCGACACTGATGGTCACCGCGATGGAGTCGTCCCGACTGTCGCTGTCCCTGCCGGAGGAGCTCTTGCCGTCCGAGACCGACACGATTACCGAGTAGCTGGCCTTGGCCTCGTAGTCCAGGGGCGCTTTGGTGAGCAACTGGCCGGTGGCGGGGTCGATGTCGAAGGACTCGGCGTCGGCGCCGCGCAGGGAGTAGGTCAGTGTGTCGTCCTCGCGGTCGGTGGCGGCGACTGGGTCGCCGATGTCCTCCCCGGCGGGCGTGTTCTCGGCTATCGAGAGGTCCGTCGTGGCGCCGTCGGTGAACTCAGGCGACCGGTTCTGCGGCGCTCCGCCTCCGCCACCACCTCCGCCGCCACCGCGCGTTATCGGAGGCGGGGGTGGTGGGGGTGGCTGAGGTGTTGGCGGCGGAGGCTCGGAGTCGTCTCGAGTGGTGAACTCGTACTCGTACAACGGGTCCACTGCATCGGTCTCGTGTATCAACCGCATAAATGCTTGGCCGGGTTTGCAGGCGACCGCCCACAATCCCTGGTTGATGGCGCGCCGCCAGCTTACGTTGTCGTCCGCCGACCTCTGGCAGGCTTCTTCCGGAGTCATGGTCGTCCCGCTTTCAGACACGGCGGCAAAATAACCGTATTCGTTGCCGAACATCATGACGCCAAGGTGGTCGTTGAGGTACTTGGTGACGTCGCTGCGGAAGTGGAACAGACGCCAGTCCCCGTGGACCCGCATGTTCAGCGTCCTGGGGTCCGGGTCTATCCATGCCTGCGCGTCGGGCGCCGGAGGAGTCGCCGTTGGGCCTGCGCCCGTCAGGTACCGGGACATCGAGAACGCGTGCTCCGCCGACGCCAGCTCGACGTCGGCTTTGGATATGGCGAGGTCCAGCGTGTAGTGAGCATAGATGTCGAGGGCGCAAGCCCTGTAAACACTAATCGCGAAGACCTCCCGGCTCTCGTCCACGGCTATGGTGATGTCTTCGTTGACGTCATCGCCTAGGCAACTGGCTGCCTCCGGATACTGCGAAGGGGCGTACTTCGTCGTATCGGCGCGGAATGTCAGGGAGGAATAATCGCCAGGGTCCAGGTTGCTCAGGGTGACCGTGCCGGTGATAGCCATGTTCTGCGGCACGCTGTTGCCTGGCGACAGCTCAATCGAAATCGACGGCGATGACTGGGCGTGCAGGACGGCAAGCGCCCCGGCCAGCAAAATGAGGAGCGCAGCCAAAAGGCCACCCAAGGAAATGGCCCGTCCTCTCGTTACGTAATGAGGGCGGCGGCGGCGGCGTGTCGTCATGCCTAGCGGAAGAAGCGGGTCTCTCCGGGGGCTTTGACCCAGACCCGTCCCTCGCGGACTTCGGTCTCGTAGGCCTGGGCGTCCCATGTGTACTTGTCCAGGCACTCGCCGGTCTTGATGTCGAAGACGGCGGCGTGGATGGGACAGATGACTTCGCCGGGCTCGATGAAGCCGTGGTTCAGCATGGCGCCCTCGTGCGGGCAGTAGTTGTCGAGCGCGCCGGTCTGCTGGCCGTCCCAGAAGACGGCGATCTCATGGCGGCCGCGCTTCGGGTGCTGGAATTCGAACGACATGGCCGTCCGGCCCTTCAGGTCGTCGAGCGAGCAGAGGTCGAACTCTTCGGGCGAGGGAAGGTTGGTCACGAGCTACTGGATCTCGATGAGCGGTTGGCCGGTGTTGACCGTCTGGTCCTTCTTGACCTTGACGTTCTTGACGACCCCGGCTTTGGCCATGCGGACGCTCTGTTCCATCTTCATGGACTCCAAAATGCAAATCTCGTCGCCGGCCTCCAGCTGCTGGCCCTTCTTGAGCATCATGGCGACGATCTTGCCTGGGAGGGGGCAGCGGATGACGCGCTCGTCACCCTGGGTGAGACCGCGCAGGCCGGGGAGCGCGGCCTTCGGCGCCGGCTTACGGGGAAGGGGCATGTCGCCGTCCGCGGGGTTGCCGACCTCCACCATGAACGATTCGCCGTCGACCACTACCTCGACGGGGCTCTGGTAGGTGTCGCCGACTTCGACGGCGTACCAATCATCGTTGACTCTGACACGGAGACGTTTCACTAGAGGGCTCCGTTGCTGAAGCGGTTGACCATCGCCATACGCCGACCGTACATCCGCCACTTGCTGGGCATCTGGGCGTCGGCGCGCTCCTGGCTGAGCGCCATGGCCAAGGCTATAGCGGCGACGATGCGCTTGTCCTGCGATGCGGACCCGTCGAGCAGCCGTTCCAGGAACCCGTTGTCGAACGCAGCCCGCTTGAAGTCCTTGTGGTCGAGGACGCGCTTGATGAGGGGAATGTTCACGACGAGGCCATCGATCTTGTACTCGTCGAGGGCGGTCTGCATGTTGGCGATGGCGGTGGCGCGGTCTTTTCCGCGGACAATGAGCTTCGCCATCATCGACTCATAGTAGGGAGAGACCTCGTACCCCTCGTAGAGAGCGCTGTCCACCCGCACGTTGTAGCCGCTTGGCTCCGACAGCCCGACGACCGTTCCGGCGGTCGGTAGGAGCATGACGGGGTCCTCAGGGTAGATGCGGGCCTCGATCGCGGCGCCGTTCTGGACGATCTCCTCCTGCTCGATGTTCAGCGGCTCGCCCGCCGCCACCCGCAGCTGGAGCTCGACGAGGTCAATGCCGGTGACCATTTCAGTGACGGGGTGCTCGACCTGAAGGCGGGTGTTCATCTCCAGGAAATAGAAGTGCTCGCCGTCGCCGTCGAGGAGGTATTCGATGGTCCCGGCGTTCGTGTAGCCGGTCGCCTTGACGAGACTCACGGCGGACTCGAGCAGGGCGGCCTTCACGTCGGGAGCGAGCTTGGCGCAAGGGGTCTCCTCGATGACCTTCTGGTTGCGCCGCTGCACCGAGCAGTCACGCTCGAACAGGTGGACGGCATTGCCGTGCTTGTCGCCCATGACCTGCACCTCGACGTGAGAGGCGTTCTCGACGCGGCGCTCCATGTAGACGCGGCTGCTGCCGAAGGCGCCCTGCGCTTGGGAGCGGGCGCGGTCGAGGGCTTGCGCGAGCTCGGACGGCTCCCGCACGAGGCGGATGCCCATGCCGCCGCCGCCGTCCGCCGCCTTGATCATGAGGGGGTAGCCGATCTCCCGAGCGGCGGCTTCCGCTTCCGAGTCCTCGATCTCGCCGTCGGTGCCGGGGATGACGGGCACCCCGGCCTCCTTGGCCAGCTTGCGCGCCATCACCTTGTCGCCCATCTTCCGGATGATGTCCGACGACGGCCCAATGAAGACGAGGCCTGCATCCTCGACGGCTTCGACGAAAGCGGGATTCTCGGAAAGGAAGCCGTAGCCGGGATGGATGGCCTGCGCCTTCACCCTCCTGGCGGCTTTGAGTATGGACTGCACGTTGAGGTACGAGTCGGCGGCAGGGGCGTCGCCGATATGGACGGCGCGGTCCGCCATCCGCACGTGCAGCGCCTTCTCGTCTGCGTCGGAGTAGACGGCGATAGCCTCGACCCCGAGCTTCTGGCAGGAGCGGATGACGCGGCAAGCAATCTCGCCTCGGTTGGCGATGAGAACGGAAGAGAACATACCGGGCTTAGTGTAGCTGTCGCGGCCGATTGGGGCCAAGCGACCCCCTTCCCGCCTCCCCCGCAAGTCCTCTCCACCATCTGCGGGGAGAGTTAGAGAGGGGGCCGCCCCACCCGCCAATCAACGCCACGCCCCCACCCGTCATTGCTTCGAAAGCGGGAATCCAGGGCGCGCGCGAGTACAGACAGGGCAAATTGGGAAGAATAATGCCCTCGAACAGCAATTACGCAGGGTTACCGGGGGAGCGCAGAGGGACGACGCCCTTCTGCCGGGAAGGGTGCTTTCGGGCAAGCCGACAGAATCACACCTGCCAACGCAGTTGTGCAAAGCTCTCCCAGACGGGAGAGAGATTCGGAGGTACGAAAAGGCCCCCTCCGACACGGGGGGCCCTTCGCCTAAAGTGTGGCCGTGCGCTAGAGGCTAGCGGTACCCGCGGTCCTCGCGGGGGCGCGCCTCGTTGACATTGAGAGTACGGCCCGAAAGATCGGAGCCGTTCAGACCGGCGATTGCGCTCTGCGCCTGGCCGCCGTCCGGCATCTCAACGAAGCCGAACCCACGGGACCGCTCGGTGTAACGGTCGATGGCGACGCGCGCCTCGACGACCTCGCCGAACTGCTCGAAAGCAGCCCTGAGCTCGTCATCATTTGTGCTGTAGCTAAGGTTTCCGACGTAAATCCGCATACGGTGCTCCTTCTCCTAGATACCCAACCAACTCGGAGGCGCCGCTACCGCGTCGGTGTGTCGGACCGTGAGGGAGCATCCGGCAACCACTCAAGCTCTGGGAACGCCGCCAGTATACGGATGCGGGAAGTCGCCAACAACCCACCCCCTCCCCACCGCGACATCAGCCCCTTACCCCAACCTCCCCCAGGCGCGTACTATGAATCTCCGGCGAGACCCAGGGAGCCATGCCCCGGAGGAGAAGGAACCCCCTCGGCGATGTGTGTTTTCGCTTTTCAATCGTATTCTTGATCACAGGAAGCAGGCCATGGCCTGCTAAACGACCCCGATCAAGGAGTCGCTTTACTGTCACAAACAAGTGCCACAAAACGAGGACGCGGCCTATCTGCCCCCCCTTATCTTGGGGAGTGGGCGAGGGGTGCTAGAATCTAGTGGATGGGCCGCTTGGCGGCTCACGGAGGAGAGATGAAAGCCGTCTACGACGAAGCAGCCGAGCTCGCGAAGGAGAACAAGAACTTCGTAGTCGCGACCGTCGTCCACACGCAAGGCTCGACGCCCCAGAAGCCTGGCGCCGCGCTCCTCGTCCGGCAGGACGGCTCCACCGTCGGCACGCTGGGCGGCGGATGCGTCGAGGGTGATATCTGGTTCGCCGCCAAAGAGGCGCTCCGCGAGCGCACGGGGCCCCTCTACAAGCGCTACTACCTGAACGAGGACATCGCCGCGCGCGACGGGCTGGTCTGCGGCGGCACGATGTATTTCTACATTGAGCCCGTTATTGACGCGCCCGGCTTCCACGACCTCTCGAAGGAGATAGCCGACGCTTACGCCGGCGGTCCCAGCCTCTCCACCGCCACCCTGGTCACAAGCGACCGGCTGGAGATCGGCGCGCGCATCATCGTCCACCAGGACGGCGCGTCCGAGGGCTCCCTGGGAGACGCCGCGCTCGACGCCGAGGCCATCGAGACGGCCAAGGCCGTGATGGCCATGGGCAAGACCTCTCGCATCCACACCGCCCAGGGCGACGAGGTGTTTGTCGAGGGCTACACCGCCCCCGCCCTGCTCGTGTTGATCGGGGGAGGCCATGTCAACCTGCAAGTTGCGCGGCTCGCCCAGATGATGGGCTTCCGCGTCATGGTCACCGACGACCGCCGCGAGTTCGCCAACCAGGAGCGCTTCCCGATGGCGGAGGCCGTGAGAGTCGACGCCTACGGCAAGGGCGTCGGCGCCTTTCCCATCACGCCCAACACCGCCATCGTCATCGGCACGCGAGGCCACCACTTCGACGACGACGCCACCGAAGCGGCGGTGCGGACCAGCGCAGGGTACGTCGGCCTGCTTGGCAGCAAGCGCAAGACGATCATGATCTACGAGTCGCTCCTGAGGAAGGGCGTCCCGGAAGAGCGCCTGCGGCAGGTTCGAGCGCCCATCGGCCTCGACCTTGGCGGCCGCACTCCCGAGGAGATTGCCCTGAGCATCGTCTCCGAGATCATCGCCTGGCGCCACGACCGCCAAGGCGGCCCCATGATTATCGAGTCCTCTCAGATTGACCGGATCGTTGGCAAAGTGAAGGGCGCGGCGGCCACTTCTTAGCCCGCCTGCATAAAAGGCCCCCTGGTCGACCTCGTAAGGGTTTCGGCCATTGTGTGCGACGGGATGTGGTTGAACGCCGAAACGGCGGGCTGTAGAATGCAGACGCAGCGCAATCGGCGCGGCCTTTCTCCTCCTTTCTCGCGCGGACTATCCAGACTACCAGCCGTCGGCGTTTCGATAGGCAAAGTCCCAATCCCCACCGTTCGCGGGCGCTTCTCTCACAAACACCCCCACACCAGGCCACCAACGAAAGCCAAAGCCCGCCACGCCGTTCGCGGGTGCTTCTCTCCCACATACACCCCAACACCAGTCCACAATCGGATAGCGCAGACGCAAGGGAATCCCCACCCTAGCCCTCCCCCACATACGGGCGAGGGGAACGGCGCCGAGGCGCGTCCCCAACGGAGTCCCCCATGAACATCGCGGAACTGCAGGTGAAGACCACCGAAGAGCTTGGCGCCATCGCTCAAGAGCTTGGCGCGAACGGCGACTACCCGCCACCGAAAACGCACGACGCTGCGCTGTACCAAACGCTCCAGGCCTACGCCGACAAAGAGGGCGTGCCGCTGGCGAGCGGAATCCTAGAAATCCTGCCGGACGGCTACGGGTTCCTGCGGCACAACGGACGGAAGGCGGGACAGACCGACGCCTACGTCTCGCAGTCGCAAGTGCGGCGGTTCGGGCTTCGGACGGGGGACCTGGTGCTCGGGCAGGTGCGGGAATCGCGGGAGAACGAGCGGTACGTCGGGGTCACGAAGGTGGAGGCCGTCAACGGGCTCGATCCGGAGGTGGCGCGGCGGCGCAGGAGCTTTGAGCGGCTCACGCCCATCTTCCCGGACGTCCAGCTGAAGCTGGAGACAGGCGCACACGACCTCGCCACGCGCATGATTGACATCCTCTCGCCCATCGGGCGGGGCCAGCGCGGTCTCATCGTTGCGGCGCCCAAGGCGGGCAAGACGACCCTGCTCAAGCAGATTGCGTCGGGCATCAGCGCCAACTACGCGGACATCCACATCATGGTCGCGCTCATCGGGGAGCGGCCCGAGGAGGTCACGGACGTCAAGCGCTCTATCAACGGAGAGGTCTTCAGTGCGACGTTCGACGAGCCGGTAGAGGACCACTGCCGCGTGGCGGAGCTCTGCCTCGAACGAGCGAAGCGTCTGGTCGAGGAAGGCAGGGACGTGGTGGTGCTGCTGGACTCGATAACGCGGCTCACGCGCGCGTACAACGTGGCGGTGCCGTCGAGCGGGCGAACGCTCTCCGGGGGCATCGATCCCGTGGCGCTGTACCCTCCGAAGCGCTTCTTCGGGGCCGCGCGAAACACTGAGGAAGGCGGAAGTTTAACCATCCTGGCGGCGTGTCTGGTGGAGACGGGAAGCCGCATGGACGAGCTCATCTACGAGGAGTTCAAGGGCACGGGGAACATGGAGCTGCACCTGGACCGCAAGCTCGCGGAGCGGCGCACCTTCCCATCTATCGACATCCAGCGAAGCGGGACGCGGCGAGAGGAGCTGCTACTCGACGAGCTGACGCTGCGTCAGGTGTACCTGCTGCGACGAATGAGCAGCATGATCGCGGGGGACGCCATCAACGGGGCCGAGGCCACAGAGCGCGTCATAGAGCGCATGGGCCGCACCAAGAGCAACAAAGAGTTCCTCGCCACGCTCACCAAGGAAATCTAGTCCCCGTCGTTCCCGCGCAAGCGGAGAACCCTGTAGCTCCCACTGATGAGGGGTTCCGGCAGGCGCCGTCCTGCTCTCACCGATGACCGACTAGTCGTCGGCGAGGGGAAGCTCGGGCTGGCCGCCCTCCCGGATGACGTGGGCGGCGGAGGTCACGAAAGTGCGGAAGAGAGGGTGAGGCTCTTGGGGGCGGGAGCGGAACTCTGGATGGAACTGCACTCCAACCATGAACGGGTGCTCCACCTGTTCCACGATCTCCACGAGCCGTCCGTCCGGCGATAGTCCGCTGGCAAGCAGTCCGGCCTCCTGAAGCGGCTCGCGGTACCTATTGTTGAACTCGAACCGGTGACGGTGGCGCTCCACCACCTCCGTCGCGCCGTAGGCCGCCGCCGAAATCGAGCCGGGCGACAGTACGCAAGGATAGTTGCCGAGGCGCATCGTCCCGCCCATCTCGCTCACCTCGCGCTGGTCAGGCATGTAGTCGATGACGGGGTGGGGCGTGTCGGAGTCGAACTCTGAGGAGTTGGCAAGCTCCATCCCTCCGAGCCTGCGGGCGTGCTCGATGACCATGACCTGCATCCCAAGGCAGAGGCCGAGGTAGGGCAGGCGCTGCTCCCGAGCATAGGAGACAGCCTCGATCATGCCCTCGATGCCGCGCTCGCCGAACCCGCCGGGCACGACGATGCCGGCAGCATGGGCCAGCCATGAGCTTGCGCCATCACGCTCGATGTCCTCGGACTGCACCCAATCGATGGCCACGTCGCGGTCGATGTGAAGTCCCGCGTGCCGCAGGGCCTCGCGGACGGAGATGTAGGCGTCTGGCAGGTCGGCGTACTTGCCGACGACAGCGATGGGGAGCATGGTGTGCGGCTCCATCATCCGCTTGACCATCGCGCGCCAATCGACAAGGTCGCGCCTCTTCGCCTCGAGATTAAGGGCGGCTACCAGGGTGTCGCCCATACCGGATTCCTCCAGGATCATGGGCGCCTGATAGATGTTCTTCGCCGTCTGCATCGGAATCACCGAATCGCGCTGCACGTCGCAGAACAGGGATATCTTGTCCTTGATGTCGTCGGGTATCTCGAAATCGGAGCGGCAGACGATGGCGTCGGGCTGGATGCCGATAGCGCGAAGCTCCCTGACCGAGTGCTGCGTCGGCTTCGTCTTGAGCTCTCCCGTCGCGCCGATGAACGGCAGCAACGTGACGTGTATGTAGTAAGTGTTGTCGCGGCCGACCTCGGTCCGCATCTGCCGGATGGCCTCGAGGAAGGGCTGCCCCTCGATATCGCCAACGGTCCCACCGACTTCGACGACGACCACGTCAGGGGAGCGCTCCTCGGCGACGCGGCGCATGAAGGCCTTGATGGCGTTGGTGACGTGGGGGACGGTCTGGATCGTGCCGCCAAGGTAGTCCCCGCGACGTTCATTGCCGATGACCTGGGTGTATATCTGACCGGCGGTGACGTTCGAGCTCTCGGTGAGCTCAATGTCGATGAAGCGCTCGTAGTGGCCGAGGTCCATGTCCGTCTCGCAGCCGTCCTTGGTCACGAAGACCTCGCCGTGCTGGTAAGGCGACATCGTTCCGGGGTCGACGTTCAGGTAAGGGTCGAGCTTCTGGATGGCGACGGAGAGCCCGCGGCTCTTGAGAATGCGGCCGATGGACGCCGCGCAAATGCCCTTCCCCACGGAGCTGACCACTCCGCCGGTCACGAAGATGTACTTCGTGCTCATCGCTCGCCGCCGCTCGGCAGGGCAGGGAAAACAGGCAAAAAAGAAGGGACACTCCGCCACGACTGCCCTTGGGCTGGTTCAAAGCGCGGCGTAGTCCCCTGCACAGAGAGATTCTAGGGAGCGGTTTAACAGGGTGTCAAGGCAAGATCCCCTGTTGCAGACCCGATTCTCGCGCCGTCGTCCTCCACGCCGTCGCGCCGCAGTCAGTCCAGGATGACGTTATCGATCAGCCGCACGCCTCCCAACCGCGCCGCCGTGGCCAGCATGCACTCCCCAACGCCGCGCCAAGGCTCCATCGTGTCCGGATCGACCGCCGCGACGTAGTCGATTGCGTCGATGCGCGGCTCGGCCTCGATGATCCGGCGGCACGCGGCTTCGATATCGAAGGCCCGTTGCCGCCCCGCGCGGAAGCGGTCCCGCGCCGCCGCCAGCGCGCGGTACAGCACAGGCGCCGCCGCCCGCTGCTCCAGCGTGAGATAGACGTTGCGGCTGCTGACCGCGAGCCCGTCGTCCTCCCGCACCGTGGGCAGAGCGACGACCCCCACCGGCAAGTCGAGGTCGTGGACTAACCGCTTCACTACTGCCACCTGCTGGCCGTCCTTCCGCCCAAAGTAGGCCCTATCCGGCGCGGCCTGCGACAGCAGTTTCGCCACGACGGTCGCCACGCCATCGAAGTGCCCCGGCCTAACCTCGCCCTCGAGCGGCAAGGCCGGGCCGCCGACGCGCACCGTGACAGCGAACCCCGTGGGATACATCTCTTGTGCCGAGGGCGTGTACGCAAAGTCGACCCTCTCCGCCTCCAGCTTGGCGAGGTCGTCGGCCAGTGGTCTTGGGTACGCCTCGAAGTCCTCGCCAACCCCGAACTGCGTCGGGTTCACGAATATCGAGACCACCACCGCCGCGCACTCTGACCGCGCGGCGCGCACGAGCGAGAGGTGTCCCTCGTGTAGCGCGCCCATCGTCGGCACGAGGCCAACGGGACGGGGGGCGTCGCGCAGTGCGGCCCTCAATGCGGCGACGGTCGATATCCGCTGCATCAGCCTTCGCGGTCTAGCTCGCGGAGCACGTTCTCGTCGATGGCGGTCGTGTGCTCGGCAGCGGGGAAGCTGGCGTCGGACACCTCAGCGGCGTACGCCTGTAGCGCGGCGAGGATGACGTCGTTCAGCCGAGCGTACTGCTTGGCGTGACGGGGCTGGCGCGCGCTGAGGCCAAGGATGTCGTAGATGACCTGGACCTGCCCGTCGCAGCCCGCCCCGGCCCCGATCCCAATCGTCGGGATCGTCAGCCTGCTAGACACCAGCTTGGCCAGCTCGCCCGGCGCCGACTCGATCACGACCGCGAAGGCGCCTGCCTCCTCGAGGGCCAAGGCGTCATCCATCAACCGTCGGGCCTCGCCGAGGGTGCGTCCCTGCACCCGGTAACCGCCAAGCTGATGCACCGACTGCGGCGTGAGACCGACGTGCCCCATGACAGGTATGCCGCTCTCCGTCAGGCGTCGTACGACCTCGGCGACGGCCGTTCCGCCCTCGAGCTTGACCGCTTGCGCGCCGCCCTCCTGCATGAGCCGCGCCGCGTTCCGTAAAGAGTCTTCGACGCTCACGTTGTAGGTCATGAACGGCATGTCGGCCACGATGAGAGCGCGCTCCGACCCCCGGACGACCGCCTGCGTATGGCGGACCATATCGTCCAACGTCACGGGGATGGTCGAGTCGTACCCCAGTACGACGTTCCCGAGGCTGTCGCCGACCAGCGCGACGGGAATCTGCGCCTCGTCGACGAGCCGGGCCATCGCGTAGTCGTAGGCCGTGATGCAGACGATCCGCTCGCCGGCCTGTTTCATCTCCAGCAGCTTGGTTGTGCGCATTCGCATCGCTACGCTCCCCCGTCCACGTACTCGCCGAACAGCCCTGACCAGTCTATGGAGCCTCCGGGCCTGCCCGCCGTTCTGGCCAGCTCGACGGAGCGCAGGGTTATCTCCTTGTAGAGCGGCAGCAGCTCGGGGGCGGCGTCGCGCACCGCCTCCAGATGCAAGCGCACCGTGCCCTGGTCCCCCCGCGACGTCGGTCCGGTCAGCGCCGTGGCGGCGCCCGACGTCTCGATGTTCGCAATCGTCGTTCGAGCGAGTTTCCCCATCGCCCGCATCGCGGACTCCGGGGGCAACCCGGCCCGCTCCCAGAGCGTCTGCGCCTCGTTCAAGAGCGTCGTGAGATAGCCGCAGCTCATCACCGACGCCGCATGGTAGAGAGGCCGCGCTCCCGCAGGCACGCGCAGCGGATACCCGCCGACCTCCTCCGTGAGACGTTCGAGCGCGCCGAGCAGACCACCTTCCGCCTCGATGCCGAACGTGACGCCGGCCAGCGAGGTCGTCCCGCCGAACGTCTGGAACGGATGCCACGACCCGACCGCCGCCCCGGCCGTCCGGGCGGGCTCCAGCGGTTCGAGGGTGAGCGCGCCGCTGCAGTGGACCACCGACTGTCCGGCTCGCCAGTGAACCTGGGACGCAACCTCGCCAATAGCGCCGTCCGACGTTGTAATGAAGACAAGCTCCGCCGCGTCGACGGCCTCCTGGACCGTGGCCGCTCGCGCTCCGGCGAGGGCCGCGACGCGCTCCGCCGACTCTCGCGAACGGCTAGCCGTCGCCGCAACCGCATAGCCGAGGCGCGTCAGCTCGGACGCCAGCACGCCGGCCACCCTACCCGCTCCGATGAACGAGACGCTTGGACGTTCAGCCATCGCCGCGTCTCCCCGAGGCGGCCGGGAACCCGTGCAGCTCCGTCGCGTTCCGGATAGCGGCGACAATCGACCGCGCGACAATCGTGGGCGTCAGCGCGCAGAGCCGCGCGAACTCGTCCGGCGCGTCGATGTCCCCCGTCCCCAGCGCGAACATCGTGTCGCCGTCATGGACCGTATGCGTAGGCCGGACCGCCAGCGCCAGGCCATCATGCGCGACGGTCGCCAGCCGGTTCGTCTGGGCCTTGGTAAGCCGCACGTTGGCGGCGACCACGCCGATGGTGGTGTTGCCGAGATGCGCAGGCCCCGCGCTCGGAGCGCCCCTGCCGTAATCGGGGTCCGCGTAGATCGCCGCGCTGTCCACCGGTGCCCCGTCGACGCCGCGCGGGCCCGCGAGCAGCTCGCCCGTCTCCGGGTCGTGTACGCCGCCGACCGCGTTCACCACCGTCAGCGCCGCGAGCACCACCCCGTCGCCAAGGTCTATTGAGGCGCTCCCCAGACCGCCCTTCATCGCGCGCTCCCGGCCCAACGCCTTGCCGACCGTAGCGCCGGTCCCCGCGCCGACGCTTCCCTGCTCGACGGGGCCGTCCACGGCCCGGCTGGCGGCGGTGTAGCCGTCCTCACGCCGTGGCCTCACGGAGCCATTGCCCACGCCGAGGTCGAAGATGATCGCCGCGGGCACGATGGGCACGATATGCAGGCCGACGCGGTGGCCGACGCCGCGCTCTTCGAGCAGCTGCATCACGCCGTCGGCAGCCGCGAGCCCATAGGCGCTCCCCCCGCTCAGCACAACCGCATTCACCCCAGCGACCGTATTCTCCGAACGCAGAAGGTCGGTCTCCCGCGTTCCGGGCGCTGCGCCGCGCACGTCCACGCCGCCGACGGTCCCCTCGGGCGTGAGCACGACGGTGCAGCCGACGCCGTTCTTGACGTCTGTGTGATGTCCAACCGTGAGGCCGGGCACGTCTGTGAGCGTGCCGTTCATGCGGCGAAAGCCCTCCTGTCCGTCGTGCCGGCCTATACGGTCCGGTCGACTAGCGGGCCCTCGATAGCGAGGGAGCTTGCCGCCCCGGCGCGCGGGGTCGGCTGCGGCCACAGCATACGGAGACGCGGGAGCGGCGGTCAAACGCTGTCCGCCATATCGGACTATCATCGACCCCATCCCGTCCCGCCCTCCAGCCCTTGAAACAATCTCGCACGTCCGACCAACCCCGCAAGCCCCGCTTCTTCTACGGATGGGTCGTTGTCGCCGTCGCCGCGCTGGGCAGCTTCAGCGCGAGCACGGAGACGTTCCCCGTCCTCAGCATCTTCCTGAAACCCATCACGGAGGAGTTCGGCTGGTCGCGGACGGAGTTCACCGGCGCGATCAGCCTCGGCGGGCTCATTGGCAGCGGGGCCGCGCTGGCGACAGGGCCTATCGTGGACAGGTTCGGCCCCCGTTGGGCGCTCACCTTCGCCTACACGCTCATCGGCACGACGTTCGTCCTCATGTACTTCATGTCGGAGCTCTGGCACCTGTACGCGCTGCAGATATTCGCGCGAAGCATGAACACCGGCGTCCTCTCCGTCGCCTCCGCGGTCATCGTGCCCAACTGGTTCATCGCCAAGCGCGGCAAAGCGACCGCCCTAGCCGGTCTCGGCTTCCCCGCCGGATCGTCCATCATGCCCCTGCTCATCGCTTTCATCGCCAGCTGGTACAGCTGGCGGGAAGCGTCCCTCGGCGCGGGCGTCCTCATCCTCATCGTCTCAGCCGTCCCCACAGCTCTCCTGCTGCGGCGCAGGCCGGAGGACATGGGGCTGCTGCCGGACGGCGAACCGCCGGAGCCCGCAACGGGCTCCCCATCCCGCGACCTGCGCGTGACCGAGTCCTCCATGCGGCTAGGGCAGGCCGCGCGCCATCCCGCGCTCTACCTGCTCATCATCGCCATCTCGCTCTGGTGGTTCGGGCGCACCGGCGTCATGCTCCATGCCGTGCCCTACATGACGGACACCGGACTCTCCACAACGGTCGCCGTCACCGCGCTCGCCGTCCACTCCGCCATTGGAGCTGTAGGAGCGATCGCCGCAGGCTTCCTGCGCGACAGGTTCAGCGTGCGCTACCTCATCGCCGGGGACTTCCTGCTGAACGCGCTCGCCTTCCTGATGCTGCTTGCCGTGGACACGCCGCTGCTGGCGATTGCATGGGGCGTCTTCTATGGCCTCGCGCAGGGCGCCTCCGTGACGCTCCAACGCCTCGCCTTCGCTGACTACTACGGACGCCATCACCTCGGCTCGATAGAGGGCGTCGCCCGCGCATTCACGAACTGGACGCAGGCGGCAGGTCCGCTCGCCGCTGCGCTGGCGTTCGACGTCACGGACAGCTACAGCGCCATCTTCTCCGTGTTCGTGGTCACGAACATCATGGCCGCTGTACTCGCAGGGATGGCGAAACCGCCGAAGCCGCCGACCGAGGAGGAGGGGTAGGGAAAAGGCGACCTCTCATCCATCCGCCGGGTGCACGAAGGTAGTCGCCTATACTTACTCCACTATGTAGTGTATACATACTGAGCGGATATAGCCCTACCCAAAGCCCAAAGCCCTCCGGCAGCCTCCGCCGCGCCAAGGCAAGGCTCCGATGAGGGTCATGGCCATGTCGCATCCTCAGACGGACAAGCCTGTCGTACTCACGTCGTTCGAAGGAGAGGCAACGAGCGTTCCCGCCTTGGGAGCCCGCGGCGATTGAGCTTGAAGAACTAGTTTGGAGAGAGTTATGAGCGTCGTGAAGATAAACGCCATCACAGTGCCGGAAGGTGGAGAGCTCCAACTGGAGGCCCGATTCGGCAGCCGCGCCCACGAAGTCGAGCATATGGAGGGCTTCGAGGGCTTTGAGCTCCTCCGGCCGGTGGAGGGCGATAGCCGCTATTTCGTCTACACCCGATGGCGGTCCGAAGAGGACTTCCTGCGCTGGGTGAACAGCGACGAGTTCCGCAAGGGCCACGCTAGGACGGAAGGCGATGGGCCCGTCGCCACGCACGCCGCGCTGCTCTCGTTCGAGGTGGTCGAGTGGCCTGATGCCGGAGCAGCGGAGGAAGTGGCCTGACAACGCGCAGGAGCCTGTCCACGAGGAGGCCAGCGGCCTCGAACTCGCCCAGAACGCCTGGTAATCGTCCAGGGCCGGCCAGCACGCAGCACAAACACGCAGCAACAACAAGGAGAACCGTTACATGGCATCCTCGATTCCCACGAGCACGCCATCAGTCCGGTCCAAGCGTCCGCCGCCCCGCGTCGTAGAGGTGCGGCGCGTCACGCAGCTCACGCCTCGCATGGTGCGCATAACCCTCACCGGCGAACAAATGGCGGGATTCGAGTCCAAAGGCCCTGCCGAACATATCCGTGTGTTCATGCCGGACAGCGAGACGGGGGAGCTCCTCCTACCCGTCATGGGGCCGGAAGGCTACGCTTTTCCCCAGGACCGGCGGCGGCCAGCCAGCCGCGCCTACACCCCGCGCCGGTGGGATCCTGAGACTGCGGAACTGGACATAGATATCGCCCTCCACGACGAAGGCCCAGGCCCGGCGTGGGCTGCGAGTGCGAAAGAGGGCGACGTCGCCGTCATCAGCGGACGGCCAGGGGGAGCCTACCTCCCAGACGTTGAGGCAGACTGGTATCTCATCGGCGGAGACGAGGCTGCGCTCCCCGCCATAGCCACCCTCCTCGAAGCGCTGCCATCCTCCATGCGCGCCTACGTCCTGGCGGAGGTGCGGGGCGTGGACGAGGAACTGGAGCTGGAATCGGCGGCAGCGCTGCACATATCGTGGCTCCACCGCCAAGTGGGAGAGATGCCGGGCCGGGCGCTTGCCGGCGCGATGCGCGAGGCCGAATTGCCTGAGGGAAGAGGCTGCGTCTGGGTTAGCTGCGAGTCGGCCGTCATGCGAGACATACGCAGCCACTTCATCGAGGAGCGCGGCCTCGACCGGTCAATGCTGCGGACGCAAGGCTATTGGAAGGCCGGCGAGTCCAACCACACCGACCACGACATGGGCGAGGACGTCTAGCCCCTACGTGGGGCGCCCCCGCGGTGCCCCGTTGGAAGAGACCTATATCTGACCGGAGCGCTGGAAGACCTTGCCTTCCGTCGCGATGGTCGGGGCGACCACCAGTTCGGCTCGCTCGTGGAACTCGAGGATGGTCTGCGCGCCCACCATGCTCATGCAGATCTTGAGCGCGCCCACGAGGTTGTGCGTGCCGTCCGTGCGGTGGCTCGGCCCAAAGAGCACCTGCTCTAGGCTGGCGTGCATGCCCACGTTGATGCGGGTGCCCCGAGGCAGGGCAGGGTGAGGGCTCGCCATGCCCCAGTTGAACCCCTGGCCCGGGGCCTCGTGCGTCTGTGCAAACGGCGTGCCGATCATCACCGCGTCCGCGCCCGCCGCTATCGCCTTGCAAAGGTCTCCGCCGATGCGAATGCCGCCGTCCGTGACGACGATCACGTACTTGCCCGTGCGGGCGAAGAACTCGTCCCTGGCGGCGGCAACTTCCAGAGTCGCTGATACCTGGGGCACTCCCACGCCGGTAACGTCCCGCGTCGTGCATGCGGCGCCCGGACCGACGCCGACGAGGATGCCGTCGATGCCCTGCTCCATGAGTTCCATAGAAGCGCTGGCCGTCACCGTGTTTCCAACCAGCACGGGAACGCCAATATGACTCGTCAGGTCATTCAGCCGGAGTCCGGCGAAGCTATTGGAGATGTGCCGGGCCGTCGTGACGGTGGACTGTACGACGATAATGTCGGCGCCCGCCTCGACCGCCAAGGGAGCTAGGCGCTTCGTGTTTTGGGGAGTGACGGAGACTGCGGCCACCGCGCCGGTCGCCTTGATCTCGCGGACGCGCTGGCCGACCAGCTCCTCCTTGAAGGGAGCCGTGTAGACCCGCTGGAGCACGTCCGTGACGCCCTCCTTGGGAGCGGAGCTGACCTCGTGCAGCGCGTCGGAGGGGTCGTCGTAGCGGCAGTAGAGGCCTTCGAGGTTCATGACTCCAAGTCCGCCCGCCTTGGCCATGAGGCCGGCGAACTCGGGGTTGACAATGGCGTCCATTGCGGACGCCATAATGGGAATCGTGAATTGGTAGGGGCCAATGGCCAGGTTCGTGACCGAAAGCTCGGGATTGGTGGTCACGTCCCCAGGGACGATGGCGACCTCTTCGAAGCCGTAGGTCCTGCGCAGCTCTCGAATGCGAACACCTGGTAGCACCATCGCGCGGCCCCCCTATGAGTTGTAGTTATTAGGGGAACTCTAGCAAAAAGGGGCGGAATCGTCAACGCATTTGCGCCTAATTTCACAATCGATTGCCACTTGTAGTTTTGTCCCTTCCACCTCTAGAGACCTCTGTGTGACACGCGTCGCCAACGCACAGCGACACTTGCCCATTGCCTAATCTCCTCGCGCCTCCTACGATGGAATATCGTCCGGTGGAGTCTCATGCCTCGAACCTCTCATACCCCGGTCCGAGCGCCCAACCACAGGGCGCGGGGCTTCTTCCCTCCTCCTCTGGAGGCGAGGAACCATCGAGGAGAGGGCATTATTTACAAACAACGTCTCGGTCAGGAAGTAGCTCCAGGAGCCAGGAAGCAGGCCACGGCCACGAAAACACTCACCGAAACCCGCGATTTTACATGGTTTTTCGGAAAGTTTTTACTCGTAAGGGGATGAAACGGTTCGGGAACTTCTTACTAGTAACGACAGCGCAACTTCCCGCACCTGCGGACGGGCTGGAGAGGCTACGCAAAGGTCTCGCAGACGGAGAAGGAGGCATGTGAAGCGGCGGCGAGAATGGTGGGTGAGGCCCAACGACGGGAAGCTACGCGTTGACTGTCCATCGAGGCCGATGCTACATTCGACTCGACTGAGGAGTTAGCACTTGGACCGTCCGACTGCTAGTAGGGACGAATCGAACCCGGCCCCCGCGTTGAACGCGCGAAGGCAGGCGCTGCTCGAGATCATCGTCAGCGACTATATCGAGACGGCCGTCCCCGTCGCTTCTCGGCAGCTCGCTAAGCGCTACGAGCTCCGTATGAGCCCCGCCACCATCCGCAACGACATGGCCGAGCTCGAGGAGATGGGCTACATCGCGCGCCCGCACACCTCCGCCGGAGGCGTGCCCTCCGACCCCGGCTACCGCTTCTACGTGGACCGCGCCGTCCAGCACCCGCGTCTCCCCAGCCATTTCGAGGACAGGGTCCGCGAAGCCATCGACGTCAACGAGGCCGACCCCGCGGTTTGGGCGCAGAGCGCCGCCCGCGTCCTCTCCAGCGTCGTCCACAACCTGACCATCGCCACCACCGTCAAGCCCAGCCTTGCGAGGGTCAAGCAGGTCCAGCTCGTTCACCTGCACGACCAGGAAGCGTTGCTGGTCGTCGTCATGCAGGAAGCGCGGGTCCGCCAGCGCATGGTCCGGTTCGACGTTCCCATCGACCAGGAGACGCTCACCGAAGCGGCCAATCGCATGAACCGCATCATCGGCGGCATGAGCGCCGCGGAGGTCCGCGCCCTGTGGGATGCCGGCAGGCTGAGCGACCCGATAAGCGAAGCGACTGCCGCCGAGACCGTCCGTGTCCTCTCGGACGCCGAGCGGGACGAGGCCCAGGAACGCTACACCAACGGCCTGCGCCATATGCTCAACCAACCGGAGTTCCGGTCGAGCCGCAGCGCCCAGGAAGCCGCCGACGTCATCGACGACGACTCCCTCTCGCGGCTGCTCTCCGCCCCCGGCCGGCCGACCGAGGTGCGCGTCGTGATCGGGGAGGAGAGCCACGACGAACACCTGCGCCCCTTCAGCGTCGTCTACGCCACCTACGGCGCTAGCAGCGACACCGTGGGGGTCATCGGCACGCTGGGGCCCACGCGCATGGACTACGGAAGGGCCATGTCCAGCGTCCAGTACCTCGCAGCGTTCCTGAGCGAGCTCCTCCAAGCGCTGGAGCGGCCGCCATCCGGCCCGAGCGCCCACTAATGACCACAAAGCGCGACTACTACGACATCCTGGAAGTCGGCAAGAACGCTTCCGAGGAGGACATCCGCAAGGCCTTCCGCAAGAAGGCCATGGAGTTCCACCCCGACCGCAACAAGGCCGACGACGCCTCCGAGCGCTTCAAAGAGGTGAACGAGGCCTACCAGATTCTGAGCGATCCCCAGCGCCGGGGCCAGTACGACCGGTTCGGCCATGCCGGTATGCGGTCCGGCGCGGGCCAGAGCGCTGGGGGGTTCGAAGGCTTCGAGTTCTTCGGCGGATTTGGGGACATCTTCGACGCCTTCTTCGGGGGCGCCGGGAGCTCAACTCGGACCAGGGCGCGCGCGGGACGCGACCTGGAGGCCAGCATCGCAATCACCTTCGAAGAGGCCGCCTTCGGCGTGACCAAGGACATCGAGGTGGGGCGCACCGAGAAGTGCAGCAAGTGCAACGGCTCACGCGCCGAACCCGGGACCCATCCTGAGACGTGTTCGAACTGCAAAGGCAGCGGCCGCGTGCGTCGCGCCCAGAAGTCCGTCTTCGGTCAGTTCGTGACGGAAGCGACGTGCAACGTTTGCGGAGGCGCCGGGGAGGAGGTCAAACACCCCTGCGCTCTCTGCAAGGGCTCCGGCCGCGAGCGGACCAAGCGGCGGCTCCAAGTCTCAGTTCCCGCAGGCGTATTCAACGGCGCGCGGCTCAACCTCCAAGGCCAGGGCGACGCCGGTGAGCTTGGCGGGCCTCCGGGCGACCTCCTCGTCGGCGTCCGCCTCCAGCGCCACGAGTACTTCGAGCGGCAGGAGAACGACGTGCTCCTGAATCTCGCCGTCAGCTTCCCATCGGCTGCCCTCGGCGACGATATCGAAGTCCCTACTCTCGACGGCCCCACGACGCTCACAATCCCCCCGGGCTCCCAGTCCGGCGAAATCCTGCGCATCAAGCGCAAGGGCGTCCCCCACTTGGGCCGCGCCGACCGCCGTGGCGACCAGCTCGTCACCCTTCGCGTGAAGACCCCCAGCAAACTCTCCAAGCGCCAACGCGAGATCCTCGAAGAGTTCCGCTCCCTCGAAGAGCGCTAGTCCCGCCCCTCTCCATTCCTCATGGGCGATGCGCGCGGCGACAGTTCTCTAGACCTCTCCATTGACAGGGCGCTCTCGATTTCCTATCGTTCCACCAATCGGTACGGCGGCATCCAGCAGGCCGTAATAGCTGGCTATTACGGAAAGGGGCAGCCATGGACACTCGGGCGGCGATTTCCATTTTGGCCTTGGTCCTCACGGCACTAGCAGTCGGGGCTTGCGGCAGCGAGTCCCCCACGGCGACTCCGACCTCGCCGCCCCCCACGGCGACGCCAATCCCGCAGGCGACGCCGACTCCCGCGCCGGGTGTAACGCCGGACCCAACGCCGACTCCTGCGCAGGGCGTGACCCCCGAGGCACAGCCCCAGCCGACCGCCACGCCAACGCCGGAACCGCCCCCGTCCGATCGTGACTTCGAGGAGTACTTCGACAATAAGACCGTGACCCTCGTGGTCGGCTTCTCCCCCGGCGGCGGGTACGACACCTTTGCGCGCCTCTTCGCCCGGTACGCGGGGGACCACCTGCCGGGAAACCCGCGCTTCATCGTCCAGAACCTGCCCGGCGCGGGCGGCGAACGCGCCCTCGTCCACGTCATGGGGAACGCAGATCCCGATGGCTTGACGATGGTCGTCGTCCACCCGCGCTTCTTTAAGCGCGAGCTGCTCGGCATCGACGTGCCTGAGTTCGACATAGCCACCGCCATACTCCTCGGCACGCCGAGCGCCGCCTCCACATCCGCCGCCAACTACATGAAGAAGAGCCGCTTGGACGAGTGGGGCGTCTCCCACGACTGGGCGGGCGCGCTCCAACTCGTGGAGCAGCGCGGCACGCCCCTCACCGCCGGAGGCACTGCCCCCGGCGACGGCGGCGGGTTGGCCACCTCCTTCATCCAGGCCCTCGGGGGCCCCACCAAAATGGTGTACGGCTACGGCGGAAGCGCCGAAGCCGCCGCCGCTTTCGACCGCTTGGAAGTGGACATGGGCGGAGGCGGCAGGAGCACAGCGCTCTCCCTCTTCCCGAACTGGATTGAAAACCAGGAGATTGCCCCCCTCTTCCGCTACGGGGCCGACCCCGCGGAGGATCCCGAATGGGTCGACTACGTCACCAATCTCCTCGGCGAAGAGATCCCGCCCCACCTCTTCGACCTCATCGAAACGACCCAGGGCCAGCGGGACGTCTTCGCCCTCACCGAGACCGTCAACGACGTGCTCAGCCGGGTCTACACCCTGCCCCCCGGAGTGCCGGACGACATCGTCGCCCAATGGCGCACGACCTTCAGAGACACGATCCTGGACCCCGCTTTCCTAGAGGCGGCCGAGTTGCTCGGGCGACCGGTCCAGTACGGGAGCCCGGAGAGTATGCTCGAGAGCTTGGACGCAGGACGGCAGGCCATCGAGGACCCTGATTTGCGTGCGCTCTTCGCGGAAATCGCCGGCGCGGCGGACTAGGATCGGGCGAAACCGAACGCACCAAGGAAGGAGACACGCCTGGAAGCAGACGTGTCTCCTTCGCAATAAGCGCATCCCGCCAGCGGTACACTTATCCGCATGGCGAAGGCTTCCTGGCCAGAACTGAAGATTGAAGCGCCCTTCGAGTTCTTCGAACCCATCGCCGAGCTCTTCCGCCGCTACTGCAAGGGCGGTGTCGCCATCGAGAACGCAGGGGGCTGGAACCCCGACGAGGGCGAGTCGCCCCCCGAGCGTCAGAGCGCCATTATCCGCGCCTACATGCCCCAGACGCCCGCCTACCGCAGCAACCGCGAGATGGTGCATATCGCCTGCAGCTCGTCACCCTCCGCGTGAAGACCCCCAGCAAACTCTCCAAGCGCCAACGCGAGATCCTCGAAGAGTTCCGCTCCCTAGAAGAGCGCTAGTCCCGCCCGTCCCCACTCCTCATCGTGCGGAGACAGTTCCCTAGACTCTCTCCATTGACAGGGCGCCCTCGCTTACCTATCGTTCCGCCAATCGGTACGGCGGCATCGAGCGGGCCGTAATAGCTGGCTATTACGGAAAGGAGCAGTCATGAACACTCGGGCGACGATTGCCATTCTGGCCTTGGTCCTCACGGCATTGGCGGTGGGGGCCTGTGGCAGCGAGGCCCCTACGGCGACTCCGACCTCGCCGCCCCCCACGGCGACCCCCGTCCCGGAGGCGACGCCGACTCCCGCGCCGGGCGTAGCGCCGGACCCAACGCCGACTCCTGCGCCGGGTGTGACGCCCGAGGCGCAGCCCCAGCCGGCCGCCACGCCAACACCGGAGCCGCCTCCGTCCGATCGTGACTTCGAGGAGTTCTTCGAAGACAAGACCGTGACCCTCGTGGTCGGCTTCTCCCCCGGCGGCGGGTACGACACCTTTGCGCGCCTCTTCGCCCGGTACGCGGGGACCCACCTGCCGGGGAACCCGCGCTTCATCGTCCAGAACCTGCCCGGCGCGGGCGGCGAGCGCGCTCTCCTCCACGTCATGCGGAACACCGAGCCCGATGGCCTGACGATGGTCGTCGTACACCCCCGCTTCTTCAAGCGCGAGCTGCTCGGCATCGACGTGCCTGATTTCGACCTAGCCACCGCCATATACCTCGGCACGCCGAGCGCCGCCTCCACCGCTGCCGCCACCTACATGAAGAAGAGCCGCCTGGACGAGTGGGACGTCTCCCACGATTGGATGGGCGCCTTCCAAATCCCTGAGAAGCGTGGCACCCCCCTCACCGATGGGGGGACTGCCCCCGGCGACAGCGGCGGGCTATCCACCGTCTTCATCCAGGCCCTCGGCGGCCCCACCAAGATGGTGTTCGGCTACGGTGGAAGCGCCGAAATCGACGCCGCCTTTGACCGCGGCGAGCTGGACGTGGGCGGCGGCTCCAAGGCGAAGGCGCTCTCCCTCTATCCGAACTGGATCGAGAACCAGGAGATCGTCCCCCTCTATCGCTACGGGGCCGACCCCGCGGACGACCCCGAATGGGTTGACTACATCACCAACCTCCTTGGCCAAGAGGTCCCGCCCCACATCTTCGACATCATCGAAACGACCCAGGGCGAGCGAGACATCTTCACTCTGACCGAGACCGTCAACGACGTGCTCAGCCGTGTCTACACCTTCCGCCCCGGTGTGCCGGACGACGTCGTCGCCCAGTGGCGCACGACCTTCAAGAACACGGTCGAGGACCCCGCTTTCATCGAGGCGGCCGAGCTGCTCGGACGGCCGGTCCAATACGGGAGCCCGGAGAGCATGGTCGAGAACCTCGAAGCCGGTCGACTGGCCCTCGAGGACGCCGAGCTCCGCGCGCTCTTCGAAGAGCTTGCGGGCGGAACCGACTAGCGCCTGTCCAAGCGGTCAAGCAGGCAGACGCGCCTCCTGTGAGGCGCGTCTGCTTTTGCAATGAGCGCATCCCGGCCTTGCGGTACACTTGTCGGCATGGCGAAGCCTTTCTGGCTAGAACTGAAGATTGAAGCGCCTTTCGAGTTCGTCGAACCCATCGCCGAGCTGTTCCGCCGCTACTGCAAGGGCGGCGTCGCCATCGAGAACGCAGGGGGCTGGAACCCCGACGAGGGCGAATCGCCCCCCGAGCGTCAGAGCGCCATCATCCGCGCCTACATGCCCCAGACGCCCGCCTACCGCAGCAACCGCGAGATGGTGCATATCGGCCTACAGCTCGTCGGCAAGCTGACCGATATCGAAGAGCTGCAAGAGCGCGAGATCGAGGAGCGGGAGTGGGAGGACGCTTGGAAGGCGCACTTCACCCCGCTCCGCATCGGCAAGCGCCTGCTCGTCCAACCGCCATGGCATCGCGGCGAAGCGGGACCTGACGACATCGTCATCGAAATCGACCCCGGCCTTGCGTTCGGCACGGGACACCACCCCACGACCCACCGTACGCTGGAGTGCATGGAGCGCCTCGTCGCCCCCGGCGCCGCCGTGCTGGACGTGGGCTCCGGCTCAGGCATCCTCAGCATCGGCGCAGCCAAGCTTGGCGCGGAGCGTGTCGTCGGCGTGGAGATCGACCGCGTCGCGCTGAAAGCCGGCCGCGTAAACCTGCGCTCGAACAAAGTCTCAGGCCGGGTGCGCTTCTACGCCGGTTCCCTCCCTAACGACCACGTCCCTCCCGCCTGGGCCGACGTCGTGCTCGCCAACGTCAACTCCGTCGCCTTGACGAACCTGGCGCCGGAGCTGCGCAAGGCGGTGAAGGATGGAGGCCGCCTCGTCGCCGCCGGTATCCTGCAAGAGCGCCGCCAGCAGGTCGTCGACGCCTTTGAAGCCGCCGGCCTGGCGTTCCTCGAAGAGCACCACGATGACGACTGGGTAACCTTCGTCTGCGCTCCAGCCTAGGCCCGGCCACCACCCTGGAAGAGGTCTCACATGGTCCGCAAGCCAACCTTCAGCCTCGCGTTCGCACCCAACCCGCGCAGCCGCCCCATCATGGACGGCACGGTCCGCCCCGAGGGCATCGAGCTTATCCCGACGGCTTCCGGCCCGGCGGAGACGTTCCACCGGCAGCTCACACACCAGGAGTTCGACGTCTCCGAGATGTCGCTCTCCTCCCTCGCAATCATCACGGCCCAGGGCAACCGGGACTGGGTCGCCCTGCCCATCTGCACCACGCGGACGTTCTTCGGGACCGGCGCGCTCGTGCGGAACGATGTCGGAATCGAGTCGCCCGCCGACCTGAAGGGCAAGCGCGTCGGCGTCAACGAGTACCAGCAGACCGCGGCGCTTTGGGCACGGGGCTTCTTTGAGCACGAGTACGGCGTCGCCCCGACGGACGTCGAGTGGTGGATGGAGCGCACGCAAGCGCTGAGCCACGGCGGCGCCACCGGCTTTGAGCCGCCGCCCGGCGTCACGCTGCACTACATGGACCCCGCGAAGGACCAGAACCTCGGCGGTATGATGGCAAACGGCGAGCTGGACGCCATCTACGTCTACTTCTCCGGCGGCGGTGGCATCAACCGGAGTACGCTGGACCTGCATGCCCACGAGCAGGTGCGGACGCTCTTCCCCAACCCCCTCGCGGAGTCGGCGCGCTACTACGCCAAGACGGGCATCTACCCCGTCAATCACGTCGTCATCATGCGGCGTTCGCTCTACGAGCAGCACCAGTGGGCCGCGCGGAACCTGTACGACGCGTTCGTGAAGGCAAAGGAACTGTGGGTCGCGCGGACGCTGGAAGAGGCCCAGCCCTTCATCGATGCCGGTCTGCTCCCGTCCAACGCGCGAGCCGCTCTCACCACCGACCTCTTCCCCTACGGCGTAGCCGCGAACCGCCACACCCTCGAAACGGCCCTCGCGTACTCCACCGAGCAGGGACTCACGCAGCGAGTGGTGACCATCGAGGAGCTATTCGCCCCCACGCTGCTGGACACGTAGCCGCCAATCCGTTCGCCCCGCCTGCGCGGAATCAGGGCGGCAGCGGAGCGCCTACTCGGACCTCGGCGCGCGGGCCATCAGTCCGTAGACCGCCTCTTGGAGCGAGGCTCCGCCGAACAGCACACGGCTCGTCATCTCCGTGATCGGCATCTCGACGCCGAGGTCGCGCGCCATGTCCAGCGCGGCCGGGGTCGTCGTGACGCCCTCGGCCACCTGACCGCCGAGGGATTCGAGCGCCTCCGCCAGCGTCCGGCCAGCCGCCAGCGCGGCCCCGACGCGGTAGTTGCGGCTCAGGCTGCTGGAGCAGGTCGCCAGCAAGTCGCCGAGGACCGCGTTTCCGGCGAAGGTCGCCGGCTGCGCTCCGGCTGCGACGCCGAGCCTCGTAATCTCCGCCAGCCCTCGCGTGAGGAACGCGGCCTTGGCGTTGTCGCCCAGCCCCATGCCGTCGCACATCCCCGCGCCGATGGCGACGATGTTCTTGAGCGCGCCCCCCATCTCCGTCCCGATGACGTCGGAGTTCGTATAAACGCGGAACGTGGGGGAGTTCAGCAGTCCTTGCGCTTCCCGCGCCGTCTGCTCGTCCGCGGACGCGATGACCGTCGCGGTCGGCATGTCCCGCACGACCTCCCGCGCCAGATTGGGGCCGGACAGCACGACGTGACGGCTGCCGTTCCCCGGCAGCTCCTCCGCGAGCACCGTGCTCATGCGCTTGAACGTGCCCTGCTCCAGTCCCTTGCTGCCCGAGACAACCAGCGCTCCCTTGGGGATATGCGGCGCGGCGCGGCGGGCGTTCTCGCGCAGCGTGTGACTCGGGACCATGAACATGACCGCCGAGGCGCCGTCCATCCCCGCCGCCCAGTCCGCGATCACATGGAGCGTATCCGGGAAGCGATAGCCCGGCAGCCGCGTCGGGTGTTCGCGCGCGCCCTCGATCCCGCGAGCCTCCTGGTCCGTCCGTGCTAGCACACGCACGTCCAGCCCGCGCCGCGACAGCAGCAGCCCCAACGTCACCCCCCATGACGTGGTCCCGACGATGGCGACTGGCCCAAGTTGCTCTGACGTGCTCATAACGCTTGCCCGATAGCTGGCGCGATTCTATCGTGAGGCGTAGGGATGCGTGAGCCTGCGCCGCAGCCTGTCGCGAGGAGCCGCAAATGTACGAAACGGCACGCCGGAGAGTCACGACAGCCATTATCCGAATCGAAGCCTCCGTCTTCACCGTCGCCACGTTGGTTTTCTTCGTCGTGAACCTGGCCCAGGGTCTCCCCGCCCAGACTCTGCTGCAATTCGGGTTCGCGATGTTGCTCCTAGTCGGGGTCTTCTCCATGATATGGAGCCTCGGGTTCATCGCGGCGACACGCGGGAGAATGGCGGCGCTGGGAAGCATCGCGCTTCGACTCGCCGTGATGGTGTTGTTGGCGTTCTTCGCCCCAGGTGGAGGTCTCTTCGTCGCGATGCTCATCCTGGTGCCGACCACCCTCCTCTTGCTCGTGAGCGCAGCCTCGAAGCGAAATCCGTCGGTGAAATCCGCCGGTCAGGTAGAGTTGGGGCGGCCCTAGAGGCCGTTGACGGAGCAGGCGCCCAATCGGCGCAGGAGGCAGCTATGCGGATCACCCGCGTCTACACAGGCGACGACAACCTCTCGCACTTCGGGGAGATCGAGCTGGAGTTCGACCCCAATATTGGCCGGTTCCCCCGCGCGATGGTCCAGCCGGCCCGCGAGGTCGGCTTCAACACCCAGCCCGCCGATAGCCGGGACGTGATGCACAATGCGCCCGAGCGCCGCTTCGTCATCTTCATGTCCGGCCAGGTCAAGGTCGAGCTCTCCGACGGCGAGAGCCGCGTCGCCGGGGCGGGAGACGTCATCCTGTTCGAGGACGTGACGGGCGAAGGCCACCTGCTCACCCCACTCGGCGACGAGCCTCGTTACTCGATGTTCGTCGGGTTGGGGAGCTAGCGCGGTGCCTCAAGCGTGAATCAGCTTCATCATACCATTTTCATCCCCTATCCACTTGCATCTATAGCTTTCCAACAGTGTGCCAGTAATGGTATTCTCGGAAAATCCAGGGCTAACACCGCCTAACTTTTAGATACATTGCTCTTTGGCCATTGAGGCTGCATGTGGAGAGAACGGTGAGCACCGAAGCAGACGAAAGCATCATGTCAGCATTGAATAGCACCAACGCGAACGATGAGGAGGTAGAGGACCTAATCGATGAGTCAGTGGCGCCGGTGCGCTACGAGATTACAAGCTTCGGGATAGATTTTGACGTTGATGGCCTCAATCGTCGGCTTCAAAGAGGCGAAATCATCATACCGGGATTCCAGCGGAATTACATCTGGAACATCAAAGATGCTTCAAGGTTTATTGAATCTCTCTTGCTAGGATTGCCAGTTCCAGGGATCTTCCTGTCACGCGATATCGACTCCGGCAAATATGTGGTCATTGATGGGCAGCAACGCTTGAAGAGCATTCAGTTCTTCTACCAGGGCGTGTTTAATCCTTCGCTGGATTCTAGGACTCAGCGGGTCTTCAAGCTGACAGGAGTTCAGAAGCAGTTCGAAGATATGACATACGCGGATTTGGATCCAAAGAACGAGATTGATTTCAATAATTCTGTCATTCACGCCACGGTGGTAAAACAGGATACTCCAGCCGCAGATGACACTAGCATATACCACATCTTCGATAGGATTAATAGTGGTGGCATCCGATTGACGCAACAAGAGATTCGTAGTGCTCTCTATCATGGTAAGCTGATAGATAAATTAGGGGATTATATACCAAATTACACAGACTCCTCTGAATCGTCCGGCGGCGTGGCCTTCGTGAGGTAATCCCACGTCTCCTTCGGCGGGCCTTGCATACACGCCCGCGCTATCTCCTCGGGTGTGGCCTCTACAGGCTCCCATAGGCTCCCCATCCGCTTGTCCGGCTTCCTCGTTGTCATTGTGCCTCCTTCACCGTCCTATCGCCCGATTCCGGCCTGTTTGAGTGCCGCGAGGAACTCTTCCTGCGTCTTGGTGCCTTTCATGCTGTTACACGCCCCGCAGAGCAGTTGCAGGTTGTCCAGGTGATCAGTCCCACCCTTACTCTGTGCAACGATGTGGTCGACGGTGAAGTTGCGGATAGGGAACAGCACCTTGCAGCCCGCGCATAGACCTTCCTGCTGCCCATAGAGCGTGTTCTTGTGCGACTGGTAGGCTGGCAACTTACCCATGTCGGTCCGCGATGGCACGTCGTCGCGGTAGACCGTTTGGAGACTGAACAGGCCCAACTCCTTCCCCATCCGTGTCTTGATGAGGTCCTTGGCCTTGGGGGAGAGGTCAATGCCTATCCACTGTCGTTCTAACTTCTCTGCGCCGACGAGGGCCGTTGCGCAGCCGCAGAATGGGTCCAGCACCACATCGCCCTCGTTAGAACTGGCCTTGATGATGCGCTCCAACAGGGCCAAAGGCTTCTGCGTCGGATAGCCGGTGCGCTCCTTTGATCCGTAATTCGTGACGGAAGACTGGCCTATCGTCCACACGTTGTCAGACTTCTTGGTCGTATAGGTGCGATAGACGGGCTTGCCGTCCGGCCCATGCTCTGCTACCACCTTCCCTAACTCCTTGCTCCATACGCGTCCCCCGCGCTTCTTAGGCTTGTCCAGGGGGATGAAGACAGGGTTGAAGGTGAATCCCCCCCCCCGCGTAGAAGAAGATGGTATTGGAGTTGGAAGCGAACCTCTTCACGTTGCCTTGGAAGTTGTCGGGGAAGTGCCAGATAATCTCGTTGCGGAAGGTGTCGTGTCCAAAGATGGTGTCCATGACCATCTTCAGGTAGTGGCTGGCCGTGGGGTCACAGTGCAAGTAAATGCTGCCCGTCGGCTTCAAGATTCGCTTCATCTCTAACAACCGCACGGCCATCATAATGAGGTAGGACTGCATCCCTTTGCCATGCGCTTCCCGCGCCGCGTCAATAACGCGGTAAAGGCCGGGGTTGACCTCAGCAATTTCCCCGTGCCACGCGTGGTCAACGTCGGAAAGTGTCCATGTGTCTTTGAAGGCCGCGCCCGCCGCTTCCGAGCCGATGGGAGCGGCATAGTCGCGATTGGAGTTGAACGGCGGGTCAAGATAGATGAGGTCAACCGTCTCGCTGTTGAGGCCGCGCATGACGTGGAGGTTGTCGCCCGTCCACAATGTGCGATTCTTGAAATTGCGCTCCGTCACAGCGCACCACCCAGCAGGCGGGGCTGGCGCGTCTCAGGTTCACCTATCAGGTCGGCGTAGCGAAGTCGCTTCCCCTCTGCGCCCCGTACCATCGCGCCCATCTGATCCGCCGTGTCCAGCGGGCGGGCGTTGTGCCGTCCGGTGAACTCCTGCACGTAGCGATTGCAGTGCTTCCCGCTCCAGTGGTGATAGGTGCCGTTGTAGCCGCGCTTCAGCATCGACCACACGGACTCGATGCCGTTCGTGTGCGCCATCCCGCGCACCCACTCCGCGATGCTGTGGGCTACGGCCTCGTGCGCCCTCGGCATCCCCTCGTAGGCGCGTTCCCCGTCCGTATACACCTGCGCCGTCGGTTGCGTGGACTCGCGTACGAACGCTTGCAGCGTAGGCGCGTTCGTTGTCTCTACTACCTTCGCCTTCACCTGGCCGGTCGGCCTGTCCTTCACGCCAACGACAGCAACCTTGCCGACCGCGCCGCGCCCGGCGTTCAGCTTCTTGTCCGCGTGCTTGTTCTTCTCCTTGCCGCCGATGTACGTCTCGTCTACCTCGACGGGGCCAGCGAAGGGGTCTGTGCTGTCGTTCAGCGTCTCGCGGATGCGGTGCGCCAGGTGCCACGCCGTCTTCTGCGTGACGCTCAGGTCGCGGTGCAACTTCATGCTGGAGACGCCCTTGAGGTGCGTTGAGAAGAGGAAGTAGGCGATTGCCCACGTGCCGAGCGGTAACTTGGAGCCGTGCATGAGCGTGTTGGTCTTCACGGAGAAGTCCTTGCGGCACGCCTTGCAGTTGTATGGCTGGGGCTTCCGGTTCTTCCGCTCCTTGACGTGCGCGCCGGACTCACAGAAGGGGCAGCGCACCCCATCGGGCCAACGCGTCTCGATGAACCACGATTCGGCAACGGCCTCATTGGAGAACCGCCGCACTGCCTCTACGAGGGAGATTCCCTTGCGGTACGACTTTCCGGGTGCTTGCGTCATGTCCACTACCTCCTAATCGATGGTAGCAGACTACACGAATACGGGCGGGCCGTCAAGCGTTTTCAGGGGAATCCGTGTAATTTGGTATATAATCCCCAAATTAGATCAGATTAACAATCATCCAGCTTGGCGATCAATTTTTGGAAGGCTTCACTCACGCCAGAGAGATCAAGAACTTATATTGAGGTTTATAGCTTTCTTCTTTGAGTTTGAGCACTATGAGTCTCCTTTATCAGAGTTCCTCACTCGGTTCCTAGGGACAAACAGGAATCCTTCAGACGAATTCTTAACTAGATCAGCTTCCGTATTCAGCAACACTATGAACGCCTTCAAGGAAGCTTTAGGCGACCACATCTTCCGGTTAGATAGGGCTTTGAATGCCGCAATTTTTGACTCCATGTCAGTTGGATTAGCTCGCAAGATTATATCATCAGATTGCACTCCTCCCTTAGAGGAGATAGCGGTAGCTTATCAAGATTTGCTAGACGACCAAGACTACCGAGAGTCCGTGTCTCGGGCTACGGCACGTGAACAACCTGTGGCGCAACGTATGCGGAAGGCTATTGATCGTTTCGCCACTATCTAGCAATGCGCAATAGGAATCTTGTCAGCCAACTCAACTCATTACAGTTGCTGTTGGTAAGAACGGAGGCGGCAACAGGAGGAGATATTGAACTCATGGGGCACTGGGGAAGGTATCTTTGTGTCTTGACCGCTGGATTCCTAGAGAACTCACTGAAGGAAGTGTATAAGGCTTTTGTGATTAACGCTGCGAGTCCACAAGTAGCAAAATTCGCCATCGCAAGATTGGAGGGTATATCCAATCCCAAGTCTGGGCGCTTCATTGATACCGCCGCAAGCTTCAATCAGGCGTGGGCTACAGAGTTGAGAGCATTCCTTAACGAAGATGGCGAAAGAAGACGTAACGCTATAGATTCTGTAATGAACAACCGCCATCAGATTGCACATGGTGGTGACGGTGGTCAAATATCTGTTGGGCGTATTCGAGAGTACTTGCCTAGTTGTGTTGAAGTGGTCGAGTTCTTGGAGAAGCAATTGTCCGGTCCCGCTACGGCGTGAGACCTGGTGGGATTCAGTAATCACTATGCTCCGATTCTACTATTGAGCTAGGAAATACGGCAGCGCGAGTTTGGCTACTTGGCGGGCTCAGTTCGTTACCTCACAGACGTTGTATTGGCGGCTTGTTCAGTCGGTAGCTGATAGTTTGGCTAAAGCTTGGCTAGTTCGTTCGCTATGCTTCAGCACCCGCTTTCTGCCGCCCGCCCCCTTAGCGCGGCGCCTCGCCGGCTATCCGCCTCGCCACCTCCGCGGTGGGGACAATCCCCAGGTCCTCGCCCGTCCGCAGGCGGACTGCCGCGCCGCCGGCCTCGGCCTCTTTGTCGCCGACAACCAGCATGTACGGGACCTTGTGGAGCTGCGCGTCGCGGATCTTCGCGTTCATGCGCTCGTTGCGCTCGTCGACGTGGACCCGGAGGCCGGCGGACTCCAGCTCGCCGCGCACCTTTTGGGCGTACTCGACGTGACGGTCCGCGATGGGGATGACCTCGGCTTGCACCGGCGCAAGCCATGTCGGGAACGCGCCGCCGAAGTGCTCGATGACCACGCCGAGGAAGCGTTCGAGGCTTCCCAGCATCGCGCGATGGATGACCACGGGCCGCTGACGCGCTCCCTCGGCGTCCACGAACTCCAAGTCGAATCGCTCCGGCAGGTTGTAGTCCAGTTGCACCGTGCTGAGCTGCCACTCGCGGCCGATGGCGTCGGCGACGAAGAAGTCGATCTTGGGGCCGTAGAAGGCGCCCTCGTTGGGGACCGGCTCGTACTCCAAGCCGCGCGTGTCAAGGGCCGCCGCCAGCGCGCCCTCCGCCCGGTCCCATAGCTCGTCCGAGCCGATGCGTTTCTCCGGGCGCAGCGACAGCGCGACGCGCACGTCCTCGAACCCGAAGACCTCGTAAGTCTCCTGGACCATGGCGATGAAGGAACTAATCTCGCTCTCCACCTGGTCGGGCGTGCAGAAGATGTGGGCGTCGTCCTGGGAGAAGGTCCGAACGCGGGTGAGGCCGTGGGTGACGCCCGAGCGCTCGAACCGGTGCAGGCGGCCGAAGTCGGCGTACCGCACAGGGAGGTCGCGGTACGAGTGCAGCTGGGCGCCGTAGAGCATGGCGGCGGCGGGGCAGTTCATCGGCTTCACCCCGAACTCGCGGTCGTCCACGTAGGTGAAGTACATATGCTCCTTGTAGTTGTCGTAGTGCCCGGAGCGCTTCCACAGCTCGGAGTCGAACACCTGCGGCGTGATGACCTCCTGATAGCCGTAGCGTTCGTACAGGCCGCGCACGTATCTCACAAGGGTGTTGTTGAGCGTAGCGCCCTTGGGCAGGAAGAAGGGGCTGGCCGGCGCGATGGGGTCGAAGAAGAAGAGGCCCAGCTCCTGGCCGAGCTTGCGGTGGTCGCGCTTGGCGGCCTCCTCCAACCGGCTGAGATGCTGAATGAGCACCTCCTCCGACTCCCAAGCGGAGCCGTAGATGCGTTGCAGCATCTCGTTGTGCTCGTCGCCGCGCCAGTAAGCCCCCGCGACGCTCATCAGCTTGAAGGCCGCGACCTTGCCGGTGGACTCGACGTGCGGGCCGCGGCAGAGGTCGATGAAGCGCTCGTGGGCGTAGGTGGTGATGGCCTCGCCCTCCGGTATCTCGTCGATGATCTCCAGCTTGAAGGGCTGCTCGGCGAATCGCTCGCGCGCGCCGTCGCGGGAGAGCTCGGTCCGCTCGAATGGCGCGTCCTTAGCGATGGTCTCGCGCATCCGGGCCTCGATCTGCTCCAGGTCCTCGGGGGTGAACGGCCTGCTCACCGAGAAGTCGTAGTAGAAGCCATCGTCCGTGGGCGGGCCAACGGCGAACCGGGCGTTCGGGAAGAGGTCGAGCACGGCTTCCGCCATGATGTGGGCGGCGGAGTGGCGGATGCGGTAGCGCAGCTCGTCGAGCTGCTGCTGTTCGGGAGATTTCTCTTTGACTGGCATGGCCTGCCTCGCTGGTTTGCTGGTGATAAAACGAAGGGGCGCCTGAGCGCCCCTTTTCGCGTATCGCCGATGCGCGTTCGCGCCCTCAGGCGGATGCGGCCACGGCAGCCGTCTCCAACGCGCGGCCCGCCGTGGCCTTCGTAGTGGGCCCCGTCGTAGTAGTGGCAGTCGCGCGGATAACCGTATTCATCGCGGCCCCATGATACCACACCCCCTTCCCAATCTCCCCCGCAGACGAGACCCTGCGTAACCCCTTTCCGTCATTCCCGCGAAAGCGGGAATCCAGGGCCCGCAGGAATGCAGACAGGGCTGGCGGCAAGAAGAACACCCCCGAAGCGGCAACTATGCAAAAGTCCCGCAGACGGGGGGGGAGAGCGGTTTAGGGGAGCCGTCCCGTAAAGTTCGCGTCGTCTGTGGAGAAGCCAGAACATTCCTTGCAGGCCCCTTCGATTCTTGGGGTCTTTGATTTACGTGGCCGCGATGCGGTCGCCGGGCGATGGAGCAGGGGGCAGAAACAGAAAATCCCCGGAAGTTTCTGAACCTGTTTACATGGCCGTGGCGCGGTGGGAGGGGGTTAAGAATCCAAGAATCCACAAATTTTCGGGGCGCCGCTTCCGCGGGGGCGTTGGGGTCGATGGAGCACGCCCGGGAGAGTGCGCCAGCCCCGTCTCCTGTCGGAGTCCATGGTAGGAGGTTGGTCGGCGACGGGGCAAGGGGCAGGTGTCGTGGTGGGTCTTGTCATCTATCGTTGCGCCGCTCGTTGCGCTCCGTCACCACGAGATTCCCCTGCGCGTCTATCGCCTCATCGAACACAACGCGGCTCTTCTTCCCGCCGTGCACCCGCGGCTCTAGCGCGAGCTTCCGGCGCAGCAGGTCTATCGGCCCATTCTCCGCGCACAGCGACTCCGGCAGACCGAGCAAGTCCACCAGCAAGCGGCGATCAAGCTCCGCCCGCGCCGGGTCCTCGTCTATCTGGTCAAACGGTAGGAACCGCCGGTCGCGCATCGCTTCGAACGACGCTTTGGCCACAGCGTGCTGCGCCGCCGTGAGCACTCGTGTATCAAGAGCAGGGATGTTCGGGATGCCCGTTACCGTCGTTGTGCCCCTCCCCGACTGTGTCTTGTTGGACATCCACCAGTGCATGAGGAGACCCAGGGTCGAGTTGCACCAGAGGGCGAATGCGTACTCGTGCTCAGGGTTCTCGAAGATGACCGACGGCCAGGCACGGCCACCGAGGCACGGCCGCTCCGTCATCGCCACGATGAGCGACTGCGAGTTGAATCGCAGGTCGCGGTTATAGTGCGCGCGAGTCGCAGTCGCCCAAACAGCGGCAGCTTTTTCCTGTTGGCCCGGCTTAATCTCTCCTTCGGAGTCGGGGGTCACGATGAACTGCCGTTCGCGTTTCGCCCTGTGCGCCCAGAGCATTGGGTACGTCGGATACGACTTGCGCGGCGGTTTCCTGAGAGCGAACGGGCCTCGTGGCGTTCCGTCTGCCTGCTCCCAGTAGATATCTGCATGATAGGGTCCCCGACCGGCGGTCTGCCCAATCGGAACTACCGGCAGTTCAATGCTGTCTAGGCCTGGTGAGCCCAATTGAACCAGCCTTCCTAGTTCCAGATTCCAAGCAACTTGTGCAATCTCCTCGTCCGAGATGCCGACTAATGGCCATGGCCCCGATTCGGATAGGGGGACGTCAATGATGACGCCATACTCCTGCGCCCCAATCATGATTGCCTTCTGCCCACTACCCTCTTCTATGCCCGACGCGCGGTTGGATTCACGGATGTGGGTAATCTCAGCGGCAAGCAATTCTGCTTCCTGCGCTGAGCGGATCTGGCGACGAAGCACCACAAATGTTGCTCTCTTCTCATCTTGCAGAACGCCGCGCCGGGCAATGAGCAAACATTCCGCCATTCCAGTGTCGGCAGAGAATGAGGCTTCGTTGTCCCCTGCACCTGCAATCGTCACGACGGTGATGTCCGAACAATCGTTCCTCACAGCCTGCCGGGCAGCCTCCCACTCAACGCCGCTGACTGCGCTGAGCGGCAGCACCAGCGCAATCGTTCCGTCCGCGCGGGCTTTCCGCAGCGAGAGTTCTAGGAAATCAGCGGCTAGCCCGGTGTTGCCTGTCGCGATGGGGTCTTTCCCCCGGAGCGCCGCGAGCGAGTCCTGCATCTTCCGCTGAACCTCTCTGCTCGTCCTAAAAGCCGCGAAAGCAGGGTTGCCCACGCCAAGCTTTTCTCCTTCGATACCGGTCGGACGCACAAACGGGGGGTTCATAATCACGAGGTCGAACTTGCCATGCCCCACACGCGACACAAGGTCGCGTACTTCCTCTGGCGCACGGCCGCCCGATGTTACCGCCGCCGCCTGGCCGAGCAGTCCCGGCTGCAGGCTCTCCGCAAGTAGGTCCAGCGAGCCAATCGTCACCGCCTCTTTAGGTTTGCCGTTTCCGTTGCCATTGCCGTTCCCATTCGGCCTGATGTACTGATCGCCGTAAGGCATGGTGAGGAGGCATTCGCCATCGAACGGCGTGTCGGGGTGGCTCCCGGCAAGCATCGCAGCGGTGAGGTGCACCGCGATGTTCAGCACGTCCAGCCCCACGAGACCATGCTTCATCATCGGCGCGTGCAACGCTTGCGAGTCCCCGCCCTGCAGCTCGTGCAGCAGCGAGAGGCGCTGGTAGGCAGCCGAGAGGAGAGTACCGGTGCCGCAGGCGAAATCGCCTATCTGGAGGCTCGCTAGCGTCTCGCCGTCGCCCCAGTCTGAGCCCGCGAGTGGTCGGTCGGAGGGCATTGCAAGGCCCGCGAGTAAGGCTGCGGCCTCGGGACGGGTGTAGTAGGTGGCCAGGAACTTCCTATCGGCAATGAGCTTCTGGAAGACGATGCCCGTAAGGTCGTGGGAGCGTGTGACGCCGCCGGCGACCAGATTGCGGGCTGTGTCCCACAGCCAAACGAGAACGCCGTTTGCGGTCTGAATAGGCATCTGGCGCAACATCTCCGTGGCAGACCAGAAGATGGGCCAATAGTTGACAGCCAGGATGCGTTCCCACTCCCCCCAGAGGTCATCCGGCGCGAATGCGCCGCCCGCGCGGAAGGATGCGGGCGACCGCACCCCGCGCGTCGGTCCTTGGGGCACTTCTTCCACTTGGAATCCCGCTTGGGCCAGCGATTCGTGGAAGATGAGCGCGTTCGCTATCACGGTCATCGCCATCCGCCGGGTCTGACCTTCCCTGTCGTCGTCCTGCTTGAGGACGTCGGCCACCTTCCTGCCAATCTCGCTTCCGTAAGCGTGATTCCTGGTGAACTCGTCGGCCGCGCGCTCCACGCCGGTCTGGAACTCGTCTGCAAGCGCCTCAACGCGAGGCGCGGGGGCGGCGGCACGGTGCACGAGCATGGCAAGGTCGCGCACGCCGCCCCGTACCCAGCCAGCCTCCGGCAGGCGTTCCGGGGGCTCCCCTACCTGCCGCGTGTAGAGTGCGTACTCGAATTCGGCTAGGTGGTCTATCGCATCGCGCAACTCTGCGCCGTCGAGGTAGCTCAGCTCGTCCGGGTAGACGAGGGCGATGGCCGTCTCAATGGTCTTGCCGCTATGCGACACCTGCCTGCCCAAGCGGGCTATCGCGTCCTGCTCAGCGCTCGTGTGATTCGCACGCTCCGCTTCGACGACGACGGGCCAGCCGCTGGCGTCCTCGACGAGGATGTCGGGGCGTCCGCCTCCATCCAGGATATTGCCAGTCTGCTCCGCGCGGGCGCTCCAGCTGCGGCGCAGGCCGTCCAACACCTCGCCGAGGGCGACGTTCAATGTCTGTTCATGGGTCGGGCCGGGCATGAGGGAAAGTCTACATGAGCAAGAAGCAGGTCACGTCCCCTCCCCCGCAGACGAGGACTTTGCGTACCACGCCCGTCGCTGGCGCACAGCGACATTTGGCCCTTACGCCAACCCCCACCCCTTCCGTAAAATTAACCCCACCATGTCCACCCGGCACGAAAACTGCCTCCACTCCATCTCACGCGCGCTCCGATGCGGCAACCCCGGTCGCCCGTGCGCCTCCGCCCCCGCGAGCCCCCGGGAATGAAAAAAGTTTCGCAACCAACAACTTTTTTAAGCCGGGAAGCAGGCCACGGCCATGAAAAAAACTTGTGAAACCCCCGTCTCGCAGGCCAAATCCAACAACTTTTTGCTCGTAGCTGGAATGCGGGCCAACAACTTTTTGCTCGTAGCCAAACATGCGCTCTCACACCTTTCCTCACCCGGCCGCCCAACCAACCTCAATCGGGGCGCTATCCCGTAGAATCGGGGCTCCGAATGCTCGTCTGGAGGCGCCTTATGCCTGGTCCGTTGGAAGGAATCCGCATCATCGATCTCACCCGCATCCTGGCCGGCCCGTTCTCCACGATGCTCATGGCCGACCTGGGGGCCGACGTCATCAAGGTGGAGCAGCCGGGAACGGGAGACCCGGCGCGGGGAAACGGGCCGTTCCTCTCGCCCGAGGGAACGGAGACGGACGAGCAGCAGTTCAGCACCTACTTCATGAGCATCAACCGGGGAAAGCGGAGCATCGCCATCGATCTGGCCAAGCCAAAGGGCAAGGAGCTGCTCTTGCAGCTGGTCAAGACCGCCGACGTGCTCCTCGAGAACTTCAGGCCCGGCACTATGGAGAAGCTCGGGCTCGACTACAAGGCGGCTCGGGCGCGCAACCCCCGCATCGTCATGTGCTCGGTGTCGGGGTTCGGTCAGACAGGGCCATACGCCCACCGCCCCGCGCTCGACGTCATCGTGCAGGGCATGGGCGGCATGTTGAGCATCACCGGCGAGCCGGGCAGGGGGCCCGTGCGGCCCGGCGCGAGCATCGGCGACATCACGGCGGCGCTCTTCGCGACGGTCGCCATCCAGAGCGCGCTGCTGGAGCGGGAGCGCTCCGGCGAGGGGCAGTACATCGACATCTCGATGCTCGATTGCCAGGTCTCCATCATGGAGAACGCGTTCATGCGCTACTTCACCCTGGGCCAGGTCCCCCAGCGCATCGGCACCCGCCACCCGAGCTCGACTCCCTTCCAAGCGTTCGAGACGGCGGACGGCCACGTGGTCGTCGCCATCATGGGCGGCTCGACGGACCAGTGGCCGCTGTTCTGCGCGGCAATCGACCACGTGGAGCTGATCGACGACGACCGCTACGCGACCGGATGGGCCCGGACTCAGCGCTACGACGAGCTGATCCCGATCATCGAGGAGGTGATGCGCACGAAGACGACCGCGGAGTGGGTCGAAATCATCAGTGAGATGGGCGTGCCGGTGGGACCGGTGCAGGACATCGCGCAGGTGGCGAACGACCCGCAGGTGGGCCATCGCGGCATGTTCGTGGAGCTCGACCACCCGTCTCTCGGCCCGGTGAAGTTCGTCGGCAACCCCATCAAAATGTCGCGCACGCCCGGCGCGCCGGAGCGCATCCCGCCCCTGCTGGGCGAGCAGACGGCGGAGGTGCTAACGGAGCTGCTCGGCCTGCCGGACGCGGACGTGGCGGAGCTGATGAGCGAAGGTGTGATTGCCTGATGCTCGGCGCCCTCCTCTCGCTGGTCTCAGCTTTCTCGTTCAGCGTCAACGCAATCTTCGTCCGCAGAGGAATGGCGGGGGCCGGGGCGACAGCGACGCAGGGAGCGTTCATCACCGTCCTGATGGGCGTGCCGCTGGGCCTCCTGGCGGTGGTGATTACAGGCCAGCTCTTCCGCTTCGGCGAGGTGTCGGCAAACGGCTACCTTCTGCTCGCCGCGGCAGGAATCGTCCACTTCGGGATAGGCAGGTACTGCAACTATCGGGCTGTCGGAGCGATCGGAGCACCGCGGGCCATCACTATCCAAGCAGTCGCCATCCCCTATAGCGTGCTGATGGCGATCTTCCTGCTCGGCGAGCAGCCGACCACGCTGATGCTAGCCGGTATCGGCCTCATCCTGCTCGGGCCCGCCGTCATGGTGGAGCGGCGGAGAAGCCCGTCGTCCCCGTCTTCAGGCGCCGCACAGAGGGATAACGTCCCCAGCGAGCAGACCCCCGGCCCTCCCGCCCCGGAGAGGGGGCAGCCAGAAACATCCGCGCCTCCGGCCTCCGCCATGGAGCTACGGCAGGTGGAGGGGTACACGTTCGCCCTCTTTGCGGCCGCCGCCTACGGCACGAGCCCCCTGCTGATCCGCGCGGCTCTGGAAGACGCCACGAGGACCGCGGCAATCGGCACATTCGTCGCCTACTTCGGCGCGGCGGCGGTGCTCATGGCTTCGCTCGCGCTGCCGGGCCAGCGTCAGCTCATCGGGGCCATCAACCTGCGCTATATGCGGCTGTTCGGCGGGGCGGGGGTGTCGGTATTCCTCGCGCAGCTCTTTCGCTTCTTCGCGCTCTCGTTGGCCGACGTGACGGTCGTGAACCCGCTGCAGCGGATGTCCGGCGTCTTCACCCTCGTCCTGACGTACTTGGTCAACCGCTCCTTGGAGCGGCTGGACTGGCGCGTCGTGACCGGCGTGATGGTCTCGTTCGTGGGTTCCGCGCTGCTGGTCTACGGGGCGGCGGTCCGGTGACGGCAGGCCCCGCCTCTAGCTGTCCAGCACGCCCGGCGCGATGAGATCGTCAAAGGGCTGTTTCTGAGGCGTCATCCCGTGTTCGACGGCGAAGGTCTGGACCAGGTCGATGGCCGCCGCAGTTGCGGCAAGGCCGTAGGCGTAGGGATTGTCGCCGAACGTTTCCCGCTGGCGCTCCATCATCTCGCGCGAGAAGACGAGGGCCGACGGCGGCTCCTTGATCGCTCGCTCCATGGTCAGCCGCTGCGCCTCGATAAACGCGTCGAGCAGGCTCTTCGCGGCCCACGGATGAGCGTCGAGCATGCTCTTGCGGACAATGGTCGCGTGATGGGCGGGGAAGATGCCCGTCTTGGCGTAGTAGCGCTCCGACTCTGTGACGCCGTCCTGGAACAGCGGGACGAAGCGTGAGCGGTCGGCCAGCGGACCGCTCGTCGGCGGGTGGACCGAGTACATCGCATCGAGAGCGCCGCCGACCATCAACCCTTCGAGGTCGTTGGGCGGTGGTTTGATGACCACGCCCTCCGGCGCTCGAAAGGGCTCCGTCTGGCCGGGAATGACGGGGTCGGGCCTGCCCTGGAACCACTCGACTCCCCGCGGGTCGACGCCGAACTCGTGCTCCAAAATGCCGCGCGTCCAGAGCGCCGCGGTCATCTGGTAGTCGACAACGCCGATACGCTTGCCGGCCAGGTCCTCGGGGTGATCCTGGCGGATGCCCGAGCCGAGGCGGACCATCGTGTTCACGTAAGAGAACGTTCGGTTGTGGAAGACGGGCAGGACGCGATAGTCCCAGCCCAACGGGATGGCCTGCAGCGTGAACGACATGGACATTTCGGAGATGTCGAACTCGGAGCCCTGGAGCTGACGGCGCCAGATGTCCGGGAGCGGGACGTCGTGGTGCTCCAGCGCGATGCCCTCCGGCTTCACTTCGCCGGTTATCAGGGGACGGATGCGGTCCCAAGGCGTCATGGCCATTGTCAACTTGAGATCCGGCATGGGTTACCTCACCACTGCGTAGACGAGCTCATCGATAGCGCGTCCTTCCTTCCATACGCTCTTGGCCATCGTACCCTCATAGGCGAACCCTGTCTTCTCCAACACGCGGACCGAGGCGGCGTTGCCGCTGAACACGTTCGCGTACACTCGTGTGAGGTCGAACTGGGAGAACGCGTACTCGACAAACGCGCCGACCGACGACGACGCGACCCCCCTTCCCCAGAAGGGCTCCGCGACCCAGAAGCCGACCTCGGCGGAGCGTGAGCGCGCTCCGCGTTGAAGGTACAAGCTGACGCCGCCGATTGCCTCTTTGTCGTCGACGATGGCGAAGTTGACCGGGTCGGCCTCGAGCACGCAGAGGTCAATCCAAGCCCGCGCCCGCTCGACGGTGTACGGGCGCGGATGCCGCGCCAAGAGCTGGCCCGTCACGTTCGGGTTGTCGAGGTGCGTCGACAGCGATTCAGCGTCCTCGGGGCGCCAAGAGCGGATCAGGTAGTTGCCTGCGACGATGTCCAAATTCACTCCTCCCTCAGGATGGCGAAGAGCAGGTAGTCCACGAGCTTGCCTTTCTTCAGAACGGCCTTGCGGAGCAGCCCTTCGCGCTGATACCCCGCCTTCTCCAGTACGCGCGCGGAGGCCCCGTTACCGGCCTTGACGTGCGTGTCGATGCGCAAGAGCCCCAGCGTCTCGAAGCCGTAGGCCGTGACCGCTTTGGCGGCCTCGGTTATGATGCCGCGTCCCCAGAAGGGCTTGCCCAGCCAGTAGCCAATCACTGCCGAATGCCGATAGTCGGCCTCGCGCGTTTCCAGGCCGATAGCCCCGATGGGCCCTTCCGCGTCGCAGACCGCGAACGCCGTGACCGGGTCCTGGCCCGACTGAAAAGCCACCCAATCCTCGGCGTCAGCACGGGTGTAGGGGTGAGGAAAGCGGTCGCGCAGGTTTATCCAGATGTCGTAGTCGTTCGCAAGCGTCACGAAACGTCCCTGGTCGCCATCCCGCCATGCGGCGTCCCAGGGCCGGAGCGCGTAACCGTTCGACAGCTCAATCTCCATCTGGGAACCATATCAGGACGACGACGCCTTTAGCGCCGCGTCGTAATCGTCACGAGTGTTGAGGTTCGTCAGCGTAAGCGGGTCGCGCGTGGGCACGAGGAGACGCTCCTCCCGGTATCGGGAGACGACCTCGCGCAGCCCCTCTCCCTCTTCGGTGACGGCGAGCAGGTCGGGCAGCAGCGCGGCGTCGAACAGGGGCGGATGCCCGGCCCGACCGTCGAGCGACGGGACCGCCAGCAGAGGCCGTTTAGCGAGCCATGCGCCTCTCAACGAGGCGAGGAGCGCGTCGGATCGTGGCTGATCGACGGACACGATGAGCACGCCATCAGCGCCCGGCGGCAGCGCGCGCAGCCCGGCGACAATGGACGTCGTCCGCCCCTCCCAATATCGGGGGTTCTCGACGAGGAGCGTATGCAGCGCATCCGCTACCTCCCCTCGCAGCCGGTCGGCGAGATGCCCGAGCACGACGATGACGGGGTAGTAGCCCGCCCCAGCGAGCGCGTGCGCCTGGTGCGCCAGCAGCGACCGCCCGGACGTCCAGGGCAGCAAGGCCTTCATCTCCTGCATCCGCGTCGACTCCCCTGCGGCGAGCAGCACGGCGGCGACTTGGGGTTGGCCAGTAATCATGGCGCACATGTTACCGCGCCGCTCCGGCCGCCATTCGCCGCGCGGCAGGAATCTCGCAGCCCACCTCTCTCAAAGGTAGCGGTCAGGAGGGGGGAGGCTCGCGGGTTAGAGGATTTGGTCGAGGAACATCTTGGTGCGTTCCTCCTTGGGGTTCGTGAATATCTGCTCCGGCGAGCCGGTCTCGAGGAGCATCCCTTCGTCGAAGAGCGCCATGCGGTCGGCGACTTCACGCGCAAAGCCCATCTCGTGGGTGACGCAGATCATCGTCATGCCGGACGCGGCGAGCTCGCGCATCACGTCCAGCACTTCCTTGATCATCTCGGGGTCGAGTGCAGAGGTCGGCTCGTCGAACAGCATAATCTCGGGGCGCATCGCCAGGGCGCGAGCGATGGCGACGCGTTGCTGCTGCCCGCCTGAGAGCTCCGCCGGGTACTTCGCCGCCTGCTCCGGTATGCCGACCCGCTCCAGCAGCTGCATAGCGCTCTCTTCCGCCTCCTGCCTGGGGGTGTGTCTGACGCGCATGGGAGCGAGCGTGACGTTGGACAGAACACTCATGTGGGGGAAGAGATTGAACTGCTGGAAGACCATGCCGACCTCCCGCCGGATGGCGTCCAGGTTACGAACGTCGTTGGTCATCTCGATGCCGGCGACGACAATCCTTCCTCGCTGGTGCTGCTCCAGGCGGTTGATCATGCGGATGAAGGTCGACTTGCCGGACCCGGAAGGCCCAAAGACGACAATGACCTCGCCGCGCTTCACGGTCAAGTTCACGTCGCGGATGACGCAGAAGTTCCCGAACCATTTATAGACGCCCTCGCAAATGATGATGTCGTCGCGCTGGTCGAGCGGAAGGGCGAGGATAGCTTCCTTGTCCTTGCCCCGGGCGGCTGCTGCTTGGTCTTGCATCGGGGGTTCCTCCATGCGCTCCGGCGTACTAACGGCGTCCAACGCCGAGAGAGCGTTCGATGCGGCGGCTTATGTAGGACATGCTGAACGTGAATACCCAGAAGACGAGGGCCAAGAATAGGTAGACCTCCATGCCATTGTCCTGGAAATCGATGTTGCCGGAGAGGCCGGCGCGCCCGATCTCCACGAGGTCGATCATGCCGATGATGAAGACGAGGCTGGTGTCTTTAAAGAGGGAGATGAACTGACCGACGATGGCGGGAATGATGTTGCGGAGCCCTTGGGGAAGCGTGATGAAGAGCGTCGTTTGCCACGGCTTGAGGCCGAGGGCTTGGGCCGCCTGGGACTGCTGGGGAGAGACCGCCGCCATACCGCCTCGGACATTCTCGGCCATGTAGGCGGAGCTGAAGAGCGTGATGGTGATGCCGGCGAGATAGAGCAGGCTGACATCCATGTTCTCGGGAAAGGTGAGAGGCAGGATGTGCCGCGACATGAAGAGCAGGGTGATGAGCGGGACGCCACGGACGATCTCTATGAATGCGACGCAGAAGATCTTAACGACCGGCAGGCGGCTCCTGCGGCCCAGCGCGAGCAGGACTCCGATGGGCATGGAGCAGATGATGCCGAAGGTGGCGAGGAGTAGGTTGAGCATGAGGCCGCCAACTTCCGACTCGTTGACGGGGTGGAGCCCCGGGATGCCGGCGACACCGGCGATGAGGATTAGGGAGAGGACGAGGACCGCCGCGCCGGTGACGGCGAACCACTTGGGGCGAGAGGCCGGCCGGATGACGTGGAGGAGGCCGTAGCCCCCGGCTATGGCGATCGGAACAGCGAGCAGAAGGGCCCGGTTGAGAACCGGCATCGAGTACGGGATGATCGCGACAATGAGGACGAGCGCGCCGAAGCCCACGGCGAACCAGCGGGCGGGGCCACTCCACATGCGCCACGCCATGCCCATGAGTCCGCTCACCAGCAGCAGACTGACCTCAGGACGCCAGTAATACTCCCTGGGATAGGTGCCGACGATGTAGAGGGGCACACGCTGGGTTATAACCGCCCAGTCGGACGAGAAGAGGAGCCATCGCGCGCCAGCCTGAGCGCCTACGAGGATGACCGTGGCAAGGATGATGGTGACGACGCCGTTGGACCACGAACTGAACAAGTTGGCGCGCAGCCAGCCTCGAAAGCCAACGGTGAACGCCGGAGGAGGAGGGGCCGGGCCGAAGCGCAGGGAGAGCGTAGTCATGAGCGCCTCACGTCCCCTTGAAGCGAACCGCGCGGTTGTAGAGGTTGCCGATCATCGCGTAGGTCAGGCTCATGGCGAGATACGCCAGCATGACAATCGTGATCAGCGAGACGGCCGGGGCGGTCTGAGTGAGAGTAGTGGAGACGCCGACCAAGTCAGGGTAGCCGATGGCGGCTGCGAGACTGGAGTTCTTGGTGAGGTTGAGGTAGTGGCTGATTGTCGGTGGGATGATGACCCGCAGCGCCTGGGGGAAAACGACAAAGCGAAGGGAGTCGGCGCCGGAGAGGCCCGCCGAGCGCGCCGCCTCTGTCTGGCCCTTGCCGACGGATTGGATGCCTGCGCGAACGATCTCGGCGATGAAGGATGACGTGTAGACGACGAGACCGATAAGCAGAGCGAGGAAACTTCCACTTACTTTGGCGCCGCCCTCGAGGCGGCCGAACCTGCCGGCGGGTTCCGCGAGGTTCGGGTCGAGCGGGGTGAATATGAACGCCGCGATGACGCACACCAGGACTGCTACTGCGATGGAGACGATGAAGGGGGGGGTGTTCGTAGCGGTCTCGACCTCGCGCCGCGCGAGAAAGCGCCACAGATAGACGGCGGCGGTCACGCCGAGGGCGGTAGCGATAGCCCACGGCCAGAAGCCGGACTGCGGACTGAACCAAGGCATCGCGAACCCACTGTTGCTGAGATAGAACGCGTCCCCAACAACGTACCCCTCCCTGATTGGAGGAAGCGAGAGGACGATAAAGAACCAGAACAGGAGCTGCACCAAGAGGGGGATGTTGCGGAAGACATCCACATAGGCGAGCGCCATGCGGCTCAACAGCCAGTTGGGCGAGAGGCGGGCGATCCCCACAACGATGCCCATTATCGTGGCAAGGAGGACGCCGACGAGCGCTACCTTGAGGGTGTTAAGCCCCGCGACGAGCAAGGTGTATCGGTAGGAGTCCTCGGGGCTATAGTCAATGAGCGTCTCGCCAATCGGGATGCCGGTGGAGCGGTCGAGGAAGGAGAACCCAAATGGGATCTCCCGCCGGTCTATCTCGTTGGAGAGGTTGAAGAAGAAGACGGCAAGGAAGGTGAGGACGACGACAGCGGAGACTATCTGGACGGCGAACTGCAGAACGACGACGTTGCGCCAGACGGGTATCCCTTGGTATTGGAGGAGTCCTCGCATGGAGTGAGTATCACCTGCTGCGGTCTATCTGACTACCCCTTAATGAAAAGAGGGGAGATGGACTCGTCGTCCATTTCCCCTCTTTCGTGTTTGCCGACGGAGCGTCAGACCCCGTGCGCGGGTCTACCGCAGTGGCGGAGCGTAGATCTGGCCTCCGTCGATCCAGAGACGGTTGCGCCCGGTCCGAGGGAGGTTGATGGGAGTGTCGGGACCAAGGTTGCGGTCGTATATCTCCCCGTAGTTGCCGACGGCCCGGAGAACGTCCTGCATCACGGTGTCGCTGAGTCCAAGGGACTCCTGGCCGAAAGAGCCTTCCACGCCAAGCAGGCGCTTGGCCTTGGCGTTGCTGCCGGCAATCACCTCGTCGATGTTGTCACCGGTGACGCCGTAAGCCTCGGCGTAGATGAGGCCGGCCATGATGGTCTTGACCAAGTCGAACCACTGGGTGTCGCCGTGGGGGACGACAGGGGTGAGAGGCTCCTCGGAGATGGTCTCGGGGAGGATGACGTGGTCGTCGGGATTGGGGAAGGAGCTGCGGATGGCCGCCAACTGGGAGCGGTCATTGGTGAAAACGTCGCAGGCGCCGGAGAGGTACGCCTCGCGGGCGGCGTCGTTCTCCTCGAATACATTAGGGTTGTAGTCATAGCTGTTCTGGCTGAAGAAGTCGGCCATGTTGAGCTCGGTGGTGGTGCCGGAGATGACGCAGACGGCCGCGCCGCTGAGCTCGTGGGCGGACGACACGCCGAGAGACGAAGGCACCATGAAGCCCTGGCCGTCGTAGAAGGTGGTGTAGGTGTAGTCACCCCACTGCGCGTCGCGGGAGGTGGTCCAGGTGACGGTGCGGGCCATCATGTCGATGTCGCCGGACTGCAGGGCAGGGCCACGCTCGGCGGCGGTGAAGGGCTGCACCTCAATCTTCTCGCCATCGCCGAGGACGGCGGCGGCGACTGCGCGGCAGAGGTCGATGTCAAACCCGACGTTGCGGCCGGAGTCGTCCAGGGAGCCGTAGCCCGCCACGTCGTGCCTGCTGCCGCAGACGAGGACGTCAGCATCGCGCACTCCCTGAAGCCGGCTGCCGCCGGTCAAGGCTGCGAGTTGTGCTTGGACGTCGAGGAACATCGCCGTGCCGTCCTCGATCTGCTTTTCGAGCTCGGACACCTTTGCCTCGGCATCGGTGGCGCGCTGGTTGGCAGCGTCGAGATCTCCAGAGTCGCCGGAACATGCGGCCATCGCCATGACGGCGACGACCACCAGCATTACAGTGGTTAGTACCAATCGCATTTCACTTCACCTCGTTGGGTAGTCCAATGGCGCAGGCCATCTGTGACACGGCGCGGCGCATGTCAAGCAATTATCACACGCCCCCGTCCTATTCCGCAAACGTGACAACTCCACGGAAAACGCCTTGAGAACCGTCATCCCAGCCTGCCCCGAACGGAACCGAATAGGGCGTTGCGTCAGACCTTGGAGACCATGTAGTCCTGCGCCCCCGCCTCGAACGGAATGCTCTTGGGCAGGACCAGGTCCAGCGAGCGGACGCGGAAGGCTCCGCCGTTCTTCGCTTCCGGCGGCTCTTGGCCTTCCATCAGCTGCCTGACCGATCGCATCAGGCGACGCCTCACCTGGATAATCGCCGTGTCGCTGCTCACCAGGTGTTCGCGGCTGCGGTCAGAGATGGACCGGCCGTACTGCCTCTCCGTCACCGCGAAGTCTTGCGCCGGAATCGACTTGATGCCCGTGAACGAGTAATTCCGCTGGGTGGTGCGGTCGATCAGATAGTCGTTCGACCGGTTCTCCTTCGTGATGAAGGAACCGGGAATCATCTCCGGGAAGAGCACGCCTTTGTCCCGGAACGTCGACACTTCCGCGGCGGTGAGCGGACGTTTCGCGTGCCAGCGCACCCGGAACGCGATGGCGTGGTCGTCGTCGACCGGAACTTTCACCTGGCAGAGCACGGTGTCGTCCGGGCGCGCCGCAATCATCGTGTAGAAGGGCAGCATCCACTGGTTCACGCGCCAGTAGAAGCTATCGCCGGCGTCCCGGCGCGCGGTGAGCATGACGCCGTAGTCCGTGTCCGTAACGGTCCACGACGGCGCCTTGTCCGTGGCGGTGAGGTCCTCGATGCCGTTGGTGCGGCCCTCGATGACCGTGCCGGACTTCACGAAGCTGTGGAGGAAGCCAAGATGGCTCGAATCGATGTCCGCTTCCATCGACTGAAGGTAGGAGCACTCGAGGGACATTTTGGAGATGTACCGATGATCGTCGGGAACGCGCGTCCACTCCATCTCGGGGAAGTCCGGGACGCTATCGCGAGAACCAAGGTGCGCCCAGATGAGTCCGCCCCGCTCAACGGCCCGGTACGCTCTGGCCGTAATCTTCTCCTTGAAGGTCGCGCCTTCCGGAGCGTTGGGCATGTCCACGCATACGCCGTCCACGTCGTACTTCCAGCCGTGGTATACGCAGCGGAGGCCGGACTCCTCATTGCGACCGAAGAAAAGGTCGGCCCCCCGGTGTTGACACCACGCCTCGAGCAAGCCGATGCGTCCCCGGCTGTCCTTGAAGGCGACCAAGTCCTCTCCCAAGATGCGGACGCGGACAGGGTCGCAGTCAGGGGCGGGCAACTCTTCAGCGAGGAGGATGGGGACCCATAACCGGCGCGCCAACTCTCCCATCGGCGTTCCCGGTCCGACCTGGGTAAGGAGCTGGTTCTCTTCCGTGCTGAGCATGTGCGCCTCCGACATGGGCCGCCGGTTCGTGGCGGCTTAACTCTCTGAGAGCTTGCCCTGTTCGACGAGGTAGCGCACGAACCCCAAGCGCGCTCGGTCGAGCACGGGCGGACGGGAGCGGAGTGGCGGGCGCGGCGTCGGCACCGGCTTGCCGTCCCGGATCATCTGGTAGATGAGCCGCTCCCGTAGGACGTCCAGTTCTTCGATGATCTGGACGGCGGAGTCGCCGACAACCTCGCAGCCCGGCAACTCGGGATACGAGGCGCGCCTACGCCATTCCCCGTCAACGTCCTCGAAGGACTCCATGACGAGGCGATACGGCACCGCAAGCTGCTCTTCCAGCGTCAAGCTCATCACGGCGCTATCTTACGCCACCCTCAGCCCGCCGCAACCTCCACAACCAAGCCCTTACTCGCCCAACAATGACAGCGCGGCCACGGGGCGCCAGAATAGGCGGCGCTGTTGAGATTTCACGAATGACGCCTGCGAGGACGAAGGAGGAGCGCCATGCCGACTGGACCATTGGACAATCTGAGAGTCGATCACATCGGGAGCTTGGTCCGCCCCAGGCAACTGCTCGATATGCACGCCCGGTTTGACTCCGGCGCCGCGTCGGCTGCCGAGCTTGCCGAGGTCGAGGACGCGCTCGTCCGCGACGCTGTGGCGCAGCAGGAGCGCATCGGCTTCCCCGTCCTCAACGATGGCGAGTTCCGCCGCCGCAACTTCCAGGAAAGCTTCGGCGGCGCTGTCTCCGGCTACGACGTTCCGGAGAGCCGCGAGGCCTACCAGCGCTGGCAGGAGGGGAACCGCTCCCAGCGCGAGCAGCGTGTCGAGTCCGGGCCGGAGGTGGCGGGCCCGCCGGTCGTCACCCGCCGCCCCGCTTTCGAGCGCCTGCGCCTCACCCGCAACCTCCCCTTGGAGGAGTACCGCTTCGTCGCCGGAATCACCGACGTTCCCTCCAAGGTAACCCTGATCGGCCCCGACCGCGTCGCCCAACGGTTCGACTGGCAAGCCTCGGCGGGGGTCTACGACGGCCTCGCCGACTTCACCTCCCACGTCGCCGCGATCGAGCACGACATGGTCCAACAGCTCGCCGACGCCGGCTGTCCCTACGTCCACATCGACGCTCCTGGCTACACTGCCTATGTGGATGGCCCTTCCCTGGAGCGGATGCGCGCCCGCGGCGAGGACCCGGACGAGAACCTCGCGCTTTCCATCGAGGCCGACAACCAGGTCATCGACGGAATAGACGGCGTGACTTTCGGCATCCACGTCTGCCGCGGAAACTCCCGCGCAGTCGACCCCGCCACCGGGAAGATGGTGCCCCAATGGCACCGCGACGGCTTCTACGACGCCATCGCCGAGCGCCTCTTCTCCGGCCTCCATCACCAACGCCTCCTCTTGGAGTACGACAGCGAGCGCTCCGGCAGCTTCGCCCCTCTCCGCTTCGTCCCCAAGGACAAGATAGTCGTACTCGGCCTCGTCACGACCAAGAGCACCGAGGTAGAGAGCGTCGACGACCTGAAGCGCCGCATCGAAGAGGCATCCGCCTACATAGACGTCAACCAGTTGGCCCTCAGCCCCCAATGCGGCTTCGCCAGCGGCGCCTCGGAGACCCTCCCCCAAGACGTGCAATGGGGAAAGCTGGAGGCGATCCTGAGAACGGCCGAGGCCGTATGGGGATAGCTCCCTCCTAAGCCTTCCCTAGCGAAGGAGCGAAGGCGCTTATCGCCTATGGGGAGGGGCAACCAGGACGCAAGGGCGCGACGTCCCTCCTAACCAAAGGTCTCCGAGACTTCCTGGTGGGGCGTCTCCATCGCTTCTTCGCGGTAGAGGCTGAGGGCCTGGAGAACGGGGCTGTCGTTGTAGGAGAAGAGGACCGACTCTTCTTCGGCGATGTGCTCGTGGAAGTGCCAGGAGGGAACGACAAAGGTGTCCTTGGGCCCCCAGTCGAACTTCGTGCCCGCGATGATCGAGCTGCCCTTTCCCTGGATGACGTGGTAGACCGTCCCTCCGGCGTGGCGGTGGGCCTCGGTGTGCCGGCCGGGGGCGAGGAGCGTGGCGAAGCAGGCCATCGTGGGCATGGCGGGGCCGCCTGTGAGCGGGTTCGTGAACTCGACGGTTATGCCGTCGAAGGGGCTGCCGTCCGAGTCCTTGGCGAGGGTCGTGAGCACCTCGTAGGTGTGCGCGAACTTGTAGTTCAGGATCGGCGAGTGGGGACCGTCGTGCGTCTCCCAGGTGGGCGTGAGGCTCCCGGCGCCGTAGAGACGGAGCGACATATCGTTCGGCTTCGTCAGCGGATGAGTGTGTTCAGGGTGCTGCTCGTAGAAGTTGGCGTCGAGGTTCTGGACGAACGGCACGTCGAGGCCGTCGAGCCACACCATCGGGACTTCTCCCTCGTTGCCGTGGTCGTGCCACGTCCAACTGGGAGTGGTTACGAAGTCGCCGGGGTCCATGTAGGACTTCTCGCCATTGACCGCGGTGTAGGCGCCCTGCCCCTCGATGACCAGCCGGAGCGCGGAGGGCGAGTGGCGGTGCGACGGCGCAATCTCGCCGGGCTTGATGATCTGGAGGTTGGCGAAGAGCGTCGACGTGGCGGAGTGTTTGTCGATCCCGGGGTTGCTGAAGACGAACACGCGGCGCTCCGCCAGCTCCATGGGCACGAGGTCGGCGGCGCGATAGAGGAGATCGCGGTAGTCGGCGTAGCGCCACATGAAGGGTTGGACCGTCGGCCTGCCGCGCTGAGCGTTCACCTCCCAGAGCGGCATCGCGTTGCGGCTCCGCACCTCCTGCAACAGCAGGTCCATCGCTTCCATATCGCGTCCTGTCTGATTGGTGGTCATTGGCTCTCCTCCACGGAGACCTAGGCATTATTAGAGGTTCCCGCCTGCGCAGGAATGACGGAGTCTCCCACAGCGGCAACGTACTCCCGACGACGCACGGGGTCAACGGCGCCCGCCGTCTCCTTATTGCTTCGAAATCCTCTCCCCCGTCTACGAGAATTGCATAATTGTCCACGCCCAGAGGGGCAGGGGCGCGGGCTTGGGGGGCAAGGAGTCGAAATGGGGGAGCAAATCGGCTTCTTGGTCGGGGTTTTCACTCGTAAGAGTTGGTGATGTGTGTCGCTGAAAGGGGTACTTTCTGTTTCTTGGTCGGGGCTGTTTAGCAGGCCACGGCCTGCTTCCCGCGAGCAAGGCGCCGACAGAAATGTAGAAACACGAATTCGGGCATCGGTTCTCTCTATGGGCAACGTCGAGTTATAGAGGACGGGAGGGGCTTGGGGCGGTATGCCGGTAGCGGGCCATCTTATCCAGGGTACCGCAGGGGGTGGGCTGGGGTAAGGGGCAAGTGTCATAGTGGAGGGTTTCCCGCTCGCGCTCCATCCCTTCCCCGCATCTGCGTTACGATGGCCGTGGGCGCCCGCCCACACATCAATGCAGCCAATGCAGCCCGAAGATGACCTCGCCCCCAATGATTCCCACTGAGAACCACCCCTAGCAATGGACCCCGCGGTCGCGATTGGGCTGGGCGTGGCGGCGTTCCTCTCGGCCGTCATCGGCGGGCTGGCGGGGATCGGCTCCGCCATCATCATGATCCCCGTCCTCACCTTCACAGTCGGCATACGCGAGGCCATCCCCATAGTCTCCGTCGCCGTGATGATGCAGACCTGGTCGCGTGTATGGGTGAACCGGGCGCTCATAGACCGAGGCGTCGTTAAGTGGTTCTTGGTTGGCGCGGTCCCCATGTCCGTCCTCGGCGGCGCCGTTTTCGCCAACCTCCCGGCTGATCTATTGCAGAGGGGGCTCGCCGTATTCCTGCTGCTCATCGTCGCCTACCGGCACTCCCCGCTCGCCAGCGACATCCCCATCAGGCTCAAAGCCTTCGCCGGCGTTGGCGCAGGACAGGGGTTCCTCTCCGCAATCTTCGGCGGCGCGGGACCGTTCGGGGCGTCCTTCTTTCTCGCCTACGGCCTTCGCCGCGGCGCGTTCGTCGGCACCATGGCCTCGTGCATGACCGTCATAAACCTCCTCAAGATAGGCGTCTACGGCTCGTACTCCCTACTAGACACGCGAGGCCTCATCATCGCCCTGTCAATCGGCCTCATCATGATTGTGGGCGCCTACGTGGGCGGCGCGATCGTCAACCGCGTCTCCGATAAAGCGTTCGTCTACATCGTGGAGGGCGTAATGGTCGCCGCGGCAATCTCGCTGCTGCTGCGGTAGGGGGGACGGGGGACAGGAACCGACTGCAATCCGAGGGGTTCACCGGAGTTCGCCGGTAATACGTCCCTTGAACTTGTCGTTGTCCCAGCCGAACTGGAAGACCGCCATCTCGATGTCGCGGAGATACCAGCGACCGTTTACACCACGCGGCGGTGTTATACGCAGTCGCTTCAATTCATCAGCGATGTGTTTGCAGAACGTGATGAATTGTTCGTAGCTCTTGACCCTTTTGCCGCCAATCTTGAACTCGCTCAAGCAAGCCTTGGCAATGTCATCCCAGATAGGAGCGTTCTTCGGAGAGCGCATCGCCAGTACTTTGCTGCCGAACGAATCGCCGAAGTACTTAAGGGATTCTAGCTGCTCCAGCGCTTGTACTGGATGTCCCTCTCCAAGCGCAGCGAGAGCCGCTTCCATCCGCTTCTGGATCTGTTGGGGAGAGTTATTGTTCATGATCTGTCTAAACAGACTAGGTCCGCGTCCACCCCCCAGCGGTAGACAACCTCAATGTCATCCTTTAATCGATCTACATCTTCCTTCCCTCGTAGTTCGTGGATTCGATTGTAGACCCATGTTTGGTATTCTTTACACAAGAGCTGATCCAAGCATGGGTTTTGCCAGTCCCTCTGAATAAAGGCTTCCACCTTGAATGAGCACATGTTGTTTTTCAAGTATTCGTCGCGCCAGTATGGTATTTGTTTAATGAATTCATCCAAAGTCAACCTATACGTTGTAGCTTGCCTCTCATCGCCCTCGCCGCTACTCGCCCCCATCACGTTCCCTGGTAACCCATTCCCTTGCCGTTCCCGTCGACCTGGTTCACGCTCGGCGCTTTGAACTGGCTGCGCCACACCGATGCGGTATACACCAGGCTCTCGTGGAATCTCAGGAATAGTATCGTTGTTCATCGGCATCCAACCTGACCATTCGATGTCGCCCTCAGCCACGCCTTCAGCAAGAACCAGCAGCCTAACTCCCGAAGTCCAAGTTTCCGTTTCAGGATCCTCAAATCCCGGCCTGCGGCCATGTTCCGCTTCATGGGCTAAGACGAGTCCAGCCTTGTAGGCCTCCGGCCTTGACGTGGCAGCCCACGAGACCCAGAGGACGAGACCCGCTGTACGAGCCGCTCGCTCGGCACCACTGTCGAAATTCTTGGGGTTCCTGATCTTGCCCCCGATAGCAAGCTGCAAATCCTTCTTCGATGTGCCGACGAAGACCAACTCTGCCTGTACGCTCTCCGGTATCGCCGTCATGTTGCTCATCCTTCATCCATTGTTTGCGTGTCTTGATCCGCCGAGCTATCCCAATAGTCTTCGAGAGGCAGCCTCATCTGTCGCCAGTCAGGATAGAGCGCGTCACGCCGCCGCTGCAGCCATTCGTCACTGCCTTCGGGCAACTCGGGCTCTGGCCATATCCTCAGTCGGGGCGGACGGTCTCTTAGTGAGTCGGCCGACTTACTTCGGGGCGGACGGTCTCTTAATGAGTCGGCCGACTCATTAAGGATGCACAAACTCCCCTTCCTCGCGAACCCGCAGGCGCCTGAGGGCATCGTCCCTTGCGGCGGGTCCCAAATCTCGGGATCTTCAGGACGCCCAGCACTGATGACGTAGACGCCGTAGTCTGTGGGGAAATTATGCTTGTTCGAATCGTTCAGCGCATGTAAGCCCGACCAGACCAGGAACGCCATGGCTGCCTCCGGACGAACCGTTCCGACCATGTCCTGAGCCGGAAGGCCCGTGATGGAAGGCATACGCAAGTGCTGCGCGAAGTACGCGCGGAGCAGGGCTGCTTCATAGTCCAAGGCGCTCCGCGGGTCTGGCGTCTCCGCCCACTGGACCGCTAGGTGATTCCACCCGCAGCGGCAAGCGAGGATCGCCCGTTCAGCGCGTCCTGGGTTGTCTATATGTTCGCAAATGCGCCCCCGCAGGCCGTCTCCGTCGATGGCGCTGCCGATAGCGACCAGCGGGTCCTCAGTAACCTCTGCTATCGTCAATATCTCCATCACGGCACACTCCTTCGCCATGCCCAAATTGCAGCATCGAATTCTCACGTTCGGGAGAGCTGGGCAAAAAGAACGCAATATTATATCAGGATTAAGGGGTGATTTGTCAAGCCCCCTAGCGAGCTGTCGGGGCGGGATTCCCGCGTGCACGGCAATGACGGAAGAAGCGCGGGAGGCGGAGGAGCGCCCGCTCTCTACTGCCGAGGGCCTGCGTCCGGCGCGTAACCGGTCAACCGATTCTCCAGGCGGCGGAGCGTCTCCTGGGTTGTACGGAGCTCGCGGAGGAGCTCTTCCTGGGACACCGGGGCCTGGAGCGTTCGCAACTGCTCCGCCTTTGCGTTGTCGAGGTTGTTGATGACGACGGCGATGAAGAGGTTTGCCACGACGAACGTGCCGCCCACCACGAAGCTGACGAAATAGAGCCACGCGAAGGGGGTGATGCTCCATCGCGGCCCGCATGACCTCCGTCCAGCCTTCCAGCGTGATGATCTCGAACAGCGTCAGCACCGATCTGCCGAGCGTGCGCCAGTGGGTGGGGTCGGTCTCGCTGAAGAGGTGGTAGCCGACGATAGCGTAGATATAAACGATGATGCTCATGAGCATCATGATGTTCGCGACGCTGGGGATAGAGCGCACCAGGGCCCCCACGATGAGCCGCAGCTCCTTGATCGCCGAGATCAGGCGCAGCACCCGCAGCAGGCGCCCGAGCCGGGCGACCATCGCTAGCGAGCCGGTGGCGGGCACGAGGGCGAAGACGATGATGGCGAAGTCGAAGACGTTCCAGCCGTCGCGGAAGTAACGCTGGGGCCGCGGGGCGAGGGCGGTCATCTTCAGCGCGGCCTCAACGATGAAGACGGCGAGGATGAGCTGGTTGCCAAGCGTGAGCGCATCGCCGTAGCGCTCGACGATGCTGGGCGAGGTCCCGAGTCCGAGCAGCACGCCGCTCACGAGGATGAGCGCGATGATGGCGTACTCGAATGCGCGCGCGCCGACCACGCGTCCCGTAAGCTGCAGTATCCGGTCCATAGGTCTGATGCCCCCTCGCTTGGTTCAACGGCGCGGGCAATGATACCAGCGCGCTTGTCCGCCTCCCTTCCGGAGTCCGGCGGCGGAGCAGCAACACGCGGCGTTCGTTTCCGCAGGACGCCGGTTGCTATAATCGCCGCGCACGGAGGAGTAAGGCGATGAGTTCACCGGACCGCATGGAGATGCACGCAAGGGCCATAGCCGACCTTGTCGAAGCGATGAGCCTGATGGACGCGGAGCAGCAGTCGCACGACAGGCGCTTTCAGGTGCTCGAAGAACGTCTGCAGGCGATTCAGACGCGGGCGAGAGGGCAGGAAGAGCGGCAGCAAGCGCACGAGGAATGGCTGCGGGAGTTTTGGGCGCGAATGCGGGAGCACGAGAACCGAGCGCGGGAGCATGAGGCGCGAATACGGGAACATGAGGCCCGCGCGCGAGCATACGAACATTGGATGCAGTCGTACGAAGAACGGGCGCAAGAGCATGCGGCGCGGATGCAAGGGCATCAAGAGTGGATGCAGGCGCACCAGGACTGGGCGCGGGGCGCCCAGACCGAGAGCCAGGAGAACCGGGCTCGCATCAGAGAAATCATCGGCACGCTCACCGAGATGCAGGCTGACATCGCACGGCTGGACGCGGCATCATGAAATTCGGACTCTCTCTCTCAGGCCTCCTTCAGCATTCGGGCGACGGCGACATGGTGCAGCGGTTTGCCGACGTGCTCCACCTCGTGCGCGTCGGACGCGAGCTCGGCTTCGACTACATCTACGCCGGCCAGCACTACCTCTCCTATCCCTACCAGATGCTGCAGCCGCTCATGTCCCTCGCCAGGATCAGCGCTGAGACCGGCGACATGGACATGCTCTCCACCGTCCTCGTCCCCCTCCAGAACCCGGTGCAGATGGCCGAGGACATCGCCACCCTCGACGTGCTTACGAACGGCCGCGTCATCATCAACGCAGCCCTCGGCTACCGCGACGAGGAGTACGAGGCCTTCGGCGTAACCCACGAGGACCGTATCGCCCGCATGTTCGAGCATCTCGCCTTGGCCAAGCAGCTCTGGTCCGGCGAGGAGGTCACCTTCGAGGGACGCTTCACGAAAGTGACTGGCGCTCATCTGGGCGTCCGGCCCATCCAGCAGCCGCACCCCCGCGTGTGGATAGCGGCCAACGGCGACGGCATGGTGCGACGCATCGCGCGCATGGGCGACACCTGGTACCTCAACCCCCACGCCCCTTTCTCGACCCTTGCGAGGCAAGTCGAGCTCTACAAGACGATGCGCGCCGAACACGGCCATCCGCCCGCTACCGTCATGCCCATGTCCCGCGAGACCTTCGTCGCGCCGACCAAGGAAGAGGCGATTGCGACTGCGCGCCCCTTCCTCGAAGCGAAGTACAAGACCTACGCGAGCTGGGGCCAGGACAAGGCGCTCCCCGGCGAGGAGGACTTCGCCGCGCCGTTCGAGGAGCTCGCCGAAGGCCGGTTCATCGTCGGCGGCCCCGACGACGTGATCTCGGACCTCCAACAGTTCAAGGACATCGGCGTCAGCCACGCCTCCCTCCGCTTCGGCTGGCCGGGCACTCCCAGAGAGACCGTCGAAAGCGCCATCCGCCTAGCCGCCCAAGAGGTCCTTCCCGCCCTTCGCTGACCCGCATGATCTTCGCTCCCGCTAAGCTTCTCTCTCCTCTCTGCGGAGGAGGGTAGGAAAAAGCCGCCCCCACGCCTCGCCTCCATCCGTTAAACTACGTCCTACCCCTTGGCAGGAAGCCGCCCGCATGACCACACGCACCTACACCTCGCCCCTCCGCTACGACCCCAGCGAGATCGATCGCAAGTGGCAGCAGCGATGGGCCGACGACGACCTCTACCGAGTTGACGACGACGACCCACGCCCCCGGTGGTACGCCCTCACCATGTACCCCTACCCCTCCGGCGACCTCCACATCGGCCACTGGTACGCCATGGCCCCATCGGACGCCCACGCCCGCTTCATGCGGATGCGCGGCTACAACGTGCTCCACCCCATGGGGTTCGACGCCTTCGGGCTGCCCGCCGAGAACGCCGCCATCAGTCGCGGCATCCACCCCGTCCGCTGGACGATGGACAACATCGAGCGCATGCGCGGACAGCTCCGTTCCATGGGCGCAACCTACGACTGGGAGCGGGAGGTCATCACCTGCCTGCCCGAGTACTACAAGTGGAACCAATGGTTCTTCCTCCGCATGTACGAGCGCGGCCTCGCCTACCGCGCGGCGGCCCCCGTGAACTGGTGTCCCACCTGCCAGACCGTGCTCGCCAACGAGCAGGTCGTCGACGGCAAGTGCGAGCGCACGGGCGACATCGTCATCCGCCGCGAGATGGACCAGTGGTTCTTCAAGATCACCGACTACGCTGACGAGCTCCTGGACTTCTCCGCCGTCGTTGACTGGCCGGAGCGCATCAAGACGATGCAGACGAACTGGATCGGCCGCAGCGAGGGCGTCGATATTTCGTTCGATATCTCGGAGCACGGCCTCGACGAACGGGAGATACGGACCTTCACCACGCGCATCGACACCATCTACGGCGTGACGTTCGTCGTCCTCGCCCCCGAGCATCCGCTCGTGGAGCAGCTAACGACTCCCGAGCAGCGTGGCGCAGTCCGCGAGTACGTAGACCGGGCGAGAGAGGCGTCCGAAATCGACCGCCTCTCCGTCGAGCGCGAGAAGACCGGCGTCTTCACGGGCGCGTACGCGGTCAACCCGCTGAACGGCGACCGTGTGCCGATATGGGTCGGCGACTACGTGCTCCTCACCTATGGGACGGGCGCGGTCATGGGCGTACCGGCCCACGACTCCCGCGATTTCGAGTTCGCCAAGAAGTTCGGCCTCGAGATACGGGTCGTCGTCGCGCCTCCGGGCTGGGACGGCGCCGATCTCAGCGAGGCGTGGGTGGAGAAAAACGGCGCCCAGGTCAATTCCGCCCAGTTCGACGGCTTGCCCAACGCCGAGGGCTACGAGGCCATCGCCGACCACGTCGAGCAGCAAGGCTGGGGGAGCCGGACGGTTGGCTACCGGATGCGCGACTGGCTCATCAGCCGTCAGCGCTACTGGGGCACGCCCATACCCATCATCTACTGCGACGACTGCGGAGCGCAGCCCACGCCCGACGATCAGCTCCCCGTGGTGCTGCCGGAGGACGCCGAGTTCAAGCCCACCGGCGAGTCTCCGCTCCGTTTCCACGAAGGCTTCTTGCACACGACGTGCCCGCGGTGCGGCGGGGACGCGACGCGCGAGACGGACACCATGGACACTTTCGTGGACTCGTCGTGGTATTTCCTGCGCTACATAAGCCCCCGGTACGGCGACGGGCCGTTCGACCCCTCGAAGGTCGGGGACTGGAACCCGGTCGACCAGTACACGGGCGGCGCCGAGCACGCAGTCATGCACCTGCTCTACGCCCGTTTCTTCACCAAGATCGTCCGGGATCTCGGGCTCATCAATTTCGGCGAGCCCTTCCTGCGGCTCTTCAACCAGGGCACGGTGCTCTCCGACCACATGAAGATGAGCAAGAGCCGGGGCAACGTCATCGCCCCCGACGAATACGTCCACACGCTTGGCGCCGATGTCGTCCGCCTCTATCTGATGTTCATGGGCCCGTGGGAGGGCGGCGGCGACTGGAGCGACTCGGGCATCAACGGCGTCGCTCGCTGGGTAAACCGACTGTGGGACTTGTGCTCCAAGCCCGCCGAGGAGCTGCCCATGGCGGAAAGCCCCGCGGACCGGGACGTCCTCCGCAAGACTCATCAGACCATCAGGAGCGTTGTCGAGGACTACGAACGCTTCAAGTACAACACGGCCCTCGCCGCGATGATGGAGCTGACCAACGAGATGGCCCCCGCCCACGAGGCCGGGAGCGTGTCGCAAGGCGTCTGGCGCGAGGCAGTCGCCGACCTACTCCTGCTCATTGCTCCGATGGCCCCTCACCTCGGCGAGGAGCTTTGGGAGCGCACCGGCCACGCCTACAGCATCCACCAGCAGTCGATGCCCGAATGGGACGAAGTGCTAGCCGCCGTGGACGAGGCCACTCTCGTCGTGCAGGTGAACGGCAAGGTGCGCGACCGCATCGGCGTGCCTGCAAACATCGCCGAAGAGGACGCCAAGGGAACGGCTATGGCGTCCGACAAGGTGCGCGCCTACACCGACGGCAAGAGCGTCGATAAGGTGATCTTCGTCCCCGGGCGCTACCTGGTCAGCATCGTAGTCAAGGGATAATCGAGTGCTGGACCCCATCGAACAGCGCAAGTTCAATCTGCTCGTGCGGGGAATGCTCCCGGCGCCCTTCATCTACATCGCTGTTGCTTGGGGCTACTTGGCCATCGTGGATGGTGAGGTTTATTTCAGCACGGCGGCGTCCGCGGTCGCGGCTGTGGCCGTCGGCGTCGCGGCGCCCGTCTGGGCGTTCGTCACCTATCGGGTCGCGCTTGCCCGAGGCCGCGCGGACGCTCGCCTCGCCCAGACCCTGCTCGCCCTGGCGCATGGCCCGGGCGTCGCCGGCTTCATACTCGCCGTTGGCGCGGACCAGCTCTGGTACACCTTCCTCCTCGGCGCCGAGGCCCTGGCCGTCCTGCTCATCGTCCGCTCGAAGATTGGGGGGTAGGCACCCGCTTACAATCAGCAGGGTACAATAGGATCCGATCCGTCACACCGGCTCGTGCGACATGTACATCAGCAAGATACACCTACGGAACTGGCGCAACTTCAGGGAAATCGAGGCAAGTCTCAGACCTCGTGTCTTCGTGCTGGGGCCCAACGCAGTCGGCAAGTCGAACCTGTTTGACGCGATTCGTTTCCTTCGCGATGTCGCCTCCCCTGGAGGAGGGCTGAACACGGCGATTGCCAGCCGCGGCGGAGTCTCTCTCGTGCGGTGTCTTTATGCGCGCCAGTATTCCGATATTGGGTTCACAGTTGCAGTCTCCGAAGATAACGGCGGACTGCAGTGGGAATACAAACTGGCGATAGGGCAGGACAACAATAGACATCCGATAGTCAAATCGGAGATCGTGACAGACGCGGATCAAACGGTTGTACTCGAACGCCCCAACGATGACGACAAGAAAGATAGAGACCGCCTTACGCAGACGGCTTTGGCACAGGTATCCGAGAACAAAAACTTCCGGCCCATTGCCGATTTTTTTCAATCGGTCTCGTATCAACATCTCATCCCGCAGGTGGTGCGCGACCCTCGCGGGTTCTCGGCGCACGCCGTGACCAACGACCCGTTCGGGCGCGATTTCCTGCTTAGGGTGTGGAACACGCCAAGAAAGATAAGAGACGCCCGGCTGAAGAACATCACCAAGGCGCTCCGTGCTGCAATCCCGCAGCTTGAGAGCCTGGAAGCGGACATGGATAACCAAGGCGTTCCTCATCTGGTGGGGAGCTTTGAGAATTGGCGGCCGAAGGCCGCCAAGCAGAACGAGGCACATTTCTCAGACGGCACGCTGCGTCTGCTTGGGCTGCTGTGGTCGGCGTTCGAGGGTTCCGGGCCCCTGCTGCTCGAAGAGCCGGAACTATCGCTGCACCCCGAAATCGTGCGCAGGCTGCCCGCGATGTTCAGCGCCGCGGCGAGGGTGCGCAAAGTGCGTCGCCAGGTCTTCATCTCAACGTACTCACGCGAGATGCTGGACGACAAGGGCATTGCGTCCGACGAGGTGCTTGTGTTGACATCGGTCAAGGAAGAGACAGTGCTGAGCCCGCTTGAGAAAGCCGACCGTGTCCTACTCGAAGAAGGCATGACGGTGGCGGAGGTGCTTCTTCCGAAAACAGAGCCGCTTTCATCTGGCCAGTTCGTCTTTGCATGACGGAGAGTCCCATCCCGCTTCGCTTGTTGGTGGAAGGCCGCTTGGACGAGGCGATGGGCCGACGCTTGGCCGCCGAGTGCGGGTTCACGGTTTCGGGCGTGTACGAGACCTTTGCGTAATGTTTCCTGAGCTGCCGTTCGGTTGGAATGGGGGGTTCGACAGGCGGGTGAGGGGTCTGATGGCGGCCGGTGGCGGGTCGTTCCTCCCCCGTTGCCCCTGGTTCTCAGGGCTTTCCGGGCGCCTCCGCCGCCGCCAGGCGCACTCCGCCCCCAGCGCTTAGACGGCGGCGAGCACGAGCCGGTCCGCCCTCCGCAGGTTGTACGCCATGCACTTGAACAGCAACTCCGTCGCGTTCCTCCCTTGCCCCATGTACCGCACCCGGCCGTAGCCGTACGACCGCTTCAGCGTCCCGAACACCCGCTCCACCGGCGCGCGCAGCCGCGATATCAGCCCGTTCCGCCGCTGCTCCCAGGGCGGAAGCACGGGGTGGTGCTTGTTCGCCCGCCGCATGATCCGGTCCTTGATCTTCATCGACTTCAGCCACTCGCTCCTCTGCTTCGACCCGTACGCTTTGTCCGCATACACCGCTTCCTCGTCCCCGCTCACCAACGCGTCCGCCACCTCCGTGTCGTTCACATTCGCCGGCGTCAGCAACGCCTTCCGTATCAGCCCGGAACCCGCGTCCACCCCGATGTGCGCCTTGTACCCGAAGTGTGTTCTGCCCCTCTTGCGCGTGAACCGCGCGTCGGGGTCGGTCTTGCTCCCTCCCGGCCCTTCCCTCAGCGTCGGACGCTTCGCCTGCGTCTCCACGATCGTCGCGTCCATGAGCGTCCCCTTCTTCACCAACAGCCCCCGGCCCTCCAACTGGCGGGCCAGCTCCTCGAACAGCCCGGGCGCCAGCCCCCGTTCCGTCACCTCCTTCCGGAAGCGGCTGATCGTCGTGTGGTCGGGCACGGGGTCCTCCAGGCTGAGCCCCACGAACCGCTTGAAGGAGACCCGGTCCCACAGGGCCTCCTCGATGCCGGGGTCCGAGGCGTCGTACCACTGCTGGAGCATCAGGACTTTGACCATGACCAAGGGCGGATAGCTGGGGCGGCCGAGGGGAGAGGCGTAGATGCCGCTCACCAAGGGCGTGAGCTTGGTCCAATCGACCAGAGCGTTGATCCGTTCGAGCTTCTCGTTTCGTCCGACCCGCTCCGGTAGGAGCACATCGGCGAAGGACTGTTCACTGGCGCTGTGGTGCATGGCAAACCTCCCGGCTCCATCTGCTGTCCGTTTTGATGGTGACCAACTCCCTAGCATTATGCAAAGGTCTCGTGTACGGGAGAAGTGGGTGGAGGTCGGTGCGCGACAACATAGCGGCGCTAAACAAGGCGTGTTCTTTCTCGCCTCATCTGGCGCTGGTCGACTTCATGGACACTCAATTACCCTGTCCCCCAAGCGTGGTGAGTACGTGGACTCCCCACCGCCATCCTGACATGGTGTTCCGCGTTGTAGTACGGGAGTTAGAGAGTTGGATACTGGCGGACCGACAAGGAGTCGCGGACCTCTTGCACACGCCGCTGAACCGAATCCCTCAGCTGCCGGAGCAAGAGGCTGACCCAAAGCACTCGCTTGTCGCCATCGCAAGGCGCTCCCGTAGCACCCGAATCAAGGCTGCACTCGTTCCACGTCCCGGGTCATCCGCTGTTGTGGGGCCAGACTACAACGCCGAGATGGAGAAGTTCGTTCTTGGAGCATGGAACCCTGCCGCCGCGAGGACAGCCTCGCCTAGCCTCGATAGGAGTCTGACAAGGCTTAGGGAAGCCGCCGACCGATTGTGTGGCCTGTACAGTGGAGGCTGAACGTAGGGAAGTCAGCATCCGCGACTGCCGTGTGGCGACATCGAGCAGGTGCTGTCGATCTGGGAGACTTCCGGCGCGGGCCGCACGCCGACGGATAATGTCCAGGACGTGCAACGCGCGATTGCCCAGCCCCAGCTCGAGTTCCTCGTTGCCGAAGTGGACGGGCGAGTGGTCGGGACCATCATGGGTGGTTTCGACGGTTGGCGCGGCGCGATATCGAGGCTCGCCGTCGAAGCCTCCTACCGGCGCAGAGGAATCGGCCAAGCGCTCCTGACGGCAGTGGAGGAGCGTTTCGATAGGAACGGAGTGAGCGTCGTTGGCGCTCTGGTCGAGAAAGACCACCCTTGGGCCATGGCCTTTTGGGATTCCACCGATTTCGGTCTCGACGAGCGCTTCGTCCTGTTCAAACGCGGCATGTGACCGGGAATCGCGTACTCCGTCCGCCCTATCCAACCCTCAGCAGCCATACTTTCGCGAACGGGTGCGGGGCCGACGTTTCCGCCTCGATGGTCATCCCCGCCTCGCTGAGCACCCATTCCCAATCGGCGAGGGTGTACTTGTTGTGGACTCGGAACTGCTCCAGCGCCCGCTCGTACCGCGTCTCCTCCGGTTCGCCGGGTTCGACGAGACGCTTGGCGATGTACTCCTTCATCGGCTGGCGGAACCAGTCGAACAGCATGAAGCGGCCGTCCGGCTTGACCACCCGCGCCGCCTGCTCCGTGAGGAACGTGAAGGGGTCGTTGAAGGCGTGCAGGACGGCGGTCATCGTGAGCAGGTCAACCGAGTCGTCCTCGAACGGGAGAGGGGAAGTCTCGACGTCGAGCAAACGTAGCGTCGGGACGGGGCCCGCGTAGTCCAGAGAGCGAGCGTTTTCGATCATCGCCTCGTTGGAGTCGACTCCATGGAGGGTCGCCGTAGGCACACGGGCGGAGAGGTCGCGGAGGAAGAGGCCTGGACCAGGCCCCACATCCACGATGACCGGATCTGCGGGGAGCGTAGGGGCGATGCGCTCGTCCCAGAACCGCCAGAAGGCCGGGTTGAACCGCAGCTCGTACCGTTCGAGCTGACGGCGAAGGGCCCGCTCGTTTCGCTGAGTCATCTCGGCGCGCAGGCGAGGGCGACGTGGGTGATGCGCGGGTTGGCCTCAGCGATGACGTCGAACCCGCCCTCGTTGAGGAGCCATCGCCAATCGTCGGTGGTGAAGCGATTGTGGTAGGCCTGCAGGCCCATCAGCTGCGCCGGATCTTCGCCCCGCTCCCGGACGTAGTCCGCCAGCGCCTGCCGCTTCCAGTCGTACAGCAGATAGACGCCGCCGGGCGCGAGGACCCGCCTGAGCTCGCCAAGCACCGCGAGGGGGTTGCCGAGGAAGCAGACGACGTTGGCCGACGAGCAGAGGTCGACTGTCCCATCGTCGAGCGGATAGGGCGCCTCGTTGAGGTCGTGCCGGAGGAAGGCGGGGCGCGCCTCGGCGTAGTCGAGCGCGCCCGCGCTCGCGAGCATCTCGTCTGACGCATCGACCCCTGTCAGGGTAGCGCAGGGGATGCGGCGGGCGAGCTCTTGCAGGAGGAGGCCGGGCCCGCACCCCAGGTCAGCGATGCTCGGCGCGCTCCCGATGCGCGGTTGCACAGCAGACTCGAACAGGTCCCAATACGGCTGCGGATACCGCTCCGCGAAGCGCGAGGACATCCGCTGCACCATGCGCTCGTCGGACCAGCTTGGCCGCGAGGTCATCGTCCTAGGCCTGCATGTTGAGGGTCACGCCCTGCTCTTTGAACACGTCGCTGGCGGCCTGCATCCCATTGAAGGCGGCGGGGAGGCCGGCGTAGGGAACCGCTTGCAGCAGGACCTCGGCGATCTCCTCGGGCGTGATGCCGAGGTGGAGGGCATAGCGCGTGTAGGCGGTGATCTGGGGCGTGCAGCCCATCGCGGTCAGCATGCCGAGGACGATCATGCAGCGCGTCCGTAGGTCCAGAAGCTCTCGCGACCATATCTCGCCGAAGTTGTAGCCGATCACGAAATCTTCGAGGCCGGGAACCATGTCGAGGCCGGCGGCGTTGCCGGTGCTCCGCGACCCCTCAGAGCCGCTTATGGCCTTGCGGACTGCTCGCCCCCGCTCCTTGCTCTCCTCCGCCTGATGCAACGTCATAACAGACCTCCTCTGGTGCGCCTTCTAGACGCGGAGCGACCATCGCAGGCGCCGCCGTCCACCGCAAGCGTCCAGCCTCATCACAGATGCCTTTTCCGAGCCCTCCCCCCGTAACGGACGAGAGCGGGAGGGTAGGGCCGCCGCTCGCAGCCCCTAAGCTCCCGCCTCCGCCGTCCCTGCTCGCTTGCGCGGGTTGACTTCGTCGAACAGCGCCGCCACCTCCGGCGACGGACGGAGCGTCAAGAGCGTCGCCGCCACGGACGCCGCCATGCCGGCCGCAAAACCGGGAGTGCACACCATGATGTCCCAGACGCCGCCCGGCCCTCCTGACGCGAACCCCCAGATTGACGACACCACCGTCCCGGCGACTATCCCCGACACCGCTCCCCAGTAGTTAAACCGCCGCCAGTACAACGCCAGGATGATGCACGGGCCGAAGGCCGCCCCCATCCCGCCGAAGGCGTACGCCACCAGCTCCAGGATCGAATCGGGTTTGTACATGGCGATCGCCATGGCCACCAACCCGATCACCACCAGCAGCAAGCGTCCCAACCAGATGCGCGACCGGGTCTGGATGGAGTAGGTGAACCTTCGCAGCAGCGGCAGGTCGCCGGTGGCCACCGCCGATCCCAGCAGCAGCTGGGAGTCCGCCGTGCTCATCACCGCGGCAACTACCCCGCACAGCAACACTCCCGCCGCCAGCGGATGGAAGAACGCCTCCGTAACCACGAAGTACACCTTCTCCGGGTCCGCCACGGCCGCCGCCAGCGACCCCGCCTGCTCCAGCGCCGGACGAGCCGCCCACCCGATGACCAGCCCGAACACGGTAATCAGGAATAGCCAGGCGACGCCGATGTTCCGGCTGGCCGGAATCTTCTCCTCGTCCTCTATCGCCATGTAGCGCTGCAACACCCGCAGAGACCCCCACGCCGCGATCGCCCAGCCCGGCAGCGACGCCACGTAGACCCAGGACAGCGCATTGCCCTGCGCATCGTTGGACGGATTGAGGAAATCCGACCCTCCATCCAGCATCCCCGTCAGAGGGTTCTCCGTCACCTGCAGCAGCACGGCTGGGATGATGGCGAAGGAAGCCAGCATCAGCAGCGACTGGAACACGTCGGTCCGCGACACCGCCAGGAATCCGCCCACCAGCGTGTACGACGCAACCGCGATCAGCGTCACCACTATTCCGGCGTTGGGCGCCAGCCCGAAGGTCTCTTGGAGCAGCTTTGACCCTCCCACCAGGCTGGATGAGATGTAGATGATGACGAAGAACAACGTGACCACCGCCATCAGCGACCGCAGCGTCCCCGTCCGGTCGTCGAACCGCCTCTCCAGGAACTCAGGGATGGTCAGCGAGTTGTCGGCGGCGAAGGTGTAGCGCCGGAGCCGCCTCGCCAGGATGATCCAGGAAAGCACCGCCCCTACGAAGATGCTCCCCGCCAGCCATAGAGTCGCCCCGCCGTCAACGAACGCCAGCGCCGGCACCACCAGCATGGAGCCGCTGCTCACCGCCGAGGAGCCCGCGCTCAGGGCCGACGTCCCAGCGCTCAGCCGACGGCTGCCCAGCACGTAGTCTTGCATCTCCCGCATCTGCCGCGACCGCACCACCGCAATGCCGATGAGGACGGCAAAGTAGGCTGCAAAGACGGAGATGACCCAGAAGTTTAGGAACGTCACTGACTAGTTTCCCGGCCCTTGCGGCGATGTTTCACGGCTCGAGAAGCCGCCCTCACGAAAGCGCGAACGTCGAACCGTCCGGGCCGCGTGAGACCGGTAGCAAAACAGCTTCTTGATGGGGATTATTACTCGTAAAGGGGTTAGGAGTTGTGTCGCCGGAGGGGTACTTTCTGTTTCTTGGTCGGGGCTGTTTAGCAGGCCACGGCCTGCTTCCCGCGATCAAGGCGCCGACAGAAATGTAAAAACATGATTTGGTCATTCCTTTTCTCTATGGGCGGCGGGCGAGTTATAGAGCACGGAAGAGGGCTTGGGGCGGGATGCCGGAGCGGGGCCATCCCCTCCAGGATTGCGCACATGCGACTCCCCTGTTGGGCAAGGGTCACAGGAGCCATGGTAGAGGGGTGATGTCATACGCGCAACCGGTAAATGTCATGGTTACGTCTTAGGGGGTTGGGCTGACCCGAGACATCCACGCAAAGATGCTGCTCTTGGCCGGCATCTGTATTAGCACTTTTTTGCCATTCATGGTGAGGACTACTACCCGTCAAAGGGATTCTGCAAGTCAACTCCGAGCTGGAGAAAGTCGCTCACGTTCCGGGTAGCCACTGTCAGCCTATTAACGATGGCCGTCGCCGCAATCATGGCATCTTCGCTTATCGTGTCAGACCGCCTGTGCATGAGCCGCGCCCACTCCCTGAACGCGGGAGCGTCCATCGGCAACACGCCAAATGAAGCCAAGACCTTGTCCAGCCAAGCCTCCAACTCCTCCGCCTTGGCCGCATCCTGCTCACGGGTGATCTCGATCCCCGCCTGTATCTCTCCAACCGTAACGGCAGACACGAAGAGCTGCTCCGCCGGCACGCCAGCGACCCAGTCCAGAACGGCGGCGTGTGGACGGGGACGACGCAGCTCCGAAACCACGTTGGTGTCGAGGAGATACATGGGGCTACTCCACGGCTGAAGGTAATCGGCGGCGATGCTGTCGGCGAGGCGCCGTAAGCTCCTCGGTCCGCGCCTCAGGTGCGAGGAGCAGCTCCTTCAGGCCGGGCCTGGTCATCCGCTCCAGCCTCCGCCACTGCTCGATGGGAAGGAGCACGGCGGCCTCAACCCCGCGCTTGGTCACAATCTGCGGCCCTTCGGCGATAGTGGTATCAAGGAGCTCGCTGAACCTTGACTTGGCATCCTGAACCGGCCATTTCCTGCTCATGATCCGCTCCAGTTGTTTCTGACTAGCTATCAGACTAGGCTTCTACGCCATCAGTGTCAAAGACGGGCCTGTAACTGTTCAGAGTTCGTGAGGTTGATCGGCGGGCAGACGCGCAGACCCTCTCTCTAGCTCTCTCCCGCAGACGGGCGAGAGGACCAGACACTCTCCGCAGACAGGCGAGAGGACAGGCTGGGTGGGGGCTCTCTCCCGCAGGCATTCGCCTCATCAACTCTGAACAGTTACATGGGCCTGTCAGCCACGATGGTCTCCCGCCTCTTGTGGACTGGGGGAGGAGCTGCCTCACAGGCGGGCGATGTCTACGAAAGCGCGAACGTCGAGCCGTCCGGGCCGCGCGAGACTTCGATGCGGACGGGGAACGCTTCTTTGATCTCGTCCATGTGGGTGATGACGAGGATGCGCTCGAAGCGGTCCTCGATCGCCTTTATCACGTCGAGCACGCGGTCGCGGCCCTCGGCGTCTTGCGTGCCGAAACCCTCGTCGATGAAAAGCGTGGGCAGCGGCGCCCCGGCTCGCCAGGCAAGAAGCTTGCTGAGTGCGATGCGTATGGCGAAGTCCACGCGGAAGCGCTCCCCGCCGCTGAACATCTCATAGGCGCGCGTGCCCAGCTCGTCGGCGATCACGATCTCCAACGTCTCGATGGCGTCGGCGTCTTTGCCGCCCGTCCTGCGCGCCCGCTGCGTTTCGAGCTTGAGCGACATCCTGCCGTCGGTCATGCGCCCCAGCAGGTCGTTGGCCTCGTCCTCCAGCCTGGGAATCGCAGCCTCGATCAGGAGCGCCTGGACGCCGCCCTTGCCGAACGCGAGGGCGAGCTCGGAGTAGGCGGCCGCCTCCTCGGTAAGCGACTTCCGCTCCCTTTCGATAATCGACAGCTCGGCGGCGGCCTTCCGAATCTCCTCCATCCGGTCCAGCAGGGCGCCTTTGCGGGTCTGGAGCGCGTCGCGCTCGCCGCCCGCGGCCGCCCACTCCCGCGCAACCTCGTCACGTTGGGAGATGTAGGACGGCAGCTCGACCAACTCGATGGCGAGGGCCGCGATGGCGTTCTCGACTCGCTGTACTTCCTCGCCCGCTTCGGCGACGCGGACGCGGGCGCCCTCCAAGGCGGCTTGGTCGTCGTCGAGTCTGGCCTGCGCGGACGTGAGGGCTTGGCGCTCGTCCTCCCAGCGGGTGAGGTCGCAGACCTGGCGGTCGACGTCGTCGACGGCGCGGGCGTCGTAGGCGAGAGCTTCGATCTGGGAGCGGAGGCGATGGGCCGCGGCCTGCTCATCGACGGCGTAGGCGCTCTTGGCGAGCGCCGTCTCCATATCGCGCAGCACAGCCGTGGCGTTACCGAGCTGGCCTGCGGCGCGCTCGGCCTCCTCGCGCTGCACGACGAGACGCGTCCGCTCCCCGTCGAGCAGAGTCCGCTCTTGTTCGACCTCGTGTTGGGCAGTCTGCGCGAGAACGCCTGCCTCCTTGGCGCGTTTATCCAGCTCCTCGGCGCGCCCCTTCTGGTCGGCGTACCGCCTGCGCTGCTCGTCGATGTCGCTTTCGTAGCTGGTCCGGATACGCTCGACGCCGTCGGGTCCCAGCTCGCTGTCGCAAAGCGGACATTTGGCGCCGCCCGGGTGGCCGTGGTCGTTCAGCAGGTCCAGCTTGGCCTTGGTGTCCTTGCCAAGCTGCGCGAGCCGCTCGTTCTCCTCCCGCAGACCCTGCGCCTCGAAGGTCAAACGCTGGTGATCGGCGGTCGCCTGAGCGGCTTCCGCGGCCCGCGCCTCCAGAGAGGCCACCCGCTCCGTAATCTCCGCGAGGCGGCGGTCGATGGAGGGCATCGACTCGGCTCTCGGGGACAGCTCGCTCTCGATGTGGTTGCGCTGCGAGGCGGCGTCGCGTTCGAGGGCGGCCCGTGCCTCGGCGACGGCCCTCTCCAGCGGCGCAAGCTCGTTCTGCAACGCGACCATCGCCTGGGCGTCAGCGGTCAGGGCGCGCTGGCGCTCGCGGGACTGTTGGAGAGCAGCGAACCCGGCCTCTATCTCGTCCGTTCGCTCGACTGTCCGCCGCCATACGGCGACACGGCGTTCGAGGCCGTCCACCTCGGAGTCGGCCTGCGCCTGCTGGGAGACGGCGCGCTGCTTCCGCTGTTCGAGTTCGACGCCCTCGGCCTTGCGGCGTTCGAGCTGGGCGACGCGCTCGCGCAGCCGTTCGAGGCGTTCGGCGAGCCCTGCGACGGCCGCGTTGGCCGCAATCAGGCTGCGCTCCACCTCCTCCAACGATGCTTTGGTCTCGTCCGCCTGGCCCGCGCGCTCCCGGAGTCTGTCCAGCACGACCGCGCCGGCGGACAGCTTCCCTTGCACCTCGCGCCCGTGCAGCTTGGCCCGCTCTTCCAGACGGTCGTATAGGCCGAGGCCGAGGACCTTGGAGAGGACTTCCTTCCGCTGCGAGGGGGTCGCCATGGTGAACAGGTCGGCGCGCCCCTGGACGAGGAACGCGCTGTTCACGAACGTCTCGTAGTCCATGTTGATGAGGCGGTTCAGGTAGGCCTGGGTCTCGGTGATCTTGTCGCCGGTGATGGGCTGGAAGTCGTGCGGCCCTGTGCGGACGGCGAGCTCCAGCGAGCTTTGGGGCGTGCGCCGCGCCTTGGAGTAGCGCCGCGACACGCGGTAGCGCTCGCCGCCCACGTCGAACGTAAGCTCGACGAACATCTCGTCCTGGCCGTGATGGATGAGCTGGTCCTGACGATGGCCGCGCGCCCGGCCCCAGAGCGCCCACGTGACCGCGTCCAGCAACGCCGACTTGCCGTTCCCGTTGGGGCCGCACAGGCAAGCGACGTGGACATCTTCGAGCCAAAGGGTGGGCGCGGCGTCGCGGTAGGACAGGAAATTCCGCAGCGTCAGGCTGATGGGCAGCAAACTGGCCTCGCGCCTAGGAGATGGCGCGATTCTATCAGCCTTCCGCCTTCGTCCGGGGACGCGGAGGGGGCGTTTGTGGCGGTTAGAGGGGGAGTGGGACTTGGTTGGCAGGCAAACGCGCGGACCCTCTCTCTAACTCTCTCCCGCAGACGGGCGAGAGGACCTGAGGTTATGCAAGGGGTCACGTCCTACGTCACCGCCGCGCATCCAACTCCGTGATGCGCGTCTTGGGCGCGATGGCGCGGTAGCTCTCCTCGACGCATTCGACGAGGAGGTCGAGCGGGGGCTCCTCGCCTTCATCGAACCGCATCTCGACCCACCCGCTCCTGCCGAGTCCGTACCCGGCGGGCTGGGCGAAGGGCATCGTGAGGAGCGCGCCGCCTGAATCGGGGAGCTTCACGCCCATTCCGAAGCCGCTGCTGGGCACGCCGAGGAACACGAACACTTTCTTGCCAACCTTCACCGCGCTCTCGCCCCACGGGTGGTCTTCCCACGCGCCGGGCAGGCCCAGCGCGAACTCCCGCACGGCATCCTTGAGCGAATCGGACATCACCATGCCTCCGCCGCTATCCTAGGCGCAGAACTCCATCGGAGGAAGCATCCCATGACATTGGTCTACGACGCCCGGCGCCTCGTCGTCTTCAAGGTCGCAGGCATGGGCCCCTACGACAACAACGGCTACGTCATCGCCGACCCCTCGACCAAGGAGGCGTACCTCGTCGACGCGCCCGCCGACATCCAACGGCTGCTGGACGAGGCGGACGACTTCCAGGTGAAAGGCGTCATCGTCACGCACACCCATCCCGACCACGTCGCCGGGTACGCAGACCTGAAGCGCCTGACCGACCTGCCCGTCGCCGTCCACGAGAGCGACGCCCACAGGCTGCCGGGCAAGCCCGACGCTCTGCTCGCCCACGACGACGAGCTGAACGTCGGCCAGACGCGCATCCGCGTGCTGCACACCCCCGGCCATACGCCGGGCGCGCTCTGCCTCCACGTCGACGGCGCGCTCGTCTCCGGCGACACGCTCTTCCCCGGCGGCCCCGGCCGCACCAACACGCCCGACGACCTCCGCCAGATCGTCGCCAGCATCGAGGAACGTCTCCTGGTGCTGCCGGACGGAGCAATCGTGCTTCCCGGCCACGGCGCGGACACGACGATCGGGGCCTCGAAAGCGGAGTACGCGGTCTTCAAGAGCAAGGAGCAGCCCGCAGGGTTGTATGGGCACGTTGGCTGGACTGCCTGACAGAAGCCAATGCAGCCTGGCCACGGCGCGACAGTAACCGACTACCCGAGGCCGCGGCGTAGAGTGCGCATCCCAGAGGCAAGGAGGGCAGGCATGGCAGACGCCAGCGTGGTCGACCGCAAGTTCGAGAAGTTCTACCCGTCCGTAAAAGTCATGATCAAGCTGGATCCTGAGTGCGTGAAGATATGGCCTCTTGGGGTAGAGGCGGACCTGCTCGTGGAGGTTGCCGGGGCTAGTTTCATGGCGACAGTGCCTCGATGGGCCTTGAACGAGGACTTCACCGGAGTTGTCGCGGGGCAAGTCGGAAGAATTGGCAACAAGATTGTCATTACCTTCCCGCCCACCAGCTTGGGAACGTCCATCTGGCGCATACCGGAGGACGACATTCCCAAGATACTGGCTGACTGATCGAGCGCCCTATGTTGCTGTCCGACGGGGAACTACGAGAGGCCGTCTCGTCAGGCGAGTTGTTTCTGGACCCTATCGACTTAGATAGCGGAGTCTTGCAACCCGCCTCGATAGACTTGAGCTTGCGCGCCACTATTCAAGTGCAACGCCCGCAACCCATCGGCGGCGTTATTGTTGACCCTGAGAACCTAGATGTACTGGACCTACTCCAGGGATTCACTGACGAGGTCGATATTTCCGGAGGACGGGATTTCAGGCCCGGCGAGTTCGTTATTGGGAGAACTGTCGAATTCCTGCGTCTCCCATGGGACCTCGCAGGACGCGTCGAAGGCCGCTCCCGCCTCGCTCGACTCGGGGTAGGAGTGCATATCACCGCTCCTAAGATTGATCCAGGGTTCAACGGCCCGATAACGCTCGAAATCTACAACCTTGGTCCGTGGACGCTGCGGATGAAGGCGGGGATGAAGATATGCTCGCTCGCCGTCGAGCGCTTGGGCCGCCCTGCCGAGCAAGGGTACTCCGGCATCTTCGGACAGCCCTAGCCGCCGCTCCCGTCCGCCCGTCCGGTATCCTGTTAGGGCCATGCTCACCAAACGCATCATCCCCTGCCTCGACGTGACCAACGGCCGTGTCGTCAAGGGCGCTTCGTTCGTCAATCTCCGCGATGCCGGCGACCCCGTCGAGCTTGCCGCCTTCTACGACCACGAGGGCGCCGACGAGCTCGTGTTCCTCGACATCACCGCAAGCTCCGACGGGCGCGACACGATTATCGACGTCGTGCGGCGCGTCTCGGAGGAAGTGTTCATCCCCCTCACCGTCGGCGGAGGCGTCCGGAACGCCGAAGACGTTCGCAAGCTGCTGAACGCCGGCGCCGACAAGGTGTCGATGAACACTGCCGCGGTGCTCAATCCCGACGCGTTCGCCGAGGCGGCCCTCGCGTTCGGCAACCAGTGCATGGTCATCGCCATCGACGCCCGGCGGTTATCCGCAAACAGCCCCGAGCCCGATCCCGCGCTGCTGCCCGAGGACCATCCCGGCAAGGGCGAACTAGCGATAGGCCCGGACTCCCGATGGGAGGTCTACATCCACGGCGGCCGGACGCCCACGGGCATCGACGCCCTGAAATGGGCCGTCCATGCGGCGGAGCTCGGCGCCGGCGAGGTGCTCCTCACCAGCATGGACCAGGACGGCCACAAGGACGGCTTCGATCTCGAGCTGACCCGCGCAGTGGCCGACGCCGTGCCCATCCCGGTGATAGCCAGCGGCGGCGCCGGCAATATGGTCCACTTGGCCGAAGCCGTGACGAGCGGCGGCGCGGACGCGGCGTTGGCGGCGTCCATCTTCCACTACGGGGAGTTCTCCATCGCCGACGCCAAGCGCGCGCTCATCGCCCGCGGCATTCCGGCGCGCGAGGCCCACGACTGATGGGCAGGCTCGACCACATCACGCTCATCGCCTTCGACATGTTCGGAACGCTCGTGCGAAACGAGACAGCCGACTGGCAGCGGACGCTTCGCGAGATCGCGGAGCGGCAGCGCCTCCCCGTGGACCCCGGCGAGTTCTGGGCTGCCTACTCCACCCGCGAGGTTGAATTCCGCAAGACGCGCACGAACATGGCCGATCTCGACGCCAGCCCGCCGTTCAAGAACTACTGGGAAGCGTGGCGCGACGCCTTCGCCGGAACGTTCGCCGCGATGGGCTTGTCCGGCGACGCGGATGCGGCGGCGGACCACTCCGTGACCGCCCTCAGCGCCAAGAGCGCCTTCCCCGACGCCCACGCGGCGGTCGACGCCCTTGGCCGGCTGCGCGAGCTCGCCGTGCTCTCCAACGCCGACGACCGTTTCCTGCACGGCTCGATCGCCCACAACGGGTGGCGCTTCAGCCATGTGGAGTCCTCAGAGAGCCTGCGCGCCTATAAGCCCGACCCGCGCATATTCGCCCGCTTCACCGAACAGGCCGGCGTCGCCCCTGAGTCCGTCCTGTATGTCGGGGACGCGCCCTATGACGACGCGCACGGCGCCAAGCTCGCGGGCATGACGACAGTGCTCCTGCAGCGGGACCAGAACACGCCGGGGCGCACCCCCCCGCCCGACACCGGCGCCCTCCTCGACCCGGACTACACCGTCGGATCGCTGTCAGAGATCCCAGGGCTCTTCGCATAACGGCCAAGGCTTCGCGCCACGAGAGGAAACGATGACGACCGCAGAGAACGCGCAGATCAAGCTCGACGCCCAGGGCCTCGTCACCGCCATCTGCCAGGACGAGGCTACCGGCGAGGTGCTGATGGTCGCCCACATGAACCCGGACTCCATCGCCCGCACCCTGGAGTCGGGCACGATGCACTTCTACAGCCGCTCCCGCCAGGCGCTCTGGCACAAGGGCGACACGTCCGGAGCCTTCCTGCACGTTTCCTCCGCCCAGGTCGACTGCGATGGCGACGTGCTGCTCTTCAAGGTACGCGCCGACGGACCCGCCTGCCACACCGGCGCCCCCTCCTGCTTCTTCACCGACCTCCCTTCCGCCCCCGTCTACGAGCGCTCCGAGGCGGGCCCCGGCATCCTCTCCGAGCTCTTTCAGGTCATCCAGCAGCGCCGCCAGGACATGCCCGAGGGCAGCTACACCACGTCCCTCTTCCAAAGCGGAACGTCGCGCATCGCCCAGAAGGTGGCCGAGGAAGGTTCGGAAGTCGCCATCGCCGCCGCCACCAAAGACACGCAAAACCTGCCCGGAGAGGTGGCGGACCTCCTCTACCACACCCTCGTGCTCTTGGCGGACGCCGACCTCTCCCCCGAAGACGCCTGGACCGAGCTCCGTAAGCGCCGGGGGTAAAGGGACCGTAACGCTACTTACACTTTCGGCGGGAACAGTAACTCTTGCCCCGTTTTCTTTAAGTGAGCGGCCAAACACTAACGCGCGTTACACTCTCCCAACCCGCCCCCGATAGCACCCAGCCCCAACCGGCGATAGACTACCCCTCGGCAGACCGCCGGAGGTCGAGCATGGCGCTGAACGCAACCGCGGACCGGCCGTATGGATGGCGGGCGCGCGTGGGGTTCATCACCCCCTCCCCCGCCCACGAGAACAATTCCTACGAGTTCTACCTCGTCGCGCCCGAGGGCGTGACGATTGTCATGACCTCCCTCGGGGTGGTCCTGACCGACCTGGAGAACTCCTACGGCAAGGCCATCGACCGCCTCGAAGCCGCGACTGCAGAGATCATGACCCGCAGGCCCCAGTCCATCATGCAGGCTGGCGTCCCGATCATCGCAACCCATGGATGGAAGTTCGAGGACGAGATCCTCCGGCGCATCGGCAACGTCACCGATACCCCCGCGGGCACGGACCTCGGCTCCTGTATCATCGCCATGAACAGTCTCGGCATGAAGAACGTCGCCATGCTCACCCCCTTCGACGACAAGACGCATGGGCTGCTTGCGGACTACGTCGGCAACGCCGGTATAACCGTCGCGAACGCGGGCACGGTCGTGGGCGAGGTCGCCGGCGGCGAGCTCCGCGCCTACGAGGTCTCGACCATGGACCTCGGCGTGGTGCGCCGCATGGGGCGCGAGCTGTTCGAGGCCACCCCAGGCGCCGACGGCCTCTGGATAACCGGCGCCCTCATGCCGAGCGTCGCCGTCGTCGAGGCGCTCGAAGAGGACCTCGGCGTGCCCGTGGTCAGCAGTATGCAAGCGATGGCCTGGCGGTCCCTGCGGCTGGCGGGCGTCGAAGACAAGATTCCCGGCTTCGGCCGGTTGCTAAGGGAGTTCTAGCCATGTTTGAGATTCAGAGCCTAGGCCTGGAAGAAGCGCAGAAGGCCAAGGATGCGATTATCGCCGCCCTCACCACCTCCGATAACCCCGGCGCCCTCGCCATAGCGGACGAGCACGGCGTCGAGGTGCTCTGCGCCCGGCAGGATGGCGCCCCTGCCCGCATGCTGAGCCGCGCGCGAGCCAAGGCCTACACCGCCGCCCGCGTCGGCATGGACACCGTCGTCTTCCGCGACCAGGTCGTGAAGGCGGCGAGCCGCACCCTCAACGATTGGGGCGACCCGAAGCTGACCACCCTTCAAGGGGGGCTGGCGGTAAAGGCCAACGGCAAGGTCATCGGCAGCATCGCCATGAGCGGCAACTCGACCATCAGAGACGAAGCCCTTGCGCGCATCGGTCTCGAAGCCACGGGGATCAAGTGATGGCCGCCTATCTCATCGCCGACGTCGATGTGAAAGACCCGGAAACGTATAAGAGCTACAGCGCCCAGGTGCCCGCGACCATCGAGCAGTTCGGCGGGCGGTTCCTCGTGAGGGGCGGCGCCAGCGAGGTCCTCGAGGGCGAGTGGACTCCCCACCGGACAGTGGTGCTGGAGTTCCCCGACATGGACACGCTCCATAGCTGGTACCGCTCGGACTCCTATTCGGCGATCCTCGGCATCCGAGAGAGCGCCGCCGTCTCATCAGTCGTCGTAGTGGAAGGGGTGTAGATATGCCTATCAGAGAGTCCATCAGTATCCATGACGCGGAGTGCGCGGTCGTAGCGGCGATGGCCGCGGCGCGCTCCAACGAAGCGCCTTTCGCCATCGCCGTCGTCGACGAGAACGGCGACCTCGTTCACATCGTCCGCAAAGACGGCGCGTCCGCCACCGACGTGCGCAACGCCGAGCGCAAGGCCTACACCGCCGCCTATATCGGACGCGATTCCTCCATCTACCGGCAGCAGATATCCCACGACGGCCGCACCGTCGCCGACTGGTCCAACGACCGCATCACCACCCTCCACGGCGGGCTGACCCTCCACCGCGCCAGCCAGGTCATCGGCGGCATCGGCGTCAGCGGCACCGGCGACGAGGACCGGGACGAGCGCCTCGCCCTCGCAGGCGCGGAGGCCATGGTCAAAGCCGCGGGAGACGAGCGCCTGGCGAACGCCGCGATCAGGCCTCGGTTCAGGTCCGGCCCCGGTCCCGTCCTCACCGACGAGGCGCCCGCGGGCGCCGGGAACCGGCGGAAGGTCACGAACCTCCCCGGCCTCTCCACCGACGGCAACGTCGCGCCCGACTTGGTAGAGGTCGGCGGGCTCTTCTTCACCTCCGGCATACGAGGCGTCGACCTCGCGACCGGCGAGATGCCCAGCGACCCCGCCGAGCAGTTCCTGAACGCGTGGCGCAACCTGAAAACCCTCGTCGAGGCCGCCGGACGCTCCACCGACGAGATAGGCCTCGTCACCAACTTCATCGACAGCCAGGACTTCCGCCCCCACATCAACACCGGCTGGCTCGAGCTTTTCCCGAACGCCGACAACCGCCCCGCGCGCAAAACGACTTCCTTCCCCCTTCCCAAGGGCCAGGGCGTCCAGCTGCAAGCGATGGGCGTCGTCGGCCAGCGCCGGCAGTGCATCGAGGTCGAGGGCCTCACCCACCGCGACCCTCTCCCCAACGGCGCGCGCCTCGGCGACTACGTCTTCTCGTCCGTCATCGTGCCCTGGGATCTCTCGACGTCCCAGCCCGTCGTCGGCGAGGACGCTCAGACCGACCAGTGCTACGACAACATGCGCGTCTTCATGGAGAAGGCGGGCGGGACCGTCGATGACGTCGTGCTGCAATGGGTCTACCTCAACGACTTCGCCTACCAGCCCTACATGGTCGACGTGTACCTGGAGGCCTGGCCCATCGGCCAATACCAGGCCGCTCGAAAGACCTTCCGCTACCCCATGGGAGGCCAGATACAGGTCCAGGTCATCGGCAGGATCGGCGGCAGCCGCTCGAACCACGAGATCGAGGGTCACGGACACCACGACCCCATCCCCATGGGCGCTCGCATCGGCGACCTCTTCTGCTCGTCCGGCGTCTCCGGCGTCGACACCGCCGGCGACGACAAGCTGGAGCCCGTTGAGGGCGTCGAGGGCCAGGCTTACCACGGCCTACACAACGTCGCAGCCCTCGCGCAGAACGGCGGCGGCTCCGCCGACGCCATCGGCCTCATTACCCTCCTCATCCAGGACTACGACGACCTCCCGGCAATCAACGCCGAGTGGGTCAGCATGTTCCCCGACCCCAACGACCGCCCCGCTCGCCAGATCATGAATATGGGCGTCCAACGCCGCAGCCGAGTCCAATGCCACATGACGGCCGTCGTCTAGGAGGGTGGGGCGTTCATCCGGCCTTCCTCCCCAGTACGCGCGGGAGGAAGGCATGATAGCTTCCTCCCCAGTACGCGCGGGAGGAAGGCTAGGGCGGGGACGCCAATTGGGCTCTGCTAGACTCCTCTCCCCGCGCAGTCGTCGGCGCCCCACGAGTGACATCCGTTGTCAGGCCAGCCGCCTTTGCCCGTAGAAGCCGAATCCGGGCTGTTGCGGAAGTCCGAATCTCCTGCCAAGGGAGCCCCTTCTTATGCTTCGTGTCGCGCTGCTGCCCGTCGCGCTTACTGCCATGATATTGGCGGCTGCCGCATGCTCATCCCCCAACCCCACCCCAAACATCGAATCCACCGTGAGCGCGGCCATCGCAGCAACTGCAACAGCGAAGCCGACCACGACGCCAACGCCCTCCGCTGCTCCGACGCCAACCTCGGCACCCGCGCCGGATACGTCCCTCTCGTCGAACCCGACGCCCACGCTGACTCCCACGCCACGCCCGACAGCGACCTTCACGCCCACGCCGACGCCTACCGCGACCCCAACACCAACCCCAATGCCAGACCCCTATGAACTAATGCTGGCCCTGATAAATGAGGCCCGGGTAGAGGCGGGCCTGTCGGCAGTTGTCAGGGGCGATAACGGGGCGGCGCAAGTCCACGCTGACAACTCGCTGGCAAACTGCATTAGCTCGCACTGGAGCGTCGACGGCCTAACTCCGAATATGCGGTACTCGCTGGCTGGGGGGTATCAGTCGGCGAATGAGAATGTGTACGGGTCCGACTATTGCCGGCTGCCGAATCAAGGCTATAGCGCCATCTCGAGCGCCGCCGAGGAAGTGCGCGAGGCGATGGAAGGATGGATGGACAGCCCCGGCCACAGGGACAATATCCTCAAACCTCGCCAGAGGAAGGTCAACATCGGCTTGGCATGGGACAGGTACAACTTCGCGGCCGTTCAGCAGTTCGAGGGCGACTACATCGAGTACACGATCTTGCCTTCCATCAACGGCGGCGTGCTGTCGATGGAAGGCAAGGTGAAGAACGGCGCGAACCTTGAGCATGGAGACCACTACCGAGTTACGATCTTCCACCACCCGCCGCCGCACCAGCTAACGCAGGGGCAGATCGCACAGGTATACGGCAGTTGCTTGGGGCGGAAAGTGGCGTTCCTGAGTTCCCGTAGCGCGGGAACAGCGGAGAGCACAGGAAAAGCCTGTCTGTATCCCTACGACGTGTCGCCTGACGCCCCTGCTCCCACCTCAGGCAGCGCTGCGCACGCTCTGTGGGAGGAGGTCCGTGCGCGGTATGAAGCTCTCGATGAGTCCGTGCCCATAACCGTCGCGAAGGTACGTATGTCGAGATGGGAGCTGGACGGTGACCGGTTCGCCATCAGCGCCGACTTGGGAGACGTGCTGGAGACTCACGGGCCTGGCGTCTACGAGTTGAATGTTTTCGGAGTATTGGATGGGGATGTGGATTTGATTTCCAGATACTCCATCTTCCACGGCATTCCAAGGCCTGCGGGCTACGATCCCCCATAGACTCGTTCCCAACGTAGGCGGGCGCATTCCGGTCAGCCCTCCCCCCGCTACCACGACACTTGCCCGTTGCCCGGTTCTTCTTCTCCTACAATGTAGTGTCGGAATGTCGTCAGCCTCCCCGCTTGCAAGGGGAGAGCTAGAGAGGCCCGCGGCCCATGAAAGAAAAAACATCTCGGTCAGGAAGTAGTTCCAGAAGCCAGGAAGCAGGCCACGGCCACGAAAACACCCACCGAAACCCCCGATTTTCCATGTTTTTTCGGGAAGTTTTTACTCGTAAAGGGATGAACGGTTCGGGAACTTTTTACTCGTAGCAACAGTGCAACTTCCCGTAGACGAGGGAGCGAATGAGAGAGCCCCCGTCTCCGGGGGAGGCTGGGAGGGAACCGCGGCGCATGAATCCTTGTGACGCTGTCAAACGTAATCTACTATTGACGTCCCGCAGATAGATTCCCCGCATACAGTGCCGCGAGACCCTGCTGCGTCGGCCCATCTCCTCGATTGGATGCGCGGCGGGGCCGCTTGTGTGCCGCAAGCTCTCGTCGAGCCCGGCCACTAAGGAGTTGCGCGAGTGAGTTTCTTGACATCGATGGCCCTGCGCCGGCCAACCGTGGCGGTGCTGACCATCTTCCTCGTGCTCATGTCAGGCGTAGTCGCCTACCGCACCCTTCAGGTTGAGCTGTTCCCCCAAATCGACTTTCCCCTCGTCACTGTATTCGCCGCCTACCCCTCCGCGGCCCCCGATGCTGTCGTCCGGGAGGTCACCGAACCGATAGAGAGAGCCGTCGCCGACACGCCTGGCTTGGAATCCATCCAATCGACCTCATTCGAGGGCAACTCCGCCGTCTTCGCCACCTTCGAGTACGGAACGGACATGGCGGAGGCCCAGAACGCCATCGACGTCGCCGTGAACGCCATCGCCTTTCCTCAGGGAGTGGATGACCCCACCGTCGGCCGCTTCAACCCCGACGAAATCCCCGTCATACAGTTCAGCGTCGTCTCGGACAGAGACGTCTCCGAGCTCCAACGCATCGCGCAGTCCCTCATCCTGCCCGCTATCTCCGAGGTTGAAGGCGTCATGGAGGTCGCGCTGACTGGAGAGGTGGAACGCAGCATCCGGATTGTCGCGGACACCGACAAGATGGCGTCCGCCGGAGTCTCCCTCTTCCAGATCTCCGCCGCCCTCAGCGAGAACAACCTCACCCTTCCCGCCGGCGTGGTCTTCGATGGCGCGCAGGCCGTGATCGCCAAGACAACCCACACGTTCGACTCTGTCGAAGACCTCAACAGCCTCGTCGTAGGCGCGTCCTCGTCAGGCCCGGTCAGGCTCTCCGACGTGGCCAACGTGACCTTGGGCCAGGGAAGGCCCAAGAGCATATCCCGCACCAACGGCAAGCCCGGGGTAGGGGTGGCCGTCTCCAAGAAGCCCGACGCCAACACCATCGACGTGACCCGGGGAATCAACGAGGCCCTCGACGGCGTCGCCGGGCTCCCCGCCGACGTCGAGATTATCGTCGTCTCCGACCAGGGCCCCCAGATTCAGGATCAGGTCGACACGCTCCTCAGAGAGGCCATGTTCGGTTTCCTCTTCGCCGTGTCGGTCGTCTTTGCATTCATGCTTACCATCCGCCCCACTGTCTTCCGCGGACTCTTCAACACGCTCCGCCCCACCGTCGTCATCGCCCTGTCCATCCCCCTCAGCGTCTTCACCGGCATCCTCCTGATGTCATGGCAGGACATGACCCTCAACTTCATGACTCTCGGCGGACTCGCCATCTCCGTTGGGCGCGTCGTGGACGACTCCATCGTCGTGCTCGAAAACGTCTATCGCCACATCCAGGGAGGGCGAGAGAGGTGGCGCGCCGCGCTCGAAGCTACGACCGAGGTCAGCCCTGCCATCTTCGCCTCCACGATGACCACCGTAGTCGTCTTCATCCCCTTGGCGTTCATCCAGGGTCTCGTCGGGTCTTTCTTCCTGCCCTTCGCTCTCACCGTCACGTTTGCGCTGATTGCATCCCTGTTCGTCGCCCTCACCGCCGTGCCCGTTCTGGGCGCCTACCTGCTCAGGCCCGGCGACCTGCCCGAAGGAGCCGGAAACGAAGGCGAGATCCAGACCGAGGAGACCTGGATGCAGCGCGTGTACGTCAAGATCCTCAAGTGGGTCCTCGGACACAGGATCGCCACCCTGCTCGCCGCCTTCCTGCTCACCGCCTCGAGTTTGGGGCTGACTGCCTTCATTCCTGTGGGCCTGTTCGGCGGGGGCGGCGACCGCCTCCTCCAGATTGACCTCGCGCTGCCCCCGGGCACGCCCGTGAACGAGACCCTGGTCCAGGTGATCGAGATCGAAGACCGGATGCGGGGCATCTCCGACGTATACACGGTCACCATCGGCGTGTCCGATCTGGCCTTCGGCTCTGCGCCGGGCGGCCCCGAGCGGGCCAGCTTCTTGGCAAACCTCGCTTCCGATGCTCCCGAGGACATCGCCGACATTCTCAGAAACGAGCTCAACCGGCCCGGACGCGCCTTGAGCATCGCCGAGCTTCAGAGCGGCCCCCCTTCCAGCGGCGTCGAGATCTTCGTCACCGGCGCCAACTACGACGATATATCCGCCGTGTCTGCGGAATTGGTCGCCGCCCTGTCCACGATCGACGGCATAGTCAACCTCAAGAGCAGCGTCTCGGAAGCCCGCGACGAGATCTCGATCCAGGTCGACCCGGAGAAGGCCTCCCGCATTGGGCTCACCACGCGTCAGGTCGGGGTCCAGCTCAGCCAGTACCTCATCGGTCAGACCGTCACGACCATGACCGTCGACGGAGAGGCGGTCGATGTAGTCCTGGTCGGGGACCCCAGCTCCGCCGGAGGCGTCGACCAAGTCGCGTCTCTCGCAGTCACCGGACCGCTCGGCTCGGCCCCCCTGGGGGAACTCGCGGAGCTCGTAGTCAGAGAGGGGCCAGTCTCTATAAGCCGCACCGACGGCGTGCGATCGGCCAGCATCACCGGCGATGTCATTGCGGAAGACGCCCAAGGCGTCGGGGCCTTGGTGGACGAGAAGATTGCGGGGCTCCAGCTCCCGCCCGGCGTCAGTGTCTCCAGCGGCGGCATCTTTGCCGACATTGCAGAGGGCTTTCAGGCCATCTTCCTCTCCATGGGCATCGGCATCGTGTTGGTCTACCTCGTCATGGTCGCCAGCCTCGGCTCCCTGAGAAACCCCTTCGTCATCGTGCTTACCCTGCCGCTTGCCCTCATCGGAGTCCTCGTCTCTCTGGCCGTAACGGGCCGCTCCCTCGGACTCCCCGCCATGATGGGCATCCTGTTGCTCATCGGCATTGTCGTCACGAACGCCATCGTGCTCATCGCGTTCGTCGAGCAGCAGCGCGCCAAGGGCATGGCCGTCTACGACGCCATGATTTCCGGCGCGCGTGTACGCCTGCGCCCCATCCTCATGACCGCCCTCACCACCAGCTTCGCCCTGCTGCCCCTCGCCGCCGCCTCGGAAGGAAGCGGCGGGCTCATCAGCGCCGAGCTCGCGACCGTGGTCATCGGAGGCTTGATGAGCTCAACCGGCCTTACGCTCATCGCCCTGCCCATCGTCTACATGATCTTCAACGAGAGCATCCCCAACCTCTTCAACCGCATCCTCCGGCGGTAGACGCAGGTTGGGGAAGGGCCGTCTGTGGAGAGAGGCCCGAGGAGTGTTCGCCATAACGCCGCAAGCTGCCGTTCCGAGGCCCGCGACGCCTGCCGCTGTAACTGTTCAGAGTTGAGGAGAGAGGAGCAGTTGGCGGCAGGCGGCGAGGGGATTCAGGCCTTGGGCCCGCCAGGAGCCGAAGAGCGAAGTCAGGGTCATCTTGGCGTCGGTCCCTTGCGCTGACCGAGTCCCCCCGCTGACCTTGCGGCTCACGACCAAGTGACGCAGGCTGCGCTCGGCGGCGTTGTTGTCCGACGGCGCCGCCGGTTCGCCCACGAAGACGAGGAGTTCCTTTGATGTGGCGCTCGATGCAACGGCACAGCTTGGCCTGGGCTGCCGCGCGGTCATCCAGGAAGGGACGGCAGAGGGCCAGGAGGCGCTGTTCCCAGGCCTGTTGTGCGGCGCGCCGCTGCTTTTCCTTGGGATGGGCGAAGGCTTTGGCCTCAGCGTAAAGCCCATGGACGGCTTCGGCCCACTGGGCCAGCCGGCCGTCATCGGGGTAGAGGCCCCGCAGGTCGTGGATGTCCCGCAGCAGATGGACCCAGCACCGCTGTTTGGGGCCGTCGTAGTGGTGGTAGGCGGCGTAGAAATCGCAGACCAGCACCCCCGCGAACCCGTCGCCGAGGACTTCATCCACCACCGACTTGCCTCGGCCACGCCGCAGGAAGTAGCGGTCGGTGGGCGTGCTGAACGTCCACACATAGCCGTTGGCGCCGTTCTCCCGCCAGCCGGTCTCATCGGCGTGGACCACCGGGCTGCCGCGGATGCGCTCCAAGATGCCCGCCACTGCGGGCCGGGCCTTCTCCGCCGTGCGCTGGGTGGCTGCGACGATGGCTCCCACGCTGAGGCGCAACTGATGGACGGTGCGCAGATACCATTGGATGCTGCGGATGGGCAGCCTCCCCTCCTCCCGCAGGGTGGCAATCAGGCTGACCAGGTTGACTCCCAGGCGCTGCTTCCCCAAGGCAGCCCTGTCCAACTCTGCCGAGGGGAGGCAGTTGCGCCGGCAGCGGGGACAAACCCGGGCGATGAAGACGTGCTCGGTGACTTGCGCGGGGACCCGGGGCAGGTCGATGACCTCCCGGGTGCGATGGGCCCAGCCGCCGGACAACGGGGTCCCGCAATCGGGGCAGCTCTCCACGACGTGCTCCACCCGGTGGGTGGGGGCCATCCGTCGACGGGAGAAGCCATGGGGCCGGGGCTTCCGGGGCTGCTGGGGGGCCGGAGGTTTCGGGCTGGACTGTGGCTTGAGGCCGGGCATTCCCGATGGGCCGCCCGGTTTGGCTTTGTCCTCCAACTGGGCAATGCGCCGTTCCAAGCGCCCAATGACCGTCTGCTGCTGGACGATGAGGGCGATGAGTTCGTCGCGGCGGGCGGCGTCCAAGTCGATGCGGGCATCCATGTCATCTCTATCACCGAACTGCCTCGGTCAGCGCTAGCCCTTAGGAACACCACTTTTAGCCAATCCTCCTCACCAACTCTGAACAGGTACCTGCCGCTCTATCAGGTTTCCCTAGCCTTGGCGGTCTGCTAGAATCGTCTATTGTCGCCCCGACGCGCGTCGGGGCGTCTTATCGCAAGGGACGCCCGCCCGCCACGGCGCGCGCATCCCGGACTCGGGTTCGAAAAGACCACTAATGCGGCGCCGACTTCTTCGCACCATACCCCTCCTGCTGATCATCGCGATTGTAGGCGTCGCCGCCGCCGCGCTCACTGTGGAGAGCTACCACATACCCGGAGTCGGCGATCGCGGCTCGGACGACATCCTTGGCCTGCGCCTCGGCCTCGACCTCGCCGGCGGCGCCCAGCTCATCTATCAGGCCGGCGACGAGGACTTCCAGCCTACCGCGGACCAGATGGAAGGCCTGATCGGCACCATCAGCCGACGGATCGACAAGCTCGGCGTCGCCGAGCCCAGCATCCAGCTCCTCGGCGAGGACCGTCTCCTCATCCAGCTTCCAGGCATCGAAGACATCCAGCAAGCCAAGGACCTCATCGGCCAGACTGCCCAGCTCGAAATCATCGAGCGGCTATGCAACGACAGCGCCTGCTCCGATTTCGAGGACCTCGAGACCGGCATGACCGGCGCGGACATGTCCAGGGCTTTCGCCAGCCAGGACCAAGTCACCGGCCGGGCCATCCTGAGCTTCGAGCTCAACCGAAGCGCCGCCCAGCAGTTCGCAACCCTCACCACCCGCATTTTCCAGACGAACGGGACGAACGACCCTGACCAACTCGCCTTCGTTCTCGACGACGAGACCCTCGTCGCCGCAGTCGTGAACTCGCCGATCCTATCGGGCAACGGAATCATCCAGGGCCGCTTCACGCCGGAAGAGGTGCGCCAGCTCGCCATTCAGGTCGAGTCGGGCCGCCTGCCCATCGACATCACCGAGCTATCCTCGACCGCGGTCGCTGCGTCTCTCGGCGCGCAGTCCCTGGAGGACGCTCTGATTGCCGGCGGCGTCGGCCTGCTGCTCGTCCTCTTCTTCATGGTGGCCTACTACCGCGCCGCAGGCTTGGTCGCGGGCGTCGCGCTGGTCTTCTACACCGCAATCGTTCTCGCAATCTTCAAGCTGATTCCGATTACGCTCACACTGGCGGGGCTCGCGGGTTTCATCCTCTCCCTCGGTATCGCTGTTGACGCCAACATCCTGATCTTCGAGCGCATGAAGGAGGAGCTGCGCATCGGCCGCACCCTTCAGCTCGCCATCCAGATCGGCTTCAACCGCGCTTGGACGTCGATTCGGGACGGCAACATCTCGACCATCCTGATCGCGCTCGTCCTCTTCTTCTTCGGCAGCGGGTCCGCGAACTCTTCGGTGACCGGATTCGCCGTTTCGCTTCTCATAGGCGTGGTGATTAGCATGCTCACCGCGATCTTCATAAGCCGCTACCTGCTCGCCTTACTCGCTGCCGCGGGCTTCCGCCGGTTCCCTCGAGTGTTCAGCCCCGGAGGCAGGCGCCGCGGCGCCGCGGCGGAAGGGAGCGGCTGATGCGCGTCGTCCGCTTCCGCAAGTGGTTCTTCGCAATCTCGGCGGTCCTCGTACTCGTCTCAGTCGTCGCTCTCATCGCATTCCGGCTGAACCCGGGCATCGACTTCACCGGCGGCGCCGCAGTCAACGTCGCATACGAGACCGACGTCGCCCCCAGCCAGATCGTCGATGCTATGGCCGGCGTAGGACAGCCTGAGGCCATCGTCCAGGCCACCGGCGGCAACACCTTCCTCATCCGACTCGGCGAGCTGGAGCTCGATACTCGGGACGACGCCGGAAACATCGTCACCCGCGGCGACGAAACCCGCGTGCGAGAAGCCCTCGCCGCCGTCGCGCCGGTCGAGGTCAGCTCCTTCGACAGCGTCTCCGGCGTCATCGGCGCGGAGAACGTGAGAGATGCAATCATCGCCGTCATCGTGGCGTCGTTCGTGATTATGCTCTACGTCACCTGGGCGTTCCGCCGGGTGCCGTCGCCGTTCAGGTACGGTGTCGTCGCCGTGATTGCGCTCATACACGACGTATTCATCGTGCTTGGCGTCTTCTCCATCCTCGGTGAGACACTCAACCTGGAAGTGAACGCCATGTTCATCACCGGCGTGCTCACCACAATCGGCTACAGCGTCAACGACACGATCGTCGTCTTCGACCGGCTCCGCGAGAACGTCGCCCGCTACATCGGCGCGAGCACACGCGAGCTCGTTGACATCAGCGTCCGCGACACCATCGGCCGGTCGCTGAACACGTCCATCACGCTCATCATCGTTGTCGTCACCCTTCTGCTCTTCGCGGGCCCGACCATCCGCCCACTGCTGTACGTCCTGCTCGCGGGAGTCACCGTCGGGACCTACAGCTCCATCTTCATCGCCAGCCTGTTCCTCGTCTCCTGGGAAGAGGGAGAGGTCGCCCGCTTCTTCCGCCGCGTCACCTTCCGTCGCGCCCGCGCGTAGTCTCCCGCGCATACACCACAACCAAGGCGTCCCGCTCTCTTCCGTCATTCCCGCCAGGTGGGAATCCAGGTATCAGCCCCGCCCTATCGTCGTCGGTTGTGGTGTCGTAGCGTTAGGCCAACATGACGAATCCCCGCGAAAGCGGGAGCACATCGGGAAGAACACGGAGCAACCAGCTAAGGAGCGATGAAGTGCGAATGGAAATGTCGGATGCGGTAACGAGCGGAAAAGCCCCCATCGGCGTCATTGCGTGGGGATCGTTCCATGCCATAGGCATCATCGCCGGCGGCATCTTCAACAGCGTCGGACTCGTTGCGCTCAGCTTCCTTAACTCAATTGGCTTGGTTACGTTCGGCGTCGTCAACTCGATGGGGTTCGTTGCCATAGGCGGAGTGAACTCGATTGGCGTCGTCGCCATCGGCGGCCTCAACTGCACGGGCATCGTCGCCGTCGGGGGCAACAGCAGAAGCCTCTTGCCCGTGGCCTAACCTCCAACCACGATTCGCCCGACGACATCCCGGCTCTTCACCCGCTCGTAGGCCCGCATCACGGACTCAGCGCTCAGCGGCAGCTCCTCGTCCACGAGCGGCGCGATATGCCCCACGGCCGCGAGCTGCATGGCACGCTCCACGTGCCCCCGCTCTGCTCCCAAGCTGCCCACGATGGTCAACTCACGGAAGATCACCTCTGCCGGCGCGAAACTCGCCTCATCGGCCGACACCTGCCCCGCCAGCACCAGATGCCCGCCGCGCCGCAGGCTGGCGACCAGCCGCGACAGCGACGAACCGACGGCGTCGAGCGCCGCGTCCGCGCCCGCGTCTCCGGTCATCGCACTGACAACCTCCTCCCACGGGTCGGAGTCGAGCAGTACCGTGGTCAGCCACGGCTGTGCTTCGAGCGTCCGCGCTTTGCTCGGGGAGCCTGTGACGCCGATGACGGCGACGCCCGCGGCGTAGGCGATCTGGGCCGCATGCAACCCGATCCCCCCGCTCACTCCCGTCGCCACGAGCGTGGCCCCCGCGCTCAGCCCGCAGGCGTCCAGGGCCTTGAGCGCGACCCCTACCGGCGACGCCAGCAATGCGCTTCCCGCCGTCGGTGGGGTGGCCAGCGGAACGAGCGAATCGGCGGGCGCCGTCAGCATCTCCGCGAACCCGCCGTCGCGCCGGTGGCCGAGCTCCCCCGGCATGACTACGACCGCCGTCCCCTCTAGCTCTTCCGTCACCCCGTCGCCTGCGCCGATGACTGTCCCCGCGACCTCGTGGCCCAGCACGCGAGGCAGTGTGACGCCGCGCCGCAGTGTGCCCTCCATGATCAGCGCGTCGTGATGGGAGAAGCCGCACGCGGTTACGCGCACGAGCGCCTCGCCCGGCCCCGGACGCGGGTCGGGAAGCGCCACGTCTCGCAGGACCGGCTTCGCCCCAGCCGATTCGAGAACGACGGCTTTCACGAGCAAGCCTTGGCTTCCGGCAGCGTGAAGAAGGGTAGGAAGAGGGTGTACGATGACGCTGTAGAGGGAGGCGCAACATGCATGTCGACGATTTTATTGCTGAGATGTGGGAGTATGCGAACAGCTTCCCGATGAGGGAGCATCCCTGGTTCCGAGGTATCGCCGAGCACCGCTGGACGCGCGAGCAGATTGTCGTAGGAGAAGTGCAGCACTACCTGCGGGTGCGGGAGAACCCCGTCTACTTCGGGTACATCGCGGCCCACGCGGCCGAGGAGCGAATTCCCGGCCTCACCGAGGCCGTTCTCGAAAACTACATGGAAGAGCTCGCGGGCGAGCGCAGCCACGTGGACATCATGTTCCAGTTCCTCGAAGAGGGAGGCGTCACCCGTGAGGAAGCCGATACCGCCGACCCCGCGCCCGGCACCCTGGCGGCCATCGAGATGATTCTCGGCCACTGCCAGCGGCGTTCGGCCCTGGAAGGCGTGGCGATGCTCGCCTTCGTCGAGAGCCAGCACGGAGGCCCGGACGGCGCAGCCGCGTCCGCCTACCCTGAGCTGGTCGGCTACTACGGCTTCTCGCACCGCGCCGCGGAGACCTACCAGATCCACGCCGAGCAGGACGTGGGCCACGGTCAGCGGCAGATCGACCTGCTCCGGCGCTACGCGACCACGCCCGAAATCCAGGCGAAGGTGCGGCGCGCCGTGCGCATCGGCCTCACGGCATGGAATCTCGAGTGGGATGGCCACGTGCAGGCGATGACGGGCCAGAGGGAGCATTGGACCGGCGACCGCTTGGTCCATGCCAACCCGGCGGTCAGACTGCCCCAGCGCGTCTAGTCCCCTAGAACGGGAACTCCTCGGGCAACGCCAACCGAAGCTCAACGTACTCAGTGTCGTCGGCATTCTCGGCCGCGATGCGCTTGAGGCGCTCGACGAGCTCCTCGACCGGAACATGGAACACGCTTGAGACCATACCCGTGGTCTCTTCGAAGTCTCCCCTTCAGTTCCGGTATCAGCCGCGCATGCGCTCCATCAGGTAGCGGTCGTCCTCGTGCATGGCGCTATTCTAGCCTACTCCGAGAAGCCGACCGGATGGGCTGTCGTGAGATCGGACGACGCTTGCGGCGCGCCGTCGGAGTCCGCCGTGACCGACATCCGCGTTAGCACTCGCCACATGCGGCCTTGCCATCGCACGCGCAGAATCACGAACCCGTTCTCGACGCGTCCGCCCGGCGCCTCCTCGAACGCCACGTCGATATCGAGGTGGACCGTCTCGCCGGGCTGGAGTGGGGGCCTCTCCGTCAGCGTGACCGACTCGGCGCGGAACTGGCCGTGCGGCAGCCAGCACTCGATCAGCTCGACGGGCCCCTCACCCGCGTTCCGGACATCGAACGCGACGCGCCACGAGCCGGCGAGCCGGGCGGCGCTCCTCTCGGCATCCCCTGCCCTGACGGCATCCCCTGATTGACTGACTTCTATGGCGGGCTGCTGCTGACTGGTCATAGCTCCCTATTGGCGCAAATCGCCGCGCTTCAGGATAATGAGCCATCACACCCGCCGCCATCAGCATCCGCGGCCATCACCGCATCAGGAGGTTGCACCTTTGCGTATCGGCGCCCACGTCTCCGGTTCCGGAGGCCTCGACAAAGCCATCGACAGAGCGTTGGACATCGGCGCCGAGTGCATTCAGCTGTTCCCGTCAGCCCCGCAGGGCTGGGGGTTCAAGATTCCCGACGAGCTCGTGGTCGCGGAGTTCAAGCGGAAGGCATTCGAGAACGACGTCGGCCCAAACGTCTTTCACGCCATCTACCTCGTGAGCCTCGGCGCGGACGACCCCAATCTCGTTCAGCGGGGGAAGGCGTCGCTGACCAAGTATATGAACGTCGCCGGAGACCTCGGCGTCAGCGGCGTCATCTTCCACCTGAACAGCCACAAGGGCCGTGGCTTCGACGGCGTGTTCGGGCAGGTTATGGACGGCATCCGCGAGGTGCTCGCAGAGTCGCCGGACGACGTGCAGCTGGTCTTGGAGAACAGCGCGGGCATGGGGAACCACATCGGCTCGAAATTCGCGGAGATCGGCGCGTTCGTCCGCGAACTGGCCGACCCCCGCGTGCAGGTCTGCTTGGACACGCAGCACAGCTTCGCCGCCGGGTACGACCTGCGGACCAAGGAATCGGTCGAGGCGGTTATGGACGAGTTCGACCGTGAAATCGGCGTCGAGCGCCTCGTCGCCGTCCACTGCAACGACTCGAAACCGGAGCTGGGCGGCGCGCTCGACCGCCACGAGAACATCGGGGAAGGCCATCTTGGCCTGGGAGCGTTCGAGTCGGTCCTCGCCCATCCTGCGTTCGCGGACGTGCCGTTCTATCTGGAGGTCCCCGGCTACGAGGGCAAGGGTCCTGACGCGCAAAACGTCAGCGCCCTCAAGTCCGTGCGCGAGCGAGTGGGGGCGAGCTAGACCGGCGATGCGAAAGAGGGACTTCGAAGAGCTGGTCCGGAAGGCGGTCGAGGAGATTCCCGACGACTTCCTCGCCATCATGCAGAACGTCGATATCCAGGTCCGGCGGCAGCCCACCAAGCGACACTTGAAGGACGTGCCGCGCGGCGAGACGCTTCTCGGTCTGTACGAGGGCATCCCCTTGACGGAGCGTCATGATTACAACATGACGCTGCCGGACATCGTCACCATATTCCAAGGCCCCATCGAAGAGATGTGCTCGACCCCCCGTGAAATCATGAATGAGGTCCGCCACACGGTCATCCACGAAGTGGCCCACTACTTCGGAATCACCGACGTGGAACTCGAAGCCTGGGGCGTCGCATAGCCGGTCCCCTCTCGAAAGAGAAGGGACCGGCGTGATTGCCTTATCTCCGAGGGCTTAGTCCTCGGCGTAGGCGTCCATTAGGACGCGGGCGACCTCTGGGCGAGTGAACTCCGGGGGAGGGGTCTCGCGTCGTGCGAGCATGTCTCGCACCTGTGTCCCGCTGAGTGATACCCGGCTCTCTTCCCCGTGCGGGCACGTCTTTGCCGAAGCCATCGCGCCGCACGCGTTGCAGAAGAATGAGTTCTCGAAGTACAGCGGCACGATGCCAAGCTCCTGGGCACTGAACTCCCTGAAGATGTGCTGTGCATCGTAGGTGCCGTAGTACGACCCAACGCCGGCGTGGTCGCGGCCGACGATGAAATGGCTGCAGCCGTAGTTCTTCCGCACGAGGGCATGGAAGACCGCCTCGCGAGGCCCCGCATAGCGCATGAATGCGGGATAGACGGAGAGGTGGACCCGGTCGTGCGGGTAGTAGTTCTCCAGCAACGCCTGATAGCAGCGCATCCGCACTCCCGCCGGGATGTCGTCCGACTTCGTTGCTCCCACGAGCGGGTGCAGCAGCAGACCGTCGGTTATCTCCATCGCGACCTTCTGGATGTACTCGTGCGCCCGATGCACGGGATTGCGCGTCTGGAACCCTACGATAGTGCTCCATCCCCGCGCCGCGAGAGCGGCGCGCGTCTCCGTGGGCGTTTCGTAGAACGGCAGCGCTTCCGGGTCGAGCGGCGGCTTGCCTGGGAGCATCGTGATGCGTCCGCCCACGAGCACAGGCCCCTGTGCATAGAGTCCGGCTACTCCGGGGTGCGCCTCCTCCTGCGTACGGAATACACGCTCCGCCTCGGCCTGCTTGTCGTACCCGAACAGCTCGGCGACCTCGATGGCCCCCGCGATGCTGCCGTCCGGCGCGATGAGCGCCGCGCTGTCGCCCTCTCGCAGACGCGCAGCCGTTGTGTCGTCGACCGCAAGCGTGACCGGAATCGACCACGCGTTGCCTGAGGCGAGGCGCATCTCGTCTCGGACGCCGTAGTAGTCCTTTGATGTCAGGAACCCCTCCAGCGGACTGAATGCGCCTTGCGCGATGAGGTAGGCGTCGGAGAGTTGCCGCTCGCTGAGGCTGATGCGCGGCAGCGCGGCGGCAGTGTTGGCGAGTTGGACCGGGTCGGTTGCGAAACGGTCGACCAAGACGCCGCCATGAGGGGCAACGAGATTGCCAACGGGTGTGATGGTGGTGGTCATAGGGCTACCGGCTCCCTCTCGTAGGAGTCGGCATAGCCGAGACCTTCCAGCGCCGCAAGCACTTTCTCCACGCTCTCTTCAACGCTCTCATGCTCGGTGTCGACGACGACCTCCGGGTCCTCGGGAGCTTCGTAAGGGTCCGACACGCCGGTGAAGTTGGCAATCTCGCCGCGGATTGCCTTCTCGTAGAGGCCTTTCACGTCGCGGCGCACCAGCTCATCGAGCGCGCACTGCACGTAGACTTCCACGAAGTTTCCAATCTCAGCACGCACCTCGTCCCGCACTTCGCGGTATGGCGAGATTGCCGCGACGATGCTCACGAATCCGATGCGTCGGATATTCGTGTCGCGATCCTCTTTGCTGAAGCCGAGCCCTTTGCTCAGGTTCGTCCGTACGATATCGCCGTCGAGGAGCTCCACCTTCCGCCCGTGGCGTTGCAGTGTGCTCACTAGCTCATTGGCGATGGTGCTCTTTCCCGCGCCCGATAGGCCCGTGAGCCATATCGTAACGCCCTTCTGCTCCGATGGTTCTTCCACGTTTGCGCCTCCTACTGGCTTGTATTGATTTCCGATTTCCTATGGGGTCGTCACGAGCGGGAGCGGGCTGGCCGTATGCAGCCCACACTCTGTTTTGTCAAAGCCTGCCCAGCGTCCGCTGCGGGAATCCGCGCCTCCAGACGCGGGACGGGTGCAATGCACGCAGCCAATGCTTGGGTAGCCGTCATCGTGCAGCTCGTTGTATGGAACGTCGTTGGCGTGGATGTACTCCCACACCTGCTCTTCGCTCCAATCCGCGAGAGGATTCAGTTTCACCAGCCCGAACTTCGCGTCCCATTCGACCTTGGCGATTTGCTCGCGAGTCCGGGACTGATCGCGCCGGAGCCCGGCAACCCATGCTCTCTTGCCCTCCAAGGCGCGCGCATTGGGTTCCACCTTGCGCAGCGAGCAGCAGAGGTCCGGGGTGGTTGCCCAGAGCTCGCCGCCGAACTCGCTCGCCTGCTCTGAGAGGGTCAACCGCGAGCGATACGCCACCGGCTCCACGCCGTACCGCTGCCGCGTCTGCTCGACGAGCGCGTACGTTTCGGGGAAAAGAAGGTCCGTATCCAAGTAGAAGACCTCGAATGCCGCGCCGAGCTCAACGGCCATATCGAGGAGGACCATCCCGGAGGGTCCGCCGAAGGAGCAGGCCAAGGACACATCCGGGCTGTATCGCCTGAAGCCCCACTCGAGCACGTCCCGCGCCGCTGCGTGTTCGAGTGTGGCTGCCGCTATCGGAATCTCATCTATCTCCAGCGTGTGTTGCTCTGTCGTCACGGCGACTCCTTGCTAGCGCAAAAACCCCCTCGGCTGACAGCCGAGGGGGTTCGCATTCTAACTGCTTCGGTTCGTGGTCTAGCGGTCGGTAATCTCCCGCGCACATTCACCCAGCGGGCGCGATGCCCCCTCGGGTATACAACAACAGCAACAGCAGGGTGTGCGGGAAATCATTTCGGCAACTAGCTTAGCGTTGTTCCGGTGGATCCGTCAACCGGGGGCTGCGCTTCTCGCGCGCTTGCGATGCGCTCTTCCGCAATGTGGTTCGCGGCGTCGGCCGTCGTGATGCCTTCGGCGTCTGCGACCTCGAGCACGCGCCGCATCGTGCCGTAGATGCCCGCGGTCTTGGCGCGGGCGGCGTCCGGGTCGTAAGCCGCGCCCAGCTCGAAAGAAACGTTGATTACGCCGCCTGCGTTCGCGATGAAGTCCGGCGCGTAGATGACCCCGCGCTCCTTGAGCCGCCGGGCGTCCTCCGGCGTCGCGAGCTGATTGTTCGCTGCGCCGCAGACAATAGCGCAGGTCAATCGAGTGAGGGTGGCCTCGTTCAGTACGCCGCCGAGCGCACACGGAGCGAAGACATCGCACTGCACGTCATAGATGGCGTCCGCGTCGACCACCGTCGTCCGGGGGAGACCGGCGGCGCGCTGCTTGGCCTCGTCGTGTATGTCGGTCACGATAAGCTCCGCTCCGGCCTCGACGAGATGCCCCGCGAGAGAGGACGCCGCGTTGCCATAGCCTTGAATAGCGACGCGCCGCCCTTCGAGCGAGTCGCTGCGCCAAGCGGCCTCGGCACAGGCCCGCATCGCCTGGAACACGCCGAATCCGGTCATCACTGCGGGATTGCCGCTCCCGCCCAGCTCCCTCGCGAGCCCCACGACGTGCCGCGTCTCCTCCGCGATCCACGCCATGTTCTGTGCATTCGCGCCCACGTCCTCCGTGGTCACATAGCGCCCGCCGAGCGAGTCGACGAAACGTCCGTAGGAGCGGAACATCGCCTCGGTCTTATCGGTGCGGGGGTCCGCCATGATGAGGCCCTTGCCGCCGCCGAGGGCGAGGCCCGCCGCCGCGGACTTGTACGTCATCGCGCGGGAGAGGCGCAGCACGTCCATGATTGCGTCCTCGTCCGTGTGGTGCGGCCAGATGCGTGTGCCGCCGAGCGCGGGCCCGAGCGTACGGTCGTGGACGGCGATGAACGCTTTCAGCCCAGCTCGCGGATCGGTCCAGACGGCGAATTCTTCGTGGCCACTGGCTTGCATATAGTCGATAAAGTCCATCTAGTGCTCCGGCCCTGTGGGCGTTTCCGTGTGAAGGCTGGCGTCGGGTTCATCGGAAGCGCCGCCAACGATGCGGCGCCAGCTCTGCAGGACGCCGACCCCCTCCCGAGGCAGCACGACGAGTCCGAACGCAATTGGCGGGAGAAAAAGGAGCAGGTGCAGCACCAAGCCGAAGCCAAACCCGAGCTCGCGGGGGACGCTCCAGACCACCAGCATCTCCTGCACGGCCAGCTCGAAGGTCCCGAAAGCGCCGGGTAGGCCGGGGACCGAAGTCGCGAAGAATATCGCGCCCAGCGCGACAATCGTCGCTTGGTAGAGGTTGATCTCGACTCCCATGCCATTCGCCAGCACCCAGGCCGACGGCCCCAGCAACAGCCAGTACACGATAGTCAGGCTGGACGTGCCCAGCAGCCTCGGCTTGTGGCGGAGCACCTCCTCCACAGCCTTCCCATACGCGAGGATGCCTGGGATGCGTCCGATGACCTTGAAGCGCCTCGCGAGGCGCCCTAGGTTGAGCAGTCCGATAAGGAAGAAGACAAACACGCCGCTGAGATAGAGCGCCGGTCCCGCCCGGTCCGCAATCGCCGGCTCCAGCGCTATCGCCGCCGCGACGAAGGCCAGCGTCAGCGCCAGGTCCTGCACCCGAGTCGTCAGCACCGTCGCGATGACAGTCGGCGCGGGAATCTTGTCCCTAAGGGTAAGCATCGTCAGGATGGCGGGCTCATCCAGGAGACGCACCGGCGACACGTTGTTCAGACCCAACGACGCCATCTCGACAGTGAATAGACGCAGCACCGCGACCTTCTCCGTCACGAACAGCAGCCTCCACCGCAAGCTCCGCAGGAACGCCGAGACGATCGTCCCCGCCAGCGCTAGGAGCACCGCCAGCAGCGAGATTCCAGCGAGCTGCGACCGCACTTCGGCCCAGTCGATGCCGCGGACCGTGAGGTACACGAATACGCCGCCCAAGACGAACCCAAAGGCCACGATGAAGCGGGGGTCCCTCAGAAGCGCGAGGATTGTCGAGCGAGAGGACATGGCGTGCTAATGCGGCCTTAGCCGAACAGGTCCTTCCTGTCGGGCTTCCTCTCTCCCTTCCCGTACCCCGGAAGGCGGATGTCCGAATAGAAACTTTCGTCGTAAGGCCGCGTTCGCACGACCACCGGCATGGGTAAAGCGTGGCCGAACATCAAAGACTGCTGCTGCGATTCCAGCCGCGCCAAGACCGACCGCAGCTCGCGCGCGCCCGGCGCGCCGGTCAGCACGGCATCGACGTCCCGGTCGTTGTCGAGCTGGCAGGCGATGCGGGTGCCGACCTGACTCAGCACGTCTTGGTCGATGCCCGATGGACGCTGATCGACGACCAACAGCGTGACGCGATGCTTTCGCATCTCGCGGGCAATCGTCCCGAAGATAGTCTGGCCGGCGACGCCCGGGCCCAGGAAACGGTGCGCCTCTTCGATGGTGATTACCAGCGGGGTGGGCGGGCGGGCGCCCTGCGCCAGCGCCTCCTCGGTCTTGCGCCGGTACGCTGCGTGGATGCGGCGCGTAATCAGGTTCGCGACTAGCAGATACGCAGTCAGGTCATCGCCGTGGCGTCCGAACTCGAGCACCACGTGGCGTCCATCCCCCAAGTGCTCCATGATGCGGCTGACAGTCCCGCCGCCGGATGAGCGCTCGATCATGAAATCGAGCCGGCGCAGCGCGGAGAGCCGGCGCCGGAGCGCATCGAGCGTATTGGGGTTCTCGCGCAGCTCGTCCCCGAGCAAGCCCTGCTCGTCCGAAGAAAGGCTCAGGAACCGGAGCACCCAATCTTTCCCGAAGTGACGTTCCAACGTGTAGCACGACTGCACGCCCAACTCGGTGATGTTGAGCGTCGCCGCCAGGATTGCGATGTCCTCGGGCTCAATCTCGTCGAAGCCGATCTGCGCGTCGAAGTCCGTGCTCACGCCGCGCTGTCTGGACGACGCAGGGTCGAGCGTGAACACCGACACGCTGCTGCCGAAGAGCTGCTTCAGGCCCTTCGCCGCATACCCTGACTCGGACATCGACTGCCATCCATACTCGCTGTGCATGTCGAAGACCAGATTCGTGGCCACCCCGCGCTGGAGGATTCCGGCGAGCAGGATTCGGGTCAGGAAGCTCTTCCCCGTCCCGCTCTTGCCGAACACTCCGTTCGACCGCTTCACGAACTCCTCGAGGTCAAGGCAGACGCGCGTCTCCTCCATGTCGAGCGGACTGCCGATCCATATGTGACGAGCGTCCTCGCTGCCGAAGACCGCCGCCACGTCCTCGTTGGAGGCCCGGAACGCGTTCGCGAAATGCGGCGGCAGCGACCGGGCGGGCTGAGGAGCCTCGTCGCCGGCGCCGACCGTGAGCATCGGGGTGACGGTCGCCGTCGAGTAGGCCGTCGTGCCCGAAAGCGCCTCGGTTAACCCCGGTCCGCCCGTCGAGATAGTGGACGCCAGGCGCGGGTCGGAAGAGTCGAGCCGAAGATCGGTCACGATGCCGAAGAAACGGCTGGACGTCCCGTGGACGGTGATGAACGTCCCCACCTTCGCCTCCTCGACCGCTTGGACTGCGTCGAGACGGACATCAAGGCCCCGCGAAAGCGACCCTCCCACCACGAGCCCCAGCCGCAGCTCAGCGCCAACCTCCTCCCCTTGCTGCAAGAGAGGATTCACATCAATCTCCTCTCCCGCCTGCGAGGCCCATGCGCAACCTCTCGGCCCCATCCGCGCAACAGTGGGGAAGTTCCCCGGCTGTTACGAGTAAGAAGTTCCCCAGTCGTACATTCCCTTACGAGTGAGAACTTCCCCGAAATACACGGTAAATCAGGGGTTTCAAGGGGCGTTTTCATGGCGGTGGCCTGCTTCACGCGCCTTGGAACTACTTCCCCACCCATGATGTTTCTGTAATTCACGCCACCGACTCCGGGTCGGCGTCCCTGGTTGGTCCTCTGATTCGCGGCATGACGACACTCCATCGTAGGGGGGCCCAAGGGCGTTGAGCAATGGGCAACTGTCGCCGTGCGCCACCGACGCGGTTTACGCAAAGGTCTCGGCTGCCGGGGAGGATCGAGGAGGGGGCCGTTCATGAGCCGTCCAGAGGCAACCGGCGCATGATCGCAGCGAGTCGCGCTGCGTCCGTCGGCAGCAAACCGGCGATTCCACGACAAGCCCCGATGAGGAACGAACGCGGGTCGTCGAAGGCCTGCGCCGCCTGGCGGAGCGTGGCGGCAACCACGTCGTCGACCGCCGGTAGGCCGCTGCTCAACAGCAGCGCGAGAAAGTCGGTCCGCTCCATGAACCGCCGCGCCTCGTCGTCCGAACAGCGATGCAGGAAGGTGTGGATGCGCGGAGGTTGCGGCGGCAGGTGTTGGAAGAGCCGCTCGCCGTCTTCGTAGCCAATGACCGTGAGCGTGACCTCCGTTCGCAGGAGCCGCTCCAGCTGCGGGTGCTCGGCGTAGATGTCCTCCTCGGATTCGGCGTCGGCGCCACGGGCGATGACCTGCCGCCCCGGATCGATGGACGCGGTGCTGACGCCGTCGACCACGGCGAGTATCGAATCGCCCGCCCGCGCCAGCGCGCCCAGCGGCGGGGCCTCGTACAGCCGGTGACATTGGCCAACCAAACGCTCGACCGACGCCTCCACCACTTCCCCAAACCGCGACGCCACTGTTAAAGAGGACACGCAACCATTGTCCGCGAGCGGCGCCTGCGCCAGCAAGGGGGATATAGTGCCCGTGGCGCCGTTTGGCGCGGACCTCCAAGCCAGGGAGCAGACGATGACAACCCCACAGGAAGCCCCACACTTCACCCGCGAATGGTTGATCGGCGCGCTCCGCTACGTGCGCGGGGACTTCGAGGCTGCCATCTCCGGCGACGCTGGCGACGACCGAGCGCGCTCGCGGCTCGATATGGCCCGGCGCCTAGGACTAGACGCGATTGCGGACGAGGTCATGGCCGCCATCGACCAGGGCGCTGACGACGCCGCACGCCTCGAATGGCCCGGCGGGCTGGAGCTGCGGTACCTTGCGCTGCTCGGCGCGCTCAAGACGCTGGCCGGCGTCAGCAGCGCCCTCAACGACCACACGGACGAGCGGCCCCACCTCACGTACCTGGCCGAGGCGATGGCCAAGGCGGAGCTCGCAGCGGGCTCGGGGCGCCGACGCCGGGAGGCCGAGTGCTTCCGCGGCCTCTACGTAATCATCGACCCAAGCCTTACGAATGGGCGCGACGCGCGATGGGTCGCCGAGGAGGCCGTTTGCGGCGGAGCGACAGCCATCCAGCTCAGGGTGAAGGACGCCGACAAGGGCGACTGGCTGCAGGCGGCTATCGACATCCGCGACATCTGCAATGGGAACGGCGCGGCGTTCATCGTCAATGACCACCCGGACGTTGCCGTCGCCGTCGAGGCGAGCGGAGCGCACCTCGGTCAGCACGATCTACCCCTCGCGAAAGCGCGCCAGATTCTCCGCCCATGGCAGATTGCAGGAACGTCCAACGCCCTTGCGGAAGAGGCGAAGGCGTCCTATGAGGCCGGCGCGGACTACATTGCAGTGGGGCGCATGTTCCCCACGGGGTCGAAGTCGAACACGAGGCCCGCCGGCCCTGAGACACTGCGCGCCGTCCGCGACGCCATCCCAATCGGCGGGCCGCCGGTGCTCGCCATCGGGGGCATTACACCGGAGAACGCCGCGGAAATCGCCAAAGCGGGCGCTGACTGCATCTGCGTAATCGCCGCAGTCACCCAAGCGGACGCACCGCGAGAAGCAGCCGAACGCCTACTCGCCGCCTTCCAGGAAGCGCGGTGATGCGCGTCGCCTTCTTTTCGACCAAGCCGTACGACAGGCGATCCTTCGAGGAGGCGAACGAGGAGTTCGGCCATCAGCTCGATTTCCTCGAAGCACGGCTCACGGCAGAGTCGGCCTCCCTCGCAGGGGGGAGCGCTGCGGTGTGCGTGTTCGTCAACGACGTGGCGGACGCGCCGGTGCTGCGTGCGCTCGAGGCCGGAGGAACCAGGCTCATCGCGCTTCGCTGCGCCGGTTTCAATAACGTCGACGTTCGGCGGGCGTCAGACGCCAACATCGGCGTGGTGCGCGTTCCCGCCTATTCGCCTTACTCGGTCGCGGAGCACACGATGGCCTTGATTCTCACGCTCAACCGGCAAGTCCACCGCGCTCATTCACGGGTGAGGGAAGGCAATTTCGAGCTCGAAGGATTGCTCGGATCCGACCTGCACGGCAGGACGGTCGGCATCATCGGCGCGGGCAAAATCGGCGGTGTGTTCGCGAAGATATGCGCCGGTTTCGGCTGCCGCATCCTGGTGAATGATATATATCCCTCGCCTGAAGTCACTGCTCTGGGCGGAACGTACACAACGCTCGACGACCTCCTCGCCGAGTCCGACATCGTCTCCCTGCACTGCCCGCTCACCCCTGAGACGCGGCACATGATCAACGAGCGAACGCTCGCCCTGATGCGCAGAGGGGCGATGCTCATCAACACGAGCCGCGGGGGGCTGGTGGATACGCGGGCTGTAATCCAGTGTCTGAAGACGGGCCATCTCGGCTATCTGGGACTCGACGTGTACGAGGAGGAAGCGGACCTCTTCTTCCGCAACCTCTCCGGCCAGGTGATTCAAGACGATGTCTTCGCGCGGCTGCTCACTTTCCCCAACGTCCTGATCACCGGCCATCAAGCGTTCTTCACCGAGGACGCCCTCCGAAACATCGCCCGGACGACGCTATCGAACATCAGCTCATTCGAACGAGGCGACCCGTCCGGGAACGAGGTGACTCCGGAAATGGTTGTCCACGCCTAGCTAGGGCAGCAGGCCTGGCGCAGCCGTCCTTGCAACGTCGAGAAGGCCGGTGGGCCACAGGCCCAGCCCGACGATGGCCAGCGCCGTTATCCCCAAGGCGACCCGGTTGGACGCGGCCACGGTGATCGCCGAAGAGTCGCTGGGCTCGCGCAGGTACATCGTCCGGATAATCCCGACGTAGTAATACGCGGAGACGACCGAGTTCACGACGCCGACGAGGGCCAGCCAGACCAGGTCCGCATTGACCGCCGCGTTGAACAAGAACAGCTTGCCCATGAATCCAACCGTCGGCGGGATGCCAGTGAGACCCAGCAGCGCCAGCGCCAGCACGCCTGCGGCCATCGGCGCGCGCTTGGCTGCGCCCACCATAGACTCGATGCGCTCGTCCTCTATCCGGTCCGTGATGGCGATGACCGCAAAGAAGGCCGCCAGCGTCATCGCCGCGTAGCCGCCGAGGTAGAACAGCGTGCTCGCGATGCCCAGCGACGCATCCCCCGCCTCTTGGCTGCGCGCCGCGATCGCCGCCACGCCTATGAGCATGTAGCCCGCGTGGGCAATGGCGCTGTACCCGAGCAGCCGTTTCACGTTCGTTTGCGCGATGGCGACAACGTTCCCAACGCTCATCGTGACCGCTGCAAGGACGGCGAACATCGCCGACCAGTCAGGCGATACGTCGCCGAGCGCGGCGTAGAAGAGCCTGAGCACGATGGCGAACGCCGCGGCCTTGCTGGCCGTCGCGAGGAACGCGCCAACCGGCGTGGGCGCTCCCTCGTAAACGTCCGGCGTCCACATCTGGAACGGGACCATCGACAGCTTGAACCCGAACCCTGCCGTTGCGAGCACAGCCCCCACCATGACCGCAATCCCGCCGAAGGGCAGCCCATCGTCGCCCAATCCCACGACCTGGCCAATCGTCGGCTCGGCGTCGCCCACGAGGCGCACCGTACCCGTCGCGCCATAGAGGAACGCGAATCCGTAGATGAGGATGGCGGAAGAGACCGCCGAGAGCACGAGATACTTGACCGCCGCTTCCACCGACCTGACCTGGAACTTCGTAAAGGCGACCAACGCCACGACCGGCAACGTCGCCAGCTCCAGCGACACGTAGACCGTGATGAGATCGGCGGAGGCGGCGAGGAGCATCAGCCCGCTCGCCGAGTAAAGCGCCAGCCCCGCAAACTCGGCCTGGTAGGGGTGGAAACGCTTCACGTAGTCGAAGCTCGCCACGAGCGTCAAGCCAACGATGCCCAGGATGAGGAACTTGAAGAAGAGCGCGAATTTGTCGACGATCAGCGACCCGTTAAAGGCCGTCTGCGCCCCGTTGGCGTGGACATCGCCCCACAGAAGCAGCCCAAGAACGAAGGGAACGGCCAAGCCCGCGACCGCAATGACAAGGACCCCCCGCTTGCCGCGAAACAGCAAGTCGGCCAGGATGACGACGGTCGCCAGCACGGCCATGGCCAGCTCCGGCGCGATGAGAAAGAGGTCCCTGCCCGCGATCCCCACGCCTAGCCTCCGAGCCTCGTCATGATCGGGACGAGGCCGGCGTCGAAGATATCCGTCACGATGGCGGGGTAGATGCCGACCGCGAATATCGGCACGATCAGAACAGCCATCGCCCCGATGTCCACGAGTTTAGCGTCGCTCAGGCCGTCCCAGCGCTCGACGCGGGGACCGAACATCGTCCGCTGGGCCGTCCAGAGGATGTAGCCGGCCGCAAGCACGACGCCGAACGCCGCCAGCGCCGTCGCGAGCTTGTAGGCGGGGAACGCCCCCAAGAAGACCATGATCTCGGCGACGAACCCGCTCGTCGTCGGCAGGCCCAGCGAGGCGAGCCCCGCAATCATGAACCCTATCGCGATGAGCGGCATCTGCTTGGCCATGCCGCCCATGTCCGGTATATGCCGCGTATGCGCCCGGTCGTACACGAGCCCGACTACCACGAACAGCAGCCCCGTAATAGTGCCGTGGGTGAAGAGCTGGAGCGCCGCGCCGTTCAGCCCGGCGGCGTTCAGCTGCCCGGCCGACGCGCCTGCCGACGCGAGTCCAAGCACGACGAACCCCATATGGCTCACGCTGCTGTAGGCGACGAGCCGCTTCAGGTCCGTCTGCCGCATCACGATGAACGCGCCGTACAGCACGTTCACGACCGCCAGAGTCGCCAGTAGGGGCGCGGCGGCCACGAGCTCGTCGGGGAACATCCCAGCGTTGATGCGCAGCAGACCGTAACCGCCCATCTTCAGGAGCACCCCGGCCAGCATCACGCTGACCGCCGTGGGAGCGTCGGTGTGGGCGTCGGGCAGCCACGTATGCAGCGGGAAGATCGGAAGCTTCACCGCGAAGGCGATAAGGAAGCCGCTGAACACCATCGACGACGGCACAATCAGGTCGGTCAGGTCCTTGTGGATCAGCGCTGTCATGTCGAACGTCCGCTCGGCGCCGGGCAGGGAGAAGTAGAGCGCCAGAATCGCCGTGAACATGAACGCGGAGCCGAGGAATGTGAAGATGAGGAACTTCATCGCTGAGTACTCGCGCCGTCCCGTTCCCCACATTGAAATCAGGAAGAACATCGGGACGAGCTCGAGCTCCCAGAAGACGAAGAACAGGATGAGGTCGAGCGAGACGAACACGCCCATAACCGCAGCCTGCAGCACGAGAAGCCACATGAAGTAGTGCCGCGCGCGCTCCGTGACGTTCCACGACACCAACACCGCCGCCACCCCGAGGAGGCCGTTCAGCAGAACGAGCGGCGCGCTCAGGCCGTCGACTCCCACCAGGAACTGTATGTCGAACGCAGGCGCCCAGTCGGCGCGTTGCACGAACTTGTACCCGCCGTCCGACGCGCTATAGATGGCGTACATGGCGATGGTCAGCCCAAGCTCGACAAGCACGGTTACGAGCGCAATCAGCCTCGACGTCCGCGCGTCCGCGCGCGCCGCCAATAGGAGCGCGCCCCCGACCATCGGCAAGAATGTGATTACGGTGAGCATCGTTAGCGTTGCAGCAGATAGAACATCAGGATGACGACCACGCCCATCGAAACGCCGACTCCATACGCCTGGACCTGGCCGGTCTGGAGCTGGGCCACCGCCCGGCCGCCGTTGCGCCCGAGCCAGCCCAAGAGATCGACGGTCCCGTCAACGATGTGCCGGTCCAGCCAGTCGGACACGAGGAACAGGCCGCGGTACAACAAGCGGCGCACGATCAGGTCCTCGTACAGACGGTCCATGTAGAAGCGCTCCACGAGCGTCCGCTGCCCGAATCGCCACGTCCGCCCGAGCCCGTCGAACGACACTGTCCGCGTCCCATAGACCAACACCGCGAGGCCGATGCCGCCGAGAGCGAACGCCATCGACACGGCGGCGATGACGATATTGAAATCGGCCGCGTCCTCGTGCAGGAAGTGGGAGAACCAGTGCGCCGGTATCGGACCGAGATCGATGAGCGAATTAGCCGCGAAACCGGAGCCCACCGCAAACACAGCGAGCACGACCATCGGCGCCGTCATGGTCCAGGGAGACTCGTGACGGTGGACATGGTGATGCGCCTCGTCGGGGATGCGCTCCTCGTGAGGAACGGAGTCGATGCCGCCCCGGAAATCGCCGTGGAAGGTCATGATGATGAGACGGAACACGTAGAACGCCGTCATGAAGGCGGCGGCGAGCGCCAGCCAGAACACGGTCTGCGACACCCCGCCGCTCGCGGCATGGTCCGCCGAGAACGCGGCGCCGAGCACCTCGTCCTTCGACCAGAACCCAGCCAGCGGGAAGACGCCCGCCAGGCTCAGACCGCCGATGAGCGTTGTGACGTAGGTGATGGGCATCCACTTGCGGATGCCCCCCATGAACCGCATGTCGAACGTATGCGCCGAGTGGTGCACCGAACCGGCCCCAAGGAAGAGCAGGCACTTGAAGAAGGCGTGGTTGAACAGGTGGAACATCGCGACGCCGGGCGCGCCGACGCCGAGCGCCAGGAACATGTAGCCGAGCTGGCTTACCGTCGAGAACGCCAGCACTCGCTTGATGTCGTTGGCGGCGAGGCCCATCAATGCGGCGAACACCGCCGTGAAGCCGCCGATGAGGGCGACCGTGTTCATTGCCGTCGCGCTCTCCTCGAACAGCCCGAACAGCCGCGCGACCAGGAACACGCCCGCCGCGACCATCGTCGCCGCGTGAATCAGCGAGCTGACCGGCGTCGGCCCTTCCATCGCGTCCGGCAACCACGTGTGGAGCGGGAACTGGGCCGACTTGCCCACCGCCCCCGCGAACAGCCCCAGCGCGACCCATGTCGCCACGCCCGCCGACAGCATCGGCGCGGCCTCCAGGATTGCGGGTATCTCGAACGGGTTCAGCCCCAGCGCGGCGAGCTCCCCCCGGTTGAAGAACAGGTACAGGATGCCAAGCAGGAACCCGAAGTCGCCGATCCTCGTTACGATGAACGCCTTCTTGGCGGCGGCAGCGGCAGCGGGACGATGACTCCAGAACCCGATGAGCAGGTAGGAGAAGAGCCCCACGAGCTCCCAGAACACGAACATCTGCACCAGGTTGTAGGCGAGGACCAGTCCCAACATCGATGCCGTGAACAACGACATGTAGGCGAAGTAGCGCGGGTAGTCGGTCCACTGACCGCCTTCCGCCTCGGCCTCCTTCCGCATGTAGCCCAGCGAGTAGATCTGGACCAGCATGCTGACCCCTGACACCACTGCGGCCATGATTGCCGAGAGCGGGTCCAGCAGCACGCCGACCGTCATCTCGAAGGCCGCTGACGTGCCTGCCTCGCCCACGACGAACCACCCGTGGGGGGCGAAGCCGGCGTCGCCGTCCATCGTCGCGTTGACCGCGAGCAGGCTGAGGACAAACGCCCCGCCGACCCCGGCGGCCCCAATGACTCCGGCGACGGGCCAGAGCGAGCGGAACCAAGGCCTGATAACGCCCGCAATGAAGAGCCCCGCGAAGAGCGGAAGACCGATGATGAGCCAAACTGCCGCTTCGGAAATCATCGCTTACAGCTTCCTCATGATTTCGTCGGCAACATGCTCGCGCCCACGCGGGACCATGACGCGGAAGGTCGCCGTCTCGCCGTAGTCCAGGATGTCCCCCTCCGGCAGCAGCCGAACGGGCAACCCCTCGCCTTCGAGAATCTCCTTCCACATCTCGGCGATCATCAGGTTCGGCGCCTTCTTGTAGTCGACCCACATGACGCTACCGCCGCATCAGATTCAGATCTGAGATATCGACTGTATCGCGCCTCCGCGCCAGCGCGATGATCAGCGCCAGCCCGAGCGCGACCTCCGCCGCCGCCACGACGATCACGAACAGAGCGAGCGTCTGCCCCGTAAGCAGGAGCCGCTCGGCGTCCTCGGGCGCATTGGGGAACCGAAGCGAGGCGGGCGCCGTATACCGCGAGAATGCGACCAGCGCCACGTTTACGGCGTTGAACATGATCTCCGTGGACATGAGCACGGCGATGATGTGCCTGCGCGACAGGACCCCGTAGAGCCCCACGCAGAAGAGGATGGCGGAGATGATGAGAAGTCGCTCCAGCAAATCTACCGCTCCCTCACCAGCGACAGCGCCCCGATGACCGCCGCGAGCAGCAGCACGCCCGAGATCTCGAAAGCCAGCACGAAATCTTCCAACAGCAGACGGCCCAGCCGCGCCGGCGAGTCCACGAACACCGATGCCAACGGCGCAGGCAGCGTGTCGGGAAGCACCTGCCACTCGGCCTGTACGATGCTGTAGAGCAGCGCCACGAGGAGCACCCCGCCCATCGTCAGCGCCACCGGCTGCACGTGGCTGCTCTGGTTCCCCTGGTCCACGTCCCGCGTCATCATCACCGCGAAGATGACCAGCACCGCGATGCCCCCGCCATAGATGAGCACCTGCACCACCGCCAGGAACTCGGCGTTGGCCATCGCGAACAGTCCGGCGACTCCGATGAAGCTGACGACCAGCATCAGCGCCGCGCGGAACATGCTCCGCAGCTGCACCACGAGCACGGCGGCGCCCACGCTCGTCGACGCGAGCAGCCAGAACACGATCTCCGAAAAGAGGTTGTCGAACACCACCGTTTAGCGCTCGCTCTCGTAGTCGCCGTCGGCGCTGGCCCGCTGATCCATCTCCTCGGGCAGCTGCGCCGGCCGGTTGGGGTGCCAGAAGAAGGGCTCGCGGCCGACGCTCTCCCATTCCTGCGGATCGCCGTGGCGCGGGTCGAACTGCTCACGCTCCAGCTGAGGTCGGAACCAGGTGCTTGGACGCTTCTCCCGCTTCTTGAGCATGTCCATCGTGATGACCAGGTCCTCCCTGCGGTACGCCGACGCCTCGAAACCTGCGCCCATGTGCAGCGCGTCGTACGGGCAAGCCTCGACGCAGAGGCCGCAGTACATGCAGCGCGCCTGGTCGATGTCGAACACGTCCACCTTGTAGCTCCCGCCGTCCTGCTCGTTCCCGCCGTCCGGGTCGGTGACGATGCGGATGATGCCGAGGGGGCAGTATTTGGCGCAGCTCGCGCAGCCGGTGCACCGCTCCTCGTACCAGGTGAACTCCTGGCCGCGGAATCGCGGGTGCTGGGGAATCTTCTGCTCCGGGTACTGGACCGTGAACGGTCGCCGAAGCAGGTTCTTCAGCGTCACGCCCATCCCGCGCAAGATGCCGATTCCGTACATCAGGTTGCCTCCGAGAAGCGCGCCGCGCTCGGCGGAGCGGAGCGCAGCGAGACCACCCGCGACCAGAGCGCGGCGGCGGGAATCGCTACTGCCCAGTTGATCGCCGCCATGATTCCCAGCTCGGCGGCCCCACGCTCCGGCCACACGATGACCTCCGCCGCCAGCATCAGAACGTTCAGCAGGCTGAGAGGGAAGAGGTACTTCCACGCGATAGCCAGTATCTGGTCGAGCCTGAACCGGGGCAGCGTCGCGCGCACCCAGACGGCCACGAACACGAAGATTCCCACCTTCGCCAGGAACCAGACATGGGACGGCAAGACCGCCCATTTCCAGCCCTGGAGGAAGAGCGCCGCGAAGATAGCCCCGGCGACGACGGTGTTCGTGAACTCCGCCAGCATGAAGATCCCGTACTTCATACCGCCGTACTCGGTCATGTAGCCGGACACGAGCTCCGACTCAGCCTCCGTCACGTCAAAGGGCGCGCGGTTCAGTTCGGCCGAGATCGCCGTCAGGAAGATGAGCGCCCCCAGCGGCGTCACGAACAGGAACGGCAGCGCCTGCGCCTCGACGATATCGACCAGTGACATCGACTGCGCCAGCACCGCAACCCCCAGCAGCGACATCACGAGCGGCACCTCGTAGCTCACGAGCATCGCGACGGCCCGCATGCTGCCGAAGAGCGCGAAACTGTTCGGCGACGCGTACCCCGCCATCATCACCGCAATCGTCGCGATCCCGCTGACCGCGGCCAGGTAGAGAACGGCCACGTTGATGTCGACCAGCCACGAGTTCGCCCCGAAGGGTATAACCGCCAGGACCAGCAGCGTCGGCGCCAGCATGACCACGGGCGCCAGCGTGAAAACCACGCGGTCCGCCCCCGTCACGATGATGTCCTCTTTGGTCAGCAGCTTGATTGCGTCAGCAATGGGCTGGAAGAGGCCGAAAGGGCCCGCGCGGTTCGGGCCAAGGCGCCCTTGGAACCGGCCGAGTAGTCGGCGTTCGAACCATGTGTAGACCGTCCCCATCCCCAGGATGCCGTTCGTAACGAGCATGATGATCGAGAAGCCTGCGATGAAGTACGCAAGCCAAGACCACTCGGGACCCAGAGCGTCCAACACGAACGTGTAGACGTTCCGATAGATGGCGTTTCCGGCGAGCGCGTCGCCCATCAGCGGTCCACCTCGCCCATATTGAAGTCGAGGCTGCCGAGCGTCACGATCGCGTCCGCCAGCTTCCAGCCCACGAGCATCTCCTTGAAGAGCGTCAGGCTCATGAAGGACGGCGAGCGCACATGGCAGCGGTACGGCGCAATCGAGCCGTCGCTCACCAAGTAGAAGCCGAGCTCGCCCTTGGGGGCCTCGATGGGAACGTACGACTCGCCCGGCGGCGGGCGGAAGAGCATCGCCGGCGTCGCGCGGACGGGTCCCGGCTCGATCTGCGCACAGCACTGCTCGATGATGCGAAGCGACTGCCGTACCTCCAGCATGCGCACCCAGAACCGGTCGTAGTTATCGCCCGTCTCTGTGGTTGGGACGTCAAAGTCCACCCGATCGTAGACGTCGTAGGGCGCTGCCTTGCGCCAGTCCCAAGAGACGCCCGACGCCCGCAGGACAGGGCCGGTGAACGAGGCGTCCAGGGCGTCCTTCGCCGATACGCTCGCCACCCCCTTGGTCCGCGCGATCACGACCTCGCTGTCGAACACCAGCGTCTGCAGCTCGTCGCCGTAGGCCGGCATGTCGTCGAGGAAGCGGCGGAGCGCCGGCCAGAACTCGTCGGGCGCGTCCTGAAAGACCCCGCCGATACGCATGTAGGAGAGCGTTATGCGCGCCCCGCAGAGCATCTCGAACATCTCCAAGATGCGCTCGCGCTCACGGAACGCGTACATCAGCGCCGTCCCCCCGAACACGCCCAGCTCCTGAAGGAAGAACCCGACGCCTATCAGGTGGCTGGCGATGCGCTGGAGCTCCGCCGCGATGACTCGCAGGTACTTGCCTCGGTCCGGCGGCTCGATGCCCACGAGCTGCTCGCACGAGAGAACGTAGGCCTGGTTGTTGGTCATCGACGCAACGTAGTCGAGCCTGTCAGTGAGCGTGATGACCTGGGTGTACTGCCGCTCCTCGGCTAGCTTCTCCGTGCCGCGGTGCAGGTAGCCGATGACGGGCTCGGCGTCGAGGATGTTCTCCCCGTCGAACGTCAGCTTCATCCGGAAAACCCCGTGGGTGCTCGGATGGTGGGGCCCGACGTTGACGACGACCGGCTCGGTGCGAAGCGTCATCTGCTAGCCCCCGTGAGGCCAGGAGTAGGGGAGTGGCGGCTCGAGGTAGTCGCGCCGCAGTGGGTGGCCCTGGAAGCCTTCCCATGTGAGGAGGCGCTTCAGGTTCGGGTGCCCCTCGAACGACACGCCCAGCAGGTCCCACACCTCGCGCTCTTGCAGCGTCGCCCCGCGCCAAACGCCGCTGACCGTCGGGAGCGACGGCTCGCCCCGGCCGTAGACGCGCGCCTTGACCACGGCCATCGTGTACCGGCTGAGCGAGGTTAGGTGGTAAACAACGTCGAAATGCTCGACGTAGTCCACCGCCGTCACCGAGCTCAGCAGCTTGTAGTCATGGGCCGGGTCGTCGCGGAGGAAGCGACAGACGTCCGCGATGGCGCTGGGCTCGACCCAGACCGCGCCGTCGTCCGCGCCGAGGACAACACCCTCGAAGCGGGAACGAAGCTCGTCGGCTAGTTCGCTCCCCCTCCTAACGGTCGTGACCGTCGTCATGGTCGACGCACCCCTGCGGCGTCCCCCGCCACGCTGTACTTCTTGATTTTCTCGTGCAGCTGCATGATGCCGTAGAGCAGCGCGTCGGGGCGGGGCGGGCAGCCGGGCACGTACACGTCCACCGGCACGATGTGGTTCACGCCCGGGACGACGCTGTATCCCTGATAGTACGGCCCGCCGCTGGTCGCGCAGACCCCCATGGCGATGACCCACTTGGGCTCCGCCATCTGATCGTAGATACGGCGGACGGCGGGCGCCATCTTCCACGTGAGCGTGCCGGAGACGATGAGAAGGTCCGCCTGACGGGGCGTCGCGCGCATCGCCTCCATGCCGAACCGTGAGATATCGAACCGCGACATCGCGGACGCAATCATCTCGAAGACGCAGCAGGCGAGACCGAAAGCGAGAGGCCAAGTGGCGGATCGACGCCCCCAATTCAGCAGCGCGTCTATCGAAGTGACGGCGATGTTGCCCTTGAGGTCCGCGGGAACGTAGATGGACGGCTCGGGGAACGCTTCCTGCGCGCTCCACTTGAGCTGCTCGATCGCCTCGCCCTCGATGCGGTCTGTGTCCCACCCCACGAGCGGAGCGGGCATCGCCTGGCCGTAGGGCGAACCGAACTCAGAGGGCAAATCTTGCTCGATTGGATTGACCATGGCCTGCGGCGGCGCCTCCATCCACGCGGTCGTAACCCCGTGGGACCGGTGTTGACCAAGCGTGCGCGAGGATAGCACACGCGCGACCTGTAAGTGAAATGACGCACAATCGCATCTCGGTCTCTGGTACCCTCCCCGCAGGAGTCAACGAAAATGGACATGCAAGGACGGCTCGACGAGGTAACCACGCGCTCGCTGGACGAGTTCCGGCAGAAGCACGAGCTCCGCGAGCGGGCCATCAAAGTCTCTCGCGAGGTGATACGGACGTCCGCCAACGCCATCCGCGCCATCCATCGCAACGAGCTCGAACAGGCGAGGGGTCTCGTCGCCGACGCCGGCGCGCTCGTGAAGGAAACGAGGCAGGTGCTCGAAGGCCATCCCGACCTCTACTTCACCGGCTACACCCAGGACGCGCAGAAGGAGTTTGCCGAGGCCTGCGTCGTCCTCGCATTCATCGCCCGCACGGAGCTGCCCCTGCCCGCGGACATCGGCGTGGAGACGCCCTCCTTCCTCAACGGCCTCGCCGAGGGCGCGAGCGAGTTGCGCCGCTACATCCTCGACTCCCTCCGGCGCGACGACGACTCGCGTTCCGAGGAACTCATGCGTTACATGGACGATGTCTACAACGTCCTCGTCGTCATGGACTTCCCCGACGCCCTCACCTCCGGCCTCCGGCGCACCACCGACCAACTCCGCGGCGTCCTCGAACGCACCCGTGGCGACCTCACCATGACCCTCCGCCAACGCCGCCTCGAGCGCCTCCTCACCGACAACTCAGGGCAATAAAAACGCTCGTGCGCTGGAGGCCGTGGCCCCTCGACCGTTTGACCTGGTGAAGCCTTGGCCATGACAATGTCGCACTGTTGGAGTCCCCAATTGAGAATCATGCGGAGGGGGTAGGCGGCGGTCGATGCCGCGCTCCCACAGGAGGTAGGTACTGATGGAAGGCCTGATACTGGCCATTGTTGCGGGCGCGGTCGCTCTCATATTCGCCGTCTTCCTCGCCATGCGCGTGCTCCGCGCCGACGAGGGCAACGACCGAATGAAGGAGATCGGCGCGGCTATTCAGGAGGGCGCCAACGCCTTCCTCAAGCGCGAGTACACCGTGCTCGCGGGGTTCGTCGTCATCGTTTTCGTCGTCCTCTTGGTCCTCGGCATCGTCCGGGACGAGCAGGAAGAGATGACGGCTGTCGCCTATCTGGTGGGCGCCGTCTCGTCGGCGGTCGCCGGCTTCATCGGCATGCGCATCGCCGTCAAGTCCAACATGCGGACCGCCGCGGCGGCCCGGACCAGCCTCAACGGGGCGCTGCGTGTCGCCTTCTCCAGCGGCGGCGTCATGGGCATCACCGTCGTCGGAATCGGCATCCTCGGCGCCGTCATCCTCTGGATGGTCTTCGAGGACCCCAACATCGTCGCCGGCTTTAGCTTCGGCGCCTCCAGCATCGCCCTCTTCGCCCGCGTCGGCGGCGGTATCTACACCAAGGCTGCCGACGTTGGCGGCGACCTCGCCGGGAAGGTCGAGGCCGGCATCCCCGAGGACGACCCCCGCAACGCCGCCGTCATCGCGGACAATGTCGGCGACAACGTCGGCGACGTGGCAGGCATGGGCGCCGACCTCTTCGAGTCCTACGTCGGCTCCATCATCGCCAGCCTAGCCCTCGCCGCGACGGGCACAGCGTTCCTCATCGGCGTCGACTCCTCCCGCGTCGACATCGAGGCCGACTCCAGCCTTGCGGTCCTCCCCTTCCTCATCGCCGCCGTCGGCATCGCCGCGTCGATCATCGGCACGTTCCTCGTGCGCACGGGCGAGACGACCAACATCGGCAGCCTGCTCTGGTCGCTGCGGCGCGGCATCTTCTCCGCCAGCCTCCTTGCCCTGATTGGCTCCTTTGGCGCTATCTACTGGCTGCTCGAGGTGGACGGCGGGTTCGGCATGGATAGCGTCTGGCAGATGTGGGGCGCCGTGGCGGTCGGTCTTGGCGCGGGCGTCATCATCGGCATCAGCACCGAGTACTACACCAGCTACGAATACAAGCCGACCAAAGGCATCGCCGCGCGATCCGTCACCGGCCCCGCCACGATCATCATCAGCGGGTTCGCCACGGGCATGTTGAGCACCGTTATTCCGCTCCTTGTCATCGCGGCGGCGGTGATCGGGGCCCATGAGCTCGCCGGCCTTTACGGCATCGCCATCGCCGCCGTCGGCATGCTCTCCACTCTCGGCATTACCCTCGCGACCGACGCCTACGGCCCTGTCGCCGACAACGCCGGAGCCATCGCCGAGCAAGCCCACCTCGACCCCGAAGTCCGCGAGCGCACCGACGCTCTCGACTCCCTTGGCAACACGACGGCAGCCACCGGCAAGGGCTTCGCCATCGGCTCGGCCGTCCTTACGTCCCTCGCCCTCATGGCCGCTTACGCCAACATAGTCGGCCTGGAATCCATCAACCTCCTAGACGTTTCGACCCTCGTCGGCTTGCTCATCGGCGCACTCATGCCGTTCGTCTTCAGCGCGCTCACCATGGAGGCTGTCGGTAACGCCGCCCAGGACATGGTCGAGGAGGTGCGCCGGCAATTCAGGGAGATACCTGGTCTGCGCGAGGGTAGGGAGGACGCCAAGGCCGAGTACGCGCGGTGCGTGGACATCAGCACCAAGGGCGCCCTGCGCGAGATGATCATCCCCGGTCTGCTCGCGGTGGTCGTCCCGATTGCCGTCGGCGTGATTCCGTTCCTGGGCGCCGCGGCGGTTGGCGGACTCCTCATTGGCGCAATCTCGGCCGGCTCGCTGCTCGCCATCACCATGGCGAACTCCGGCGGCGCATGGGACAACGCGAAGAAGTACATCGAGGCCGGCGCTCACGGCGGCAAGGGCACTGACGAGCACGCCGCCGCTGTCGTCGGCGACACCGTCGGCGACCCGTTCAAGGACACCTCCGGTCCCTCGCTGAACATCCTCATCAAGCTCATGTCCATCGTCGCGGTGGTGTTCGGAACGACCTTCGCCACGTAGCCGCCCGACGCGATACCTGTCAGAATCACCGGGCCGTCTGCTCGACACAGGCGGCCCGGCTCATGAGTGCGAACACGGAGGAAAAGATGGACTTGGGCATTGCTGGCAAGAAGGCGCTCGTTACGGGAGGCACCCGCGGCATCGGCTACGCCGTCGCTATGGAGCTGGCCAAGGAAGGCGTCGACGTGGCCCTCTGCGCCAGGGACGGCGCCGCAGCGACGGCCGCCGCCGAGGAAATCGGCAAGGCCACGGACGTGAAGGTCGTGGGGTTCCAAGCCGACACCGGTATCGCCGACGACGTGACGAAGCTGGTCGCTGATGCGGTCGCCGCGCTCGGGGGACTCGACATCCTCGTCAACAACGCGGCGCGCGTCGGCGGCACGGGCGGGCCTGACTCCCTGGCCCAGCTCAACGAGCCGATGCTCCAGGGCGACTTCAACGTCAAGATCATGGGCTACCTCCGCTGCGCCCGCGAGGCCGTCCCCCACATGGAGCGCGCCGGATGGGGCCGTATCGTCAACATGGACGGCATGGCCGCTCGCAACGCCGCGGGCATCAGCGGCGGCCTGCGTAACGCCGCGGTTATGAATTTCACCAAGGTCATGTCCGAGGAGCTCGGCGCCAAGGGCATCACCGTCAATGCCGTTCACCCCGCCGTCAGCAAGACCGAGGCCCTGATCGACCGTCTCCGCGTGAACGCTGAGCGCGACGGCACGACCGTCGAAGAGGCGGAGCGGCGCATCGCCAGCGCCAACGCAATCAAGCGGCTCATCACCGCCGAAGAGATCGCTGCGGTGACCATTTTCCTCTGCTCGCAGCAGGCCGGCTGCATCACCGGCGAGGCCGTCGCCCCCGCGGGCGGCAACTCGCGCGCAGTGTTCTACTAACCGCCCATGGTTCGCTCTAACGTCAGCGGCAACAGCCCCTACGAAGACTTGGTCGGCTTCTCCCGCGCCGTCCGCGTGGGCCAACGCCATCCACGTCTCCGGGACCGTAGCGACCGCGGACGACGGCTCAGTGGTAGGAGCCGGCGACGCCTACGCGCAGACCGTCCAAACGCTGCTCAATATCGAGGCGGCCCTGCGAAAGACAGACGCGTCGATCGGCGACGTTGTCCGCACGCGGATATACGTGACCGACATCGCGGACTGGGAAGCGGTCGCGCGCGCTCACCGCGACTTCTTCAGCGGCGTCCGCCCTGCCACCACGATGGTGGAGGTGAGCGAGCCGCCTCATCGACCCCGCAATGCTCGTCGAGATCGAGGCAGAGGCGCTCATCGAGTGATTCTAGGACGTGGGGACTCCCTGCGGCGCCATCACGAATGAGGCGTCGAGAACGAAACTCACGTGAGATGTCCTTCGTGCCGCGCCGCGAGAATCTCCTCCACCGTAATGCCGGAGTCCTTCAACGACTCCCTGAGCCGCCTGGCCCGCTCCGAAAGCTCGTCGCGCTTGGCTTTGGTTTGAACGGGCCGACGCTCCACCGGCACGAGGCGGGCTACCGGAACGCCATCCCGGATTATCTCGACCGATTCGCCGCCCTCGACCTCGCGAATAAGCTCTGCTAGGTGCGAGCCCGCCTCCGCAACCTGCACTTCCCGCATCGTCTCGCTCCTTCGGCTACGCGCCGGAACTCCCCCGTATCAGAGCGCCCCTCCTCAGTCCTTTCCCCAACGGACTGTCCGCAGTCTCCTGCAAGGCCCATCTTGCCGCCTACGCTGAAGGAGGACTGAGAGAGGACTGCCGCGCGGGAACAAATACCCGCCCCACCGCGTCTATACAATGCAGGGCTAGCGACGGGGACCTACGCTGGCCCGAGCCCCGTTCCACGACCGAGGTAGCCCGATGAATGCCTTACTCACGACCGTGATGCTCTCCGTAATAAGCGTCTGGATAGCTCTGCTGGCCGCCGTCGCTTGTCAGGGCGCCCCTCCTACTGGACCCGACGGCAATCGCACGCCGGAGCCGGGCGCTCGAACCAACGCGTCGGTAACCGGCTCGGTAACCTACCGCGAGCGGCTAGCCCTCTCCCCCGGCGCGACGCTGATCGTCCAACTGCGGGACGTATCCCTCCAGGACACATCATCCCTACTCATCGCCGAGCAGGTCATAACCAACCCGGGACAGGTCCCGATAGCGTTCGAGGTCGAATACAACCGGGACGACCTGAATCCAAGGAACACCTACTCCGTGAGCGCTCGGATTATCGAGTCCGATGGCCGTCTCGCCTTCATAAACGACACCGCCTACGAGGTGGTCACCCGGGGCAATCCCGACAACGTCAACATGCTTCTGGTCATGGTTGAGCCGCCCCCGGACCCATCCGGAGAAAACGACGAAGGCGGCTCGAGTCGTCCAAGCTGGGTGGAGGCCCCGGTCCCGGTCGTGGGGGCGACGTTGCTCCGAGACGACCCCGAGTTCCTGTTGCTGGTCGCCTTTCATCAGTCCCAGATTGAAGGTTGCGTTAGACCCGGGGGCCAAGAGTTCGAGATGGTCGGCTCCGACATCATCGTCAAGGTCACCCTGATGGAGCCGCCGGCCTCTCCTTGGCGTATCCCTTGCGCCGAGGACGTGGTCGAGGTGGAAACCGTAGTGCCCATCGAAGCGCCCCTTACGCCGGGCCGGACCTATCGCGTGAAGGTGAACGGCTTGGTGACCAACTCCTTTACCTTGCCGGAGCCCGACTTCCCGGACTCGTTAATCAACCTGTCGCCGATTGAAAGCATGGAAGTGACGGCGCTCGAAGGCGCGCCGCTTCAGTACGAGCTGCGCGTCGTCTCCGGCCTGCCCTCAGGCGGCTGCTCCAGGTTCAACGGATACGAGGTCCGGCGCGCCGACCCTACCAGGATAGAGGTGACGATAACCCACCACGAGATCGCCGACTCCTCTATCTTCTGCACCACGGACTACCCCCTCGTTGAAACGTCCGTCCCCCTCGGTTCCGACTTCGAGCCGGGGCTGGAGTACACCGGAGGCGTCAACTCCGAAGCCGTCCACACCTTCCTGGCTCGTTAGCTCCGCTCAATTCTCCCCTGCAGCGGGGGGAGGACTCCCGAACCTCCCCCGGCCTGGGGAGGCTAATCATAAGGGGGGTCGTGAATCGCCCTCCCAATCATTCGCCTTCCCCAATTGGTTCGTGGTGAGCCCGTCGAACCACGCCGCCCGCCACAAACGCCAAGGCTCCTCCACCCCAACATAGAGTTACCAGGGGTCTCGGTCTGACGGGGAGGAAGGGTCTCCGCCCAACACAAGAAGGAGGGGGCGTACCGGGTACGCCCCTCCCGTTCGAGCCTCTGCCTGGCGGACAAAGCCGCCTCTCTAGAAGAAGTTCGTCAGGTTCTTATGAAGCAGGACGCTCTCATCCAGGTAGATCTCGCGCTTCGCTATCTTCCAGTCCCCGTCGACCCGGCGAAGTGTGTCGATGCGCTTGCCGATGAAGGTGCTCTCCTCATCGGCGTGGCGGTTCCGGTAGAACATGAAGCGGCACTTGACCCGGACCTCGTCCGGGCTCTCCCACCCCAGGATGCGCACGTTCGACACCATGTGCGTCACCCGCGAGAGCGGCTCCTCCGCCCAGTGAACGTGGGTGTTGAGCTGCTTCACTCGCTTCTCCAGTATCCGCTTGTCGTCCCGGTACCACCACATGTCCGTGTTCTTGTAGATGTACTCGGAGTCCATCTCCTTGGACGGCACGTTCCGGCGGATGGGCATCAGGTACTGCGCGTCCTCCGTGAACAGGTCAAGCCATTCGTCGTACTGGTGCTCGTCCAGTAGGTCCGCTTCGCTCCAGAGGAAGTCCTCGATCTCCAAACGCACCAAGTGGTCTTCGATATTGCTCGCCACGCCAGTCCTCCTACTTCGCCGGCTCCGTGACCAGGTCTCCCCAGTCCCGCGCCGCCATGACTTCGGCCCAACGCTGGAAGTACCGCCGGTAGTTCTCGTCCGTGGGCTCCGGGTGCCACATACCTGGCAGCCCGAATGTCGACGGGCCGTGCAGCGCGGGAATGGACATCCCTAGCTGGTTGTTCTGGCGGAGCCTCGTGCGGGTCATGTGCCCCCGGCTGTACTTCGTCTGGATGTTCCAGTTCTCCATGTCGTCCTTCTGGATCAGACCGTTCGGCCCCCAGCGCAGCTCGTGGTAGCGGCCCCATGCCTCCTTAACCGCTTCAGGCGCGTCCTTATCGACCAGAATGTACGACCACATCTCCGTCTCGGTCGGCCCTTGAGGATGAAGAATGCGGATGATCCGTCCCACCGCGCCCATGTTCGGGAAGATATGGGGAGGCTCGGTGACCTGCGCCAGCTTGCCCAGCCTCTCCCTGCGGGCCATGTAATGCTCCCGCAGGTACTCGCGGACCTCCGGGTACTCCTCCCACTGTGGCGACTCGGGATGCCAACCGACCACCGCCTCTGCGTCATCCGGGAAGTCCCACAGGTCCGTCGTATGGCCCTCCGGGAACCAGACGTGGTACTCCTTGCCTGGCCGCTCCCGCGTCGCCCCGCCGAACTGGCCGAGTAGGCCGCGCACCGAGCGGTGGGTGATCCACCCGTGGGTGATGTCCATGTCGGGCATCGGCACCTTCCAGTTCATGCCCACGCGCCACTTCATAACGCCGCCCAGCACTTCCGTGCCGTTGTCCCGCCCGTCGACGCTCATCAGAGAGGGGGCCAGATAGGCTTCAGCGCCCCCAAAGTAGTCCATCAAGCTGGGGGCGGAGTCATCCCACGTCGCCCAGATGGTCCCGTGGAACGTCTCGACACGGGCCCTCAGCATCCCCCACTCCTCCTTATGCAATTCCGTGGCGTAGACGTCCTCGCTGCCCGGCGGCAGGCTCTGCAGGGCGCCGGAGTTGTCGAACGTCCACCCGTGAAAGGCGCACTGGAACCCAAGAGCGTTGCCCTCGTCGTACCGGCACACCACATTTCCACGGTGGGGGCAGGAGTTGAGCAGCACGCTGATTTCACGGTCTCGGCCTCGTGTGAGGACGACCTGCTCCTCCCCCATGCGCGACCGCACAAAGTCCCCGGGGTTGGGAATCTGGCTCTCGTGGCCCACGAACAGCCACATGCGGGCGAACACCTGCTCGAGTTCTTGCTCGTACACGCCGGGGTCGCTGAACACCGCCGGGCTAATGGTCCCATTGGGCGTGTCCACTAGCCTATCTATCAAGAGATCGCTCAGAACCATCGCTGTCTCCTTTCGACGTCGCGCATCGCGCCATCCCCCCGAAATGCCCCTCCGTCATCCCTTCAAGACCCCTCCCCCGTCCGTGGGGAGGGCAGGGAGGGGGCCTCCCTCTCCGTCGTTGCCTCGAAAGTCCTCTCTCCCGTCTGCGGGGGAGAGTTAGAGAGGGGGCCGCCCCGCTCGCCGACTTCGTCGGTTGTGGTGTGGGACGTTAGCCCCACATGAGGATTCCCGCGAAGCGGGAATCCAGATATCGGTCCCGCCCTCCGTTCCGCCACCTCCGCGAAGTCGGGGACCTCGTAGCGCTCTCCGCACTCCATCGGCCACAGTCTGCCACATCTGGACGCCCTTGCCACCCCTGGGGCCGCTTATCGGCGCCTGCGACTGGCCCGACGCCGGGTTTCGGCAATTCCCCTCTATGACACTTGCCCCTTACCCCAACCGCCCAACCCCTCGTAAAATTAACGCCCCGCCATGCCCTCCTCCAAGCCGAGAACCGCCTCCTCCCCCGCGCCCTCCGGTGCGGCAACCTCCCTCATGCCCACTGCGCCCCTGACCCCGCTCGTCAGTGCGCAACAACAAAAAACTGGGTGATCAACTTTTTAGACCCCGGAAGCAGGCCACGGCCATGAAAACACCCTCCAAAACCCCCGTCTCGCCGTGCAACTTGGACAACTTTTCACGCCTGGATCCCAGCGAATCTCAGCGAAACGGACACCTTTTTACGCCTGGCAAAAGTGAGTTGGACAACTTCTTCACGCCTGGCAAAATGTGGTGATCAACTTTTTTCGCGCAAATGGACAACTTTCTCGACGCCATCTTCGCGGGACTCCTGGACCGGCTATTGCAACGGCAGCGGGGGCTGGAGCCAGCTCCCCGTCGTGTTCACGTCGATGCGCACGACCCACTTGACCCACTCGAACCCCCGCTTGCCCGGCACAACCAGCCGCAGCGGCGCGCCGTGGCCGTGCGAAAGCGACTCGCCCCCGACGTGCGTCGCGAGCAGCAGGCCCTCCGCGTGACCCAGGGAGAAGCGCCGGTAGTAGCCGGTCGCCGACGTCACCGTCACGCTAGCGGCGGATGCCTGGGGACGCGCGGCGGCGAGCAGCCGTCCAAGCCGCACCCCGCTCCAACGCTGGGTCGAGTGCCAGCCGCCGGTGCAATCGAGAGTCGCCGTCTCCTCCTCCGTCGGCTCGAGGTCGGCATAGGCGACGGTGAGCGGCGAGTCGACGGCGCCTGCAATGGTCAGCGTCCACGCGCCGGAATCGATGGCGTCGAGCCGGTCGTTCAGCCAGGACGTCGTGGGGAACGAGTTGCCGCTAAAGTCGCCTGCGGCATACGAGCCGGTGAACCGTTTCGCCTGCGCCACGTCCGTCGAACGGTTGAGGCGTACGCCGGCCTGCCACAGGAAGGCCCCTATCAGTGCGAGCCCGCCAAGTCTGAGGACAGATCTCCGTTGGGCCCAGTACCGCGGACGCAGCAGCCTCCGGTATCGGGCCAAGTGAAGGACGATCATCGGCACGATCAGGAACACCAGGATGGCGTGCCACGTCATGCCCGATGTCCCGAGGTACGAGAATCTCCCCAGGTGCGCCCAAGCGACGCCGAGGAGGATGTCGATGAGCAGGAGAGCAAGGGCCGTCAGCGCGAGGTAGTCCTGGCCCGTCCACGCGCCGTACCGCCTCGCCAGCGGCCTCACCACGTTCGGCAGCTTCCAGAAAAGGACCGCTACGACCGCCAGCCCTGCAATCCGGTGCGCGCTGACGTGCCACGCCTGGTCCGGCTCCCCCGCCACCAACGCGTAGTACCCGGTTACCAGCGAGCCGGTCGCAAGCAGCAGAACGAACGCATTTGCCCAGGTGTATCGCATGGCTGTCGTGCAGCGCCTCGACCCGCTCTCAAGGAGGCCTTACGTACACTTTGATGCCCGGCAGCGGGGTGATGGTTCCTGGCGGGTTATTGGTCCGCAGTGAGCGATAGTTCCGGGGCTTGTCAACAAGCGCGTGGGGCAGGGCGAAGCCCACGGGGCCAATCCGACGCCAAATGGCGGAACGGCTTATACTGCTTAAGCTCCGTCAGAATCTCAAGGGGATAGGTACACAGCATGGGAAGAATCAAGGTCGCGATAGTAGGGGTCGGAAACTGCGCGTCCTCGTTCGTGCAAGGCCTCCACCGGTATCGCGAAGCGCCCACCGACGAGCTGGTCCCGGGCCTGATGCACGCTCAGATGGGCGGTTATCACATAGGCGACATCGAAGTAGTCGCCGCGTTCGACGTAGACAAGACCAAGGTCGGGAAGGACGTGGCGGACGCCATCTTCGCTGGCCAGAACAACACGATGAAGTTCACCGACGTGCCCAAGACCGGCGTGAAGGTCGAGCGCGGGATGACTCACGACGGCATCGGCAAGTACCTCTCGGCCGTGATCCAGAAGGCGGACGGGCCTACCGCGGATATCGTCAACATCCTTAAGGACCGCGAAGTCGACGTCCTCATCAACTACCTCCCTGTCGGCTCCGAAGAGGCCGCCAAGTGGTATATGGAGCAGGCATTGCAGGCCCGCGTTGGCGTCGTGAACTGCATTCCCGTATTTATCGCCCGCGAGCCGTACTGGCAGAAGCGCTTCCAGGACGCGGGAACGCCAATCATCGGCGACGACATCAAGTCTCAAGTCGGCGCCACGATCACGCACCGCGTGCTGGCCAACCTGTTCAGGGACCGGGGCGTGAAGATTCTCCGCACCTACCAGCTGAATTTCGGCGGCAACACCGACTTCCTGAACATGCTGGAGCGCGAGCGTCTCGAGTCGAAGAAGGAGTCGAAGACGAACGCAGTCACCTCCCAGCTCCCCTACGACCTCGGCCCCGGCAACGTGCACGTCGGGCCGAGCGACTACGTTCCCTGGCTGGAAGACCGCAAATGGTGCCACATACGCATCGAAGGCCAGACCTTCGGCGACGTGCCCCTGAACCTCGAGCTGAAGCTGGAAGTCTGGGACAGCCCCAACTCCGCTGGGGTTGTTGTCGACGCGGTCCGGTGCGCGAAGATTGCGCTCGACCGGGGCATCAGCGGGCAACTCGAGGGACCGAGCGCCTACTTCATGAAATCGCCCGCCCATCAGTACACGGACGACGTGGCGCGCGACATGGTGGAGTCCTTCATCGCGGAACAGCCGTCGACGGCAGCGCCAATCAAGACCAAGGACAAACCTTAGGCCAGCGAGAGACTTTGACCGAGCCGACCACGGTAGCCCCGGGGAGGGCACGGGACGGGAGCCATAGGGCGCTCAAAGTCGCCCTAGTATCTCCATACGACTACGGCGCGCCTGGTGGGGTCAACGACCATATCGACAACTTGGCGCGGCAGCTCCGGCTGAAGGGGCATACCGTCAAGATCATCGCCCCGCTCGCCAACTCGCAGGGGAGCCGGATGGAGCCGGGCTTCATCCCCATGGGCAGGCCGGTCCCCTTACCGAGCGGCGGCGCCGTCGCGCGAGTCACGCTCTCCTTCTGGCTGGAGCCCCGGGTGCGAGACCTGCTCGAACGAGAGCAGTTCGACATAGTGCACCTCCACGAGCCGATGGCGCCCGCATTGCCGCTGACCTTCCTGCACTCCTCGAACGCCGTCAACGTTGGGACGTTCCACACCTTCAACGGCACCCGGTTCTACCGCGCGTGGCGATACTTCAGCCGCCGCTGGTTCCGCAAGCTGGACGGACGCATCGCCGTGTCCAAACCGGCCATGGACTTCGTCAGCCAGTTCTTCCCCGGCGAGTACGAGATTATTCCGAACGGCGTGAACGTCGAGCGATTCTCGGAGGCTAGCCCTATCGAACGCTTCCAGGACGGGAAGACCAACATCCTCTTCCTAGGCCGGATGGAGCGCAGGAAGGGCCTGAAGTACCTGCTCATGGCTTACAGCCGGTTCAAATGGAAGCGCCCCGACACCCGGCTCATCATCGTCGGCGGGGGGAACCCCGGCGAGGACGTCCTCTCGCTAGTCGGCGAGAGCGACCTCCAAGACGTGGAATTCGTCGGGCGCATCTCCTACGAGGGCGTCCCGCGCTACTATCAGACCGCCGACATCTTCTGCGCGCCGAACACGGGACGGGAGAGCTTCGGCATCGTGCTGCTGGAGGCGATGGCCGCAGGGAAGCCCATCGTGGCCTCTCGCATCGACGGCTTCAGCCGGGTGATGTCGAACGGCGTCGAGGGCTTGCTCGTAAGGCCGAAACGGGACGCCGAGCTCGCCACGGCCCTCGAACGGCTCATCGCCAATCCAGAGCTGCGCCGGGAGATGGGCGCGCGGGGCCAAGTGACCGTAGAGCAGTACCGATGGGAGGTCGTCGCCGAGCGCGTCCTCGGCTACTACCGCTCGCTGCTATGGCGCCGGGCTGGGAGGAGGCCCGGGCCGTGAGCTCGCTCATCCCCCGGCTGCGGACGCGCGGGCTGGTCACGCGGCTCATCAGCAACCCGATTGCGCGGGTGCTCATCGCGCTGAGGATATCGCCTAACCTCATCACCCTCGCGGGCTTTGGGGTCGCCGCGTACTCGGCCTACCTGCTCTCCGACGGCCGCCTGCTTATCGGCGGCGTTGTGATGATTGCCGGCGCAGCGATGGACATGCTAGACGGCGCCGTCGCGAGGCTCGCCGGCAAGGAATCGACGTTCGGCGCTTTCTTCGATTCGGTGATGGACCGCTTGGGAGAGGCCGTCGTGCTCTTTGGGCTGGCGGTCTTCTACATGCGGGCCGGCGACGCGCTGGGAGTCTACCTCGTCTTCGGTGCGCTCACGTCGTCGATGATGGTCAGCTACCTGCGGGCGCGGGCCGAAGGACTGGCGATTCCAGGCGACGTTGGGCTGCTGGGGCGGCCGGAGCGCGTGGTCGTCCTCGGCGTTGCGCTGCTCGTCGGCTACCCGCTGTACGGCCTCGGAATCATCGCCGTATTGGCGTCGCTGACCGTCGTGCAGCGCGGCTGGCACGTCTGGCGCGTCACCCGCGCCGCCAGAGACTAGCCTAGGCGTGTACAATCGCCCCAGCCCCGTACCCATTCCAAGAAGACGCCCAAGCCGCGCGAGGAGAGAGGCGATGCCCTTACTGAGTGAAGAGGACCGCAAAACACTTGAAGACCGCTTCGCCGAGACCCTCGACGAGGACGTGAAGATACTGCTCTTCACCGAGTCGGAGGCGCGCAGTCTGCTGACGATTCCCGGGCAGGCCGCGAACGGCGCGGGAGCGGAGTACGCCAAGGTCACTCGGGAACTGCTAACCGAGCTGGCCGCTACATCCCCCAAGCTCACCCTGGAGATCCTCGACGTTCACGGCGACGGCGCCGACGAGGCGAAGCGTCTGCAGATCGAGCATATCCCCGCCATCGTCATGGGCGGAGACGACGGCCGGGTGCGCTTCTACGGCGCGCCGGTGGGCAACGAGTTCCCCACCATTCTGATGGGCATCGAGTCGATCTCAAAGTCGGAGCCGATGCTGCGTGAGGGCGTCGCCACCGCGGTGCGGGAGCGAATCGACCAACAGGTCCATCTGCGAGTGTTCGTCACTCCTACCTGACCGCACTGCCCCCGTGTGGCCCGTGCGGCCCACGCATTCGCCATCGCGAACCCCAACGTGACGGCGGAGGTCATCGAGGCGTCGGAGTTCCCCGAGGCGGCGCAACGCTATCAGGTCATGGGCGTGCCGAAGACGGTCATCAACGACCAGGCCGAGTTTGTAGGCGCGGTCCCGGATGAAATCTTCGTGAACGCAGTGCTCGAATCCATCGGCAAAGAGGCCATCGACTGGGAGGCGGAGCTCAACCGCGAACAGGCGGAGGGCGAGTAGCCGGAGGACGGACGGCAGCCAGCAGCGCGCCGGCAATCAACAAGAGGACGATTGAGATGACCCAGGCGGGCGTATATACGCCCGCCTGGTCTCGTATATAGCCGGTGACGGGGAACGCGAGCGCGCCTATCCCCACCGTGACGGGAATCGTTAGACCACGGATATCGCCCTGATGCAGCCGGCCAAAGTGATTGGCCCACATCACGCTCTGGGCGACGTGTGTGACCTGGAAGCCGAGCGCGTAGCCGATGTTCGCCGCGAACAGCCAGAAGAGGCCGTCCACAACAATCAGGCCGATGCCGCAGAAGGCTCCGGCGGCCAGCCCGGCGGTCAGCACGCCGCCGACAGGTATACGGTCGAGCAGCCTGCCCAGGGCGACGCTCGCGACGATGGCGACGACCGCGTCCACAGCGATGGCGGCGGCGACCAAGGCCGGGCTGAGGCCACGCTCGATGAAGTGCGGGACACGGAAGATCGTGAGCGTGGAGAGTCCATAGGTCATCGCGGTGAAGCCCGCCAGCATCAGCCAGAAGCGCTTCGTGCGGAGCGCCTGGCGCCGGGAGAGCGAGCCCTCGTTGACCGGAGGGGCGCCCGGGCCGCTGGACGGGCGCGCCGCGCCGCCGTCCGGCGCTAGGCCCATGTCCTCGGGGCTCCTCCGCAGAAGGAGGGCCAGCGGCACGACGATAGCGACGCCGGACAACGCGAGTATGGAGAGCGTGTCGCGCCAGCCGTAGAGGTTGATCAGCAGCTGGGTGAGGGGATAGTAGACCGCAACGCCCAGGGGCGTGCCCGCCAACGCGACGCCCATCGCCAGCCCCCGCCTCCGCACGAACCACCTGGCGACGGGCGCGCTCGCTTGGAGGTCGATCGCCCTGCCCATGCCAACGAGCCCCATGACGGCGAACGCGAGCATCAGCTCCCATACGGCCCCGACCCGTGACAGCCAGAGGGTCAGTCCCCCGGCCACGAGCGCCGCTACGAGCACCGGGACTCGCGGCCCCCGCAGGTCGAGGATGCGGCCGATGAGCGGGCCGGCGGCCAGTATCATGGCCAGCCGCACGAAGACCGCCCACCCGAAAGTCGACGCGCTCCAGCCGAGCTCCGCCGACATGGGCCCGATGAAGAGGGCGAAGTTCGCTCCCGCGAGCCCCACGCCCACCGCGCCAAAGACGCCCAGGACGCCTACAACGGTCCATCCGTAGAACGGTCTGACGCGGCGAGGCGGCATGGAGGCAGGCTACGGGCGCACAGCGCGTTCGGCAAGCGCCATGGCAGGGGACAGGAAGTTGTCCATTTGCGCGAAAAAAGTTGATCACCACATTTTGCTAGGCGTGAAGAAGTTGTCCAACTCACTTTTGCCAGGCGTAAAAAGTTGTCCGTTTCGCTGGGATTCGCTGGGATCCAGGCGTGAAAAGTTGTCCAAGTTGCACGGCGAGACGGGGGTTTTGGAGGGTGTTTTCATGGCCGTGGCCTGCTTCCGGGGTCTAAAAAGTTGATCACCCAGTTTTTTTGTTGTTGCGCACTGACGAGCGGGGGTCAGGGGCGCAGTGGGCATGAGGGAGGTTGCCGCACTGGAGAAGCGCGGGCGCGGGGGAGGAGGCGGTTCTCGGCTTGGAGGAGGGCATGGCGGAGCGTTAATTTTACGAGGGGTTGGCGGGTTGGGGTAAGGGGCAAATGTCGCGGCCCCCCTCTCTAACTCACCCACGCAGACGGTGGAGAGAACCGGAGCAGACGGGGGGAGGGGGATGGACCGCGCCGCTGCCGCGCCGCTGCGAGGTTCCCGCCTGCGCGGGAATGACGGAAAGGGGGCGTCCTGGATTCCCGCTTTCGCGGGAATGACGGGTTGGGGATCGGAGCGCCTACTTTCGAGGCAATGACTGGGCGCTCCGGTGGACGGTCTCCCTTGACAGCTCCTTATCACTATTCCGTAGCGCGCGTCGCCTACGGAATAGGGCAAGGGAGCGGTGTCAGGCTGCGCCGATGTACATCTTCTCTAGGAGCGCGTCTTGCCAGCGGACGTTGTCGGGTAGGACCTCTTCGATGGCGCGGATGTTGTAGTAGGCGTCGTTCGCGCCGAGGGGAGAGCCGCCGTCCTCGACCGCGCGCACCGCTTGCAGCAGCATCTTGCGCGTCGTGATGACGGCGCGGTCCGTCTGGCCTAGGTGCTCTTGGCTACGGTCGACGATCGGCCCCATGGCTTCCTGGACGGCCCTGTCCTGGGCGTTGATGCCCTTGATGCCGGTGAACGTGTCCGTGCGCTGCAGCTCGCGGTCGATCATCCAATCGTTGCGGGGGTTACGAAGGCTCTGCCACGTCGTCTGGTCGACATCGTCCGGGCCGTTGCCGATGAGGAGCTCGTCGCGCTCGCCCTGCGTGAGCGGCTCGTCCAGGGTGTAGAACCAGTTCCAGACCATCGTGGTCTCGTCGTCTATGGGGACCCAGTGATGGCCGGCAATCTTGAACTTGAACCAGGAGCCGTCGTTGTTGAGCTGCGCCGCTCGTATCTGGACGTGCGGCATGACGAAGTGGTAGGTGCGGACATAGTTAGCGTCCTCGCCCGGAATAGCGCGTATCGAGCCGTAGCGGTAGCCGTAGTCCGTCGGCTCCACCTCCAGCTTGGAGGCGGTCGCCTTGGCCCGCAGGCCGTCCAATCCGGCCGCGCCGCCCGTGCCGAACTTGCGATGCAGGAAGGACGAGTGCACCGAGTCTATGCCGCCCTCCAGCGCTTGGAGCCAGTTGCACTCCTCGATGACCTTGGAGGCGTGCCGGTGCGTCTGGGGCTGGCGCGCGAACTCGAACAGAGGCTCCGGGGGGATCTGTTCCTTCGGCCCCATGTACGTCCAAATGACGCCGCCTCTCTCCACGGTGGGGTAGGCGGTGGTCCGCACTTTGCGGCTGAAGTCGTACTCCGCGGGCTCATTGGGCATGTCCACGCAGGCGCCGTCCACGTCGAATTTCCAGCCGTGGTAGACGCAGCGGATGCCGTTCTCCTCGTTCCGCCCGAGGAACAGGGAGGTGAGACGATGGGGGCACCACTCGCTCACGAGGCCGATGCGGTTGGACGTGTCGCGGAAGGCGACGAGGTTCTCGCCAAGGAGCCGCACGCGCACGGGGTCGCAATCGGGGTGCGGCAGCTCGTGGGAGACAAGGACGGGCTGCCAGTAGCGACGCATGACCTCGCCCATCGGCGTACCGGGCCCCACGCGGGTGAGTCGTTCGTTGTCCTTGGTTGATAGCACGGTCAGACTCCTTGTGGCGCCTACGCCTGAAGAGCGTTTGTACCCCTAGGGAGCGCGCCTGTCAACGCCCGGCCGCTGTCGTAACTGTTCAGACTTCGGTAGTTGGACTCCCCGGGAACCTGGTTGGCGACGGCTGATGCGCCGCTCCAGACACTCACCGTAGGGATGGATTCCCGCTTTCGCGGGAACGACGGAGGGGAGAGGCCTCATCAACCCTGAACAATTACCGCTGTCGGCCCCCCCGCCCGCTGGCAACCGCGATGGGGCTGATTGCCGGTATCATGGAGCCCATCAACACGTTGGAGTTTTCCCATGCCCCAAGGAGTCATCGGCGTCGCCGCTATGGGCGGCGACAGCAACCAAGTCCTCAACCGCATCGAGGACTACGAGGAGCGAGGCATCGGCGCGGCCTGGCTCACCGTCGGCAGCGCGAATCTGGACGGCATCACGCTCATGGCCGCCGCAGGCGTGCGGACCGAGGAGATACTGCTGGGGACGTGCATCGTGCCCACGTGGGGACGACATCCCGTCGCCGCCGCGCAGCAGGTGCAGGTGGCGGCGCAGTTGTCCGGCAACCGGTTCCGTTACGGCATCGGCCCGAGCCACGTGGCGGCCATGCAACGCGTGTTCGGCGCGGACTACCGCACGCCGGTGACGGCGCTCCGCGAGTACCTCACCATCGTCAAGACGCTGCTGGACACCGGCGCCGTTGAGTTCGAGGGCAAGATATACCGCGCCAGCGTCGCACTGCCCGCGCCCGTGCTCGGCGTGCCCGTTATGGCGTCGGCGCTGCGCCCGAAATCGTACGAAACGTGCGGGGAGCTTGCGGACGGAGCCATCAGCTGGGTGTCGCCCGGAACGTACCTGCGCGACGTCGCATTGCCCGCTATGCGACGCGGCGCCGAGCGAGGCGGACGCCCCGTTCCGCCGCTCATCGCCCACACGCCGGTCTGCGTTCACGACAATCCTGACGAGGTGCGCGCGGCGGCGCGGGAGCAGCTCGCCAACTACCCTCGCTCCCCGTTCTACCAGGCAATGTTCGCCGAGGCCGGCTTCCCCGAGGCGGGCGAGACGCAAGGCTGGAGCGACGCGATGATCGAGGCGGTGGTGCTCTCGGGCAGCGAAGAGCGCGTCCGGGAGCGCATCGCCGGGATGTTCGAGCTTGGCGCGGACGAGATCATCGTCTCGGTCGTGACCGCGGGAGAGGATGCCGCGGCGTCCCGCGAGCGCACGCTGTCTCTGCTTGCCGAGGTCACGGGAGGACTCGCCGAGGTCGCGGGAGGCCGATAGGAGGATCTCTCGTTGACGCTCCCCATAGCGCCTCATATATCATCATCGGGCCGCCGCTGCGCGGAAAGGGAGACGACTTAGATGGCGACAACCAAAGCGTTCGTGCTGATTGAGACGGCGGTGGGGAAGACCAAAGACGTGGTGAGCGCGCTCCACGGCGTGTCCGGCGTGACATCGGTGGATGTAGTCACCGGCCCTTACGACGTTATCTGCATCGTTCAGGCGGAAGACCTGAGCTCGGTGGGGGACACCGTCACGGGCAGCGTCCACACCATCGGCGGGATCGTGCGCACCGTGACCTGCCTAGCGGTCGGCAGTAGCTAACGAGCGCCCCTCTAATCATCTGACTGACGGATGCACAGGGGTGACCGGCAGGGACGTTCCAACCGGCGCCCCTGTTTTCGTTTAGGAGGCCGGGGTGACGGAGCAGGACTGCATATTCTGCAAGCTCAGTCGGGGCGACATCCCCGCCGACAAGCTGTTCGACGATGGCGCGGTGTTCGCGATACGCGACATCGAACCGAAGGCGCCGACGCACGTTCTCGTCATCCCGCACGCGCATGCCGGGGCGCTTGCCGAGTCGTCTGAAGAGACGGTTGCGGCAGCGGCGCACTGCCTGACCGTCGCGCCGGGGATAGCGCGGGAACTGGGGCTTGCGGAGTCCGGTTACCGGCTCGTGGCGAACCAAGGGCCGGACTCTGGTCAGGAAGTCCCTCACTTCCACCTCCACATCCTCGGTGGGCGACGCCTCGGCGCCATGGGCTAGGCGTGGCCTTCGAGCTGCCGCCATCCCTCGACGCCCGACTCGACGCGCTGCCCGGCGGCCTCCGCGCGCACGTCGAGCGCGTTCGGGGAATCGCCCGCGAGCTTGCGGCGGTCCACGGCGTCGACATTGCCATCGCCGACCTGACGGCGGCCGCCCACGACGTTGCGCGGCATCTGCCGGGCCGCAGGCTAATCGAGGAGGCGGAGCGTCTCGGGATCGGCGTGAGCGACGTGGAACGAGCGGCGCCCATCCTGCTGCACGGGCCCGTCGGGGCCGGATGGCTCCGCGAGGACGGCGCCATCGTGGACCCGGAGGCGCTCGAAGGAGTGCACTGGCACACCACAGCCCACCCGGACCTAGCGCCGGTAGGGAAGGTCGTCTTCATCGCCGACAAGCTCGACCCGCATAAGGCGAAGGCGTACCCCTTCCAGGCGGCGGTACGGGAGGCCGCGTTCCGCGATCTGCAGGAGGGCGTGCTCGCCTTCCTCGACGGCGCGATCAAGGCCCACGTGGACCGTCGCGAGCTCGTCCACCCCATGAGCGCCGAGACGCGAAACCGGCTGCTCATGGCGCTGAATTGCTAGCCCGCGAGCAATCCGCCGAAATCGCGCACATTTGTTCTGATAACTGTTGACACCGCCCGAACACGCGTTCTAATATGCCGCTAGTTTAGAACGCATGTACGGGAGCCGCAGTGCTAACTCCAACGCCATACCAACGTGAAATCGCAGCCGCCGTAGCTGGCGACGTGCTGCACGAACGAGCCTCCGTCTTCACGATCGAAATGCCCTTGGGGGCCGGCGTCCGCGAACTGGCGCCCCAGCTCGAGATGCTCGTGATGAGCGTCAACGTGAATGCCGGAGGGTCGCTGCTCCGGGTGGCGCCTACCGAGGCGGCCTTGGTGAAGGACAGGCTCGTCGCCCACCTCCGCGAGGGCGCGCTGAACGGGCTATGGTCGTCGACGGCGGAGAACGTACGACTGGGCCGCGCCCGCGTCCGCTACGTGACCCACGAGCAGTTGCCGACGGTCCGAGGCTCCTTCAGCCTCATCCAGGTGGTCGACGCTCACCTGCTCAACCACGCCGGGCTCGAACGAATCCGGCTTCTCGCCGCGGCGTCCGGCGCAACCGCCGTCTTCTACGGGCGTCCCTGGAGTGGGGAGACCCCCTTCGAGCAGCTCAAGGTCCGCAACAAGCAGTCCCAAGCCTCCGGCGGCGGGCCTCTGCACTTCCGGGCCCCCCTGGACCGCGTCATAGCGGAACTCCCCGACTACGCCGACCGCGCCGCCAAAGCCCGCCGAACACTGGGCCCCGAGCACCCGGAGTACACGACGGCCTATGAGCTGCGTCCCGTGACAGCGGGCCGGGCATTCCCCGTGGAACAGCTCCACAGCCTGTTCAGCGGCAGACGAGCGCGCAGGGCCGTCACAGGGGGCGAGGTCGTCGCATCTATCGTTCTGACGCGGCTGCCGGAGCCTGGCGCGGCCTTGCTCGCTCCAGCCTCGGCGACTGCCGTTGTCACGTTGGCGGAACGCGCACCGGACGGCCTGCGAGTCATCGACCACCGATGGCTCGAAACCGTGGACGCGGCCTCGCTCGCCCGGGCCATCGCGCGCTTCACTTCGAAGACGTGGGCGTGCGCGCGGGTGACGGTGCGGCCGCAGGCGGGACGGGCAGCGGGCCAAGTGCGGCGCCTCCTGGACAGCGAGCTTGGGGCGCGCCGCGTGATCTGGCTCGACGATCCGCCGGTCGCGCGGAGCGCGGAGGTCTCGGACCTCATCGCAGCCGTCCTGACGGGCCGGCTCAGTCTCTACGCCATGGACGGCTCGCACGAGTACCGCATGCTCCGCCACGAGGTCGAGAGCGCGTCGCTGCGCCTCGGCGATGGCCGCGGCCTCGACTTGGCGATGGACGGTCCGAGGGAAGGGTTCCTCGAAGGTCTCTTAGTCCTTGCTCACTACGGCGCGGAGCGCGTACAGGAGCGCAACGGAACGCTCCCTGCCGCGCTCGCGTCGTGAGGCGTGTTGCCTGGATTGCCTACACAACGGACGGATAGCCGACAACTAACGGAGCCACTGAAGGAGGGAGAGATGAGCAGTTACGCGAAGTCCCATCGACGGCGGCGGGAGCCCGTTCTGGACGGGCCGCCAGAACAGCAGCACTACCCCGATACCGGGTGCGAGGTATCGATGTCGTGTCTGACGTGCCCATTGCCTCAATGCAAGTTCGACGACCCCACCTGGTACAAGACCTACAGGCGGCAAGGGCGGGACCTGGAGTTCCTCCTGGCCCACGTACAGGAGGGGCTCAGCGTCTTCGAGATAGCGGGGCGTTTCCGCGTGAGCCCGCGCACGGTGCACCGTGCAATCCAGCGCATCGAGGGCACCCCCCTGGCCGCGCAGGTCGCTTGACCGCTACGTGAAACAGGACGCCCCATCGTCAGGCAACACAGAAACCGGAAGCCGGCCTACGTGGCCGGCTTCTCTCTGCTCTAAGCAGTGCTCCTCCACGTGCGGGGGGAGGGCGCCGAAGGGGATAGGGAACCTAGTTGGCGCGCTCCAGAATCACCACGGGAATCTCGCGCTCCGTGCGCGCCTGGTATTCATCGTAGGGAGGGTAGACCGAGGCCATGTGCCGCCAGAGCGCGGGTTTCTCGTCGGCATCGGCGGTGCGCGCCGTCGCCTTGAAACCGTCGGCCTTGACCTGCACACCGACGGAAGGGTTCGCCGAGAGGTTGCGGTACCACTGGGGGTGCTCGGGGGCGCCGCCCCGCGAGGCCACGATCAGGTAGCGGCCCTCGTGCTCTCCGTAGATCAACGGCGTCGTAATCTCGTTGCCCGACTTCCTGCCGATCGTCGTCAGGAGGAGCGTGGGGTAGCCGCGCCACATGTGGCCGTCTTCACCGTTGCTCTGGCGATAGCTTTCGATGTGATCGAGCACCCACTGAGGCTTGCCGCTATTGGACGTTGTCATGGCCCCACCCTCCTGACCTGGCCGCCGACATCAGCGGGCGCGGACACCCATGCCGACGACGGTTTATTGGAAAATATGGTCGGGGTGATTGGATTTGAACCAACGGCCCCCTGCACCCCATGCAGGTGCGCTTCCGGACTGCGCTACACCCCGACCTAGGCTAACGAGCGTAGCACAGCCCCGAGCCGACCGTCCAATGAAACGCCTCGCAGCGGTGTTTCCGGGCAGGCGAGAACCTAGCAGTCCCCACGAATGGATTGGGGGTATAATGGCGATGGCGGGCTTCCGGAAGCCCGTTTACTTGTGGAAGGGAGCAAGCGCTATGGATGAGCTGCGCCAACGCCTAGCAGAGCTGGGCGAGCACGTCTCCGACATCATGGCGCGTCTTTGACCTCCCCGACAAGGCAGCAGAGGCCGAGCGGCTGGAGATAGCCGCCGCCGAACCCGATTTCTGGAGCGACTCCGATAACGCGCAAGCCGCGATGAAGCGGCTCGCGCGGCTTCGCGCGACCGTCGACGGCTGGCGCGATTTCGAGGAGCGCGTCGCATCCACCGCCGAGATGCTGGACCTGGCAATCGAGTCTCAAGACGCCGGAATGTCCGAAGAACTGGCAATCGAGGCGGACAAGCTGTTCGAGGAATCGGAACAGCGCGAGTTCGACCTCGTGCTCGCCGGGGAATACGACGACCGCGGCGCCATCCTCGCTATCCACGCGGGCGCCGGAGGGACCGACTCGCAGGACTGGACCGAGATGCTCATGCGCATGTACACCCGTTGGGCAGACCTCAGCGGGTACAAGGCCGAGGTGCTCGACCTCTCCACGGGGGAAGAGGCAGGGGTGAAGAGCGTGACCCTAGAGATATCCGGGGCCAACGCTTACGGGTACGCCAAGGCGGAACGCGGGGTACACCGGCTCGTCCGGCTCTCGCCATACGACGGCGCACACGCACGGCACACGTCATTCGCCCTCGTCGAGGTCCTGCCCGAAGCCGAGGGCGACGTCGATCTACGCATCGATCCCGACGACATCGAGATGGAGGTCTTCAAGGCGAGCGGCGCCGGCGGCCAGCACGTTCAGAAAAACTCGACCGCGGTGCGCATCCGCCATCTTCCCTCGGGGCTCGTCGTCGCCTGCCAGAATGAGCGCTCGCAGCTGCAGAACCGCGAGGTCGCGATGAAGATTCTGCGCGCACGTCTGATGGCAATCGAGGTGCGAAGGCGCGCCGAGGAACGCGCCGCCCTCAAGGGCGACCACATCTCGGCGGGCTGGGGCAACCAGGTGAGGAGCTACGTCCTCCACCCGTACAAGCTCGTGAAGGACCACCGCACCGGGTTCGAGTCCACCAACCCCGACTTGGTGCTCGACGGAGAGTTGGACGGCCTCATGCGGGCATACCTCCTTTGGAGCGTCGACGGAGCTTAGCGTGTGAAGAGTCTCCGCTTCGGCGCGCTGGCCGTCCTGCTCCTGTTCGCGTCATCCACACCGGCGAGCGTCTGGGGGCAGGAGCCGCTCCTCGTAGTCCGCGACGAACAGACGCTGGACTTCCCGAACGCGATCACCTTCGAGCTGCGCGCGAGCCCGCCGACCGCCATCGAGAGCGCAGAGGTCCGCTACCGCGTGGACTCGCTGAGCTGCGGGGCGGCGGTCGCGACGGGGATAGCCGATCCGCCTCTCCCGTCTGCGGGAGAGGCCGCGGGGGAGGCCGCAGCGGCGGAGAGCGGCTCCGAGGGCTTTGCCGCGTCATGGGAGTGGGACCTCCGCGAAAGTGGAGGGCTGCCCGTGGGCGCGTCTGTCACGTATCACTGGCGTCTCTCCGGCGGCGGCCGCGTCTTCGAAACCGAGGAGCAGACGTTCGTGTACGAGGACCCACGGCATGACTGGCGTGTGCTCGACGGAGAGCGCGTTACGCTGCGCTGGAGCAACGGGGACGAGGCCTTCGCGCAGGACCTGCTCGAAACGGCTGACGCCGCGGTAGAGCGCCTCGCCGAAAGCACGGGCGTGACGCCCGACCGCAAGATAGGACTGCGCATCTACGAAGACACGGAAGCCCTCAGAGATGCGTTGGTCTTCCCCGGCGAGTACACCGGCGGGATCGCCTACCCCAGCTACGGGCTGACGGCCATAGGCATTAGCCCCTGGAACGTCGTCTGGGGCAGGCGCGCTATCGCGCACGAGATGACCCACGTTGTGATCGGCCAAGCCGCCTTCGCCTGCGGGGCCGATATACCTGCGTGGCTCCACGAAGGGCTCGCGGTCTACAATGAAGGCCCCCTCCAGAGCAGCTTCGAGCGCTCGCTTTCGTCGGCGATAGAGGAGAAGCGCGTCTTTCGCCTGGGAAGTATTGCGGGAGCATTCCCTGCCGACGAAGAAGGCGTCACGCTCTCGTACGCACAGAGCTGGAGTGTGGCCAACTATCTCATCGAGACCTACGGGGCCGACCGGATGAACGCCCTCCTTACCGCATTTCAGGCGGCCGGCAGTATCGAGCAAGCGCTCACTGAGGCTTACGGTTTCGGGAGGCTGGGCCTAGAGAACCGGTGGCGCGCGAGCCTTGGCTTGCCGGAGCTGCCGCCCCTGGCCATCCCAACGCCCCGCATGCCAGAGATACCCCCACTCGCGCTGCCCACTCCCAACGCGCCCGCTCCGGCTACTCCAACATATGCGGCCCCTGCCACGCCGACGCCGTTCGACGCGGCCACGCCCACTCCGCCTGCAAGCGGCGCAGGCTGCAACAGCTCAGGCGGCGCTGTGTCCGGCCTCGATGGCGCCCTCGCAGTGCTCCTCATCGGAGGAGCCGCCGCCTCACTCAGGAGGACCGTATGACGCGCCTCGTTCTCCTGGCCATCGCGCTGCTGACGGCGGCTGCCGCATGCTCGGGCGACGTGGACCCGACGCCAAGCCCTACGCCGACTGCGAGCGCCTATCTCTACCTGACGTACACGAACGAGGTCCACGGGTTCACGTTTGAGCATCCCTCCGCCTGGACGTCCGCGCCTGCCTCAGCCAACGGCCCCCTGCTCATCCTGAACAGCGGGACGCTCCAGCTGTTCGCCACGAGCTACTTCTCGCCGAGCGACAGCTCCCTCAGCGAGCGGTTGGACGCCGCCATCGAGCTGGCCTCGGCCACGCTGGACAACCCGCGCGTCGAGGGACGCAGGAACGTGGCCCTCGGGGACGGCGCCGCGGCGGAGCGCGTGGATATCGTCCATAGCAGGGAGGGCGCAAACACTGTGGCGCGTCTGCAGATTGCCCAACGCGGCCTGCGGACCTTCCTCCTGACGCTCACCGCTCCCGCAACCGAGCTGGAGCGCCAGAGCGAGGCCGTCGAAAGAGTGTTGGCGAGCTTCCTCAGCTTCCCGCCCGCGCCGTTCGAGGTCTCGCGAGACCGGTCGCTCACCATGCCGTGGAGCAACCCGCTCACTCTCGATCCCGCCGTCACTCGTGAGTCCGGTTCTCACTTCATCGTCAGTAACGTCTTCAGCGGCTTGGTCCGGTTCGACGCCGACCTGCGGGTGCGCCCCGACCTGGCCGAAACGATACAGGTGGACGGCGCCGGCACGGCCTACACCTTCACGCTCCGCGCCGCCGCCAAGTTCCACGATGGACGCGAAATCACAGCGGACGACGTGAAGTACTCGCTCGAACGCGCAACCGACCCCGAGCTCATGAGCGATACGGCTGCTCTTTACCTGAGCGATATCGTCGGCGTGCGCGACAAGCTCGAAGGGCGAGCGGAGGAGATCTCGGGCGTCGAGGTCGTGGCCTCGCGCACCGTGCGCATCACGATTGACGCGCCGAAAGCCTTCTTCCTGGCGAAGATGACCTACCCCACCGGCGCAATCGTGGACAGGCAAACCGTCGATTCCGGCGGGGTCGAGTGGTGGCGCAGCGACGTGAATGGCTCCGGCCCCTTCAAGCTCCGCGAGTGGACCGCGGGCGAGGTCCTCATCCTCGAACGGTTCGACGACTATCACGCCCCAAGCTCCTTGGAGCTGGCGGTCTTCCCCATACTCCAGGGCGTGCCGATACAGATGTACGAGTCGGATGCCGTGGACGTCGCCCTCATCGGCGGGTCGAACGTGGATAGGGCGCTCGACCCGGTCAGCGGGCTCGCCGACCAGCTGGCCGTCTTCCCCCAGCTCAACACCTTCTACCTTGGGTTCAGGGCGCGGGAGGCACCGTTCGACGACCCCCTCGTCAGACGCGCTTTCGCGATGGCCGTGGACCGGGAAGCCTTGCTCGAAACGGTGTATGGCGGACGGAGGAGCCTCGCCGCCGGGCTGCTTCCTCCGGGCATGCCGGGCTACTCGGCCGACCTGACAGGCATCCCCTACGATCCCGAGGGAGCCCGGGCATTGCTGGCGCAGTCGCGGTACGCGGCGGATTTCCCCCCAGTCCTCTACACGACGTCCGGTTCGGGGGAGGTCCCGGCGGACGCGCAGTTCATCGTGGGCGCTTGGGAAGCCAACCTGGGCGTCGACGTGGAAGTCGAGCTCGTCCCACCCGATGCGTACTTCTACCGGCTGGACGAGCTGGCGGGGAACATCTTCGACTACGGTTGGGTGGCTGACTACCCTGACCCCGAGAACTTCCTGGACCTGCTGCTGCACAGCGAGAACCGGAGCAACAACATCGGAGGCTATAGCAATCCCGGGTACGACCGCCTGCTCGAGCGCGCTCGGGTGGAGCCGGACTTCGAGACGCGCATGGCCCTCTATGCCGAGGCCGAGGAGCTGCTCATAGCGGACGCGGGGATCATCCCGCTCTTCCACTCGCCAGACTACGTTCTGATAAAGCCGCACATCCAAGGCTTCATCATCGAGCCCTTCGGCGCCCCTTCCCTCGGGGACGTTATCGTCCTGCCCAAGTAAGGACTCTCGCAGGGTGATGCGCGTGTCTAGGGCGGGCGCATGCGTGACGCGCCGACGCCGACGGTCGCGGCTGCTGCAACGACAATCAGCACGGCCAACCCCGCGCTCATTCCGCCGTCGTCTGCCCGCGGCGTCTGCGGAGGGACGGCCGTTGGGGTGGGCGGCTCCGGCGACGAAACGTTGGTCGGCGTGGGCGTCGGCAGTGGCGATGGCGTGGGCGCAGGCTGGTCCAAGCCGAGGTCCAACCGCGTGGCCTCCAAGTCGGGCAGCTCTTCCGAAACGCACGGCATGCCTGCGCCTTGGGGCGCTTCCGTAGCACAGTCTTCGGCGGCGGAATCGACTGCCTCCGAGGGCGCAGGGGAAGGCGCCGTTTGGTCTTCGCCGCCGGAGGTCACCGAGACGTCCTCTTCAGGGGCAACGAGCTCCACAGTCTGAGAAGCGTCGCCTCCAAGCGCGGGGCCGACGACGACAAGCTCGAACGCCCCCTGGACCGACGCTCCATTGGGGTCGGACACCGTCACCGCAATAGTCGTTTCACCGGCCTGTAGGGGCGTCATTGCCAAGGAGCTTCCGTCGACCACCGTGGCGACGATGGCAGTGGACGGTTCCGCCGCGTAAATGAGACCGTCGCCGTCGGGGTCTGAGAAGAATTCCGACAGCTCCAGGCCTAGCGCGTCCCCGCCAACCTCCGCCCTTTGAGAAGGGATGCGCCCTACGGTGACCGGCGCATCGTTGACTGGGCCCACGAACATTTTGACGCTGCCCATCGCGCTGGCGGCGCCGTCGGAAACGACGTAGGTGAACGAGTCCTCGCCGTAGAAGTTTGTATTGGGGGTGTAGATCATGACGCCGCCATCGCCGCCCGCGTCTACGATGACGCCGCCATTGCGGGGCTGCGAAGCCGACGCGATGCTCAAGCTGGCGCCGGCATCTTCATCGCTATCGTTTTCCAACACGGAGACCGCGATCGCGGTGTCCTCGTCGGTGGTCGCCGAGTCTTCTACCGCCACCGGGGGCTCGTTCACGTCAGCAATGCCAATCGCAACGGCGATGCTGGCCGCGCCGCCGTTGCCGTCGTCGGCGACCACGGTCACCCAGTAGCTGACCTTGGTCTCGTGGTCGATTGGTTCCCTCGTCAGGAGCTGACCAGTCGCCGCCTCGATAGCAAACGCGGAGGCGTCGGGGTCGGCGAGGGAGTAGGTTAGAGCGTCGCCGCTGTCAGGATCAGTCGCCGCGACCGGCGCGCCAATCGGTTGTCCCGCCGGGGTATTCTCATCCACGGCGCGGACGGCGCTAACGCCTTCGTTGAAGGATGGCGCAGTGTTGAGCGGCGGTGCGGTGCTGCCCTCGCCCGCCGCCGACCACTCCCCTGTCCCCTCATCGTTGGTCGCTCGCACCTGCGCCTCGTAGGCGGAGCCGGGGTTGAGTCCCGTGAGCATTGCGCTGAGACCGACGCCCTCGTATGAAGCGTCGGTGAAGCCGCCGCTGCCGCCAAGGCGATACTGCACGTCGTAGTCCGTAATCGGGGGGCCTGTGTTCAGAGGCGGGATCCAGGTCAGCACCAGCTTGGTTTGCCCATCCTCGTCGGCCGCCTCAGCCGTCGGCGCATCCGGAGCTCCCGGCGGCTCGTCCACATCATTGACGCTGATCGACACTCGTATGCTGTCCGTCCCGCCCTTGCCGTCCTCCACGTTCACCCTCACCGAATAGCTGTCCTTCGTCTCGTAGTCCAATGCCGCACTGGTCCTAATCCGACCGGAAGACGCGACGATGGCGAAAGCGTCGGCATCCTCGCCGGAGAGCCAATAGCGCAGCCTGTCGCCAGGGTTTGCGTCCTCGGCCACGACCGAAGCCCCGATAGACTCTCGCGGCGGGGTGTTCTCGTCTACGTCCCGAACCGTACTGCTTCCTTCCTCGAAGGTCGGGGGCCGATTGGGGCCCCGCTCAGTGCGTCCCACGCCGGGAGGTGACCACGGCCCCTTCCCATCCGCATTCACCGCCCGCACCTGCGCCTCGTAGTACGTATCCGGCTCGAGCCCCGTGATAGTCACGCTGACGTGGTCGACCGCCAGAGGGTCACTGAAGACGGCGACACCAAGCCGGCGGTACTGCACCTCGTAGCCGATGACGGCAGGACGGACGCTGCCGGGGAGCGAGTCCCATCCTATGTGAAGCCCAAAATGCCCGTCCTCCAGGGCCGGAAGGACGGCTGGAGTAGACGGCGCTCCTGGCGGCTCGGGCGCGTCGGCGACCTCAATCGTCACCTCGACGCAGGCCTCCGCGCCTCCGAAGTCTCGAACATGCACGGCCGCCTGGTAGGAGTTCCTCGCCTCGTAATCGAAATAGCTGGCCCTCGTCTCATCGTCTAGTGGCGCCTTGGTCGTGAGCCCTCCCGTGGACGAATCGAGGTGGAACATTTCCTGGACGAGCCCGCCGGAGGGACCTTTCACGCCGCACGTGTCCCAGAGCGTATAGCTCAGCGTATCGCCCTCGTCCGGGTCCGCGGCCGCAACCGGCGCGCCAACCGCAACGTTCGCCGGGGCGTTCTCGACCACGCGGCGAGTGGCCTTCTCGCCATCGCCAAAGATGGGGGACTCGTTCATATCACGGACGCCAATAGCCACTGCGATGCTGTCCTCCCCGCCGTTGCCGTCCCTGACCTCTACGACTACCTCGTAGGCGGACCGCATCTCGTAGTCGAGCGGGGCTAGGGTCTTAATCTGGCCGGTTCTCGTATCGACGTCAAACGAGGCCGCGTCCTTACCATCGAGCAAGTAGACCAGGGTGTCCCGGTCGGTATCCACGGCTGCCACCGGACTGCCGACGGGGCGCCCCGCCGACGTGTTTTCATTTACGGCGCGGGTGGCGTCGGGGGCCTCCTCAAAGGCGGGGTCTCCGTTGCTCCCGGGGATTTCGTTGCTCCCGGGGATGATGATTGTGGGCCCACTGCTCGTCCTTCCCTCGCCGGCGTCCGACCAATCGCCGTAACCCTCGTCGTTCCTCGCCCGCACCTGCACCTCGTAGATGGTGTTCGGGCTAAGGTCCGTGATTGTGGCGCTGACGCCGACGCCATCATAGGAGGCGTCGGAGAAGTCGTCGCCGCTCCCGGCCACGTGATACTGCACGTCGTAGCCCGTGATTGCCGGGCCGGTGTTCGACGGCGCCGTCCAGGTCACGTCCAACGCCACGTGGCCATCGTCGTCGGCTGCTGCGACTACCGGCGCTTCCGGGGCCCCAGGCGGCTCCTCCACATCAATGATGCTGATGGCCACGTCGATACTGTCGGTCCCGCCGCTGTCGTCTCGGACGGTCACGGTTACGGAGTAGCTATCTTTCGCCTCATAGTTGAGCGGATCCTTCGTCTCGAGCTGCCCGGATGACTCGACGATGGCGAAAGAAGCCGAATCCGCGCCCGAGAGCGAATAGGTTAGGGCGCCGCCGTCCATGTCCTCGGCTTCCACCGGGGCCCCGACCTCTGCGGCCTCCATCGCATCCTCCGCCACCATCCGTATTGCGCCAGCGCTCTCTTTGAAGACCGGCGGATTGTTAGGCGGTGGGTCGGTTTCCCCTGTACCGGATTCCGACCATTCGCTGACGTCCTCGTCATTCCTGGCCCGCACCTGGACCTCGTAAGTGGCGCTGGGGGCGAGGTTCGCAATCTTCGCGCTCAAGCCTTGGATGTCGTCGTCGCCGGAAGGAATGAGGCGCCAGTCGCCACTGTCGTGCACGCCGTACTGCAGGTCATATCCCGTGATTGGAGGTCCGGAGTTCGGAGGCGCGGTCCAGGTCACGTTCAGCGACGCATGCCCGTCAGTCGCCGCGGCCGTGACCACCGGCTTCTCCGGCGTGTCCGGCGGCTCGCTCACATCACTCACGCTGATGACTACGTCCACGCTGGTCATCAGAGGACCGTCGCTGGCGACGACCGTTACGGAGTAGTCGGCCCTTTCCTCGTAATCCAGCGTCGCCTTGGTCTTGAGCCGGCCTGTCTCCGAGTCGATATCGAACGAGTCGGCATCCGTCCCACCGAGAGTGTATGTGAGCGTGTCGCCGTCATCTGGGTCCGTAGCAGTCACTGGGTCGCCGAACTCAACGTCCGCCGCGGTGTTCTCGTCCACGGCGAGGCTCGGAGAGCCTTCAGGGAAGGCGGGCGGCTCATTCACGTCATTGACGTTGATTGTCACTGCGATGCTCTTGACCACGAACCCGTCGTCGACGCGCACCTCGACGGAGTAGTCGGCTTTCGTCTCACGGTCGAGCGAGGCCTTCGTCTTGAGTTGCCCGCTGGAGGTGACTATCGCGAACGAGGCTGCATCCGTGCCCGCCAGCGAGTAGCTGAGCGTATCGTCGATATCGGCGTCCGTGGCCGCCACCGGGTCGCCGAATGGAACGTCCGCTGCCGTGTTCTCGTCAACGGCGCGAGTGGCAGTGGCTCCCTCTGTAAAGGCAGGCGCACTATTGGGGGCGCTGCTGGTGTTCCCCTCGCCGGACGGTGACCACAACCCAATGCCTTCGTCGTTGGTCGCCCGCACCTGCACCTCGTAGGTGGTGTCCGGGCTGAGATTGATGACAGTAGTGCTGACGCCAACTCCGTCATAGGAAGCGTCGGCGAAGTCGTCGCCACTGTCGGCAACGCGGTACTGGACGTCGTAGTCCTTGATCACGGGACCGGTGTTGGACGGCGCTGTCCAGGTCACGTCCAGCGACGTGTGTCCGTCGGTCGCTGCAGCCTCGACCGTCGGCGCATCTGGAGCCCCCGGCGGCTCCTTCACGTCGTTGACGGAGTAGCTGGACTTCGCCTCATAGTTCAGCGCAGCCTTCGTCTTGAGCTGGCCAGAGGAGTCAACGACGGCGAAGGAGGCGGCGTCGACGCCCGAGAGCGCATAGCTCAACGTGTCGCCGCTGTCGTCGTCCGTGGCCGCCACCGGGTCGCCGAATGGAACGTCCGCTGCCGTGTTCTCGTCAACGGCGCGAGTGGCAGTGGCTCCCTCTGTAAAGGCAGGCGCACTATTGGGGGCGCTGCTGGTGTTCCCCTCGCCGGACGGTGACCACAACCCAATGCCTTCGTCGTTGGTCGCCCGCACCTGCACCTCGTAGGTGGTGTCCGGGCTGAGATTGATGACAGTAGTGCTGACGCCAACTCCGTCATAGGAAGCGTCGGCGAAGTCGTCGCCACTGTCGGCAACGCGGTACTGGACGTCGTAGTCCTTGATCACGGGACCGGTGTTGGACGGCGCTGTCCAGGTCACGTCCAGCGACGTGTGTCCGTCGGTCGCTGCAGCCTCGACCGTCGGCGCATCTGGAGCCCCCGGCGGCTCCTTCACGTCGTTGACGGAGTAGCTGGACTTCGCCTCATAGTTCAGCGCAGCCTTCGTCTTGAGCTGGCCAGAGGAGTCAACGACGGCGAAGGAGGCGGCGTCGACGCCCGAGAGCGCATAGCTCAACGTGTCGCCGCTGTCGTCGTCCGTGGCCGCCACCGGGTCGCCGAATGGAACGTCCGCTGCCGTGTTCTCGTCAACGGCGCGAGTGGCAGTGGCTCCCTCTGTAAAGGCAGGCGCACTATTGGGGGCGCTGCTGGTGTTCCCCTCGCCGGACGGTGACCACAACCCAATGCCTTCGTCGTTGGTCGCCCGCACCTGCACCTCGTAGGTTGTGCTCGGACTGAGTTCGGTGATGGTGGTGCTGACAGCCACGCCATCATAGGAAGCGTCGGTGAAGTCATCCTCACTGTCGGCCTCGCGATACTGCACGTCATAGTCCGTGATCGCTGGGCCCGTGTTCGATGGCGCTGTCCAGGTCACGTCCAGCGACGTTTGCCCGTCGGTCGATGCGGCCACGACTGTCGGCGCATCTGGAGTTCCCGGCGCCTCCTTCACGTCGTTGACCGCGATGCTCACCTCAACGCTGACGGTCAACGAACCATCATCGGCGGTGACGACGACGTCATAGACGTTCTGCGAACCCTCGTAATCCAGCGTCCCCTTCGTCTTGAGCTGACCAGTAGACGGCTCAATGGCGAAGGCATTGGCGTCCGTGCCCGAGAGCGAATACGTGAGAGCGGCTCCGCTGTCGGGGTCCGTCGCCGTCACCGGGTCCCCGAACGCCACGTCTGTCGCCGTGTTCTCATTCACATCGAGGGACGGAGCGCCGGCGGGGAAGACCGGCGCCTCGTTCACGTCGTTGACGTCGATCGTCACCGCGATACTCTTGACCACGAATCCGTCGTCGGCGCGCACCTCCACCGAGTAGCTGGCCTTCGTCTCATAGTCGAGCGACGCCTTGGTCTTGAGTTGGCCAGACGATTCGACGATGGCGAACGATGCTGCATCCGTGCCCGCGAGCGAGTAGTTCAGCGTGCCGCCGCCAGCGGCCGTCACCGGGTCGCCGAATGCAACGTCCGTCGCCGTGTTCTCGTCAACGGCGCGGGTGACGCTGTCGGTGATCCCCTCGCCGGACGTTGACCACAGTCCCGTATCCTCGTCGTTAGTCGCCCGCACCTGCACCTCGTAGGTTGTGCTCGGACTGAGGTCCGTGATGGTGGTGCTGACGCCAACGCCGTCGTGGGAAGCGTCGGTGAAGTCGTCGCCGCTATCGGCAACGCGGTACTGCATGTCGTAGTCCGTGATTGCTGGGCCGGCGTTCGATGGCGCCGTCCAGGTCACGTCCAGCGACGTTTGCCCGTCGGTCACTGCAGCCTCGACCGTCGGCGCATCCGGGGTTCCCGGCGCCTCCTTCACGTCGTTGACGGCAATGCTCACCTCAACGCTGTCCGTCAAAGCCCCATCGCTGACGGTGACGATGACGTCATAGACGTTTTGCGGCCCTTCGTAGTTCAGTGGGCCCTTCGTCTTGAGCTGACCGGACGACTCGACGATGCCGAACGACGCTGCGTCCGTGCCCGAGAGGGAGTAGGTCAGCATGGCGCCGCTGTCCGGGTCTGTCGCCGTCACCGGGTCCCCGAACGCCACGTCCGCCGCCGTGTTCTCGTCCACCGTGGGAGACGTGGTCACGTCGTCCCGAAACGCAGGCGCCTCGTTCACGTCGGTGACGTCGATCGTCACCGCGATGCTCTTGACCACGAACCCGTCGTCGGCGCGCACCTCTACGGAATAGCTGGCCTTCGTTTCGTAGTCGAGCGACGCCTTGGTCTTGAGCTGGCCGGACGATTCGACGATGGTGAACGAGGCGGAGTCAGTGCCCCTGAGCGAGTAGCTCAGTGTGTCGCCGCTGTCATCGTCCGTGGCCGCCACCGGGTCGCCGAATGCAACATCCGCCGCCGTGTTCTCGTCAACGGTGCGGGTGGTGGAGGTCCCCTCGGGGAAAGTAGGCTCGTTGTTGCGAGCCACAGGTGCACTGTCGGCCGTTCCCCCGGCGGTCGTCGACCAAGCCCCCAGCGCATCGTAGGCAATGCTGGAGGCCGGTTGCAGAGGCGGAACGCCCGTGAAACCAACGTTGGCTGTCAGCCAAGCGAGGGCTATGAATAGGAGGATAACGGCCGTACACGCTCCCCGCCTGCACCCTAAGCAATGGTGTGCGAGCAATAGTGTGCGGCTCTTTCGGCGATGGACAGTAACACATTTGAGTCATCGGCGCATCTGGGTCAGTCCATCCACCGAGCAGCCCACGAGGCCAACTGTCCCTAGTGCTTCTGTCATGCGCTGCTGGACAATCCCGGTTCGACCTACCCAGCGCAGGTCAAGGGGCAGCAGTGCGTTAGAATGTGCATGAGGCATCTCCTGTCACTGTCGGTTTCACTTACCAGCGGCGACAGCGAGGCTCTTCTTCATGTCCAGAACTCCCTTGGGAACTACGTCTGACCCCAGGAGCTTTGCCGCCTCCATGTCGAAACTATCCAAGTGCACTATCTTGTTGGCGCTGGCGGCACTCGTCGCAGCCTGTTCTAGCCCCACGCCAACCCCGACCCCGACGGCCACACCCGTTCCTCCGGCCCCAACCGCTACTCCCACGTCCGCGCCGACCCCTACCGCTACGCCGCCTGCTTCGGGGTCTGGAGCACTCGCTCCCCTTAGCACGAATGACCCGCAGGCGTTCATGTCGGAGTTGTCGGACGCTGAACAGTCCTGCCTCGCAGGGAACGTCGACCCTCAGCAGGTCATGGCGCTGCTGGGGGGCACCCCCGGTCTCGTCTCACCCGAGGAGACCACGGCGCTGATTCAATGCCTGGAAGACGAGATGTTGCTCAGACTGTTCCTGACCGGACTGATCGGCCAGACCGGGCCGCTGAGCGCGGAGTCGTCCGCGTGTGTTCGCAGTGGATTTGCGAACTTCGACCTTCGCTCCGTGGTGCTCGCTACTCCTGTGGAATCCGATGCGGCGGCGGCCATGGCGGGCAGCATGGCGGGCTTCCTTCTAACGCTTTCCTGCCTGAACGACGAGGAATGGCAGGCTGTCGGCCCTTCCCTGGGCATGGGGGCTGACGACCGGGACGGCCTGCAGTGCATGCTGGCTGAGCTGGGCGGCCCGGAAGGACTGGCGGCGGCATTACAGCCCGGCGCGGGGCCTCCCACCGCCTTCTCCGAAGCGTCGGCGACGTGCAATCCACAGATGACGCAAGAGGAGTCAGGAGCGCGGTTGTCGCCCCCGTAGCCTAGGCGTATGCTTGCGCATGAATCGGACCCGCGTGGGAGGGACCACATGAGCACTGCCGCTGGGGGCTCCTCGCCCCAAGAGCTTCGCATCTCGGCCGACGCGCACATGGGTGAGCCGCCGGACCTCTGGGAGAGAGAGCTGCCGGCGAAGTTCAAAGACCGCGCCTTGCAGTTCGACGAAATACCCTTCGAAACGAACCACCACCTGCGCGCCGGGTGCTGGGACCCCCACGAACGGCTGAAAGACCTGGCCATGGACGGGATCAGTGCCGAGGTGCTTTACCCGACGCTCGCCGTCCGCGCCTGGCTCATAGATGACCACGAGCTCGAGGAGGCGCACCTCCGCGTCTACAACGATTGGATGATCGATTTCTGTAGCGTCGCTCCTCATCGGTACTGGGGACTCGGCATGGTCTCCTTGTGGAACGTGGAACATGCCATCGACGAGATGCGGCGGTTTATCAAGGCCGGTCTCCGGGGCGTCGACATCTGGATTGCTCCGCCTGAGAGTCTGCCCTACAGCTCCGAACGCTACGAACCCTTTTGGGCCGCCGCCCAGGAGCTCGGCGCGACGGTCAACATGCACATCAACGGTCGGGCCGAAACTCGGGAACGGGACCCGGCCGCCATCCCCATCCATTCGATCAACGGCCATAAGTTCGACGCAATGAACTCCCTCCTCCACATCATCGGCTCCGGGGTGCTCGAGCGTTACCCGCTCCTGAACGTCGCCGTCGCAGAGGCCGGCGCCGGCTGGGCGCCGTTCTGGCTCCAAGAAGCGGACCACTACACCATGAGCCGTCGCACCATTCTGCCGATGCCCCCGAGCGAGTATTTCAAGCGGCAGGTGTTCTGCGCCTTCATCAGCGACGCCGTCGGGGCCTATCTCCTGCACGATTTCGGACAGGACAACTTCATGTGGTCCAACGACTACCCCCATCCCGCCTGCACTTGGCCCGACTCTCATATCCTGATACCGGACGAGCTCGGGCATCTCCCCAGCGACGTTCTGGAGAAGGTCGTCTGGCGAACGGCGGCCAAGGTGTACAACAACGGCGAGCCCCCAGCTCCGCCGGACCCGCCCGGCGACCGCGCGGAAATCGATCGCTGGCTCGAACACCACCAGGATTTCGGGGCCAGCGCTCGCCCGAAGCACAGCCTCGCCCGCTGACCCCGCCCCTCTCCGTCGACAGCGGCAGCTTACGGGAACTCGCTTCCATAGACGGACAGGGGACGGTGAACATGTTGAGCAAACCGCAAACGTGGAGTAATCTGCCGCTAACATGGCAGGAAGGAGCACCGAGATGACCACGAAGCAATGGGGCCGCGACAAGCTCGCCCCCGACGAACTGATGGACAGTCTCGAAGAGATCCGCGCGGAGTGGAAACAGGGCCACCCTGAGCGGCCAAAGGTGGCCACCGTCGAGGCGATTGCCGAGCGCAAGCGCCGAGCGCACCAAGGCGGCGACGGCAACCACCGGTTCGAAGGTGAGCGCTACATAAACACCACCAACAAGGACGTGCGCCGCTTCCAGCTCCGCAAGCTCGTCGACGAGGGCGGCCAGGATAGTGTTGGCGGGCCCGTGCCGAGCCACCCCACCCTGAGCCGCTGGCACTCCGAGGAGTTCGGGGTTCCCAAGGAAGAGATCGACTCCCTCGAAAAGACCGACTGGACCCCCGAGGAGCTCGTATCCAACGGCTGGTACTACTGGATGCACCGCACCGAGCCCTGGCCGGTCCTCTTGGGCAGCGCCCTCGTAGGAGAGGGCGAGAAGCGGCTGCCCGAGGTCCGCGAGCGGATGGTCCAAGAGCTCGAGGAGACGAAGCAGCTCTACCAGCAGCTCGGCATCAAGGACATCGAGCGCGCGATGCTCAACCAGAGAGAGCATTCGCCGATCGGGGCCGACGCCGACCACGTCGTCTTTGGCGAGGACGTCACGAAGGCTTTCGTGAACACGCCCGAGCTGCAAGAACGGCTGCGGCAGGTGTTCATCTTCAGGCTGCAACGACGTTAGCGGGACATCGTCCCGCCTGGCGGAATTCTCGCTGCCGCCGCTCCGCGTCATCAGCATGCGTTCACGCGTCATGTCGACTCGCGTCGGCGGCAGCCATAACATGAGGGTATCGCGATGCTGAACCATCCTCCCTATAACGCCGAGGACTTGAAGGACCCGCCGCTGCCGGGGCCCGAGTTCATCCAGCTCCTGCACCAACAGAGGGCGGAGCGCTACCCCGACCCTCCGCCGTTCTACCAGCTCCTCTACTCCGGGGAATTGACCAAGGACGACCTGCGGCTGTGGGCGAAGAACCATTACTACTACCTGGACCATGGCCTCCAGTTCACCACCGCCGCCCTGTACGTCAAGAACAACGACGAGCCGTCTCGCACACATGAGCTCACAAAGCTCATCAAGATCGAAGGCAGAGACATCGTGAACGACCTCGTCGGCTGGACCACTCCCGCCTACGAGGAGATGTGGATGCGGTTCTGTGAGGGGCTCGGCCTCGAACGGGACGAGGTGACTTCGTGGCGGAACTTCAGCCGCTCGTACTTCGCGGTGTCCACGCTCTCGCTTTGTACGAGGTGGTGGGAGTGGAGCTGGCTCGACGGCATCGCCGGCCTATTCGCGGGCGACCTCCTCGCTAGAGACATCATGGGCAAGGCCGCCGAAGCCCTGGCGACGCACTACGGGATTGCGGCAGAACACCTCGAGTTCTTCGGCCACTTCACTGCGGACGCGGAGGAGGACCTCGGGTGGGAAGAGTCAACGCTCGCCGAGTGGGCCTGCACCATGGAGCGGCAGCTTACGACCGCTAGAGCGTTCCGCTACCGTCTGGACATCGACTACCAGTACGTCCAGCCGGTCCACGTCGCCATCACGACGGGCGAGTTCCCCGTGCAAGTGCCGGTGTCGCTCTACGACGAGACAGCGTCCGCCTCGTAGCTTCTCACTTTCGGGGCCGCCTTCTCTCTATTGCTTCGCAGTTCGCTTCACCGTCTACTGTGGAGCGTTAGAGAGGGGGCCGCCCCGCCCGCCTACTTTCGTCGGTCGCGGCGCTGGCCGAGGGCTCCACGGGAGTGATTCCCATCCGTGGCGCCCGGCTGCATGCTATGTTCCACCACACGAACACGGAAACGCCGAAGATGAACGATAGAGAGGCGGCTCATGGGCTGGACCATCCATCACCCGAAGGGATTGCTCTACAAGGACTCTGCGAGAGCGTTCGAGGGCTATACCCTCATCGCGATGTCGGGCGGGAAGGAAGCATTCCTCGTCGACATGGACGGCCGCGTCTGTCACCGCTGGCGACGCGACGAAGGGCTGGGGTACGGGTTCCTTCTGGAGAACGGACACTTGCTTGCCCGCACCCGCGCAAGCGGCGGAACTATCCCCAATGAGCACGAGCAGACCGGCATCCTCGAATTGGACTGGGACAGCAACATTGTCTGGGCCTACTGGGACCGCTTCGTCCACCACGATTTCAAACGGCTTCCCGACGGTCACACGCTCGTGGTCTGCTACGAGCTCATGCCACAGGAGACCGCGCGCCGAGTCCGGGGAGGCCGCGGAAGCATCGATGAGCCCATGTACGGCGACATCGTGCGGGAGCTGGACTCCGCGGGAGAGACGGTCCGGGAGTGGAGCATGTGGGCCGCCCTCGATCCCGAGACCGACGCTATCTGCCCGCTCGAGGGACGCGAGCAGTGGCTGCACCAGAACGCCCTAAGCCTGACCTCGGACGGCGACCTGCTCGTGAGCTTCCGGCAGATCGACACGATTGGCATAGTCGACCGCTCAACCGGACAGTTCACCTGGAAGTGGGGGCAGGGCATGATATCGCACCAGCATCACCCGACCTATCAACCCAACGGGAGAGTCCTGCTCTTCGACAACGGGCCCCATCGCGGCGGCGCCACCTACTCCCGAGTCATCGAGGTGGACCCTACAAGCGGGCAGATTGCTTGGGAGTACACGGGAGACCCGCCAATCTCGTTCTACAGCTATCACATCAGCGGAGCGGAGCGGCAGCCGAACGGCAACACACTGGTGTGCGAGGGAGCTCCGGGGCGCATCTTCGAGGTGACGCTGCAAGGCGAGATCGTCTGGGAATTCGTCAACCCGCACCGCATCCCGCCAGGCGTCGCGGCAGGCTCAGGCGGGCCGAGCTCCGTCTTTCGCGCCCACCGCTACGCCGTCGACCACCCCGCCCTCGCCGGCAGGGACCTGACTCCTCACGATGGGCAGGCCAGCGCGTCCTAGCGCGCCGCTTTGAACGGCGATCCGACCGCGACCAGAAAGGTGACAGCCGAACCCGGTCCGGCGCCGAGCGCTTCGACAACCTCATCGTCATAGAACGTCAGCCCGGTCGCGCCGAGACCCAGCGCGTACGCCGCCAAGTACACACGACCAGCCCTGATGCTGGCGTCGAGGTGAGCTGTTCTATATCCGCGCGCGCCGAGCCTGCCAAGGACAGCAGGCATGTCCGCGATGAAGTAAAGGTCTGCCGCGGCGTCTCCTCCCAGCGGCTGGTCCAGCGCCAGGTGCTGGGCCAACGCCCGCGTTTCAGGTCCCTTGACCATCTCCAAGGCGCCCAGCGACGGCCGATAGCGGTAGATGCCTTGCTCTAGGCCCCCGACCGCGTTGGCAATCACGTACAAGTCGTTCAGCCCCTCGTCCGCGCTGGTCCCGTCCAGATCTGTCGGACGCGCCACTGCGTCGATCATCGTGGCGAGCGCCGAGAAAGGAATGGCGTCCGTGGCGAACCTGCGCGATGAGCCGCGACTGACGATGACGTCCTCCAACGTTCTCGTGATGGGCTCCCTCTCTCGAAGCGCAACGAGGCTTCCTCCGGACGGGGCAAGCGCCTCCGCGGGCCTTGGCGCAGGCCGCACCGGCATTGGGCCATCGAGCACGGTCGCCGTGTGGGCCTCTCGAATCAGTGGGTAGTCGATGGACTTTCGGGACAACGGAACGACCGGTATGTCGGTTCGCGCCGGGGCTCCAGCGGGCGGCGCGTCCCGCCCCACGCCCATGGGCAGCAACGCCACCGACGCTTCCGTAATGCCGTCGACGTCGATGAGGTCGTTTATGACGTCGTCCGCGTACCGAGTGACGACGTCCGCCCGCAGACCGTTGGCCCGCGCCGCCGCCGCGCTGTTGGCGAGGATCGTCCCGCAGTCCCAGAAAGCGTGGCGATAGGTCCTGCTTCCGTATTTCCACGAGTTGCGCCAGAACGTGGACGTGTAGGCCACAACGGCAGCCGGAGAGCTCCCGAGGCCCGCGGCCTGCATGGCTGCCGCCCGGAAGTCGCCGTCGCGGACTCGTCGCAGCGTGTTGTCATGCGCTCCATAGTGGTAGACGCCGGCGGGCAGGTCGGCCAGCGGCCCGGCGATGACGTACAGCTCGATGTGATAGAGGGCGCCGGTGCAGGCAGCGGCGCGAAAGTACATATAGCCTCCGCCCGCCCGCAGCCGCTTCGTGATCCCGGCGGACAGCTGCAGGACACTCGCGAGGTTCGCTTTCGTCAGCTCGGCTTCACCGGCAAGCGGACCTGCGCCGAGAAGGGCCTCGTGGGCCGACACGCCAGTCCTCGACAGCTGCGACGGCAGCGGCGTTTCCGGAAGTGGGGTCTCGTAGAGCTTCCACGGGCGGGGCATGGTCGTATGGTCGAGCATGTGCGCCCCGCGTCGAATGCTTTCCACGGAGTGCTTGGTGGCCTCGTGATACGCGAGGACTGCATCGACTTCGGAGCGGTTCTGCGTCACTGGACCATCCACTAGTGCCGTCAGATTATGAGTTCCGTGGACGGGAGTGGTGGGCCACCCTGGAATCGAACCAGGGACCTCAGTCTTATCAGGACTGCGCTCTAACCGACTGAGCTAGTGGCCCACGCCATGCGGCTTTCAGTATAGACCAACCGCCAAGCCCATAGCAGACCGCCGCTCTTTCGGGGAGGAGGTGGGCGCGAGGCCGACGGGCCCGCTAAAAGGCGAGAGGCCAGCAGCGGGCTGGCCTCTCGGGCAGGGCGCCTTAACCGGTGAATAGTGGAAGGAAAGACTTTTTGTTTGTTTGCCGTCAGGCCCTCGTGAGAGGGATTGAGGCTGCCGTTGCCGAGACGAGGGAGCAGAACTCTACCAATCGTCCAGCGCGGGTCGGTCTCCCTGAACGAACCGACCTAGGATTCCCCGAAGGGAGCTCCCTAGAAAGGAGGTGATCCAGCCGCACCTTCCGGTACAGCTACCTTGTTACGACTTCGTCCCAGTTACCAGTCCCGCCCTCGGCGCAGGCCTCCTTACGGTTGGCTGTGCGACTTCAAGCGTTACCGGCTTCCATGACGTGACGGGCGGTGTGTACAAGGCCCGGGAACGTATTCACCGCAGGATGGCTGATCTGCGGTTACTAGCAACTCCACGTTCATGCAGGCGAGTTGCAGCCTGCAATCCCAACTGGGGGTAGGTTTAAGGGATTAGCTTCGCCTCGCGACGTTGCTGCCCGTTGTCCTACCCATTGTAGCGTGTGTGTCGCCCTGGGCGTAAGAGCCATGATGACTTGACGTCATCCCCACCTTCCTCCTCGAATTACGAGGCAGTCTCACTAGAGAGTGCAACTAGTGACGAGGGTTGCGCTCGTTGCGGGACTTAACCCAACACCTCACGGCACGAGCTGACGACAGCCATGCAGCATCTGTGACGGCTCCCCGAAGGGTCCCCCATCCTTTCGGGCAGGGTACCACCGACATGTCAAGCCCAGGTAAGGTTCTTCGCTTTGCATCGAATTAAACCACACGCTCCGCTGCTTGTGCGGGCCCCCGTCAATTCCTTTGAGTTTTAGCCTTGCGGCCGTAGTTCCCAGGCGGAGTGCTTAACGCGTGAGCTTCGGCACGGAGGGGGTCGATACCCCCCATACCCAGCACTCATCGTTTAGGGCGTGGACTACCCGGGTATCTAATCCGGTTCGCTCCCCACGCTTTCGAGCCTGAGTGTCAGGGACGGCCCAGAGCACCGCTTTCGCCACCGGTGTTCCTCCTGATATCTACGCATTTCACCACTACACCAGGAATTCCGTGCTCCTCTACCGCCCTCAAGCCGAGCAGTATCCGTAGACCTCTCCAAGTTGAGCCTGGAGCTTGCACCACGGACGAACTCAGCCACCTGCTCTCCCTTTACGCCCAGTGAATCCGGACAACGCTAGCCTCCTACGTATTACCGCGGCTGCTGGCACGTAGTTAGCCGAGGCTTATTCCTCGGGTACCGTCAGATCTTCTTCCCCGAGAAAAGGGGTTTACAACCCGCAGGCCTTCTTCCCCCACGCGGCGTCGCTGCGTCAGGCTTTCGCCCATTGCGCAAGATTCCCTGCTGCTGCCTCCCGTAGGAGTGGGGGCCGTGTCTCAGTCCCCCTCTGGCCGGTCGTGCTCTCACACCGGCTACCCGTCGATGGCTTGGTGGGCCATTACCTCACCAACTACCTGATGGGACGCAAGCCCATCCACTGGTGGCCGAAGCCTTTGGATACCCGCCATCAGCGGGCAGCCACATGCGGTATTAGCTCGGATTTCTCCGGGTTGTCCCCCGCCAGTGGGTAGATTGCTTACGCGTTACTCAGCCGTCTGCCACTCACTCACCCCCCGAAGGGAGTTCGTTCGTTCGACTTGCATGCATTAGGCGCGCCGCCAGCGTTCGTCCTGAGCCAGGATCAAACTCTCAATCATTTTGGGTCTCAAGAGACCCATTTTGTCAGATTGACTAAGGGTTGCATGCCCCTAAGGGGCACGCAGGCGCTTTCCTTCCACTATTCACCTGTTAAGGAGCGAGTCAATCCCCCCAGAGGGGAACCTGACTAGAATAACGGGGCCGAGGCCGTGCGTCAACCCCCTAGTCCACTCCGAAGGGAGCCTGCACCGGCTGGGAAATCCGCGCTCCCTCTTCCCTATCTCCGGGAAGATGCCCTGCAGACCAGACAGGGCCGACGCTCAAACGCGGAGGAGTGCCGCCTCCGGCTCTTTCCCACCCGTGGGAGAGGTTGCGAGCGGCTGGAGTGCGGCCCGCACACGCTCGCAGACGTCGCCGTGGACAGCCTCAATAGATCTCGAGGCGTCAATCCTCTTCCAACGCTTCCGATCACCCTTCGCTAGCTCTAGGTATCCGTCCCGAACTCTCTTGTGAAAGCCAGAGCTGAGCATCTCGAACCTCAGCAGACCACGCTCATCTACAGTCTCGATAAACGAAGACTGTACCTTTCCACGGGGCAAGCTCTCCTCGACCGGCATATCGAGCAGCAGCGTGAGGTCGGGCCAGAGCCCGCCCGTCGCTATCTGGTTGGCGGCCTCGACGTGCTCGGCCGACAGCCTGCGCCCATCACCCTGATAGACGATCGTGGAGTCGGCGTAGCGGTCCGCAATGACGATTTCTCCGCGTTCAAGCGCGGGACGGATGACGCGAAGAACCAGCTCGGCCCGCGATGCCGCGAACAACAGCAATTCGGCCTCTGGCGTCAGCAGAGCGTTCTGCGCCTTCACCCAAATGCGGATGTGCTCCCCCAACGGGGTGCCGCCCGGCTCATGCACCCGCACGACGCGGCGGCCTTCGGCTTCCAGACACGCCTCCAGCAGTTCGGCCTGAGTGGTCTTGCCGGCACCCTCGCCGCCCTCGAAGCTAATGAACAGCCCGCTCAACTCTGCCCCTCCCACCGAGAGCGGACGGTATCACACCGAGCGCCCGCCGTCATGCCGACGCCCGCTATTGTGAGCGGCGGATCGTCACGCGCCTGCGCGGCTCCCGGCCGATGCTGTGGGAACGGAGGAACGCCTGCTCGGCGATCCGGTGCTGGACACGGCGCACGAACGACGCCTGCGGCTGCAGCTCGACCTCGCTCATCTCGCCCGCGAGAATCCGGTCCACGCCGTCCTGCGCCTCCAGAGCTCCTTCGTTGAGCGACTCGCCAGCCACGGCAGGGAGGCCACCGCCCATCTGCTCCAGGAAGCCGATGATCTGGCCCGGCGTATTGCGCCGCAGGACGAACACCGGCACGCCGTGCTCCTCCGCCGCCACGAGCGCCCCCGCCCGCCGACGAAAGTGCGCCTTGGTCGTGAGCACCACGTCGGCCTCTCCGGGATTCTCAGCGATTCTCACCGATAGGCCGGCTTCCTCGGCGGAGCGCTGTAGGCGCTCCCGGCTCACGCCAAAGGGGTGAACGCGGGTCGCTGGGCGCTCGGTTTCGGTTTCGCGCGGCTGCGGACGCGGACTCCTCAGGCCCCCTGCCCGGTCTGGCGACGGCTCGCGGCGCTCTGAACGCCTGCCCGTGTCCTGCCCATAGACGAAAGGCGCCACCTCGAACTCAGGCGCCCCGCCGGACTGCTGGATGCTCTTGCGGACCGCTCCTGCGTCGTCCAAGTCACGCAGCTCTGGCGCGACCGAGCGTCCTCTCAGAACGGCGTCGACGGTGCGTGCGACATCCCCGTGGACCGCAACGCTGTTCCAACCTTGAATCTCGACCAGGACATCGAATGTGGGCGGCGCCTTCCGTTCCAGAATCGTCTTCTGCGTGCGCCGTCGCCGGGCCTCCTCGTCTCCCAGAGTGACGGTCTGAACGCCACCGACCAGGTCGGAGAGCGTGGGGTTCACGAGCAAGTTCTCGAGAGTATTGCCGTGGGCGGTGGCGATAAGCTGTACGCCGCGCTCGGCAATGGTCCTGGCGGCGGCCGCCTCCAGCTCCGTGCCCATCTCGTCCACGACAATCACCTGCGGCATGTGGTTCTCAACCGCCTCGATCATCACCGCGTGCTGACGTGCGGGGGTGGGCACCTGCATGCGCCGGGCCCTGCCAATGGCGGGATGCGGGATGTCCCCGTCTCCCGCAATCTCGTTGGAAGTGTCCACGATGATCACGCGTTGGCCGGCCCCAGCCAGGACCCGCGCGAGCTCCCGCAGAATGGTCGTCTTGCCCACGCCCGGACGGCCCACCAGCAGGATGCTCTTGCCGGACAGCGCGAAATCCTCGACCACGCGGGCGCTTCCGCTGATCGCTCGCCCTACCCGGCACGTGAGGCCCACTACCTCGCCCCTGCGGTTCCTGATTGCCGATATGCGGTGAAGCGTGCGCTCGATGCCCGCGCGATTGTCGTCCCCAAACGCCCCGACCCGTTCGATGACGTGGTCAATATCTTCCCGCGTGATGTCTTCATCGCTCAGGCAAAGGTCTCTGTCGGCGAACCGCGCCTCGGGAGGCCTGCCGAGGTCGAGGACGACTTCGAGCAAGTCCTGCTGGTCCTCGTCGGCCTCGATAGCCTTACGGACACGGTACGGAAGCACCCCGAATAGCGCGTGGCGCTCCTCTTCTAAGGTCCCCTCATGGACGGCGACTTGGGGTTCTATCAATGGACCTCCGTTATGCCTGGGCCGGCGCCATCGACGGCTCGCGGACGAGCCGCGCAACCGGCCTCACGTAGACGTCATACCTACCGTCCGACCGCCAGCCGCGGGCGTCGAGGACCTTAGCCAGCGCGGGCTCGTAGCTGGGCACGATCCACCGCACGTGGGTCTCACGGCCCACAATCTCCGCAGCGCCTTCCACCAACTCCTGCGCCCGAGAGGAGTGGTCTGGGTGCAGGACAGCCTCGATGGTTGCCTCGTCGCCCCTGCGGTCCAGGCAGAGCCAGGCCATCAGCCCGCGCTCCGCATCCCATACGAACTCCTCGGCCCTTCCCACCGCCTGCTCGCGGCCGGCCGTCCACTGATCGAGGGTCATGCCGACGGCGGGCCTGGCGGATGCGGGCAACGCCGCGGTATGCAGCCGGAACACTCCGTGGATGTCGCTCGCCTGGAGTCTGCGCAGGCCCGGGCCGGAGGCGCCGCTGCCGCTGAGCATCCCGGCGAACACCTCCTCGGTGAAGGCCCGCCGAAAACCGGTGCGCTCCGCGGGTCCGCAGGCCGGGCCCATCGACGGCGAGCGCAGGAAAAGGCGGTCGGCCCCCCGTCGCCCCGCCGCACGCACGCCGGCCGTGACCAACTCGTCGAGCTGCGCGTAGCCGCGAGCGGATGAGAAGAGCCGCGCGACCTCCCAGGCTGTGGGCTCGCGCCTCGCCTTCACCACCACCACCGCCTCCAAACGTCCGTCCTCGAATGCGCCGATTGCTTCGCGGCGGCGGGAGGGCGACGTCGTCCAGCGGGCCATCTCAATCTGCGATAGCCGGACCCTCGGCGATTGGAGCGTCACGTGAGTGGAGACCAGGTCCTTGCTTTCGAGGCGCCCGGGCAGAAGCTGCCATGGAACGTCGCTCAAGCGAAGCGTTCGTATCATCGCGGCGCCTCCCCCATGAGCATGCCCAGAAGAAGTCCGTGCATTCGGCAGTCGCCCGTAAGCTCCGGGTGGAACGCCGTCGCCATCACGTTGCCCTGCCGCACGGCCACAATGGTCCCGTCGTCGAGCGTCGACAGCGCCTCCACATCCGGCCCCACCTCGGTCACTAGCGGGGCGCGGATGAACACCGCATGCATCGGCCCGCCGTCGACCCCGGCTATAGCAAGGTCCGTCTCGAAGGAGTCGACCTGCCGTCCGAAGCCGTTGCGGCGGACGGTCATGTCAATCAGGCCAAGGGGCTCAGGACGGTCCTCCACGAGGCGGGAGGCCATCAAAATCAGACCGGCGCAGGTGCCCCACACCGGCCGGCCGCTGCGCGCATAGGCCGTCAGCGGCTCCCGGAGATCATAGGCGTCCATCATCTTCGCCATCGACGTGCTCTCGCCGCCCGGCACGATGAGCGCGTCCACCGCGTCGAGCTCGTTGGCGGTTCGGACTTCGACGGCGCGCACGTCAAGCCTGCCCAACGAGGCGCAATGCTCCGCGAAGTCTCCCTGGAGCGCTAGAACGCCGACCGTTGCCGTTGGCTCACCTCTCAGCGGGCGGGGCTACCAGCCCCTCGTGGCTAGCTCTTGCTCGGGAGCCAGGGAGCGGACGCTGATGCCGACCATCGGCTCGCCCAAGCCTTTCGACGCCTCGGCTATCGCCAACGGGTCGTTGTAGTGAGTAACGGACTTGACGATTGCCTTCGCTCGCGCCGACGGGTCCCCGGACTTGAAAATCCCCGACCCTACGAACACGCCGTCCGCGCCCAAATGCATCATCAGCGCAGCGTCGGCGGGCGTCGCGACTCCCCCTGCCGCGAAGTTCACCACCGGCAAACGTCCGAGGCGTTTCACCTCTAGCAGGAGATCGACGGACGCGCCTATCTCCTTGGCGAACGCGGTCAGCTCGTCGTCGCCCATCCCCTGCGTTCGGCGTATCTGCTTCATCACCGTACGCATGTGACGTACCGCCTCGACCACGTCGCCGGTCCCGGCCTCGCCCTTGGTGCGGATCATCGCCGCGCCCTCGCCGACCCGGCGGAGCGCCTCACCCAAGTCGCGGCAGCCGCAAACGAAGGGGACCTTGAAATCGTGCTTCCAGACGTGGTGCTCCTCGTCGGCGGGCGTGAGCACCTCGGACTCATCGATGTAGTCGATGCCGATGGCCTCCAGAATCTTGGCCTCGACGAAGTGGCCGATGCGGATTTTCGCCATGACCGGGATGGTCACGGCCTTCATAATCGCCTCAATCATCTCGGGGTCTGACATCCGGGCGACGCCGCCGTCGGCGCGGATGTCGGCGGGCACGCGTTCGAGGGCCATCACCGAGCACGCGCCCGCGTCCTCGGCGATCTTGGCCTGCTCTGCAGTGACGACGTCCATGATGACGCCCCCCTTGAGCATCTGCGCCAACCCCGCCTTCACGGAGAACGTGCCTGTCTCTCTGCCGTTCTGAGCGCCGTTGATAGTCATGCCGTCCTCCCATCCCCAGTATACGGCGGACGAGGGAGGCGCTCAATCAAAGACAGGGGTGAGGAGAGGAACCAATCGTTACTCCGGCAAGCCTCCGCCTCGCGGCCCCCAGGCGCAGGCGGTCCCGCCGATGAGGTCAGACTCCCCTGCGGCAGGCGTCGCTACCCCTCGTTGAAGGTTGGAGCCCTACAGCTCGTCCCTAGTAAGTAGCTCTCCGACCACCGACAGCACTTGGTCCGGCGGGGCCTGCACGGCCTCCGAGTCGCGGCGGCGCTTGAGCTCGACGATGCCTTGCTTGAGGTTACGCGGACTCACCACGGCGCGCACCGGGAGACCGAGGAGGTCCGCGTCGTTGAACTTCACGCCCGCGGACTCGACACGGTCGTCATACAGCGTCTCGTAGCCCGCCGCTTCCAGCTGTTCGTAGAGCGCGGCGGCGGCGGCCTTCACCTGCTCATCGTCCGCGTTCAGCGCCAGGACATGCACTTGGAAGGGGGCGATGGGCGCGGGGAAGATCACGCCCTTGTCGTCGTGGTTCTGCTCAATGGCGGCGGCGAGCACCCGCGTCACGCCGATGCCGTAGCACCCCATGAGCACGGGATTGAGCTTGCCGCTCTCGTCCGAGTATTCGACGCCCATCGCGTCCGTGAAGAACGTCCCCAGCTTGAAGACGTGGCCGACCTCGATGCCGCGTATCGCCGTGAGCTTTCCCTTGCTGTCCGGGCTCGTGTCTCCCTCGCGGGCCGTCGCGATATCCGTGATCTCGTCGACCTCGAAGTCGCGGGGATAGTTCACGTTCACGTAGTGCTTGCCGGGCTGGTTGGCCCCGGCGGCGAAGTTGGTGCCCTGCTGTATCGACGGGTCGGCGATGCGCCGAATGCCGCTCAGACCGACGGGTGAGGTGGAGCCGGGCGTGAGGCCCGCCGCGGCTGCCTCGTCCGCATTTGCAAGCCGCAAATCATTGGCGTGGAGATAGTTCTTGAGCTTGACCTCGTTCACCTCGATGTCGCCCCGAATGGTCACGAGCGCCGTCTTACCGTCGGCCTGCCCGTAATCGACCTGATAGAAGACGGCCTTCAGCGTCTGCGACTCAGGGATGCCCAACAGCTTCGCGAGGTCGGCGATGGTCGTGACGCCGGGAGTGTCAACCATCGCCATTTCGAGGGGCGCGCCCTCGGGCGCAGGATCGATGATGGACGTTGCGCGCTCGATGTTCGCGGCGTAGCCCGACTCCTCGCACACGAGAATGACGTCCTCGCCGCTCTCGGCGGGCATGATGAACTCGTGGGAGTCCTTGCCCCCAATCGCCCCGCTATCCGCCTCGACCTCGATGGTGGGCAGGCCGCAGCGCCGGAAGATGTTGCGATACGCCTCCCGCATCCGCTGGTACGTCGCGTCCAACGACTCCTGGTTGGCGTCGAAGGAGTAGGCGTCCTTCATGCTGAACTCACGTCCGCGGAGCAGACCGGCGCGAGGCCGGGGCTCGTCCCTGAACTTGGTCTGTATCTGATACAGCGTCAGCGGGAGGTCGCGGTAGGACTCGACGTGGGCAGCGGCGATGGCGGTGACCGTCTCCTCATGAGTAGGCGCCAGCACCATGCCGCGCTCCCGCCGGTCGAACAGCCGGAAGAGGTTTTGGCCGAACGCCTCGTCCCGCCCGGTCAACCGCCACAGCTCGAGGGGCTGGAGCGTCGGCATCAGGACCTCCTGCCCGCCTGCCGCGTTCATCTCCTCGCGGACGATCTGCTCGATCTTCCGTATCGACCGCAGGGCGAGAGGCAGGTACGAGTAAACGCCGGCGGCGACCTGCATCATCATGCCTGCGCGGAGCATAAGCCGGTGGCTGACGGTCTCGGCCCCGCCGGGGTCTTGTCTCAGGGTGCGTGAAAGAAACTGTGATGCGCGCATGGTGCGGTAGGATACCAGACCCCCTCCTCAGTCCTCCCCATCGACGGGAGGATGGGCGGGGCGCGCTAGGCGCCGACGGCTTCGGCGGTCTTGTAGAGCGAGAGCTCCATGGGAGCTAAGTCGTCGCCGATGTGGGCTTTGATGGCGTCGAAGAAGTCCAGGTCCCACTCGCTTACGAAGGTGACCGCGACGCCCTCCCTGCCCATGCGGGCGGTGCGCCCTATGCGGTGGACGTACTCTTCAACGGTCTCAGGGATGTCGTAGTTGATGACGTTCGCCACCGCGGGGACGTCGATGCCGCGGGACGTGAGGTTCGTCGAGACGAGGAGCTTGAGCTTGCCGTCGCGGAAGTCCTGCATGACGGTGTTGCGCTCGCCCTGCGGCAGGCCGCCGTGAATCGCTTCGACCCGGACGTCCCGCCGCTTGAGCGAACGTACGAGCCAATCGACGTCCTCCTGGGTGCGGCGGAACACGAGGGTCTGCTCGTTACGGTCGAGCAGCTCCACAAGGGCGGAGAGCTTATCGCGCCTAGCGACCTCAACGTAGCGCTGAGTGACCTGCTCGACCGGCTCGGACTCCTCGCCCACGCGGAACCACTCCGGGTCATTCAGATAGGAGTAAATCAGCCGCTTGATCATCGTCGGGACCGTCGCGGTGAAGAGGGCCGTCTGGCGCCCTCTTGGCGTGGCGCGCAGAATGCGCCGGATGGCGGGCAAGAACCCGATGTCCAGCATCTGGTCCGCCTCGTCGAGCACCACCATGCGGGTCCTGTCGAGCCGGAGCACGCCGCGGTCTATCAGGTCGATCACCCGGCCTGGCGTGCCTACGATGACAGGCGCGCCATCCTCGATCGCCTTAATCTGCGGGCCGAGACGCGCGCCGCCGTAGACGGGCACGACCTCGGCGCCCCTGTACTTGCATATCTTGCTGAGCTCCTCCGCCACCTGGCGGGCCAACTCCCGCGTTGGCGCTAGGACGATGGCCTGAACATAGCCCTCGCGGGCGTCCACTGCCTCGGCGATAGGTATGCCGAACCCGGCGGTCTTACCGGTGCCGGTCTGCGCCTGCCCGACGAGGTCCTGTCCCCGGAGGAGCGGGTCTATGACCAGCTCCTGGATGGGCGTCGGCGCGGAATATCCCATGTCCGCAAGGGCCCGGGAGACGGGCGCAGAAACCATGACCGGCCCGAACGCCATATCGCGCGGGGCAGGGCCAGCGACAATGTCCAATTGCTCGCGCCGCTGGACGCCGCCTGCGCCGTTCTTGCCTACTCTCCCATCCTCAGGGGAGGACTGGGCCGGAAGGCTGCCGCCACGGCCGCGCCGACGCCGCTTGCGCGGCGGGCGGTCGCCGTTGGGGGCAGGGGCCTCGGTTGGCTGACGCTCTTCCTGTGGGCGGCGAGAGCGCGGCGGACGCGACTTCACACCCTCCGGCTTGTCACGCCGGAAACTGGGAGCACTGATGCGGTCTGTCGGAGAGGTGGCGGGCGGCTCACTGGCCGCCGGAGCCGGCTTCCCGAGAAGCCGTGAGAGGAACCTGCGAATCATGTTGCCCCAGTATAGCACACTTGCGTTCTGCGCGGGAATGACGGATGTCATACATAGATCTGGAGGGAGGGGGGCTCCATGAAGGCGAGGGCCAGGGCGTCGGCGCGGTCGGGAGACTTGACGCCGCGTTTGCGGAGGCTGGTCTTGCTCTCTAGGCGGATTCGGCCCGTGCTCGATATGTCGTACCGCAGGGCGAGGAGCTGGCTGGCCAGGACCGCGTCGTCCGGGATGTCGATGGCGTCCTCCCGGAGGAGGCGGGCGAGCTCCCAGAAGATCTCGGCGCGCATGTCCACGAACTGGGAGGGGCGTTTCGCCTTCCCGCCCGCCTCGACGCCAATCACCGGGACGCCGAGGACGCCGAGCCGGTCGACGACTCCACCGCCGACGCCGTTCTCGTCCACGAACACGGCGGGGATGCGGAGGGCGTCCGCCCATGCCTTGACCTCGTCGGCCACCTGCATCGTGTCGAGGCCGCGCTTGAGGGGAATGAGATGCTCGACGCGAGAGCCTCGGCGGATGCAGATGACAGACTCGGCATCGCCGAAGCGAGCGACGTCCACGCCCATGCGGTAGGGGTGGTTGAGGTAGTCGCGGTCTACGGCGGGCGCTGGGAGAGGGGAGGGCTGCGAGGTTCCCGCCTCCGCGGGAATGACGGATGGGGACGCGGCCATGACGGATGGGGACGGCCCCCTCCCAGCCTCCCCCGCAGACGGGAGAGAGGCATTCTGAGTTCCCGCCTGCGCGGGAATGACGGATAGGGACGCGGCCATGTCGGATGGAGACGGGAGGGGGACGGGTTCGCCGCGCCAGCGGGCGACGGCACGGTCTACGTGGTGGCGCGTGGTCAGGGAGTCTTCCAGGGCGTCGGGGAAGCGGCCGAGGACCGACGCGATGTAGAGGGGCGAGTCTTCGCCCCAGTCGCGGCGGCAGCGCTCCACGTCCTCGGGATTGACCAAGCCGGGGATGTGGAACCGCTTGCGGCGGAAGTTGGGCGAGTCCAGGGCGGAGATCGCTATCCGGTGGTAGAGGGCGGACTTGGAGTGGAAGGACTCGTAGAGCTCACCCTCGTGGGAAAGGGGATTGCCCAGAAGGAGCGTCTTCTTCGGGTTCAGGCGCTTGAGCGCTTCGAAGTAGGGCTGCTTCACGCCTTGGGCCTCCGTGACGACGACGAGGAGGTTCGGCGAGTGGAAGCCTTGGAGGTTGTGCTGGGAGTTGGAGCAGAACGCGATGGCGAAGCGGTCGTCGTCGATGACGTACTTGTCCGCGGTGAGCTTGCCGGGCAGGCGTCCGTTGGCGCCGGCGAGGGCCACGCCAAGCTCGTGCCAGAGGATCTCCTTCACCTGGCGGGCGGTGGGACCGGTGACGACGGCCTTGGCGTGGGGGCGGGTGTGGAGCCACCAGAGGACGGCGCGGGCGGCGGCCCAGTCCTTGCCGGAGGAGTTGGCGGCCACGACGGAGACGGCGGCGTAGCGCGCGAGGGCGTCGAGGATGGCTTCCTGCTTGTCGTAGGGCTTGCCGGCGTCCTGGAGGATTTCCTTGACGAATCGGGCGGGGTGGTTCTTGTACTGGTCGAGCATGAGCCTTCCTCGACACATAAGGGCCGAGCGGCTCGTCCGCTCTTGCTGGGGTGGGGTGGGTTATATGACGCCAGTATGACGGATATGCGTCACTCGGCGCAATGGGCAGTTGTCACTGGATCGTTCACGGGGGTTGGCAGGCAATCGCGCAGACCCTCTCTCTAGCTCTCTCCCGCAGACGGGCGAGAGGATTGGAGAAGGGGGGAGGGGAGGGAGAGGGAGATATGGGGCGTCGCGTGATTCGACGGGCTCACCACGAACCTATTGGGGGGGGGAGGGTAAACCTATGGGGTGGGGCGTTGGCGGTGGGAGGAGCGTCGATACCTGGATTCCCGCTTTCGCGGGAATGACGGAAAAGGGGGCGGAAGTGACGGGAGGGGGGTAGGCGGTGAGGAGGTTGGGTCGCCGGCAGACGCGCAGACCCTCTCTCTAGCTCTCTCCCGCAGACGGGCGAGAGTACGGGAGCAGGCGGAGGGAGTTGGGTCGATGGCAGGGCGTCGCGTGGTTCGACGGGCTCACCACGAACCTATTGGAGGACGTTGGCGATGGAGGGACGTCGATACCTGGATTCCCGCTTTCGCGGGAATGACGAGAGGGGCGGGAGTGATCGTTCTCGGGAGGCGGACGCTGGGGTTAGGAAGCGGCGTCGAGGCGGGAGATGTCGGCTTGGGCCTGGACGAGGCCTTCGAGGACTCCCCTTACGGTCTCGTGATGCTGCGCGGCTTGGGCTTCGAGGACCTGAATCCGCTCCCGGTGGGCTTGGAACCTCTGGGCCGACTCCGCCCGTATAGCCTCTATCCGCTGGTCCGACTCCTCCCGCTGCCGGTCCGACTCCGCCCTCATGGCCTCTATCCGCCGATCCGACTCCTCCCGCTGCCGGTCCGATTCCGCCCGCTGCCGATCCGACTCCGCCCGCCGCTGGTCCGACTCCGCCCGCCGCCGATCCGACTCCGCACGCATAGCCTCTATCTGCTCTTCGGTGGCCGCTATGCGGTCATTGGCTTGCGCGTCTACGTTGAGAAGCCATTCCTCGTACGCCTTCTGGTCGGCGTCCATGGCTTGCATCATCTCAGTCAGGCGCTGTAGGTGGGCCGCCAGGGACCCGCTAGGTTCGGGAGAGGTCATGGAGGTTGCTCCTCTATGGTCGGGAGGAGTGTAGCGGAGGGGAATACGCCTTGGCTATGCGGTTTGTCAAGGTTGGGGGCGCGGGCGGGGCGTAAGAAAAGGCTCCCTAGATACCCCGCTTTCGGGGCACGACGGAAGGAGGACGAGGACACCTGGTAAGCCACTTACGCCCCCACGGACTCGATCTCGGCGGCGACGGCCTCGACTTCTTCGAGGAGGGCGGTGAGCATGTCAGCTTCTTCTACGACGCGGGCTTTGCGGCCCTTGCGGAAGATGACGGCGCGGCCTGCGCCGGCGGCTATGCCCACGTCGGCGTCCTTCGCCTCGCCTGGGCCGTTGACCTCGCAGCCCATCACGGCGACCTTCACGCTGGTCTCCATGCCCTTGAGCATGTCATCGACGGTGTTGGCGAGCTTGCGGATGTCAACGTCGGCGCGGCCGCAGGAGGGGCAGGCGACCATCTGCACGCCCTTCTTGCGGAGGTCGAGGGCCTTCAATATCTCGTACCCGACCTCGACCTCCTCGCGGGACTCGTCGCTGAGCGAAACGCGGATGGTGTCGCCGATGCCGTCGTAGAGGAGAGCGCCAAGGCCGATTGCGCTGCGGATGGAGCCAGAGCGAGCGGTGCCGGCCTCGGTGATGCCGAGGTGGAAGGGGTACGGGACCATCGGGGCGAGCTTGCGGTACGCCTCGACGGTCGTGTCGATGTCGTAGGCCTTGAGGGATATCTTGATGAGGTCGAAATCGAGGTCTTCGAGGAGCTGTATCTCCCAGAGGCCCGTCGCGACCATGTGGTCGACGGTGGAGACGCCCTCGCCCCCGCCCGACGCATCCGAGCCCTTCAGGAGGCGGTTGACGCCGTCCGCGTGGCGGTGCTGGCCGCGGGTGACGCCGATGGCGCCGACGGGGGGCAGGCTGCCGAAGTTGACGCCGATGCGTATGGGGACCTGGCGCACCTTCGCCTCACGGACAACGGTCCGCACCTTCTCCGGGTCGCGGATGTTGCCGGGATTCAGCCGCAGGCAGTCGACGCCCTGTTCGAGCGCCTCCAAGGCGAGCTGGTAGTGGAAGTGGATGTCGGCGACGACGGGAATCCCAACCTGCCGCTTGATGGGGCCGAGGGCCTGTGCGGCCTCCATGTCGGGCACGGCGCAGCGGATAATCTCGCAGCCGGCCTCTTCGAGCTCATGAATCTGGCGAACGGTGGCTTCTACGTCGCGCGTGTCGGTCTTGGTCATGGACTGGACGGTGATTGGCGCGTCGCCGCCCACTTTGACGTCGCCCACCCACACTGGTTTGGTCATTCGGCGTCGCATGTGTGGCTCCTTCGGCTCGCCTGATTCGGTCCCGCGCCATTGTATCGCACGGCTCCATCTCTAGCCCCCGCGCTCGCAGGCGGCCCCCTCCCAACCTCCCCCGCAGACGGGGGAGGGGTTTAGCGGTGGGGAATCAGCGCCCGATGGCGCCTTTGCGCTCGGCGAGAGCGGCCTCGATGAGCAAGCGAACCTTTACGTGCCGCAGCCGAGCGCCTGTCCCCGTCAGCAAGCCCTCCGGGTCCGCCAGGCCGGCGCCTTGGAAGAAGCCGAGGTTTACCCACGCGCCGTGGGGCAGGATGTAGGCGTAGCCGTCAATCATCTTCCTGGGCCCGACGCCGTACGTGGCGTGCGCGGTCGCCGAGACGCACGACCTCGCACGCCTCCGGGTGGACATCGAAGATGAGCGCCCGCAGCGCCGCTACTGCCCCAGGACGCTGCCGCCGGTCAGCAGGCGCTGAATGTCGTTGACCGAGACGGCGATGATCGCCCCTATCAGCACGGCGAAGCCGACCAGGTGAACGACGCGCTCTTTCGAAGGAGCAAGACGCCGGCCGCCGCGAGCCAGCTCCACCAGCACGAAGAGGATGCGGCCGCCGTCGAGGGCGGGTATCGGGAGCAGGTTGACGATCGCCAGGTTGATCGAGAGGAGCGCCGTCCACGTGATGAGGGGGCTGAGGCCCGCGCGGGCAACGTCGCCCGTTATCTGGGCGATGCCCACAGGCCCCGCCACCTGGATGCCGCTCGAGCCCGCCACCCAACGTGAGACCTCGTTGCGGAACAGGACCAGTATCTCCCACATCTGCCGGATGCTCGACCCAAGCGCCCGCAGCGGTCCCTGCGACCGAGGCTCCTCGGGGCGCTCGCTAACGGTCAGGCCATCGAGCCCGCCCAGACTGGGCGGGAGCTCCAAGCTCGCGATGCCGGCCGACCGGAGCACGTCCACGTTCACCGGAGCTCCGGGGTCCACCTCCAGCTCGCCGGCCACGACCTCCTCAGGGTCGCCCTCGTTCAGCACCCGCGACGAACCGACGCGGAGGAGGAGGTCGCCCTCGCGCAGGCCGATCTGCGCCGCCGTCGAACCCGGCGCCACGTCCGTGACCGTCAGCCGTCCGTCCGTCAGCAGGATGCCGACCGCGCCCTGGCCCGGCGGCGGCGCGACCCGCGCCTCCGGGATGCGCAGCTCTACCAGCCGCCCTTGCCGCTCGACGATCCAGACCATGTCGGCGCCGAGGCGGAGCTGGATGGCGGCCTGTAGGTCGGCTGAATTGTCGATCTGACGTCCATCCGCAGTCCGCACGATGTCTCCGGCGAGCACGCCCGCAGCTTCCGCGGGCGACCCGGGGGCGACCTCCAAGACCGCCGCGTCCGTCACCCGGATGGGCTGCGGGAGGATGAAAACGATGGTGAGCAGGACGACGGGAAGAAGCGCGTTCATCGCGGGACCGGCCCCCAGCACTGCGAGCCTGCGCCATGCGCTCTTGCTCGCGAAGCTCTCCGGGCCGTCGGGGTCCTCTTCTCCCAGCATCCGCACGAACCCGCCGAGGGGGAGGAGGTTCAGCGAATAGGTGGTGTCGCCCCTAGTGATGCCGAAGATGCGGGGCGGATAGCCGACCCCGAACTCCAGCACCTTGACCTTCGAGAGCTTGGCCACGGTGAAGTGGCCGAGCTCGTGCGCGATGACCAGCACGCCCAAGACAACAATAAAGATGAGGATGGTCATGGCCCTGGGGCCGCTAGCTGCTCGCCACAGCAGCCGCCGTCTGCCGGCGCGCCCACGCGTCGGCTTCCAGGACGGCCTCGGGAGTGGAAGCGTCGAAGGGTTCGTGCCTTTCGAGCACACCGTCGACGATGCGGCGGATGTCGCCGAACCCGATGCGGCCGTCCAGGAACAGGTGGACCGCCTCCTCATCGGCGGCGCTCAGGACGGCTGGATAGCTCTGCTGCTTGCGGCCCGCTTCGACCCCCATCACGAAGCAGGGATAGCGGGCCGCGTCCATCTCCTCGAAGGTCAGCGAGGGGTATGCGAGGGGGTTGTACTTCGACAGCGAGCCGTTGGGCACGCGCTGCGGGTGCGCGAGGGCGACCTGGATGGGCAGCCGCATGTCGGGCGGCCCCATCTGCGCCTTCACCGAGCCGTCGGCGAACTCGACCATCGAGTGGATGACGCTCTGCGGGTGAACGACCACGTCAATCTGCTCGAACGGCACGTCGAACAGCCACCGGCACTCGATGACCTCGAACGCCTTGTTCATCAGCGTCGAGGAGTCGATCGTGATCTTCCTGCCCATCACCCAGGTGGGATGCGCCAACGCCTCCGCGGACGTGACGGACTCCATCTCGTCCAGCGGCCGCTTCCGGAACGGGCCGCCCGACGCGGTGATGATGAGCTTGCTCACCGGCTCGTCCTCCCCGCGGAGGCACTGCCAGATGGCGGAAGGCTCGCTATCCACGGGAAGGAGGGGAGCGCCGTGCTCGGCGGCGGCGCGCATGATGAGCTCGCCCGCCATGACGATCACCTCTTTGTTCGAGAGGGCGACCGCCTTGCCGGCCCGCAGCGCGTTGAGCGTGGGGACGAGGCCCGCGCGCCCCGTCGTCGCCACCATCACGATGTCGACATCCGGGGCCGTGACCATCTCCTCCATGGGCGTCCGCTTCGCCGAATCGAACGCGTCCGGCCACGTCATGCGGGGGGTGAACTCTTCGGCCTGCTGCGCCAAAAGGTCGACGTTGCGCCCCGCGGCAAGGCCGACGACCTTGAACTCGTCGGGAAGCGCGCGGACCACGTCCAACGTCTGCGTGCCGATGGAGCCGGTTGAGCCGAGGACGACGATGTTCTTCATGTCGCTAGACCTCTGTCCGCCGAGCCAGCATCGCTTTCCATCAGGCGGGCCAGTAACGAGAGGCATAGTAGACGAGGGGGAACACCGGGACAAGGCTGTCGAGCCGGTCGAGGAGTCCGCCGTGGCCGGGGATGAGCCCGCTCGCATCCTTGACGCGGGCCAGCCGCTTCAGCTTCGATTCCAGCAGGTCTCCCATCTGCGAGACGAGCCCGATGCTCACGCCGAGGACGGCCGCGGCGATCAGGTGGTCGGGCGCCTGGTCGAACAGGAACACGAGGCCGATTGTCGCGCCCACGCCGCCGAGCAGCCCCCCCGCGGCGCCCTCCCAAGTCTTGCCCGGCGAGACGCTCGGGGCCATCTTATGCCGTCCGATGAGCCGTCCGACCACGTAGGCGCTCGTGTCCGTCGCGAACGTGGCGAGGAACGCCAGGGCGACCCATTGCAGACCGGCGTCGCTGAAATCCAAGGCGTAGTCGGCGGCTGCCGGGCCGCCGTCGCCAAGCCGCGTCAGCACGAGGGCCGCGAGGGAGAGCGACACGTAGGCTGCGCCTACTGTCGTGAGCATCCAGTCGCCGACGGCTTCGAGAGACCTACGCCAAACGATGGACACGAGCGCCAGGGCGGCGGCGCCTGCTGCGAGGGCGATGAGGACAGCTCGCTCGTCGATGGCGGCGGCGCCGGTCGTCGCTCCGGCCCAGATCGAGCCTCCAACGATGAACGGACGCCATCCGGCAAGCCGCTGGAGAATGAGAAGCTCGACTGCGCCGACGAAGGCGGCGAATGCCGCAACGCCCGCAAGCCAATAGCCCCCAGCCCAGAGGACGAGAGCGAGCAAGGGCAGGCCAACGGCGGCGCTGAGCAGGCGCAGCAGCAGCTCAGGCCGCCCTGCAGCGGCCATTAGTCCTCTTTCGGAAGCGCCCCAAACCGACGATTTCGGCGCTTGTACTCGTCGAGGGCGCGCTCGACCTCGGCCGCGTCGAAGTCAGGCCAAAAGGTGGGCGTCTGGTAATACTCGCTGTACGCGGCCTGCCAGATGAGGAAGTTGCTGAGCCGCTGCTCGCCCGCGGTGCGGATGATGAGGTCCGGGTCCGGCACGTCGGGCAGGTAGAGGTTCGCGCGCACCAGCTCTTCGGTTACGTCCTCCGGGGCCGTCCCCGAGGCGACGATGCGGCGGACCGCTTCGACTATCTCGGCGCGCCCTCCGTAGTCGAAGGCGACGCACAGCTCGAGACCGGTGTTGGCGGCGGTGAGCGATACGGCGCTCTCGATCGCGTCGGCGAGAGGCGCGGGCAGACGGCTGCGGACGCCCAGATGCCGGATGCGAACGTTGCTCTTGTGCAGCTCGCCAACCTCGCTCGCGATTACGGACTGTAAGAGGTCAAGGATCCCAGCGACCTCGTTATCCGGCCTGCCCCAGTTCTCCGTGGAGAACGCGAAGATGGTGACGAACTCGACGCCCGCGCGGTGCATCGCGTGGAGGACGTCCCTGAGATTGCGCGCCCCGGCTTCATGGCCCGTCAGCCGCGGCATCCCGCGCTTCCCCGCCCAGCGCCCGTTGCCGTCCATGATGACGGCGACGTGCCGGGGCGCGCCCGAGGCCAATCTGCGGGCTGCCCGCTCGCCGGAGATTTCGAGCGTCATGCGCTCTAGACCTCCATCAGCTCGGCCTCTTTCTTGGAGGCCACCTCGTCTGCCTTGGCGATATGGACGTCGGTAATCTTCTGCAGGGCTTCCTGCTCGCGGTGCAGGTCGTCCTGAGATATCTCCTTGTTCTTTTCGAGGCCCCGCAGGTGCTCCAGAGCGTCGCGACGGACGTTGCGCACTGCAACGTGGGCTTCCTCTCGCTGACGCTTCAACCGCTTGACCATCTCCAGTCTGCGCTCCTGCGTCATGGCGGGGATGGGCAGACGAATGACGTTGCCGTCGACGTTCGGGGTCAGCCCGAGGTCCGCCTTCTGAAGCCCTTTGCCGATCACGCCGAGAGCGCTCTTGTCGAACGGCTGCACGACCAGCAACCGCGAGTCCGGAGCGGTGACGGTTGCGAGCTGATTGAGCGGCATCAAGGTCCCGTAGGCCTCGATTCTGACCGAATCAAGCATGCTAGGGTTTGCGCGGCCCGTGCGGATCGCGTCGGCCTCGTGCCGGAGCACCTCAATGGTCTTGTCCATCCGCTCGGCGGCGTCTTCCAGGACTAGTTCGATTTCCTCGTTCTCAGCCATGTCGCGGACCTCTCGTTCTTCTCATCATCCCCGAGCCGGGGCCATCATCCCGCGCGGGGCGGGACGGTGCCCTATGCCGTAACCGGCTGGGCGCTCACCAACGTACCCACATGCTCCCCGGACAGGATGCGGTGCATCGAACCCTGATTGAACACGTCGAACACGCGGATGGGCAACTTGTTTTCCATGCAGAGAGAGAGCGCTGTTGAGTCCATCACCGCGAGTTGCCGGTTCAGGATCTCTATGTAGCTGATCTGCTCGAACTTCTTGGCGTCGGGATGAGTCTTTGGATCCGCGTCGTACACCCCGTCGACGGCGTTCTTCGCCATCAGCAGCACGTCCGCGTTCATCTCGACGGCCCGCAGGGCGGCGGTCGTGTCCGTCGTCATGTAGGGGCTGCCCGTCCCGGCCGCGAAGATCACGACACGCCCCTTCTCCAGGTGGCGCAGCGCTCGCCGGTAGATGTACGGCTCCGCGACTGCCCGTATCTCCAAGGCCGACTGCGTACGAGTCATCACTCCCGCCCGTTCGAGGGCGTCTTGCAGCGCGAGGGAGTTGATGAGCGTCGCCAGCATCCCGGCATAGTCCGCAGTGGCGCGGTCCATGCCCTGACGCTCCGCCTGAGCGCCGCGCCAGATGTTGCCGCCGCCAACGACGAGGGAGAGCTGAACGCCGAGCGCAATCGCGTCCTTCACCTCGTTCGCGAGGATGTCCAAGACCGACCAGTCGAGCCCGTCTGACGAGCGCCCACGGAGGGACTCCCCGCTCAGCTTGAGCACCGCGCGCCGGTACGCGGCGTGCGCTGTCATAACGTCCTCCCGACCCTATTCGCCCAGACCGTACCGCGCGAAACGTCCCACGCGGATGTTCTCCCCCACCTTCGCCCGTACTTCCAGGATAAGGTCGGCGATAGTCTTGCTCGGCTCTTTGATGAAGGACTGCCTCATCAGACAGACCTCCTCGGGCGTGGCCTCTGAGTCCTCAGGGATGTCCTCCGCGTCTAGGTAGAGGGGAGACATCGCCGCAACCTGCATCGCGATGTTGTGTGCCAAATCTTTGAACTCCGGCGTTCTGCCGACGAAGTCCGTCTCGCAGTTGAGCTCGACCATCGCTCCGATGCGGCTCCCCGCGTGGATGTAGGAATCGATGATCCCTTCGGCGGTTGCGCGGCCCGCCTTGGTCGCGGCCTTGGCCATACCCTTCTCGCGAAGGGTTCTCTCGGCCTTGTCGATGTCCCCCGACGCGTCTTCGAGGGCCCGTTTCGAGTCCATTATGCCCGCGCCCGTACGCTCACGGAGCAGGCGGATTGATTCCGTGGAAACCTGCACTAGCTACCTCGCTAAGGTTAGTGGGCTATGTTTCGTCGGCATCGGGGTCCGACTCGTCGTCGACAACCTCGATGTCCGCCGCTTCAACTGCTTCCGGCTCGGCGTCTTCCGCCGTGGGGGGCTCGTCGCCCACCATGCTGTAGCCGCCTCGCATCGCAAGCCACTGGTTGTGGCCCTCCATGGCGGCGCGCGCGATGTGGCTGGAGACCAACCTGATCGACCGGATCGCGTCGTCGTTGCCGGGCACCGGCCAGTCGATCGTCGTGGGGTTACAGTCCGTGTCCACCAGCGCGATGATTGGAACTCCCGAGCGACGCGCCTCCGCGACCGCGATGTCCTCCCGACCCACGTCGACGATGAACATGGCGCCTGGCAGGGTGGTCATCTCTTTGATGCCCCCCAGATACCGGTTGAGCTTCTCGATGGAGGCTTCCAGCTTGAGAGCCTCCTTCTTGGGCAGCCGCGAGAACTCGCCCCGCGCCCTACGCTCCTCCAGCCGAACGAGATAGTCGATCCTCTTCTCGATGGTGGCGAAGTTGGTGATAGTGCCGCCGAGCCAGCGCTGGTTGACGAAGAACTGCCCCGCGCGCATCGCCTCCTCGCGGATGGCGTCCTGCGCCTGCTTCTTCGTGCCCACCATCAGGATTCGCTTGCCGCCGGCGGTGACCTCCCTGGCGAACTCGCACGCCTGTTCCAGCAGCCCCATGGTCTGCTGCAGGTCGACGATGTGGATGCCGTTGCGCTGGGCAAAAATAAAACGCCGCATCCGCGGGTTCCACCTGTGCGTCTGATGACCGAAATGGACTCCCGCCTCTAGCAGCGCCTTCATGCTCAGGGCATCCTCGCCTTGCGGCGCCACTTCCCGAGCAGGGGCTGGAATTGCCTCTTGAACCATGGGACCTGCCTTTCCGTCGATCTAAGATATTTCCGCGAGGCTCGACGTTCCCCGCGGCTGTTTTAGAGACGCGCCTGATTCTAACACAGCAGGCGCGAAGCGTTCGCCGGGCGGCCCCTGCTCCATTCCTCCCACGGCTCCTCCCACGGCCGGAGGAGGACGCGGCCGGACAACGCAGCCGGAGAAGAAGGGAAGAGCTGCCTAGCTCCAGAGCGCTTCGCTGGCGATGCGGGCGCCCTCGGACATGGCGCTGAACTTGGCCCAGCAGACCTTGGCCTGCCCCACCCGCGTGCCGAGGCCGCAGTCCGTGCCGGCCATGAGGTTCTCCCTGCCCACCAGCCCCGCGTACTGCGTGAGGCGCTCCGCGACCAGCTCGGGGTGCTCGACGAAGTCGCTGAAGTGGCCGACCACGCCCGGTATCAGGGTGGCCCCTTCGGGGAGCTTCGCGTCTTTCCACACCGCCCATTCGTGCGCGTGGCGGACGTTCGACGCCTCGACGGAGTAGGCCTGCGCCTTGACGCTGAGGAAGAGGTCGACGACGTCCTTGAGCGGGATGTCGTACACGTGGGGGCCGTGGTAGCTCCCCCAGCAGACGTGAAGGCGTATCTGCTCGCGGGGGATGTCGCGCAGCGCGTAGTTCAGCACGTCGACCCGCATCTCGGCGTACTTCCGGTACGCCGACACGTCCAAGTCCGTCTTGATCTGCCAAGCGTCGAACAGGTCGGGGTCGTCTATCTGGAGGACGAGTCCCGCGTCGGCTATCGCCTTGTACTCCTCGTGCATGGCGTCCCCCATTGCGTAGAGGAACTCCTCCTGGGTCGAGTAGTGCTCGTTCCAGAGCCAGTGCTCGATGCTGCCGGGCGCCACTCCGGGCAGGAACGGCTCCGCGTCGCCGATGTCGGTCTCGGACAGCACCGCTTTGAAGCGCGCGATGTCGGCGTTCACGAGGTCGCGCCCTGCGTACGTGATCGGCCCCACGCAGAATAGCTGACGCTCCCGAGGCCGCCCGACGGTGAAGCCGTGGGGGGAGGCGAAGTACTCGGGAAACTCGAGGCGGTCCCTCGCGGATATCTGCATCGGCTCGGGCCCGTCACCCTCGGCGAAGACCCGCACCTGGATGCCGCCGAGGCGCTCGTTGGCGTAGTTCGTGAAGTTGGTCTTGCTCAGTTCGCCGTCGTTGATGCTGTCGATGCCGCATTCGAGCTGGAGGCGGACGACCTCGGCCACGGCCTCCTTGAGGCGGGTTTCGAGGGCCGCTGGGTCCTGGAGCGTCCCCGCCGCCTTGGCCGCGACCATCTCTCGCACGTCATCCGGCCTCGGCAGGCTTCCCGCGTGCATCGTTCGAATACGGTCCGTGCTGCGCTTCATGGCGCCTCCTGATAGCGTCGTGTGGAGTTAGGCGCTCCGCCCATCGCGCCCGTCGAAGTCCAGGTGGGCCTTGCTGGGCGTCGGGTTCTGGTCGCCTTGGTACTTGGAGCCGAGCTCCGCCGAGCCGTAGAGGACGTCGGCCGGAGTCGTCAGCCGGAGGAACGATATCTGGCCGATCCGCATCCGGTGATAGAGCGTGATTGGCAGCTTGGAGACGTTGCTTAGCTCGAGGGTCAGATGCCCCTTCCATCCGGGGTCGACGTACCCCGCCGTCGAGTGGATGAGCAGGCCGATGCGTCCGAGCGAGCTCTTGCCTTCGAGGCGCGCCACCAAATCGGCGGGCACTTCGATGTGCTCCAAGGTGCTGCCCAGCACGAACTCGCCGGGGTGCAGCATGAACGGATCGTCGTCGCCTACCGTGACCACCTCGGTGAGACGCTCGCTGGTCGCGCGCACGTCGATATAGGGCACCCGGTTGTTCTGGAACACGAGGAGGTTGCGGTCCAGGTGCAGATCGACGCTGGCGGGCTGGATGCAGCCGTCGCCCAGCGGAGTTATAACGATCTGCCCTTCGGCGAGCTTCTCGCGTATAGACCGGTCGCTCAGGACCATCGACGCCTCCCCTCAGCGGCGGCATTCTAGCAGGCGCCGCCGCCGCGGACAGGCCGACCTGTACAATGAGCCCGCTTCGATATCCCTCCACCTTCTCGCGGAGGAGGACAGGAGGGGCCGTGGGCGGGAGCATCTCCATGAATAGCTGGTCGACCCGGTGGCTGGTCGGAGCGGGAGCGGCGATCGCCGTGCTGGTGATTGCGAGCGTGCTCGTGGCCGTTCTGGCGGGCGGCGGGGACGCGGAAACGTTTCCCGAAGACTCCCCGGAGGGCGTCGTCCAACGCTACCTGCAGGCCATCAACGACGACGACTTCCAGGCGGCTTACGGCTACCTCAATGCTGACCTCCATGAAAGATGTACGCTCCAAGATTTCCGCGAGAGGACCCGTTGGAACTCGGACGAGGACCATCGCGTCGTCTTGGAGGGGACCGAGGTCTTGGGAAGCCGGACCATCGTCATGGTCCGCGTTTCGCAGGTCCGCACGGACGCGCCCTTTGCGCCCAGCGAGTCGTCCTACCAGCGGGAGTACACCCTTGAACAGCAGGACGGCGCGTGGCGCTTCACCGAGCCGGCCTGGCCGCTGAACTACTGCCCGCCTGCGGAGAAGATCCCAGAGCCCAGCGTGGCGGGTTAGGGGCCGGCGTTGGGTTTCGGGCCTGAATTCCTCATCGTTCTCCTGCTACCGCTGGGAGTGCTGGCCGCCATTGTGATTGTCGTGGTCGCCCTGTTCCGGCGCGCCGGAGATAGGGCGGACTCCGACGACCCCGGCATAGGCTCCCTCAAGCGGCTGTACTATTACCTGCTCGGCTTTGCCGCCTTGGGAGTCGCCTCCGCGGGCGTGACCCTTCTGGTGAGGGGGCTGCTGGAGGTCATCGCCGGAGAGCGGGTCATCGCCGGAGGAGAAGCGGAGCTTGCCCTTGCGCTGGCCCTGACCCTCGTGGGAACGCCCCTCTGGCTGTACCTTTGGAGCTTGGCCCAACGCTCCCTCCGCGAGCACCCTGTCGAAGCGGGAACCCTCGGCCGGAAGCTCTACGTGTACCTCGTGCTGGGCTGGGCGGCGGGGATAGCCGCCGGCGGACTCGTCTCGCTGCTGATGAACGTCTTCAGCGTCGATGACGACTTCAGCCCCGGCCAGCTCGCACTCCCTTTGGTCATGGGCGGGGTGTGGTGGTTTCACTGGCGCAGCGAGGCCGTGGAGGGCCAGCCCACCGAGGCGGCCCTGCTCGTGCGGCGGCTGTACGTCTACATAACCGGCGCATACGGCCTGGCCCTCCTCGCGATAGGCGGAGGACTCATCCTCGCCGGCGTCTTCACCAGCGCCTACGATGCGCTCGTGGAAACCCTGCTCGTCTCCCCGGGCGGGGCGCCCATCTGGAACCCGGACGTCCGCTCGGGCGCGCCGATGGCGATCGTGGGCGCCATCTGGTGGTGGTGGCACTGGCTGCGGGTTGCGGGCGCGGACGAGCAGTCGGCGCCCCGGCAGATCTACCTCTACCTCTACGCCGTCCTGGGCGGGGCCGTAACGGTCGTGGTCTCCTTCAGCGTCGCCATGGATGGACTGCTGCTGTGGGTGATGGGCGCTCCGGACGTCAGCGCGGCCGCCGTTCACTTCCGGTTCCTCCCCGCCGATCTAGCGGGGCTTGCCGTTGGCGGCGGGTTATGGGGTTACCACGCAGCGGTCATTCACCAGGAGACCGGCGTTCTGGACGGCGGACAGACAGCCGCGCGGCGAGTGTACCGCTACCTCGTGGCCGCCCTTGGTCTGGGAGTGATGGCCGCCGGCCTCGTCCTGCTGATCGGCGTCGCGGTGGGTACGCTCACGCCCCAGACCGGCGACACGCTGGCCGGGCGCGACTGGTGGAAGCAACCCATGAGCTGGAGCCTCACGCTAACGCTGGTGGGGGCGTTCATATGGGGCTTCTACTGGCGGGTTATCCAGCGGACGGTCGCCGTCAGCCCGCCCACCGGCGCGGACGAAGAGCGCGATTCCCAGTCCCGGCGCACGTTCATCTACGGCGTGTTCGGCGCCGCCGTCCTGATAGTCCTGGGCAACCTGAGCGCGCTGCTGTTCGTCGTCTTTCGGGACCTGCTGGAAGGCGAGCTTGGAGCATCCGCGCTGCAGGGCGGCAAGTGGTCCATCGGCGCTCTGCTCATGGCGGGCGCGATCGGCGTCTACCACTGGCTCATCGCCCGGCAGGACCGAGAGGCGGGCGCCGGGAAGCCTCGGGAAGCCGTCGCGCGGCCTCGCCGCAAGAGCGTCACCATCGCAGCTGGGGCCGCCGACCCGGTGCGGCGCATCGAGGCGAGGCTCGGCTATCGAGTCCGGTGGTGGCGCACGACGGACGCCGCCGAAGCGCCCGACCTCCTCCCGGAAGCCGACGTGGACGGCCTAGCCGAGCAGATCAACGCAGCGCCCGGAGACAACGTCCTCGTGACGGTGGACGCTTCCGGCGCGCGTGTGCTCCCCTACGAGCCTTCCTGAGCCCCCTCCCCCTGTGGACGCGGCGACAGTGGGATTCCAGCTACCGCCCGGCGAGGAGCGGCATGCCGCTGCGCTGGTTGGGCAGGGCCTGGTACTGGGTCTGCTCGGCACCCACGTCCAAACGCTCGTTGACCTGCGCGTCGAGGAAGACGTTCATCGGCTGGGCACCGTCCTCGACGACGGCTATCTGCTCGTCGAGGAGCTTGCGGAAGAGGATGAGGCCCTCGTCCGAGACGCCGAGCGCCTCCTTGGTGCGGTCCGCGATGGGGCCCTGGGTGACCCAGGCCATAAAGTCCTGGACGAGAGTGATGTCCAAGCGGTACTCCCCCTTGTCGTCGTAGAGCGGCAGGTCGTAGGCCGTCACGTTGGTCCGGTCCTCCAAGGGCGTGCCTTCGGGGGCGGCGGCGGCGCGGTAGAGGAGATGCCAGGTGTGGGTGTCGTCGACCGGGACGCGGATCTGGAACGTCCCGCCGCCCTGGGGCCCGCCGCTGTTCCGGAGGATGGTGGGGAATAAGACCGGGTGCCCGGTGCGCCAGTCGTCGTTCTCGTCGGACTGGCCGGCGAGCAGACGTTGCTTGTAGAGGCCGTGCTGGAACGAGTAGAAGCCGATCCGCTCGTGCCGCTGGACGTCGTAGAGACGGTCGGAGGCGCGGGGAACGTCCATGCCTTGGCGGTCGCGTAGGTGCTGGGTCAGGTAGGCATGCAGCCACTCGGTGTGGACGGGGTCCATCGAGTTCTCCATGCACTGGAGCCAGTTACACGGCACCATGGTCGTGCCCACGTTGCGGAGCAAGTCCTCGCGGACGAGGAGGTCCCAGCGGGGCAGCAGCGGCGCGGGCGACGGGCCGAGGTACGCCCAGATCAGTCCGCCGAGCTCTTCGACGGGGTAGCCCGCGATCTTGACCTTCTCCTTGAAGCGTCCGTCCGGGTGGACGGTCTCCTCGAAGGGCTGCTCGATGCACTGGCCGGTCTCGTCCATCATCCAGCCGTGGTACATGCAGCGGAGGCCGTGCTCCTCGGGGATGCCGTAGGAGAGGTCGACCCTGCGATGCGGGCAGAACCTGTCGATGAGTCCGAGGGTGCCGGACTTGTCGCGGTAGAGGACGAGGTCCTCGCTCAGTAGGCGGACGGGCTTGGTGGGCTTGTCGCGCATCTCCTGACTGGTGGCCACGACATGCCAGTAGCGGCGCATGAGCTCGCCGCCGGGGGTCCCCGGCCCCACGTGCGTGAATCGTTCGTTCTGCTCTCTCGTGAGCATGGCGTCTCCTCGAATCAGGCCGGATGCCGCTACCCTAGGCGCCCGCGCCAAGCGCGTCAAGCGCGGCGCAGCAAGGGATTTTTTCTAGGACTGCCTTCGCATCTTACGATTCTGGTTTTACCTGGCCGTGATGCGGGCGACGGGCGACGGGGCGGAAGTTAAGATGCGAAAATCCCCGGACATTTCACAACCTGTTTACCAGGCCGTGGTGCGGTAGAAGAATCCAAGAATCCACAAATCTTCGACCCCCCGGTTTTCCGGGGCTTGCGGGGTCCATGGAGCAGGCCCAGAGAGTGCGTCAGCCCTTCGCCCGTCGGAGTCCATGGTAGAGGTTGGTCGGGGTTGGGGGAAGGGGCAAGTGTCGTGGTGGGGGGAGGAGCGCAGCGGTATGACGTGCGGCGGCATCCTAGGCCGTCCAGATACGACCGCGCAGCCTTATCTGCACCTGTCAAATCGAACCCGAGCAGTTCTCCTATCAAGATGTATAATCGACAAAGATTGGAGGAGAAATGGCGGAGTACCCGACAGAGACGATGCTCACGGATCACGTCCCCGGTATAGACACCGTTGAGCTTATTCAGAAGGGCGGGCAGAAGGCGGTCTATAAGGCGACGATTGAAGGACAGACTGTCGCCCTGAAGCTGATTGCCTTGGACTTTGAGGAAGTAGCTTCGGAGGAGGGTAGCACCCGCATAAATCCCGCGGTCGAGAGAGCCAAGCGCGAAGTGGACATCCTAGAGCAGGTTGATATCCAAGTTCTTGCGATGCGTGGTCCATTGGGGCTCACCACGATTCAAGGTAACGACGGGATGTGGCTTTACTTCACAGAAGAATGGATTGAAGGTAAGAGCTTGCAAGAAATGATCCGCGATGGCAGGCTTTCATCTGAACAAGTCGCTCGATTGGGCGTTGACCTTGTTCAAGCGGTCTGTTGGCTTTCGAATAGAGGTTTAGTTCATCGCGATATTAAACCTGCCAACATCATGTGGGCCTCGGATCGTTCAAGGTTTGTGCTGTTGGATCCTGGAATAGCACTCGATTTGTATGGACCATCGCTCACCCTGGCACCTGTGGCGGTAGGAACGACGGCCTATCTGTCTCCCGAGCAGATGGACGTGTCTCGGAAACGAGCTCTGGATTTCAGATCCGATCTATTCACGATTGGAGTCGTTTTGTATCAGGCTGCGGTAGCCGAGCATCCATTCATGACTGTAGACACGACTCTGTCACAGGTTCTGGCTGGAATCCTTACGGCAACTCCTCCGAGTTTGGTGGACAGAATTGGAGGCTTCCCGCAGAATCTCAATAATCTGATCGCCAGGCTACTTGGTAAGTCTCCTCACCTCCGCTATCGTACGTGCGAGCTTGCGCGAGCGGCAATCGAGGAAGTAGCAGCATCTTTGGGAGTTAAGGCGTGACTATTCTGGCTCAGCATGGCTGGGGCAAGACGAATAAGATAGAACATGGGATTGCGAATGGGTCAACCGCAGGGGTGATTATGAGTCCTCGCGACGAAACACCCGCTAACCTTGCCTCTTTCTTAACGATTCTCGCCGCCTTGCAATCCAAAGCAGAGCGATTAGTGGACCCTCAACTCTACGCAGGCGCTATTTGGCCCGTACGTGATCTCAGGCTTCCAGACTACCCACACTACAGGCAACGCCTGACCCCTGTGTCATTCAGTCCCGCTGGAATCCAAAGTTTCGTCAGTGCAGCTCTGGATTGGCAACGTGGACTAGATGTCTCGGCAGTCGTGTCTCCAACCGTCATGGTCGACGATCTTGGCAGCCAATGGGCTCAGATTGCCATGATGCTCGCGCAGGAAACCGTCTCTCAGCATGATGGCAGCAAGCCATTGCTGATTAGCCTGGCGATCGGAGAAGATGCACTACGGCACCGGGTACCAGTACACAGTTGGCTAGATGACCTCTCCCAACTGAACGTTGACGGCTTCTATCTAATAGTCCGACGCGCGTCAGAAACCTACCGACAGCACTATGATCCAGATGTCCTTGTCTCACTGCTACATATTTGCTACTCGCTAGCGGAATTGAACGAATACCGCGTCTTCGTCGGATACACCGACATGGTGACACTGTTGCTGCATGCTGTAGGTGTGAGTGGAACAGGAGCTGGGTGGTTTACAAGCTTGCGCCAATTCAATTTGCGGCGATTCCAACCGGTTTCCGGGGGTAGACAGCCACGAACTCGCTACTCGTCCCGGCCACTATTAAACAGCATCTACGTAACCGAGCTTGATGGAATCTACAATGGGGGTCACGTGGCAGACGTACTCTCAGTTACGCCGTTTGATGCTCGGTTTAATGGGCCTCCTAACCCAGAGAACGTCCCGTGGCCGGCCGATGAGGCCGCGCTCCATCACTGGCATGTGCTGAATGACATTTCACAGTCGCTCGTGGGTAATGGAGTAAGTGACCGCTTGGACCGCGCTCACAATCTGATTACACAGGCTCTCGCCCTCTACACGCAAGTTGGAATGTTTGTGCCATTCACGACCGAAACAGGATGGACACATCTCGATCAATGGCTAGATGCTCTGAATCGATTCAGGTCTGAGGCGGCGGTGTGAACGTCTTTTTTGCCCTATGAACCTCTTTAGGATGACTCCTACCGCCATCAAATAAAGCCTGCGGCTTGCTGGCCGGCGCTTCCTGCTTTTGATTTCAATGCGCGTGCTACCATCGTCCGCGACACTTATCAATCCGATTCCGTTGGCGCGGAATAGAGTTACGAGTTTCTTGGCGTGTTGAGCGCCAGCCGCTGGAATAACTACCTTCACCGAATGGGAAAAAGAGCGATATCCGATAGCCTGATGTAGAGCACGGCGCCAATTGGAGAGCTTCCCTTCGTAAGCCACGATATCAACCATAGACCATGGCAAAGGGCAATTCAGTGAAACGGTTGAGTTGCTATGAACCCGTACGAGCCCTGCTCTTTCCAACTGTCGAATGTGGCCACCTAGGGAATGGCTCGAAAGGCCCGTGAAATTCATTAGATAGGTTCTCGTGCGAGGAGCGCCGTATCTTAGGATGGCAAGAACCCGAGCCTTCGTAGGTGAACTCAGAGATGTCGCCAGTACCTCAAGACGTACTGCACCAGGTAGGGCCTGGATGTGGGCGTCCACCAAATCGGCTCGCCCCTGGAGACCGTCGAGCTCATCCAGGAGTATCCGGCTAGGGGACTTGCGGGACCGCATGCCACTATGAAGAGCCATCTTGAAGCTCTCCACCAGAGCGGCCTCTGTATTGGGCGTAGGGTCTGCTGAGGGAGGTGACTGCAAATTCTTGTAGGTGGCTAGGCTCAGGACGGGAGTATAGCTGTTGGCCTTTAGAAGCGACGACGCGCCGACTAATCGTCTACTCGGCCCTTCCTCAACCTCTATCACCGCACCCGCGACCTCATCCTCGCCTACATGAACACCCTCGCCGCTGGGGACACCACTACCAAGTTGGCGGTGTAGCGCGCACAACCCTTGGTAGGCATCGAGCAGGCCGACTTCCAGGGGGCCAAACCGGTTGACCCCCAGTAGCGGTCGTCCTGTTGGACAAGCCCGACGACTCGCCGGCGAAGGCTTGGCTGGGTAGGTGAGGTCGCCGATCGAACTACGTCGCCTGCGCCTCAACCTCCGTCTTCGTGTTCACCCGGTCGAACTGCGCCGTCGTCTCGGCTGAGGGCGGCGACGTGAGCAGCGTGACGGCGACGGCGACCGGCATCGCCACGATGAAGCCGGGCGCAGCCGCGATGGCCATGTCGAACATTCCCCACGGCCCTCGGAGCTGAACTGCCAGACGCTGACCGTCGCCGCGCCCGCGACGATGGACGCCAGCGCGCCCTGGAAGTTAAACCTGCGCCAGTAGAGCGCAAGGATGGTCACCGGCCCGAATGCCGCGCCCATGCCGCCCCACGCGTAGCCGACGAGGCTTGCTATCGAGTCCGGCGCGACGATCGCCAGACCCCCCGCAACCCCGCCGATGAGCAGCAGCAGCGCACGCCCCAGCCACTTCCCAACCCCATGTATTTCGGGGAAGTTCTCACTCGTGGGGGAATGTGCAGGTGGGGAACTTGTTACTCGTAACAACTGGGGCACTTCCCCACTGCGGCGCGAATGGCGGGGAAGTTGCCCAAAGGTCTCGCCGGGCAGGGGAGCAGGCTAAGGGTCGGTGGGGATGAAGGGGGCGGTGGAGTCGTCGAAGAGGAGGCTGCTGGGGAGGATGCGGCCGAGCTCCTCGGGGGTCCACTTGCCCTTGTTGCGCCAGTCCTTGTGCACCGCGCGGACTTCCGTGGGGTGGGTGTAGATGCCGTACTTGCCGCTGCCCGCGCGGAAGACGCAGCCGTTGACGTGGGACGCCGCATCGGTGGCGAGCCAGACGACGATGGGCGAGACGTGCTCGCCGCCTGGCCTTGCGGACGCGAGCTCGTCGCCGGCCTTCTTCGCGGGGATTCCGGCCTCGGCCAGGACCTGCGGGTGGCTGTAGTTGAGGAACCCGCGCGTCTGGGCCATCGGCGCGATGGCGTTGACGGTGATGTTGTGGTAGCGCAGCTCGAAGGCGAGGTCCCACGTGAGGCTGACGATGCCGCCCTTGGCCGCGCCGTAGGCCGCCCGCCCCTCGGGGTTCCGCCACTGGCTGGACGCGGTGTTGATGATGCGGCCGGAGCGCTGCGCCATCATCAGAGGGACGGCGTGGCGGCAGGTGTTGAACGTCCCTTTCAGGTGGGTCCCGACGACCGCCGCGAAGTCCTCGGGGCTGATCTGGTGGAAGAGGCCGTCCCGCGATATCCCCGCGTTGTTCACGAGGATGTCGAGCTGCCCATAGGCGTCGATGGCCGTGGCGATGATCTGTCCGGCCTGTTCGAAGTCGGCGACGGAGTTGTAGTTGGCGGTCGCCTCGCCGCCGTTCTCCTTGATGAGAGCGACGACCTCGTCGGCGGGGGCAACCGTGCCGCCGCTGCCGTCCCGCTCGACGCCGGGGTCGTTCACGATGACCTTGGCCCCCTCGGCGGCGAGGGCGATGGCGTGGGCCCGGCCGATGCCGCGTCCTGAGCCGGTGACGACGGCGACCTTGCCCTCGAGACGGGCGCCCTTCGGCGGGATGTGGTCGTCTGGCATGGCTGTCTCCTTGTGTGGCGCCGCTCCCCCCTCCTCAATCCTCCCCCAGGATAGTGGAGAGGCTAGGGGATGGGGGGCGATTAGGGAATAAAGGGGGCCTTCGTCTCGCCGCCCATGACCGTCGACGGCAGGGCCTCGTCGAGCTCGTCGAGTGTCCACGGCGAGCCGTTGCCGGCCTCGCGGTAGAGCGTGCGCGACTCCGTTGGGTGGGTGTAGCGGGCGACCTTGCCCGAGCCGACCCTGAAGACGACGCCGTTCACGTTCGCGGCGAGATCGGAGGCGAGGAAGACGACGGTGGGCGAGACGAACTCCGGGCCCGCGCGGTTGCCGCCCTGCTCGGCGGGGTCCTTCTTCCGGTCGAGCCCAGCCTCGGCCAGCATGTCGCGGTAGGTGTTGTCGGCGAAGCCGCGCGTGGCGCCCATGGGAGCGATGGCGTTCACGGTGATGTTGTGGTTGCGGAGCTCGAAGGCGAGCCCCCAGGTGAGGGAGACGATGGCGCCCTTCGCGGCACCGTAGTTGGCGCGTCCCTCAGGGTTGCGCCACTGGCTGGAGGCGGTGTTGATGATGCGGCCGTAGCGCTGCTCCATCATCACCTTCACGGCGTGGTGGCAGGTGTTGAACGTGCCGTAGAGGTGGACGCCCACCAGCCCATCCCATTGCGCTTCCGTAAGCTCATGGAAGAGGCGGTACTGGAAGGTGCCCGCGTTGTTCACGAGGATGTCGAGCCGCCCGAAGCTGTCGAGGGCCGTCTTGACGAGGTTGCCCGCGGCGGCATAGTCCGAGACGTCGTCGTAGCTGGCGACGGCATTCCCGCCGCCCTCCCGGATGTGCGCGACGACCTCGTCGGCGGGGCCTCGCGCGCCGCCGGTCCCGTCGCGCTCGACGCCGATGTCGTTCACGACGACGCTCGCGCCTTCCTCGGCCAACGCGATAGCGTGCTCGCGTCCGATGCCGCGCCCGGAGCCGGTGACGATAGCCACCTTGCCGTCGAGTAGATTACCCATAGCGCCTCCGTCCCGCCGCTGGAATCGCGGGCAGTGTAGCGGCGGGCGCCGTGGTCGGCTAGTGCCCCCTCCGTCATTCACGCGCAGGCGGGAACCTCGCTCCCAACCCCCGCCCGTCTGCGGGAGGGGAGCGCAAGCGCCGCGACGCGCGGGGGCGTGTGGCAGACCTGCAGACGCGCAGACCCTCTCTCTAGCTCTCTCCCGCAGACGGGCGAGAGGACCGAGCACCTCTCCGTCATTGCCGCGCATGCCGGGAAGAGGCAGGGCGTTCTCGGCGTGCTAAGGGGAGCTATGGGGTGGGGTATGATCGTTTCGTTATGGGCTGCCGGATCGAGGAGCTGATGGTTGCGTGGGACGAGAAGACTCACCGGCTCGTCATGGTGGGGGACGATACGCTCGGCTTCCGCGAGTTCGCTGCGCGCACCGATCACTGGCTGCCCACCGCCGGCGACGCTACGACCTCCACGCCGACAGTCCGTCAGCGCGGGATCGAGGGCGACAGCGACCTCTGGAGGGTCGTGGACTCCTTCTGCGACGAGAGGGCGTTGGTCTTCCCCTGGCGATTCATGCAAATGGTCCCCGACGAGGATGTTCTGGCGCGAGCGGCGTCAGAAAGCCCTCCTCCCCCGTCGGCCGCAAACGAAGTCCCCTGACTCGCCCGCGTGGCGATGTAGTCGGAGCTGCGTCAGCCGGTTGCGCTTTCGCTGCTCCTGATGAGTTGCACTCCGAGGTAGACGCTCCAGGCAACCCAGAGGAAGTAGCACGCCCTCGGAATCGTAGCGGCCTCTGCCCGCAGGTCGACCGCGAAGAGCCCCGCGACCAGGCTGACGAGCGCAACGAGAGAGATGAGCACGACGCCGTTCGCCGCGAGCGTGTTGGAGCGGCCCCGCATCCACGGGCTCAGGCCCAGGACGAGGAATCCGGCGGCAGCGAACAACCCTCCGAGGAGACGGGTCGAGGACTGCGCCTCGCTGAGCGCCAGGCCTACCGACAGCGATTGCGCCGACGAAACGTCAATCTCCGAGATCGGGTGGTTCAACGTCTGGGTTATCCCCCACGCGCTAGTGCCGAGCCCCATGAGAAGAACAGCGAGCAGCGCCGCGCCGATCCCGCCGCCCTCACGGATCGCCCCCGCCTGGAGGACGATGAATCCGAACAGCAAGAGCGCCAGACCGAACGGGACGACCAGGGAGGTCAAGTGCGTAAGTTCGGTGTTCGACGCCTTCGCCGTGATGCCTGCCACCGCGTCGGTCGTGTCGGCGCGGTCTATCAGCAGCCCGCCTGGCTCGATCAGGAAGAACCCCAACGCGAGCAGCGGCCCGATCACGAGAGCCCACCCTCCAAACCTATTCATTGCGGGGCTCATCACATCCTCCTTTCCAGCATGTGCGGCCTTTCCAGCGTATGCGGCGACGCTAGCAAGCCTGAGCGGGGACGGTCAAGGCGGATTGTGCGTTCAATAAGCAGTGTTCCCCGCCGCGCCGGCCTATCTCTTCCCCGTCGTACCGACCTCCAGAGCCGGCTCCCGCACGCAGAACGCCCTTGTAGCGCCCTGACGGTAAGCTGGGGAACTATTGCTGACGCCGAGGGCGTTGGCGGTCCGCGGAGTCCACGATGATGGTTACGGGGCCGTCGTTGACGAGGGAGACGTCCATCATCTCTTGAAAGCGGCCCGTCTCGACGGCGGCGCCCGCGTCCCGGAAACGTTCGACGAGATCGGCGAAGCGGGAGGCCGCGTCAGCGGGGGCGGCGGCATCGGTGAAAGACGGACGTCGTCCCTTGCGCGTGTCCCCGTATAGGGTGAATTGGCTAACGACGAGCAAGCTCCCGCCGACATCGAGCAGGGAGCGGTCGAGCCGGCCAGCGTCGTCGGGGAAGATGCGCATGTTCACGGTCTTATCCACGACGTAGGCCGCGTCGGCGTCGGTGTCGTCGCGTCCCACGGCAGCGAGGACGAGGAGGCCGGGGCCTATCGAAGCTACAGGGGCGCCGCCGATGGAAACGGACGCGCTGCTGACGCGCTGAAGGACCGCGCGCATCCGCTACTTGGATTCGCTGGAGGCCTTGCTCTTGGAGCTCTCGCTCTTCGACTCGGAGGTCTTGGACTCGGAGCTCTTCGATTCAGAGGTCTTAGACTCGGACTTCGACTCCGAAGAGGAGGAGGAGCCGTTCGACGAGCTGCTGCCCTTGCGAGCGTAATCGGTGGTGTAGAAGCCAGAGCCCTTGTAGATGACGGTCGGCGCGACGAACCTGCGCCTGGCCGTCTCGTCGCACACGGGACAGATAGTCTCGGTGCTGGCGTCGAACCCCTGCTTGAGGTCGAACTCATTGCCGCAGGCGCCGCATTGATATGCGTATATGGGCATCCGTATAACCTGGCGACTTAGCAGTCGAAACGGGCGAGTGCTAATGAAAATAGCGCGGATGGGGCCTCCTGTCAACCGGGCGGCGCCCGTTCACCTGTGAAATCCCTTGCCCTCGGCGCTCCTGATATGCTATGTTTGGCGGTTGCAAAGACGATTGCTGGAGCGTTCATGGCCTACGTATCAATTAGAGATGGCGAGCCGCCCGAGGCTATCGTTTCGCGTTTCCGCGCAGCGGTGACGAGGAACGGGATTCTCAAGGAGCACAAGGACCGCCGGTTCTTCCGCTCGAAGGGCGAGAAGGCCCGCATCGCCGCTCGTCGCTCAGCGCGACGCCGCCGACGCTCAGCCGCGTAGGCTCCCACCCCGCCGCCCCCCACAGGCACCCGCTTTGACGGGCGCCTTCTTCGTTTGGGGCGACTCTTGTTCTTCTATTGGCGCTCCTCCGCCCACTGGACGACTGCTTCGGCGACCTCCACCGCAGCCAAGTATTCTTCGAGGGCAACGGGTCTGACGGGGCCGGGGTAGCGCGTACTCAACGCGAACGGGGTGAGTTCCTCAGCCTTGCGCACCATGTCAGGAAGGGCCTCTCCTGCCTCTTCCAGCAACGACAGTAGGCGAGCCAGGTCATGCACGTAGGGAAACTCAAGGCTACGCTCAATCAGCACGGACTTGATGGCTTTCTCAGCCGCCTGCTGCGCCTCGAAGCACAAGTCTTCCAGGTAAGCGCCTGAGATGCGGTTCTTCGCCAAAGCAAGATTGCTTCTGGCGCGGTTCAACCATTCTCTCGGGTCGTCCGGGGAGAACCGCTCAGGGGGACTCATACACCACCGTCCCGTCTCGGAGGGCCGGCTTGATCACAAGGGCGTGGCTGTCTTTGTAGCGCTCCACGTCTTCAGGGGAGACCACGATTGCATCAACCGCAGCACCGACGCCATGCAGCCTCCGGTATATCCGGCCCATGAGGTCAAGCGCGTCTCCTCCATGCTTGATAATGAGCAGGTCAATGTCGCTGTTCGGGCCCATGCCGCCGCGCGCCGCGGAGCCAAAAAGGATGATCTTCTCCGGCTCCGCCACGTCGACGATGCGCTCGATAACGTCGTCCAAGACTCTCTGTTCAACCATACGGCTCTCGACTATCGCCCAGCTGCGGGCAGCATAGCATTCCCCCTAGTCTTTCCCTAAGAAGACGCGCGTCCTCCATCACTCCGGCGAGGCGGAATCCCGACGCACCAAAGGGGCGTGATATGCTCGGAGCGTCCTTCGGAAGCCGCATGCGCGGCAAACCCTGGTTCACGAACGTGACAAGACCACTCCGCTTAGCCCTCGGGCAGTTCAATCCGACAGTCGGCGACCTCCAAGGCAACGCCGACCGGATGATTGCGCTCGTCGATCAGGCGCGGGAGCAGGAGGCGGACGTCGTAGCGTTCCCGGAGCTCGCCCTCACCGGCTATCCGCCCGAGGACCTGCTCTTCAAGAAGCAGTTCTTGACGGACGCCGCGACGCAGCTCGAACGGCTCGCCGCCGCCAGCGGGGACATCGCCGTGGTCGCGGGCGCGCCCGATCTGGTCGATGGCGAGCCGTTCCATCTGGGGGCGGTCCCGTACCCCGACGAGGTCATGGGGCGCATCTTCAACGGAGCGGCAGTCGCCTACGACGGCCGTCTGGTCAACATCTACCACAAAGTGCTGCTGCCCAACTACGGCGTGTTCGACGAGGAGCGCTACTTCGAGCGCGGCGACGAGTGCCCCGTCTTCACCGTCAACGGCGTGCAGGTCGGCGTCAACATCTGCGAGGACATCTGGTACGACGTTGGACCGACCACCGTTCAGCGGCTCGCGGGCGCCGAAATGGTCGTCAACATCACCTCCTCGCCATACCACCGAGGCAAGGGGCGGCAGCGCCACGCGATGCTCTCCAAGCGCGCGGCCCAGCACGGGCTGTTCGTCGCCTACGTGAACGTCGTGGGCGGTCAGGACGAGCTGGTCTTCGACGGCCAGAGCGTCGTGTTCGATCCACGGGGCGCGCTCATCGCTCGCGGACCCCAGTTCGACGACTCCCTCGTCGTCGTCGACATCGACGCCGACGAGGTCGGCCCGCCGTCGCTGGACGGCTCGCTGATCGAGGCGAAGCTGGACGGCATCGGCCGGCCCGCGCACTATCACCTGTTCGACGCGCGCCCCGGCAGCCGTGAGCCCCTCCCAGCGCCCATGGCCGAGGAGCTACACCCGCTGAGCGAGGTGTATCAGGCGCTCGTCACGGGCACGCGCGACTACGTCGTCAAGAGCGGGTTCCGCGGCGCGGTCATCGGCCTCTCCGGCGGCATCGACTCTGCGCTGACGACCGCTATCGCCTCCGACGCCCTCGGATCGGACAGAGTGACGACATTCTTCATGCCGTCCCAGTACACATCGGACCAGTCGTACGAGGACTCCGTGTCGCTCACCGCCAACCTTGGCGTGCGGATGGCTGTTCTGCCCATCAAGCCGGTGTTCGACTCCTACCTCGACACGCTCGCGGAAGAGTTCGGGGACGCGGCGCCCGACACGACCGAGGAGAACATCCAGGCGCGTATACGCGGCAACCTGCTGATGGCGGCCTCGAACAAGTTCGGATGGATCGTGCTGACGACGGGCAACAAGAGCGAGATGGCGACGGGCTACGCGACGCTCTACGGCGACATGGCCGGCGGGTTCGCCGTCATCAAGGACGTGCCGAAGACCCTCGTGCGGGAGCTGTCGCGCCACCGCAACGCGATGGCCGGCCGGGAGGTCATCCCGGAGTCGATCATCGTCCGCCCTCCAACCGCGGAGCTGCGCCCAGACCAGAAGGACGAGGACTCACTTCCGCCCTACGACGTGCTCGACGCAATCATCGAGGCGTACGTGGAGGAGGACCGCAGCGTGGAAGAGATGCTCGAGGCGGGCATGCCGCGGGATGCCGTCGAGCTGACTATCCGCCTCGTGGACAGGAGCGAGTACAAGCGCAGGCAGGCCCCGCCTGGCGTGAAGATCACCCGCCGCAACTTCGGGCGCGACCGCCGACTCCCCCTCGTGAACCGGTACCGGCAGGCGTAGGGCGATGGTCACCGGCAAAGAGCGCACCAACTGGTACTCGGACCACCCCCCGGCTTGCACCTGCGTCGAATGCGCGTCGCGCCGCAACGCCGACGCGCGCTTCCAGACGTTCGCCGGCAATCGCAAGATCGGCCGCAACGAGCCTTGCCCCTGCGGCAGCGGCAAGAAGTACAAGCGCTGCCACTGGCGCTAGGCTCCCCGTCTGCTCTGGTTCCCTCCCCCGTCTGCGAGACCTTTGCGTTACCTCGAACTGGTTCGTGGTAAGCCTGTCGAACCATGGACCGGCCTGGGAATACCGGGGAGTGCAGAGGGGCTCCGCCCCTCTGCCGGGGGCGTGGGGGTGTCCCCCACAGCATAACGGGCGGGCGGGTGGGAAGAGTTACGCCCGCCCGAAAAGAGTTACGCAAAGGTCTCGTCTGCGGAGGAGGACTGAGGCCGGGGGCCGCAGGTGTCACCCCGGAATCACGTAAAGGAAGGGCCGCGCCTCCTCAGCGGCCAAGTTTGCGAGCCTGGCGTCGAAGGTTGCGAGCTGTCCCTTGCGCTGCATCGCGACGCCCAGCAAGACGGCGTCCGTAATCTGGCGATACCCTTGGATGCAGGCGACAATTGCCCCCGGCAGATCAATCATGGACACGTCCTGGGGCCAGAACGAATGCGCCCCACGCTGCCTGAGCTCATCCAGCATTTCGATGGCCTCGCGAGGGGTTACGATGTGCTCTACCACCGAATGGTTGCAAGAGAGGCGCACGAATCCGGCTTCGGTCAGTGGGCAGGTCGCCCAACCCTCTTCCCTCTGCTCACTGAACCAAGCCTGGACTGCGTCATGATGCACATGGCCGGACCAAGCCAGAGCTACGAGCGCGTTGACGTCCAATAGCGCGATCACGGCCAATCATCGAGCGCCCGGTGCACGTCCTCATCGGTGATGGGCTTGGCGCCAGGGGCGACGCCGAACACGGGCATCCCGTATTCATTCACGGTGATGGTCGCCCGCGGAAAACCGCGCCGCACAAGCTCCGACAGCGCGCTGCCGAGGCTGCACCCGTTCCGGCTTGCCAGCTCCCTGGCGAGGTCGAGCACGTCATCATCGATGTTCACTGTCGTTCGCATCACCGCATCATTACATCATTGCATCAACCACGATGTCAACCCACCCCCGCCGTTGGCGTCGTGAGAAGCCGCCCCGTACAATCCGCGCGCGGTCTATCCGCGAGGAGCGAGGGAATGATGGACGTTGTCATCGTCAGCGGCGCGCGGACTCCCATCGGACGGTTCGGCGGCTCGTTCAAGGACATGCCTGCCTCGGAGCTCGGCGCGGTCGCCATCAGGGCCGCCGTCGAGCGCGCCGGCATTGAGCCCAGCGACGTGGACGAGGTCATCATGGGCAACGTCCTGCAGGCCGACGAGACCGGCTACACGGCCCGCCGCGCCATGCTCAAGGCCGGCCTGCCGGAGCACATTCCCGCCATGACCGTGAACCGGGCCTGCTCCTCCGGGCTCGAATCGATCAACCTGGCCGTCCAGGCCATCGCAACCGGGGAGTCCGAGATCGTCGTCGCCGGGGGCGCGGACAGCATGAGCCGCGTGCCCTACCTGATGCGCGGCGTCCGTTTCGAGGGCCCCCGCATGGGTGACTACGCCGTCACCGACGGCCTCACCCTGGGCCTGAGCTGCCCCATCTACGACTACCACATGGGCGTGACCGCCGAAAACGTCGCCGAGAGGTTCGAGGTCACGCGCGAGACCCAGGACGCGATGGCGCTCCTGAGCCATCAGCGCGCCGTCCACGCCCAGGCCGAGGGGTACTTCGACGGCCAGATCGCCCCGGTTTCCGTGCCCCAGCGGCGCGGCGACCCCATCGAAGTCACGACGGACGAGCACCCGCGCGCCGACACGACCCTCGAAGGGCTGGGCAAGCTGCGCGCCGTGTTCAAGGACGGCGGCACCGTCACCGCCGGCAACTCGGCCGGCATCAACGACGCAGCCGCCGCGGTCGTCGTCATGTCCCGCGAGCGGGCCGAGTCCCTCGGCCTCACGCCGCGGCTGCGATGGGTGGGACGCGGCGTCTCGGGCGTGGACCCGTCGGTCATGGGCATCGGGCCGGTCCCCTCGACCCGCAAAGTGCTGGGGAAGACCGGCATGGCCATCGAAGACCTCGACCTCGTAGAGCTCAACGAGGCGTTCGCCGCCCAAGCCGCCTACGTGATGCGCGAGCTGGAGATGGACCCGGACAAGACCAACGTGAACGGCAGCGGCATCTCCCTCGGCCACCCCGTCGGCGCCACCGGCGCAATCATGACCGTCAAGCTCATGGAGGATCTGTCGCGCACCGACGGCCACTTCGGACTCGTCACCATGTGCGTAGGCGGCGGCCAGGGGGTCTCGACGATCTTCGAGCGGCTCAATTAGAACTGCCCGGCTCAACATTGCTGTTGATGTAGCATCGGGGTCGCAAGCACATTTGGAGAGCATGTAATGACCAACTCGGAAATGGACCGAATGGCCCGCGAAGGCAAGACGATTGCACAAATCAGTAGAGAGCTCGGGATGGAATACTGGGAAGTGTGGAGCCAAGTGCGTGGCTGGCGGGGCACGAAGTGGATGATAACTAACCGGCTTAGGCGTCTCGCCACTGAGAATGACCAAGCTACGAGGGAAAAGTTGGCGAACGAGGCAGACGAGTGTGTTAAGTACCTCTACAATGAGGGACAGCGCCTCAGTAGTAAAGTCGACCGCATCCGCAAGGCGCTTAACTCCTAGCTTAGCAGCGGCTCCCTACGCACTGACACTCTATGATTCTCTCCTTCACTCGCGCGCTAGTCGTCCTAATTGCTCTAGCCCTGCTCGCCGCATGCGCGCAGGAACCGACGCCGACGCCGACGCCAACCCCCACGCCGACGGCAACCCCAACTCCAACTCCGACCCTTACACCGACTGCAACCCCAACCCCCCGCCCCTATACCAACCGCAACCCCGACCCCCTTCCCTACACCAACTCCCACGCCACAGATCAATCCCGCGACGAATTATCTGATGGCCATCCTAAAAAGACTCGTAGGCGTAGAGCCGCCGATGCTCGTACAAACATGTGTCTCCGATGAATTCCAGCAAATGGGGGATTGTCTCCTCAGCAGACGCAGAAAACCTTGCAGAGCAAAGCTGGATGGACATCTGGACGCGCTGCATATATCAAGCAATGGATCAAAGTCCCGACACTATGATTGACTACATATGCCAAATGATGCCGACGTTAAGAGACGGCGGTTGGGATTACGAGTGGAGCTACGAAGACGATCAATATTTCGAAGCCCTCTGCAAACAGCAGGGCGACCTCAACCCTAGCTACGCGTCACACGCATATCGAAACTGACAGAGAGTAGCAGACTCCCTCACTAGGACACCAAAGCTGTTAGCAAAGCGACATAGCGCCATCATCCCTGCGATTGATCCCGAGGTCGACTACTAGGCGTTGGCTGGCGAGGGGATGACGCATACGCGGACCATCCGACCGCATAGACGCCGCCGACCCGCACATCCGTAGCTCGGTGACGCCTACCCAAAAGCCATCGACGCCATGACCCGACCGAGGTCGGTCTCCTCGTCGAGACGCCAGAGGCGGTCCAGCGCCGCCTGCTGACGGGACTCGTCGAGCAGGCCGGTCGTGAGTCGGCGGAACTTGTCTTCGATGTCGGTGTCGCTCATGGGCTTCTTGAAGTGCCCGGTGTAGTAGGGGACGGTCGCCGTGTGCTCGCGGCCGTCCGAGGTCCGGACCGTCAAGATGTTGAGAATGGCCTCCGGCCAGGCCGCGTCGCATTCCGGGTCCTGCACGACCTCGATACGCTGCATCAGGTCCAGCAACACGGGGTCGCGTAGAACGTCGTCCTCGAAGTGCGCGGGCTCGAGCGTGCCGAACCGAAGGGCGCAGGCGACCACAAAGGGAATGCTGTGGTCGGCGGTCTCTCGCGTCTCAGGGCGCCAGCGAGTGGGGTCGCCCGCCATGATTCGTTTGCCGCTCTCGAATGTCCGGATGTGGATGTGCTCGATGTCGTCCGCGCCGACGATGCCCAGTGCCTCCCGTGCCTCCATCGCGCCTTCGATCGCTGTCTGGGAGACGAAGCCCGCCGGGAATCGCTTGAAGCGCGACTCCATGAGCCGGAAGGCGCGGCCATTGCCATCTTCCTGCGCCAAGGGATCAAGCTCGACAGGGGCGCCCGTCACGCCCTCGAAGAACCCGTGCGAGCCGGTGAACACCTCCGGGGGACCCGTCATCCCACGCCGGGCGAGCATGGCTGCGAAGACGCCGTTCCTGCCTGCGTTTGGGACAGCCGCCGCCTTCCAGTGGGAGATGGTCCCACGCCGGGCCTCGCCAAGCGTCATACTGCTGACCACGGAGATGCGCAGCGCTTCCGCGAGCTGCTCCGCCGTGAGGCCGATCACCTTGCCCGCCCCGAGCGGCGCCGAGATGGCGGCATAGGCGGCTTGGTCCCAGGCGCCGCCTGAGGCGAGGTGGAAGCTATCCGCCCAGGCAGCCTGCACCTCGTAGGCGAGCGCGACAGCCGCGATCAGCCCTCGGCCCGACCCTCCATGCGCCTCCGCGGCGGCCAGTACCGCGGGGATGTTGTCGGAGGGGTGGGCGATGTCCTTGCCGTTGTAGGAGTCGTTGAAGTCCAGATAGCGCACCATCGTGCCATTCACGAAGGCGGCCATGTCTGGCGTGGTCGTGTCGGTGGTCCCCAGCAGCGTGGCCGGCGACGAACCGTGCGCCTCGAGGGCCACGTCTCGGGCCGCGCGCACCGGAACGGCATCGCTGGCCGCCAGTCCACAACCCATGGAATCGATCACGAGCCGCTTGACCTGATGCACAACCTCGCTGGGCAGGTCCTCGTATTCCACACTGGCCGCGTAACTCGTGAGACGTTCAACGATGGGATCGGTCATGCTCTGGCGCCTCCTCCGGCACTCACCGGCTTGGCGGAGTGTAGCCTCTAGGAGGAGCAGGTTCTACCCGTCGGCAGTGGCGGAGACCTGTATGGTGGCAATCGGGCCGGGGTGTCCTCCTCACTGGCGGCAACCCCCAGCCCGTGAAGGAGAACGGCAATGACCCTGTGCAGGGGTGCGTCGCGGCCACGAGTCACAACGTGTTCACTTGCTACTACGGGTGACCTGCCTCAGTTGGGCGTCCGGCGTTCCGTCCCACTTGGCTCGGGCGAATACCAGGACTGGCGATTGCTAGGCTTCTACGAGGACGGGCTCGACGGCGCCCAGCGGCTTGGGGGAAACCGTGGGTGGTGAGGGGATCTTCCCGGCCGAGTGGGTGGAGAACATCCCAGCTTGGTTACGGATCGTGATGTTGGTTATAGCCTTCCCCGTGGTGATGGTGGTTGCCTTTCTCCTGTTCGGGTACCTCAGCGCCCTGCTCTATTCGCCTCTGTTCCTGGTGCGGTGGCTGCGGAGGGGACGGGCGCAAGTGGAGAAGCCGGAGCGAGGACGGGGACGCGGCCTCCTCATGTGCGTCGTATACCTGCTCGGCATAGGAGCGCTGGGCCTGGTGGTGCTGGTCGGCATCAACCTGACCTCACCGGCTGTGGACCCGTGCCCAACGAACTCTCCAGATATCCCGCCGCCCGGGCAGATGCTTGCGGTCCTCGATATGTTCTTGGACGAGTGCGTGAGCGTTACCGGAGATGTGGTGTCGCGAGACGCTGGCGAGATGGTGGTGGAGATTGACCGGGGGGAGTACGTGCAGCATGTGAGGGTCCGTGGACCGGCGGAGGTCTTCGAGCAGGTTTCCCTGCCCGGTCGGGTCCGACTTGCCGGCCGCATCAGGGAGGATGAGGAGTGGGGATACGTCGTCCAATACGGAGTGGACCGCGGGGGGGGGGGTAATCTCCGAGAGAACCTTCCAGGGGACATCCTCGCGCCCTAGAAGTGCACATTTCGCGCGGAAAGCGACGACGACCACCGCCATGTCCAACTATGAGGAGCGCCTGCGGTAGCGGCTCACATTGTGACGCTCCGGTTGCGGACGGACGATGGGATTGAAGGGGCCGCGAATCGCCGCGTCTCCCGCGTCGTCCATCCTGTCCAAGCCTGTGCCGATTCAAGGCTACCGAGTGACGACGCGGTACTCCAGCGCAGAAAACCGTTCCATTAAGTGGTACGAGGGCCCAGTTCTTCCCACTCTTCTACTGCTTTATGAGATCGAAACCGGTTTCATCCCTTGAAGACATTGTCGTTGTGCCAAGCCAATGCCTTGTCGTTTGGACGCTGATCGCTCCGGTCTGGCACCTTGATTCGTGTTCCATGAAGAGCGTAGTAGTCCCTGCCGTTTTCGAACTCTTCTCGAATGGAGCGGCTAACCTCAAAGTGCAGGGATGGTGTTACTGTCACATAGCCTGCATCGAACAGGCTATGGATGTCTCGTCGCAGTAGGAGACCATTGCTAGCCTCGTGATGGCCACCCGCGTGGTACGGACGGATATGCGCGGCATCCAGAGCCGGGAGTGTGCGCTCTTGCGTGACCGCGCAGCGGCGGTCGTATACATCTGTGACTAGGACGCGAAAGCCGCCCTGCCCAAGTCGTGGTGCAACGAGGTGCGGCTCTCCATATCTTGCGCCTGCTTCGGCCAGGTGCCGCGCTCCTTGGCGGGTCAAACAATTCTGGATCTCTTGCCAAAGGGCAAGGCCTTCGCTATCGCTGGTGTTGTATGTCTTATAAGTGACGATATTCTTCGCCCAACTTTGAGGCGGAGCAATCCAATTCGAGTCGTCCAAGAAGAAGGGTTGCGTTAGGATGCGGCAGCCAATATCGAAGTCTCTCCGTCCATCGAACTCCGACTTGCGATACTTAGCGATGCGCTTCCGCATTTCCTCTGCAGAATTCGCTCCATTGGCCATTCCAAATGCCTCCCAAGCAAGCGAACAAGGCATTATGTTGGAATGAGCGAAGATTCCTCCACCAACAATCACGTTGCGTGGTGCATGCAACTTGAACAAGAACAATTCACCCGCCCGTAGGGCGCGAAAAGTCATGGGTGACGGTGCCCAGAAATTAATCTCACTGAGATCAGGAATTTGGCTGAGGACGCGAAACCAGTCGTAATCGGTGACGGCAACGACGATTCGAATGGCCATTGTTCCCTCGTATCTGCAACAGACGGTGAACAGTCCACCAGAAACCCATTCATCATAGCAGCGGAATTCGATTGTTGTCAGCGCCAGGCGCGAGATGCAGGTCGGGGCGGCTCGGAGTTGTGAATGTCCAGCAGTCGGACACTATGAGGATTGCAGGCTCGGTGTCGTTTTTGTCCAGGGGCTGTGTAGGAGAGTAGCGCAGGTACGACAGGGAGGCGTGCGATTGTGGTCGACGGATGCACCGCCCTCCGCTCCCACGTCCCAGGACACTCCTCGGCCCAACGCGCTCTTGCGCTCTCACACGCTCTCGTACTTCGCCCAACGCGCCATTGTGGCTCCATTTCGACCCATCTTAGCCTCACCGGGGCACGCCCCACGTCATCCGTCGAACTCCCCTCACCCTCAACCTCCCACGGAGCGCAGCACGCCCGACCGCTCTCCGTCTCTGCTCCCCTCTCCCCGTCTGTGGAGTCTTTGCGCAAACCCCAAACTAGTGCGAGGGGCAACCCCCTGTGCTGGGGGCGTGGGAGTCTCCCCCGTCTGCGAGACCGCAAGGTCTCGCCTACGGGAAAACTGAGCGGAGACCGGTCGCCCTTGTGACATTTCCCTGTTGCGCGAACGAACCCTCTTCTCTACCCTGTCTCCGACGGCCCTGACCCGCCCGAGGCATAGCAGGGCGCAGGGCCGGACCTTAGAGGAGCATGAGACCGAATGAGACCAAATGAGACCGCTAGGAACACTGCCCTCAGCCCGCTCCAGGCCGCGGCTCTGCCGCCCACCTGCTTTCGTTGGTTGTAATGTGGGCCAGCGCTCAATGAATGAAAACAAAGAATTTTTCGAATGGGGAAGTTCGACGACCCAGGAAGGAGGCCACGGCCATGAAAACGCCCTCCAAAACCCCCGGTTCACCCCGCGATTTTCGGGAACTTTCACGCCTGGCCAACATGAAAACGGGGAACTTTTTACTCGTAGCAAAAATGAGTTGGGGAACCTCTTCACTCGTACCGAAAATGAGCTGGGGAACTTTTTTCACGCAAACGGGGAACTTCTTGACCCGGATTCCCAACGACGCCGCACTGCCCCCTTACCAGTGGAGAGGCCGCCAGGAGGCCGTCCTTCACGCGTAGGCGGGAGAGCCGTACGATGCTAACCCCCCAGCGTAACCCCCATGAGCGGCAGCACCTCGGTGGCGAGCCGTCGCGCCTGCCGCTCCATGTCATAGACCGGGTTGAGGGCGATCAAGTCGATTCCCGTCTCCGCGACCTCGGCAAGGCCCTCCGCGCACTGCTCCGGCGTGCCGTACACGCCGACCCGCTCCGCGCGCTGGCCGCTGCCCGAGTGCATGTCGAACCACGGCTGCAGCCGCCGCAGCGCAGTCTCCCGATCGTCCTCCACGCCCACGAACACGCGCTTCGACGTCGTGAACGCGGCGGGGTCGCGTTGGCGGGCGTCCAGGCAGCCGCGCAGCGCCTCCAGCTCCTCCCTGAGGCGCGCGGTCGACGTGGCGCCCGCTCCCATCCAGCCGTCGCCGAGCCGGGCGGCGCGGTCCAGCGCTGCCGGGGCGTGTCCGCCGAACCAAAGGGGAATGGGACGCTGGACCGGCATAGGGCTGATGAACACGTCGTCGAGTTGCCAGAAGCGTCCCTCGAACGAGATGCGCTCGCCCGTCCACAGGCGCTGCATCAGCACCAGGCCCTCCTCGAAGCGGGCCGCCTTGCCCGCGGCGGGCACGCCGAACGCGTCGGAGAACCGCGCGCCCGTCGCGTTGCCCATTCCCACGCCGACGATGAGCCGGCCGTTCGAGAGGCGGTCGAGCGTCGCAAGGCTTTTCGCCAGGTTGACGGGGTTGCGCAACACGCTGATGAGCACCGAGCTACCGAGCCTCGCCCCCCTCGTGAGCGCGGCCGCATACGAGAGCAGCGGCACAGGCGCGAGATCGTTGTGGGCGTTGATGGCCTGCTCGACGACCCAGCAGCTGTCGTAACCAAGCTCCTCGACCGCCGCGAAGAACGGCGGCAGGACCGAGACGTCGATCTCGCCGGGAAACCGCTGGGGTATCGCGATGCCGAACCGAAGATTGGGGTTGATGGTCATGTCTACTCCGCGAGGCGCAGTTTGAATAGCTCGGCCGTGAGCTCGAACCCCACCGCCTGATAGAAGGCCCCCGCCCTCCGCGTGGGCACGACCACCTCGACCGATCCCCGCTCTCTTGCCGAGGCGGCGACGGACTCAACCAAGCGGCGCCCAATGCCCCGGCGGCGGTCCGACTCCTCAACATAGAGCTCCAGGATCTCGGTGATCGGCCCGTTCGCATAAAGTGTCGGCGCGTCGGCCGCATAGACGTAGCCCTGGACTCCATCGTCGTCCTCCGCCACCAGCAGGTGGGCCGACAACGAGCCGACCAGTTCCGGGTAGGTGGCGTCGAACGCTGCGCGGGAAGTCGGATAGCTCGTCGCGAGCAGCGTGAGCAGGCGGAAGACGGCGTCGGCGTCGGCAACGGTTCCGGGCCGGATGCGAGTCATAACGCTACCCGAGGAACCGCCGCTGCTGCCCCGCCTCCTCGATGTAGTGCGTGGTCCGTCCCTCTGTGGTCTGCCTGAGGCTCGCCCATACTGCGGTAGTCAGGCCCTCGTGGACCCGGTCGATCTCATGGGTGAAACGCACGAAGAGCCTGCGGTAGTCGTCGCCAAGCAGCTGGTTGACCCGCGTCTCGTTCGAGAAGCGCAGCGCAGCCGCTAGGTCGCTCTCCATGCTTGGGTAGACCTCGCGCACGAATGCGAGGTCCTCCTCGTCGAGCGCGGCGAGGCCTAGGAGCTCGGGCGGCACGCCGATTGAATAGAGGGCGGCAGCGAAGGCGATGGCCCTCGGCAGGGTGACGTCGCTGGAGCCGGAGAGCGACCGCCCGTAGCCGAACAGTCCGACGTGCAGCTTGCGCTCGCGCCGCCGGGGCGCCAGGGCCGAGACGGAGGCGATTGTCGGCGCGAGATCGCGGACCTGTCGCTGGTATTCGGCCGCGGCCTTGTCCAGAATGGCCGTTGCCCGCGCCTCGTCGATGGGCGCCGCCGGCGTCTGTTCGTGGGCGTGTATCTCGGCGATTCCCGCCCGCACCTGTTCCCGCGAATAGTCGAACTTGAACGCGGACTGCACGGTCAGCGTATGCACGCTGGGGTATTCGCGGAAGGCCCGGTCGACGTTGATCGGTTTCAGGTGTCCTCGGAAGGGCACGGAGCCCGCGCCGATGATCGGGTAGATCGGGATGCCAAGCTCCCCGGACAGATTGTCGAGCCGGCGCAGCCCTACCTTGAGCATCAGCTCCGCGCCCACCATCCCGTAGTTGAGCGCGGGGTCGCTCCGCGCAAGGAAGACGCGCTGGTAGGAGTCCTCACGTCCCTGCAGGTACTCGCGGACGATGTCGTCGACCCGCAGCATCTGGTCGCGGTCCTCGACGAGGGGAATGATGCGGATGCTCTTGGGCTGAAACTCTCCTATCCAGTCGCCCACGGTGTGCCCGCCCAGCAGGGGCTGGTCCTCCTGCCCGACGATGAAGCGTTCATAGTAGGCCGCGATGCGGGAGAGCTCATCGGCGGAGGTGGTGAAGGGGAGGATGACCTCCTGGATGGGCGCGTCGAGGTCGCCGCCGTAGAACTCGCGGGCGACGTCGTAGGCGGTGGTGATGCCCTGAAGCGCCTCCACCATGAGCTTGCGCATCTCCATCTCGATGGCCGGGTTTGGCACCCGCAGCGTGATGACCGCGTCACGGCCGAGCTTGCGCTCTCCAGTGAAGAATTCGGGATAGTTGGTGAGGAGTTTCTGGACGACGTGTGTGTCGGTGTCCTTCCCCTCCGAGTCCCACATCTGCTCGTCGCAGCCGAGCTCGAATACGTCGACAGCCTCGATAATCTCGCCCTCGCCCTTGATCACGCCGTCGATGGCGTAGGAAGGCGCCGCCGCATTGTCCGGGTGCTGGGTGCTCATGACCTTGGGAACGAGAGGCAAGGCGAACTCCTTTAGCCGGTGATGAGTCTAATCATACGTGCGCCGGGCCGGCGGCGCGCGGGCCTCAGAGCGTGCGCTGGATAAATCCGGCCTTGCTCCGCCACTTCGAGTTCACCTTCACCCAAAGCTCGAGGTACACGGCCCGCCCAGCTAGTCCCTCGATCTCGGGCCGGGCAAGGACGCCGACCTCCTTGAGCGCCGCGCCGCCCTTGCCGATGAGCAGCTGCTTCTGCGACCGCTTGTCCACGTACACGACGGCCCTGATGAAGTCGGGCTCCTTGCCCTCACGCTCCTCGTACTCCTCGATCTCGACGGCGACATCGTAGGGGACCTCGTGAGCGTAGAGCTCGAACACCTTCTCTCGGACAATCTCACCAGCGAGGAAGCGGACCGAACGATCGGTGAGCATCTCCGCCGGAAAGAGCGCCTCACGCTCCGGCACGGCGGCACGAATCGCCTCGACGAGTGGGTCGAGCCCGTCTCGCGTAAGCCCGCTGACCGGCACGATAGCCGCGAAGTCGTACGCGTCCGAATACCGAGCGATAACCGGCAGCAGCTTGTTCTTCGCGACCGTGTCGATTTTGTTCAGCACCAGGATTGCCCGCGCGCCGGACGCCCGTATCTGCTTCATCATCTCCTGCTCGACATCGCCCGGATAGCGCGGCTCCGCAACGAGCGCCACGACGTCCGCGTCTCCTAAAGCCGACGCCAACTGGCGCGACATAATCGCGTCCAGCTGGTCTCGTCCTTTGCGGAGAAACCCCGGCGTATCCAGCAGGCCAATCTGGAAGTCGTCGCCCGTGAGAACGCCGAGCAGCTTATGGCGCGTCGTATGGGGCTTGGCGCTGACGATTGACACCTTCTGCCCCACGAGCGCGTTGAGCAGCGTGGACTTCCCGACGTTGGCGCGTCCAACGATGGCGACAAGCCCACTACGAAAGGCCTCTTTTGACGTTGTCACGAACGAAGCATGCGGGGACGTAACTAGTCCCTGACCTTCTGAATGGGGATGTCTATCAGGCTGTCGACCTCTTCGTTGTTCAGCAGCAATGGCATCGTGTCCTCCTCGCTTGGAAAGCGTCGGCCTACGCCCTCAGCCGGGGGATGAACTCGGCCATGTTCGACTCCGCGCCGGACTTGGCCAAGGCTTCGAGGAAGATGTCGTGGATGATTGGGTCCTCGCTTTCGTACTCGATCTGGCCTCCGCCCAGGTTGACGTCCACGTCCGTCTCGCCTTCCATCGCCACGCCGAGGGAGAAATAGTACTTCTGACTGCCCCAGCGGAAGGCAAGGTAGCGGGCGGGCGTAGCGCCGCCGTTAAAGTGCTGGTGGAACCAACCATTGGGCGGCACGACCATCGACCCCGGCCTCCACTCGACGCGCTCCATGCCGTCGTGCGGGCTGCCGTGGGAGGGCCAGAGCAGCGAGTAGCCCTCGCCCTTGAGGATGATGACGTGTGCGCCGGGCCCATGGCGGTGCGCCTTCTTGTATGTGCCCACCGGGAACTCGGAGATGTGCGCCGTCTGCGTCTGGTCGGCCATCTCGAACTTGATATGCGCCCCGCCGGCGCCCCGCTCCTTCCACGTGAAGGTCGTGAACGTCTCCACGTCCGGCACGAAGTTCGTCTCCCAGGCGTTGGTGCGGCCCGTGGTGGCCGTCCACATCTTGCCCTCGCCCTGGAAGCTCTTGGGATTGCCGATCCGGTCCTCGAACACGTAGGGGTTGTTGAATACGAAGCCCTCGTTGTGGAAGAGGTTCATCGTGAGGGGGGCGGTCGTGACCGCGACGAACCGCGCGGGCTCGGCGCCGCTGCCGTTCATGTGCTGATGCCAGACATTGACGGGGACCGAGAAGATGCTGCCCTTCTTCCACTCGAAGCTGACGCGGCTGTTGGGATCGTCGCCGACGAGCGTCGCGCCTCGCCCTGTCAGCACGTAGATGTTCTTCTCGAAGATATGCCGCTCGGGCGCCATCTTGCCGCCTGGCGGAATCTCGGCCACGTAGGCGTCGTTGGTGTCGGCGGCGCCGTCGAGATTGATGTAGGCCCCGCGACAGTCCAGCCGCGCCCAGTCCCCCACCTCCACGGTCCGCAGATCATCGACGGCGAACCCGGTGATGACGGGGATGCCCTCTTTCGCCTGGAAGGCGCGATAAGCGTCGAACTTCACGATTCGCTCTTGGTCTGGGCGTATCTCAGGCTTGGAAGTGGTCATGGGTCTTCCTCCGCCGACAGGGTGCGTGTTGAATGGTACACGGAGATGGGGTGAGCGTGAGAAGCGCCTCAGACTCGGGCGGCCGCAAGAGCGGTACCGCCGTCAGTCCTCCACCCATCACGATTGGAGCGGGCGATGGGATTCGAACCCACGACCCTCTGCTTGGGAAGCAGATGCTCTACCCCTGAGCTACGCCCGCGCCAACGACGATTTTAGGGGAGCGGGCGCCGGCAGTCCACCGAGCTACGGCGCGAGCCGGTTCCACGCGACGACGGCGGCGACTGCGACGCCCGCCAAATCAATCAGACTGCCGAAGCTCAGTGCCGAGAGGGATGTCAGCGAGACGGGAGCCGTCGCCAGGAGGGTGGCGCCGAGCGCCATGTACTGGTATGCGCGACCGCGGCGGCGATTGACCGCGACGCTCACGCCCTCCCCCATGGCGTAGCCCAAGCCCAGCATCAGGAAAAAGAAGAAGAACCCAGCGCCGGGCACAACCCGGAGCACGATCAGCAACGCTACGCCACCCGCGGCGCCCATGCCTATCGCCGCCGCGACGCCTCGCGCGATGTAGCTCGTAGAGACCTCGTGCGTCGGGAGACGGGTGGGGGACGAGCACTCCTTGCAGCGAATGCCCACCGGGTGCTGGCGCATGCACTCGACGCATATCGACCTGCCACAGCTGCCGCAGCGCAGGCCCGTCTCTCGGTCAGGATGCCAGTGGCAGACAGGCAAAGTTGTCATTTTGAAACCGCCGGGTCGGTGTTCCGGCGCATCCAGGCGTCGTGGTCCGCGATGTCCCGATCGAATACGAGGCGGTTGTACAGCAGCCGGGGCAGACCCTCGGCGGAGCCCCGCAGTGAGTTCGACGCGAGGCGCTTGACCACCGTAACGAGCAGCAGCCCAACCATGAGCAGGACGACTGCGGTGGGACGCTCAAAGTAGAGAGCCACGAAGGGCATCGACACGAACGCAAGCAGCACCCAAACAGCTGCGGCTTGCGTGAACTGCCAGCCGGCCGATCCCAGGACGACGAAGAACGCCAGCTCCAATCGACCGATAGCTATGAGCACCCCCACGGTAGGAGCGACGCCGCGCCCTCCCTTGAAGCCGAGGAACAGCGGCCAGTCGTGGCCGACGACGGCGAGCAGGCCCGCGGCCGCTTGGACGGCGATGTCGAGGTCGAGCAGGCGCGCCAGGTAGATAGGCGTCAGCCCCTTCACGAAGAGGTCGAACAGGCCCGCGGGGACGATCCAGAAGCGCCCGACGTTGTAGTACACATTGGAGGCCCCAACAGTGCCGCTGCCGACCTTCCGGAGGTCGATGCCTTTCACCAGCCGTCCGATGACATAGGCGATGGGCACAGAGCCCAATAGATAGCCGTAGGCGAGGGTCAGCGCAATCTGGAGTGACTCGTTCATTGCTCCTAGCGGTGCGCGCCGGCGCGGCGCTCCAGCTCTTCGAATACTTCCAAGGGCGGCCCGGCGGCGCCTGGGAGGTGCTCGTTCTGCTTGCCCATCGCGTGGTAGTCGCTCCCGCCGCAGGGAAGCATGTCATATCGCTCCGCCAGCGCCAGAAGCCCACGCCGTTGCTCCGGGCTGAACTCGGCATAGTGCGCCTCGAAACCGGCGAAGCCCATGTCCGCGAGCTGGGGGAGCATTTGTTGGTAGCCGTCGACGTACAGTGGATGCGCGAGCACGGCGGCCCCGCCAACGGAGCGAATCATCGCCACCGCATCGCGGACGGTGATGTGCGACTGGCCGACGAACGCGGCCCCGCGGTCATTCAGCAGACCGTCGAACGCCTGCTTGACCTCCGCAATGTAGCCTCGCTCAACCATCGCGCGAGCGATGTGTGGGCGTCCCACGCCCGCTTCCCCTGCAATTTCCTTCACACGCTCCCATTCCAACGCATACCCCAGCCCGCCGAGCCGCTCCACCATTCGCTGCCCGCGTGTGTCGCGGTCCTCGCGGAAGGAGCGCAGCCTTCGCTGCAGCTCTTCGTCTCGGTGGTCCATAAAGTAGCCCAGGACGTGGACCTCAGTGTTGTCCATGTCCGGGTGGTCGGCGCTGATCTCTATGCCTGCGATGAGCCGGAGCCCCGGGATACGGTCGGCCTCTGCGAACGCCTCGTCCAGGCCTTCGGTCGAGTCATGGTCCGTAAGCGCGGCGATGTCGACCTCTTGGTGCTCCAGGAGCCGGACAAGCTCCGTCGGCGAGAGACGGCCGTCGGAGAACGTGGAATGCATGTGGAGGTCGATCTTCATGCGCCCTCGATGATGCGGTCCACTCGCTCAACGCTCTTTGCCAGGCCCGTGAGGTCGTCGGTCTCGACGAACAGCGAATTGAACTGAAGCGGCCCGCCTCCGTCGGCGACGTTCAGCCGACGGGGCATGGCCGTGAGGAAGCGCTCCAGCACGTCCTCGACCTTGCTCCCTATGATGGAATCCACAGGGCCAGTCATCCCCAAGTCGGTGACGAACGCGGTGCCTTGGGGAAGGATCTTCGCATCGGCGGTTGGAACGTGGGTATGGGTTCCGACGACGGCGCTCACCCTGCCGTCCAAGTACCACCCCATCGCCGCCTGCTCGGAGGTTGCTTCCGTGTGGAAGTCCACGAGAATCGCCTTCGGCGCGCTGTCCGCGAGCTCGTCTACGATCGAGTCCGCGACGACGAAAGGCGAGTCTAGCCCTTCCGGCATGAAGACTCGCCCTTGGAGATTGATGACGGCCGTCTGCCCCACGCGCAGGTGGCCGCGTCCGGGCGTCGACGACGGATAGTTCGCCGGACGCAGCAGCGGCATCTCGCCGTCCATGAACGGGATGAACTCCCGCCGGTCGAAGGTGTGGTTCCCGCCGCTGATAACGTCGGCCCCCGCGGCGAGTATCTCGTCCGCAGTGTCTTCGGTCAGACCGAAGCCGGCTGCGGCGTTCTCGCCGTTGACCACCACGAAGTCCAGCCCGAGCTCCTGCCGGAGCCCGGGCAAGACCCGCTTCAAAGCCCGGCGACCAGGGCGCCCCACCACGTCTCCGACCATCAGTATCCGCAAAGTAGACTCCTAATGGGCCACCTCCGTGACGCGCGTCTCGCGCACAACCGTGACCATAATCTCACCCGGGTAGACGAGGTTCTCCTCGATCTTCTTGACCACTTTTCGGGCGAGATCCGACGCCTCAACGTCGTCAATCTCGTCCGGCTGCACCAAGATGCGCACCTCGCGGCCTGCTTGTATCGCGTACGACTTCTGCACTCCGTCAAAGCTGTTCGCCACGTCCTCCAGCGCTTCTAGACGCTTCAGGTACAGCTCGACAGTGTCCCGTCGCGAACCGGGGCGCGCCGCGCTGATGGCGTCGGCGGCGGCGACAATGAAAGCCTCCGCCGACCCCCGGTCGTCGTCGTGGTGCTCGTTGATGGCCGCCGTCACCCCTGGAGACAGACTGTAGCGACGCGCGACCTCCTCCCCCAACTCGATGTGCGTGCCCTCGAACTCGTGGGTGAGCGCCTTGCCGATGTCATGCAGCAGGCCGCCGGCCTTGGCGGTCTGAACGTCCGCCTCCACCTCGCCCGCGAGCATCCCGGCGATGCGCGAGACCTCGACGGAGTGCTGAAGGACGTTCTCCCCGTAGCTGTAACGGTACTGTAGCCTGCCCAAGAGCTTTATGAGGTCCGGGTTCAACCCACGCACCCCAGCGTCGAGGACGGCCTGCTCGCCGCAGCGGGCGATCGTCTCTTCGACCTCCTTCTGCGCTTTGCTGACCGACTCTTCGATGCGCGCCGGGTGAATGCGCCCGTCCGCTATCAGGTTCGTGAGCGCAATCTTCGCAACCTCACGCCTGATGGGATCGAAGCAGGAAACCGTCACCGCCTCCGGCGTGTCGTCGATGATGATGTCCACGCCCGTCGCTGCCTCTATCGCGCGGATGTTCCGGCCTTCGCGGCCGATCAAGCGCCCCTTCATCTCGTCGTTGGGCAGCGACACTTGGGAAGTGGTCGACTCGTTGACCACGTCCGCCGCTAGACGTTGGATCGACAGCGAAATGACCTTCTTCGCCTTCTCGTCCACCTCTGAGAACATCTTCTGCTCGAGCGCGTAGTAGCGCTTCGCCAGCTCATGCGTCATTTCGCCCTCGGCGGTGTGCATGACCTGGTCTCTGGCCTCCTGGAGGCTCAGGTTAGCGATGGCCTCGAGCTTCCTGACCTGCTCGGACTTGAGCGTCTCAATCTCTGTGCGCTCCTGGTCGACCTCGCCCTCACGCTCCGAGAGACGCCGCTCGCGCATTTCGAGCGCCTGCTGCCGGCTGTCCACACTCTCTTCGCGGCTCACCAGCCGGTCCTCGGCCCGCTGCACCTCTCGGCGGCGCTCGCGAATCTCGCCTTCCACTTCTTGCTTGGTCTTGAGCGCCTCCTCCTTCGCCTCCAGCAGCACGCGCTTCTTCTCTTCTTCAGCCTCGCTCCGGATGCGGTCCGCGTCGTCTCTCGCTTCGCTGACCCTCCGGCCCTGTTTCATGTTGCGGACGACCATCGCGCCCGCGACTCCGAGAGCAACTCCGAGAGCGATCCCGACAACCGCTCCTATCACGCCTAGCAACGCTTCCATGAGCGTCTCCTTTCAGACCTGGCCTGCGCGCGCGTCCCCGTCCGAGGGGGACCGGACAGGCCGGTCACGACTTATTCCGGCCGGCGGAGCCTCCTTCGCACAGCGACCGAGGGGGGCTCGGATGCGGCGCATCCCAGCCTCTTTTCCTCGAACGCGCAACGAACCAGCCCGCTATCCGCAGGCCGGTTCGTTCGCTGTACATTGCGCAGTCCACCATCTGCCGCCACCGGTCTTGATTCGGCAGCAGCGGCTATGTGAGACGAGGCCTTCGCCTACTGGACCGAAACGCCCGCCGGCTCCTCCACGAGCTCAGTCTCCGGAATCCCGGCCTTGCTATGGCCGTTGGGCGCCGGCTGCGGATCATGCAAGCCCCGTACTTCGGCTTCGATCTGATCGGCTATCTCCGGGTGCTCGATAAGGAACGCCTTGGCGTTCTCCCGGCCCTGCCCCAAGCGCGTCTCGCGGTACGAGTAGTTCGCGCCGGACTTGCGGAGGATGCTCATCTCCGAGCCGAGGTCGAGCAAATCGCCCACCTTGCTGATGCCGACCTTGAACATGATGTCGAACTCCGCCTGTCTGAAAGGCGGCGCCACCTTATTCTTCACGACCTTCGCTCTGATCCTGGCTCCCACCGCGTCCGCGTGCTGCTTGATCGTTTCGATCCGGCGGAGGTCGATACGGACGGAGCTGTAGAACTTGAGCGCCCGTCCGCCGGGCGTGACCTCGGGACTCCCGAAGAACACCCCCACCTTCTCCCGCAGCTGGTTCACGAACACCACCGCCGTGTGCGACTGGTTCGTAGCCGCAGTAAGCTTCCGCAGCGCCTGAGACATCAGCCGCGCCTGAAGGCCGACGTGGGCGTCCCCCATGTCCCCCTCCAGCTCGGCCCTTGGCACGAGGGCCGCGACACTGTCCACGATGACAACGTCCACCGCGCCGCTGCGCACCAGGTACTCGACGATCTCGAGCGCTTGCTCACCCGAATCGGGCTGCGAGATTAGGAGCGAATCAATTTGCACGCCGCAATGGGCCGCGTAGGTCGGGTCCAAAGCGTGCTCGGCATCGATGTAGGCGGCGGTCCCGCCAAGACGCTGAGCCTCTGCCGCGATGTGGTGGCACAGGGTGGATTTCCCTGCCGACTCCGATCCGAAAATCTCGACAATCCGCCCTCTTGGGATTCCTCCGACTCCTAGGGCCAAGTCCAGCGAGATGGAGCCCGTCGGGATGGCCTCCACTTGCATCGCCTGGGCGACTTCCCCCAGACGCATAATCGATCCTCGACCGAATTGGCGTTCGATCTGACCGAGAGCTAGCTCCAGCGCTTGTTCCTTCTCAGACACTTTTGGCCTCGTCTCTTGGCCGCCACTACCAGTTTTCATCGTATCACACGCGCACTAGCGCGCTCGTGGCGATTTGATGGCGAGAGTGTCCCATTTCGCCCCCCACAACTCGCAAGGGGCAAATGTCGCACATTTGTTCTGGCGTTGCCGTTCCCTGCCGCGCCTTGTCTCTTCCCACCCACCCGCCCGTTGTGCCGTGGGGCGTCCCTCCGTATTAGACGTGCAGACCTCTCTCTAGCTCTCCCCCGTAGGTAGACGGGGGAGAGCGGTGGCCCTCATCCCCCTCTCCCATCCAAGGAAGAACGCGTTAATCACCTCTGCTCGGGGAGGGCTAGTTAAGCACCTCCACCATCCTGGGGGAGGGTTAGGGAGGGGCCAGCCTAGAAGTGGGGGCCTACTCGCCCTCCCACACCCGTAGCAGGACCGTCTCCGCAACAGGAGTGGGCATCAGGGCGCGACGAGGGAGGTCGCGGGAGGCGAGCGCGGAGGCGATCAGGCGAGCGCTCGCCTCGGGGTCGGCCGAGGCGCCCATGCGCACGACGTCGACGCGCGCCGGAGCGGTCCGCCCGCGATGGAGGACGGTCACGGGAGCGCCGGACTCCAGGTTCCGCCACCACTTCCCGTAGACGCTCGTCACCGCCTCGAGCGCTCCGTCGTCCGCGCGATGGTAGGCGACCGGCGTCTCGTAGCGCTTACCGGTGCGTCTGCCCTCGAAGCGCAGGACGACCACGTACCAGCTCATCAGCCCGTGCAGGGGCGAGCGGAGCGATTTGAGAAAGAAGGGGTTGACCTTCGGGAAGACGGCCGGCACGAGACGGCGAGCCATCCACCGCGCAATCGCCATCCTGAGCGAGCACGTCTCGACACGCTGCCTCACTCGCCGGAGCGTTCGGCTGCCGCGGATAGGGTCGAGCATGGTGAGGAGCGTACCGGGGGCGCGAGGGCGTGTCTATAATCGCGACGCGATGGACTTACGCCTGAACATGACTGTTGCCGAGGGCTACAAGAGCCTGAGCCAAAGAGCCAGGCGAATATCGGAAGATTGGGCGACGCGAAACCTCTACTGCCTGGCGTGTGCTTCTGACCAACTCGACGCCGCGAAAGCCAATACTCCTGTTTGGGATTACTCGTGCTCAACGTGCGGAGCCTGCTATCAGCTCAAGAGCCAGAGCAAACCGTTCGGGTGGAAGGTCAGCAATTCTCAATACGACATCAAGATGCAGGCCATCGCTGAAGGCCGGGCGCCCCACTACGCCTTCCTACAGTATTCGACGCTTGCTGAGGTGGTGACCGACCTCTTTGTCGTGCCGGGCCACTTCTTGAGTCAGGCGGTTGTGGAGCAGAGGCCGCCATTACCACCCCATGCAAGAAGGGCTGGCTGGATAGGCTCGAACATCCTTCTCGGGCAACTGCCGTCAGAGGCGCGAGTGCCCGTCGTGCAAGCCGGGATTTCACGCAACCCTGACGTCGTGCGCGATGAATGGGGCCGATACCAATTCCTCGCCGCCGAGAAGGGAGGCTGGGCCGCCGGCGTGTTGTCGTGCATCCGCGTTTTGGAACGGGAGACGCAGACCACGGAGTTCACCCTCCAGGACTTCTACCAACGATTTGAGGTCGAACTCGCTGCGCGGCACACGGACAACCGGAACGTACAGGCGAAGATTCGTCAGCAGATGCAAGTGCTCCGAGAGGGCAAGGTGCTGTCGTTCGTAGACAATAGAGGACGCTACAGGCTCATAGCCTGACACCTGCTCTCCACTCTTGACACTCCCCGCCGCCCCGATCAACGATCACGACATGGCTCGTGACGCTTTCCAACTCGTGCAAGAGGCGGTCGCCCTCTGGGAGAGCTTGGACGGCGTCGCTCGCGTTGACGTGGTTGAGGAATGGCTCGGGAACACCGGCGAGCGCGGCCTTATGGCGAGAGTCACCGTAGATGACCAGCCGGAGCCTATCTTTGTCCAGTTCACGACCATTGATCCGTGGGAGCGCATGGAAGTCGCCTTAGATGACGATATGGACCAGGAGATATTTGACTTGATTGCGCCTGTCATATACGGAGCGCAGTTCAACGAAAAGCTGCCTGTCCGTTGGAGGGACGAGTCCTGGGAGTAGCCCGCGTTACTCCCCCGTCTCCCCCGCCGTCGCCTGGAAGACCCGCAGCACAGCTTCGGTTGGAGCGTAGTGGGTGGCGCGACCCCTGCCGTGGCGGGTGAGCAGGCCGGCGTCCACCATCTGAGCGAGGCGCTTCGCCGCCGTCTGGTTGCTGACCCCGGCGACCTCTTGGTAGACGCTATTCGTGATTGACTCTAGGCGGCAGGCGTTCAGGAGTCCGTAAATCTGAACAAGGGAGTCTTCGACGTGCCCGGCGAAGGTCTGCCAGAGGGCATCCACCTGCGCCACGATAGCCTGGTGCTCTGCAGCGGCGGCGGCGGCCTGCTCAGCGTGCGCGCGCAGGTAGTACTCCACCCAAGGGGTAACGTCGCGGCCATCGGGTTCGTACGAGGGTCCGAGGGAGTCGGCAATCGCGCGGTAGTAGCCCTGCGTGTCGATTCCGAAGTACTCCTCCAGTGAAACGAGTTCCTGCGACTTGTAGCCTGCGAGATAGAGCACGAGAGCCTCGAGGACCCGAGCCGTACGGCCGTTGCCGTCGTAGAACGGGTGGATGGCGACGAAGTTGAGGTGGGCGAGCGCAGCCTTGTAGTACGGGCTCAGCCCTTCCTGGGATGTATTGAGCCAGCGGACATACTCATCCATGAGCGGCGGGACGAGCTCCGGGGGCGGGGGCCGGAACAGAGTGCGGCGGGTGGGCCGGTCCACAACGAAGTTCTGGCCGCTCCGGTAGCGACCAGGGTTGTAGTCGCCGAGGAGGGACTTGGTGACGATGAAGTGGATCGCCTTAACCGTGTCCTCGGAGAGACGCGGCGACGAAGAGGCGGCGACGCTTTGGACATACTGCATCGCCTCGTGGTAGTTCAGCGCCTCCCGCTGCTCGCTGACCGGCGCGGCCACCTGCTTGCCTCGCAGCAGGCTCTCGACCTGTTCCAGGGTGAGCGTGTTGCCCTCGATGCGGGTTGAGTAGTGGACGCTGAGGGCGATGGCGTGCCGCCGGAGTTCGCCCATGTAGGCGTCAGGGGCGTCTTGGTGCTGGTCGAGCGTATTGCGGGCGCGCTGTAGCTCCTCTAGCAGATGGCTGGAGGCGAAGGAGGGATTGAAGCGCAAGTAGAGCATGGATTGTGATGATTAACCGTCTGCATCACACGATTGAATCGTGTGGCATACGCATTGTAATGCATGAACGAAGACTCACAGAGGCGGCTTATCCGCCGCGCCCCATTCCTCCTTCTGCTACCCGCGGACTACACGCCAACCTTAGCCCGCTTGCGCGGCTTGGGAGCGGGTGGCTCCTCCGGGGCGATGCCGTGTTTGGCGAGGGCATGGCGGAGGAAGGCGGCGGTGCGCGATTCCGGGTGGGCGGCGACGCGCTCAGGCGTGCCCTCGACGACGATGTCGCCGCCGCGGGCACCGGCGCCGGGGCCCATGTCGATCACCCAGTCGGCGTTCTTGATGAGGTCCAGGTGATGCTCAATGAGAAGGACGGTGTTGCCGCCGTCCACGAGGCGATGGAGGACGCGCAGCAGGTGGCTGGCGTCCTCGAAGGACAGGCCGGTGGTCGGCTCGTCGAGGATGTAGAGGGTCTTGCCGGTGGCGCGCTTGGAGAGCTCGCTGGCGAGCTTGATGCGCTGTGCCTCCCCCCCGCTGAGGGTTGTGGCGGGCTGGCCGAGCCGGATGTAGCCGAGTCCGACGGCCTCCAGCGTCTCGAACTTGGACTTGATGCGGGGGATATTGGTGAAGAGCTCGTGGGCCTCGGTGACGGTCATGGCGAGCACGTCCGCGATGCTCTTGTCGCGGAACTTGATCTCGAGGGCTTCATCGTTGTAGCGGCGGCCCTCGCAGACCTCGCAGGGGACCGTAACGTCGGGGAGGAATTGCATCTGGATCTGCACGTAGCCGTCGCCCTGGCACGCTTCGCAGCGCCCGCCCTTGACGTTGAAGGAGAAGCGGCCGGGCATGTAGCCGCGCGCCTTGGACTCGGGCAGGGAGGCGAAAAGCTCGCGGATGGGCGTGAACCCGCCGGTGTAGGTCGCCGGGTTGCTGCGGGGGGTGCGTCCGATGGGGGACTGGTCGATGTTGACGACCTTGTCCACGTTGTCGAGTCCCTCGACGCCTGCGCTCGCGCCGGGGCGGTCCTTGGCGCGGTAGAGGCGCTGGGCGAGCCACTTGTAGAGCACCTCGTAGACGAGGGTGGACTTGCCGGAGCCGGATACGCCGGTGACGCAGATGAGGCGTCCGAGGGGGAAGTCGACGTCCACGCCGCGCAGGTTGTTCTCGCGGGCGGCCTTCACCCGCAGGCGCCTGCCGTTGCCCGCGCGCCTGGTCGGCGGGACCGATATCTCGCGCCGTCCGGACAGGTATGCGCCCGTAAGGGACGCCTCGCTCGACTCGATGTCGTCGATACTGCCCTCGGCGACGATCCATCCACCGTGCTCGCCGGCGCCGGGGCCCAGGTCAACGAGGTGGTCGGCGGAGCGCATCATCGCCTCGTCGTGCTCGACGATGAGGACGGTGTTGCCGAGGTCGCGCAGGCCCTTGAGGGTGTCGATGAGCCGCTCGTTGTCGATGGGGTGGAGGCCGACGGAGGGCTCGTCGCAGACGTAGAGCACGCCCATGAGGCCGGAGCCTATCTGGGTGGCAAGCCTGATGCGCTGGCCCTCGCCGCCGCTCAGCGTCCCCGCGGAGCGCGAGAGGGTGAGGTATTCGAGTCCGACGTTCAGGAGGAAGGAGAGCCGGGACTCAATCTCCTTGAGTATCTGGTTGCCGATGGTGAGCTCGCGCTCGGTAAGCGTCTCCGAGTCGCGATGCTCCGGCCAGCGGGGGGCCACCGGCGGCATAGGGGCGAGACCCTGGATAGCCCGCGCCCATTCGCTCGCCTCGGAGACGGAGAGGCCGCCGGCCTGCATGATGGAGCGGTCCGCGAGGGTGACCGCGAGGGCCTCGGGGCGGAGGCGGTTGCCGCCGCACGCCTCGCACGGCAGGGCGGTCATGTAGCGTTCGATTTCGTTGCGCATGTAGTCGGACTGGGTGTCGCGGTAGCGGCGTTCGAGGTTGGGGATGATGCCCTCATAGCTGGCCTCCCACTCGAACACGCGGCCTCGGTGAGTGTGGTGGCGCACCTTCACTTTGCGCCTCTCCGGGTAGCCGTAGAGGATGGTGTGCCGGACGTGTTCCGGCAGCTTGCGCCACGGAGTGAGCATCGAGACGCCCTCGGCCTGGGCAACGCCGCGGAGCACGCTGAAGTACCACGCGGTGCTGGAGCCGGCGCGGGACCACGGATGAATCGCGCCGTCTTCCAAGCAGATGCTGGTGTCGGGCACGATGAGCTCGGGATCGACCACGAGGCGGACGCCGAGCCCCGAGCAGACGGAGCACGCGCCGTGGGGGCTGTTGAACGAGAACGTGCGCGGCTCGATTTCGGCGAAGCTGATGCCGCAATACGAGCAGGCGAACTGCTCCGAGTAGACGTGCTCGGCGTTCGTGTCGGCGTCGACGGTGAGCATCCGCCCCTCGCCGTAGCGGAGGGCGGTCTCGACCGAGTCGGTCACGCGGCTGCGCTCGGTCTCGTCCTCGAGGACGAGCCGGTCGACGACGATCTCGATGGTGTGCCACTGCTGCTTGTTCAGGTCGATGGTCTCGTCCAAGCCGCGAATCTCGCCGTTGACGCGGACGCGGACGAACCCCGCGGAGCGCGCGTCGTCGAGCACGTCCTTGTGCTCGCCCTTCTTATGAACAACGCGGGGGGCGAGAAGCATGAGACGGGCCCCCCGCTGCTCCAGCACGGCCGACGATATCTGCTGCACGGTCTGGCGCTGCACGGGACGGCCGCAGCTGTGGCAGTGGGGATGGCCTATCCGAGCGTAGAGGAGGCGGAGGTAGTCGTATATCTCGGTGACGGTGCCGACGGTGGAGCGGGGGTTGTTCGACACGCCCTTCTGGTCGATCGAGATAGCGGGCGACAGCCCTTCGATGTACTCGACGTCGGGCTTGTCCATGCGCCCGAGGAACTGGCGCGCATACGCCGAAAGGGACTCGACGTAGCGTCGCTGGCCTTCGGCGTAGATGGTGTCGAAGGCGAGGGTGGACTTGCCGGAGCCGGACGGGCCGGTGATGACCACGAGCCTATCGCGGGGGATGGTGACGTTAACGTTCTTGAGATTGTGCTCGCGCGCGCCGCGCACGACGATGCTTTCGAGAGCCATGAGACCTGCGTCAGAAAGGGATTAGGACGCCCCAAAGCGCCGCCCTTGATGGTATCACCGACAGGGGCCTCCTCCTCAATCCTTCCCTGTCCGCGAACGAGCCTTCCCGATCTGCCGCGAGGGAGAAAGTCTATATCCCCTCTCTCGTCTGCGGGGACGCCCCCCATCCGTCATTCCCGCGCAGGCGGGAACCTCGCAGCGGCGCGACCCCTCCCCCTTGCGCGTGCGTGGGAACCTGAAATAGAGCAGTTACGGCTAGAGCCTCCATCCCCTCCCCCTTGCGCGTGCGTGGGAACCCCTTCCACCCTCGCCCGTCTGCGAGACCGTTGCATACCCCCGGGAGCTTCCTTGTCATCCCGTGGGGAAGGTTAGGAAGGGATTAAAACGGTTCCAAGTCATATGGACCAGGGAGCGCAGAGGGGCGACGCCCTTGCCGGAGGCGTGGGGTGTTCCCCACAACATAACGGGCGGGCGGGAAGAGTTACGCCCGCCCGAAAATAAGCTTAGGAGCGCGGACCGAGGAATGCCCGGACCGATTCGAGGACGGCGTCGAGACCCGCCTCCGTGAGCCTGCCGGTGTTCGTGTTGCGTGGGCTCGGGTGGTAGGAGGCGAATAGCGTCGGCAAGCCCGGGCCGAGGTCTTCCATCGCGCCATGGCCGAACTTGCCCCGAAGACGCTCTCCCGTGATCTCCGACAGCGCCCGCAGGAAGTGGTCGAAGGCGACCCGTCCGAGGGCGAGGACAGCGCGCACGTTTCCAAGCATCGCCAACTCGGCCGCCAGGAACCGCCGGCAGTTGGCGAGCTCCCACGGCGTGGGCCGGTCATTCGGCGGAGCGCACCTCGCCGCCGCGGTCTCGTAGGCGTCCGTCAGCGTCAGGCCGTCGCCGCGATGCTGCGATGTCGGCTGATTGGCGAACCCCGCCTTGTGAAGAGCGCGCATGAGGAAATCGGCCGTCGGGTCGCCGGTGAACATGCGTCCCGTGCGGTTCGCGCCGTGGGACGCCGGCGCCAGGCCGACGATGAGCAGCCGTGCGTTGGGGTCGCCGTGGCCCGGCACCGGCGCGCCCCAGTAGTCCCAGCCCTCGAAGCTCTTCCGCCGCTCCTGCAACGCCTTGCGCTCGCGGTATTCGACCAGACGCGGACATGTCCTGCACGCCACGACCTCCCGCTGAAGCGCGCCCAACTCCCCGTCAAGCGGCCCGTCGTAGTCGCGTTCGATCACTGCTCCACCTCAGTGCTGTTAGCATCGACAGCCTACCCCACGAGGAGTTGCCCCATGACTGCCTACCAGGACTTGATACGGACCATCCCGAACTTCCCCGTGCCGGGCGTCCTCTTCCGCGACATCACCCCTTTGCTCGGCGACGCTCAAGCCTTGCGCGCCGTGGTACAAGACCTCGCCGCGCCGTTCCGCGACGCCAACATCGATCAGGTCGTCGCCATCGAAGCGCGCGGATACCTGCTGGGCGCGCCCCTCGCCTTGGAGCTTGGCGCTGGGTTCGTGCCCGTGCGCAAGACCGGTAAGCTCCCGTTCGAGACGTTCACCGCCCAATACGCCCTTGAATACGGCGCGGCGGCCATCGAGATGCACACGGACGCCCTGAACAGCCGCAGCCGCGTCCTCCTCGTCGACGACGTGCTGGCGACCGGCGGAACAATGGCCGCGGCGCTCGGGCTCGTGGCCCAGGCGGGGGCGCAAGTCGCCGGCATCGCCGTGCTGATCGAGCTGGACGCGCTCCAAGGCCGCGCCCGCCTCCCCGCTCACGACGTCGCCGCGCTCATCCACTACTAGCGGGCGCCCCCTCCCTCTGGCCCTCCCCCGCAGACGCGAGAGTGATTTCAAAGAAGCGCGTCCCCGTTGACAGAAGAGGGGGTATGGACTTCCTCTTGGCGCGCCAAATCCGCATGACGGCCCGCTACAGTTGACGGATTTCGTCGTTCCGTGGTAATGTCGCGGCAATCGGCTGCGACAGACAGGCGTAGGTATACGCAGGCGTGGGCCCGTCCCTCGGGTGGACGGGTCTTTTCGTGGAGGGCCTGATGGCCAACGTAACGCTATACGACACGACCCTGCGGGACGGAACGCAGATGGAGGGAATGAGCTTGTCCGTACACGACAAGCTCAGGATCGCCGAGCGCCTCGATCAGCTCGGCGTCGACTTCATCGAGGGCGGCTGGCCGGGCTCGAATCCCAAGGACGAGGAGTTCTTCGAGCAGGCCAAGGGGCTCCGATTGGAGAAAGCGTCCATCGTAGCCTTCGGCAGCACCCGCAGAGCCAACTCAACCGTCGAGGATGACGCGAACCTCAGCGCCTTGCTCGATAGTGGGGCGCCTGTCGTCACCCTCGTTGGCAAGGCTTCCGAGGATCAAGTGAACAAGGTGTTGGAGACTCCCCTTGAGGAGAACCTTGCCATGATCCGCGAGTCCATCGCCTACCTGAAGGGCCAGGGGCGCCGCGTCTTCTTCGACGCCGAGCACTTCTTCGACGGCTACCAAGCCAACCCCGAATACTCCCTCGAATGCATCCGCGCCGCGGCCGAGGCCGGCGCCGAGTACGTCGTCCTGTGCGACACCAACGGCGGCACTCTTCCCGTGGACGTGTTCGCCACCGTCAGTGCGGTGAGCCGGTCCGTCGATTGCGCCCTCGGCATTCACTGCCACAACGACTCCGATGTAGCCGTCGCCAACAGCATCGCCGCCGTCCAAGCGGGCGCCGCCCAAGTGCAAGGCTCCATCAACGGGTACGGCGAGCGCTGCGGCAATGCCAACATGCTCTCCGTCATCGCAAACCTGAAGCTCAAGCTCGGCATGGACGTCGTGACCGACGAGCAGCTTGGCCATCTGACGGAGGTGCATCGCTTCACGTCGGAGGTGGCCAACATGCCCCGCAGCCGCTATCAGCCCTACGTGGGCGAGAGCGCGTTCGCGCACAAAGGCGGTCTGCACGCCGCGGCGGTCGCCAAGACCGAGGACAGCTACCAGCACGTCAAGCCCGCGCTCGTCGGCAACGCCAAGCGCATCGTCGTCTCCGAGCTCGCTGGCCGCAGCAACATCGCGGTCAAGCTTCAAGAGGAAGGGCTGACCGCCGACGTTCCGAAGGAGCGTTTGGGCGAGTTGCTCCGGCTCGTGAAGGAGCGCGAGAACCGCGGCTTCCAGTACGAGGGCGCCGAGGCCTCGTTCCGCCTCCTCGTCCAGCGCGCCCTTCCCGACTACCACCCGCCCTTCGAGCTCGTCGACTTCATGGTCGTGATGGAGAAGCGGCGGCGGCGTGGCCAGGACGATGGCGACGACTCCCTCTGCGAGGCCATGGTGAAGGTCTCCGTCGATGGCGAGGTGAAGCACACCGTCGCCGAGGGCAACGGCCCCGTGAACGCCCTCGACCAGGCGATGCGGAAGGCGCTGCTGGAGTTCTACCCTCGCCTCCAGAGCGTCCAGCTCACCGATTACAAGGTGCGCGTCGTGCCCCAAGGCCCCGGTGGGACCGGCGCGGTCGTGCGCGTGCTCGTCGAGTCCACCGATGGCGAGCGGGGCTGGGCCACCGTCGGCGCGTCGACCAACATCGTCGAGGCTTCCTGGCAAGCGCTCGCCGACAGCCTGGAGTACGCGCTGCTCCAGCGGTAGCCCCGCCTGCCGCACTCGCGGGGACCGTGTACAGCCTGTCAGCGGATCCTTTCCGTCATTCCTGCGAAGGCGGGAATCCAGGGCGCCCAGGGAGTACAGACAGGGCAGGTGATAGGAAGAACTCCCCCCCAAAGCAGCAGTTGTGTGAAGGTCTCGTCAGGGGGTAGGAGCGAGGAGAGGCGAGAGGGAAAATGGCCACCGACGTCTTCCACATGGACGCGAACGGAGTGCGCATCTCCGTGGATCGCGCCGTCTTCGCCAACCACACCTACGCGACGCGAAACATCTCCAGCGTCGCCGCCATAGCCGACAAGGGAGTGCGCTGGCCCGGCATATTCACGATGGTCCTCGGCATCGGCTTGCTTATCGGGGGATTCGTCTTCAGCCACACCTTCACCCTGATCTTGGGTGTGGGCGGGGTCCTTTCCGGCTCGCTCAACCTGTCGCGGAAGCGTCCGAAATACGGCCTCCGCATCATCACCCAACGCGGTCCCGTGTACGTCCTCGCATCCCAAGACAAGCAGTACGTCGAAACAGTCTCGACCGCGCTGCAGAAGGCCATGTCGGCAGCCCGAAGAGCGCGCCCTTCTCCCGCAGATGGCCCTTCTTCCGCCACCCCCACGCCCCCTTCCGTCATTCCCGCGCAGGCGGAAACCTCGCAGCCCTCCCCCGCCGACGGCCCCCTCCCGGTCTCCCCCGCAGACGGTGGAGGAGATCAGGGCGGCCCTCCTCCCCTCATCCCCGCGCCCCCTCCAGTCATTCCCGCGCAGACGGGAACCTCGCCCCCCTTCCACCCCCGCCGCTCCCAGCGGTTTCGCAAGCGCCGCCGCCGTTAGGGGGTGGGGCGTGGTCAAACACCTTACGGCCTTCTGCCATCACTGCCGCCAGGTCGCGACGCCATCCGCCGTTTCGGCGGCCAACCGTTCCAGGCTCCGAAGCGCTAACGCGTCTGCCGCCGCAAGGAGGGCTGGATGAAGATCTCTGGTCGCGACAAACGAGGCAAGCCTCCTTGCACCGCGATGGTAGGCTTCGATACCTGAGTCAACATGCCTGGAGGCAGGGATGCGATGGAAGTTCTGAACAGAATCGGAGTGGGGTCGGCAGCGAGGCCGTCAGTTGCTGGAGGTGTAGTCCTCGGGTTGATTGCTGGGATTATCTATTCCTTCGGTGGCGCCATCATCGACATACTCGTCAGTGCAGGGTGGGTAACTTCGGACGAAACGCCCGGGCTAAGCTCTGGGACGGCACTTGCCTTTGGCGCTCTACTTGCAATGCCGGCTATCGGCGGAACTGTGGGGTTCGTGGCTGGAGCATTCGGAGCTTGGCTGTATAACTCGGTGGCCAGCCGAGTTGGAGGTGTCAAGATCAATCTCCAACGATAAGCTCGCCGTCCAACAGAGTGAGCACGCGCCACCGCCTGCCCAATGGCGCAGTGATTTCGCTCTGATCTAACTCCCAACGCTTTCACGCTTCGGCACGCAATCCGCCCTCGCGGAACTCAAGCTGCTCACGCAGCCCTAAGCCCCCCACCGCGACATTTGCCCATTGTCGGGTCGCCCCCGTCCCCCTACGATGGTTTGCACGGAGTGCCCTGCCCTCGCGGGCTGTTCTGCCCCCGTTACGAGTGAGAGGCCGGTGACATTTGCGACAAAGCGCCTACCGCAGCGCGTCGGCGAGGTGCTCCGCCCAGTGGCGCGGCGTCTTCGAGGTGAAGTGTCCGATCTGCTGGCGGCAGGAAATGCCGGAGACGGCGACGGGCCAGCCCCGCTTCTCCTCCGCCTCGATCGCCGGGAAGAGCTTGAGCGACCCCATGGCCTTGGACGTTTCGTAGTGCTCCGTCTCGAAACCGAACGTCCCCGCCATGCCGCAGCACGCCGAGTCGATCAGCTCCGGCTTGAAGCCCGCGACGCCGAGCGCTTCGAGGGTTGGCCCCGCTCCAACCAGCGCCTTCTGGTGGCAGTGGCCGTGCACCTGCACCGGGGACTTCTCGCGGTCCGTGAAGATTGACCGCACGGCGTCGGGCTCGCTCTTCGCCAGTTGGACGAGCAGCTCGTCCAGCATGAGCGCCTGGTTCGCGACCAACCGGGACGGCTCGTTGCGGAGCAGCTCCGGGTATTCGTCGCGCAGGGTGAGCAGGCAGGACGGCTCCGTGCCGACGATGAGGGCACCGCGTCTGGCGTACGGCGCGAGGACGCGGACGTTCTCGTGCGCCCACCCCTTCGCCTTGGCGAGCTGGCCCTTCGAGATCAGCGGACGCCCGCAGCAACCGCGCCGCGCTTCCACCATGACGTTGTAGCCGAGCGCCTCCAGCACGCGCACCGCCGACCGGCCGACCTCTGGGTGCATGTACTCGGTGAACGTGTCGTTGAAGTAGACGACGTCGCCCCGAGTGCCCTTCGTTCGCGGGGTGTGCTTCCGGAACCAGGCCGAGAAACTGCGCAACGCGAACTTGGGCAAGGGCCGCTCGCTGGATATGCCTAGGAACCGCTCCGTTAGCTTCTTCGTCAGCGGCAGGCTGCCCATGAAATTCGTCAGGGGCGCGACCGCTTGGCCGATGCGGCTGAGAATGGCAATCTCGCCGAAGAGCCTGGCCCGCAGGGGCGTTCCATGCTCCTCGTAGTATTTGCTCAGCACCTCGGACTTGAGCTTGGCCATGTCGACGTTGGATGGACACTCGGCCTTGCACGCCTTGCACTCGACGCAGAGGTCCATAGTGTCGAATAGCCGCTTGCCGGTGAGCTCGGCGGCGGGCAGCTTTCCGCTGAGCACCATGCGGAGCATCGTGGCGCGGGCGCGGGTGGAGTGCTCCTCCTCGCGCGTCGCCATGAACGACGGACACATCCCGCCGTCCAGCTTCCGGCACGCCCCCTGGCTGTTGCACATCTCCACATGGGCCGCAAACCCGCCGTCCTCGCTGAAGTCGAGATAGGTCGGGATGTCGAACGCCTGGTAGTCCGGGCTGATGCGGAGGTTCTCGCGGATGCCGGGCGTCTCGATAATCTTGCCGGGGTTCATGATGGAGTCCGGGTCGAAGGCCGACTTGAGCTCCTTGAACGCCTGGTATATCTCCGAGCCGAACATCTTCTCGGTGAAGACTCCCCGCACGATGCCGTCGCCGTGCTCGCCGGTGAGGCTGCCGCCGAACTCCAGGACGAGGTCCGATATCTCCTCCGCGATGGCCGCCATGGTCTCGACGCCTTCGTGCTTCTTCATGTTCACGACGGGGCGGATGTGCAGGCAGCCGGTCGACGCGTGGCCGTAGTAGGCGGACTCAGTGCCGTGCCGCGCCACGATCTCCTCGAAGCGCCGCACGTACTCGGGCAGCTGCTCCGGCGAGACCGCGGTGTCCTCGACGTAGGGCAGCGGCTTGGCGTCGCCCTTGAGCGCCATGGCGAGCCCGAGCCCGGCCTCGCGGAGCGCGTACCAACGGCGCTGCTCGTCCGGTTCGTTCGTGATCATCGTCGCATAGCCCAGCCCCCGGCGCTCCATGTCGGCCTTGAGCGCCTCGAGCTTGGAGCGGACCTCCCGGGGCGACTCGCCGTAGAACTCGACGAACAGCAGCTCGCGAGGGTCGCCGATGAAGTAGTTGAGCAGGTGACGGTAGCCGGGGTTCACTTTGCAGTTGTCGATGATCATGTGGCCGATCAGCTCGACCGCCGACGGGCTGTGCTCCAGGATCGGCGGGGCCGCCTCCATGCACTCGATCAGGTCGGTGAAGTGGACGACGCCCAGGCCCTTGTACTCGGGAATGGGCACGAGGTTCACCCGCGCTTCGGTGACGGCCACGAGCGTCCCCTCGGAGCCGACCACGGCGCGCGTCAGGTTCATCGGGCCCTCGCCCATGAAGTCGTCCAAGTTGTAGCCCATGACGCGCCGAAGGATCTTCGGGAACCGTTGCTCGATCTCGTCGGCATGCTCCCAGGCGAGCCGCCGCGTCTCGCGGTAGATGGCGCCTTCCATGTCGCCCTGCGCCATCTTGTCCTCGAGCGCTGTGCCGGTCGTGGGCGCGAAGTGGACGCGGCTGCCGTCGGAGAGGATGGCGTCGATTTCCAGGATGTGGTCGAGGGTCTTGCCGTAGATGACGGAGTGCGGGCCGCACGAGTTGTTGCCGATGCCCCCGCCGACAGTGGCGCGGGCGCTGGTCACGGGGTCCGGCCCGTACATCAGGCCATGTTGGCGTACCGCCGCGGAGAGGTGGTTGTTCACGATGCCGGGCTGCACGCGCGCCCACCGCTCCTCCGGCACGACCTCCAGCACGTTCCGCATGTACTTGGAGAAGTCGATCACGACGGCGTGGTTCGTCGTCTGGCCGGCCAACGCCGTCCCCCCGCCGCGTGGCATGACCGGCACGCCGTGCGCGCGCGCCACGTGAATCGCGGCTTCCACGTCGTCGGCGTTGCGCGGGACGACAACGCCGATGGGCGTCATCTGGTACATCGACGCATCGGTCGAGTACATGAGGCGGTTGTAGCGGTCCATGCGGACCTCGCCGGCAATCTGTCCGCGCAACTCCTCGGCAATCGCGCTGACCTCGGACCCGGAGATAGCGGCGCCCTTGCGGGTGGTCTCGTACAAAAGAGGCATAAATCGTGTCCCTTGGTCTTTCGAAGGTAAGTAACCAGGAAACCTTAGCGGACGAGGCCGACCTGTGGAAGTCAGGATACGTGTCTCGTGAACAATCGGCGCCGTTCTGCTTAAGCCTTAGACAAGGCTGAAGGTGCCGAGATTGAACTGACTAACGGTCAGTAGCCTTCCTTGACACACGGCGCGGGCCGCTCTTACGGTGAACGAGACTATCGAGTCGTCCGTAAGACACCCTCCTCCCGTCATTCCCGCGAAAGCGGGGATCCAGGCGGGTGGGAGTGCTGACGGGACAGGCGGCAAACAGACCCCCCCAAAGCGGGGGAACGCAAAGTCTCGTAAGACAAGGAGGCTGGTTTGGTTGAGCAGAACGGCGTAGGCGTCGCGTATGCAGTCCCCCATCAGGCGGATACGGAGTCCGGTCAGGAGATGGAGGCCGACCAACGGAAGGGCGTAAAGTCGCTGGGGCCTCTGGAATCGCAGTTGATGGAGGCGTTGTGGAGCGCCGCCGGGCTCTCGGTCCAAGACGTAATCGACCGGCTTGGGTCAGGCCACAACTACAAGACTGTGATGACCGTGCTCAACCGGCTCGTCCAAAAGGGCTTGCTCGAACGGCAGCTCGACGGCAGGGCGTACCGCTACCAAGCGAGCCAGGGGCGCGACGAGTTCCTGCGCTCCGCTGCGGACGAGGTCGTCCATCAGTACATGGAGTCCTTCGGTGGAAACGCGACAGAATATTTGGCCGACGCGGTCGACGCCGTCGCGCCGAGACCTGCGCGAGTTGCGGTTGAGCCTGCGCGGGCCGCGTTCGAGCCTCCGCGGGCTGCGTTCGAGGATGTCTCGCCGCCCCCGCATGTTCACGAGCCTGCGCCCCGGCAGGTCCCGATAGTCGCCATCGTCCTCACGGCCTTGGCCCTGCAGATTGTCACCTTCTTCCTCGCCCGGCGCGGCGTCCGCTAGTGGTCGGCGAGCCCTTGGACTGGGACGCCTTTCGTGAGTCGGCGTCCGAGATGTCCATCGATCTCAATGACAGGCAGGTGGGCCAGTTTCAGCGGATGCTGGAGATGCTGCGCGCCTCGAACAGGTCGGCCTCGCTGACCTCGGAGGCCAGTCTGGCGGACGCGCTTCGGGTGCATTTTCTCGACTCGCTCACTCTGGCGCCGATCATTCGAGAACTCGGCCTGGCGGAGGGGCGCCTCGTGGACGTTGGGACTGGCGGCGGGTTCCCTGGCCTCCCGCTGAAGATTGCGCTGCCTGGGCTCGCCCTCACGCTCATCGATGCGACCCGCAAGAAGACCGAGCACCTCGAACGGACTGCGGCCGCATTGGACATAGAGGTCGGCGTGCTCCAGGCGCGGGCCGAGGATGCGGCGCATGGTCCCGCGCGTCGCGAGTCCTTCGACCTCGCGACGGGGCGCGCTCTTGGCCCATGGCCTGTCGTGCTCGAATTGGCCCTGCCGTTCTGCGTAGTTGGGGGGTTCGTCTTAGGCCAGCGCGGCGCAGGCGGCCCCGCTGAGGCATCCGCCCACGAGACCGCCGCCGCGACCCTCGGCGGACGGACAGTCCGGGTCGACGAGGTCGGCGCCGAGGCGGGACTTCCCTCGCGCCATGTCATTCTCGTTGAGAAAATCGGCCCCACTCCGCCCCGGTATCCACGTAAGGCGGGGATACCGGCAAAGCGTCCGCTGCTTTAGGCTTTAGGCTGTGCCAACGACTTCGCTCCAATCCCAAGGCAACGTATCGCTGCGGCGCCGGTTCCTGTCGCCGCAGACCGCTCTGTCGATGGCCGTCATTCCGGCGGTCATCATTCTCATCGTGTGGCGGTTCGATATCGCCTGGAGCGACACCTGGCGGATTGTCCGGACCCTGGACCCGTGGTGGTACGGCGCTGCGGTGCTGACGCACTACCTCACGTTTATCTTTCGTGGGGCGCGCTGGCGCATGCTGCTGCAGAACGCTAGCCGCAAGGACGGAGGCCCAGTCCCGACGGTCTTCTACGCGGGCCGGGTGATTCTATTGAACTGGTTCGCCAACTCCGTGACTTGGTTCCGGATGGGCGACGCTTACCGGGCCTACGTCTACGCGGAGGACACCAAGACCAGCTTTCCCAGGAGCATGGGCACGGTGCTTGCCGACCGGCTGGTGGACCTCACCGTGGTCGTGCTGCTCATGGTCACCGGCATCGGCATCCTGCTCGTCGGTGGACAGATCAAGCCGCCCCTGTTCCTTGTGGTCATCGCGATAGCGCTGCTCGCCGCCATCGCCGTCAGCTTGGCGGGGATGACCCTCGCCCGCCGCTGGGTGACGCCTCGTCTGCCGCACCGGGCCGGTGAGATATACCAGCGTTTCCACGATGGCACGATGAGCAGCTTCGGGCGAATGCATCTCGTGCTCGCCCTGGGCATCGCCGGGTGGCTGTGCGAAGTCGGACGACTCTTCTGTGTGGTGATGGCGGTCGGCTCGCCCATAGCCCTGGGCCTGGTGCTCTTCGTGCCGATGGCCAACGGCCTGCTATCGGCGGTCCCCCTGACTCCCGGCGGGCTCGGCATAGTCGAAACAGGCGTCACTGGCCTGCTGAGGCTGGAGCTGGCCGTGGAGGCGGCTATCGCCGTGGCGCTGGTCGATAGGACCATCAGCTACATCAGCACGGTCTTGTTTGGAGGCATCGCGTTCGCAGCAAGGCAGATTGAAACGGCGCGCCGGTTGAACGCGCCTCATATTGGAGGAACGAAATGATTGATGGCACATTCAGAGCAAAGTTGAAGTCCGGTGAGCCGCTGGTGGGCGTTTTCGTGAGCATCGAGTCCCCCACGACGGCTGAGATTCTCGCTGTCGCCGGAGTGGACTACATGATGATCGACGGCGAGCACAACCCGATCGGGCCGTCGGAGGCCGTGGACATGGTCCGCGCCGCGGAGGCCCGGGGCGTGCCCGTGATGGCTCGCGTCGGCGAGAACTCGCAGCAGGTGATTGCCAAGTACCTCGACGGCGGGGCGCTGGGCGTAATGACGCCCATGGTCAACAACGCGCAGGACGCCAGGCGCGTCGTGGACTCGGTCAAGTACCCCCCGGTGGGCAAGCGCGGCCTTGCCGGTGTGCGGGCGAACGACTTCTCCACCGCCCCCGATTACGTCGACCACGCCAACGAGTCAACCGTGGTGATGGTCCAGATCGAAACGCTCGACGGCATCGAGAACGCCGACGAGATTATCGCGACCGAAGGTGTCGACTCCGTCTTCCTTGGCCCCTCCGACCTCTCTGTCGCGCTCGGCGTGCCCGGCCAGGCCAAGCACCAGACCGTCCTCGACGCTATCGAAGCGCTGACGGAGAAGGTGGTGCGAGCGGGCAAGACCGCGGGCACCATCGCCCGCGCTCCCGAGGACTACGCCTACTGGCGCGACCGCGGCGTACAGCTCTTCCTCACTGGCGCGAACGGCTTGCTGCTGGGCACGACCAAGGCCTACGTCGATGGCGCGCGCGCTGTCGAGGAGGGACGCTGATGGCCCCCGACCGCGAAACAGTGGGCGTCGTCGGCACGGGCATCATGGGCGCGCCCATGGCCCGGAACCTCGCTAAGGCAGGGTTCGAAGTCGTCGCCTACAATCGCACCCCCTCCAAGGCCGACGCGCTGAAGGCTGATGGGGTCGTCGTCGCCGAGTCGGTAGCCGAGGTTGGGCGCCGGGCAACCGTTGTAATCACGATGGTGCCGGACACGCCCGATGTGCTGTCGGTGGTCGAGGACGACGGCGGGCTGGCCGGCGCCATGGCTGCGGGCTCGGCGCTCGTGGACATGAGCACGATATCGCCGGCCGAAACGCGCGCCCTTGCCGCTCGGCTCGCCGCTCGAGGCATCGCCATGCTGGACGCGCCGGTCAGCGGCGGCTCGTGGGGCGCGCAGCAAGCCACGCTCACCATCATGGTCGGCGGCGAGCAGGAGACGTTCGATCGCTGCCTGCCCGTCTTCGAGGCGATGGGCAAGAGCATCACGCTCATGGGCCCGTCCGGTATGGGCCAGACCACGAAGCTCGTGAACCAGATCCTCGTCGCGGGGACCGCCTCCGCCGTCGCCGAGGCGCTCGTGTTCGCGGCGGCCCAGGGCGCAGACGTGCTGAAGACCATCGAGGCGGTCTCCGGCGGAGCCGCGGGCTCCTGGCAGCTCGCCAACCTCGGCCCTCGCATGGCCAAAGGCGACTTCGCTCCCGGCTTCATGGTCAAGCTCCAGCAGAAGGACCTCAGGCTTATCTTGGAAGCCGCCCAGGAGAAGCATGTGCCGCTCACCGTCACCGGCGTCGCCCGCCAATACTTCACCGCTGTCGAGGCGATGGGCCTCGGCGATGAGGGGACCCAGGCGGTGATCAAGGCCGTCGAGAGCCTGGCAAGCATCGAGGCCCGCCAGCAGGTATGAGCGCAACTGTTCAGGGCCGGAGAGGCCCGTCCCATCCGTCATTCCCACGAAAGCGGGAATCCATCCCTGCGGAGAGTATCGGGGGTGGCGCATCAGCCGTCGCCAACCAGGTTTCCAGGGAGTTCAACTACCGCACTCTGAACGGTTACGTATGAGCGCCCCGCTCCCCATCGAGGCCATCGTCTTCGACTACGACGACACCCTTGCCGAGACGGTCCCTGCGCGCGTCGAGGCGATGCGTCTGACCTTCGAAGAAACCGGGCTTCCTTACGACCCGGCCGAGTTCGTGCGGTCGATGCGCGGCCTCACGCTCAAAACGGCCTTCGACGAGATGAGCAACGGTGAGGGCAAGCGGCTGGACCTGTTCGCCGTCTACCGCCGCCACTACTGGGGCAAGGAGCCTGGCCTCATTTACCTCTACGACGGCGTGCGCGAGATGCTCGACGCCCTGAAGCGGCGCGGTATGCCCATGGGCATACTCACGTCGAAGGCGCACGATATCGTGGTCGAAGGCCGGCGCGGCGGCGCGGCGGTCGAATTGGAGGAGCTTGGCGTCGACGGACACTTCCTGCATACCGTCGGATTCGAGGACGTGACCCACGCCAAGCCCCACCCCGAGGGCCTGCTGCGCCTGATTGAACGCCTCGACGCGGACCCTGCCCGGACGCTCGTGGTCGGCGACAGCTGGGCGGACATCCAAGTCGCGAAGAACGGCGGATGCTGGAGCTGCCTGGCGACGTGGGGTCTCGACGACCCCGCAGGGCAGCTCTCCCGCGCCGCCCCCGACTTCACAATCCACGCCCCCGCGCAGCTCCTGCCTCTCCTCGCAGACGCCTAAGGGCCCTCTGCGCAACTCGCCGATGCCCCTCCGACCTCTCCCAGTGGGAGAGGTCGCGCGAAGCGCGGGTGAGGGAGAAACGTCCGCACACCGTCAGCATCCCCTCCCCCTCTCGTCATTCCTGTATGTGTCAGCTAATTCGTTGACAGATTTTGCATGATTTCGAGGGAGGTCTTGCCCCCGAGGCCTTGGTGTGGTCGCGCGGTGTTGTAGTAGATGAGGTATTCCATCAACTCGTCCTTCAGCTCCTCCACCGACTCGAAGACCATCCCGTCCAGCAGGTCCTCGTTCAGCGTGCGCCAGAACCGTTCGACTTTCCCGTTCGTCTGCGGCCGGTAGGGACGGGTGTAGCGGTGTTTGATCCCCAGTTCCATGAGCATCCGCTCCATCGGATGGTCGGCCTTGTTCCGCGGCGAGGCCACCTCAGCCCCGTTGTCCGTGAGCATAGCCTCGAAGCGCACCCCGTATTCCGCGTTCAGCATGTTGATGCTCTTGAGCGCCGCGAACATCACGCTCAGGCTCTTCAGGTCGTCCACCACTTCCGTCCAAGCGAGCCGCGTGCAGGCGTCGAGCACGCACACCGGGTAGTAGCGCTGCTTGGTCCCCACGATGAGGTCCTTGCCCAGGTAGTGGCAGTCCAAGAGGCCCAACTCGCCCGCGTGGGTCTTGGTGATCTGGCGCTTGGTCTGTTTCATCGGCGTGGTCAACCGGTTCAGCCATGCCGCCTGCTGATGGCGTAGATGGTGGACGGCGCAGGCGCGCAGTCGTCGAGTTCCGGCTTGAGTATGGCATAGATCCCGTAGCGGTTGGCGCCCTCGCGCCGCAACTCCCGCACCTTCTCCTCGATGTCGGGGATGGTGCGGCGGCTCTTCCACCGGGGCCCCCGCTTGCGGGGCAGGAGCGCGTCGTCGTCACCGGAGAGCCGGTAGCGATTGTAGTACTTGGCGAAGGTCTGCCGGTTGGTCCCGTGGGCGTGGTAGGCTGCAGGTTCTCGCCGCGCGGGAATTGACGAGCGCCTTAGCCCGCCGCTGCCGCCGCTGCTGGGCTTGCGAGGGGGACGCCGTCGCGGTAAAGGACCTCGTTGCCGACGACCGCAGGGATGCGCTGGCCGGGGGTGAGTACCCCCACGAGGTTCAGCGGGTCGGTCGCCGACAGGCGCACGATCTCGCTGGCGGGCGCGCGGCGATGGACCGCCCGGAGCGCGTCGACGGCCTCGGGGAGCGCGAACTGCTCGCCGACCAGGCCGGCGATGAAGCGGCCGCCGCGCACTTCTCCTCGCGCCTCGGCGCGGCGGTACACGCGCGCCAGGCGCCCCCACGGCGGGGCCATCGGCTCGCGGGCGAGGAGCTCGCGCATCACGACGCCGTAGCGTCGCAGGAGCTGCGCCGCGCGCGCTTCCATCACGTCGTCTACTTCTTCCTTGGGTCCGGTCGCGGGGGGCTCGGCGGCGGGCGAGCGCAGCACGGACCACCGGCTGCCAGCGCGCCCCAGCGACGTTTGAGCGCGCGCGCGGCGGGCGAAGCGGGACCTCCGCTGGACGCGCTTGGCGATGCCCGTGATCAGGCCCCGCAGCGCCCCAAAGCCGTCGGCCGTCACCCGTCCGGCGGCGACGAGCAGCCAAAGGGCATCGTCGACCTCCGACGGCAGGCGGCCCGACCCGCGCACGATGTCCGGCAGGAACGACGCGCCGTTCGTTTCGAGGTAGTCGAGCACGTCGGCCGCGGTGCCGGTGAACGTCGTGTCGGGGTCGGCGGGATCGAGCAGCCACGACACGTCCTCGCGGACAGCCATCGTGACGGGTCCGTTGCGAGAGAGCGCCGCGCCCGGAGGCGCGCCGGAGCGCCTCGCGAACCTGCCCCAGGCAAGCTCGCCGCCGAGGGAGAGCGCGTCGAGAGTCGAGGCATGGAAGTCGGAGAGGCGGTTGGGGAGCAGCGAGCCCTCCCACGCCGCCGCTGCCGCCTCGAAGCCTTGCAGCTGCTCGACGACCTCGATGAGGCCCGCGTCGCCCGCCAGCCGCGAGCCGGGCGTCGCGTGCTGCCACTCCAGCAGGAAGCGGATGAAGCTCGCCGCCGGCACGGGCTCGATTTCGCGGCGCAAGCGTCCGATGGTGCTCCGGTGGATGCGCGCCAGAATACGGCGGTCGCAGAACTCCTCGCCCTCGGCGCCGGGCCTGAACCGCCCGCGCAGCACGACGCCCTCCGTCTCCAGCCGGACGACCGCCTGCGCCACCGCCCCTTCGTCGAGCGCCAGCACGTCGGCGAGGCCTGCGACGGTGAACGGTCCCGACGTCTCGGCGCGCGCCCTCACGATGCCCGCGACCGCGTCCTCCCGCTCAATGTCTGCTCTCCCCTCCTCTCCAAGGAGGGGTCGGGGGAGGTCCAGGCCGTGGGCGGCGCGGACGACCTCAGCGCGCTCCGCGGCGAACCAGCCCCAGCGGTCGCCGACGGTCAGCGTGAACGCTCGACCGCCTGACGCGAGCTCCCTGAGCCACGCCAGCCAGCCCTCCGCGTCGCCGGGATGTGCGTCGAAATCGCGGTCGGCGAGCACTCCCAGCGACAGCAGCGCGTCGTGCATCTCGTCGAGGTCGCGGATGGCGGGCCAGGCGTAGGCCGCCTCCTCGGCGATGGCGTCGGGGCTGAGGGCGCCGAGATCCCGCGAGTCCTCGGGCAGCGCGCGGCGAAGCGTCACAGCGCGGGCGCGGCGCTCCTCTAAGGGAGCGTCGTCCAGGAAGGCGTAGGGCATCGCGTTGAGGATCTGGTGGGAGAAGGCGGACGGCTGGACCGTGTCCTTGCCGAACACCTCAATCTCCCCGTCTTCAATCTTGCGCAGCAGCCGCGTCATGCCCTCGGCGTCGAGCGCCTCCGTGAGGCAGTCGCGGACCGTCTCGAACACGAGGGGGTGGTCGGGCGGCTCGACGTAGGCGCCGGGGGGAGCGTTGTCCTGGCAGGCGGCTGCAGCGGGGAACACTGCCGCCAGCAGATCGTCGGAGCGTATGCGCTGGATGGGCGTCGGCACGCGCTTGCCGCCCACCTGCCGCAGCAGCGACAGGGAGCGGGACGCCGTCCACCGCCACCGCAGGGGGAAGATGGGCGACTGCAGGACGGCCTGCAGCAGCACGTCCTTGGCCGTCGCGGACTTGACGTACAGGAAGGCTTCCTCGACGGGGAACGAGTGCTGCGGCCCGAGCGAAATGTTGATTCCTTCATCGGTCGCGGCGGCCTGAAGCTCGAAATTGAAGCCGGCGCAGAAGCGTTTGCGGAGCGCCAGCCCCCACGCACGGTTGATCTTCGACCCCCACGGCGAGTGGATGACGAGCTGCATGCCTCCCGCCTCATCGAAGAAGCGCTCGGCGACGATCTTCTCGGCGGTCGGGACGATGCCAAGGACACGCTTGCCCTCCTCGACGTAGGCGACGATCTGCTCCGCCGCTTCCTCGGAGACGCCTGCCTCCATCACGAGGGCGACGGCCGTCTCGCGGGCGTGCAGGCGCTCGTCGACCTCGCGGCGGAGCGCCGACACCTCGCCGGACAGCTCGACGGTCCGCCCCGGCGCTTCGCCCAGCCAGAAGGGGATGGTCGGCGACTGGCCCTGCGCCTCCTCGACGCGGACCGACCCCGACTCGATGCGGCGTATCTTCCACGGCGTGTTGCCGAGCAGGAAGATGTCGCCCGCCATGCTCTCGATCGCGAAGTCCTCGTTGACCGTCCCGACCATCGTGCCCTCGGGCTCGGCGATGACCAGGTAGTCGGCGGTGTCGGGTATCGCGCCGCCGTTCGTGACCGCGGCGATGCGCGCGCCCCGGCGGGCCTTCACCCGGCGGTTCACGCCGTCGCGGTGCAGGTAGGCGCCGCTCCGCCCCCAGCGGCTCGCCACGCCGTCCGACAGCATCTCGATGACCGCGTCGTAGCGCTCGCGGGGCAGCTCGCGGTAGGGGTAGGCGCTCGTGAGCATGCCGTACAGGTCGTCCTCGCCCCACTCCTCGGCGACGCACGAAGCGACGATCTGCTGGGCGAGCACGTCCAACGGCCACGGCGGAATCGTTAGCGCGTCGAGCTTGCCGCTCTTGATCGAGCGGAATAGGGCCGCCGTCTCGACCAGCTCGTCGCGGGTCAGCGGGAAGAAGCGCCCCTTCGGTATGCCGCCGAGGAAGTGGCCGGAGCGCCCCACCCGTTGGAGTGCGACGCCGATGTTGCGCGGTGACGCTATCTGACAGACGAGCTCGACGTCCCCGATATCGATGCCCAGCTCCAGCGACGCCGTCGCCACGCAGACCTTGACCTCGCCCTCCTTCAGGCGCTGCTCGGCGTCGAACCGCGTCTCTTTGGAAAGCGACCCGTGATGCGCGACGACGTTCTCCTCGCCGAGGCGGTCCGAGAGGAGATGGGCGACGCGCTCAACCAAACGGCGCGTGTTCACGAACACGAGCGTCGTGCGGTGCTCGTTCGCCAGCTCGACGATCTGGTCGAGCGCCTGCGCCCACTGCTCATGGCTGGCGATGGGCCCAAGCTCGAAGCCTCGCGGCATCTCAATGGCCAGGTCCATCGCCCGCCGGTGACCCGTGTTCACGATGACGCAGTCAGGCTCGTCTGACGACGCGTAAGACGGCGCGCCGGTCAGGAAACGACCGACCTCCTCGATGGGCTTCTGCGTCGCCGAAAGCCCGATTCGCGTCACGGGCTGCTCGGCGAGACGGCACAACCGTTCGACCGACAGCGACAGGTGCGAGCCGCGCTTGTTCGGCGCAACGGCGTGCAGCTCATCGAGGATGAGCGTCTTCACGCTCTTCAACGCCTGCCTGCCCCGCTCGGACGTCAGCAGGATGAACAGCGACTCGGGAGTCGTGATGAGCACGTGCGGGGGCCGGCGCGCGTGGAGCGTCCGCTCCTTCTGCGGCGTGTCCCCCGTGCGCACCGCGATGCGTATCTCCGGCAGCGGCGCGCCCATCTCCTCCGCCACGGCCCTGATCTGCTCCAGCGGCTCCACGACATTTCGCTGGATGTCGTTCGCCAGGGCCTTCAGCGGCGAGACGTAGACGACCTGCACCGCGTCGGGCAACCCGCCTTCCCCGTCACTCGGAGAATCCGCTTCCCCATCTCCGGGGGAGGCCGGGAGGGAGCCCTGGCCCAGCGCCTGCTTCACGAGCATATCGAGGCTGATCAGAAAGGCGGCGAGCGTCTTGCCGGACCCCGTGGGCGCGGCGATGAGCGTGTGCCTGCCGGAGGCGATGGCGGGCCAGCCCTGCGCCTGCGCGTCCGTCGGCGTCCCGAACCGCCGCTCGAACCACGTCCTGACTATGGGGTGGAAGGTGTCGATAGCCACGGCCCAAGGTTACCAGCGGCGTCTACGGGCTGATGTCGCGCCTGCTTGCCCCCTCCTCAGTCCTCCATACGTGTGGGGCAATAGCAACGGAAAATTTCGGTATTCGTGGGCGGCAGACCTGGGTTCCGTGGGAGGCAACGGCACCTAGCTGTAGTTCCCACGGACATAGTCTACAGCCGGGAGGCGGGAGTTGGCACCGCCGATGCCGCCGTGTGGACGCCGATGACCGTAGTACGCTAGGGAGCCAGGCAGGGAGTTGAGCCGCTTGGGGTAGTAGTAGTACGGCCGTTGGTAGGCCGCTCTGCCTGCAGCTTCTCCCAAACCCAATTGCCCCGGTCGCCGTCGTCCGGGGGCGGGTCTGCGTCTCGCGGCTTGAAGCTCTGGAGGCTTGAACATCTGGCCGTCTGCGCCGCTGCGTGCGACAGCAACCTCGGCAGCATATCAAGGACTGTAGCGAAATATCGATGTGTCGGGCGATGAAGGAGTAATCATCTCTCCGTCCCTCAGCGCCCTCCCGCGTGACCGAATCGCTGAACGTGAGGAATGTGTAGGCACCGGCCCCGTCGTCGTCCCTACCGTGTGGGGCTGGGCGGATCCTCGGTGCGGCTGGCCCTCTCATTCCTAAGAAGCCCCCATAAACGCCCCGGAGACTGACCTATGCCCCCGACGCGACGCTTTCCAACGCCCCGACCTTCCACGACCCGGGGACACGACCAACCCTCTCTCCTGCAACTCTTCCAGCGCCCTTTGCACCTGACGCTAGCTGACGCCAGAACCCGAACGGGCATGATGCTCGGCGCTCAGCTCCTCGATGGTGCGCTCACCGACCTCCTGCCCGACCACAGCCCTTTCTGTGTCACGCCGAACAGCACCTGCCCGCCGCCCTGCTTCAGGAAGGCGCACACCGTCATGGCTAATGGGACTGAATTACGAACTTTTCGCTGGGAGGTATCTATATAGGAGGCGAGAGCTGACTAGGCAACACGCTAAGCAGGCCCAGCAGGCCCCCCGCCGGAGGTTGACTCCTAAGCTCTGCTCCCTTCTGAAGGCGCCTCGTAGCCGTCGTGCTGCGAGGACGCGACGAGTTTCGTAAGGTACTAACGTCTCAATCGGTTGTTCGCATATCCGCGCCGCAGGCCGCACCACCGAGGTCGTGGACCTCTGGCGACCGCCCTCGGTCCCGTCCTACGACGAGTCTTGGTCCTGCTTGTGGCGCCGGTGCGTGTCCTCGATGAAGACGTCAAGCTCGTTCCACAGGCGCTCCACCATCGAGCGCATCCGCATGTTCTGGTAGGCGCCCCAGACCGTCATGGCGGGCGGCACCACCAGGATGGAGACGATCAGCGCGTACGCGATCGTGATCGCCGCCGTGATGCCGAAGTGCTCGAATGATTGCAGCGGCGACAGCGTCAGCACCGCGAACCCGAGTACTGTCGTCAGCGCCGAGCCCAGCAGAGCCGAGCCGGTGGTGGCGAGCGTCCGGATCGCCGCCGCCTCCGGGTTGCGCCGCTTGGCGAACTCTTCCCGGTAGCGATAGATCACGTGGATCGTGTAGTCCACGCCGATCCCGATCGAGAGCGCCGTGGTGATCGAGGTGATGATTGTGTAAGGAATGCCCAGCAGCGCCATCGTGCCCAGTACCCAGATGAGGACGAGCACTATCGGTCCTACCGCGATGAACCCAAGCGCGGGCTGGTTCAGTGTTATCCAGAAGAAGATCGTGAGGATGCCGAGGGCTGCCGCGATCGTCGTGATGATCGCCTCTGTCTGGCGATCCCTTATCTCGTCCGAGGAGGTGAGCACGATGATGTCCTGCGAGGTCATCGCGATCGCGTTGTCGTCGCCGAACCACAGCCCGTCAATGTCCTCTACCATCCCCTCGGTTCGCTCACGATCGCCCGCGAAGGCCCGGAACTGGAGCAGCGTAGTGTCGATGCCCTCCGGATCCTCAACCAGAACCCGCGCCACGGCTTCGGGATCGGTGGCGGCGAGTGCATCAAGGAGCTTCTGAATCAGCACCGTATCGAGATGGAGCCCCGTTGTCGCCTCCGCGAACAGCCGATCGAGCTCGGGGTCGTACCTGTCACCTGGCGTGCCGTCGTCCGTGGTCCAGTCGAGCATGAGCAGAGGGAGCGAAGCCTCCATCGCGCCATCCGCGGCCCGTGGCCGGCTTAGGTCGTCCTCAAACGCCGCCGTCATGGAGAACAGGTTGTAGAGCATGCGGGTCTCCGTCACCTCCGCCCTGACCAGGACGCTGACAACCTCCGTTGAGCCTCCGACGGCCGCATCGAGCGAATTCAGGTCCTCGATCAAGTTCCCGTCCCTGGGCAGGACGTCGCGGATAGTGAAGTCCGTGGTGATCCCCGAGGCCGCGAATCCGAGCCCGACCGTCACCGCAACTACGAGAACGAGGTAGGGCGCTGACCTCCGCGTGATGGATGTCCCCAGCCTTTCCGCTAACCGGTCGATGCCGGGGATTGCATTTGCGATCGAACGGGGTGGAGGAAGCGGTCCGCGGGCCTCGCGACGCCGGTCGATGATCGTTCGCACGGCTGGGATCAGCGTCAGCATCACAATCAGGCTCAGCCCGACGCCCAGCCCCGCTACCACGCCGAAGTCCCCGATCCCCGAGATCGGCGAGAGCAGGTTCGCCAGGAAGCTTACGGCCGTGGTGGCAGCGGCCAGCACCAGAGGGATGATGACGTTCCGCAGCCCCGCCAGCACCGCTACCCCCACCGGCTCGCCGGCTATCCGTTGCTCCCGGTAGTGCGACACCGTCTGGATCGAATAGTCCACCGCGAGGCTTATCAGGATGATCGGCACCGTTGCGGTGAGCGCGTTCGGTGGGCCGATCAGATCCAAGGCGCCCGGACCGAGCCAGCTCTCCGCCCCGACGGTCCAGACCACTGCGAGTACGAGCCCCGTCAGCGTGAGCAGCAGGTCGGAGAGCGTGCGCATGAAGAGCAGCATCAGTAACGCGATCACGAGCAGCGCCAACCCCACTAGCGGCAGCATGCCGGTGCTCGTGGCCTCCTGATACTCCTCCTCAATCACGGCGAGCGACACGCTGCTCACGCTCAGCGGGCCCTCGTCCGTCTCCGCCAGGCTGTTGATCGCCAGCTGCGCGTCGTCAACGGCCTCGGCGCCGGTGTCGCGCAGCCGGATAGTGGCAACCGTAATCGGCGTGCCATCCGTGTCCGTTCCGGTCGCCATGTCGAGCGCCGTTCGCGCGGGTTGGAGCTCCGTGGTAGCCCGAACATAGTCAAGCGCCATATCGATCTGCGCCTGCGTGACCGAGTCGAAGTCGGTCACCTGGAGCAGGGGTTTCATCAGCAAGGTAGGGGCGGTGACTGCGTCGGCGGGCGGCAGCAGTTCCCCTACGCCCGGGTCGCTAACGATGCGGCCGAGCAAGCCGTCCATCTGGGCGAGTCCATCGGGCGTGAACGCTTTACCACGGAATACGAGCGTTACCACGACGACATCGTAGTCCCCGAAGAGGGTCTCGATCTCCTCCAACGCCTTGGCGACGCCGCTATCCCGGGGGAGGAAGGCCTCGTTCTCCGCCGCTGGCGCGCGCTGCGCAAGCCCGGAGGCCAACACCAATGTCACGATCGCGATGACGACAAGCGTGACCCACGGGCGCACCGTTACCAGCCAGCTCAGCCAGTTGAGCGCCCTGCTCATAACGCACCACCCTTACTACGCCCATGGTGGGTGGCAAGCAATGCCGGAGAGAGACTGGCTATGGCTGCTCCCCGAGCTCGGTTCCCGCTCGCTCCACGGCGCGGCGCAGTCGCAGGTTCTGGTACGACCCCCCACACGATCATCGCCGCAGTACTACCAGCAAGGCTGCAATCAGCGCGTACACGATCGTGATCGCTGTCACGCCGAACTGCTGGAACGGCGTCAGCGGATGCAACGCCCATGCCAGTTCGGCTCCACCATACTGTCCGCACGTAACTCCTCTCGTTGCCACTCTGGTTGGAGAGTCGGCACACCTCCCGATGAGTGGACATAGCCGAGAACCGTTGACCGCCCCCTCTTTTTAGACACCTCTGCCTAGACCTACCGCCCACGAGTACCTCAGTTTTAGGTTTCTATTGTGTACTGCGAATGTTTCGCTGGGAGGTCTTGCTGTAAGGAGTCCAGTTTGGCGGGGCCTGAGTGGACGGCAGGCGGTTCCATCCTTGAGTTGTGGTTGGGACTTGGAGACTCACCAAGGTCTGCTAGCGCACGGTTGTGACAGGACGGTATGGGCGACCTAGCCGTTGCCCACTGGCGGACGCGATGTTAGACGTGCGCCCATCTGTCGTGCCGGTCGCTGACCTGTGCGCGGTCTTTTTATTCTCCACAAGGTTACCGACTGGATGATCCGCTCAGGGGATTCGCTAGAATAGCGGAAATGGACACCGACTGTTGGCGTGTTGGTAGTCCACGCCGAGCAAACAGCTGTCGGGTAGCTGGGCTTTCGTCTCCATAAATTCTGCTTCGTTCACCCCGGCGGCTCTTCCATCATTTGCAGGTTGCACGCCATCGCCGCGCTGATGAAGGCCGTGGGGGGGCCTGCGTCGGATTGCAGCGCTGCGGCCACCCCTTCCGGCCCGCCTAGCTCGTTCGTCACGCATTGCACGCCTTCCCGGTCGTCAGGGCCCAAGCCCAAGGTGGGGCTGGCAATCCGCCACTCCTCTTCGTTCAGGCAGGAAAGCGTCAAGAAGAATCCTGCCATACTGCCCACCATGGCCGCTTCCTCGCCGCCAGGGCCCGAGGCTGAAGAAAGCATTGTGGCGCGAAGGTCAAAGTCCGCGAATCCGCTGCGGACGCACGTCGAGGTCTCCTCGCTCAGAGACCGGGTCTGGCCGATGAGTCCGGTCAGGAACAGCCTCAGCAACGTCTCGTCCTCCAGGCACTGAACGAATTCCACAGTCTCCTCGGGCGAGGCGAACTCCGGGCCGCTCAACAGCGCCATGAGCCGCTGGGAATCGACATTCCCCAAGAGGCAGGACTGCTCGGCGCCCGACAAATCTGACATGAACGCCTGCGGGGCATCCGTGCTAAGGGGAGCGAGTGCTCCAGACCCCGAAGCGGGCGGCGGGGTCTCCTCTGTCGGCGAGGGTGTGGCAGTCGGGGCCGGGGTTGGCGTAGCCGTTGGAGCCGGGGTCGGCGTGGCCGTCGGAGTTGGGGTTGGCGTCGGGCTGGAACAGGCTAACAGCGCCCCCAGCGCCAGCAAGATCACGCAATACATTAGTGGGTTCGACATGGATGCAGCACTCTCCTGAGACTAGGCAACCTCCGGCCCGTTGGACCAAGTCGCCGCTCGCCGATGGTATCACGAGCATCGGGACCGACCAGCTGGGCCCCTTGGGGCAGCGAACGCTCGGTGCCCGACACCGCATCCGAGAGCCGGGGGACGGGGCTGCCGGTGGCGGTGTTATGCTCCCCGCCGACAGAGAGCGGCTGCTCGATGCGGCCGCTTGCACTAGGAGGTAGATGGAATGCCTACGTTCGGCACTGTTCCGATAGGCGAAGCGCGCGCGAACACCGTGACCGGCCAGCGCGCTGCGCTGCTACAGGAGTACGCCGGGTGCATCCAGGTTGCCCCTTGGGCAAGCGGGGAGGCTGGAGCCCGGAGAGGGAGAACGACCCAGGCGGTCCGGCGAAGGTTCAACGCGGCCGCAGAACTGTTGGGCATGAGCCTGGAGGTCCGCCGCACCGCCGGCGCCGTCTACTTCTAGGCTTCGGGAGGTCGGCGTCGCGGCAGGCTCCGCAAGGACCCGTTCGAGTAGTTCTCGCTCCCATGCGGTTCGAGTCCCAGCAAGTGGGCTGGACTTGACGAAATCAAGAACCGAGGCCGATTCCGACGTCACGCCGTCGCTCGGCATGGGGACCGTATACGTCAGCGTCGCCTCGTCTCCCACCACCTCGATGCCCTCCACGAAGTTGCGGATGAGCGCCTTCCGCTCGGGGATCGTCCCGTCCTTCAGGAAGTTTCGGAAGTCCGCCACGTACTCCACTATCTCCTCGGTGTCGGGCAGGACAACCCTGCGCTGCTCAAGCCGGGTCTCGGTGTCCTCCCTCGCAGCCTCCAGCTGCTCCTCACGGTGCCTCAGAGACATGATCCGAGGCGACAGGACCTCAAGGGTCAACTCGCTGGTCTCAATGGCCTCGTAGAGCTTCTCAAGCCGCTTCCCCACGTCGGATAGCTCCGCCTCGACGACCTCCAGCCTGCCCGACAGCTCACCCGCCATCGCGTCGATCTCCTCGGCCACCAGCTGCACCAGCGCCACGATGGTCTCCTCGGTCAGTATCCGCTCCCTGATCTTCTCCACCACGAAGGTCTCCAGCTTCGGGGCGTTCAGGTAGCGGGCGCTGCACGTCCCCGCTCCCTCCCTGAACAGGGTGCCGCAGATGTAGTAGGCGAACTGGCCGCTCTTGGCTCCCTGGGCCGAGTAGGGCTTGCCGCACACCCCGCAGCTCAGGAGGCCGCTCAGAAGGTACGGGCTGCCCACCCTGGCGGGCCTCTGCACCTTCGGGGCTCGGTCGCTCATCGCCTGCTGCACGTTATCGAACAACTCCCTCGTCACCAGCGCGGGCCAGGCTCCCTCAACCCTTACAGGGTCCTGGGCCTTCTCTCCCTTCGATATCCGGCCCCATACGGCTGTGCCGGTATACGCCTCGTTTCTCAGCACGTAGTGGAGTCCGCCCTTGTTCCACCGCTTGCCCCGGTTGGTGACGCCCCTCTCGTTCAGCTCCTTGCATAGCTCCTTGAGGCCGCTGCCCCGCAGGGACTTCTCGAATATCTCCTTCACCACCGGGGCGGTGGCCGGGTCAACCTCAAGGGTGGGGCGCTCCTTCGCTCCGTCGCTGACCTTGACCTTCCTGTAGCCGAAGGGGGCCTTCGAGCCGAGGAAGAAGCCCCGCAACGCGGCCTCCCGCATCCCCCGGACGACCTCCTGGGCAAGATTCTCGCTGTAATATTCGTCCACGCTCTCGATGATGCCCTCAAGCAGCCTGCCGGTGGCGTTGTCCTCGGCCTGCTCGGTGATGGACACCACGCGGATGCCCTTGCGCCGCAGCTGGGATTTGAAGGCGACGGCGTGCTCCCGCTTGCGGGTGAATCTCGAAAACTTCCAGACGAGAATCACGTCGAAGGGGGCCTTGGGCTTGGAGCCCTCCTCGATCATCTCCCTGAACTGAGGCCGGTCTGCGACGCGGCCGCTCTCGGCCGCGTCCACGTACTCGCGGGCCACGGAGTAGCCGTTGGCCCTGGCGTACTCCTTGAGCGCCCGCAGTTGGGCGGACACGGACAGGTCCACGTCCTGCCGGTCGCTGGATACCCTGGCGTAGAGCGCCGCCGGTGTGAGTGGCTGTAGGTGCTTCTTCATAATGTCCTCCTTCAATCTCCCTGTGAATCTTCCTGTTCGGCATGGCGAGCGCGGAGCCTCTCGTACCGGATGGTCCGCAGCCACTCCCGCTCCTCCATGTAGTTGCGAAGGGCCTCCCGAATGAGCTCGCTCATGGTGCGGCCCTCGTCGCGCATCACGTCCTGCACCTGCTCGGCCATCTCAGGGGGCAGGGAGAAGGTGATCGTCTTGGTGTTCCTGTTGATGAGCCTGTTGGTCATAAACTGTCTTACTCTACATCATCAATGATCCCCTGCCCAGTTGTCAAGGGACTCCCGGCAGGCAACCTATAGAACCGACATGCCTGACGCCGAAGGTGGGCGCGGGCGATGCACAACCCACCAAGTCCCTCTCGCTACTGTTCCTAGTGCTATTCCAATGGAATGCCCCAAGATTGATTCCCCAGGGCCATCGCTGACGCCGGAGATGAAAGAGCACAAGAGGTACAGCGTTACTATCGCTGTACCTAACAGCCTCTTTCGCCTCTCAGAAGCTAACCTGAAAAATCGCTCCTTCAGGACAAAGTCAATGACGAAGAATGAACATAGGGCAAGAACGGCGTAATCGACAATGCTAAACCCCACGGAAGGAAGATCGCCAGTCCAGGGAGAATCAATGAACACCGGAGCGGTCAATGTAGCAAGGTAGCCCCCCAGAGGTATAAACAAAGCTGCCAAAACCAAAAGCCATCGGCTTTTCATCCTCCCCTCGATAATTCCCCCGCATATCAACAGCGCTCCTGCGTTCTCCAGAAGGTGCGTGATGTCGTGGTGTAGAAAGGCGTATACGAAATAGGCCCAAGCGTTGTCGTTGGGCAGTCCGAATTCCGATCTAAGCTGCTCCTTAGTCCCAGTAGCAACAACAGCCACTTCGACGGCGACGATCAGTATGGCAAAAGCCAAAGAGACAGGGCCAGATTTCAGATAGTTCCAAGCACTCAAGATCAATGCCCGTGGTGCTATGGGCTCAGGTTTCAATAGGCCACTGCTGACAGACAAGATCAGCAACCCCATGAGTATGACAATGCCTATGTTTATGATTGCCATTAGACTAATTGGCTACGCCAGCAGCCGCCACGTGAGCAGACCGCAGATGACGAGCAGCGCGACCACGGCCAAGCCGATCCTGATAGTGAAGCGTCTCGTCCTCCCGTGGACTGCCAGCTCCTTGCGGTACGCCTCCTCCAGCTCCTCATACGCCTGACGGCTGGCGGAAGCGGACTCCTTGGCCTCGTCCCTCTCCCGCTCCAACTCTGACGCTCGCCCATCCAGCTCCCACACGGTCCGCTGAAGCTTGTCCTCCCGGGCAAGGGCACGGCGCAGCAGCTCGTCGTCGCTCACGTATTCCGGCCCCTCCAGCCGCACGTAGACCCGGCGGCCCTCCCTGCGGACCTCGATCTCCCCCTTCCGTATCATCCGGTCCAGGGTTGAGATGGAGACCTCCAACTCCCGCAGAGCCTCCGCCTTCGTCACCCAGCGGGCCTGCTCATCCATCGCTCTTTTCCTCGCCCTTCGACTGACGCCTCCGCCTCCAGTCGAACAGACGCAGGCCCCGACCCCCGGCCTCGGGCACATCCGCCGATTCCCGGCCCGCGTCGTCGTCTTCGGCCTTCTGTGCCGCCTCCAAGACCGCCACGCGCCCAGTCAGATGCTCCACCAGCGCCGCCAGCTCGTGCACCGCTTCAAGCGCCACCCTTATCCTCGCCTCCAACCTGTCCACCGGCGTCGTCCTCTCCCACTCCGGGTCGTCCAGGTTGGCCATGAGCCTCTGGACGGCGAGGGTCATCCTGCCCGTCAACCGCTCCCGGCGCAGGGCCAGCGCCACCGTCTTTCGGTTCACGCCCAGCAGGGCCGCCGCCTTGCGCTGTCCCTCCCGCTCGACCAGCCACTCCACGACCCACTTGAGGTCTGGCCGGTTGTCGTCGGCCCTCGATGCCCGTCCGTCACTCATTTCCATCCTCTATAGGGGTGGCCCGCTTTTGCAATTTCAGCCATTTTTCGCCGGAACCAGCCTTTTACTCAAAGTGTTCACTCGTCCCAGCCAGTTTCCTCCAAATGTGGCGCATACCCCTAGCTGGCTGGCCCAGGATGTCCATTTCTACCCGGCCCCCAAATTCGTGTCGTCCACCCCCACATCGTTTCCCGCCAAAACCGATGGGCCAAACTGGGCCACGGACGCCGCCGGCACGCCAAATCCCGCCCCGATCAGCTCTGTGGACGCGCCGGACAGGTTCAGCCATAGCTAATTCCCTCACTTTCGGATGACACGTCAGGGTTGCAAAAGTGCAATCAAGCCGTCGTCGAAGGGGCGATTTAGTTTAGCATGACTTCCCACTCTTTTGCATTTTCAGACGCTGACCGGTCAGAGAGCCTGGAAGCCCGTTTCGTAGCTAAAACAGGGGCAAATCGGGCGGTTCGCGGCCTCTCAAACCCTCGGCCACAGGACAAGATGTCCCGTTTTGCACCCCCCAGCCAGCATAGAGGGGAGATAGCGACGCATCGGCGCTATCTATTCCCCCCTACAGGACGATGACGCATCCGGTGGTAGAGACTGTCCCAGTGGTAGGCTCTCAGCCCGGACAACGCCAGTCGGGGGGACTCCGGTTCCCACAGTGGACGCCATGATCTTCCCAGTATCCCCGTGTGTGACAGGACGGGCACGCAGGACACGAAGATGGGCAGCGACATTCGGCTCATCCGGGCAGCGGTGCGCACGTAAGTTGACTCCACCTCCTCGGTATCAACGACGAAGAGGGTGACGGGGTACGGCGGCTGGTCCTCCCCCGGCTCGTTGGAATGGTAGTAGCGCGTGTAGGGTCTCAGGCGGGCAATGACTCCCCTGGGGTGACGGGCGCGAAGCTCGTGCTCGAAGTAGAACGGTATCCGAAGGCCCTGGGCGGTCATCCGCCCCACGGCGTCGGGGGCGATGGCCGAATCCCCCCAGTTGTAGGTTCGGTCGGACCTGGAGGTGGGGACGGACCACTCCAACTCGCTGTCGGGGTCGGCCCTGGCCTCGGCTTGGAGCTTCGAGAGGAACCACGTGATGCCGTCGGCGTGCTTCGTCTGCCTCGCCCACGTCTCGATGCGGTGTCCCGCGTGCCGTCTCCGGCCCTGTTTGTCGGTGGTGAGGGCCGTGCTCCATATGCCCCGCGTGGTCGGAAGCTCTGCCCGGTCCCGGTGGGTGACGTAGCGGATGCCCTCGGCGGACAGGGTGTAGCGAACGTTGCCCCGTTTGCCCCGGCGTTCGACCAGGCCCCACGTATCGACGAGGCTGCGCATCATCTGGCTGACCCGTCCCTCGGAGACGCCGAGCCACGGGGCCAGGTGCTCGCGGGGGATCATCGGGTGGTCGGTGATTAGGTCGAGCGTCCGCTTCTCCGCAGGGCTGACGCCGAAGGCCGGCGCAGACTGCGCCATCCGCTCGGGACGGGGCAGCGACGCCCGCTTCCGCTCCGGTGATGCGGTGGAACGCCTTCCGCCGGGGCTGCCGTGGGAGCTGACCGTCACCAGTGTAGAGTGCGAGAGTCCGAACAGGCCCGTGGGTTCGCACCAGATGCGAAGGCCCCGTCTCTCGAGGGACTCCCTGGACTCCACGGCGATGAAGCAGTCGCGGAGATCGTTGTTGATGCAGAACCTCGCCGTCCGCCGCAGCTCCCATGCGCTGGGAACAAGGATCAGCACGGTGTCGGGACGGTGCCCGTGGCCGTACTGCGCGATGGCCCTCAGCCGGTCGTAGAGAGACCGCCGCCGCAGGGCAAGGCCCTGGCGCACCACGCCGAAGCTGCGGCCGTCGTGCAGGGTGATGGCGGCGTCGAAGCGGCCCCTGCGGTGGAACTCCACGCTGGAGCGGAGCCCGTCGATGCCGGGGGACATGGTGGCGGCGAGTCGGTAGACGCTGGCCACGGCGTCCATCCGACGGATGAGCAGCGTCAGCCACTCCCTGGACACGGGGTAGGCTCGCACGAAGTCCGAGAGCGTATCGAAGCCGAGGAACCCGGCAATCTCTCTGATGCCTTGGGCCGTCAGGTAGTATCTCTGGCTCGACGGCAGGTGGGCGGTGCCGTGGCTCACCCTCGCCACGATGCCGTCCGCCAGCAGGTCCGCCAGGGTTCGGTGAACTGTCGCGTGCGGCTCGCCCAGGATGCCCGCCAGCTCCGCCGAATCAACGAATGGCGTCCGGCTGAGGGAGTCAAGCATCTGTCGGTCGGACGCAGCCATATTAGAGGTCCTCGTTCCCATCTGTGCCAGAGTCGCGCATTGCTTTAGTAAGCAGTTACCCAACATCCCATTGTGAACGGAAAACCCGGGGTATGTAATGCCTTGCAAGCCATTGTGTCGAGTCCAATCTTGTGGTGAGGGCAAAAGGGTTGCTGGTTAGAGCGGCTGCGATGGGCTGGGAGATAGGTTGTAGCGCCCCCGAGCACGGCCATCAGGATGGATGTGGGGCATCAAACTCCCCATTCCGCATTGACTCGGAGGCACCTAGGAACGTATCCTTGGACAGTGTCCAAGGGCATTCCAATAGTCTCGTTTCGGGAGATATGAGAATGGTTTCAACGAAACGCCTGCTGCCGACCGGCGAGTGCTGGTGCGGCTGCGGCGCGGAGACAGCGATCGGCTCATTCTTCCTGCCTGGCCACGACAAGACCGCCGAATCTGCGGTGATCTCTGTCGAGTACGGCGGCGTCCCCGGCTTCCTGGTCCAGCACGGCTACGGACCGGGAGGCAAGAACGCCCTGCGCGAAGTAGACAGGTGGCGTTCCAAGAGCAAACCAAGTGGTGAGGCATCATGACGACTGTGCCACGGAGACAGACGGCCTCCGGCGTGGACGCCGAATCGAGCAGCGGCGCTCTGACAGGCTACGAGGCCACGCTCTGGCAGATGGCCGACGCGCTGCGGGGCAGCATGGACGCCGCCGAGTACAAGCACGTCGTCCTCGGCCTCATCTTCCTCAAGTACATCTCCGACGCCTTTCAGGAGTTGCACGCCTGGTTGGAGTCGAGGGCCGAAGAAGGGTATGACCCCGAAGACATGGACGAGTACCGCGGCGAGAACATCTTCTGGGTGCCGACGGAGGCTCGTTGGCCTCACCTCAAGGCGCAGGCGCGGCAGTCGACCATCGGCAAGTTGGTTGACGACGCCATGACTGCCATCGAGCGGGACAACCCGGCGCTCAAGGACGTTCTGCCAAAGGACTACGCCCGCCCCGCCCTGGACAAGACCCGTCTGGGCCAGCTCATCGACCTGATCACCAACATCCAGGTTGGAGACGCAGAAGCCCGCTCCAAAGACGTGCTGGGCCGGGTGTACGAGTACTTCCTCTCCCAGTTCGCCAGCGCCGAGGGCAAGAAGGGCGGCGAGTTCTACACTCCACGCTGCGTCGTCAAGCTCTTGGTGGAGATGCTGGAACCCTACCAGGGCCGCGTCTACGATCCATGCTGCGGCTCATCCGGCATGTTCGTCCAGTCGATGGAGTTCATCAATGCCCACGTTAGCGGGAACGGCAACGGCGGCAGGGCGCGTGGCGACATCTCCATCTGGGGTCAGGAGTCCAACCACACCACCTGGAAGCTGGCCAGGATGAACCTTGCGCTTCGCGGGATAGAGGGCAACATCGCCCACGGCGACAGCTTTCACAATGACCGCCATCCCGATCTTCGCGCCGACTACATCCTTGCCAATCCCCCCTTCAACGTCTCCGACTGGGGCGGCGATCGGCTGCGGGACGACAAGCGATGGGAGTACGGCGTCCCGCCCACGGGCAACGCCAACTTCGCCTGGGTGCAGCACATGGCCCACCACCTGTCGCCGCGCGGCGCTGCCGGCTTCGTCCTTGCCAACGGCTCCATGTCGTCGAACCAGTCAGGCGAGGGGGAGATACGCAAGAACCTCATCGACGCGGACCTCGTGGACTGCATGGTGGCCCTGCCCGGCCAACTCTTCTACTCCACGCAGATACCCGTCTGCCTCTGGTTTCTGTCCAGGGACCGCAGAGGCGGCAAACACCGGGACCGGCGGGGCGAGGTGCTGTTCATCGACGCCCGCAAGATGGGCCGAATGGTTGATCGCACCCACCGGGAGCTGACCGACGGTGACCTCTCCCGCATCGCCGATGCTTACCACGCCTGGCGCGGCGCGGATGGCTTGGACGACTACGCCGACGTTCCCGGCTTCTGCAAGAGCGTGTCGATGGAGGAAATACGCAAGCACGGCCACGTGCTGACCCCCGGCCGCTATGTAGGCGCGGCGCCTCAGGAGGACGACGGCGAACCCTTCGAGGAGAAGATGGCCCGCCTCACCGCTCAGTGGCGAGAGCAGCAGGCCGAGGCGCAGCGGCTGGACGCGGAAATCGAGGCGAACCTGGCGCGGCTGGGGTTTGGGAGATAGGAGAGGCTGATGAAGCTCGATTTGTCGCCGCTCGAAGACGCCGTTGCCCAGCTTGAGGACGGGCTGGTCCAATATGATTCCGACATCGTGCGCGAGTTCCCGCAGATTCGGAACCAGATGAGGGCTGGGGCGATCCAAGCGTTCGAGTTCACGTATGAACTCAGCGTCGGGATGATAAAGCGGTACTTGGAGCAAGTCTCAGCCAATCCTGCGGAGATTGACGAGCTTTCCTTCCAGGACTTGATCAGAAGGGCGGGGCAACAGGGGCTGTTGCGCTCCGAGCTCGAGGCTTGGATGCGGTACAGGGCCAGCCGAGGGATTACCAGTCACACTTACAACGAGGAGAGAGCCGAAAGAGTCTTTCGAGGCATCCCGGAGTTCCTGGAAGAAGTGCGTCATCTTCTAAGGGAGTTGCAGGCAAGGAATGAACTCCTCGACTAGCCCTGTAGACATCAGGCCGGACCACCTCGAAATCGTGTGGGGCATCCTGCATGAGCATCTGCCTGTGGATGTCAAGGTGTGGGTGTTCGGCAGCCGCGCCAACTGGACTACGAAGGACTCTTCAGACCTTGACTTAGCCTTAGAGGGTGAAAACAAGCTCAGCCACAAGTTGTTGGGGGCGCTGAAGGACGCATTCGAGGACTCAACCCTTCCCTACACGGTTGACGTCGTGGACCTCCATACTGTCAGCCATGCTTTCAAGCAGATTGTGGAGAGGCAAAAGGTGGCTCTGCCGTCACTACCCACCCCAGGAAGGGTGGGTAGTGCATGGCGCGAGGTAACGCTTGGAGAGTTCACGCCCTTTACCTACGGCAAGGGGCTCCGCACCGACGACAGGATTCCGTCCGGCGATGTGCCGGTCATCGGCTCTAATGGCATCATCGGTTTCCACGATACGCCGCTGACTGTTGGGCCAACTATCGTCATAGGGCGTAAGGGAACCGTTGGCGCTGTCCACTACTCCCCTATTCCCTGCTGGCCTATTGACACGACTTTCTTCATCACAGGCGACGACCCTGACCTGCTGAAGTTCAGGTACTACGCCCTTAAAGTCCTGCCGCTTCAGGAAATGAACTCTGACAGCGCAGTGCCGGGACTCAATCGCGATAACGCACACGCTTGTCTGGTGCGAGTCCCCGATGAAGCCGAGCAGCGCGCCATCGCCCACGTGCTCGGTACGCTGGACGACAAGATCGAGCTGAACCGCCGGATGAGCGAGACGCTGGAGGCGATGGCGCGGGCGCTGTTCAAGTCGTGGTTCGTGAGCTTTGAACCGGTTCGCGCCAAGATGGAGGGTCGCTGGCGTCGGGGGGAGTCCCTCCCCGGCCTCTCCGCCGAGCACTACGACCTGTTCCCCGACCGCCTCGTGGACTCGGAGCTTGGGGAGGTGCCGGAGGGGTGGAGAGTAAAGGAGCTGGGCGAGCTTATCGACCTGGCCTATGGCAAGGCTCTGAGAGCAACCGATCGGAAGGGCGGACCAATTCCCGTGTATGGCTCTAACGGACAAATAGGCTGGCATGACGAAGGACTGGTAGCTGGTCCAGGCATCGTTGTCGGGAGGAAGGGCAATCCAGGCGTTGTCACTTGGGCGCATAGTGACTTCGTCCCAATCGACACGACGTTCTATGTCATCCCAAGAGATGACAACGGAGGGCTGCCATTCCTATTTTTCGCTTTAACCAACCAAGACCTTCCGTCTGTTTCGGCTGATTCGGCAGTGCCGGGGTTGAACCGAAACTTGGCGTATATGAATAAGCAGCTCATGCCCGGCAAACACGTCGTAGATGCATTCAATGACTACGCCAGTGCTATCTTCTCTCGCCGTCGCCATCTGGAAGTCGAGTCCCGATCCCTCACGACTCAACAGGATGCGTTACTGCCGGGGTTGGTGTCGGGGGAAGTGGAAATAGAAGACAGTCAGGAATTGAAGGCTAGTAGGCTCTCTTATGTCTGACCCTAATCAACCCATTCTCCTTGATGAATTGCAGGTTCAATTCACCATTGACGGAAGGCTTGTCTCTGCTTCGGCAAGGGTATTCCAACGCCTCTGGCCTCGTCCACAAGTAGTCGTCGAGATTGCAAATGTTCAGAGAGACCCGCAACCGATCTCTCAGAGCACTCCCGGATCAACAGAACAAACCGTATCGACTTTCCCACTGATGTCTGAAGGGCCTTCAACAATACAATTGGAAAACGGCACACAGACAAGGGTGGTCCCTTCGTCTTGGCTACTTCATCAGGACGATGCTGTACTGCATCTCGAACAGAGTCCCAATGTCGTCCTGAACACAGGCAAACCCATGGTCAGCCTGCAATATGATGTACTGAACATCACCAGGGACCTGTTCCATTGGCCTTTGGCTCTACAGGCTCCACCGTGGCACGTGAGAATCGACCCAGTACCGAGACTTGGGGAATTGGAGAAAGCTCTCAGATCTGACGGGGGATTTGCTGTCACGCACAGTGGCGCGATCCAGCGTTCCGATGTGAAAGGCTTCTCCGAAGACGATGCTCAAGCCTTCCTTGGAGGATTGGGGCATTTTCTCTCGTTCGTCTGTGGAACCCAATGCGGCATAACCAACGTTGTAGGATTCGATAGTGAGGGCAATGAAGCCTGGAAGCAATGGGGTTCCTACCATGTCTCGCCATGGCAACGCCATCGCTCGTGGGCTGATATTACTATCAGAGCCGCCCTCTCTAAGACATTTGAGCATTTTTGGCTGAAGTATCGCAATTCAAGCAAGCACTTGGATAGGGTTCTAGGTTGGTATGTCTACAGTAACGAAGCTGAAGCACTCGACCTGAGCATCGTTCTGAATCAAACTGTACTTGAAGTGCTTACTACATTGATGCCAAATGGAAAGGGCAAGGGAGAACCCATCGGACAACGCATAGCGAACATGCTACAAAAACAAGGAATCGATCCTCAGATTCCTGCCCACTGTAGTGAACTGATTGCAATGGCCAAACATCATAACTTCAAACATGGCCCACACGCATTGGCTGAGATTCGGAATTCGATTGTTCATTCAAATGCCAAATTAGGGCTACCTTCCATCGACGCTTACCACGAAGCTAAACAACTAGGCTTGTGGTACGTAGAGCTTTTGCTCCTAAAGATGTTCAAGTACACGGGGGAATATGCCTCTCGTCTAACGGACGTTCAGCGGGCAGGAGCCACGGAACCGGTCCCGTGGGCACATGGTGTTCAGCCTTGACTATGATCACGATCACCGAAGCCAACGTTGAGCAGGCTGCCCTAGACTGGCTGTCCGCCCTCGGCTGGCAGGTGGCCCACGGCCCCGACATCGCGCTTGACACGCCCAACGCCGAGCGCGACTACGGGATGCGTTGTTGCTTGGGCAGGTGGTAGCAAGTAGAGGATAACGTAATCTAGACAGGTGGGAATGATTGAACAATGACCGCTAAACGCGCATTCATCAGCTTTGACTTCGATCACGACGATGACCTCCGCAATGCACTAGTGGGCCAGGCAAAGTATCCGAACTCGCCGTTCGAAATTGTTGATGCGTCAGTAAGAACACACTTGCGCGGCGACTGGGAAAAGCAAGTGCGGAACCGGATACGTAGCGCAGACTTGGTAATCGTAATCTGTGGAGAGCGCACCCATACAGCGGAAGGGGTTGCAATCGAAGTCAGAATTGCCCAAGAGGAAGGCAAGGCATATTTCCTGCTTCGAGGACACAAGGACAGAGTATGCGCCAAACCCACGACGGCACGTAACGACGACGAGATTCACGAATGGACGTGGGATAACTTGAGGAAACAGATAGAATGTGAAAGTCTTCTTGAATCCTTATCGCCGTGGCTTCTTGTGGCAGGTCTGGCGGGTCTAGCATTATGGGTTGGGAGTCAAAAGGTCAAGAATTCAGTGGCCCAATATCAGTGGGCTCCCGATGTTGGCAACCGGAATAGGTGGGTCTGATGGCAACGAAGAGTGTATTCATCAGCTTTGACTACGACCATGATAACGATCTTCGTGGTAATTTAGTCGCACAAGCCCAAAAGCCTGAATCGCCGTTCAGCATCGCAGATAGGTCTATCAGGGCGACGATAGACCAGAATTGGAGAAACGAAGTTCGTGACCGCATACGCCGGGTTGACCTGATGATTGTGATTTGCGGTGAACATACGCATGATGCGGCCGGAGTAGCAGGGGAGGTCAGCATCGCTCAGGAAGAGGGCAAGCCCTACTTTCTGTTGAAGGGACGCAGGAGGAAAACTTGTACGAAGCCCAGGAACGTACTACGGAGCGACGAGATACACAACTGGACCTGGGAGAACCTGAGGAATCTCATTGCAGGCGCAGGATAGGCTAATGGAGGAGCAGTTTGGCAAGAACTTGCTTCAGCAAGACAAAGCGTCCTACGGTGACTCCTTTGGCTCAGACCTCTTGGAGCAGTACAAGCTCTACGTGCAATCTGCCGAGAACGTCAGTGCACGGCGTGTCACATCAAATCGCTATCTGCTGACCCTCAACGCCGCGCTTGTTGCGCTTTACGGAGTACAGTCGGCAAACTTCGGCCAAGGTTACTGGACTCTGCTTATCCCTGTTATAGGGATTCCCGTCTCATTGCTCTGGTATCTGATCATCAAGTCCCACGCCGACCTGAACCGCATCAAGTTCAAGGTGATTCACGAGCTCGAGCAGCACTTGCCGGCGGCGTTGTACAAGTATGAGTGGCATTTGGCGCAGGAGGGGAAGGGAAAGACCTATCGGGCAGTGACGACCATAGAACGTTGGATACCCATCCTGTTTGCCGTGCTACACATGGTCTTGGCAGTTATGATTATTTCGGCAATCGCTGGAGTTGTGGACTGGACGAAATGACCACCATCACCGAAGCCGACGTTGAACAGGCTGCCCTTGACTGGCTTTCTGCCCTGGGCTGGAAGGTGGCCCACGGCCCGGACATCGCGCCAGGCACGCCCAACGCCGAGCGCACCGACTATGGGCAGGTGGTGCTGGAGCGTCGGGTGCAGGATTCCCTCGCCGAGTTGAACCCCAGCCTGCCCCCTGTCGGCGCTGGACGACGCCTTCCGCAAGCTTACCCGCTCCGAAGGCGCGACCCTCGAAGCCCGCAACCGTGCCTTCCACCGAATGCTTGTAGATGGCGTGACGGTGGAGCACAGGACGGATGGCGGCACGATTCGCGGGGCGCAGGTGAACATCATCGACTTCGACAACCCCACCAACAACGACTTGCTGGCAGTCAACCAGTTCACCGTCACCGAGAACAGGAACACCCGTAGGCCGGACATCGCGCTGTTCGTCAACGGGCTGCCATTAGGCGTCATCGAGCTGAAGAACCCTGCGGACGAGGACGCCACCATCTGGACGGCCTGGCAGCAGTTCCAGACCTACAAGGCGGAACTGCCAACCCTGTTCTCAATGAACGAGGCGCTCATGGTCTCAGATGGCACTGAGGCCCGTATCGGCGCGCTGACCTCCGGTCGGGAGTGGTTCAAGCCCTGGCGCACCATCACCGGCGAGGGCTCGGCCGATCCACACCTGACCGAGCTACAGGTGATGCTGGAGGGCGTCTTTGAGCCGAGTTGCTTCCTCTCGATGGTCCGCGACTTCATCGTATTCGACGACGATGGCAGCAGTTCGCTGGTCAAGAAGATGGCAGGGTATCACCAGTTCCACGCCGTCAAAGTTGCGGTGGATGAGACCCTGCGGGCGGCGAAGCTGCAACGCGCTGAAGTCCGAGTCGCCGAGGCGGGCGGCCGGTACGAAGCGGGCCGCAAACCCGGCGGAGAGCTTGGCGACCGTCGCATTGGGGTGGTGTGGCACACTCAGGGATCCGGCAAGAGCCTGACCATGGCCTTCTACGCCGGCGCCATCGTCCGCGAGCCTGTGATGGAGAACCCGACCGTCGTGGTCCTCACCGACCGCAACGACCTGGATGACCAGCTTTTCGGCACCTTCTCTCGCTGCCAGGACCTTCTGCGGCAGCCTCCAGCACAAGCCGAGAGCCGGTCCGACCTGCGCAACAAGCTGTCCGTGAACGCCGGAGGCGTGGTCTTCACCACCATCCAGAAGTTCTTCCCCGAAGAGAAGGGCGACATGCACCCTTCGCTATCGGAGAGGCGGAACATCGTGGTCATCGCCGACGAGGCCCACCGCAGCCAGTATGACTTCATCGACGGCTACGCCCGCCACATGCGGGACGCCCTGCCCAATGCCTCCTTCGTAGGTTTCACGGGGACGCCCATCGAGCTTCAGGACGCCAACACCCGCGCTGTGTTCGGGGACTACATCAGCATCTACGACATCCAACGTTCCGTCGAGGACGGGGCCACGGTGCCCATCTACTACGAGAGTCGTCTGGCAAAGCTTGCCCTAGACGAGCACGAGCGGCCGCGCATAGACCCGGACTTCGAGGAGGCCACCGAGGGCGAGGAGGGCGAGCGCAGGGAGAGGCTCAAGACCAAATGGGCGCAGTTGGAGGCCGTCGTCGGCTCGGAGAAGCGGGTCAAGCAGATCGCCGAGGACATCGTGGCCCACTTCGAGCAGCGGCTCGAAGCCCTTGATGGCAAGGCGATGGTCGTCTGCATGAGCCGGCGCATCTGCATCGACCTCTACCGGGAGCTGGTTCGGCTGCGCCCCGGCTGGCACAACGACGATGACGACAAGGGAAGCGTCAAGGTGGTGATGACCGGCTCCGCTTCGGACCCTCTGGATTGGCAGCCGCACATCAGGAACAAGGCCCGGCGGGAGGCGCTGGCCCAGCGGTTCCGTGCCCCCAGTGATCCTCTGCAAATCGTGTTGGTGCGGGACATGTGGCTCACAGGGTTCGACGCGCCGAGCCTGCACACCATGTATGTGGACAAGCCGATGCGTGGCCACGGGCTGATGCAGGCCATCGCCCAGGTGAATCGCGTGTTCAAGGACAAGCCAGGCGGCCTCGTCGTGGACTACCTCGGTCTGGCCCAGGACCTGAAGCAGGCGCTTGCCACCTACACCGAGAGCGGGGGTACGGGGCGGACGGCGCTGGATCAGTACGAAGCGGTGGCGGTCATGCTGGAAAAGTACGAGGTTTGCTGCGCCCTGTTCCACGGATTCGACTGGTCTATGTGGACGACAGGTAATGCGCAGGAACGGTTGGGACTGCTGCCGCCCGCTCAAGAGCACGTCCTAGCCCAAGAGGACGGCAAGGAACGCTGCCTGAACGTCGTACGCGAGCTGTCGCAAGCCTTTGCCCTAGCCGTACCGCACCCGGAGACGTTTCGCATTCGGGACGACGTGGGATTCTTCCAGGCGGTGAGGGCGGCGCTGTCCAAGCGGGCAACGGGCGAGGCGCGTCCCGAGGAGGATCTGTACCTGGCCGTGCGGCAGATCATCTCCCGGGCAGTGGCATCCGAGGGTGTGCTGGACATCTTCGCAGCCGCGGGGCTGGACAAGCCGGACATCTCGGTGCTCTCCGACGAGTTCTTGGCCGAAGTGCAGGGAATGCCTCAACGCAACCTCGCCGTCGAGCTGCTACAGAAGCTGCTCAAAGGGGAAATGTCCGCCCGCCGTCGCAAGAACGTGGTACAGGCTCGCTCCTTCGCCGAGATGCTGGAGCAAACCCTACGCCGATACCAGAACCGGGCTATAGAGGCGGCGCAGGTCATCGAGGAGTTGATCCAGCTAGCGAAGGAGATGCGGGAGGCCAACGCCCGCGGCGAGCAACTGGGCCTGAGCGATGAAGAGTTGGCCTTCTACGACGCGCTGGAGACCAACGACAGTGCGGTGCAGGGGCTCGGCGACGATACACTCCGTGATATCGCCCGTGAACTGGTCGACACCGTGCGGAACAACGTCACTATCGACTGGACGCTGCGGGAGAACGTCCGCGCCAAGCTCCGGGCGATGGTCAAGCGCATCCTGCGGAAGCACGGCTACCCACCGGACAAACAAGAGAAGGCCACGCAGACGGTGCTTGAACAGGCGGAGGCCTTGTCTGGAGGCTGGGCGGCCGCCTGAGTTCGCTGTGGAAGGTCTCCCTTTTCCCTACAGGGCCAACTGGAACCTCAGCGTGAAAGTTCTTGATTTCGTCAAGTCTGGTGGGCCTATTTTGACGGTAGACAGAACTATCTTCGAGATGTGGCTAGGGGCAGTGTGAACTACCGGGGCCCTCGGCCCTAGAAGTATCCCGTGACAAGCTGGAGGAACGGAGGAACGATAGAGGGATACGGTGGCCCCCCGCCCTCACTCGGCTCTGTCATGCCTCTTCCTGTTCCGGCGCTTCGCCCTATCCATCTGGAAGCGGACCCGAAACGCACGGTGGTCATCCCCATCACGGAGGCGGTTGTGGAGGGGTCGCCCCCGCGGTCACCCGGGTCGGCAGCGTCCCAAAGTCCTTGGGAGTGAGCGCCACCAGGCTCTCGATCTGCTGGTCGGTTGTGCCGCGCATGGCCGCCTCCCGTTCGTGCTGCGCCAAGCGTACTCAGCCGCCTTCCCATCCGCCTTCGCATCCATACCCCTCAGACGTCCTTCATCACCCTGCTAGAGCGCGCTGGCGGCGAGCCGGGCCTCATCGAACCGGAGGCCGAGGCCCGGTTCGTCGGGCATCATGAGGCATCCCGTCGCGGCGTCTACCTGCGGGACCTCCTCGAACAGCGGGAACGCCCACGGCATGTGCTCCACGTAGAGCCCGTTCGGCGCTGCGGCGAGCGTGTGCCCCAGGATCTCCGTCGTGAGGTGTGTCACCACGGGAAGGTTGTACGCCTTTGCGAGGTGTGCGACCTTCATCCACTGCGTGATACCCCCCACGGTCAGCAGGTACCATGACAATGTCGATGGAGCCGGCTTCCAGCATGTGGCGGAACGGCTCGATGCCGTAGTGGTATTCGCCTACAGCGATGGGTGTATCCAGCGCCTCGGCGATGCGCGCGAGCCCGGTGTAGGCCTGAAAGTGGATGGGGTCCTCCAGCCAGAAGAGGTTGTGCTCGGCCATACTCCGTCCCACCGCGATAGTGCGGTTCACGTCCCACCCCTGGTTGATGTCCACCATCACGTCTACTCCCTCTCCGACCACCTCCCGCACCGCGCACAGCCGCGCCACTTCCGCCTTCGCCGACGTTTCACCTCCCAGACGGAGCTTCATCGCACGGAAACCCTGACCGGCGAGTTCGGCAGCAGCCTCCGCCAGCGTATCGAGTCCATCCCGCCGCCAGAGGTGGCCACTGGCATACGTTGGCACCGCCCCTGACCCCGCACCAAGCAGCCTCCAGACCGGCATATCCAGCGCCTTGCCGCGGATGTCCCAGAGCGCCACGTCTATCGCGGAGACGGCGCGCGTCACGATCCCCGCAGGTGACCCGTCGCCCGCCTTCGCCAGCAGCCCCCGCCCGATCTCCTCCACGGCGTGCGGGTCTGCGCCGACCGTCTCGGCTGCCAGCGCGTCCAGCATCTCCTTCAGGGCCTTCGTCGCCAGCGGCGAAATGAAACCGGCGTATGCGATGCCCTCGATGCCATCGTCCGTGCGCAGGCGCAGCGTAACGAAGTCCCCTTCCTCACGCGGGGCGAACTGACCCGGTTCACGGGTGATACGGACTGCCTTCGTTACGAACGACGCGATGCGCATACTGGTCCTCTTTTCCAGGAATCTCAGGACTCGAAACCAAGAAACTCCTCGAGGTCGACGTCTCGGTCAGCGACAGCAAGGCCGACGACGACAGCGCCGACACCGCGGTGGACGCCACCATCGCCGTTACCCTCGACCTGACCGACGTGAACGAACCGCGGGTGTTCCGTGAAGCCTCCGTCGAAGTCTTTGAAGTCTCGGAGAACACGCACAACCTAACAAGTCCCAGCGGAAACTATGAAGGGACGGGTGCGATAGAACCCGACGCCGGCGCCAAGCTGACCTACAGCCTGACGAACATCCTACTCCCTGACCAACCTCACCTGGAGGTGGGAGAAAGTCCCAGGACAAGAGCTCCTGGACCGTCATCGCCGGCGCGACAAGCGCGGCCTACACGCCGGTTGTTTCAACGGGCTTGGCGGAACGTGTCGCGGGGGAGACGCCGGATGGGCTGAGTGACAGCCACTGAGCTGGCCGAGACGCGGCGATCTTCAGAGGACTCAGGGTTGTCCTGTTTGGAGTCGGCGCGTTGGGCTGGCACGTGTGAGTGACGGTCGCCGAGAGTGGCATCGAGGCTCTAAGAATCGTAGACGTTGATCTTCTCTCATCGGGCAACGTCGTCCGGCATGTCGCGGGCCATCGTCAGGTTGGGGGAGCCGGAAGCGAAGGCCGTGCAGAGAGTCACTAGGAATCACTTGCTCTGGACTGAGGTTGACCTGGAATCTCCGCGATTCCCCTCACGGCGACGTCCTAAGATGGGGCATCCTCCACCGAATACTCCGTGCCGACGAGCGTGACGTTCAACGCGGAGGAGACGTCGAAGTCGATTACTCCAACGCAACCGACGACACGGAAGACGACGACGACAAGACGTGCTGCTCGCCTTCGGGACGCCGCTGGCAAGCGCGCGGTGAGCGGGAACGACGACCACGAGCCGCAGGCGACGGTGATGTTCGGGGCCACCAACTACACGGTCGGTGAGGGCGGGACACAGCCGGTAACAGTCGCCCTGAGCGCGAACCCAGAGCCCAGACCACCTCCTGTGCTCCTGCGCCTCCGGCATCCGATAGCCGACGCGCCCTTTGGCGAGGAAGTAGGTGAGGGCGCTCGCGTCCTCGCCGAGCTTGCGGCGCAGCCTCCTCAGGATGGCTCGCACCGGACCCGAGCCGGTTGATTGATCTGGCCCCGGACCCGTCGCAGCGACTGGCCGTGGGTCATTGCCCCTCCGGCGCTGACTGGGAGTCAACACTCACCACGAGGTCGTCCACCAGGCCATTCCGCACAGCCCAGACGACGAGTTCCTGCTTCGTCCTAATCCCCAGCTTGTCCTGTATGCGGTAGAGGGTGTTCCGGACGGTCACGGTGGTGTTGCCCTTCGCCTCAGCGATCTCGGTGTACGACCTCCCCGTGGCGAACAGCGTCAGAGTCTCCCGCTCCAGCGCCGTCAACTTGTCCAAAGGAAGACGGGAGGCGAGCCTGAGCTGGCCGCGGAGCATTGCGAAGACCATCCTGACCGCCTTGTCAGGAATGCGCAGCCTGCCCCCGGCCACGTCCAGAACGGCCTCCACCAACTCCTCCGGCCGTGAATACTTCTGAAGGTAGCCCGTCGCCCCGGCGGCGACCGCCTCGATCACCGCATCCTCCTCGGTCGAAGCCGTCAGCATCAGCACCCGCGTCTCCGGCAGCAGCTCCATGATCTCCCGGCAGGCATCGATGCCGTCCTTGTTCGGCATGATCACGTCCATGACGATGACCTCCGGTTTCAGATTTTCGACGGTCCCCAACGCTTCCTCTCCGTCCGCGGCCTGCCCCACCACCTCGAAGCGGCCCGACTCTTCCAGCGCATCCCGCAAACCGTTCCGCATGAGGGGATGGTCGTCAACCACCATCACCCTTATCCGACCTGCTGTTGACATCTCAGCCTCCTCCTTGGCCCGCTCCATGGGGGACCACACAAGCAATGGTCGTCCCGCCTCCACCCTCGCCGCTCTCCACGATGAGCGCTCCGCCCATCTGCTCAGCGTCCGACCTCATCCCATTGAAGCCCCGGCCGCGTTCGGCGTAGTCGTCGGGAAGGCCCACGCCGTCATCCGAGACGGACAGCCTGATCTGGTTGGCCTCGAAGCTCAACCTGACCTCGACGCTCCCAGGCCGGGCGTGCAGGAAGGCGTTGGTCAGCGCGTTGTGCGCTATGGAGAAGAGACGACTCCGGGTCTCCGTGGCGAGAGGCGGCTCGGTCCCCGACTGCGACATCCCGGTATGGACTCCTGTAATCCTCTCAAACGTCGCGCAGTGCGACCACAAGACCCGCCCCAGCTCCCTGCCTTCCATTATGTGGCCCGCGTCGATGGGACCCCTCACCTCCCACATGGCCGACCGTGACAGGTCGGAGGTCGCATCCAGAGCGGCAACCAATTCCTCGTTCGACTCGCCGGCCAGCTTCCTGATCCTGAGAATCCCCAAGTCAATCATATAAGCGGTCTGAGCGGTCGTGTCGTGAATCGTCTGGGAGAGCTCGATGCGTTCCTGCCGAAGCTGCCGCTCCCTTGACACCGCAGTCTGCCACCGGGTGCGCTCGAACCGGGTGATGAGGCCGATGCCCAGCACGATGGTGTACATCAACGCCAACCTGGCCATCAATACTTTCTCGTTGCCCGCATCGAGGTCCAGACCGGAGTCCACCCTCAGGCACGCGACCGCGTACGAAACGGCGGCCGTCGTCGTCCAGGCGAGACTGGGCCAATGCGACGAGAACACCACGGCAAAGACGGCGAGGGACGGATAGTACGCCAGGAAGATCAAGCTCGTGTATCCGCCGTCGACGACGACGCCGGCGGTGATGATGACGATCTCCGCGGCGCTGAGGAAGAGCACCCAGCGCCACGTCACCGGCCTGTTCGTCAGCAGTCGATGGTGGACTAGGCCGTTGAACACTGCCAGCAGCACAGGGATGCCCAGGAGCAAGACGTCCTCGGGATACCAGAAGGCTGGCCGGTAGGCCAACAGGAAGAGGCCGAGCAGCCAGACGAACCAGCGACCCCAGACTGAGACCGTTGCCGCATACCGTACGACGTCCGGGTCGCTCAGGGCGCCTGGAGTCACCCACTTCTGCACGGCGTCTATGCCGACCTTCAGCAAGTCCAGGCTCCCGGTTCAAGGTCACGTACTCGCATGCGCTCTGACATTCTCGATCGAATCCCTCTCCTGTAGCCATGCAATCTGTCGGACATAAACACCAACAACTTACATCAAAATATCCGATCGCTACTAGAGCACAATGCACTAACTGGAATAGGCAAAACATCATCAATGAAACGATGAAAAGAGAAAGGCCAAATTTTCTCTTTTCATCTATCCGAACGCCGAAGGGAATGCCAGAGTTTTGAGAAGCCTAGCTAATGGGATGGAAGGGGTCTGTTTTGCCGCCACTTTTCTATGTGGTCAACCTCTGTCGGAAGGCGCGGGGACCCAATGCCGGAGACGGGCGAAAGCCGCATGTCGAGAGATCAGCGGCCGTTTCGGGCCACCGCCTGCGCCGCGCGTCGTTCGTGCTGCTGGCGCTGGCCTGCGCGTTCACGCTGTTCCTGTCCGGCGATGTGGGCGTGGGCCAGGCCCAGTCGGTGCAGGAGGTTGTCCTCGTCAGCAACACCGAGCAGATCCCATGGAGTGCTTCCTATGTAGTTGGAAACGCATCCGGCCTGTTGGCCACTCAAGGATTCCACACGGGGGACGACCCCGGAGGCTACACACTGAGCACGGTCGGCATTGGCCTGCTGACTAACCAGTTCAGCGGAGAGGAAACGCTCACCCTCCATATCTACTCATCGAATTCCGACGGCACTGCCAATGCCCTGCTCTACACCCTCAGCCCCCCGGCAACGCCAGGGTCGGCCATATCGACCCCGGGCATCGTGGACTTTACCGCCCCTGTCGGGAGCACCCTGGATCCGGACACCGACTACCACGTGGTCGTCCAGGGATCAGGCGACGATGGCGACGATGCGAGGCTCGGAATGACCGGGTCGAATGAGGAGACGGGGAACCCCAACTGGACGATTGAAAATTTCGCTCGCCGTGACGGAGCGAGGAACGTCTCTAGAAATTCCTTCAGGATACGCATCCAGGGCATGATCAATCCGCGCGTGCTGGTGAGCAACGCTCGGCAGGGCAACGATGCCGATACCTCCATTACCACAGATCACTCACAAGCCTTCACTGTCGGAAGCATTGAGAGACCCTACATCGTCCACGGCGTCACGATGATTTCAGAGGATACGGAGGGTGACGACCTGGCCCTTCAGATCTGCGGCGCTGACAGCAACGGCAACCCCACCACGACCTGTACGGATCTTACCGCGCCGGACTCCTCTGCGGCGGGATCCCTGTTCTTCACCGCTCCGACCGACCCGGTGCTCGCGCTAACGAGCGGGGCCAACTACGCGGTGGTGTTCAAGGCCCCCGGCGGAGAATCGGTGGTCCTCGACTCCACCGAGAGCAACGGCGAGGATGCCTCCTCCCTTTCCGGCTGGTCGATCCGGGACAGATCCAAATCGAAAGGCGGGGCAAATTCCTGGTCGGAGAACGACGACGACGAAGCGATCCGCATCACCATCCACGGCAAAGCCAGTGTACCTCCCACGCTGGCGCCACCCACTCCTGTGCTGGCCGCCGACGGCGTGACCCTGACGCTGACCTTCAGCGGCTCACTGAAGGAGGCGTCCGTGCCGGCAGAGACCGCATTCACGGTCAAGGCGACGCCCGCCGGGGGCAGCGAGGCTCCGGCGCCGCTGGCCGGAGTGGACCCGGTAATCGTGGCGGGCAGCACAGTGACGCTGAAGCTGGCCACGCCCATTGCCCACAACGACACCGCCGTCAAGGTGAGCTACGAGAAGCCCACGTCCGGCGCTGTGATCGAGGACGTCCTCGGCAACGACCTGGAGACGTTCCCGGACCAAGATGTGACCAACAACAGCACGATTCCGCGGGTGAGCGTTGAGGCGGTATACCCCGACGCCTCGTCGCTGATCGCGCTTCCTGTCCTCCGGGTCACGCGCTCAAATACCGGGACGGACAACCTGCTAGTGACCCTGGACGTGACCGAGACCGACGACTACGTCGATTTGGTTCAGGACGAAATCACCATTGAAACCGGCGACACGACGTCGGAGAAAACTAGAACTCTTGACTACCCCGGCAATACGAACGGCAACCTGACGTACACGTTGGCTCCGAGCCAGGACTACGCGCCGGCGATTTCGCCAGGCAATGCGGCCACAGTGCAGATCAAGACGCCAGGGTCGGGCGTGCCCATCACCGTCCGTCACGCACAGGCCAGCTGGACGGTAGATGAGGGCGATAGCGTGAACGCGATGGTGACCTTCACCCTGGCGCCGGGGCTGGCGGCGCCCAGGGACAATCTCAGAATCTTCTTGAATGCAGAGGCGGAGGGGGCGGATCCTCACGATGACTACACCGACTTCCCGGAAGAGGGAACCAAACCGTACGTGGACGCCGAGCCCGGGGATTGGCAACCCGCCCCCGGCGGAGGAATGACGCAGACCTCCGCCATCACGACTGTGGAGACCATACAGGACACTGATGTTGAGGCCAACGAGGTGCTCTACCTGGACTTCAGACAGGACAACACGGATGAGGCGCTCGATATTCCATTGACCGAAACAGACGTGCCGAACAATCGCACGACGGTCTCCATCCTGGACGACGACCCGCTGGCGCTGACCACCGTGGAGGTGACGTCTTCGCCGACCGGGGCGTACTACGGCATCAATGACACGATTGAGTTCACCGCCACGTTCAACACGTATATGACCCTGGAAGAGGGGCCGCTGCAAGAGAGGCCGCTGCTCGAGTTCGAGTTGGGCGGCGCGACCCGCCAGGCGGAGGGCCAGGAGATCGAGGAAGATATGGAAGTGACGTTCGAGTACACCGTGGAGGCGGGGGACTCAGATGACCATGACGGCATCTCCTGGGGCGCCGACACACTCAGCCTCAATGGCGGCTCAATCTTCGTACCGTCCAAGGGGGCGCTGATTCCCCGGCTTCCCGACCTGGTCAATGCCGCGCAGGGGGCGCTCTCGACCCACAAGGTGGACACGATGAAGCCCAGCCTGGTGATGGCGTCGGCGATGGATACCATGCTGACGCTGACCTTCAGCCAGGACTTGAACACGACGGCCCCGGCGGCCACCGCCTTCACGGTGACGGTGGACGGCGGATCAGGGGTCAACCCGATGGCCGTGTCGATCGCGGACCGCGTGGTGACGCTGACGCTGGCGAATGCGGTGACGGCCGGGCAGACGGTGACGGTGAGCTACACCAAGCCGGGCACGAACAACATCAAGGACCTGAGCGGGAAGGAGGCGGACGCCTTCATGAACGAGAACGTCACCACGGAGCCCCCGGTAGAGGTGACGGCGACGTTCGTGCGGAGCTCCTACACAGTGGCGGAGGGGGCGACGGTGGACGTAGCGGTGCGGCTGAACAAGGACCCGGAGCGCACGCTCACCATCCCGCTGACGGCGACCGGGCAGAGCGGCGCAACCACATCCGACTACTCGCTGCCGACGGGCGTGACGTTCGCCACCGGTGATACGGAGAAGACGGTCACCTTCACTGCGACGGACGACGCGGACGACGACGACGGGGAGACTGTGACAATAGCGTTCGGCACGCTGCCGACCGCGGTGACCGCAGTAGCCCCCACGCAGACCACGGTGAGCATCACCGACAACGACGACCCGGAGGTGAGCGTGAGCTTCGCGGAGTCGTCGTACGCGGTCGCCGAGGGCGGGAGCGTGACCGTGACGGTGCGGCTGAACGCGGACCCCAAGCGCGAGGTGCAGATTCCGCTGACCGCGACCGCGCAGGGCGGAGCGACGCCGCCGGGCGGGACCAACCCCGACTACGCGGCGCCGCCTACCAGCGTGCGGTTCACCCGGGGACAGACGGAGCGGACCTTCACCTTCAGCGCGACCCAGGACTCGGTTGACGACGACGGGGAGAGCGTGTTGCTGGGGTTCGGCACGCCGCTGCCGGACCGCGTGAGCGCGGGCACGACGACCACGGTGAACATCGACGACGACGGACCGGGCGTCAACCTCTCTCCGCTGAATCTCAACGTGGTGCAGGGCCGGAGCGCGACGTACCGGGTGACGCTGAACACGCGACCCACCGGCGATGTCACCGTCACCCCGGCGTCCGACAACCCGGACGTGACGTTCGAGCCGGCCACCCTGACCTTCATGCCTGCGGCATGGAACAGCGCGCAGAGCATCACGGTCAGCGCGCCCGCGGGTTCCGCTGGCCAATCGGCCACGATCAGCCACACCGTCAGCGGCTACGCGGGCGTCACCACGGTCCCCGACGTGACCGTGACGGTCACGGTGGCGCCGCCGCCGAGCAGCGGCGGTGGGGGCGGCGGCGGCGGCGGCGGTGGGCCGCAGAACCGGTCGCCTGAGTTCACCGACGGCTCCACGACGGACCGCTTGATAGCCGAGAACACGCCCGCCGGGACGGACATCGGGGAGCCCGTCGCCGCCAAGGACCGCGAGGACGACACGCTGACCTACTCCCTGCGCGGCGTCGACGCCGAGTCCTTCGACATCGACCCCGCCACCGGCCAGCTGCTCACCAAAGCGTCCCTGGACTACGAGGCCAAGGCCGCCTACTCCATCATCGTGTCGGTTGCCGACGGCAAGAGCTCGTCCGGCAGGGACAGCGACGCACGGGACGACTCCGTCATGGTGACCATCGATGTCGAGAACGTGGACGAGCCGGGCGAGGTCGCGCTGTTGTCCCACCAGCCCCAGGTCGATGTCGCGCTCACCGCGACGCTGACCGACCTCGACGGCGGCCTCGCCGGCATCGTCTGGCTGTGGGAACGCTCCACCGACCAAGCCGACTGGACCGAGGTCGACGGGGCCGTTTCCGATGTCTACACCCCGGTCATCGGGGACCTGAGCAGCTATCTGCGGGTCACGGCGTCGTATGCCGACGGCCACGGACGGGGCAAGAGCGCGGTCGCGGTCACCGGCGACCCCGTGCTGATCAATACCGTCCCCCGGTTCCCCGGCGTGACGATAGAGATCGAGGTGGAAGAGGGCACGGGCGACGCCGAGTCCGGCGGCGTCGAGGAGCCGGTCGCGGCCTCGGATCCCGACGGCGACGCGCTGACCTACTCCCTGAGCGGGGACGATGCCGGGGCCTTCGAGATCGACTCTTCCACGGGGCAGCTGTGGAGCAAGGCCCCCCTCGACTACGAGACGCAGGCCGCCTACTCCCTGGTCGTGTCGGTGCGCGACAGCAGGGACTTCAACGGCGACCCCGACACGGCCGTCGACGCCGCGGTCACGGTGACCATCGCCGTCGTCAACGTGGGCGAACCGGGGACGCTCGCCCTCTTGTCGTCCCAGCCGCGCGTCGGTGTCCCCTTCGCGGCCCGCCTGACCGATCCGGACGGGGTGGTGGGCGAGGTGGTCTGGAAGTGGGAGCGTTCGCGCGACGGAAACCCGTGGTCGAGCTCGTGGAGGGCCATCGGCGGGGCGGAGTCGAGCGCCTACGCGCCGGTAGAGGCTGACCTGGGCTACTACCTGCGGGTCACGGCGTCGTATGAGGACGGCCACGGGCCGGACAAGAGCAGACAGGCGATCTCGGAAGGGCGCGTCGAGGAGAACACCGGGCCGGTGTTCCCGGACGCCCTCAATGGTGTGTTCGAGCGAAGCGTGGCGGAGAACACGGGCGCGGGCGAGGTCGTGGGCGCCCCGGTGGCGGCAACGAGCCCCAGTGGCGGCGCGCTGACCTACGCGCTCGGCGGCGCCGACGCGGCCCTGTTCGCCATCGACGCGGGCACGGGGCAGATCAGGGTTGGGGCCGGGACGGCGCTGGACTATGAGGCGGACGAGAACGTCTACGAGGTGACCGTCACTGCCACGGACTCATTGGGCGTCAGCGCGACCGTCCCCGTGGTCATCAGCGTAACCGACGTGGACTTGGGTCCCTACGACGTGAACAAGAACGAGGCGATAGAAAGAGACGAGGCCCTTGCGGCGGTGGTCGATTACTTCGCCGGCGTTATCACTCAGGAAGAGGCGATAGAGGTCGTCCAGCTCTACTTCGCCGGCTGATCCGATGGGCTGGGGGAGCGAGGGCGGTAGCGAGAAGGAGAGGGAGTGTTGACCAGGAAGGCGTTGGCGTTGTTTGCGGTCGCATTGGCGGTTGTCGGAGTCGCGGGGCTGTTGCATTCCGATCCCGTGGAGGCGACGTCGCACAGCTCTGTCCGGTCCTTCTCGGCGCCGTGGGTCCTTCCGGGCGGCACGTTGGAGGTCACGATCACCGCCGCCGGATACGGCGGACTGGGGCAGGTCGTGGAAACGCTGCCTGCTGGGTTCAGCTACCAGGGCTCCGACCTGTCCGAATTCGCGGTGGCAGTCGATGGCCAGACCATCGCCTTCACGCTGCTGGCGGACGAGCGCTTCACGTATACGGTCGCCGCTCCCAGCACGGCGGGCGTCTACTCCTTCTCCGGGGTCCTGCGGGACGTGAACAAGGCCGAGGAAGCGGTTGCGGGCGATTCCAGCATCAGGGTCGGCCCCCCTCCCACGCCAACGCCGGAGCCGACGCACACGCCAACGCCGGAGCCGACGCACACGCCAACGCCGGAGCCGACGCACACGCCAACGCCGGAGCCGACGCACACGCCAACGCCGGAGCCGACGCACACGCCAACGCCGGAGCCGACCGCCACACCGACGCCGGAGCCAACCTCCACACCGACGCCGGAGCCGACGGCCACGCCCACGCCGGAGCCAACGGCCACGCCCACGCCGGAGCCAACGGCCACGCCGACCCCGGAGCCAACGGCCACGCCGACCCCGGAGCCAACGGCCACACCGACGCCCACTGCGGCGCCGGAGCCTCCGACCGCCAGCCCCACTCCCACCGCGGCGCCGGAGCCCACTCCGATGTCGGCCCCCCCCCCCGCCTCCGGCCCCGGAGCCAGAGGGAGGCCCGCCAATTGGGCTGATCGCCCTGTTGGTCGCCGCGGCAGCCTCGGTGATAGGCGGCGCAGTGTACGTCAGACGGCGGCGGTAGCCCGCGTGGGAGGCGCTGACGGAGGGATGGCATTTGGCTGAACGATTGCCGCCTAGGGCAATCTGCACCTAGGGCTACCGTAGAGGAGCAAACCTTGGTCGAGCAGGACATCCCACCGGACAGTCCCGAGAACCTACGTCAGCCCAAGCCGCTCCCTTCTATACCGAAGCGGGTAGAGCGTCACATCCAGGGCAGAATCGTGGCGGGGCTGCTCGAGATGGCGCCCTTGATCGTTACGGTGCTCGTCGTCCTCTTCATCGTCGGCTACGCCGACTTAGTGAGAGACTTGCCATTCATATCCGGCCAACCGTGGGACTTCCGGGGCCTTGGGCTGATCATCATCATCGTCGCCGCCTACCTGGTGGGGCTCACTATCGCCACCCCACCCGGACGTAAGGTCATGCATCTGAAGGACGTGGTCCTAGGCAACATTCCCGTGGTAGGACCATATTCGGAGTCACCAAGCAGGCGATCACGTCGTTCTCCGGGCAGTTCAACTTCAGCCGCGTCGTTTTCGTGGAGTGGCCGCGAGAAGGAATGGTGGCGATGGGCTTCGTGACCGGGCAGGTGTACTCCGCGGACGGGGAGAGAACCATGGTCGCGGTGTATATCCCAACCGTTCCCAACCCGACGTCCGGGAACATGGCGTTCATCATTGAAGACGATGTCATGGAGACCAACATCTCGGTGGATGACGCCATGAAGCTCGTCTTCTCAGGCGGCATAGTCCTGCCCAAGTCGATCGTCTTGGCCAGGGTCCCGCTGGGCGCGAGGGATCCGCAGGACCTCCTCGGACGGTTCGAGCCCCATTCCAAGTAGCGCTCCTCTCTGCCGCCTGCCTGTTCCCCTTGCAGGAGAAGGCAGGGTCCCTGCATCTCCCGCCGGCAGGGCGGGTTGACGTAACGGGGATTAGGCGACGTGGGGCGCGCGCCACAAGGGGGGTACTCGGGCCTGCCCCGCGCTAGGCGTAAACGCCGCCCCCGGCCCGCCTGGCGGCGAGGTCGAAACCAGGTGTATCCGGCGCACCCCAGCGTGGATCGGCTGAGGGGACGGTCGCACCGACCACCCAGACCGCTGGCCGAAAAGGACGCGATCCGGCAACAGGTCCGGCAAAAGTAATTGTCGCTAACCAGCAGGGGTTTGACTAAGCAGCAAGGTCGACAGGATAGCCCGGCGAGTCACATGCCGAGTGGGACTGGAACGGGAAGTGGTCCAATGCTTTCCAGAGTAGCATAGCGCGGACAGACTTAGGCTGGGGCAGGCAATACTCAGGACTCGAGGAGGAGCAAATTGAAAAGCAGATTAGTCGCGGGGGTGTTGGGGATATTGCTTGGAGCACTTGGGATTCATAAGTTCTACTTGGGCTATACTGGAGCAGGCATAGTACACATCGTGCTGACCGTTCTCGTCATATCCGCCCCCATCAGCGCTATTGTTGGTCTGATTGAGGGCATCATGTACCTGACGAAGACGGAAGAGGATTTCCACAAGACCTACGTGGAAAATCGGCGAATCTGGTTCTAGCAAGACCAGCCGACGATGCCAAGTGCGGTCAGAGATGTGACGCCGACTCCCGCCGAGACGGCCACGGGGCCTATCAGAGCAAGCAACCCTAGTGGCGGGCCTCCCTCCGGTTCAGGGGCCGGAGGCGGAGGCGACGTGGGGGTGGTGCCGGCGTGGGCGATGGCATGGGGGTCCCTGGAGGAGATGGGTTTGTCTTTATCGGGGAAGGTCGTTTTGGGCGCGGTTGCCCCCGGGACCTTCGTTTTTCTTCACGGATTCCGCGGGGCTCGCCGCCCTACAAGGAAGTTCCCGCATGGTCTTTCACCTAACCACGACTACTCACCGTCACGTCAGGCCTTTTCGCACTTACTTTCGTGCTGACATTCCGCACGTGCAGATTGGGGCGTCGGATACACGCTCCCTGGGTGTGCGTTAGGTTCTGGCGGCTATTTCCTGAAAGTGCTCAGTGTGTCTGATGCAGAAACCTGGCGTGCAGTGGCCAGGAGGAGATACGCACCATCTGGCGTTGCCTACGAGCCTGACGACGCGTTTGGCGAACCCTATGGAATTGACCTGCACGCCCCCGACTTCGCCAGATTCAAGGAGTCGTTCGGCGCAGTCACTATGGAGAGGCCGACCCTCCTCGCGTTGTACTAATTGCCAGTCGCGGAGATCAGGTTTACTCCCACGAGTGCAGCAACGTTTCTTCGCCATTGCCGACGCCCGAAAGGGTAGCGAGGGATGGACCTCACAGAAGGAGGACTACTCGGCCGGATTCTCAACCGCGATGAAGAAGCTCATCATCTCCAGCGCAATCATCTTGGCTGCGGTCGGCATCGCCTGGCTCATCTCTATCGGCGGCTGGTTCTTCCTGACCATCCTCGTCGTCCTTGTAGTCATCCCCATCGCACTGGGTCTGTGCCTACTCAAGATGCTCCTCAGGATGCGGACGAGGAAGCGACGGTGAGGTCTCGCGTGTGCGGGGATACTAGTGTCCCTTCCTGAGTCCCCAGCAGTTCCCGCATCTTCCGCCGGACAGCGGTCTGCTCCTCGCGCGGAACGGCTGGAGTAGCGCTGCTGGCTCCGGCCAACACTCCTCAACGCCGCCTGCCGCAAGGCTCTGGACGTGAACCTCATCGACGTGCGCAGAGTAGAACGCATCCTAGCCCAGGCGTCGGAGTCGGAAGAACCAAATCCCCAACCCGACCCGTTGCCGCCGGGCCGTTCCACTGGCGACCCAGTATGACCCTATAGGCCGCTCATGTGTGAGCGCCCCTATAAAGCCCCCACCTAGTAGCGTCCTCGCCTACTCTTCGGCGATCTCCAACTTCTCCTTGCCCTCCCTGATGCGGCTCGGAGGCGTCGACCGTCTCAATGTTGGTGGCCTTGATGACCTGCCAGATGCGGCCCAGTTTTGCCTGGTCAAAGGTGCTTGGTACAATGCCGCGCCATGCAGGCCAGTACTGAGGAACCCCTTCAGCCACCTTTGCACAGTCTGCCGGTAGAGGACGCCCTCGAAGGTCTCTCCTCGTCGGCTTCCGGGCTGTCCTCAGACGAGGCCTCGTACCGCCTCTCCACGTACGGCCCCAACGAGCTGACCGGCGCTCCCCCCGTCTCCGCGCTCAAACTGTTGCTGGACGAGTTCCGCAGCCCGCTCGTACTCGTGCTCATCGTCGCGGCTGCGGTGCTGTTGGGCGTCGCGCTCATCGCAGACGAGTCCGACCACCTGATAGACGCAGGGCTCATCGCGCTCATCGTGGTGATGAACGCATGCCTCGGTTTTACGCAGAACTACCGCGCGAGCCGTGGCATCGAATCGCTGAACCGCCTGGCCGCCCCTTCCGCAACGGTGCTGCGTGACGGCATAGCGGAGCAGGTGGACGCCAAGGTGCTCGTTCCGGGCGACGTCGTGCTGCTGGAGGAAGGTTCACGCATCCCCGCCGACGGGCGACTCATCATCAGCATCGATTTGAGCGTCGACGAGTCGGCGCTCACCGGCGAGAGCCTGCCAGCCCGCAAGAGCACCCAGCCGGTCTCCGATGGCGCGTCGCTCGCCGAGCGGTTCTGCATGGCGTACAGCGGCACGGTCGTTATGCGCGGGCGCGGGCGGATGCTCGTGGCCCGGACCGGTATGCAGACGGAGGTCGGCGGGATCGCCGCGGAGGTGCAAACGACCGAAGACGAACCAACCGTCTTCCAACGCGAGGTCGGACGCCTCGCGACGAGGATCGGGTGGGCCGTCGCCGTGCTGATCGGAATCGTCGCCGCGCTGCAGCTGCTGACCGGCGACCTGAGCCTGCTCGAAACGTTCATCACCGCTGTCGCCCTCGCGGTGGCGGCCGTGCCGGAGGGCCTGCCCGTCGTCCTGACGCTAGCCCTCGCCTTCGGCACGCGCCGGATGCTGGAGCGTAAGGCGCTCGTGCGCTCGCTCCCCATCGTGGAGATCGTCGGCGCGGCGGAAGTCATCTGCACCGACAAGACGGGCACCGTCACCGAAGGCCGCATGACGATGCGGCGCGTGGCGACCCTCTCCGAAGAGCTGGACGCACACGACATCACGCCCGACACGCAAGGGGAGCCGGTCGGGGTGTCGCTGCTGGTCGCCGGTCTGTGCAACAACGCGCGCCGGCATCCCGAATACGGCTACGTGGGAGACCCGACGGAGACGGCGCTGCTGGAGTTCGCGGAGCGCGCCGGAGCGCCGCTCGAACAGTACGAGCGGACAGGCGAGGTCCCGTTCACGTCCGAGCGGCGGATGATGTCGGTAGCGGTCAAGCGCTCCGGCGACGAACACTCCGGGGAAGAAAAAGACGAAGAAGGCGGTCTGCTGCTGACGAAGGGCGCGCTGGAGGCGGTGCTCCCGCTCTGCACGAGCATCAGGACTCCGAACGGAGTGTCGCCGCTGAGCGACGAAGAGCGCAACGCGCTGTTGGAGCAGAACGTCGGCCTGGCGGGACAGGCGCTCCGGGTGCTGGCGTTCGCGTACAGGGAGCAGCCCGCCGCCGCCCCGATGACCGAAGAGGGGCTGACGTTCGCCGCCCTAGGGGCGATGAGCGACCCGCCGAGGCCGGAAGCCACCCACGCCATCGAGGCGGCGCATCGGGCCGGCATCCGCGTGGTGATGATTACGGGCGACAACAGCCTCACGGCAGCGGCGATAGGCCGTGAGGTGGGGTTGGACGGGGAAGCCATCGAGGCGAGGGAGCTCGATGGGCTGGACGAGGCGGAGCTCAAGCGCGTCATCAACGAGGTGAGCATCTTCGCGCGGGCTGAGCCGCGCCACAAGGTGCTGATCCTCCGCACCCTCAAGGAGGACCACGACGTTGTGCTGATGACGGGCGACGGCGTGAACGACGCCCCTGCCCTGCACAACGCGGACGTGGGAGTCGCGATGGGCATCAAGGGCACGGACGTTGCCCGCGACACCTCGGACATGGTGCTGCTCGACGACAACCTGGCGACCATCATCGCCGCCGTCGAGGAAGGCCGCCGGATATTCCGCAACATCAAGAAGTTCGTGAACTACATGCTCACGGGCAACCTCGCCGAGGTGCTCGTGATCCTGGTGGCGACCCTGTTCGGCTACCTGCCGGTGACCGCCGTCCAGATCCTGTGGATCAACCTCGTCACGGACTCCGGCCCGGCGGTCGCGCTGGCGTCGGACCCGGCCCCGCAGGGTGCGATGCGCGAGCCTCCGCGTCACGGCGCGGTGCTGGGCCGCTCGATGGCGGCCCTCGTCGGCAGCGTCGGCGCGATCAAGTCGCTCATCCTGCTCGCCACGTTCTTCATCGGCCTCAATCTCTGGGACCTCGAGACAGCCCGCACGATGACGTTCACGGGCTTCGTTGTGCAGGAATACCTGCGATTGCTGGTCATCCGCGTCCAAGAGGGGATGCCCATCTGCACGAACAAGTGGCTGTGGGCGGCGGTGAGCTTCAGCCTGTTCATGCAGGCCGTCATCCTCTACACGCCCATCGGCAGCGCGGCGTTCGATACGGTGGCGCTGGGGCCGGAGCAGTGGGGTATTCTGCTGGTGGGCTTGGTGGTGGGTTTCGCCGTGGCGATCGTGACCGGAAAGCTGGTCGTGCGGCGGTTCGGTCCCCTGTAACGAGCCAGGTGCTGTTGCCTGTCCTAGGGCGCAAGGTCTACTGCCCACGAGTATCGAATCTTTCCGTTGTGATTGCCTCCCGTCCATGGATGGGAACGGCGCTCCCTCTCCCTCTCGCTACCGCCCCCGCTCCCCCAGCCCATTGAATCAGCCGGCGAAGTAGAGCTGGACGACTGCCACCGCCTCATCCTGAGTGATGGCGCCGCTGAAGTAATCGGCCACCGTCGCGAGGGCCTCGTCGCGGTCGATTGTCTCGTTGTTGTCCGCGTCGTAGTCGCTGGCCATGTCGGGCAGCTCCACGTTCGTCACCGTGATGGTCACGACGACGGTCGTGCTTGCGCCCGATGAGTCATTGGCGGTGACGGCCACCTCGTAGACGTTCTTGGCCGCCTCGTAGTCCAGCGCCGTCCCGGCGCCGACCCTGATCTGCCCCGTGCCCCCACGCCCTCGCCCTCGCCCGTGTTCTCCGCCACACTCCTCTCGAACACACCGTCGGGGGCGTCCGGGAACGCCGGGCCGACGTTCTCCTCGACGGGAGCGTCCGAGATCGCCTGCCTGCTCTTGTCCGGCCCGTGGCCGTCCTCGTAGGACGCCGTGGCCCGCAGGTAGTAGCTCAGGTCGGCGTCCACCGGCGCGTAGGCCGACGACTCGGCCCCGCCGATGGTCCTCCACGAGGACGACCACGGAGTCCCGTCGCGCGAACGCTCCCACTTCCAGACGACTTCCCCCACGATGCCGTCCGGGTCGGTCAGGCGGGCGGCGAGGGCGACGCCGACCCGCGGCTGGGACGACAGCAAAGCGAGCGTCCCCGGCTCGCCCACGTTGACGACGGCGATGGTCACCGTGACCTCCGCGTCGACGGCCGTGTCGGGGTCCCCGTTGAAGTCCCGGCTGTCGCGGACCGACACGACGACCGTGTAGACGGCCTGCGTCTCGTAGTCGAGGGGCGCATTGCTCCACAGCTGCCCCGTGGACGCGTCGATCTCGAAGGAACCGGCGTCGTCCCCGCTGAGGGAGTAGGTGAGCGTATCGCCGTCGGGGTCCGCGGCCGCAACCGGCGCCCCTACCCCGCCGGCCTCCGCGTCGCCCGAGCCCTCCTCCGCCTCGATCGTTATCCCCCCATCGGCGTCTACGTCGGGGAACCGGGGGACGGTGTTGATCAGCACCGGGTCGCCGGTGGCGGCCTCCGCGCCCTTGCCCCGCCCGTGGCCGTCCTCATACGACGCCGTGACCCGCAGATAGCTGCTCAGGTCCTCGATAACCGGGGTGTAGCTTTCCGTCCGCGCCCCATCGATCTCGGTCCAGTCCGCCTGATCGGCGGAGCGCTCCCACAGCCAGACGACGACGTCGAGGCCGCCGTCGAGGTCGGTCAGCGTCGCGGTGAGCGCGACCGCGACCTGGGGCTGGTCGGACGACAGGGCGACGGCACCCGGCTCGTCCACGTTCTCGACGTCGATGGTCACCGTGATGGAGTCATCCCGGCTGTCGCTGTCTCTGCCCGAGGAGCTCTTGCCGTCGGAGACCGACACGATGACCGAGTAGCCGGCCTTGGCCTCATAGTCCAAGGGCGCTTTGGTGAGCAGCTGGCCGGTGGCGGGGTCGATGTCGAATGACTCGGCGTCGGTGCCGCGCAGGGAGTAGGTCAGCGTGTCGTCCTCGCGGTCCCGGGCGACGACCGGCTCCCCGATGTCCGCTCCGGCGGGCGTGTTCTCGGCTATCGAGCGGTCGGTCATGGAGCTGTCGGAGAACTCAGGCGACCGGTTCTGCGGCGCTCCGCCTCCACCACCACCGCCGCTGCTACCGCTACTGCCGCCACCGCCCGTTGGCGGACGTGGTCGCGGTGTAGGAGTAGGCGTGGGCATAGGCGGGGGCGGCTCATTGGACGGTCTGAAGACCCAGGGCCGTGCCTGTTTGATCGCCAGGACATCGTCGACGGTGATCTTGAACTCGATTTCCATGGCGAACGGTTCGTCCGCTGCAGGGTCGTACAGCACCTTGAAACGGTCATGGATCGTGGTCAGATGAGTGCGCAACTGTTCAATTTGCGCGTCGCTCATGATCAGTTGTTCCGCCTCCACCTGGTTGGAGTAGACGAGGACTTCATAGCTGTCGCCCGACAGCAACAGGATTTCCTCCGGCACCGAGAGCGCCTCGGGATTGGTGACCAGGTCCTCGCCGATCTGCGTGTTGGCGTAGTAGACGTCGTCTCGGTCGCCAAGCGGGTAATAGCTGACGGCAACGCCGTTGGCCAGCTCGTCTGAGTAGTTGGGGTGCACCAGGACTCCCATCGCGGTCGCCAAGTGGTCGATACGGTGGAAGTCCCGTTCGACAAAGGCGCGGAAGTTCCACAGGCTCGCCCATACCCCTTTGATGGACTTGTCGATGCCGTCTTCCAGAGTCTCATCGGGGTCCTGCGTCTTGGAGTCGTACAGCCCGGCGCCGCTGAACCCCGGCAGGTCCTCATTGTTGGTGCTTGACCGGTAGCGCAGTGACTGTCCGTCGGGGTATGTCGCATGCATGGCAGTCAGGGCGTCGATGATCCACAGGGGGGACACCGCGTCCTTGATGGAATCGCGCAGGTTCTTGAGCATGTCCTCCTGGATGTCGTAGTCCGTCTGGAAGTCGGGGGCGGCCAGCATGGTTGAGACCTCGGAATAGAGGTCATTGGCCTTCATGAACTCATCGTAGAAATAGAAGGGCACGGCAAACCCGTCAGGGACCGTGCCGTCCGTGAAGCCGAGCGTCCCCAGCACGGCCACGTTCGCCGCCTTCACCCCGAAGGCCTCCCAGTCGTCGAAGCCTATCTCGCCGAGGGCGGTGATCTCTGTGACCGAGAGGTCCCGTTCAGGGGTCAGCGCCGTCGCCTGGCGCGAAGCATCGTAATGGGCGTCGACTTCCGCCTTCGTTGCCGCGCGGATGGTGTAACCCTCCCGCGTCACCGTGAATTGGACATGGCTGTCGATCAGGGAATCAATGGTGTCGTCATTGATGGCGTCGCGTACGTAGGCGTTGGGAATGCCGTCCTGCACGGCGCGCAGGTTCACGTGGGAAAGCGGCGTTTGGGGCACCGTGGTGATGATTCCGGCGACCCGGGACAGGTCGTTGGGCAAGGATTCATAGATCACGATCTCGCGAGGATTGGGACGTTCTTCTCGCCCCATCACCCGAAGGAAGCCATACCCCGTCCCTTGATTCAGGGACAAGAAGGGGAGATCGGGGGAGATGTCCTCTTCCAGCAGCACGTTGACCCGTGAGGCGTCATACTGGGACTTCTCCGTGTTATAGAGAGGCAATGCCCGCGCGTGCATCGGGTAGTAGGCTAGGTTGTTGTACAGCAACGGCATGCTGGCGGCCAAAACTTCATATGCATATTCAACACGCGCAAAGGGGTAGTCATCCCACGTCCCGAATTCGAAACGGTAGACGCCCAGCGAGCCGTCCGGCGCGACGACCCTGGGGTGGTAGACGATTAATCCGAACATCGCCTCAGTAACGTCGAACTGGACAACGTCCCAAAAATGGAGATGCACTCGGCGCGTCTCCGTGTTCATGAAATAGACAGTTGGTCGGTCGGTGTCCATGTTGACTAGGATGAACTTTATGAACTCCAGGTCGGTGAGACGCGTGTCGCCCGATACTTCACTGCCCTGATAGGACAGCGTTTCGAACGTCGCGCGATCGGGAATGGCCACGGCGCCATCCGTTAGTGCGACCTCACTGGCGCGGTTTACTGGGTTCTGGCTTCCCAGGTCATCCAGCTCCGTAATGTCGTCGATACAGTCGCCGTCCACATCAGCCGGGTCGGCGATGAGGTACTTCTCCACGCTGTAGCGCTCGGCAGGCAGCGCCTCGATGTTCTCCTCCAGCGTGGTCGTCCCAGCTTCGCCCTTCTTCACCAAGACTGGTAGGTCTACGTCGGTGCCGTCGACTTCGCGGCTCACGTAGAGCACAAAGTAGTCGGCGGTCGTGGATTCGACGACGATGGGAACGGCGTCAACCTCTACCACCGTGGGAGTAGGGTCAGGACACGTGGGAGGGCTTTGGGCTCGAGCCGGGTGGGTGGGCGCCCCAGCCAACGCTCCGGCGAGGCACACCATCGCAACGGCAAATGCCAACATCGGAGAGTTTCTGGCCAATCGCAACACGTTGCTGCCTCTAGATAGGCGCCAGTATGCCGCTGCGGGCAATCTTGACCCAAGATTTCCTATATTGGGAGTCTTTAGGCCCAGGGGGCAGTCAAAACGAGATGGCAACATGGAGGATCCAGTCCAACCATTCGTTTCTATGCGCACGAAACCCTTCGTGGCCGTTTGGGCGCCTGTCCGGGCTGTGAATTCTGGGGTCGAATCTCGTTCGTTCTGGATAGCCGTGCTGCCAATTTATATTGATGTCGTCGACAGGAGCATGGCCACTGTTCTGGGTCACATTGATGTCCGCCAACCAGTAGTCCACGCCGTTGCGGGTGAACACGTCGTTGTCGATTTGATTGAGATACACACGTTGAGCGCCTAGGGAAGTGCCCTCCCAAAAGTCCAGGGTGGCGCACAAGATGGCGTGGTCCGTGCCGTAGTTGTCGGTGATCTTCACCGTCGACTTGCTTGGCGTTCCCTTGTTCATGCGAACAGGCAGCGTGCCAAAGCCCAGCAGCACGCTCTCCCCACTGTCATTGTCCGGGTCGTCGTTTGCGGTGAAGGTGAACGTCTTGCTCGTGTCGGACGTAGCGAAGGTGACGCTGGACGGCAGTTGTACCCCTTTGGCGTCGGTGCCCACCCAACCCTTTACTTCCAACCCCAGGCGGTGGGCGTCGGGATGCCCGATAACGAGGTCGTTCTCGTCGATGATGAACACGTGCCACTGACCGTCGATGCTCTCCTCCCGGTTGTAGTAGGCAGGAGTGGCGTCGAGGCCCTGGGTCTCATAGCGGCTGACGGCGTTATTGGCGAAGAACTTGGTGTAGTCGGCGGGAGCGGACTTGGGCGGGATGGAAGCCACGACGCCGCGGGCTATCTGTTCAGCTTCGGCAGAGGTAAGGCCGGTCTGTGGCTGAGGGGCGTCTGCGAGGGCGGCTTTGACTATCTCCTCTACCTCGCTCTTGGACAGTCCCAATTCAGGCTGGGGCATGTCTGATAGCGCCGCTCGGATGGCCTCCTCCACGTCGGTGGATGTGAGTCCCGGTTCGGCTGTGGGTGGCGCTGGAGATTCGGCCAGCTCGCCCGGGGTCGATATGGCCGACCCTGGCGTTGCCGGGGGGCTGAGGGTGTAGAGCAGGGCATTGGCAGTGCCGTCGGAATTCGATGAGTAGATATGGAGGGTGAGCGTTTCCTCTCCGCTGAACTGGTTAGTCAGCAGGCCAATGCCGACCGTGCTCAGTGTGTAGCCTCCGGGGTCGTCCCCCGTGTGGAATCCTTGAGTGGCCAACAGGCCGGATGCGTTTCCAACTACATAGGAAGCACTCCATGGGATCTGCTCGGTGTTGCTGACGAGGACAACCTCCTGCACCGACTGGGCCTGGCCCACGCCCACATCGCCGGACAGGAACAGCGTGAACGCGCAGGCCAGCGCCAGCAGCACGAACGACGCGCGGCGCAGGCGGTGGCCCGAAACGGCCGCTGATCTCTCGACATGCGGCTTTCGCCCGTCTCCGGCATTGGGTCCCCGCGCCTTCCGACAGAGGTTGACCACATAGAAAAGTGGCGGCAAAACAGACCCCTTCCATCCCATTAGCTAGGCTTCTCAAAACTCTGGCATTCCCTTCGGCGTTCGGATAGATGAAAAGAGAAAATTTGGCCTTTCTCTTTTCATCGTTTCATTGATGATGTTTTGCCTATTCCAGTTAGTGCATTGTGCTCTAGTAGCGATCGGATATTTTGATGTAAGTTGTTGGTGTTTATGTCCGACAGATTGCATGGCTACAGGAGAGGGATTCGATCGAGAATGTCAGAGCGCATGCGAGTACGTGACCTTGAACCGGGAGCCTGGACTTGCTGAAGGTCGGCATAGACGCCGTGCAGAAGTGGGTGACTCCAGGCGCCCTGAGCGACCCGGACGTCGTACGGTATGCGGCAACGGTCTCAGTCTGGGGTCGCTGGTTCGTCTGGCTGCTCGGCCTCTTCCTGTTGGCCTACCGGCCAGCCTTCTGGTATCCCGAGGACGTCTTGCTCCTGGGCATCCCTGTGCTGCTGGCAGTGTTCAACGGCCTAGTCCACCATCGACTAGCGCTGCGCTACTATGTGAAGTCCGAGAGCTTCCGCGGGCATATAGATCCCGGAAAGGTCGCCGACCCGGACGAGGCTGTAACCAAGCTGTTCGAAGACTCCAGCCTGGGAGTCATCAACCACGAAAAGGTTTTCGTGGATAAGTCAGGCCAGGAGCATATCGCGCAAGCCGAATCATTCTCGAATTCCTACCACGTCTTCACATTGATTCCGCAGCCAATCCATAGGTCAATTCAATCAGTACGAGCCCCTACGTAAGCTCAGTGCTAGCCCGGCTGCGGAAGATCACAGTGGATTCCGGTGCCGGTGTCCACGCAGTAGCCCTACCTACCTCGCAGCTACGCCATTGCCCCAGTCATGGAGGTCGCTAAGCTCGGCCTCCTGACCCGCCTCCTTTACCCCTTCTCGGATTGCCAGCCGTACAGATCCACGCAATCCGAGCCCGAGCTAGAAGGACAGCCGCACCATCGCCGAGCCGGGGAGGCACCGCCTGTAGCGGCTTCTGCTGAAGGGATTCGCTGGCTCACGCTGCCGGTGGGTCGAGACCCCCTCACTGCTCGAGCCTGTCTCAGAACTCAGTGATTCCGGATTGAAGCGTTGGTTTGTGGCGGCTAAGGTGGGAGATAAGGAAGCTGCAGGGAGGGCGCCATGCCGCTACGGCCATTCAATCGGGAGCAGGGGTGGCTCTTGCCGCCGACCCTGGACCAGCTGATTGGGGCCGACCACCCGGCCCGGTTTGTCGCAGCCTTCGTCGATGGCCTCGACAGGGAGGCGTGGGCGTCGTTGGAGATGGACCTGGAAGGCGACCCGATGGGAGCAGGGGCCTATCATCCCCGCGCCCTGCTCAGCATCTGGTTCTACGGGTTCATGACGGGGGTGCGGTCGTCGCGCAAGCTGGAGGCGGCCTGCCGCGACCAGGATCCCCTTTCTGTGGCTGGCGGGCATGCAGCAGCCCGACCACAACACGCTCTGGCGCTTCTACAGGGCCCCACCGGGACCCGATGCGGGGACTGCTGCGGCGCACCGTGCAGGTTGCCGTCTGGGGCTGTTCGGTTTGGGCGGAATCTCTCGTGGGTTCGACTTTCCTACATCTCCGCCGACGCCCCCGGCGGGGCGGGTTTCGCAAATTGACGTAACGGCGAGAGGGCGCGGCGGGCCTGCGCCAAAAGGGGGGTCGGCTTCCGCCCCGCGCGGCACGCCTGGCGGAGCGTGAAGCCGCGGTCAATCCAGAATCAGGTAGAAACGGCGCGCTATAGGTGTAGAGGTCGACAAGGGGCGCACCCGCGAGCGCTTGGACGGGGACAGGCGCGGGGGTTGGTAAAGGTGAAGAGAGGTCGACAGGTAGCGCACACGCGAGCGCTTGGACGGGGGTGGGGGTGGGTAGAGGTGGGCAAGAGGGCATTCCCTTAAGCGTTCTAGGGGTGGTGGTAGGGGTGGACACGTGGCGCTCACGCGACCCAAGAATCGACCCCCCAAGTGGTGTGTTGAGAGGTGGGGTATGTGTGTGTGTGTGTGTAGAGAGGTAAAATGCGGGAATATTATATAGACAGCAGAAGTGAATTCCGCTAAACCGGACGGCCTCTCAGGGGGTGGGGTGGGGTCGAAGGGCGGACTAGTCCGCGTTTCGTCACCTACGTCGGCGTCGACGTCGCCGAGGAGCTCGGTCGACGCGCTCAGCTCGCGGGCTTGAGCCTGAGCGGCTGGGCTGGCCGTCCGGATCGCTGAGGTCCTGCGCGATCCGCTGTAGGCAACGCCAGATCCCGAGCAGCCCCAGCCGAGTCCCGAGCCGGGCGCTTCCCTGATCAGGAGCCGAGCGTCCGAGGGCGACCCCGTCCTGCTCCAGCCCCGCTGATAAGGAAAGGCCCCGCCGTATTAGGCGAGGCCTCCCCCGTGCCGTGGGGAACGCTTGCGGGGTCGCTCCCACTCGATTCTACCCCCCGCTAGGCGTAACCGTGGAGGCGGGTCTGACTCCCCCGGTCGAGGAAAGACCCTCAGACCGCCGTGTGGCAAAGCGGGCGCCCACGCGTTGGCCACCCTGACGGCATGTTGGGCTCTATTCCTCGACCCTTTGGGCGAATACCTTCCAGATGAACGCGCCCAACGCGACGTTCTGCCCGACGACCGAGGCGGCGGCGCGGCTGGCGCCGGACGCGAAGAGAGCCGCGGGGAAGTCGGCCGGGGGATTGCCCCGCGTGGCGTGCTGCTTCAGCTCAGGCGGTTCTACAAGAAGCTGTGGCATCCCCGGGAATCTCCTACTCGTCGGGCTAGGCGTATCGCTGCGAGGAGCGGCGGCCGCCAATGGTCTGAGGGGGCGGGGTGATGCGGACCAGCCGCCAACGTCTAGAAACTGAGGGGGAAATGCGGACTAGTCCGCCCTTCTGCCCTATCCCCCCCTAGGGGGCGGGCTTTTTTTCCGAAATTGTTTACTGCTGTCTATATAATGTTCCCGCATTTTACCTCTCACACACACACACAATTTGGAAGTCCTCTGCATGCCTTGGCTGAGAGCTCGATCTGGCGTTGCGTGAGCGCCCACTGTCCGCCTCTGTCACTCCCCTCTAGACGCTTAGGGGAAACGCCTCTTGCCCACCTCTATCACACCCCCCGTCTCCACCCACTCCCACTCCCACCCACGCTTGGGGTGAAGTCTTCTGTCCCCCTCCATCACGCCCGCCCGGAGACGCTTGGATGAGCGCCTCTTGTCCACCTCTATCTCCTCGACGGCCTCCTGGTCCTCGGCGTCATCGGGTCGGACGGGGGCGACGGGGGCCTCGGTCTGGGCTCTCCTCTGCTCGGCCAGGCGCCGCGCAGCCACAATCCAGCATCACGGCTCGGCTTACCTGGTCCTGCTCCTGACGCGTGGGCCGCTAACGCCGGACGCCCGCCGCATGGGTGGCCTGTTGATAGAGGTGGACAAGAGGCGCTCACCCAAGCGTCTCCGGGCGGGCGTGATAGAGGGGGACAGAAGACTTTCACCCCAAGCGTGGGTGGGAGTGGGAGTGGGTGGGGACGGGGGGTGGTAGAGGTGGGCAAGAGGCGTTTCCCCTAAGCGTCTAGAGGGGAGTGACAGAGGCGGACAGGGGGCGCTCACGCAACACCAGATCGAGCCCTCAGTCAAGGCATGCAGAGGACTTCCAAATTGTGTGTGTGTGTGAGAGGTAAAATGCGGGAACATTATATAGACAGCAGTAAACAATTTCGGAAAAAAAGCCCGCCCCCTAGGGGGGGATAGGGCAGAAGGGCGGACTAGTCCGCATTTCCCCCTCAGTTTCTAGACGTTGGCGGCTGGTCCGCATCACTCCCGCTCCCTCAGACCGGCGCAGAGCCGCGTGAACGCCCCGCCGTCGCCCTCGACGCGATCTCCGACTCCGCTATCGACAACCTCAACCAGCCCAGCGAAGGCGAGAAAGCCAAGGACGACGACGCCGAGCAGGCGCACCGCGTCATGGCGCAGCAGGCAGCGGCGCAGGCGCGCCGGCGGTCTCCCGACCGGAAGCCTATCCCGCCCCACCGCCCCGTCACACCGGCCCGGCTCGTGCGCGACGTCGATATTCAGCTCACCATTGCGGTCCTGGACAGGGTTGGCATAAAGCCGAGGGGCACTCCCTCCGGCTGCAACATCGTGGCAGAGGTGATTGGGCAGATTGCTGAAGCAAGTGGCAACAAGAAGATTCCCCATTCCGAAGGGACCATCAGGCGCATCTGGGACGAGCGCGCCGGGAAAGAGCCCTTCAAGCCCCAGTTGCTGGAACAGATGAAGGCCATCGCCGAACGCAACGGGCCCTTCCATTCCCACTGAGGCCTGAGCGAGGCTCAGGCGACGGACCCCCCGTCCCCCTCTCGGGGAGAGGCCCCTTCCCGCAGTTCCCAACCACCAGTCGTTCCTGCTCCTAGTCGTGGACCTGTCGGAGCAACGGAAATCCCCCTGCAGGGAGTGGTTGCCTCGTGTGTCGGGGCAATTCTGTTGCCACGTACTTAAAGAGCCTGTATCGGTCCCACCGCCGTCCTACGCTTCCCCTATGGGACCCCCCACTGTCAATGACGGTTTACTTTTGACCCCGGTGTGACGGTTTAGAATTGACCCACCCCGCCGCTATGTCCAGCGATTCTGTCAGTTGTCGTCTGCCCGTCCGGCGTTGTGCTGAGCACGTGATGCGAGATGAACAGGCCCGCTTGGCGCTTCTCCTTGAGACGATAGCTCTCCCCCCTGATGTTGAGGATGTGGCTGTGGTGGAGCAGCCGGTCAAGGACGGCTGAGGCGATGACGGTGTCGCCCAGCAGCTCACCCCACTCGCCGAAGCCCTTGTTCGAGGTCAGGATGATGCTCCCGCGTTCGTAGCGGGCTGAGACCAGCGTGAAGAAAGCAGTCGCTGCGTCTCTGTCATAGGGCCAGATGCCGAACTCGTCCACGACGAGGACCTTGGGAGCGAGGTAGACACGCATGCGCCGCCCGAGGTTCTGCTCGGCCTGGGCCTTCCTGAGGTCTTCCATCAGGTCGTAGGCGCGAACGAAGTAAGCGCCATAGCCGTGCCCGATCGCCTTGAGCGCCAATGCGACGGCCAAGTGGGTCTTGCCCACGCCGGGCGGTCCGAGCAGCAGGATGTTGGTGGCTTCGGCCACGAAGGCGAGGTTGGCCAACTCCTTGACCTGGCGCTCGTCGACGGAGGGTTGGAAGTCGAACTGCTCGATGGAGCGCTGGAAGGGCAGATGCGCGAGCTTGGTTCTCGTGGTGAGGTAGCGCTCGCGGCGAGCGTTGACCTCCACGCCCAGCAGCTCGGCGAGCATCTCCGGGTAGGTCAACTGCTTGCCGGCCGCCGCGTCCAGAGCGTTATCGAGCGCTTCGGCAGCCTGCTTGAGCCCCAGGCTCTCCAGGTGCTGACGGGTCTGCTCCAAGGCGATCATCGCACACCTCCCAGCGCAGCCAGCTCGTAGACGTCCAGGGAGCGCCGCTCCACGTCGCCGACCGTCACCTGGACTGCCACGGCCTCCTGCTGTGGACGGCCGTCTCCCCTGGGCAACCCTTCCCACTGGCCGGGCGCGGTGAAGCGCTGACCGGGTGTTCGGCACGAGGATGCACCGCCAAGCGCTGGTCGCCCGTCCAGATCTCCACCGTCCCCGAGCGCTGTCCCACCTGGACCGTCGCTCCCGCCCACCGCCAGGGCACACCGTAGCGGGAGCCCTCCCAGTGCACGTAGCCGTCATGCGCCACCCTGCGGTCGTCCCTGAGATACGGCGCCAGCGTCGAACGCTCCGGCAACCCTCCGAGGTGGACCCGCTCCTCGACCAGCATCTCCCAGGGACGCCGGCCTGTCGTCCCGTGCACGCGCCGGTTGGCTACACGGTCGCACCACTCGAGGGTCTGCCGGTTCAGGTCCGCGTCATCCGTGAAGCGGATGCTGGGCCACAGGTTGCCGCGCACATACTTGACCCCGCTCTCCACCTTCCCCTTCGTCTGCGCCCGATACGGCTGGCACACCCGCAGCTCGAATCCGATGCGCAGCGACAGGTCCAGCATCCGCCGGTTCCACTCCGGACGCCCGTCCGCATCCCGGCCCAGCACCACCACCTTCGCGTTGTCATACAGGCGCCGCCGCGGCACACCACCGAAGTATTCGAACGCGTTGACGTGGCACTGCATGAAGCTCGCCACGTCCGCACGCCGGACGAACTCGACGTAGATCGCTCGCGACCAGCCCAGCACCATCACGAACGCCCAGAGCCGGCGCCTGCGGCCGTCGGTGCCGACATAGCTGAAACTCCCCCAGTCCACCTGCGCCTGCTCGCCGGGCTCCGTCTCGAACCGCATCGTCGCGCGGGGCTGTCGACGACGGCGTGGCGACACGTAGGCCTTCAGGATCGAATACCCCCCGTCGTAGCCCCGTTCACGCAGCTCCCGGTGCAGCACGACGCAGTTGTCCAGACCCTGCCCCAACCGGCGATCGATGTAGCCGGTGTAGGCGTCCAGCTTGGACGCCCGCGGCGGTCGTTGCTTCGCCTGCGGCACTCCCGGCGACCTCAGATACTTGCGCACCGAGTTCCGGGAGACGCCCAACTCCCGTGTGATCCCGCGGATCGAATGCCCCCTGACCCCTCATCTCGTACAGGTCTTTCATCGTCCCACCTTTCAGCAACGTTCTCCTCCCCTTCAGTCTGCAGGGAGGATGCTCTTGCTCAGGGGTGGGTCAATTCCATTCCGTCATCACGGGGTCATTTTCAAACCGTCACTAACACCACAGGCCACGGCCATGAAAACATCCCTTGTCAATGCCCAAGTGTCGTGGTTTTTTCGGGAACTTTTTACTCGTAAGGGGATGTGAGACTCGGGAACTTTTTACTCGTAACGAAGCGTCAACTTCCCAACACTACCGGACGGGTCTGGGAGACTGCGCAGGGTCTCACGTATCGGAGCGAGTCGGACAGGTGGAAAGGCGAGGGAGGGTCTGGTATCCTCCAACGTGAGCCCCGCCTGACGGGGCGCTTCTTGTGAAGGGCGGATTTATGGACGAGCTACTCATTCAAGCAGAACCGCGCGTAGCGCTGAGGAAGAAGACCCGCGCGCTGAGGCGGTCGGGCATTACGCCCATTCATGTCTATGGCCGGGGCCAGGACTCCCTCACCCTCCAGGCGGAGACCTACAACCTCGTCAAGGCCCTCGGCGCGGCAGGCCGCACGAGCCCGCTCACGGTAAAGGTGGGCGGCGATGAGCATTTCGTCATGGTCCACGAGGTGCAGCGCCACCCGGTGACCGAGCGTCTCCTCCACGTCGACCTCCTGCGCATCTCCCGCACGGAGCGCATTCATGCCGCCGTGCCCCTGCGGTTCGAGGGCGAGTCCCTTGGAGCGCGTGAGGAAGGCGCTCTCCTCTCCGAAGACCTCCACCAGATCGAGGTCGAGGCCATGCCCACGGCCATCCCTCACGAAATCGTCGTCGACATATCCACCATGACGGAGCCGGACTGGGCAATCCGCGCGGGCGAAATAGCTCTCCCTGAGGGAGCCATTCTCCTGACCGACCCCGAGACCTTCGTCGTGCGCGTCCTGCACACCCACGCCGCGACGGAGGCGGAAGAAGGCGCCGACGAGGAAGCCCCCGCCGCGCCCTCGTAAGTCTGTCTTGCTTATTGTGCTGCGGCAGACGAATAGCCGAGAGACAGACTCGTAGCTACGAGGGGAGCCTCGCCCCCAGGAACGCCTCATGCCCCCGCACGAACTCATCGACCCCGGTTTCAGGGCGTCCTTCTAGCTTCACTCGGAGCAGGCGGAGCGCCCCCTCTCCGGTCCCTACGAGCGTCTCGCCGCCAACGCTCCCGACCTCGCCCGGCGCAAGCCCAGGGCCTTGGGCAAGCGCCGCCTCAATGACCGCCAGACGCCGGCGCTCCCAAGACGTCGACGTTCCCGGCCAAGGGTCATAGGCGCGCACCTTGCGCTCGATGGCGAGCGCGGACTCCGTCCAAGCGATGTCGCCGTCGGCCTTGGCCATCCGCGTGGTCAGCGTCACCCCCTCGCCAGGCTGGGGTGTCGGCGCCAGCCGCCCCTCCACATATGCCGGGAGCATCTCCTCGAGCATCGCGGCGCCCAAGGTAAAAAGGCGGTCCGTCAGCTCGGACGTCCGCTCGTCCCCTGCAAGCGCGACGCTCCGCTGGGCCAGCAACGGCCCGGTATCGAGTCCCTCGTCCATCACGATCAGCGATGTCCCAGACTGCTCATCCCCCGCGAGAATGGCGCCCGCGACCGGGGCAGCCCCACGATGGCGGGGCAGCTGCGAGGGGTGGATGTTCACTGCGCCATGCCGGGGCCCAAACAGGAAGGGCCCCGGCAAGAGCAGACCATAAGCCGCGAGGACCACGAGGTCGGCATCGATCTCCCTGAACCGCGCCTGCTCCTCGTCTGTCGTCAAACGCCGCGGGGTCATGACCGGGATGCCCAGTTCCTCGGCGCGCACGCGCACAGGAGAGGGCGTCGGCCTGCTCCCGCGGCCCTTCGGCGCATCCGGAGCCGTGTAGGCTGCGACGACCGCCCATCCCTGCCGCATGGCAGTCCTGTGGACGGCGTCAAGGACCGGCGTCGCGGTCGCAGGACTGCCCATGAATACGATGTCGACAGCGCTCACAGCAAGATATTAGCACCCGCCCGCGCAAGGCCCGATAACCCTTAACAAGGCCAGCGCCCGCTTGCTGAGGACTCGGCAAACTTGCAAGTGGGAAGTTGCCGAGTTCCCATCGATTCCCCGCCTTGAATGGCCTTCCTCGGAGGGTGGTAGCTTGTTCTACACGCCTTCAGCCGACCAGCTGTTGGCGCATCTAGGTCCTGGCGCGGGACCTGCCGGGCAACCCCGGCCTACACATTAACGGAACTTCCAGCACGGGAGCCCTTCTCGTTGTCCTCTGAAACAGCACAACGCCTCTGGGAAGCCGCCCTCGGACGGCTCCAGCTACAGACGCCAAGACCCACGTTCGACACGTGGCTCGCGAGCACGACCGGCGGTCGCCTGGACGACGACCTGCTCGTCGTATCCGTGCCGACGCCCTTCGCCGCTGAGTGGATCGAGCGCCGCATCCACTCCCTCGTCGAGGAGGCCGTCTCCGCTGTAGCAGGGCGTCGGCTCGCCATTTCCTACGTCGTTGGGCAGGCACTCGACGTCTCTCCCGAGCCAGCCCCTGCCCCACATTCGCGCACCCGCGCCACGCGGCAGGAGCCGGGCCAACTCCGGCCCGACTACACATTCGAGTCGTTCGTGGTCGGCCCGGGGAACCAGTTGGCCCACGCCGCAGCGATGGCCGTGGCCGACGCACCGGGGTCGGCATACAACCCCTTGTTCCTCTACGGAAGCGTTGGACTCGGCAAGACTCACCTCATGCACGCCATCGGTCATCGCACGACTGCCGCAGGGCGTTCCACTCTCTACGTGACCTCTGAGCAGTTCACGAACGAGTACCTCGGCGCAATCCGCGAGCGCAAGACCACCGCCTTCCGCGAGCGCTTCCGCTCCATCGAGGTCCTGTTGGTTGATGACGTACAGTTCCTAGCCGGCAAGGAAGCTACTCAAGAGGGCTTCTTCCACACCTTCAACGCGCTCCACGGGTACGGCGGCCAGCTGGTAATGACCAGTGACCGCCCCGCGGGTGCGCTGCGCCTGCTCGAGGCGCGGCTTCGATCGCGCTTCGAGGCTGGACTGCAAGCCGACATCGCGCCGCCGGACTATGAAACGCGCCTCGCCATGCTGACGGCCTTTGCAGACCAGGCCGCGGTCGTCATCGATCCACCCATTCTCAGCTTCATCGCCGAGCGCCTCTATGACAGCGTTCGTGCGCTGCGAGGATGCTTCACACGACTAGAAGCTCTCGCAGAATTTACCGGCAAGCCCATCACCCTCGACTTGGCCCGCGACGCGTTAGGACCTCAGGCTCCACCCACCGAAGCCGTCCTCTCCTCGGGCTCCATCCTCCAAGCAATAGCCGCATGGCGTCGGTTGCCCATCATCGCTCTCACCGGGCCCCGTCGCGACCGTGAGGCTTCCTCCGCTCGCCAAGTCGCAATGCACTTTCTCCACACCCTCCTCGGCATGAGCCCTGAGGAGATTGGAGCACTCTTGGGGAATCGTGACCGAACAACCATCTTGTACGGCCTAAGACGAGCCTCCGAGGCAATCGCACGCGATAAGACCCTCAGCCTTGAAGTGGAGAACATCCGTGATTCCCTAAACCCCACTGCCCTCCCATCCGACCTCTCAACATCTGCTTGAGCACGTCATCATCGAGAGAACGCGTCTCTCTCCACATCGTCTCTCCACCCGATTATCCTTTCCCTTAGTTATCTCTTTACCCATAGAGGAATGATGCAAGATCAGATAGAGATTGAGCTTAACGGAGGCAGAGGCGGGAATGGGGCCGTATCGTTCCTGAGGGAAAAGTTTCGTCCAAAGGGAGGGCCTGATGGAGGGGACGGCGGGGATGGGGGGCCCATCATCATTCGAGCGATGTCTCATCTCCGGTCGCTGGACCATCTTTACGGGGTGACGAAAATTGTTGGCGCGGCAGGGTCTCCAGGGCGGAGTAAGAACCGCACAGGAGGCAAGGGGAAGGCGTCATATGTGGATGTCCCGGTGGGAACAGTCGTTTCGGCGTGTGGGGAAGAAGGCGAGCGGACCTTGTTGACGGAGCTAACTCGGGACCGTGCTGACGTGGTTGTGGCATACCCAGGGATTGGGGGCTATGGCAATTCTCGATTCGCGACATCGACGAATCAGGAGCCGATGCTTGCGGTGGGGGGCGAGCCTGGGGAACAGCGCATCGTCTCGTTGGAGGTGAAGCTCCTTGCAGATGTGGGCTTGGTTGGAGCCCCGAACGCAGGGAAATCGACGCTCCTGAGCGTGGTGTCGCACGCGAAGCCGAAAATCGCGGACTACCCATTCACGACGCTGAGCCCAGTGCTTGGCGTTGTTAATCTTGGGGAGCGAACGGTCGTGGCGCTCGATATCCCTGGTCTGATCGAGGGGGCGCATCAAGGTCGAGGCTTGGGGTTGGAGTTTCTTCGCCATTGCGAGCGGGCGGTCGTATTGATTCAACTGGTCGACGGGATGGCTGACGACCTTGCGGCGGACTATGCGGCTATCGCGGATGAACTTGTCCTTTATGGCGCGGGCCTCGATATGAAGGCTCGCATCGTGGCTGTGACGAAGATGGATATCCCGGAGGTGAGATCTCGTTTCGCGGAGCAGCGGATGGCGCTGGCAGCGGCCGCGGGCTTGGAGCCGATGGGTATCGCTTCAGTGACGGGGGAGGGGATACCTGCCCTTCTGATGCGCCTAGCAACCATTGTTCCCTCCGTAGAGGATGATGCGGTAGACGATGTGCCGCCTCAGGTGGCGCGATTGCGCCGCCCCAATCCCCGGCCGAAGGTCGTCCGCGAGGAGGATGCATATGCCGTGTCCTGCCCTCCCGCGGAGCGCATCCTCGAAGCGGTGAGCCTGAGCAGCTGGCGTGCGCGGCTGCAGTTCCATCGCGAGCTCGAAAGGTTGGGGGTTATCGAGACTCTCGAACGCGCGGGGGCGGGCCGGGGTGATACGGTGCGTATCGCAGACTTTGAGTTCGTGTGGGAGTAGGGATGCGTCGAGGAATCCTGGGCGGGACGTTCGACCCTATACACACAGGCCACTTGATCCTTGCTCAGGAGGTCCAGTGGCGCCTGCGCCTGGATGAGGTCTGGTTCGTGCCGACAGGCTCGCCCTGGATGAAGCGAGGGGAGCCCGTCACGGAGAGGCGGCACCGGCGCGCGATGGTCGAGCTGGCAATCGAGGGCAATCCCGGCTTTCGCGTGTCTACGTTGGAATTAGACAGGCCTGGTGAAACGTATACCGTCGAAACGCTCGAAGAGCTGCGCGCGGGGCCGATGGCGGACGATGAGCTACTGTTCATCATGGGGGCCGATACGCTTCACTCGATGCATTTGTGGCGGGAGCCCAAGCGGATCCTAGAATTGACGCGCTTGGTCATCGCGCTCCGTCCTGGCTATGGCGCGATCGACCTCGAACAACTCAAGGCTGTTGACCCCGCCGCGCCTGAGCGCGTGATGACGGTCCACATGCCCCTCATCGAAATCAGCGGCGCGGAGCTGCGCCGTCGGGTGAGCCACGGCGAACCGGTGCGCTACTTAGCGCCTGATGCCGTCGCCGACTATATCTCGCGCCACGACCTGTACCGTGGGCGCAACGCCGTGCTATCAGTGGGAGGGTGAAGTGACTCAGTCCGACGTAAAACCGGGGATTGCGAATGAAATCCTTGAGTTGGCGCGCGAACTCGGTGCGCTCGTGTTTGGCGAGTTCATCCTGGCCTCCGGTGAGACGAGCAGCTACTACTTCGACGGCCGGCTGCTGACGCTTTCGCCGAGAGGAGCGAACCTCGCTGCCCAAGGCCTACTGCCGTTGATCAGGGCATCAGGCGCGTCCGCGGTCGGTGGCCCCGCAGTGGGAGCAGTCCCGTTGGTGACGGCGCTCTCCATGCTAAGTGGGCAGGACGGCGGCGAGCCAGTCCCCGGCTTCTTCGTTAGGAAAGAGGCGAAAGACCATGGCATGGGGAAGGCGCTGGAGGGGCCGGTTCCCGCTGAGGCGAGGGTCGCGATTGTGGACGACACCTGCTCGACGGCCGGCTCTCTCTACATGGCCATTGAGGCGGCAGAGGCCGAGGGCCATGAGGTGGCGCTGGTAGCGTGCATCCTGGACCGCTGCCAGGGCGGCAGTGACCGCCTGCGAAGCGAGGGCTATCCGTTCCGGACGATCCTCATAGCCGACGCGGAAGGCAACGTTGCTCCCGCCTAACAGGAACCGCTACCGGGCCTAAATGTCGAGGTTCTTGACCTGGCGGGCGTGGGCTTGAATCCACTCCTTGCGCGGCTGGACCAGGTCTCCCATGAGTTCGGTGAACGCTCGATCGGCGTCTGCGGCATCGTCCACGGACACCTGCAGCAGCGTCCGCGAGGTAGGGTGCATGGTCGTCTCCCATAGCTGATCGGGGTTCATCTCTCCGAGCCCCTTATACCGCTGGAGGCCGATCCCCTGCCGCTCCGCATTGCGTTCCAGCACTTGGGCAAGGTCCTGCCATGCGACGTCAGCGGCGACCTCGTTGTCGCGGCGGGAGACGCTGTACGTATGGCCGTTGACCCATTGCGCGAGGGACGGGAACAGCTGTTGGGCGCGGTGGGCGGAGGCGGACTCCAGCACCCGGGGCACGTTGACGGTGCCGTAGCCGGGAATCTCGATGAAGTACTCCCCCTTCGCTTTGTTGACCACGGGCTTGCACTCGAACCCTTGGACGGTGAGCCAGGCGACGACGGCGTTGAGCGTCTCCTCGCCCTCGAAGGCCAGCCGGTAGGCGCCTTGCTCTGCGCCCTGCATGAACGGCCCGACGAGCTCCGGTGCCACCCCGAGGCTGGAGAGAGGCCGAGTCCAGCTCAAGAACTCTTTGAGCCGCTCGACGAGATTTTGCAGCCTCGCGCCGGACATTTTGACCTCGCCGTTGCTCGACGCGATGGCGAGGCGCCCGAACATCTGCCGCGCCAGCCACGTGTCCTTGTCGCTCTCCGAGTACTGGTACTGGACCGATCGTCCGCGGGACGTGCGATAGAGCGGCGGCTGAGCGATGTAGAGGTGGCCAGCGTCGATCATCATGCGCATGTTGCGGAAGAAAAAGGTGAGTAGGAGCGTGCGGATGTGGGCGCCGTCCACGTCGGCGTCGGTCATGATGATGACCTTGTGGTACCGGAGTTTGGCGAGGTTGAAGTCTTCTCCGAGGCCTGCGCCTAGGGCGGTGATGAGCGCCCGAATCTCTTCGTGCGCGAGCATCTTGTCGGGGCGGGCCTTCTCGACGTTGAGAATCTTGCCCCGCAAGGGGAGGATGGCCTGGTACTTGCGGTCGCGGCCCATCTTGGCGGAGCCGCCGGCGGAGTCGCCCTCGACCACGAACAACTCGGAGAGCTCGGGGTTGCGCTCGGCGCAGTCGGCGAGCTTGCCGGGGAGGGAGCCGCCGTCCATCGCGTTCTTGCGGATGACGAGGTCGCGGGCCTTCCGGGCGGCCTCTCGGGCGCGCTGAGAGGTCATGCACTTCTCGATGATGCGCCGGGCCTCGTGAGGGTGCTCTTCGAGGTAAAATTCGAGGTTCTGCACGAGGGCTTGCTCGACCGCCGTCTTGGTCTCGGCGTTGCCCAGCTTGCCTTTGGTCTGGCCTTCGAACTGAGGTTCTTCGAGCCTGACGCTGATGATGGCGGTCAGGCCTTCGCGGACGTCCTCTCCGCTGAAGTTGGGGATGTCCTCCTTCACCAGCTTGCTCTTCTTCGAGTAGTTGTTGATGGCGCGGGTGAGGCCGGCGCGGAATCCTACGAGGTGAGTGCCGCCGTCGGCGGTATTGATGCAGTTGGCGAAGGCGAGGGTGGACTCGTAGAAGCCGCCGTTGTACTGCAGGGCGACCTCGACCATCGTGTCGTCGGAGTTCTGCTCGAAGTAGAAGGGCTCGCTCTGAAGGACTTCGCGGTTCTGATTGAGCTGGCGCACGAAGCTGGCGATGCCGCCCTCGAAGTAGAACGTCCGGTCCGCCTCGGGGTGGGTTTCGGAGGAGAAGGAGATCCAGATTGCCTTGTTGAGGTAGGCCATCTCCCGGAAGCGCTGCAGCAGGGTGTCCCGCTCGTAGTTCGCGGGGCCGAATATCTCCGAGTCGGCCATGAAACGGACGAGGGTCCCGCTTCGGAACGAATCGTCGTCCGATATCGGGCCTTCGTCAATCACGTCGCCCGTGGGGATGCCGCGCGCGTACTCCTGGGAGTAGATGCGGTCGTCGCGGCGCACCTCGACGCGCATGGTCTCCGCCAACGCGTTCACGACGGATGCGCCGACGCCGTGCAGGCCGCCGGACACCTTATAGGCTCCGCCACCGAACTTTCCGCCGGCGTGCAGGGTCGTCATGATGGTTTCGAGGGCGGGGCGTCCGGTGGTGGCGTGGGTGTCGACGGGGATTCCGCGGCCGTTGTCCCAGACGGAAACGGAGTTGTCCGCGTGCAACCTCACGGAGACGCTGTCGCAGTACCCGGCCATCGCCTCGTCGATCGCGTTGTCGACGATCTCGTAGACCAGGTGATGGAGACCGCGCTGGTCGGTGCTCCCGATGTACATCCCGGGTCGTCGTCGGACCGCCTCTAGGCCCTCTAGGACCTGGATGTCGCTAGCCGTGTACCTGGCCTCTTCTTGTTTGACCATGCTGATTGGGGCTCCTGGTGTGTGGGGGCGGCGCGAGGACTGCGCCACGATGGCGTTTCAGGGGGTCTCCGCAGCTTGACAAAGAGCCGGAAACATACTTGATTCTACTAATTGCGAGAGACGTGGTCAAAGATTTCACGTACATTTTGTGGTTTATTTGGCGCCGGGCTGAAGGCTTGACGGCCCGCCCCCGCCGCGCTAAATATCTCCGGCGTGTCTTACCCCCCAGTAATCGCCATGGATGGGCCGGTCGCGTCTGGCAAGACGACGGTCGGCCGCGAGCTCGCCAAACGGCTCGGATACCTGTTCGTCGATACCGGCGTCCTCTATCGGGCGGTGACCCTCGCGGCCCTCGACAGCGGCGTCTCCCTGGCTGACGACGAGGCGCTGTCCGTGCTTGCGGAGCGCCTCGACCTCCGGCTGATCGACGGCGGCGAGGGCGTGCTGATAGACGGCGTCGACGTGACAGGCGGACTACGCACGCCGGCAGTCGAGGCGGCCGTCTCCACGGTCTCCCGCGTCGCCGGCGTACGCAGGGCGATGCTCGCGCCGCAACGCGCCGTTGCGCAAGGGGGTAGTGTCGTGATGGTCGGACGCGACATCGGCACGAAGGTGCTGCCGGGGTCGGCCAAGGTGTACCTTGACGCATCGGTCGAGGAGCGGACGCGCCGCCGGACGGCAGAGCTGGAACAAAAGGGGGAGCCGCGCGCGGAGTCCGACGTGCGCGCCAATCTGGAGATGCGCGACGCCATCGACTCCCAGCGGGAGGAAGCCCCGCTACGGACGGCTGACGACGCTTACGTCGTCGCGACTGACGGGCTCGATGTGCAGGCAGTGGTGGAGAGTATTCTTGAGACGCTGGCTGAGTAAGGCATGAAACTGCCACGGTTGGACATCTGGTATCGGACGGGTCGTTTGCTCGCGCGCATCTTTCTCCCGACCTTCGGAGGCGTCGAAGTCGTCGGCAGGGACCGCGTGCCGCTTGAGGGGCCGCTCATTGTCGCCGCCAATCACCAGAGCTATGCGGACCCGCCGGTGCTGGTCTACGCGATTTCCCGGCCGATGTTCTTCCTAGCTAAGCGCGGGCTCTTCGTTGGTCCCCTCATCTCCTACGTCCTTCGCATGTGGCACGCGTACCCGGTGAAGCAGAATGGGGAGGCCGCCGACTCTCTCCGGTGGGCGCGGGAGATTCTCTCTCAGGACCGAGCCTTGCTCATCTTTCCAGAAGGCAAGCGCAACCCAGGCGCATTGGGGGAAGGAATAGACGGGCTCACCTACGTAGCGCTCCGCTCCGGCGCGCCCATCCTGCCGGTGGGCATCACGGGGACGGAGAAGGTGGCCAGCATGGCCCGCATCCCCTTCCATTTCAAACGCCTGAGGGTGGTGATAGGAGAGCCGTTCACGCTGCCCATGGTTGAAGGACGGGTCGATAGGTTGGAGCTCCGGGACATGACGCACCGGATTATGGACCGGATTGCCGAGCTTCTTCCGCCGGATTACCGGGGCTTCTACGCGGAGCGCAGAGCAGCGTCGGCCGGTTCTCTTCCCAACCCGCCTACGCACGTGGGAGAGGGGACCAGACAGACCTCGCCCGGGCAGGCTCCTCCCTAACCCGGTCCGCTGAAGAGAGCCGGACACGCTCCGCAATTGGCTTTGAGGGAGCGCTAGACCGCCAATAGGCCCTGTGCTAGCATCGCCTGTCGGCGCACCGGAAGCTTAGGAGACCTCTGCTATTTCGCTTGTTGCCGCCGGCGAGCAGAAGGGCTTCCAGACCGATGGATCACCAGGAGGACTCGATGGCGACTACGGCAGGCAAAATGGTGTACCGGCTCGCGGAAGGCGGGGCGGACATGGTCAGCCTGCTGGGCGGCAAAGGCGCTCATGCGTGCGAGATGGCGCGGATCGGCATCCCGGTTCCGCCAGGCTTCGTCATCACCACGGAGACCTCGCTCGAGTACTTCCGCCTAGGCAGGCGCTTCCCGGACGGGCTGTGGGACGACATCGTCGAGCATATCCACGCGTTGGAGGAGGAGACCGGCCGCGTCTTCGGCGACCCGGATAACCCTCTCGTCGTGTCCGTGCGTTCCGGCGCCCCGGTTTCGATGCCCGGCATGATGGACACCATCCTGAATATGGGCGTTGCCGACTCGACCGTCAGCGGCGTTGCGAAGATGATGGGCGACGAGCGCCCCGCGCTCGATGCATTCCGCCGGCTCGTGCAAGGCTTAGGGGACGTAGTGCTGGGCATCCCCAAGGACCGCTTCGAGACGGTGTTAACGCAGGCCAAGAAAGACGCTGGCATCGAATTCGATTACGAGCTACAGCCCGATGCTCTTCGGACGCTGATTGCCGCCTTCAAGGAGATTATCCGTGAGGCGACGGGCGAGCCGATGCCGTCCGACCCATGGGCGCAGCTGCAAGCAGCTATCGAAGCAGTGTTCAGCTCGTGGAACAACCCGCGGGCCATCACCTACCGGGAGTTCCAAGGCATCTCCCATGACATGGGAACGGCTTGCATCATCATGGCGATGGTGTTTGGAAACCTGGGGGACGATAGCGGCACGGGCGTCCTGTTCTCACGCAGTCCGGCAACGGGCGAGAAGCTCCTGTATGGAGAATTCCTGCCCAACGCCCAGGGCGAGGACGTGGTCGCTGGTATCCGAACCCCCCAGCGTATCGGGGCCCTCGGAGACACGTGGCCGGACATCTACCGGGAGATCGAGGACACCGCGCGACGGCTCGAAGGGCACTACAAGGACGTGCAGGACATCGAGTTCACCGTGGAGCGCGGCAAGCTCTACATCCTCCAGACGCGCTCAGCGAAGCGCACCGCTCCAGCGGCCGTGCGCATCGCCGTCGATTTCGTCGAAGAGGGCGTCCTCACCAAAGAGCAGGCCCTTGGCAGGGTCGAGGCGTCTGAGGTTTCCTTGGTGCTCATGCCCCAATTCGTCGCCGAGGCGAAGGCCGCCGCATCCAAGGACGGACGGCTCCTAGCCCAAGGCGTGGGAGGGTCGCCAGGCGCTGCAAGCGGCATTGTCGTGACGGACCCGGACCGCGCGGTCGAGATGGCGGATGCAGGGCAGAAGGTGGTGCTGGTTCGCCATGAGACCAGCCCTGATGATGTCCACGGCATCATCAAGGCCGCAGGCGTGCTCACCAGCAGAGGCGGCATGACGAGCCATGCCGCGGTCGTTACGCGGGGCCTCGGCAAACCGTGTGTGGTCGGTTGCGAGGAGCTGCACTTCGACGCGAGCGGCCGGACCGCATCGGCGCGGGGCCAGTCAATTACCGAGGGCGATGTCATCAGCATCGACGGCAGCACCGGCGAGGTGTTCATCGGCAAGGTCGAGGCAGTCTCTCCTCGGCCAGACGACCTCCACGAGCTGAACAGGCTCCTCACCTGGGCGGACGAGGTCCGCAAGCTTGAGATCTGGGCGAACGCCGACACGCCGGAGGATGCCCGCCGCGCCCGCGCGAACGGGGCCGAGGGGATAGGCCTATGCCGCACGGAGCACATGTTCTTCATCGAGGCGCGTTTGCCGCACATCCAACGGCTCCTTGCCATCGGTCCGGAGGCGTCGAGTCTGATTAGGCGCGCGGATGAGCTTGCCGCATCTCTCGCCAACGCTCCGGCTTCCGAGCGCGATTCCCTCACGGAGCGCCTCGAAGCCGCGAGACGGGAGGTGGAGTCCTCCGACACCGTGCGCGAGTTCCACCTTGAGCTATCGAGACTGGAACAGTTCCAGACCGACGATTTCTACGGCATCTTCAAGGCGATGGAGGGCCTGCCGGTCGTCATCCGCTTGCTGGACGCCCCCCTGCATGAGTTCCTGCCCGGATATGAGGAACTGGTCCAGGAGGTCGCGGAGTTCAAGCGGCTCATCGAGGGCGGGGACCGCATCATGGCATGGCTGGACAGGGGGCGCGATCTCGTGAATCGCTCCGCCCACGAGATTGAGAGGCTCCCGGTAGGTAAGCGCCTCGCCGATTGGCTCGGCGAGCACGTCGAACACCCCCAATCGGAGAACGAGGCTGAGCTCCGCGCCCAGTTGGAGGAGAAGCGGCAGACCCTCGCGCTCGTCGAGCGCCTGCGGGAGACGAACCCGATGCTTGGGCACCGAGGCTGCCGCGTCGGTCTTACCATGCCCGAGATATACGAGATGCAGGTGCGGGCCATCGTGACCGCGGCCTGCCGGCTGACTGAGGAAGGCTCCACGGTCTACCCGGAGATTATGATTCCGATCGTCTCCCACGTGAACGAGCTGAAATGGCTGCGGCCCCGCTTGAGAAGCATCGCAAGCGCGACACGGGAGGCCATCGGGACCTACGTCACCTACCTGTTCGGGACTATGATCGAGGTGCCCCGCGCCGCGCTCACCGCCGACGAGATTGCGTCCGAGGCCGAGTTCTTCTCCTTCGGGTCGAATGACCTGACACAGATGACGTTCGCGTTCAGCAGGGACGACGCCGAGAGCAAGTTCCTCAACCACTACGTCGGGGCCGACATCCTCCCAAGGAACCCCTTCAATAGCCTTGACACGTTGGGAGTGGGCAAGCTGATGAGGATGGCGACGACGGAGGCGCGTCGTGTCAGCCCGGACTTCCCCGTCGGCATCTGCGGCGAGCACGGCGGCGACCCGCGCAGCGTCGCCTTCTGTAACGAGATCGGCCTCAATTACGTCAGCGCCTCACCCTTCCGAGTGCCCGTTGCCCGCCTAGCCGCCGCTCAGAGCGCCCTCGGCCTGCTGAGCTGGGACTGACCCGTTCGCCTACCCGCGTAGGCTGGCCGTGCCTTTCGTGACGGGTTAGACCATTCATAGCGCGCCCTAACAACGTGCGCCCTCCGGGGATATGAGGCCTCGTGACGCGCATCACAAGCTATATTGACACGAGTTTCACAATCTCCTACTATTTCATCCCGGTCGCCGGGGCCTCCGCCCCGGTGTTTCTCTTTTATGGTGCCGCCGACGCCGGTCCTGGGAGGACCCCATGGCCACTATTCACGATGAACAAGCGCGGCAGTACGTTCTCCGTAGCGCGAAGGAGAACGACGTTAAGTTCATCCGCTTTTGGTTCACCGACATACTCGGCAACCTCAAAGGGTTCGCCATCACCGAGGCCGAGCTCGAAGGTGCCTTGGAATATGGCATGGCTTTCGACGGTTCTACCGTCCAAGGGTTTGCGCGGCGCGACGAGAGCGACATGGTCGCCATGCCCGACCCTACGACGTTCTCGATACTCCCCTGGCGCCCGCGGCAGAATGCTGTCGCCCGCATGTTCTGCGACGTACTCCGTCCGTCCGGCGAGCCCTTCGAGGGTGACCCTCGCTACGTGCTCAAGCTGGCGCTCGGGCGCGCCGCCGCGCTTGGCTACGAGTTTCAGGTCGGCCCTGAGCTTGAGCACTTCTACCTCAAGTCCGCGGAGGACCCCCAGCCCCTCGACGTCGGCGGCTACTTCGACCTGACCACTCCCCTCGACGCGGCCTCGGACCTCAGGCGGGACACCGTGCTGTCGCTCGAAGAGATGGGTATACCCGTCGAGTACAGCCATCACGAAGTGGCGCACGGGCAGCACGAGATCGACCTCCGCCATACCGATGCCCTCACCATGGCCGACACGGTGATGACCTACCGGCAGGTGGTCAAGGAAGTGGCGATGGGACGCGGCGTCTACGCGACCTTCATGCCCAAGCCTTTCCAGGACCAGAATGGCAGCGGCATGCACGTGAACATGTCGCTTTCCAAGGGGGACGAGAACGCGTTCTTCGACCCGGACGCGGAGTACAAGCTCTCCGTCACGGCGCAGCAGTTCATTGCCGGTCTGCTCGCCCACGCCGCGGAGATTGCGTGCGTCTGCAATCAGTGGGTGAACTCCTACAAGCGGCTCGTCCCCGGTTACGAGGCGCCCGCCTACACGACGTGGGCGCCGGTGAACCGGTCCGACCTCGTGCGCGTGCCGGCGTACCGCAAGGGCAAAGAGTCGTCGGTGCGCATCGAGTTCCGCCAGCCCGACCCCGCTTGCAACCCCTATCTCGCCTTCGCCGCGATGCTGACCGCAGGGCTCGCGGGCATCGAGGGCGAATATCCACCTGTGGCGCCCTCCGACCGCGACGTGAACACGCTGACCGATGAGGAGCGCAAAGCGCTGGGAATCACCGGCTTGCCGGGGAGCCTCTACGAGGCGCTCCAAGCGGCGGAAAACAGCGAAGTTCTCCGCACCGCCCTAGGCGCGCACACCTACGACTCGCTCATCGAGAACAAGCGCATCGAGTGGGACAGGTATCGGTCCGCAGTCACTGACTACGAGCTCAAGCGGTACCTTCCCAACCTCTAGGGAGACGGTCGGCTCGATAGCGAGCGACTCCGGAATGCCCCGAATGCATTACCCCAAGGCGAGCGGGGCACTGTACAACCCGCGTTTCGAACACGATGCGTGTGGTGTGGGTTTCGTCGCCGACATCGCCGGCGCTAAAAGCAGACTCGTGCTCGACAGGGCGCTCGAGGCCGTCGTCAACCTCACCCACCGGGGCGCTGTCTCCGCCGACGCTAAGACCGGCGACGGAGCAGGCGTCCTAACGCAGATTCCGTCCGCTATTTTCGTGCCGGAGGCGGGACGTCTGGGAGCGGCTGTCTCCAACGACGGGGACCTGGCCGTCGGCGTCGTATTCCTGCCGCAAGACAACCCGAAGGCGGCCCGCAGGACCATCGAGGACGCCGTACGTGGACGCGGGCTCACCGTGCTCGGCTGGCGTGAGGTCCCCGTCGATGCGTCGATTATCGGCGATCAGGCCCTCGCCACCCTCCCGCAGATTGAGCACGTGCTCGTCACCTGGCCCGAGGCCCCCGACGCGCAGGCTTTCAAGCGCAGGCTCTACCTCGCCCGCAAGATTGCTGAGCGCGAGATGGCGGGTGCCGGGGTCGAGTGCTACATACCTTCCCTCTCGAACCGCACCATCGTCTACAAGGGACTCCTCGTCGCTCCCCAGCTCCAGGCGTTCTACAAGGACCTCGACAACCCGGAGTTCGCCACCGCCCTCGCGCTCCTGCACCAGCGCTATAGCACGAACACCTTCCCCAACGGGGAGCTGTCCCAGCCCTTCCGCATGCTCGGCCACAACGGCGAGATCAACACGCTGGAAGGCAACCGCAACTGGATGCGCGCCCGTGAGCTCTTTTCGGCCGTCTGGGGTGACGAGGTTGGCGATGTCCTCCCCATCATCCAGGAGGGCTTCAGCGACTCGGCGAGCCTCGACAACGCGCTTGAGCTTCTCGTGGTCTCCGGCCGCGACCCTCTCCACGCTATGGCGATGCTCATCCCCGAGGCTTGGGAGAACATGCCGCACATGGACCCGGTGCTCCGCGCCTTCTACGAGTACCACGCGTGCATCACCGAGCCGTGGGACGGCCCCGCCGCCGTCGCCTTCACCGATGGCGTCGTAGCGGCTGCCGTGCTGGACCGCAACGGCCTTCGCCCCGCGCGTTACAAGATCGGCGACGACAACATCTTCGTCATGGCCTCCGAAGTAGGCGCTACCCATATGGACGACGCCCACGTCATCGAGAAGGGCCGCCTCGGACCCGGCGAGATGATTGCCGTGGATACCGGGCAGAAGGCGCTGCTGCGCAACGGGGACATCAAGGCCCGCCTTGCCGGAGCCCAACCCTACGGCGACTGGCTGTCTCGCAAGATGGTGGTCGTCGGCTTGGTCGATGACGCGGCCCCGCCGCTTCCTGCGCCTGCTGTGTCGCTCCCTGTGCGGAAGGCGTTCGCGTACACGACTGAGGAGGCGCACCTGATTCTCCGCCCCCTGTACCTCGACGGCGTCGAACCCGTGGGTTCCTTGGGTGACGACACGCCCCTCTCGGTGCTCGCGCTGAAGCCGAGGCTCCTCTACAGCTACTTCCGGCAGCGGTTCGCTCAGGTGACCAATCCGCCAATCGACTCTTACCGAGAGAGTCTCGTCATGTCGCTGTACACCTATCTGGGTGCTCGCGGCTCGCTGCTAGAGGAAACTGATGGCCATGCGGACTTGGTCCGCCTCGACTCCCCCATCTTGACCCCCGAGCAGTTCGCGGCCATACGCGGCGAGTCGAGTCCGCTGCGCACGGAGACGCTATCCGTGCTCTTCCCCGTCGCCGAGGGCGCCCAAGGCTTGAAGCGCGTGTTGGACGAGGTCTGCGCCGCCGCCGAGAGCGCCGTCGTCGACGGATGGAACACGGTTGTCCTCAGTGACCGCGGCGTCGACACCGCCGGGACGGCGAACCCCACGCGTTCTCCCCGATTAGCGTGCGGACGCTCCATAAGGTCCTCGAAGAGGAGGACGCGGGCCGCGAGGAATACGGCAAGTATCTGGAGCAGATCACCGGTGGCCCTCCCATATCGCTGCGCGACCTGCTGGAGATCAAGCCCGCGGGCGACCCCGTGCCCCTCGATGAGGTCGAGCCCGCCAAGGAGATCGTGAAACGCTTCAATGGCGGCTCGATGTCCTTTGGCGCGCTCAGCATCGAGGCCCACGAGGCGATAGCCGTGGCCTTCAACCGTATCGGCAGCAAGAGCGGCAGCGGGGAGGGCGGCGAGGACCCGCGCAGGTTCCGCGAGCTTCGCAATGGCGACCGGACCGGCAGCAAGATGAAGCAGGTCGCATCCGGTCGTTTCGGCGTGACGCCCGAGTACTTGGCCATGGCTGAGGTGCTCGAGATTAAAATGGCTCAGGGCTCGAAGCCCGGCGAGGGGGGACAGATCCCGGGCCACAAGGTTACGGAGATCATTGCCCGCGCGCGCCGCACCCAGCCGGGGGTGCCGCTGATTTCGCCGCCGCCTCACCACGACATCTACTCGATCGAAGACCTCAAGCAGCTGATCTACGACCTGAAGATCGTGAACCCGCGCGCCGCCGTCGCGGTCAAGCTCGTCGCCGAGGCTGGCGTCGGCGCCATTGCGGCGGGCGTGGCGAAGGCCTACGCCGACTACGTGCTCATTTCCGGGGCGGAGGGCGGTACCGGAGCCTCGCCGTTGATATCCATCAAGTACTCCGGTTCCCCATGGGAGCTTGGCTTGGCCGAGGCCAACCAGGTCCTCGTGATGAACAATCTCCGCGGTCGCGTGACGCTCAGGACCGACGGCGGGTTCCGCCGGGGGCGCGATGTCGCAATCGCGGCGCTGCTTGGCGCGGAGGAATTCGGCTTTGGAACGCAAGCGATGGTGGCCGTAGGCTGTCAGATAGCCCGCCAGTGCCACCTCAACACCTGCCCCGTCGGCGTGGCCACCCAGGACGAGGAGCTTCGCAAGAAGTTCTGGGGCAAGCCCGAAATGCTCGTGCGCTACCTCTTCTTCGTCGCCGAGGAGCTGCGCGAGATCATGGCCGAGCTTGGCTTCCGGACGGTCGAGGAGATGGTCGGCCGGCCGGACTTGCTCGTGCAGCGGGAGATCCCGGGCCACCCGAAGGCCAACATGGTTGACCTATCGCCGATGCTCGCCGTTCCCGACCCGACCGCCGAATTCCCGCGCGTCCACATCCAGGACCGCAACGACGAGACCAACGACGAGGTGCTCGACGACGAGCTGCTGCCGCAGCTGCAGCAAGCGATCGATCTCAAGGGGCCCGTGAAGGTCGAGCACGAGATACGCAACGTCCACCGTACCGTGGGGGCCCGCATTGCGGGCGAGATTGCGCGGGTCCACGGAGACGTGGGCATCCCCGAGAACAGCATCGAGATACGCCTGACCGGCTCGGCGGGCCAGAGCTTCGGTGCCTTCCTGATAGACGGCATGCACGTCCTCCTTGAGGGCGAGGCCAACGACTACGTGGGGAAGGGCATGCACGGCGGGGAGCTCGTCATCCTCCCGCCCGTAGGAGTGACGTTCCACGCCCACGACAACGTCATCATGGGCAATACCGTTCTCTATGGCGCAACGGGTGGACACATGTTCGCGGCGGGGCGCGCGGGCGAACGGTTCGCCGTGCGCAACTCGGGCGCGTGGGCCGTCATCGAGGGCGTGGGCGACCACGCCTGCGAGTACATGACCGACGGCGTCGTGGTCATCCTCGGTCCCACGGGTCGGAATCTAGGGGCCGGCATGTCCGGCGGAGTGACGTTCGTCCTCGATCTCAATGACGAGTTGTCGAAGAAAATCAACCCCGAGATGATTGGCGTCGCCTCGGTGGACGACCACGAGGACCAGGAGCTGCTCCGCGCCCTTGTGTCCCGCCACCGCGAGCTTACCCACAGCATGCGCGCCGAGGACGTCCTGGACAATTGGGCCATCTACCTACCGAGGTTCAAGGCAGTCTCGCCTCTACCTCACGTGGCCCCGCCGTCCCCCCGCGAGCAGCAGCGCGCACGGCGTGACGCCATGCTCTCCGCCGGCAGCCGCGCCGCGGTGCGCGGCTAGCCAGGCCCGCTCGCCCTTCGAGAGTTCAAGCCGCCGGGTCCCCGCCGTTTGACACAATCCTGCCGCTCAGGGATAATCTTCCTAAGGCTGAGACGGGGAATAGTAAGCCGTCAGGCGGGGCTTCAGAGAGCCGGGGTAGGTGAAAACCGGTGCCTGCGCGATGGTCGAATGGGCCCCTGAGCCGCGGCCCGAAACCTTCGAGGAGTAGGCGTCGACGGGACCGTCCCGGTACAGACGGACGGCATAAGCCACCGCAGGTGGTCGTGCCGATAGAGTCTCCGCGTGTGAGCGTGGGGAGAACAAGGGTGGCACAGCGGTAAACCCCGCCCCTTACTGGGAGCGGGGTCTTTTTATGTCTGGAGGAGATCGGATGGCCCGGTGCGTTCCGACAATCGAACAGTTCAGCGCCCTAGCCAACGAGGGCTACAACCTCATCCCTGTCTACAGGGAGGTCGTCGCCGATCTCGAGACGCCCGTGTCCGCCTACCTCAAGATTGCGGGCGCGTCCGGCGAGGGCAATTCGTTCCTTCTGGAGAGCGTCGAGGGAGGCGAGCGGCTGGCGCGGTTCAGTTTCATGGGCGGCGAGCCTTACCGCATCCTGCGTACGGGCCACGGCCAGCCGGACGGCCCGGGCGACCCCCTTGCGTCCATCGAGGCGGAGCTCGGTCGTTTCAAGCCGGCCCATGTCCCGGGGCTCCCGCGCTTCGTCGGAGGAGCGGTCGGCTACCTGGGCTACGAGACCATTCACTACTTTGAGCCTCGTGTTCCCATCCCGCCCAAAGACCCCCAAGGCCTTCCCGAGGCGGTCTTCCTGTTCACCGATTCCCTGCTCGTTTTCGATCATGTCAGGCACAGGATCCAGGTGGTCGCCACCGCGCACGTTGACGGCTCGCCTGAGGAGGCCTACCGCAAGGCCGTGGAGCGCATCGACGAGCTGGCGGAGCGTCTCGCGCGGCCCTTGCCGCGTCAGGCCCAGCTTGCGGAGGAGTCCGGGGGCGGCGAGGCCGCCACGGGGGCGGAGGCTGACTATCGCGAAGGCTCCAACAAGACGCCGGGCGAGTACCACTCAATGGTCCAGCGCGCCAGGGAATACATCGTCGCGGGCGACATCATCCAGGCCGTTCCGTCGCAGCGGATGGAAGTGCCGGTCAGTTCCGGCGCGTTCGACCTCTACCGTTCGCTGCGGGCCGTCAACCCGTCTCCCTACATGTACTTCCTCCAACTCGACGACTTCGCGGTCGTCGGCGCCTCCCCCGAGATGCTGGTGCGGACCGAGGACGGCCTCGTCGAGACGCACCCCATCGCCGGCACGCGCCCTCGCGGGAAAGACGAAGCGGATGACCGCCGGATTGAGGCCGAGCTCTTAGCCGACGAGAAGGAGCGCGCCGAGCACATCATGCTGCTCGACCTCGGACGGAACGACATCGGCCGCGTGAGCAAACCGGGCACGGTCCAGGTCACCGAGATGCTCCAGGTCGAGCGCTACTCCCATGTGATGCACCTCGTGTCCCACGTTACGGGGCGGCTGCGCGACGATATGACCGCGTTCGACGCGCTCCGGGCCTGCTTCCCTGCGGGCACCGTATCGGGTGCGCCGAAGATCAGGGCGATGGAGATTATTGCCGAGCTGGAAGGCGAACGGCGTGGGACCTACGCGGGCGCCGTCGGCTACTTCAGCTACTCAGGCAACATGGACACCGCCATCGCTATCAGGACAATGGCTGTCAAGAATGGGACCGCATATGTCCAGGCGGGCGGCGGGGTCGTCTACGACTCCGACCCGGAGACCGAGCGGCAGGAGTCCATCCACAAGATGAATGCGCTCCTCAGAGCGATAGCTGAGGCCGATGCCGGGAGAGGCTAGCGGTTAGTGCGGCTGCGGGGAGACCGGTACAATCGGAGGATAGACGGAGATCGAGATGCTGCTGCTGATTGATAACTACGACAGCTTCACCTACAACCTCTACCAGTTCCTATCCGAGCTGGGCGCGGACGTGGAAGTTGCGCGGAACGACGCCGCTACGCTGGAGGCTGTCGAAGCGATGGCCCCCGAGCGCATCGTCATCTCGCCTGGCCCCTGCACCCCGGCTGAGGCCGGCATCTCGACGGAGCTGGTGAGCCGGTTCGGCGAACAGCTGCCGATTTTGGGCGTATGCCTGGGCCACCAGTGCATCGGCGCGGCCTACGGCGCAAATATCGTCGGTGCGGGCGAGATCATGCACGGCAAGACGAGCATGATTAGCCACGACGGCAAGGGCGTGTTCGAGGGCCTGCCGGACCCCTTCCAAGGCATCCGGTACCACTCGCTGGCCATCGACCCGGAGACCACGACCGATGTCCTCGAAGTGACCGCGTGGAGCGAGAGTGGCGTAATCATGGGCGTTCGTCACCGGGAGTTCCCCGTCGAGGGCATCCAGTTCCACCCCGAGTCCATCATGACCCAGAATGGCAAAGACCTGCTGCGAAACTTCCTGAGGATGGCGGCATGAACGCCGACTACGAAAGGAGCTACCCGTGGACCTGGGAGCTGGAGGTTGCTTCCCCGGCGACCCAGGTCTACGAAGAGACTGCCCAACGCTTGCGGGGCGCGGGCTTTAGCTTGCGAGACGCACAGCCCCCTGAGGCGGCGGCCGAGGCCGAGCGGTTCGACGGCAAGTTCATGGCCAAACGGGATGTCGTTTTAGACGCGCGGAAGCGCCGGGTCGGCAAGATTGCGTTTGGCGTAGGCGTGGTGTTGACCATTGTCCTCCTCATAATGCTGGCCGAGGATATCGGTGCGGAGCGGGGCATCATCTCCACGCCGCTCCTCGTCGCGGTCATCCTTGGCGGCTTCGGCATGAATCGTCTCCGCGAGCCGGAGCAGCGCGTCCGCAAGCTGATTGAGGTCAGCGTGATGGGCGCGCCTGGAGGAGGCGCTCGGCTCATAGCAAGAGGCGGCTCCGGCCCGGCGTTCGGCGATGACTGGGTCGAGCAGTGGGCCGACGAGCAAGACTTCGAGGACGAGGAGGCGGTGTTGACGGGCGTCGGCGCCCGGCTGGCGACTGAGGCGCAAGCATGACTTGGGAAGCGGACTTCGCCAGTTCTCCTGCATGGGACACGTGGCCGATGGATGTCTCTGCGGAAGAAGGTTGCCGTAGAGCGCAGGACTCGCTCACGGCTCGCGGCTTCCGGTTGTTGGAGCCGGTCAAGAAGAGTGACGACGGGAGCTACACGTTGAGGGCCGGCACGTCGAAGCGCCGCTTCCTCGTCAGGAACGCCCATCTGTTTTTTGCGGGTTCGATGGTCTTGTCGGCGGTTACGTTGGTTGCGACAGCTGTCGCGGAAGCAACCATGGACTTAAAGGGCGACGCGCCGATCATTCCCATGCTGATCATGCTGTTTGGAATCCTCATGGGCGCCGGGGGCCTGCGCGAAGCGAGGAAGCTCCCCAAGATGAATCCCAAGCTCATGGAGGTTACCGTCTTGCCCACGACGGACGGCCGCTGCCGCGTCCTGTTGAAAGGGACGCCCATGCCGGTTGCAAAGCAGACAGACCTCCGCGACGTGCGAGGGCGCCGCGAGCCGCCGGAGAAGAAGCAATGATTCAAGAAGCGATACGAAAGCTCGTCGACGGCCGCTCTCTCTCAGAGGACGAGTCCGCCGCCGCCGCCGAGGACATCATGACCGGCGAGGCGACGCCTGCTCAGATAGGCGCGTTCCTGGTCGCCCTTCGACTGAATGGTGAGACCGTCGACGAGATTGTCGGCATGGCGAGGGTCATGCGCGAGAAAGCTCTGCGCGTCCCCGGCGATGGCGAGTTGGTGGACGTGGTGGGCACCGGCGGCGATGGCCTCCACACCTTCAACGTCTCCACCGCATCGGCCTTCGTCACTGCTGCGGCTGGCGTGAAGGTCGCCAAGCACGGCAATCGCGCCGCGTCCGGCAGCGTTGGCGCCGCCGATATCCTCGAAGCAAACGGGGTGAAGCTCGAGCTCAGCCCCGAGGCCGTCAGGCGCTGCATCGACGAGGTCGGCATCGGCTTCATGTTCGCCCAAGCCTTTCATCCCGCGATGCGCTTCGCAGGCCCCGTTCGCCGAGAGCTTGGCGTGCGGACTGTCTTCAACTTCCTCGGTCCGCTCACGAACCCCGCGGGCGCGCTATACCAGTTGCTCGGCGTCGCTCAGCCTAGGGAGGCTTCCTACGATGTCGCCGAGGCCGTAGCGGGCGTGCTCGCGTCGCTGGGCTCCAAGCGTTCCTGGGTGGTGCGCGGCGACGACGGCCTCGACGAGCTCACGACGACCGCCGCCTCACAGGTATGGGAGGTTAGGGACGGCGGGGTGACGCACTTCACCCTTGCTCCCGAAGATGCCGGTCTGCAGCGGGGGGAGTTGAGCGCTTTGCAGATCGACGGCGTGGAGCAGGCCAAGGAAAAGTTCGAGCGCGCCCTCTCCCAGGGCGCGTCGCCGGAGAAGGACATCGTCCTTCTGAACGCCGCCGCCGCCCTCTTGGTGGGCGGCAAGGCGAGCAGCATTGCCGCCGGAGTAGACCTGGCGCGGGACGTGATTGATTCCGGCGCCCCCATTGAGAAACTGAAGCAGCTGGCCGCGTTGAGCCAGACCCTTACGTGACGTAAGAGACATGACGACAGGAACGATACTCGACAAGATTCTCGATGCGAAGCGCGCCGAGGTCGACCGCCACAAGCGAGGGTTGCCCTTCGCCGAGCTGGAAGCGCGGGTCAAGACGTCGCCCTTCCCGCTCAACCTGTCGGGCGCCCTTTGGGGCGACAAGGTCCGCCTCATCGCTGAAGTCAAGAAGGCGTCCCCGTCGAAGGGCCTCCTCGCGCCGAGCTACGACCCGGCGGCGCTGGCGGCGACCTACGCGGCCAATGGCGCGGCGGCCGTCTCCGTGCTCACCGAAGTCGACCACTTCCAAGGGAGCTTGGAGCATCTCGCCGCCGTGAAGGCCGTGGTTGGGCCGGAGGGCGTTCCCGCGCTCCGCAAAGACTTCCTCTTCGACCCCTACCAGCTCTACGAGGCGCGCGCGAACGGGGCCGACGCCGCGTTGCTCATCGTGGCCGCGCTATCGCCTGAGCTCCTTCGCGAGATGCTCGCGGCGGCCCAAGGCATATGGCTGCAATGCTTGGTCGAGGCCCACAACGAGCGCGAGGTGGAGACGGCCCTGAATTGTGGCGCTGAGATCATCGGAATCAACAATCGCGACCTGAAGACCTTCGAGGTCGATACGACGCTGTCCGCGCGCCTGCGCCCCCTCATTCCGCAAGGGCGTATGGTCGTAGCTGAAAGCGGGATCAGTTCGAAGGAAGACGTGGAGCTTCTCAAGCGGGCCGGGGTGAATGGCATACTGGTTGGCGAAGCGCTGATGACCGCGCCGGACGTTGGAGCGAAGGTCCGAGAGCTGTCGGGGGTGTAGGCGTGACTTACGTGCAGATATGCGGCTTCCAGACGGCCGAGCCCATGCTGGCGGCCATCGAGGCCGGAGTCGACGCCGTGGGCCTCGTGTTCGTCCCCAGCGCTCGCCGCGCCGTCTCCGCTGGTCAAGCCGCCGCCATACTCGAAGAGGCGCGCGCCTCCGTCGGCGCCATTCCGAAGTTCGTCGGCTTGTTCGGCGACCAGCCGGCCGACGAGGTCAACGAGATGGCCGCCGCCCTCGGCTTGGATGCTGTCCAGCTCTGCGGCAGCGAGGGTATGGACTATTGCCGTCGGATGACGGCGCCCGTGTACAAGGTCATCAGCATCGACCCGGACGTGCCCGTCGCCGCGCAGATGCCCCGAGTCATGCTCATGCAGCAGCGGCACGCCCTCGCTGGCCACCGCATCGTTATCGATACCAAGGTCGCGGGAGAGTACGGGGGCACGGGACGCAGCTTCGATTGGGCCATTGCCGCCGACCTCGCACGCTCATTCGAAATGTGCCTCGCGGGCGGCCTGTCGCCCGACAACGTGGCCGATGCTGTCGAGAGAGTGGCCCCGTGGGGCGTCGACGCATCGAGCGGGGTCGAGACCGATGGTGAGAAAGACCCTGCAAAGGTTCGCGCGTTCGTCGAGGCGGTGCGGGCGTCGGAGCCGAAAGAGAAGTCCCGTGGCATCCTCCGCCTATTTGGGAGGCGTTGACGTGACTCAGTTGCCGGACGCGCAAGGCCGCTTCGGACAGTTCGGCGGACGCTACGTCCCCGAGACGCTCATGGCTGCCCTCGACGAGCTTACCGAGGCGTGGGACGTTGCCCGCGAGGACCCCGACTTTCAGCGAGAGTTGGGCCGCCTGCTGCGCGACTACGTCGGGCGGCCGACGCCGATTCATTGCGCGGAGCGGCTTACCGAGTATGCGGGCGGAGCGCAGATCTACCTCAAGCGCGAGGACTTGGCCCATACGGGCGCGCACAAGATAAACAACGCCCTCGGCCAGGGACTGCTCGCCAAGCGTATGGGCAAACGCCGCATCGTCGCCGAGACCGGGGCCGGCCAGCACGGCGTGGCTACCGCGACGGTCTGCGCTCTCCTCGGCATCCAGTGCGTTGTCTACATGGGCGTGGAGGACATGCGCCGCCAAGAGCCCAACGTCTACCGGATGCGGATGCTGGGCGCCGAAGTGCGGCCGGTCACGGTGGGCAGCCGCACCCTCAAAGAGGCCGTCAGCGAGACCATCCGCGACTGGGTGACGAACGTCAGCGACACCCACTACATCATCGGAAGCGTCGTTGGCCCGCATCCGTATCCCATGATGGTCCGCGACTTGCAGAGGGTCATCGGGCGCGAGTCCCGCGAACAATTCCTCGAGGCGACGGGCGCGCTGCCGGACGCTGTCGTCGCGTGCGTTGGCGGCGGCTCCAACTCCATCGGTCAGTTCTACGATTTCATCCCCGACGAGGAAGTCCGGCTCATCGGCGTCGAGGCTGGAGGCGAGGGCGTCGAGACCGGCAGGCATGCCGCTTCCATCGGCGGGGGCCGCGTCGGCGTCCTTCACGGCTCCATGTCCTACATCGTTCAGGACGGCGACGGCCAGATTCACGAGACCCACAGCATCTCTGCGGGACTCGACTACCCCGGCGTCGGCCCCGAGCACGCCTGGCTGCGCGACTCCGAACGCGCACAGTACGTCAACGTCACCGACGACGAAGCGCTCGAGGCCTTCCGGCTCGTATGTGAGCTCGAAGGCATCATCCCGGCCCTGGAGTCCTCCCACGCCGTGTCATATGTCGTGAAGACGCTCGCCCCGGCCTTAGAGAAGCGCCAACGCGTCCTCGTCTGCCTGAGCGGGCGTGGCGACAAGGACATGGGGACCATCATGGAGCGCGATGCCGAGGACCGGGACGTTGACACATCGCGGGGGGCGACAGGAACATAGGTGGAGGCTCCGCGACGCCGCGTCTGCGAGCGCGTGGGGCGAACGGGGCCGTGCAAGTGACCAAAGCAGGCCCTGCTTGAGGAGCGCATGACCCCTGACGGTTACGCCGTCAACTGGATGGCGATAGTTCTCGCGTTCGTCATAGGCGTCTTGGCCATGGGCCTGATGCTGGCGGCGTCTGCCTTGCTGTCGGCGCGACGACCCTCCGCGCAAAAGGGCATAGCCTACGAGTCCGGCATCCTCCCGACCGCTCTCAACTGGACGCAGTTCAACGTCCGCTACTACATCTTCGCCATCCTCTTCCTCATCTTCGATGTCGAGGCCGTCTTCCTCTTCCCCTGGGCGATTGTCTTTGCCGACGCCGGTATCCCTGGCTACGTCTTCTACGCGATGATGCTCTTCATCGCGATTCTGTTGCTCGGCGTCGTCTACGCCTGGCGTAAAGGGGTGCTCCGATGGAAGTAAACAACCTGCCTGTCTTCCGGCCTTCCGGGTGGGAGCGCCCCGGCGACGGGCGGTTCTTCGACTCTCCGGAGGGCGGGGCCGTCTCCACCGGCAAGGGCAACATCCCTGGGCCGAACCTCTTGAAGAGCGCCGCACCCGGCGTCGTCACGAGCACCGTCGACCAGCTTGCCGCCCTCGGACGCAGCAACTCGCTCTGGACCCTCACCTTCGGGCTCGCGTGCTGCGCCATCGAGATGATTTCCGCGCACATGGCCCACCACGACCTCGACCGCTTCGGCGTCGTAACGTGGCCCTCCCCTCGCCAGTCGGACGTCATGATCGTGGCCGGCACCGTAGTGAAGAAGATGGCGGACCCAATCAAGCTGCTGTACGAGCAGATGCCTGACCCCAAGTGGGTCATAGCCATGGGCACCTGCGCGACGAGCGGCGGACCCTACTACCGCTCCTACAGCGTCGTCATGGGTGTGGACCACCTCGTCCCCGTAGACGTATACGTCCCCGGGTGCCCTCCGCGCCCCGAGGCGCTCATGGACGGCATCATCAAGCTCCAAGAGAAGATCAAGCGCGACGCGAAAGAGGGCAGACGCAGCGGGCCGGTCACCGTCGAGTCCGCCCCTCCCGCCGGGAATCCGGCGAAAGCGGAAAGCGCCGAGGACGCCGAATGACCGAGCAGCCTCCCAGCGAGGGCCAGACCCCGCCGGCCGCCCCTGCGGCACGCCGGAGCCCGCCCATTGAGATTGCCGAAGAGGTTCTCGACGAGCGGGGCGAGCACACCGCCGGTCTGCTGGCCCACGCCCTCGGCTCGATGGCGACCGAGACCGGCGGGCGCGACGACATCCCGTGGGCCAGAGTGGGACGGGCCGACCTCGTCCGCGCAGCCGAGGCTTGCATCGCCAGTCCCGGCCTCGCCATCGACATGCTTCATTGCCTGCTGGCCGTAGACTACGAGGATCGCATCGAGCTGGAATACGTCCTCTTCTCCATTGCGAACGACCGCAAGGTGCTCCTGAAAGTCGACCTGCCTGCCGACAACCCCGTCGCCGATTCGGTCACCGGGCTATGGGAGGCCGCGGGCTGGTACGAGCGTGAGACCCACGACCTCTTCGGAGTCGTCTTCGAGGGCAACCCGGATCTCTCCCCGCTCCTGCTCTACGAAGGCTTCGAAGGCTACCCCGGCCTCAGGAGCTTCCCCCTCCACGACTACGAGGAGTGGTAGGCCGTGACCACCGAACAGACATACGACACCATCGACATGATGCTGAACATGGGGCCGCAGCACCCTGCGACCCACGGCGTCTTCCGCATGGTGCTCACCCTCGACGGTGAGCGGGTGGTCGATGTAACCCCGCACATCGGCTACCTGCACCGGGGCTCCGAGAAGCTGGCGGAGAACGAGAGCTATGGCCAGGTGGTCACCCTGTTCGACCGGCTTGATTACATCGCCAACCTGAACAACGAGCTCGTCTTCTGCCGTGCCGCCGAGCGCCTCATGGGCCTCGCACCGCCCGAGCGCGCGCAGTACATCCGCACCATCCTCGTTGAGTTGAACCGGCTCGCGAGCCACATGCTCTTCATTGGGACCTACGCCATCGACCTCGGCGCCATGACCCCCATCATGTACGGGTTCCGCGAGCGCGAGCGCATCGAGAACCTGTTCGAGTCCGTCACCGGCGCGCGCATGATGCACAACTTCATCCGCATCGGCGGCGTCAAAGAAGACGTCCCGCCTAACTTCGTCCCCCGCGTCCGCGAAGTGCTCGACCACGTTGAGCGCGGCGTGGCTGAGATGGACCGGCTGCTCACCTTCAACGAAGTCTTCCTCGCCCGCACCCGCGGCGTCGGCGTTATCGACGCGCCGACGGCCCTCTCCTGCGGTCTCACCGGCCCCGGCCTGCGCGCGAGCGGCGTCGCCTACGATGTCCGCAAAGACGATCCCTACGAGGTCTACCCCTACCTCTCCTACAAGGTTCCCATTGGCGAGAACGGCGACTCCTGGGACCGCTACTACATGCGCGTCCTCGAGTGCTATGAGTCGATTTCGATGGTTCGTCAATGTCTGGATCAGATGGAGTCCGGCCCCACCATGGCCCAGCTCCGGCGCATCGCTCGGCCTCCCAAGGGCGAGGTCTACGTGCATGCCGAGAACCCTCGCGGCGACATCGCCGTCTTCCTCGTCAGCGACGGCTCCGATAAGCCCTACCGCGTGAAGGTGCGCCCGCCTTCCTTCTGCAACCTCGTCGCCCTTCGCTCTATGATGAGCGACGCCTACGTCGCCGACGCCGTCACGGTGCTTGGCTCGTTGGACATCGTCCTCGGCGAGGTGGACCGGTGAAGTCGCTCCCCGTGCAGGCTGTGATCTTCCTCATCGTGGTCGGCGGCGTGACCGTCCTGCTCGTTGCGTTCGCCCTATCAATCCTCCTCCTCGGCGACCCTGGCGACCAGATCACCCTCTTGTCGATGGGCAAAGTCGCAATCTCGCTCCTCGCCCTGCTGACGCTGGTCACCGTGCTGGGAATCTCCCTCGTTTGGCTGGAGCGCAAGCAGCTTGGCCGGATGCAGGGGCGCGTCGGCCCCACTCGCGTCGGCCCCTTCGGGCTGCTGCAGGTGATCGCCGACGGCATCAAGCTCCTCATGAAAGAGGACGTTGCGCCAACGTCCTCCTCGCGCCTCATCTTCTACGTTGCGCCGCTGCTGGTGTTCGTGCCGAGCTTCGTCATCTGGCTGACGATTCCCCTGGCCCGCGACCTCGTTGTGCGCAGCCTCGACCTAGGGCTCTTCTTCTTCATAGCCGTCTCCGTGCTCAGCATCGTCGGCCTTGTCTTGGCCGGGTGGAGCTCGAACAGCAAGTACGCCATCCTCGGCGGCTTCCGCTCCGCCGCCCAGCTCGTCAGCTACGAGATTCCCATCATCATGGCCGTCCTCGGAGTCGTGATGCTGACCGACTCGATGAGCTTTATCGACGTGGTGGACGCACAGAAGAACGTCCCCTACGTCGCGATTCAGCCCCTCGCCTTCTTCGTCTTCTTCATCGCCGGCCTCGCCGAGGTCGGTCGCACTCCCTTCGACATCTACTTTGCCGAGTCGGAGGTCGTCGGCGGGCCGTTCGTCGAGTACAGCGGCGCCCACTGGGCGATCTTCTTCCTCGCCGAGTACGTCAACACCTTTGTCATCGCGGCTTTGGGCGCGCTGCTCTTCCTCGGGGGCTGGATTTGGCCCTTTGGAGAGCTCCCGCAGGCCGCCGCCGTCGCGCTCTTCTTGGGCAAGACCTACCTGCTGGCCACGGTCATCTTCTGGGTGCGCGCCACCTTCCCACGGCTCCGCATCGACCAGCTGATGGCCTTCGGATGGAAGCTTCTCATCCCCCTTGCCTTCGCCAGCATCTTCGCCACCGCTATTCAGATATTTTATGGCTGGCCTGTGTGGACGCTCACCCTGATGTCCCTTGGCGTACTCCTGATCGCCGCGGTCGTTCAGCTCCGCGTGCAGCGCGAGGACGCTGTGGCGACCGCCGAGCGCTACGCCCAGCGCGCCGTATCCGTCGAGGCTCGGCCAAGGCCCCAGGCGGCGCCCCAAGCAACACAGGAGACCTCGCAAGCATGATCGCAGCGCTCAAAGGACTTCTCACCACCCTCCCGTGGCTCTTCAGGCGTCCGGTCACTGCTCACTACCCCGAGCAGCACCTGCCGATCCAGGAACGCTACATGGGCTTCCCCGCTCTCCTCACGGATGACACTGCGGACGAGCCCTTCTGCACCGGGTGCATGGTCTGTGTGCGCGAGTGCCCCACCCAGTGCATGTCGGCCACGATGCACGACAACCCCAAGTTTGCCGAGGGGGCCAGCCACCGCCGCAAAATCATCCGGGAGTTCGAGATAAACCTGAACCGGTGCATCCTCTGCGGCATATGCGTCGACGTCTGCTCGTTCGACGCCATCGAGATGTCCTACGAGCACGAGCTCGCCAGCTACGCGAGGACCGGCGCGCGCGCCGACCTTCCAACCCTCCTCGTTCAGGGACGAAGTTACATGGAGGCGAGCGGCTGGACTCCTGCCAACCGTGAGAAGAACGTCGCGGGCGACGCGCTGGCCAAGAAGGCCGCCGCCGCGTCCGCTGCCGCTGCTTCCGGCGCCACACCGGCGGAGGACGGCGAGTAAACCGTGGGCTCCGTCCTCTTCTACATCGTCTCGGCCGTTACGCTCCTCGCTGCGTTCGGAGTCGTCACCTCTAGGAACATCGTTCACGCGGCGCTCTTCCTGCTGGCTGCCCTGGGGGGAGTCGCGGGTTTCTTCGTGCTCCTCTACGCCGAGTTCCTCGCCCTCGTGCAGCTCCTGATTTACGGCGGAGCCGTCACCATCGTCATCCTATTCGCGCTCATGCTCACCAGGAGCAGCGAGTACCAGGTCGACTCCGAGACTAGACGGTGGCCTGTCGCCGCCGTGACCTCTATCGGGCTCTTCGCCCTCATGGCCGCCGCCTTCGTAGCCGACGCCGACCAGTACAACTCCAGCGTTCGGGAGGGAGTGCCCCTCGAGACGCTGGCCCGGGACCTCTTCGTGGACTGGGCGGTCCCCTTTGAGATTGCCTCCATCGTCCTCTTGGTAGCCCTTGTCGGCGCCGTCGTTATCGGCCGCGCCGGCCGCGAGGAGGACGAAACGTTCCCCGATCAGGACGCTCCCGTCGAGACCGAGGAGCCGGGGGGCACGCGCTCGCAGCGCCGGCGGAGGCGCGTATGACGCTGATTCACTTCCAGCTGTTGAGCGCGGCGCTCTTCTGCATTGGCCTCTACGGCGTGCTCGCCAGGCGCAGCGCCGTCCTCGTGCTCATGGCCGTTGAGCTCATGCTCAACGCCGTGAACGTCTACGTGATTGCAGTCGCCGCGTTCAGGGACTACGGCGGCTCGACCGGCCAGGTCATCGCCATTTTCGTCATCACGATTGCCGCGGCGGAGGTCGGTCTCGCCCTCGCAATCATCATGCGCCTCTACAGGAGCCGCGGCTCCGTCAACGTCGACGAGATAAACCGGATGAGGGGATAGCGTGGAGCAGGCCTGGATCATTCCCCTCTTTGGCGTTGGCGCGTTCGCGTTCCTGGCCCTGTTCAAGAACTATCTCCCCGGGCAGGGCAAGCACCTTGCCGTCGCCGCGGTTATCGCCGCCTTCATCGCGGCGTGGCCCCCGCTCTTTGACATGCTCGGGAGGGGGATAGGCGAGTACCACTTCCCCCGCGAGTGGTTCAGCGCCGGCCCCCTGGAGATGGGCTGGGGCACGATAGTCGATCCCCTCACCGTCGCCATGCTCCTCCTCGTGACCTTCGTGTCCGTCGTCGTCCAAGTCTATTCCCTTGGGTACATGCAGCGCCACCAGGGCCACGCGACGGTCGACGACCCCCGCATCGGTTGGTACTTCGCCGTCCACTCGCTCTTCAGCGCCAGCATGCTCATGCTGGTGCTCGCCGACAACCTGCTGCTGCTCTACGTCGGCTGGGAGCTCGTGGGCCTCTGCTCCTACCTGCTCATCGGCTTCTGGTTCGAGCGAAAGAGCGCCTCCGACGCCGCGAAGAAAGCCTTCATCACGACCCGCGCAGGCGACGTTGGCCTCCTCATTGGCGTCGTGCTCCTCGTTGTCGAGTTCGGCACCTTCGACATCATCGAAATCATGGGCGGCTTGGACGCTCCCGGCGTCAACCGCACAGTCGTTACCGCAAGCGCCTTTCTCATCTTCCTCGGCGCCATGGGCAAGTCCGCCCAGTTCCCCCTCCACGTGTGGCTGCCCGACGCCATGGAGGGCCCGACGCCCGTCAGCGCCCTCATCCACGCCGCCACTATGGTCACCGCCGGAGTCTTCCTCGTGGCGCGGCTCTTCCCGCTCTTCGACTCCGTCGGCAGCGCGCAGATGGCAGTCGCCTCCATCGGCATCGTCACCGCCCTTATGGGTGCCACGATGGCCCTGGTGGTGACGGACCTCAAGCGTGTCCTCGCCTACTCAACTATGAGCCACCTCGGGTTCATGATGCTGGCCCTCGGCGCGGGCGGCTACACCGCCGCCATCTTCCACCTCCTCATGCACGGCGTCGCCAAGGCCATGCTCTTCCTCGCCGCGGGCTCCATCATGCACGCGATGCACGACGAGACCGACATCCGCAAGATGGGTGGCCTCCGCCGCCGGATGCCCATAACGTCCGCAGCCTTCATCGTCGGAGCTCTCGCGTTGGCAGGCATACCCCCGCTCAACGCGTTCTGGAGCAAGGACGAGATTCTCCTCGCTGTCGTGGGCGGCCTGCACCCGGTGTTCGTCGTCCTCTTCCTCATCGCTATTGTCCTGAGCGCCCTCTATATGGCCCGCGCTATCTGGACCGTCTTCCTCGGCCCTCTCAAACCTGAGAACGCCGATGTCCACGAATCGCCCCGCATTATGTCCTGGCCTCTCGCCCTGTTGGCCGCGCTCACGGTGGTCACAGGCTTCATCGCGCTCCCCCTGATCGGTGGGTACGATGGCGTCGGCGCGTTCATCTTCGACCTTGCCCACGACCCCCATGCCTTTGAGTTCGATGTCGTGTGGGGAGGCCTGAGCATCCTCTTGGCCCTCCTTGGCCTGGGCATCGGCTACCGCCTCTACGGCGGATCGAGCGCGACGGTCGACTCCCTGCGCGAGCGCTTCGCCGGCGTACACCGGATCGTCGCTAACCGCTACTACATGGACCACGCCTATCAGTGGATCGTGGACCAGGTCATCCTGCGGGCCAGCGGGCTGCTCGCCTGGTTCGACCGCAGAATCGTGAACGACGCAGGAGTGAACGGCCCTGGCCTGGGTGTGGTGGGGACCGGCCGTCGCCTCCGTCGCCACGTCACGGGCCTATTCGCGGACTACGGCGCGGCCATGATTGCGGGTGTCGGCGTGATGGCCGTCATCCTATGGTTGAGGACGTAGGCATGAGCTACGCCGAGACGCACGTCCTCGAGACGCTCATCTACCTGCCGATGCTCACGGCGGTCGTCCTCCTCGCCGTCCCGCTCGCCTGGACGACGCTCACGCGCGCCATCGGCATAGGCGCGGGAGCCCTGCTCATGGCTGGCTCCGCGTACGTCTTCATCGTCTTCGATCACGCCGGGGGGGCCGACGAGTTCCAGATGCTCAGGACCTATCCTTGGCTGGAGAACGTCGGAATCGCCTTCAGCCTCGGCGTTGACGGGCTGGCGGCGCTGATGGTCCTGCTGACGGGCATCGTCTCCTTCACTGGCGCGATAATCGCCGCGAACGTCGAGAGGGCCCCGAAGAACTACTACATCCTGCTCTTCGTGCTCATCGCGGGCGTCTACGGCACCTTCGTCTCCATCGACCTCTTCTTCTTTTTCTTCTTCTACGAGCTGGCCATCGTCCCTATGTACCTGCTCATCGCCGTATGGGGCTCCAGTTCCCGGTTCAAGACCCTGGTCGGAGCCGTCACCCTCGGCGCGTACCGGCCCGCCCGCGATGACGAAGAACCCGACTTCCTCCGCCCCAAGGAGTACGGCGCCCTCAAGCTCGTGCTGATGATTGTCGCCGCGAGCGTCTTGGTCTGGATCGCCATCATCACCATCTACGTGGCGGTGGGAGAGCAGACCTTCAACATCCTCGCCCTCCGCGACGCCGTCCAGGGCGGAGCGCTGTCCTCGAATTTCCAGAACATCGTCTTCCCCTTGGTGATGATTGGGTTTGGACTCCTCGCCGGCCTCTGGCCCTTCCATACCTGGTCCCCCGACGGCCACGTCGCCGCGCCCACCTCCGTCAGCATGCTCCACGCGGGCGTCCTGATGAAGCTCGGCGCATTCGGCATCATCCGCGTCGGCATGACGCTGCTGCCCGAGGGCATGGAGAGCTGGGCGCTCGTCCTCTTCATCCTCGGCACGGTTAACGTCCTCTACGGCGCTGTCTCTGCGTTGTCCCAGACCGACCTGAAGTACGTCATCGGCTACTCCAGCGTCAGCCACATGGGATACGTCATCATGGGCATCGCCACCCTCGACAGCGTCGGGCTGACCGGCGCCGAGTTGCAGATGTTCTCCCACGGCGTAATGACGGCTCTCTTCTTCGCCGTCGTCGGCGCCATCTACGAACGGACCCACACGCGCGACTCCCTCGTCCTGAACGGGCTGGCGTCCAGAATGGGATGGGCGACCTCGTTCTTCGTCATCGCCGGTCTGGCGTCCCTCGGTCTGCCTGGCCTCAGTGGGTTCATCGCCGAGCTGTTGGTGTTCATTGGCGCATTCCGTTCGGAGCCCCTCCTTGGGGCGCTGGGCATCCTGGGCGCCGCCATCACCGCCGTCTACATACTGAGACTCGTCGCCCGCGTCTTCTTCGGCCAGCGCGACGCCCAATGGGACCACCTGCCCGATCTGACGAAGCGCGAGATAGCCGCTGGAGGTGCGCTGGTCATCCCTATCGTTCTCGTCGGCATCTACCCGGCGCCCTTCCTCGATGTGCTACGGCCGAGCGTTGACGCGGTCCTTGGAGGTCTCCTGTAGCCATGCAGGTCGACTTCTCACTTCTCCTCCCCGAGTTTCTGCTCGCCGGTCTGGGCGTGCTTCTCCTCGTCGTCGACTTCTCGTTCCCATGGCGCTCCCGGCGCGCCCACAACGGATGGCTCGCCGCCATAGCTGTCGCGGGCCTCGCCGCTGCCTTCGTCGTCGCCGTCGTCATGCAGAGGAACGAGAACGAAATCCTCTACGACGACCTCATCTTCGTCGACCGCTACGCCCTCCTCTTCAAGGCGCTCGCCATGGCCGTCGGCGCCGCTGTCGTCCTCATGTCCGTCGACTACGTCTACAGGCGCATCCGGCATCCCGGCGAGTTCTACGCGTTGGTCGTGTTCGCCGTCTTGGGCGCGGACCTGATGGCGAGCGCAGGCGAGCTCCTGACCGCCTACATCGCCATCGAGCTCCTCACCTTCTGCCTCTACGTCCTCGTCGCCCTGAGCAGGGGCGACGGCCGGTCGGCCGAGGCTGCCGCTAAGTACATCCTGCTGGGCGCCATCTCGTCCGCCCTCATGCTGTTCGGCATAGCGTTGCTGTACGGGGCCCTCGGCGAGACGGCTTTCAGCCGCATGAGCGGGCTGATGGCCGCGCAGTTCGGCCCGGTCATCGCCCTCGGACTCGGCATGTTCGTCGCGGGCCTCGGCTTCAAGCTTTCCATGGCTCCCTTCCACCTATGGGCCCCCGACGTCTACGAAGGAGCGCCGACGCCCGTCACCGCCCTCGTCGCCGTCCTCTCGAAGGCGGCCGCGTTCGCCCTCACGCTCCGCTTCCTCGCCGAGGCGGGCGACCGGACCCTCGACGAGTGGCAGCTGGCGATTGCCGTCCTCGCCGCCCTCACCATGACCGTCGGAACGCTCACCGCCCTGGTGCAGGAGAACATCAAGCGCCTGCTCGCCTACAGCAGCGTGGCGCAGGTGGGATTCGTGCTGGTGGGCGTAGTCGCCCTGAACGAATCAGGAGCCAACGCCGTACTCTTACACATCGTAGGCTATTCCTTCACGAACCTGGCGGCCTTCGCCGTCGTCATCATTGTCGAGGCGAAAACCGGCAAGGAAGACATCGCCGGCTATGCGGGCCTCGCCTCGCGCTCTCCGTTTCTCGCAATGGTCATGGCCTCCGCCCTTTTCTCCCTCGCCGGCCTCCCCATCTTTGCGGGCTTCATCACCAAGTTCCTTCTCTTCACTGCCGCCGTCGAGGCGGACCTGACCTGGCTGATGGTCATCGCTATCGCCAACAGCTTCATCTCGCTCTACTACTACATCCGCATCATCAAGGAGATGTACGTCAGCGAGTCCCCGGTCCCGGGACGCCTGCCCCTCTCAGTGGCCGCGTCCGTCCCGGTCTGGCTCCTCTTTGCCGGAACCGTTCTTGTCGGCGTCTACCCCGCCCCCTTCATGGACGCCGTAGACGCCGCCACCAACGTCCTAGGCCCCTTCCTCGGCGCCTAACCGTCCCCCTTTCCGTCACCCCAGACCCCTTCTCCGTCATTCCCGCGAAGGCGGGAACCTCGCAGCCCCCCTCGCCCCTCGCGCGCGTCCCCCCTCCCCCCGCCTGATAGAATCCCTACCGGCGCCCTATGACTCAGACTCCTCCACCGAACGACGGCCCCGCGAGGCCCCTCATCATCTCCGTGATTGGCGGCGGTGACCCGCCCCTGCGCGCCCTGACGGTCGCCGAAGAGGTCGGACGTGAGCTTGCCAAGCGCGGCGTGGTCGTCGTCTGCGGCGGACTCTTCGGTGTCATGGAGGCGGTGAGCCGCGGCGCCAAGTCCGCGGGCGGCGTCACCATCGGCATCATGCCCGGGTCCGACCCCTTCGCCGCCAACGACTTCATCGACTACCCCATCGTGACCGACATGGGCTATGCGCGGAACGCCGTCGTCGTCAAGACCGGACGCGCCGCCATCGCCATCGACGGCTCCTACGGCACCCTCTCCGAGATCGCCCACGCACTCGGCGACGGCATGCCCGTCATCGGACTCGAAACATGGGAGCTTCCCCTGCGCGACGGCCAGCCCTATCCCATAACCCTCGCCGACTCCCCCATCGACGCCGTCGAGAAGGCTATAGCCGCCGCCCGCGAACGAGACGCGAACAGGGCGTAACGCCCGCCCCCACCCAGGAGGACTGACCCATGCCCCGCATCCAACAGACATACGCCCGCGAGATCCTGGACTCTCGCGGACTCCCCACCGTCGAGGCCGTCGTGACCCTCGACGACGGCGCCGAGGGCTGGGCCGCCGTTCCCTCCGGCGCCAGCACCGGCGCCCACGAGGCCATCGAGCTCCGCGACGGCGATCCCGCCCGCTACGACGGCAAGGGAACACGCACCGCCGTCGCCAATGTCAACGGCAAGATTGCGCCCGCTATCCAGGGACTCGACGCCGCCGACCAGCAGGCCGTCGACCAAGCGATGCTCGATCTCGATGGTACGTCTGACAAGTCCGGCCTCGGCGCCAACGCCATCCTCGCCGTCTCCCTCGCAACCGCCCACGCCGCCGCCCGGTCGGCCCGCCAGCCCCTGTATCGCTACCTCGGCGCGGGCGCGCTCCTCCCCACGCCCATGCTCAACCTGCTCAACGGAGGACGCCACGCCATGGACTCCACCGACTTCCAGGAGTTCATGGTCATGCCCACCGGCTTCCAGAGCTTCCGCGAAGGGCTCCGGTGCGGCGCCGAGGTGTACCAGGCCCTCAAGAAGATCGTGGGCGCGCGCGGCATGTCCACCAACGTCGGCGACGAGGGCGGCGTCGCGCCCTCCCTCGACACCAACGAGGCCGCGGTCGAGCTGCTCATCGAGGCTATCGAGAAGGCGGGCTACCGCCCCGGCGAGGACTGCTTCCTGGCCCTCGACGTGGCAGCCAGCGAATTCTACGAGGACGGCAAGTACGTCCTCGCCCGCGAGGGCGCGACTCTTACCTCCGCCGAGCTCGTCGGCTACTACGAGGAGTGGACCGCCAAGTACCCCATCGTCAGCATCGAGGACGGCCTCGTCGAGGACGATTGGGAAGGCTGGACCCTCCTTACAGCCCGTCTTGGCGGCCGCGTCCAGCTTGTCGGCGACGACCTCTTCACCACGAACACCGAGCGCATCGCCCGGGGCATCCGCGACGGCGCAGGCAACGCGGTCCTCGTCAAGCTGAACCAGATAGGCTCCCTCACCGAGACCCGCGCCGCCATCGACATGACCGGGCAGGCAGGGTGGAACGTCGTCATAAGCCACCGCTCCGGCGAGACCGAGGACACCACCATCGCCGACCTCGCCGTCGCCGTCTCCGCCGGCCAGATCAAGACCGGCGCCCCCGCCCGCAGCGAGCGCGTCGCCAAATACAACCGCCTCCTCCGCATCGAAGACGAGCTCGGCCCCGCCGCCGCCTACGCCGCCGCAACCCCCTTCGCCCACCTCGCCAGGTAGCCTCCCCTCCGCCGTTCCCGCGCAGGCGGGAACCCAGGAACCCCGCCCGTCTGCGGGAGAGGACGCGCGAGTGCAGCGAAGGGCGGGGGAGGAGAAGCGTTCGCCCGCAACTACCCCTCGCCCCCCGCGTCCCCTTCCGTCATTCCCGCGCAGGCGGGAACCTCGCAGCCCTTCCCTCCCGTCTGCGGGAGGGAACGCGCGAGCGCAAGCGAAGGGCGGGGGAGGAGAAGCGTTCGCCCGCAACTATCCCCCCCCCCCGCCCGTCTGCGGGAGGGGACGCGCGAGCGCAGCGAAGGGTGGGGGAGGAGAAGCGTTCGCCCGCAACTACGCCGTCTCCCCAACCCCTCCGTCATTCCCGGGCAGGCGGGAACCCAGGAAACCCCGCCCGCAACCACCCCCCGTCATTCCCGCGTAGGCGGGAACCTCGCAGCCCCCCGCCCGCCCGCCATACCCACGCAGAGGGGGGGCAGCCCGCGCAGGCAGCCCCATTTGCATAACACCCACGGGAGGGACTACTTTCCCCTCAGGTCGGACAGGCGTAGAGCGCGCCAGGAGAAACGCAATGGGCATCAGGGGTATCGACCACGTCGAAGTATGGGCGAAGGACCTGCACGAGTCCGTTGCCTTCTACACCCAGGTTCTCGGCTTCCAACACCTGCGCACCACCGCTGCGCAGAGGCCCGGCGGCGGCGCTCACGAGCAGGCGTGCGTCACCCTCGGTGACATGATGGTCGAGCTCATCGCCGCGCCCCCCGAGCGCAGGGCTGAACAGGTGGATGTCGGCAGCATGGGCGTAAAGGCATTCGCCCTCACCGTCGACGACATGGCCGCCACCGCCGCCCGGCTCAAGGAGCAGGGAGTGCGGTTCGTCCAAGAGCCCAAGCCAGGCTCCTCGTTCAACGGCTGGCGCGCCGAGATCCTCGACCCCAACGGCATCGGCATAGAGCTCCGAGAATGGATTGACGACAGCATCCACAACCCCGACTGGACGCCAAACTCCCCCACCGTCACCCGCACCGCCTAGCCGAGCTTGGCATAACTCTTACGCTCCGCCATACCCGCCGCCATGAACCGGCATAGGTGGGAACCTCGTCGCTGCCCCTCCCGTCATTCCCGCGAAAGCGGGAATCCAGGTATCGACATCCTCCCACCACCAACGCCCCCGCCTCCCCCCGCCATACCCGCCGCATAGGGGGACAGCGGTACTCCCGCTGCTTTGCGATTTTGGGCTTGGCGCTTGCCGGAGTTGTCGCGGCAGTCCTCCTATTCTTCGCTGCGATGTCTCTCCTAGGCGACTGAGCTTCGCTGCCTCGGTCCTCCGGCTCACCCGCCGCCTGTCTCACGGTGCTCGCGAACGATTGGTTCGCGTGTGCTGAGCGCCAACTCCAACAGACAGAACATGACCGTCGCCATTCCTGCTACGCGCGGCAGGAACACGGCGGGGGTGTCTCTGAAGCCCAGACTGCCCCACAAGAACACGACGCCTATCACGATGCCGAGCGCGGGCGCGATGCTCTGCCACTTGAGGAGCCCCTCGAACCTTGGCTTGCTCAGGGGAGCAGCTTCACTTCTGCTCAGTAGGTACGCCGCGACCGCAGCGGCCAGAACGAGAGCGACAATCCCTAGAACGAATGGTCGAGCCAACAGTCCTGTAGGGGAATCCGCTAATGCCCAGGCAGTGTGGCCGAGTCGCTCGATGGTTGAGCCGATGGCTAGGCCGAACCATAGCGGCAGGCGCGGCCACTTGTACTGCTGCATGAGCAGCCCCACTCCGGCGAACACGACGAGCGCCGTTACATTGCTCCAATGGGTAGCGAAGGACAGGACTACGAGCACGGCCCCTGCTGTCGCTAGGGCGATGCGTTTCCTTTGGTCGAGGCTCATCGGGACGGTCCATCCGCCTCGGTAGCTCACTCGTGCGAGCGCTATTCCGGCAGGGATGAGAAGCAGTCCCAGAACGCGGGGTCTGGTGGAATGCCGCGTAGCAACGGCGAGTCGAGGCTTGAGATGTACCTCAGCTCGCCGCTTATAGCGCTAATCCCTACGCTGGATAGGGCTAGTCCCAAGGAGGCCGAGGCTAGGCCGCGTGCGATGCCGCTTGGGTTCAGCACGGCAAAGAGCAACGGCACGAGCAGGAAGAGGGCGACGAGCTCTGCGGACCCAAACGCAAGGAAGAGACGTTGAGGCGTGGCTAGGCTGATGCCGAAGCCTAGGGGCACGCTGGCAAACCTAGAAAGGCCCAACGTTGTGGTCATTATGAGGAGGAAGCTGAGCGGGACCAGAAGGTACAACGTTCCGTTCCTGTGCAGCCGGGCGAGTAAGGCGCAATTGTTCGACATGGCTCCTCCAGGCGGACTGTCCTTCCAAACGACCGGCGAGCTCGTAGCGCCGCAACGCTACCAGATGCCGCCTCAGCCAGCGCCAGCCACCTTCCTTCCGTCATTCCCGCGCAGGCGGGAACCTCGCAGCCCCCCTCCCGCGCCCTCCGTCATTCCCGCGAAAGCGGGAATCCAGGAAACCCCGCCCGTCTGCGGGAGGGGACGCGCAAGCGCAGCGAAGCGCGGGGGAGGAGAAGCGTTCGCCCGCAACTTGCGCACGCGCCACACCAACCCCTCAATCGGTGGAACCCTGATAGACGTATCCGCGAGTGGGAGCCAAGAGTTATAATGATATTTTCGGTGTAGCAACGTAATCTTCCTTAGGGTCAATCTTCCCTGTCCGGGGGAAAGGGTGGGTTCTGGCTCGTGAGTCTCTTTGCCAGCATAGTCTTGACTGGTACTTCGATAGCGCCAGTGTTGTTTGTCTATGCGGTGGTAGGGTTTTTCGAGGGGAAGTGGCTTCCGTCGGCCGCTCTTGCCTTGACTGGATTGTTTCTGGTTGTGCTCGGATTGGCTTTGTTAGTATTCGTAAAGAAACACCTCGAAAGATTGCCGTTTTCATTCTCCAGCGTCGAAGTAGCCGACAGGGAGAGTCTAGGGTTGCTGATTGTTTTTTCCGTCGTCTCACAGCTCCTGCTTTTACTCTAGCGAATTCACTTACCTCTGTGATAGATGATGGTTTAATCAAATTCAAAAGTTTTTCAAATCTGTGTGCGATTCTCGAAGTGATGGAGATCTATCGCGTCGCGACAGATCAGGAGTAGCGGGATTTTGCCGGCCACCCGAAACTCCGAGTTGCAGAATTGAAGGACTTCATGCTAACGGCTGATCAGCCCACCCGGAAGCTTATGGGCGCGGTCGTGGCCTCTGGGGTCCTTGATGTTTATACGGCAGCCGAGATTCGGGAGGCTGCTGCGGGGACTCAGTTGAAACTAGAGTTCGACGGTGACCGTCTAATCCTACCCGCTGAGCGTCGCGAGTTGAAAAGCCTCCTCCAATTCTTAGATGAAAGCCGCTACAACGGCCCTCTCTCAGGACGTGCATACGTCACTAACTCTCGGAAGCTCGCTTCTTAGGTCAAAGCTGGTTTGGCACCCAGCCTATTGGCACGGTTCAACCGGACACATATGGCTCTCACTTCCTTCCAACTCAGGTCTGCCACCCCACGAACACCGAACTTTCCGTTGCTATCACCCTCCGCCTGCTCCGGTTCTCTCGCCCGTCTGCGGGAGAGAGCTAGAGAGAGGGTCTGCGCGTCCGTCTGCCCACCCACGTGGATAGACCCCCTATGACAACAGCCCATTGCGCAGACTGACGTAAACCCGTCATGCTGGCGTCACATAACCCACTCACCCCAGTAGGAGCGGACGAGCCGCCGAAGCGAGCGCAACCCTGGGTGGCGACGATGATACGCACCATATCTTGGCCTTCACCGCCTTCCCCGTGGCCCACTGGAAGCAGGTGTGGTCGAACAACCCGCAGGAGCGGGTGAACAAGGAGATCAGGCGCCGCACGGACATGGTGGGCATCTTCCCGAATCGGGCCGCCGTCCAGCGCCTCGTCGGCACGGTGTTGGCCGAGCAGCACGACGAGTGGCGGGTTGGCCGGCGCTATCTCGCCGCGCCTGTCTTGGACGTGGGGACCGCAGACCGCATCGAGGACCCGATCTTGCTGCCCGCAGGGGCGGCTTGATTAGACCCCGAGGATGACGCTCCTACACCACTTGGCGGGACGTGACCCGCAGCGCCAGCTGTGTTTCGCGCTTCGTTCGTACTCTTAGTCGCGGGAGGCAGGCCGTGGCCTGCTAAACAGCCCCGTTTACGAACCCGAAGGCGCCTCGTCCAGCGACACGCAATCTTTCTTTACGAGTAAAAATCTATCAAGAAGCTATTCACTCCCCCGAACAGCCTCCCATCCCTTTCCCCCTGCCCGTTGCGGGAGGGGCCGCGCTGGTGCTAGTCCCCCTGCCCGTTGCGGGAGGGGCCGCGCTGGTGCTAGTCCCCCTGCCCGTTGCGGGAGGGGCCGCGCTGGTGCTAGTCCCCCTGCCCGTTGCGGGAGGGGCCGCGCTGGTGCTAGCATTTGATTGTGCAATCCTTCTCAATCACGGGTCGGGCGAGCCCCGAAACCCGTAGCGAGGCCGGGCGCTGATGACACTGCACATCGTGGTTACGGCCAAGCAGGTCCTAGACCCTGAGACTCCTCTCTCGGCATTCCGGATTGACGCCAACCAGGTGTCGGTCAGCGGCAATATGTCGCCTGTAGTCAACGGGTACGACGAGCAGGCCATTGAGGCGGCGCTCCGCATCAAGGAGGCGTCGGGAGACGCTACTGTCACTGTGCTGTCCTACGGCTCGGATTTCGCCTTGGACGTCATCAAGAAGCCCCTCGCCATGGGCGCCGACAGCTTGGTCCTTCTGCAAGACCCCGCTTTCGAGAATTCGATCGACCCCACGATGGTTGTGGCCGCCTTGGTTGCCGCGATCCGCGAGCTGGGCGACGTGGACATCGTGATATCGGGGCGGCAGGCGAGCGATTGGGACAATGCGCTCGTGCCGCTGGGCGTGGCTGAATCGCTGGGGTGGCCCGTCGCGACTATCGGGCGCAAGGTTGACGTGAACGGCATGACGGTGAGGGTGGAGCGTGTGCTCCCCGACGGACACGAGGTCGTCGAGGCCGAGTTGCCCGCGGTCGTTACCGTGTCCAACGAGCTCGGGACAGCGCGCTACCCGAACATGCGCGGCATCATGGCCGCCCGCCGCGTTCAGCCGACGGTCTGGAGCGCCGCGGACCTCGGCATCGACGCCGCCTCCCTCGCGCCCGCGTTCGAGCTCGTCTCCCTCATCAAGCCGGAGCGCTCGGTCGAGACGGAGCTGATTGATGGAGACGATGATGAGGACGCTGGCCGCAAGCTGGCGCTCCGGCTTCGAGAGGAGCGGATCATCTAGATGGCGGACGCACTGGTAATCGGCGAGATAACGGATGGCGCCGCCTCATCCACGACCCTGGAAGGCGTGACTGCCGCGCGGGGACTCGGCGCCGAGCGCGTGTCCGTGCTGCTCGCAGGCCCGGACGCGGCCGGCGCCGCGCAGTCGGCCATAGCTGGCGGCGCGGACGCCGTCTACACGGTCTCCGATGGCCCCGCAGCGAACGGCGAGTTCGACGCCATCGTCGACGCCGCCTACGCCGCCGCGAGTCAGACCTCGCCGGCGTGCGTGATTGGCGGCAAGACTCTCATCGGCCGGGACGTGATGCCGCGCCTCGCGTTCAGACTCGGGACGGCCCTTGCTGCGGACTGCACCGCCCTCGCCCTCGACGAGTCGGGCCGCGTGCTCGCGACGAGGCCGACCTACGGCGGGAACGCGGAGGCCACGGTCGCCTGCCTCGGCTCGCCGGCGGTTGTCTCACTGCGGCCGAAGAGCATAGACGCTCAAGCGCCGGACCTATCCCGCACGGGCGAGGTCGCGGAACTGGCGTTCGAGGCGAACGTGCGCACGAGGACGCTGGAGCGCGTCGAGGCCCGGGCCGAGGGCGTCCGGTTGGAGGACGCGCGCGTCGTTGTGTCGGGCGGACGCGGCCTTGGCGGCCCGGAGCCCTTCGAACAGCTGCAGCAGCTAGCGGACATGCTCGGGGGTGCCGTCGGCGCTTCGCGAGCAGCTTGCGACGCCGGATGGGTGGCTTCCAGTTACCAGGTTGGGCTGACGGGCAAGACCGTGACGCCCGACCTGTACATCGCGGTGGGCATCTCCGGGGCAAGCCAGCACATGGCGGGCTGTAGCAATGCGAAGACCCTCGTGGCGATCAACAAGGACGCGGGAGCGAACATCTTCAAAGAAGCGCGCTTCGGCGTGACCGGCGATTGGCGGAAGGTGTTGCCTGCGTTCATGGAACAGCTGCACGAGTTGTTAGACTAGAATGAGATTGGAGAAAGGGGGCGGCGATGGCAGACTCCGACTACGACCGCGAGATGGCGGAAGCTCTTCAGCACGCTGAGGAGGCGGAGGTCGTTTGCATCATCCTTCCCCTGATCAACCAGTGCTTGGTCTACGACAGCCGGAGTGCTGAGAACGACCCCCCGCGCATATCGGTGTCTGCGCCCCTAGGCTCCGCCGAGCGCAGGCTGCGCCACGTCAACCGGGCCCGGCCAAACATGTCTCACGCCCGCGAGCTCGCTGTTATTCCGTGGAGCGGCTCCATCCAGAGCCTGGAGGCTTCCGGCGTCTGGGAGATGCTCCAACGGCGCCTGCAAAACTCGGGCTTCGACGACTCGCAGGACTCGTGCGACAGGGCGCTCGAAGAGCTTCAACAGTGGGAGCGCCGGTCCATGATGGCGATGATCAAAGGCCAAGGGCCTTACCACACCATCTGGGCGCGGAACAGCTAAGGCCGCCCTGCCCGTTGCTCTAAGAGGAGACGCCGTCAGCCCTCAACGCCCGCCGGAGGGCCACGATGCGCAGAAGCACGACGACGTTCGTGACTCCCGCCAGCGCGAGCAGCGTCTCGGTCCCAAAGCCTGCGACTGCGCCAATCATCACGCCCAGCAGCCGCACGTCGCGCGACGCGAGGGAAGTAATGCCGCGGTCGAACATCGAGCGCTGGCTCTCGTCGACCCGGGCGCGCGTGTAGGTCACTGCGAACGAGCCCGCAAGGGCCGCGAACCCGGCTATCCACGGGAGCGCGCTGTCTGTCCCGCTCGCGGCCCATATCGTCAGCCCGAGGAGCACCAGAGAGTCCGCATAGCGATCGACCACGGCGTCGAAAAAGGCCCCAAACTTCGAGCCGGCGCCGGTGGCCCGTGCGAGGTCGCCATCGACGCCGTCGAGGATTGAGCCGGCTTGCGCCAGCAGCCCTCCGGCAATCGGATAGCCGAGGACAAAGGTAGCCAGGGAGCCGACGGCTGTGGCGAGACTTACCACCGTGACCATGTTCGGAGTCACGGGAGTATGTGCGAGCCCTCGAGCAATCGGCCGAGATATACGACGGTTTAGGTGGCGGGAGACGAGGCCGTCATATGAGGCCGCCGGGGGCGAGCTCGATGCAATCATCCGTACTCCTGTAGTCTTCGAGGGTGTCGATGTCGCTCCAGAACCGGCCCTTGATATCGCATGTCTGTACCCTGTGTTGCTGGGCTAGGTGCTGCATGACGCGAGTGAGCTCCAAGCCCTCGCCGTCCTTGTCGTAGAGCCGGTCAAAGGTCTCGAAGACCGATGGCTGGAACTTGAACACGCCGATGTCGACAGCGTTCCAGTGCCGCAAGCCCTTGCCGATGCGGACCAGCAGGCCGTCGTCGTCGACGAAGACTCTGGTGGCGTCGCTGAGCTGCCCGGCCATGGATGCGGCCGAGTCCACGCCCAAGATCGCCGCGTGGGATGGTGACGCGACGAGACGGGAGGCGATGCCGGAAGCGATGATGTGGTCGCCCATGGAAAGCACGAAGTCCTCGCGCCCCACGAACTCCCGGGCGACCCGTACGGATACGGCATTCCCGCCTCCATACTCGGGGTTGTATACATACTTGATGCGGACGCCTGGCGGCGTCCACTCCATGACCCCGCTCACGACTTGGTCGGCCAAGTGGCCGACAACGACTCCAATCTCGGTGATGCCCGCCTTGGCCATCGCGACCATCGGGTACCAGATGAGGGGCCGGTCCTTCAAGAGAATCAGTACTTTAGGCGTCCGGTCGGTATATGGCCGAAGCCTGCCGCCGTCACCGGCGGCAAGAATCACTCCTCGCATGAGACTCCTCCTCGTCAGGTATGTCACGGCACAGTCCGCGTTAGCGGTTTTTTGGGGCGCGCCAAAGGGAGCGCCGTAACTGCCGGGCCAAGCTAGGTCTTGGCTGGCTCCTGGGACTCCTCCACGATTCTCTGGGTGAGGTGCGCGGGAACCTCGCTGTAATGGTCGAACCTCATCGACAGGGTCCCCCTCCCTTGCGTCAGCGCTCGCAGCTGCGTGGAGTACTGCTGCGCTTCGGCTTGCGGCAACTCAGCCTCAATGACGGCGACGCCACCCTCGGGGGACATGCCCGCGATGTGCGCCCGCCGCGTGTTCAAGTCGCTAACAACTGCCCCGGCGAACTGCTCCGGCGCCTCGATGGTCATATGCATGACCGGCTCCAAGAGCGTGGGAGCCGCCTCGATAACGCCCTTCTTCATCGCCATTCCGCCTGCGATCTCAAAGCTCTGGCCCGACGAGTCTACGGCATGCGAGCTGCCGTCGGTCAGGACCACTTTGACGTCGACGATGGGGAATCCCGCCAAGGCGCCCTCGCCCATGGTCTTGTGAACGCCCTTCTCGACAGCGGGAATGTACTCCCGGGGAACGTTGCCTCCGACAACCTCACTGGCGAACTCGAACCCTTCGCCTCGGGCGCGCGGCTCGAGTCTAAGGTGGACATGACCATATTGGCCATGCCCACCGGACTGCTTCTTGTGCTTGTACTCGACCTTCGTGACCTTGGAAATGGTCTCCTTGTACGGTACACGAGGCGCCGCAAGATCCAACTCGACGCCGAATTTCCGCTTGGCGCGCTCCGCCATGACGTCGACGTGGGTGTCGCCCATGCCCGCCACGATTAGCTCGGCGGTGGACTGGTCCCGCGTCAGCGAAAGCGAAGGGTCCTCCTCGATGAGGCGTGTCAGCGAAGAAGACAACTTTTCGAGGTCGGCCTTGCTCTTCGGATGGACAGCGACGCGGAAGATAGGCTCCGAGAACTCAATCTTGGGCAACGAGATTGCGTCCGCTTTCGTTGTCAGCGTATCACCGGTAGTGGCGTGGGCCAGCTTGGACACGCTGCCGATGTCGCCTGCGGCGAGGCTCGGCACGGCCTCTTGGTGCTTGCCGACCGGCACGTAGACCTGGCCGATGCGCTCGGTCTCCCCAGTCCTGCTGTCCACCACCTCGCTGTTGGCGGAGAGCGTTCCGCTGACCACGCGGAAGAAGGACAGCTTACCGACGAATGGGTCAGCGGTCGTCTTGAAGATGAAGGCCGCCAGCGGCCCGGCGGCGTCCGCTGAAAGCTCGACCTCCCCGCCGCCTTTCGAGGCCTTCTGGGGAGGCGCTTGGTCCGGCGACGGCAGGTAGCTGACGATAGCGTCCAGCAGCTCTTCGACGCCGCCGCCGGTCGTCGAAGACCCTGCAAGTACAGGAACGACCTGGCCCAAACGAACGCCCTCGTGCAGGCCGTCCGCAATCTCCCCGTCGGTCAGACCGCCATCATCGAGGAACTTCAAGGTAAGGTCGTCATCCGTCTCGGCGACGTTCTCCGCCAGGAGGTCCTTCGCGGCGACGGCGGCAGCCTCCAGGTCCGAGGGTATGCTCCCGCCGATGAGGCCAGCGACCCCGCTGAACGAGGATTCCGCACCTATTGGGAGGTTCAGGGCGGCGCACTCGCGCCCCAGGTGGGAACGGACCTGCTCCATCACGGAGTCGTAGTCGGCGTGCTCCCGGTCCATCTTGTTGATAAAGATGATGATTGGCTTGCCAAGGCTACGGAGCCTCTGCCAAGCAATCTCGGCGCCGACCTCCATCCCGCTGGGCGCCGAGACGACGAGCACCGCCGCGTCGGCTGCGCGCAGGGCCGAGAGGGTCTCACCAAGGAAGTCGGCGTAGCCGGGAGTGTCGATTACGTTAATCTTGGTGTTCTTCCAGACGGAGGGGACAATGGACAGCTGAAGGCTGGTTTGTCTACGCTGCTCCTCCGGCTCGAAGTCTGAGACGGTGTTGCCGTCCTCGACGCGCCCAGGGCGGTTGATGGCCTTGGTTGCAAAGTGCATCGCCTCGGCAAGCGAGGTCTTTCCAGCCCCAGAGTGCGCCAAGAGCACGACGTTGCGGATTCGACTGGTGACAAATTGGTCCACGTTGCAGAACCTCCCCTGCTCGCAAAGTGGGTAGCGGGGCGATGATAGTGGTCAGAGTATGAGCGCGCAACGCGGGGCGGGCTAGTCGCTCGTCTGGCGCGAGCGCAAAAGGGCGCAAACTCGAATGACAGCAGCGAAAAACAACCTCTTCCTTGGGCTAGCCACCGCCGTTTTTCTGCTGATGGTCTTGGCGGGTGTGGGCCGGGGAGACTCCATCGGCGACATACGGCGCGCGGCGGCAGCCTACGAGCAGGACCTTATCCGCTGGGAAGCCTCCCACTTTCTCGATAAGTGGTTGCATCTTGCCGCCGGCCTCATTCGCGACGACCCGGGGCCAGGCGAGCGCCTTGAGGTCATTGGGGAGTTCTTTGCCATTGGGGAGGAGCTCAACCGAAGCAACCAGGAGATGGAGCGGGCGCTGGCGGCGGCGCCTGACGCGCCCGACGCCGTGGCGGTCCAAGCAAGCGTCGACGAGCTGGAGGAACGCCGAAGGCGTATCGCGCCAATCGTCGAGGAGGCCATCGAGTCGACGGTGTCGCAGATCGCCGACGAGCTAGGGGTGATAGACCGCTTCGGCGCCGTCAGGTGGCCGCCTGTCGATTTCACCTTCGCGCCGAACGGGCTCATCCTCGTGCGGTCGCCCCGCGATGAGATCGTCCGCATAGACGACCGCATCCTCAGGCATGACCTGAGCCTGCTCGAACAGGTAGAGCTGGAAGAGCTGATCGAGTCGTTCGACGACAATGTTGCGGCGCTGGTCATCCGGATTGGGGGCCTAGCGACCTATCCGGCTCACGTTACACCTAGGACCTCACTCCACGGTGCGCTGAACCTGGTCGCGCACGAGTGGCTCCACCACTGGCTCTACTTCCGCCCCCTGGGGAAAGCTTGGTTTGCAGGCGGAGAGCTGACAAGCGTGAACGAGACGGTGGCGAACATCGCTGGAGAAGAAATCGGCGACCTCGCCTTGGAGCGGCTGACAGGGCAGGTAATCGAACGCCGACCCTGGCAACCTCCGCAGGCGCGGGAACGGGTGGAGCCGGACCCTGGAGTGTTCGACTTCCGGCGTGAGATGCGGGCGACGAGACACCAGCTGGAGGGTCTCCTCGAAAAGGGAGAGGTCGGTGGAGCGGAGCGCTACCTTGAAGAGCGGCGACGGGTATTCGTGGACAATGGCTACAACATCCGCAAGCTCAACACCGCCTGGTTCGCGTTCCATGGAACATACGCAGACAGCGCGGCTTCAATCAGCCCAATCGAGGGGCAGTTACGCGCCCTTCGCGCCGACTCCGCAACCCTGGCCGAGTTTCTCGACCGCGTAGCTGTAATCGATGAGGAAGGCGATCTGGAGCAGTTGGCCCGAGAGGCGGGATGGACGCCACTCCCTCCCTAGCTCTCCCTTCTGCAAACTGTCCGTCCGAACCCCTGTCGGCCACTCTGGGTACGGAGGATGGCTCGCTACCAGTCAGGGAGCGTAGAGGGGAGGTTGCCCGTGGTGAGCTGTTGCTGAACGCCGCCCGCGTCCATCAAGTAGATGTCCGGCTTGCCTGAGGCTGCAGACTCGAATATGACGCGGCCGTCGGGACCCCATATGACGCTGATTTCGTCGACGTCCGTGCGGGTGAGCGTTTCGAGGTCTTTGCCGTCGCCGGACGAGGTGAAGATATCCACGTTCCCGTTGCGGTCCGAGAGAAAGGCTATGCGCTTACCATCGGGCGACCATTCAGGGGCGAAGTCCCGGTCGGGATTGTCGGTCACTTGGGCCGTGGCCCCCGCCGGCCCTGTCTCGCCGACCTCAACCACATAAATCTCCTCATCCCCGTCACGGGTGGAGACAAAGGCAATCTTCTTTCCGTCCGGCGACCAGGCCGGAGCGCGGTCGGGCGATTGAGAGAGCAGAACACGGTTCACGCCTTCCGGGTTGCGGAGGTTCAGGCCAATCGAATCGCCGTTCTCTTCCAACACTGCGAAGGCAATCCAAGTTCCCTGAGGCGACCATGCGGGGTCGGCCTCCCCGTGGTCACTGAACAGCAGGCGGTTGGGCAGCAGATTGGAAAGCGACAGCCAGAAGACGGCAGGCGTGCCATCTTGCGTCGGCGATATGTAGGCAAGGCGCGTCCCCTCGGGAGACCACCTCACATGAGACTCGTCGACACTCGTGTTGGTGACGCGCGTAAAGCTAGAGCCATCGGCAACGGCCAGGTAAATCTCGACGTTCCCGTCGCGGTTACTGAGGAAGGCAATGCGCTGACGGTCCGGCGACCACACGGGCGCGAAGTCGTCGGCGCTCTGCCCTGTCTCGTCATCCGTGAGGATGCGGCGGTCGCTGCCGTCGGGCTTCGACACGACTACATCCCGGGAGCCCGGCTCCCCAACAGTGTAGGCAATGAAGCCCGTGCTGGAGAGGAGCCCGCAGGCGGACGCCACCGCAAGGAGAAGAGCGGCGACAAGCAACAGTCGAGAGCAGTATGCGCGGGTGCTATCCATCGAGCGAACGAACATCTGTCAGACTCCGATAACGTAGCAGGAACGCTGAGTAAAGACTACGCGCTCCCGCAACGGTTGAGGACGATTCAGACATGCAAACATACTTCAGAAAGGCAACCACGGCGCGTCGGGACCGGCGCGGCTCCTCGAACGCGGCTTCGGAGACGCGACCCCGTAGCCAAAGCCGCCGGCAACTCCGATAACCAAACCGCCGAAAACGATGGCTGCCGGCAGCCACACTGGAGGGTCACTGAACTCGTCGATGCAGTTCAGCGGGATGTCCGCGCCCGCCTCGGCCTGTGCGATTGCCTCGTTGCAGCGCTGGGCCTCGCCCACGAAGATTGACTGCACGAACAGCGCGGGCACGGCAGAGAGTCCAGCTCCGGCCGCGCCGACGAACGTCGCGAATAAGAGCCCCCGGTACAGCCTGCGGCCGAGCGTGAGCACGGGAGGAGAGGACGCCCCTAGTGCGGCTTGCTCAGTCACTGGCCGAGCACCCTTCCACGCTGGGCGGGCTGGAGCTTCGCCGAGGCCACTTGCAGGATGAGCCTGGGACTCCGGTCCTTCCACCGTTCGAGAAACTCGATCATGCGATCCGACTGTAGGCGAGTCGCCTCGAGCAGCATGGCGCCCACGCCGCGCTGGACCTCCTCGTCCGGGTCCTCCATGACAATCTCAGCCACCTCGAGTGCGTCCGTCATGAAACGGCCCTCTCGCACCAGTGGGCCAAAGGCGGATACGGCGGCGCGGCGCTGCGAAGGGTTAGAAGACCGTGCCCACTCACGCATCGTCTTGACGAGCGACGGCTTAGCGGCCAAAGAAGGACTGAGGCAACTGGAGCCGAGGGCGTCGGCGGTTTGCGCCGTCGTCAGATTGTCGCCCCAGGGCGCGATACGCTCGAAGTCACCTCCGGTGATGAGGCGGGCCAAAGCGCCGACAATCTGCGCGCCGACGAGCGCTTCTTCGACGTTGCCCGACTTGAAAAGGGGGTCGGCTATGGCGATGGTCGTGGGAAGGCCGCTGGAACGCAGCTTCCGGAGAAGGTCAAGGCCAATCTTGTGGACCTCGGAGGGACGGACGCCGTAGCAGGGAACATCGCGGCCCGCCTCTTTGCGTATCTGCTCCGCCACATTCTTCCGTGCGGCGGCTTGGAGGCGCTTTCTCACTTCCGCCACAGCGCCGTCTACTACGGCTGCGTCAGGCGGCGGTGAGGGTGATGGTCTTTGATAGCGGCGGCTAGTCATGGCTGGACGCTCTTCGCGCCAAACCATTGTAGCGGAAGCGTATGGGCGGAGATGAAGAGAGCGGCGAGGGCCATGCCCGCCGCCGCTCTCGCTTTGTATGAGCCAGGCGTCACCAGGTGGCGGTCTGCAGGTCCTTGATCTTCTGATCGCGCAGCCAGTTCTCCTCGGGCTTGAGTAGGACGTCGCCGGCGCGGACATGGTAGACCGAGCCGTCGCTCGCGGCGCGGGGCTCCTCGCCGTCTTGGAGCGCAGTCGCTTCCTTGAGCAATCGCCTACGGGACTTGATGATGCCGATGTCCGTGGTGCCGAGGTGCTCCTTGTTGCGGGGAGTAATCGGCCCCATACCTTCCTGGACCGAGAAGTCCTGTTCGCCGATGCCGGTGATGCCAGTGAAGGTGAGCTTCTTCTGGTACTCGCGGCTGATGAGGTAGTCGTTCTCCTTGTTCCGAAGGGGCCAGTGGTCGGGACCGGGGAGGGCTGCGGCGTGGAGGCCTGAGCCATTCCGCCACTCCTCGATGTCGTTTGCCAGGAGGGGGCGTTGGAGGTTCCAGACGAAGGTCCAACGCATGTTGTTGTAGTCGTCAATCGGGACGAAGGCATGGGAGAACTTCTGGGCGGGGGAGGAGGGGGCCATGGTGTAGAAGGGGAGGAGAAAGAGATTGTAGCGCCAGTAGAACTCGCCCTCGCCGGTGTCGCGACGTGCGCCGGTGACAACGCCGTAGTCAGTGTCGTCGGCGAAGAATTTGGGGTGCTGATCGCGTGCATGGAACTTGTCGCGCAGGTTCTGGGAGCGCCGCCACTGCTCTCGCCAAGCATCAGTCATGTGGTAGGCGTCGAGCGTGGAGTGGAGGAAGTTCGAGTGGGCGGAGTCGATACCGCCTTCGATAGCCTGGGCATAATTGGTCTGCTGCCAGTTCCAGGACGCGAACCGATAGGTCTCGGGCACGCGTAGATACTCAAAATCGGGTATCTCAGGCGTGAGATCTTTGGGGCCCATGTAGGCCCAGAGGATGCCTGAGCGCTCCTCGACAGGGTAGGCCGTAATCTTGATCTTGTCCTTGTAGGTGCTCTCCTCAGTCTCCGTCGGCATGTCGACACAGTTGCCATGTATGTCGTACTTCCAGCCGTGGTAGGTGCAGCGGAGGCCGCATTCTTCGTTACGGGCGAAGAAGAGGTCCGCCCAGCGGTGCGGACAGTTGCGCTGAACGAGGCCGACCTTGCCATCGGTGTTACGGAAAGCAAGGAGGTCCTCGCCCATGAGCCTGACGCGCACGGGCTCGCCGTCCGCGTCAGGCAGGTCTCCGGAGAGACGGAAGGGCAGCCAGAAGCGCCTGATGTAGTCTCCCATCGGAGTCCCTGGACCTGTCTCGGCTAGCTTGCGGTTCTCTTCTACTGAGAGCATCTCTTACCCCTCGTGCTGCACTGAGTTTCGTTGTCCTATGGGGGAAGTTTACTCCCACGGTAGGACGGATACGTGGATCGCGTCCTCGACGCCCTCTCTCGCAACTGCACGGATGGCGGTGTGCACGTCGACAAGGCCGAAGGTATGCGTACGCATGATCTCCAGCGGGAAACGGTGGGACGCAATCTGGCGGAGGGCAAGCTCAACGGCCTCGAAGCTGTGGCCGCGGGCGCTGGCCAGCGTCATGTACTTGCGGGTGAGGCGGCCGATAGGAAAGTCGGGGAAGAGGGGCGACTCAGCTTGAGCGACCATGCGGCCGCCCTTACGCTTCGTCGCCTCAATGGCCAGCAAGGTGGGCCCGGCTCCGGAGTGCGACGTGCAATCGACAACCACGTCGACGCCAGCCTCAGGGCCGCCGCCGGTGATTTCTTTGACGCGGGAGAGAGGGTCATCGACATCAATATCAATGGTGAAGTCGGCGCCGAGGGCCTTGGCGACCTCGAGCCGACGGGCGTCTTTGGGCCCCTTGCCGGTGACGATGATGCAGTCGGCTCCAGCCTGCTTGGACGCGACCACGCAGGCGAGACCCTGCTGACCGGGGCCCTGAATGAGGACGCTCTTGGCGTAGCCGACCTGCCCCTCGATTAGCGCCCATTGGACGCCGTTGCCCATGGGAAGCGCCATAGCAGCCTCTTCGGCTGTCAAGCCATCCGGCACCTTGTGGATGGGCGCGTTCGGCGGGACGTAGAGGTACTGAGCGTACCCGCCCCAAAGCGACGGCGTGACCTCGATGGAAGTCGAACCATAGCGAATCGCGGCGGGGTTCGAGGAGGCGTCTGTCGCGAAGCAGTGGCGATACTCGCCAACGCGGCAAAACTCGCAGCGTCCGCACGGCAGGTACTCTTCGAGAGCGACGAGGTCCCCTTCCTTCACGCCCCAGCGCTCGCCGAACACGCGGCCAACCTTCTCAAGGTAGCCGACGTTCTCGTGGCCCATGATGATGGGCCCGCCCTTATTGCCCCGCTCGTACCCTCCAACGTCGCTGCCGCAGACGCCAGCGGCCTCGACCTTGAGGAGCGCGCCGTCGATGGGTATCTCCGGCAGCTCAATCTCCATACGCTCCGTCTGATTGGACCCGACCTTCGCCGCCACCACCGCTGTGTTAACCATGAGTTTCACTCCCCCTGTCGTCGCTGCGCGCACGAGTCGCGCGTCTTGCGCAAACATTATGCCCCAACCGACGCAACGGTCAACGAAGCAGGGGCAAGGGGGATGCTGAGAGGGCAGCAAGCGCCAGTTCCACGAGGCTTTCAGCCGGCCTAGGCCCTAGCCAGACGGAGCGCGCAGCTTGTTGGCCGAAACGAGCTGGTGCTATCCTCAAAGCCGTTTGGGGCATGCTCTCCATGGCTTATTCGAGCAGCAGCACTCCCCAAATTCCTCCAAGTGGGCCTGTAGCGCAGTTGGGAGCGCGCCTCAATGGCATTGAGGAGGTCGGGGGTTCGAATCCCCCCAGGTCCACCACTAACCATTCCAGGTCTGTCTCTTACGGTCTCAGAAACCCCTCGATTCATTCCTGAGTAACCGTTGTCCGGCTCCCAGTCGTGCTCCATGCGTCCCCCAGTGTCCCGCATCAAGTGTGGTAATATGCGTGGGAACATGTTCGCCGTGGGAGGAGACGCATGGCGCTATCGGCGACGCGGGTCAAGGCCCTCAAGGAACCGGGGCGATACTCCGACGGCGGGGGCCTGCACCTCTACGTCAACAAGGCGGGAGGCAAGTCATGGGTCCTGCGCATCACCATCGACGGACGCCGACGCGATATCGGACTGGGAGGGTTTCCGTCCGTAGGCCTGGCTCGTGCCCGCGAGAAGGCGTCGGACAACCGGACGGCCGTTGCAGCGGGCCGCGATCCCCTGGCAGCGAAGCACGCGCGGGCGATGCCGACCTTCCGGGAAGCCGCCTAGGCCGTCCATGAGGTGAACAAGCCCCGTTGGCGCAACGCCAAACACATCGTCAGCTGGATGCAGATGTTGGAGCGTCACGCCATGCCGGCGCTGGGCAACACCCCGCTCGACCGTCTCGACCGCAGCGACGTGCTGCGCGTCCTCAACCCGATATGGACGACCCGGCCGGAGACAGCCCGGCGGGTGCGTCAACGGATGAGGACCGTCTTCCAGTGGGCCATAGCGCACGGTTTCATGGAGGCGAACCTGGCGGGTGAAGCCATCGACGGCGCGTTGCCCCCGATGCCAAAGGTGAAGGCGCACCTCAGGGCGCTGCCCTACCAGGAAGTCGGGGCGGCGCTCGAGACCGTTGAGGCGTCCCAAGCCTCGGTCGCGGCCAAGTTGTGCTTCCGGTTTCTGGTGCTCACGGCAGCGCGCTCCGGTGAGGCGAGGGGCGCCGCCTGGGACGAGATCGACCTCCAGGGCCGGGTATGGCGCTTGCCGTCCGAGCGGATGAAAGCAGGCATGGAGCATCGGGTGCCCCTGAGCGGACAGGCGCTCGAGCTACTGGGCAAAGCGTCTGCCTTGGGTAATGAGACCGGCTTGGTGTTCCCGTCCGTGCTGAAGCCGGGGTCGCCGATGTCCGACATGACGCTGACGAAGGTGCTCCGTTCAACGGGCCTGGCGGAACGGGCGACCGTCCACGGGTTCCGCAGCAGCTTCAAGAACTGGACGCTGGAGCAGACGGACACCCCCTGGGCTGTCTCAGAGGCGGCGCTTGCCCATATGCTGGGCAATGCGACCGAACAGGCCTACGCCAGGTCCGATCTCTTTGAGCGGCGCCGCGCGCTGATGCAGCTGTGGGCGGACTACCTGTCCGTCGTAGCCTCAGGGGAGGCCGAAACAGCGCCAGGCCGCGTCTAGGCTGCGTTGGGCGGGCCAGATGGGCCTCTCGGTCGGGACTCCACCCAGTTCGTGATGTCGCTCTCCCTCCACCGGACGGCGGCGGGGCCGACCCGCACGGATGAGGGGAAGTCTCCGTGCTTCATGAGCCGATAGATCGACGAGCGCCCCATGCCCGTGATCTCCTCCACCTGTCGACGCCTCAGCAATCTGTCGCCCATCGTCATCACCTCGTTATGTCCTCGGTTCGACCAGGAAACACCAGTCTTCCCGTAGAGTCGTTGGGCCGCTGGCCTCTCGCTACGAGCCCATGGCCACCGGGCATCCGGCACATGGCCGTGCCCCTAGCGCAATCTCGCTCGCCTCCTCGCTGGCCTGTGGTGTTAGTGACGGTTTGAAAATGACCCCGTGATGACGGAATGGAATTGACCCACCCCTGAGCAAGAGCATCCTCCCTGCAGACTGACGGGGAGGAGAACGTTGCTGAAAGGTGGGACGATGAAAGACCTGTACGAGATGAGGGGTCAGGGGCATTCGATCCGCGGGATCACACGGGAGTTGGGCGTCTCCCGGAACTCGGTGCGCAAGTATCTGAGGTCGCCGGGAGTGCCGCAGGCGAAGCAACGACCGCCGCGGGCGTCCAAGCTGGACGCCTACACCGGCTACATCGACCGCCGGTTGGGGGAGGGTCTGGACAACTGCGTCGTGCTGCACCGGGAGTTGCGGTCGCTGGGCTACGAAGGCGGCTACACGATCCTGAAGGCCTACGTGTCGCCACGCCGTCGTCGACAGCCCCGCGCGACGATGCGGTTCGAGACGGAGCCCGGCGAGCAGGCGCAGGTGGACTGGGGGAGTTTCAGCTATGTCGGCACAGACGGCCGCAGGCGCCGGCTCTGGGCGTTCGTGATGGTGCTGGGCTGGTCGCGAGCGATCTACGTCGAGTTCGTCCGGCGTGCGGACGTGGCGAGCTTCATGCAGTGCCACGTCAACGCGTTCGAATACTTCGGCGGCGTGCCGCAGCGATGCCTGTATGACAACGCGAAGGTGGTGGTGCTGGGCCGGGATGCGGACGGGCGTCCGGAGTGGAACCGGCGGATGCTGGACCTGTCGCTGCGCATCGGATTCGAGCTGCGGGTGTGCCAGCCGTATCGGGCGCAGACGAAGGGGAAGGTGGAGAGCGGGGTCAAGTATGTGCGCGGCAACCTGTGGCCCAGCATCCGCTTCACGGATGACGCGGACCTGAACCGGCAGACCCTCGAGTGGTGCGACCGTGTAGCCAACCGGCGCGTGCACGGGACGACAGGCCGGCGTCCCTGGGAGATGCTGGTCGAGGAGCGGGTCCACCTCGGAGGGTTGCCGGAGCGTTCGACGCTGGCGCCGTATCTCAGGGACGACCGCAGGGTGGCGCATGACGGCTACGTGCACTGGGAGGGCTCCCGCTACGGTGTGCCCTGGCGGTGGGCGGGAGCGACGGTCCAGGTGGGACAGCGCTCGGGGACGGTGGAGATCTGGACGGGCGACCAGCGCTTGGCGGTGCATCCTCGTGCCGAACACCCGGTCAGCGCTTCACCGCGCCCGGCCAGTGGGAAGGGTTGCCCAGGGGAGACGGCCGTCCACAGCAGGAGGCCGTGGCAGTCCAGGTGACGGTCGGCGACATGGAGCGGCGCTCCCTGGACGTCTACGAGCTGGCTGCGCTGGGAGGTGTGCGATGATCGCCTTGGAGCAGACCCGTCAGCACCTGGAGAGCCTGGGGCTCAAGCAGGCAGAGCAACCGCAACCGACGGATAGGGCCTGGCCAGCGGCCGCTGGAACATTTCCAGATGCGTCACAACCTCGGCGGTCTTGCCGCTGGGGATGTCGCTGTAGCCGTCAGGAATGTCCATCGCAACCTCGAACCTAAGGCTATTAGCCCGCAGAAGAGCGCTGCAAGCGACGGGCTTCCCGGTCTGTCCTCTAGCGAGGGCCGCAGCGCCTAGTGGAACATACGCCGATGGCGGGACCATCCGCTTCCTGAGAAGGCTGTGGCGGTATGGCGGGAGAGCGCCAACCTCAAGCGTTGCGCTTCGGCCAGGTCGTCAACCGGCATGCGCGCCCGACGGGACCCCGACCTACACATCGGCAGCCCAACTATTCTCCGGTTGAACCTACTGCCGTACCCTCAGACAGCCAGAGGCTCATGCGTTCGATGAAGTCATCCCGCTGGGCGTTTCTGCCCTCGCAGTGCTTGCTCAACACCACCTCCTTGAAGCTCTGCGGGTCAACACCGTCGGGCACTACGAAGTACTCCATCGGATCGCAGGCTATGGCCATATTGACCCCTAGTTCAAAATGAACATTAACCGGGATGCCCAGCTTTCCGGCGCTGCTCGGCCACGTCGCATCAATGTCCATCCACCGGCCGTCGGTCCAGACACGGATGAATGTGTGTACATCAGGGACGGGTTCGTCATCTACGAGAGCACGGAGCGTCCCTGGGAAGTGGCGGGTATTCCGTCGCGTGAACAGGTGAGTGCACATGACGATCTCTGTAGCGTAACCCAGCTCTTTGAAGAGAGCATCGAGCAGGTAGTGCTTGCCGGAGCACGTCCCCCGCCATTCCCGAAGGATGGCGTTTGCATGGCGGGAGCTCGCCCTCTGATAGGGCATGTCACGAACCGAGAGAGAAGACCAGTTCAGGTGACAGCACGCGACGACGAGTAATCAGCGCTCTCTTCTCAGCTTCATCTCGCAACAGCGCCAACATCGGCAAGTCCGTATACGACATTCCGTCATCCTCCTCCGTGGGATCTCTCTATGCCGGCTTCTGCGCCACAACCCTCACGCTGGAGACGGTCATCAGCATTTCGTCATCGACACGAGCGTTCTCCTCGTTGATGGCGATGTCCTTGAAGCCTGCCCTGCTCAGCCGACCGACGTACGTGTCCCGCTGCTCGGCGCCTGCGATACACGACGCCCACGCCGCAGGGTCGGCGCGGGCTGGGTTCTCGTCGCTCGTTGACATCATGTCGGAGACATGGAGTCTTCCGCCCGGCGCAAGCACGCGGAATGCCTCGGGGAACACTGCGTCCTTGTCAGTGGACAGACAGACGACGCAGTTGGAGATGACCACGTCCACCGATGCGTCTGGCAGCGGAATGTTCTCGATTTCACCCAGAACGAACTCCACGTTGGTCAGGCCGAGCTTGGCCTGATTGCTGCGCGCACGTTCCAGCATGTCGGGCGTTATGTCCAGCCCGATGACATGGCCTGACTCTCCCACCTGCTGCGCCGCGAGGAAGCAATCGATGCCGCCCCCGTTCTACCTTGTTCTCGGCCCACCTTGTTGCCGTCCTTTGTCGGTAGGTCACAACGCCAAAGATGTGACCCCAGCCCTAGTAGCAGTCATTTCAAGCTGGCGTACATGCTGGCGATGGCCAGGTCTCCCTCGTCGGCGCGACCCGACTCCTCGTAGGACCACCACGCCGAGAGTAGGCGGTCCGCGAGGCCCCATCCGATCATCCGCTCCCTGTCGAGTCCTGCTTCGTCGGCGATCAGGTCGAGGCGCATGGACAGAATTCTGCGCGGCTCCGGCCTGTCGAGGAGGTTGTTGCGAAGGAAGGCTGAAGCTTCGTATTCGGGCTCGCCGACGATGCCCTTCGGGTCGATTGCTAGCCAGGGCTCACGTTCGGCTGAGAGTATGTTGTAGTGATACAGGTCGCCGTGCAGGACCAGTGGCTCCCGGCAGGGATTGCCCAAATGCGCCTCGGCCCTCTCGACGAGGTACGCTGGGAACGGCCCGGTCCCGCCGTCGAAGAGCGATCGCAACCGGTCCAGACCCTGCATCCACTCCATGATGTCGTGGAATCGATGTCTGCGTGGTACTGGTTTCCTGAGCCTGACCATCAGCCCGGACGCGACGCTCGTGGCCTCCCGTTCATCCATTTCCAGCAAGAGTCCACGGGGCTCCAGCCGCTCGAGGACCATCGCGCCCAGACATTCGTCGCTGTCGACCAGTCTCGCGGCCCCATCGCCGTCGAACAGCCGCAGCGCGTCGATCTCGGCAACGGTGAATTCGCCCGGCACGGCAAGCTTCAGGACTACCCCGCTGCCGTCCTGGCCCCGCGCAGGCGCAACGTAACCGTACTTCAACGGCGTGAACGGAGGGCCGACCGACAGTGACCATCGGCGCTCACACTCATCGATGAGCGCGGGCAGTCTGCCCAGCCACGCCCTGCCGTTGCCTCCGTGCGCTCGCTCGATCCGCCGGGCGAAGTCGTCCGTGATGTCGATAGGGCGTCGTTCTGTCATCGTGCCGCCTTTGCTAGACGTCGTGTCGTCCTGCCCTGACCCTACGACAGGAGTCACCCTCGGCCCACACCCCACAGTGTCTCTCGCGCTCGTTCCCAAACCCGCCCGACTGCCCTCCCCCTCTCCGCTTCATCCAGGGCAACGGCCTCGTCCAAGGGCATCCTGAGCAGTGCAGGTACGGCGTCTTGCCCAGGGCCAAGCCTCCCCGCATCCTGGCGTCGGTCTCCACCGCCTCGGCAGTGTTCACCTGCCGCCACATGTGGTAACCGCAGTCTGGCTAGCGAGATGAAGGGAGGCACCCATGAGTTCAAGCATCCCTGACGACATCCGGTTCGTGGTAGGGCAAACCACCTGCGAGTTCGTGTTCGTGCCCGCCGGCGCGTTCTTGATGGGCGCCGATGCGGAGAGGGCGCCGGCCGTGGCAGCCCAGTTCCCCGGCGTGCAAGCGGAGTGGATCCTGAAAGAGGCCCCTGCGCATGAGGTCTACCTCCCGGACTACTACATCGCGCGTACCCCCATCACCAACCACCTCTGGGCGGAGTACGTCCATCAAACAAGCTCTCGGCGCCCGGCGAGTTGGGCCGACTCGCCGCCTGCTCCAAAGCACCCTGTCTCAGGCATAACGTATGAAGAGGCTGGAGCTTTCTGTCGATGGCTATCTCAGGTTTCGGGGCACAGCTTAGTTCTGCCGACCGAAGCTCAGTGGGAGAAGGCGGCTCGCGGCGCGGACGGCCGAGAGTGGCCTTGGGGCAATGAATTCAGCGCGGAGAAATGCAACACCCGCGAGGGGGGCTATGGAGGAGTCACCCCCGTGGACAAGTTTCCCGACGGCTCAAGTCCGTACGGCGTTCTCGACATGGGAGGCAACGTCGAAGAGTGGACGAGTGATTTCTATCAACCGTACCCCGCCGGAAAAGCGGTGTCCGATGGCTTCGGGGGACCTGGACAGTACCGGATTACGAGGGGCGGTCATTGGGAAGGCGGGGGCGATCTAGCCAGGTGCGCCAGGCGGCACGGCGCCGGGGCTCATTCGCGGGTGGGCGCGCGCATGGTGATCAACACGCCAGTCAGCGGGGCCCTATAGGTCTCGCAAGGCAGGTTCCGCGTAAGGCAAGTGTCCCCAGCGGGGGCGCCGCCCCGCTCGTCGTTCCTTGGAATAAACCTATTGTTGACCGACTAGGTGGACTTTACGAGCGGACGAGTTGTATGATTCGGGTGGCGGAGGCGTCCTTGGAAGGAGACTGGCCAATGCGCATCCCGATGAAGGTGGACTACGGAGTGAGGGCTCTCGTTGAGCTTGCCCAATGCGCCGAGGCAGGCCGCCCCGTGCGCACCGCCGACATCGCCGGGCGCCAGGGCATCCCGGAGCCGTATCTGGACCAGGTGCTGACGACTCTCAACAAGTTCGGCTTCATCAAAAGCCGCCGAGGGCCGCAGGGAGGCCATGTGCTGGCCCGCGCCGCCGCGGAAATCACTCTGGACGAGGTGGTCGCAACGTTGGAAGGACGCAACCCGCCGCTCGATTGCATCGAGGACGCGTCGGAGTGCGCCCTGTCCGACAACTGTGCGCAGCGCGACATCTGGCGCGACGTGGAGGACGCGGTGCACGCAGTGCTCACCACCACCACCATCGGCGACCTGGCGAGGCGGCAGCGAATGCGCGCGGCGGAGCCGGTAGAGCTGAGCGTTCGCTAGCGGGCCCAGGACCGCGCGCCAAAATCCAACCAACAACGAAAGCGGGGGCGTAGACTGTTTGTCGCCCTGCGCCCTGAATGAAAGGCCCCTGCCCTTCTGAGGCGGCGGGCGCGAGGAGGAGATAAGATGACGACGGCGCCGCAACTCACGCCTGAGCAAGTCAAACGATACAGCCGGCACATCATCATGCCGCAGATCGGCAGCCGCGGTCAGCGCAAGCTGATGGAATCGCGGGTGCTGGTGATTGGCGCGGGCGGGCTTGGCGGGCCCGTGGCGCTGTACCTGGCCCTCGCCGGCGTCGGGACCATCGGACTGGTGGACTTCGACACCGTCGACCTCAGCAACCTGCAAAGACAGGTGCTCCATAACTCCGACACCGTGGGCATGCCCAAGGTCGAATCGGCGATCCAGACACTGGCCAAGTACAACCCCGAGGTCACGGTCGTCCCGCACGAGTTCCCCATCAATTCTGAGAACGCGATGGACTTGGTCGCCCAGTACGACATCGTCGTGAACGGCGCCGACAACTTCGCAACGCGTTACCTGGTAAACGACGCGGCGTACCTGAACGGCAAGCCCGTCGTGGACGGCAGCATCCTCATCTTCGACGGCCAAGTCACGGTGTATCAGCCGGGCCGGGGCTGCTACCGCTGCCTCTTCCCGGAGCCCCCGCCCCCTGGAATGGTCCCCAACTGCGCCGAGGCGGGCGTACTCGGCGCGCTCACGGGCACGATCGGCAGCATCCAGGCGACCGAGGTCGTCAAGCTCATCCTGGGCATCGGCGAGACCCTCACCGGGCGCCTGTTGCTCGTGGACGCTCTGAATATGGAGTTTCGCGTAGTCAGGACCCGCAGGAACCCCGGCTGCCCGCTGTGCGGAGAGAGCCCCACCGTCACCGAGCTTATCGATTACGAGGTGTTCTGCGGACTTGCTCCGACGCCTGACGTGGAGGGAGTCGCCGCGGCTCACTAGCAGGACGAGCGACCGCCCTTCAGGGCAGACCTCCCCGCGCCCGTGAGTCTCGCACGGCCATGCGCAGCGATAACCTGATTGAGGCCATCGGCAATACTCCGCTGGTCGAGTTGCCTTCGATGAGCCCCAAGCGGGGTGTGCGGATCTTCGCGAAGCTGGAAGGGAACAATCCCACCGGCTCCGTGAAGGACCGCATAGCCCGCGCGATGGTGCGCGCCGCCATGCAGGACGGCCTCCTCACCGAGGACAAGACGCTCCTCGAACCGACCAGCGGCAACACCGGCATTTCGTTGGCGATGGTGTCGCAGCTCCTCGGCCGCCGGTTCACCGCGGTGATGCCGGACAACGTGAGCAAGGAGCGCAGCGAGCTGCTCCGGGCCTATGGCGCCGAGATCGTGTACTCGCCGGGCGAGGAGGGCTCCAACGGCTCGATCGCCATCGCCCAGACCATGGCGGCCGAGGACGACCGGTACGTGATGCTCTACCAGTACGGCAACCCGGCGAACCCCCGCGCCCACTACGAGACGACGGGGCCGGAGATTATCCGCGACCTGCCGGAAGTCACTCACTTCGTGGCGGGCCTGGGCACCGGAGGCACGCTCATGGGCGTGGGCCGCCGCCTGAAGGAGTTCAACCCGTCGGTGGAGGTCATCGCCGCCGCGCCTGAACTGGACGACCGCATCCAAGGCCTCAGAAGCCTGGAAGAGGGCTTCGTACCGCCCATCCTCGATCTGTCGCTACTCGACGCCCGGATTATGATTAGCGGCGAGGAGAGCTTCCGCATGACGTCGGCCCTCTTACGCAAGGAGGGCGTGTTCGCAGGAGTATCCTCGGGGGCGGCGCTTGCCGCCGCCTTGCGCGTGGCGGGCCGCATCGACGAGGGCGCCATCGTCTGCCTCTTCGCGGACGGCGGATGGAAATACCTGAGCACGGGCCTTTGGACCCGCGAATTCACCGACCTCCAGGGCGAGGTCGAAGGGAAGGTCTGGTGGTAGAGGACCCGAAGCCGTTCTCGAACACGAGAGCGTTCGGCTGGCTCGCGGACATCAAGGTCGGCGTGATTACCGAAGGCCTGGGGCCAGGACGCGAGCTGGTGGAATGCCTGCGCCGCGAGGGCGTGCATTTCGCACGCGCTGAAGACCTTGCGGCCCCCGACGTGCTCCTGCTCGACTTGGTCGACGCCGACCGTCGGCGCGCGGAGACGATCGGGCTAGGCGTGGGGAACGCTCCCAGCCCGGTGATCGCCGCCGTGTCCGTCGACCACCTGCAAGCCCCCGACCTCAGCCTGCAAGCCGACGACTTCATCGTCGTCCCGTGGCGGGTGGGCGAGCTGGCGCTCCGCATACGGAAGCGTCTCGAACGGGCGGGCCCCGCGGACGACCCCGGCGTGATTCGAGTCGAGGACCTGGTCATCGACTCGAACCGCTACGACGTGTTCCTCGCGGGCAAGCCGGTCCTGCTGACGTTCAAAGAGTACGAGCTCCTGAAGCTCTTGGCGTCGACGCCTGGCCGGGTCTACAGTCGGGAGGCGCTCCTGGAGCAGGTGTGGGGCTACCAATACTTCGGCGGCACGCGGACGGTGGACGTCCATATTCGACGCCTCCGCAGCAAGATCGAGGACGCCACGCACACCTTTATCGACACGGTCTGGAACGTCGGGTACCGCTTCCGGGGATAGCCTTCCGGCCCCCGCCTAAGGGCGTTGGGACGCGCCAGAACGAGTGAAGGGCGTTGCCCGATTCTCCTTGCGCGCCTAGAATGCCGGGCGGAGACGAGGAGGAGTTGATGCCACTCTACGAGTACGCCTGTGACGCCTGCGAGACGCAGTTCGAGCGTCTTCAGCCGATGACCGCGAGCCGCGAGGCCGACTGTCCCGAATGCGGCCGCGACGCGCATCGCATCCTTTCGCTCTTCGCGGCGCCGGTGTCCGTCGGCGTCGGCGCGGGTCCCTCTCCCACGGGGCCGCTCAACAACGCCTGTTGCGGCGGCGCCTGCGGCTGCGGGTAGTCGCGCCCGCCGGACCAGCGTGAAGAGCCCCTCTCAACGGGGCTCTTTTCCGTTAGGTAGGGGTATCGGGCCACGATTCTTGCAGGCAGGTCCTCGCGCGCTCGACGTCCGAGTCGAGGACCCAGAGCGTGTGGGGAATGAACGAGTCGTGCCCCCAAATGCCGTACCCACCGCGCTCCGGGTTGACGGAGGACTCGATGCCTTCGTCCCGGAGGATGTCCGCGCACAGCCGCGCGAGTATCTCGTTGGCATAGACCTCTAGGCGAACGAGTCCCATCCCCCTACTCACCCGGCGCGGGCGGCTGAGATGGCGGCCTGCGAAGGAGGATCGGGACGGCGAACCCGATGGTCCAGAGGACGGCGGCCTCGATGAGCGCGAGCACGCCGATGAAGAGCGTCATCTCCTGCCAAAAGCCCAGCGGGAACACACGCACGAGGTACTCGGTCCGTGGGTCGAAGGTCCAGTTCCCTTCGGGAAAGCCGAGGTAGTGGAAGGCGGTGAACAGCGCATTGAAGGCGACCACGCTCAGTAGCCCTATGAGAAGTACGAACGCCGCAGTGACGATGGCGCCGCGCCGCATCCACATCGCGATGGTCGGGTAGACCCCGCCCCGGAATCGCCAGGCGGCGGCGGCGGCGAACACCGCCAGGAGGAGGGCGGCCGCTGTTTGGGCGCGGTACGTTCTGAGGAAGAGCGCCTTTACGTCGGCCATGTGGGAGGTCTCGTTGTCGTTGAACAGCTCCCGCTCGACGCCGTTGACGGCGGCCGTCACCCGCAGCGGCTCTTCGTCGCTGTTGAAGTACTCCTGGATTTGCCGCCCGACGTCGGACAAGCCCTCGGCGGAGATGCCAGTGCGCAAGGTCACCGAGTTGCGCTCGAACAGCGCCTCGTACAGGGGCAGGCTATTGGCCGTGATGCGGACGTTCGTGGTGATGAGCAGGAGAGCCAGGGCGATAGGCGCAATCCACCCCACCAGCCGCCATCGATTGTTTGCAAGCCAAGCCACGCCGCTATCGTATCAGCCGGACGTAGGCGCACCGAGACCTCGTGGGCTGTATCCTGGCGTCTGGTAAGTAATCTCTCATGTGGGTCTATCGGTCCACACGACAACCATACGAAGATGGGCGAGCGAGGCGCGCCCCCCTCTCTAACTCTCCCCCGCAGACGGAGGAGAGGACTTTCCGAAGCAATGACGGGAGAGGGTCGTCCCCGAGGAGTGATGAGGTGTCGACTAGTTTCGATGAGCTGTTGGAAACGATGCGGCAGCTGCGGGACCCGGTTTCCGGCTGCCCTTGGGACGTAGAGCAGACTCACGCGTCTCTGCGCGACTCGCTCTTGGAGGAGGCTTACGAGCTGCTGGACGCGCTCGTCTCCGACCGCCCGGCCGACCGCGTCGAGGAGCTGGGCGATCTGCTGCTGCACGTCATCTTCCACGCGCAGATTGGGACCGACGAGGGCACATTCACGATTCAGGACGTCATCGCTCAGCTCAACGCCAAGCTGGTCCGCCGGCATCCCCACGTGTTCGCCGACGCGACGGCCCGCACGCCGACGGAGGTGAAGGGCCAGTGGGAGCAGGTGAAGGCGGCGGAACGCGAGAGCAAGGGCGAAGGCGCGACATCCATGCTTGCGGGCGTATCGAAGTCGATGCCCGCGCTCGCCTATGCCGAGGCTGTCTTGGGACGGGCGCGCCAGGCGGGATTCGATTGGGACGACCCCGAGATGAGCTTCGAGAAGGTCGCCGAGGAGATCGATGAGCTGCGCGCGGCGGAGTCGCCCCAGAGGCGAGAGGAGGAGTTCGGCGACCTGCTCTTCGCGCTGGTCGGCGCAGCCCACCGGCTCAACATCGACGCGGAGCAGGCCCTGCGTGGGGCGAACAAACGCTTCTACTCGCGGTTCGGGAGCGTCGAGCGGGCGGTGAAGGACGAAGGCTCCACCCTCGCAGAAATGCCGACAGCCCGTAAGCTAGAGTTATGGGAGCAGGCCAAGCTCGCGGAGTAGCCTAGCAACCGAATCGCCGCCTGGCTCGTTTATCTAAGTGTGCCCGGTCGTCGTCCGCCGGTTGGGGAGCGATGGGGTATTGACACGAAAACGGGCTGGCGGCTTATTCTTAATTAGCAGTCGAGGCGTGTGACTGCTAAGTCTGGCCCATGTAACCAAGGGGGACGATAGTCCCCAGATTATTCGGAGGAAGGTAGGCATATGCGAATCGGCCGTTTCGCTTTGGTATTGCTGAGCGTGGCCCTGGCCGTCGTCGGTCAGAGCGCCATTGCGCTGGCGCAGGATGCGAGCGACGTGCGGATGGACTCCCCAGTCCGGTCGCTGGAGATGGGCCCTCGAGAGGTCCGGACGGACCTGACCGTGGACTTGTACAACACCACCGCGGAGCGCCGGCAGGTGAAGCTGACGTTGGAAAATCTGCCTGAGGGATGGGATATTGGAGTCTGGGACCGGTTCTTCGACTTCAAGGTCGATGAAATCATCGTCGAGCCTCAGCGAGAGGACAGCTTCGCGCCGGACCAGACCCTTCGGCTTCGCGTCGACCTTCCCGATGAGCGGCCCGAGCCGGGCGACTACTCTCTCGGGCTGCGCGTGACCTCTCCGGACGGACGGGTCGAGTACGACAGCGCCGTGTTCACCATTAAGGTGCCGGAGCCTCCCGCGAGCTCGGACACCGGCGTCATGATCACCACCACCTTCCCCGTGCTGCAGGGACCGGCGACGACGACCTTTGAGTTCGAGATTGTCATCGACAACGACACTGGCGGCGACTCCTCGTTCAGCCTTACGGCCGAGGCCTTCCGCTACGAGGACTTGGCGACAAACGCGAATGCTCAAGCTCTGGCGGGCTGGGACGTCACCTACACGCCCTCCTTCGGAGAGGAGCGTTTGATATCCAGCATCAGCGTGGGCGACGCGCTGTCCGAGCGCGTGGACGTGCGCGTGAGGCCGCCGCGCAACACCGACGCAGGCGAATACGTTGTCCCAGTAACGGTCGAGGACGAGGCCGGCTTCAAGGCGACAACCTTCCTTCAGATCAACCTCCGCGGCCGCGGAGACATCATCACCACCACCGACACTGGCCGGCTGAACATCGAAGCCACGGCGGGCGAGTCGGTGCCGGCCAAGCTCCGCATCACCAACATCGGCACCGCCGAGCTCATGGATATCTCGCTGGTCGCCGACGCGCCCCAGGGCTGGGAGGTGACCTTCGAGCCGTCCTCGGTCGCGTCGCTGCCCGCCGCGAACCTCATCGATATGCCTTTCACTGTCGTGCCGGCAGGGGACGCAATCCCCGGCGACTACCTGGTGACCCTGCGCTCGGTTCATCCCGACACCGCGGACGCCCTAGAGCTGCGGGTGACCGTCTCCCAGTCCACGATCTGGGGCTGGTTGGGGATCGTCCTCGTCGTGCTCGTCATCGGCGGTCTGGGCGGTCTCTTCTGGAGGCTTGGCCGACGATGAGTGAAACGCTGATCGAGGCCCGCGGCCTCACCAAGGCCTACGGAGAATTCCACGCAGTGGACGGGATCGACTTGGCCCTCAACGAGGGCGAGGTCTACGGATTCTTGGGCCCGAACGGCTCCGGCAAGAGCACGACCATCATGATGATGCTCGGCCTCACCGAGCCGACGGCCGGCATGATTCGCGTGTGCGGGCACGACCCGACACGCGATCCCATAGCCGTCAAGCGTCAGGTCGGCTATCTCCCGGAGGCCGTCGGGTTCTACGGCGACCTGACGGGCGCCGACAACATGCGCTTTACGGCGGAGCTGAACTCCATACCCAGGCAGCGGGCGGAGGCCCGCATCGCCGAGCTGCTCGCGATGGTCGAGCTCGCCGACGCCGCGAATCAGCCCGTCGCCCAGTATTCGCGGGGCATGCGGCAGCGCCTTGGCCTGGCGGACGTGCTCCTCAAGGAGCCGCGCGTCGTCATCCTGGACGACCCCACCTTGGGGCTTGACCCGTCGGGCATCCAGTGGCTCCTCGGGCTGATCGAGGAGCTCAGTCAGCAGCGCAACATCACCATCTTCCTGTCGTCGCACCAATTGCACGAGGTGCAGCGGGTCTGCCACCGCGTCGGCATCATGTCCCACGGCGAGCTCGTCTTGGAAGGGACAGTCGCCGAGCTCACCGCTCAGACCGAGAGGGGCGGTTTCCGCGTCACCGTCGGCACTGACGGCGGCGGGACCGGCGTCGACGACGCGTTACGCGCGATTCCGGGCGTCGATACGCTGACGCGCACGGGCAGCGAGATCGTCATCGAGAGCAGGCGCGACGTGCGAGCGGAGGTGTCGGCGGTGGTCCATGAGCAGGGCGCGCGACTCATCGAGATGCGGACGCGGAATAGCTCGCTGGAGGACATCTACTTGCGGTACTTCCAGGACGTGATGGCGTGAGCGCGCTCTTCTGGAAAGAGATGGCGGACCACTTCGGCAAGCGGCGCTTCACGCTGCTCTTGGGGCTCGTGGGCATCGGCGTCCTATGGGGGGCGTTCGTGGACCTCGAGGCGCTCGTCAGACAGGGGCGAGAGTTCTTCTTCCTGGATGTCTTCACGACGAGGTCCGGGGTGCCCATCTCGCTGCTCTCGTTCCTCAGCTTCTTCGGGCCAATCATCGGAATTGCCCTGGGATTCGACGCCATCAATGGGGAGCGGACGCAAGGCACGCTTGCGCGGCTGCTCTCCCAGCCTCTGCACCGTGACGACGTCTACAACGCGAAATTCTTGGCCGGCTTGCTCACGCTCGCCCTGGTGACGGCGAGCATGATGATCGTGGTGGTGGGGCTCACCATGTTCAGGATGGGCATCGCTCCCAGCGGCGAGGAAGTCATCCGGCTCACCGGTCTTGGTTTCGTCGCGATCGCGTACCTGGCGTTCTGGCTGGCTTTGTCGGTCACGACATCCGTCCTGCTCCGCAACACCGTGACGTCGGCGCTGGCGTCGATAGGCGCCTGGTTCGCGTTGGGGTTCCTCATCACGCTGCTGGGCGGCGTCCTGGCGGACCGCATCGTGCCGGAGATCGCCACGAATGCAGACGCAACTCGGCACGTCAATATCGAGTCTTGGGTGAACCGCGCGTCGCCGTCGGGGCTCTTCTCCGAGGCGACGTCGATCCTGCTGGACCCGGTGGGCGGACGGGTGCTCAACCTCTTCACGGTGGACCAGAGCCGTTTGGCGGATCTGCTCTCCACGCCGGTGTCGGCAAGCCAGAGCCTCCAGTTGGTCTGGCCGCACATCGTGGTGCTGGTCGCCATGGTCGCTCTCCTCGTAGCGGCCTCCTACGTCAAATTCATGCGCGAGGAGATTCGCGCCTAGGCGGCCGGAGAATCAAAGAGCGCGCCGCCCCCTCCATCGTTTCCCGCCCTGCGTAGGGATGACGATGCGAGAACCCCCTCCCGTCTGCGGGAGGGGTCGCGCGAAGCGCGGGGGAGGAGCCCATGGGTAGGGTCTGGGAAGTCCTGCTCGTCGCAACGCGTCTCGGGCTCACGTCCTTTGGCGGGCCCATTGCTCATATCGGCTACTTCCGCGAGGAGTACGTCGTCCGGCGCGGGTGGCTCGATGAAGAGAGCTTTAGCGAGCTTGTCGCGCTCTGTCAGTTCCTGCCTGGTCCGGCCAGCAGCCAGCTCGGTATAGCCGTCGGCATCAGGCGCGCCGGCGCAGTCGGCGGCTTCGCGGCGTGGCTTGGCTTCACGCTTCCCTCCGCCCTCGCTCTGGTCCTGTTCGCATACGGGGTGCATGAGTTCAGTGGACAGGCGGGTGACTGGCTGCACGGCTTGAAAATCGTGGCCGTTGCGGTAGTCGCACTGGCGCTGTGGGGCATGGGAAGGACGCTCGCGCCCGACAGGCCGCGGATTACGATCGCCGTGCTCGCAACAGTCGTGGCGCTCGTGACAGCGGGCATCGCGGCGCAGGTGGCCGTGATTGCCGGCGCGGCGGCGCTTGGCTTGGCGTTCCTGCGTCCCCCGGAGCTGCGACCGAAAGGCGTGGTCGGCAAGCGGGCCGGAGTGCGCGTCGGGGCCTTAGCGCTAGCCGTATTCGTAGTCCTCCTCATTGCCCTGCCGGTGGCGACGCGGCTCACGGACGCCCCGCTGGTCGCCGTGGCCGATAGCTTCTACCGATCTGGGTCGCTCGTATTCGGCGGGGGTCACGTCGTGCTGCCGCTGCTGGAGGCGGAGGTCGTCCCGCCCGGTTGGGTGACGAAGGACGAGTTCATCGCGGGGTACGGCGCGGCCCAAGCTGTGCCGGGCCCGCTGTTCACCTTCTCGTCTTACCTGGGGACGGTGATGGACGTTCTCACGCCCCGATGGCTTGGAGGCCTGCTCGCGCTCGCGGCAGTGTTTGCGCCTTCGTTCTTGCTGGTCATGGGTGTGTTGCCGTTCTGGGAGCGGTTGCGAGATGTCGCGCGAATCAGACAGGGACTGATGGGCGTGAACGCGGCGGTGGTGGGGCTGCTGCTCGCTGCGCTCTACGATCCGGTGTGGACCAGCGCAATCGAGACGCCGGAGGACTTCGCCCTGGCGGCGGCTGCGTTCGCGCTGCTGGCGTTCTGGAAAGCGCCGCCCTGGCTGGTCGTCCTGCTGACCGCCGCCGTGGGTGCGCTCCTCGCGTTGAACTAGAACGACGCCCCCTCCCGTCTGCGGAAGCTGTCGCGCGAAGCGCGGGGGAGGTGTAGGGCCGCGCGCCGTCGCCTTGGTAAACTGACGGTATGGAGATTGAGACGACGCCCGGCGGGTTGGCGGTGGTGCGAGAGCATGTGGAGCAGTGGGAAGCGGAACGCCTCTCGCCCAACGCGAGTCTCAGCGCCCGGTCGAAGGGCCGTCCCACGCCGGAGCCGTTGGACGACCTACGCACCGAGTTCCAGCGGGACCGCGATCGCGTCATCCACACCAACTCGTTCCGCAGACTCAAGCATAAGACGCAGGTGTTCATAGCGCCCGTCGGCGACCACTTCGTAACCCGGCTAACGCACACGCTGGAAGTGACGCAGATCGCGAGGACCATCGCCCGCGCGCTCCGGTTGAACGAGGACCTGGCGGAGGCCGCCGCTCTGGGGCACGACATCGGCCATACGCCCTTCGGACATATCGGCGAGCAGGTGCTGGACCGGTTGCGGCCCGACGGCTTCCGGCACAACGAGCAGAGCCTCAGGACCGTCGACAAGCTCGAAAAGGACGGCGCGGGACTCAACTTGACCTACGAAACGCGGCAAGCCATCCTCCACCACTCCAAGCCTCGCGGCGACTTCCTGTACGCGGCCGAGCTGGACAATCTCACCCTCGAAGCGCAAGTGGTGCGCGTGTCGGACGCGATTGCCTACCTCGCCCACGACATCGGCGACGCGATGAGGGCCGGTGTGCTCGACGAGTCCGACTTGCCCTCTAGCGCGCGGGAAGTCCTCGGCTCGCGCCACTCCCAACGGCTCGATGTCATGGTCAGGGACGTGGTCGCGGCCTCGTGGGCGGCCGCAGGCTACGATGCCAACGAGGGGGGGCCGAGGCCACGGCTGACCATGAGCGCGGAGGTCGCGCGGGTCGTCACCGAGCTGCGGGAGTTCATGTACGACAGGGTGTACGAACCGGCGGGGGCCGGGCCGGAAGGAGAGAACGCGAGGGTCATCGTCGAGTTCCTCTACGAATACTTCCTTGCGCATCCCGATGAGGTCCCGGAGCGCTACCACGCGCCAGGCGAGCCTGCCGACCGCGCCGCTATCGACTACATCGCCGGGATGACGGACCAGTTCGCTCTGCACACCGCGGAGAGCCTGCGGCCGGGCATCGCCTCGGACGTCTTTGCCGGTCGGGTCTAGCGCGGCATCGCAGCGGGGGCGACCTCTCCCATCGACGTCGTTACTGCTTGCCCGCTGATCAGCGTTCGCTCGGCGCCCGGCTTTACGTGAACGATTCCGCCCCGGCGCGACGCCTGATAGCCGACGAGCTCATCCTTCCCCAGTTTCGCCTGCCAGTAGGGCCCGAGCGCGCAGTGCGCCGAGCCCGTGACCGGGTCCTCTGGGATGCCGGAGCGCGGGGCGAAGAACCGCGATACGAAGTCGTAGCGCGAATCGTCCGAGACTGCGGTGACGGCGACACCCCGCGCCTCGACACGCTCCAGCGCCGCGAGGTCCGGGCGCAGATCGCGCACCGCGTCCGCGGAGCGGACCTCCACAACATAGTCGTTGCCGGCGCGCCCCACGAATACGGAGTCTTCTCCAAGGGCCTCGGCCAAGCCGTGAGGAGCGTTTGCCCTTACGACGGGCCGCGTGGGAAAGTCCATGTCGAGCCAGCTGCCGCGCCGCACGACGGCTAGAGGCCCGCTGAGCGTTTGAAAGCGCGCCGGGGTCTCGGCGTCCAGCAGTCCTTGCTCCCAAAGCACGTGCGCGCTGGCGAGGGTCGCGTGCCCGCACAGGTCCATCTCCATAGTCGGGGTAAACCAGCGCAGCCGAAAGCCCCCGTCCTCGGGGTGCAGGAACGCCGTCTCGCTCACATTCATCTCCGCGGCGACCAGCTGCATCCAAGCAGCGTCGACGGGGCCGTCTAGCGGGCAGACGACGGCGGGGTTGCCGGTGAAAGGGCGTGAAGCGAATGCGTCGACGTGTAAGAGACGGATACTCATGCCCTTCTTTCTATCAGAACGTGGGCGCCCCTTCACTTGCCACCTCACGAGTGGCGTGACTCTAGAATCTGAGTTTTCGCTATGAGCACAGCCGACGACATCAAAGCGCGCCTCGACATCGTTGATGTGGTCTCCGACTACGTCCCCGATCTGAAGCGTTCAGGCAAGAACTACCACGCTCGCTGTCCCTTCCACCAGGAGCGGACGCCGTCGTTCGTCGTGTTCCCGGACCGTCAGACGTGGCGCTGTTTCGGCGCGTGCGCGGTCGGCGGCGACGTCTTCTCGTTCGTCATGAAATCCGACGGCGTTGACTTCACCGGAGCGCTCCGGTCGCTGGCCGACCGGGCGGGGGTGAAGCTCGACGAGCGTCGGGCGTCGGAGAGGGCCGAGAGTCCGCTGTACGCGGTCAACGACGCGGCGCAACAGTTCTTCAGGGACGCGTTCATCGCCGACCGGGGCGCGCAGGCGCGCGCCTACGCCGAGGGGCGGCATCTCACCGAGGAGGCCATCGTGCGGTTCGGGGTCGGCTACGCCCCGGTCGCCGGAGATGAGCTGCTCCGCAGGCTCACCGCCATCGGCTTCGACCCGACGCTCGTCTTCCAGGCGGGGCTCGCGCTTGGGGGCGACGAGGACGGCGGCCCCGTGCGGGACATGTTCCGCGGTCGCCTGATGTTCCCCCTGCGAGACGTGAACGGTCGGGTAGCGGGCTTCGCGGGTCGCACTCTCGACGGCTCCGACCCCAAGTACATCAATACCCCCCAGACCGCCGTCTTCGATAAGGGGCGCATGCTCTACGCGCTCGACCGCGCCAAGGAGTCAATCAGCACGGAGGGCTTCGCCGTTGTCGTCGAGGGCTACATGGACGTGATCGCGGCCCACGAGCACGGGCTTCGCAACGTAATCGCGTCGATGGGGACCGCCCTCACAGGGCAGCAGGTCGCTCTGCTGAAGGCGCGCGCGTCGAGGATTGTCCTCGCCCTCGACGCGGACGCGGCGGGACAGGAGGCGATGCTGCGCAGCCTGCGCTCGTCGTGGGAGCTTGTCGGGAGCGCGGTGGCGGGCCAGCGGCGCACGGACGTGCTCAGGCGGCCCGACGACCTGGGGTCGCTGAGGGTTGCGCTGATCACCGGCGGCAAGGACCCCGACGAGCTGATTCGAACGGACGTAAGCCAGTGGCGGCGGCTGATTGCCGAGGCGGTCCCCGCGGTCGAGTTCCTCATCGAGGCAGAGGCGGCGCGGCTCGACTTGACGACAGCGCAAGGCAAGTCCGCTGCGGTGGAGCAGCTCTTGCCCATAATCTTCGCCATCCCGAACTGGGCCGACATGGAGCGCTACTTTCAGCGGCTGGCGGATGTGATTGGCGTTCCCGTCGGGTCGCTCGAGGCGGCCGTGGGACGTATGCGCGGGGAGTTCGCCGCCAGACGGCAAGCCGCAAGGCCGCGCTCGCGGGAGGAGCAAGTCGAGTCGGTCTTCAAGGTCGCGGAGACCGATCCGCTCGAGGAGCGGGTGCTCGCGCTCCTCGCTCAGCATCCGGAACATTGGGAGCAGGCGCCCACGGTGGAAGGGCAGCATTTCGTTCGTCCGGAGAACCAGGCCGTATTGAGCGCCATCCAATCTGCTGCTACAATAGAGGAAGCGCTTGCGCAGCTAGACGGCCCACTCGCCGACCGATTGGTCAGGCTTTCGCAGGAGGCGTTACCTCCGGCCGACAAGAAGCAGCGCGCGGCGGAATGGCAGGCCTGCTTACGGAGGTTGGAAGAAAGACACCTCCGAGAGTTGAAGGCCCAAGAGGGAGCGGCGTTCGCAGAGGACGCAGCTAAGGACGCTCCGATTGACCCCGAGTACCTAGAGGCTGTCAGCCGCCAAGCGTTGGAGACCAACCAGCGGCTGCGAGACCTATTTGTCGGCGGTTCGAGCTAGTTGCCCGCTGCTCTGGAGCCGCCCCGGAGACGAGGACTAACCTTGGCGACCAAGCAAGCAACCAAGCCCACGAAAGCATCGTCCGAGCCCGAGGCGAAGGCCGCAACCGAGACCGTAACCGAAAAGTCCGCTACGAAGACCGCCGCTAAGTCGGCGGTGAAGCCTTCCGTCGCCTCAAAGCAAGCGTCGAAGGCTGAGACGAACAAGCCCGCCGCTAAAGCCCCGACAAAAGCGGGACCGAAGACCCCTGCCCCCAAAGCGGAGTCCGAGGCCGTGGAGTTGGTGCCGTCCAAGGCCGAGGAGTCCGCTGTAGAGCCTACGGCCGACGCTTCCGCTCCGGTGACCCAGGGAGACGTCAAGGACGCAGCGGTGGCCGTAGCTGACCCGCCGCGCGCAGTCCCTGAGCCTCCTGTGGACGCAGCCGCCGTTCCCAACGGCGTCGCTGTCGCCGCGACAGTGCTGGCCGACGCCCTCGCGGTTGTCGCCGCGATTCCTGACGAGGCGCAAGAGCCTGCCCCGGCGGATATCAAGGCCACGGAGAACGAGGCGAAGGAGGCCGAGGAGGAAGCGCAGCAGGAGGACATGGAGGGAGCCGAGCTCATCGACGACCCGGTCCGCATGTACCTCCGCGAGATTGGCCGCGTGACGCTGCTCACGGCAGCGGACGAGCGCCGGCTTGCGCTCCAGCGCGCCTCTTACAAGCACATCGACAAGGGTGAGAAAGAGCTCCTCGAGCAGACGGGCCGCCCGGCGCGGGCGGCGGACGTCGCCAAGCTGATGCTCCAACGCATCCACGGACAGAGCGACCTCATCGAGGCCATCGCTGAGTACCAGGCCATCGAAGAAAAGATGACCATCGGCGAGTTGCTTCGGAGCGCAAAGATGCGCAAGTCCCTGGACGGCGAGAACGACTTCGACATGCTGGAGAAGCTCGGCGAGCGCTACTCCAAGGAGGTGCCCGAGGTGGCCCCGGATGTGGTCCAGCTTTCGCTGAACAGCCACGTCCTGCCGGAAGACATCCTCAACATCGTAGGCGCCGATGTCGCGATTGCCGAGCTCGACGAGATCGCCCAAGACGCGGACATGGGCCAGCGTATCGAGTCGAACGAGTTTCTGCTGCGGAGGCACTTCAACGACGTGAAGCAGGAAGGGATACGCGCCCAGCGCCACCTTGCCGAGGCAAACCTCCGGCTGGTCGTGAGCGTCGCCAAGAAGTACATCGGACGCGGCATGTCCCTCTTGGACCTCATCCAGGAAGGGAACATCGGCCTGATTAGGGCCGTCGAGAAGTTCGACTACCGCAAGGGGTACAAGTTCTCCACCTACGCTACTTGGTGGATACGGCAGGCCATCACCCGCGCCATCGCGGACCAGGCACGCACCATCCGCATCCCCGTTCACATGGTCGAGACCATCAACAAGCTCATGCGCGTGAGCCGCCGCCTCGTGCAGGAGTACGGTCGCGAGCCGACCACTCAGGAAATCTCCGAAGGCATGGAAGTCCCGCCGGAGCGCGTCCGAGAGATACTCAAAGTCTCCCAGGAGCCCGTCTCCCTCGAGACTCCTATCGGCGAAGAGGAGGACTCCCACCTCGGCGACTTCATCGAGGACAGGAGCGCCCCCGCTCCGGCGGAAGCCGCAACTTTCCAGCTCCTGCGCGAGCAGGTCGATGGAGTGCTGGGTACGCTGAGCGAGCGCGAACGCCGCGTTCTGCAGCTCCGGTTCGGTCTAGAGGACGGCCGCAGCCGTACCTTGGAAGAGGTAGGGCGTGACTTCGGCGTAACGCGCGAGCGCATCCGCCAGATCGAGGCCAAGGCGCTACGCAAGCTCCGCCACCCCAGCCGCTCCCGCAAGCTTCGCGACTTCTTGGAGTAAGTTCCCCTCGCGCAGCGCTTAAAAACTCCTCTCCCGTCCGTAGCGGAGGCGGGAGAGGGGCGGTTGGCAGAAGGGCTAGGGAGGAGGCGTCGACTCGTCGCTCTCAGGTGGGTCATCCGGCTCCAAAGGGGGCCGGGGCAGCTCATTCGCTGCCGCTTCCCGGTACTCCTCGAACATCAGCAACTCGACCGCCGCAAACAGCGGCGTGGCCAGGGCCTGCGCCAAAGATGTCGTCACGATGGTCACCAGCACGTTGCCAGCCAATACGCCGAGGCCGCCGGCGGCGTAGAGAAGGATGAATGAGAAGACTCCTACGAGGAATTGGATGACGAACGTCCGCCACCAGCGCCCCCCAATGAGCCGCCAGCTGCGGGCCACCGCGGAAGGCACGCTCCGATTCTCCAGGATGATTGCAGGGCCGGTTAGCGAGATTCGCAGGAGCGCGTAAACGGCGACGATGACGATCAGAGGGCTCGCGAAGGCCGTGAAGCTTGCCGATACAGCGACTGCTATAGCAACCAGTCCTAGGGCCAGACCGCTTGCGAAGAACCGTGGGCCGAAAGCGATGAGGCCGCTGAGGGCGGCCCCCGCCGTTAACCGCTCCCCACGGGAAGCCAGGACCACCAGGTAGGCGGTCGGAGCTAAGGCCCCCAGCGTCGCCGCGGCGACGGGCAAGCCCCATAGGAGAGCCAACGCCGTTGACGTAGGGTTCGCGAGCAGGGCGAGGAAGTTAGCGGCGAGAGCTCCCACCATCGCGGTCGCAATGAAGGGGACCGCGCCGCGGGCGTACAGCGTCAGCGCGGCGGTAAGGAAGTCCGTAATCGGGGTAAACTGCTGTCCTTTGGGTTCGCGAGAGAACATGAGCCCGACCATCGTAGAGGTCTGGCGGTTCCGCCGTCCACAGCCCTACGCTGCGAGATGGCCCTCCCCTGCGAAATGTCATTGCTATACTCCCCTCTGTCGTTGCCCGAACCGGCGACCCAGAGGAGGACTGTGCCGGAGATACCTGACCTCGAAGTGATCCGCGAGTTCCTGAACGACCGCATCGTCGGCCAGGAGATTGTGCGCGCCGAAGCCCCGAAGGCTTGGATTGTCCGCTCCTCGGCTGCGGAGAGCTTCGTCAACGACGTGGTGGGGCGCCGTTTCGGGCCCATCATCCGCAAGGGCAAGGACCTGCTCTTTCCTCTCGACCCGGACCGGGTGCTCGTCGCCAACCTCATGTTGACGGGACGCTGGCAGTACACAGAGCCGTCGACCAAGCCTTCCAAGCGCATGTTCTTCCTCCTCGGCACGCCGGATATGGACCTGCGTTACCTAGACGACAAGTCGATGGGCCGGATCAGCTACCTGCGTCCCGATCAGATTGGACAGATTCAGCGCCTCCAAGACCAAGGCCCGGACGCGCTCGATGCCAGCGTGACGTTCGAGGACTTCCAAGAGCGCATCAAGCCCTACACCGGCGAGATCAAGGGGGTAGTCGCTCGGGGCAAGCTCGTCGCGGGCATCGGCAACGCGTACGTGGACGAAATCCTCTGGGAGGCCGGCATTTCGCCCTTCCGCAAGCGTAAGACGCTCTCGGACGAGGAGCTTCGACAGCTGTTCGACGCAATTCCCAAGGTGCTGAACGAAGCGACGGCGGTGGTGCGCGAGCGCATGCCCCCGAAGATCCACGTGAAGGTGCGCGACTTCTTGAAGGTGCACCGCAAGGGCGGGGAGGCGTGCCCGCGCTGCGGCGCTACGATCTCCGAGATCGGCCCGAACCAGAAGATTACGAGCTGGTGTCGGACCTGCCAGCCGGGCGGGCTGGTGAAGAACTAGCCATGCCAGGCTCTATCCAAGTCCCCGCGCCGGACCCGTTCGATTTCGACCTCACCGTCGGACACCAGACCTACTACCGGGGCAAGGCGGGCTCGGACCTCTTCGCGGATGGCGTGTACTACCGCGCGATGTGGATTGGGAGCGAGGCCATCGCCATGGCGGTGCGCCCCACCGCCGACGGGAAGGCGGTCGCCGTTTCGCTCCCGAACGGCGGACCTGCCGGCGCGCTCGACACCGCGGCCGTCGAGGCGTCGAGGCTCCTCGGTTTCGATGTCGGCTTGGGCGGCTTCTACGACATCCTCGCGGACGACCCGGTGCTGTCCGGCGCCATAGGCCATCTTCGCGGCCTGCGTCTGACCCGTGCGGAGTCGGTCTATGAGGCAGTGGTCCAGGCCATCGCCGCTCAGCAGATATCGGGCGCGGTCGCCCGTGTCATCCGCGACGGACTGGTGACAACCTACGGCGCCGCAATCGAAGTGGACGGCCACGTCGTCCATGCGTTCCCCAAGCCGGAGACCATCGTCGAGGCCGGCGTCGACGCGCTCCGGGCGCTCAAGCTCAGCGTCCGGAAGGCTGAGTACATCCTCGGCATCTCGGAGAGGGCAATCGACGGTGAGCTCGACTATGGCCTCCTGGACGGCCTGAGCAACGACGAGGTCATCGAGAGGCTCAGCGCAATTCGAGGCGTGGGCCGCTGGACGGTGCAATGGGTGCTCATGCGCGCCCTCGGCAGAGTCGACGTCCTGCCCGCGGGCGACCTCGCCCTTCAGCGGACCATCGGGGACCTGTACTTCGACGGCAGGCGGCTGACGGAGGGGGAGCTTGACGCGTTCGCAGTGGAGCGTTGGAGCCCCTACCGAGGCCTCGCGACCGCCTACCTCTTCGCCCACCTCCGCCAACAGCGAGCCGAGCGCGAGCAAGCCAAACTCTCTACTTAACCCGACGCGGCGGCCGGAGGGGGCGAGAATTCTTTGCTGCGGACCCTTAGCTGAAGCGCTGCCAGTCTTCGTCGAGCGCGTTGACGACGTGCACCGGGATGCCCCGGTGTTTCGCGAGGGTGATTGCGTGGTGAGTCCCGGAGCTGACGCCGTCCCAGACTGCGTAAAGCTCTTCCACCCGGTCGACGACGGCGGCGTTGCGGTGGGCGAAGTAGTGCAGGTGATGGTTGTAGTCCTCGCCTTCGAAGAGTACCTCCACCTTCAGCCCGCGCTCCCGCGCTAACCTGACGGCTTCTTCGTCCGTGCCCGGCGCTCCGTTCACGACGACCTCGATGTCGTCAGGGAAGGAATCGACGATCTGCTTGACATAGAAACGCCACTGAGGGCTGTGAAGGTCCGAGAACCGCGTGCCTACTATGCCTATGCGCTTGCCCATCGCTCCCCCTACCAGTTGGAGGATAGCACCGGCCGTTTGGATGCTAGAAGCCAGGCAGGCCCATGCCCGCGAGGCCTCGTTTCTTCCCGGACGCCATCTGTTTCATGAGCTTCTGCATCTGGCGGAACTGGTTTAAGAGTTGGTTGATGTCAGCGGGAGTTGCGCCGCTGCCGTTGGCGATGCGTTTGCGCCGGCTGCCGTTGATGCGGTCCGGGTGCTGGCGCTCCCACATCGTCATGGACGATATCATTGCCTCGGTGCGCCGGAGACGCTTCTCATCCAGCGCGTCGGCGGGCAGCTTGGACCGCAGACCGCGGGCGCCGGGGAGCATTTCCAGGATGGAGGCCAGCGACCCCATGTTCTGGATCTGCTGTAGCTGCTTGAGGAAATCGTCGAGGTCGAACTGGGCGCGGCGCATCTTGCGTTCGAGCTCTGCGGCCTGCTCCGTGGTGATTTGCTCTTGAGCGCGCTCGACGAGCGTGACGACGTCCCCCATTCCGAGGATGCGTGACGCCATGCGGTCGGGATGGAAGGGTTCAAGGGCGTCAGGCTTCTCGCCGGTGCCGGCGAACTTGATGGGCACCCCCGTCACATGGGTCGCGGAGAGCGCCGCTCCACCGCGCGCATCGCCGTCGAGCTTCGACAGGATGAGGCCTGTGAGGCCGACCCGCGCATTGAACTCGGCGGCGGCGTTCACCGCGTCCTGGCCAGTCATCGCGTCGATGACGAGGAGCGTCTCCGCGGGCTTCAACGAGTCCTTCATTCGCTGGAGTTCGTCCATCAGGTCCCCGTCGACGTGGAGCCGGCCGCCGGTGTCGACGATGGCCCACTTCACGCCCATCTCCTTGGCGCGCTTCACGCCGTTCGCCGCCACCTTGGGAGCGTCATCCGGACCGGCTTTCTCTCGGTAGACGGGGATGTCGAGCTGCTTCCCAAGCGATTCGAGCTGGTCCATAGCGGCAGGCCGGCGGAGGTCCGCCGCGATGAGCAGCGCGCGCTCCTGACGCTTTCGCATGAAGAGGGCGAGCTTGGCGGCAGCGGTCGTCTTGCCGGAGCCCTGCAAGCCGACCAGCATGATGACGCTGGGCGACGCTGGGGCTACGCATAGCTCTCGGTCGCCCTCCCCGAGCAGGTCCACGAGGCGGTCGTGTACGAGTTTGACCACCTGCTGGCCCGGCGATACGCCCCGCAACAGACCTTCGCCGGTCGCCTGTTCCTTGACCTTCGCGACGAACTCGCGGGCGACCTTGAAGTTGACGTCGGCTTCGAGGAGGGCGAGACGAATCTCCCGCAGCGCTTGATCGAGGTCCTCTTCGGTGAGCCTACCCTTGTTCCTGAGCCGGGAGAAGACGGCGGTGAGCTTATCTGTTAGCGCGTCGAACATGCCTATCTAAGCCTACCGCTCCCGCTGGCTTACGGCCAAGGGGGAGCGCGACGGCATCGGACCGCCGCCGTGGGGTTGTCCCCGCTGTCGTGTGTGGCAGGGCGGCGGGCCAACCCCACGCTGGCCCCGCTAGGCGGGCGCAGGACGGAAGGCGTTCTGCAGCGTGGGCAGATCGAAGCCTTCGGGCTGCTCGCCCATGACGTAATCGTAGAGCGCCGCCTTGAATACGCCCTCCAGGGCCTGGACGACGGAGAGGGCGAACCCTACCAAGACGACGCCCAGCACGATGCCCGCTAGGGGAACAATCAGTGCTAGGAGCAAGGCGGGGATGACGGCGACAACGAACGCTGCGATGTAGACCAGGAAGAAGCCGAAGGAGGCGGTGAGCTGTCGCCCCCAGGTCTGGCGCACGATGCTAAACGACCGCTTGATGCTGGTGATGGGCCCGTGATTCTCGGAAACCATTACGGGCACCACGAAGAAGGTGAGGAACTCCCATGCGCCGCCGATGAGACTGACAACAAATTGGGGGAAGCGCCGTTCCAAGGCGCGGAGCACGATGTTCACCGCCGCTGAGATGATGGCCCACAGCACGATGTGGTGGATATGTCGCATCGCATGGCGTAGACCCGAGCCGATGTCCGGGTCGCCCCCGCGCAGACGCTCCAAGGCAGCGGAGATCAGCGCCGCGTTGAAGAAAACGGTGACGACGTAGGCCGCCACGAGGAGGATGCCCATCGCAATCATCGAGGTCTGGCCATCCCCTGACGACGAGGTCAGCACGGCGCCTACCAGCCCGATGGGAATCAGGCCGACGACAGAGAACACGGGGAAGAGAATGAGTTCCCGGTCCTTCATCAGCACCTCCCAGCTCATACGCATCAGAGCAAAGGTGTGCTTTATTGAGTTGAACATAAGAGAGTCCTCCAGAGGCGAAGCGTAACTGGCCGGAGCATATATTGCCGCGAGCCAAGATGCCTAAAAGCTCTGCCGTCCTTCGAAGGCCTTGGTGAGAGTGAGGTCATCGGCGTACTCGAGGTCTCCGCCTACCGGCAGGCCCCGGGCGAGGCGGGTGACCTTGGGGCCCAACGGCTGCGCAATCTGGCGGATGTACATTGCCGTCGCCTCGCCCTCCACGGTGGGGTTCGTCGCCACGACGATCTCTTCGATGGGCTCGTCGGCGATGCGCATGAGCATCTCGCGGATGCGCAGGTCTGCTGGGCCTATGTTGTTCATCGGGTCGATGACGCCGTGGAGAACGTGATAGAGCCCGCGGAACACGTTGGTCCGTTCCAATGCCAGAACGTCCAACGGCTCTTGGACGACGCACAGGCGCGTCTGGTCGCGCGACGGGTCCGCGCATACCCCGCACGGGTCGGACTCGGTGATGTTCTGGCAGCGCGAGCAGAAGCCGACCCGGTCCTTCACGGAGCCGATGGCCTCGGCGAGGTCGTGCGCCTCCTGGGCCGGCATCCGGATCAGATAATAGGCGAGCCGCTGGGCCGTCTTTGGTCCGATGCCCGGCAGTTTATGCAGCTGATCGATCAGGCGCGCCACAGGCGGCGCGAGAGAAGGATGCGACGCCTCAGAGAAGCCTTGCGAGCCGTAGGAGGTCAATGGCGCGCTACATGCCCGGGAGCTTGAGTCCGCCGGTGATCGCGCCGAGCCTTTGCGCCGCGAGTTCCTGGGACTTGGCGAGCGCCTCATTCACTGCGGCGAGCACCATGTCCTGCAGGATATCGACGTCCTCCGGGTCAACAGCGTCGGGGTCTATGGTGATGGACTCGATGGTCTGCTTGCCGGTCGCGACAACCTTCACGGCCCCGCCTCCCGCAGACGCTTCGACCACCTCCGACTCGAGCTCTTCCTGGGCTTTGGCCAGCCGCGCCTGGAGCTGTTGCGCTTGCTTGAGCATGTTCCTATTCATGGTTCCTATTCCTCTCGCGGTAACCCGGACGTCGCTCCGAACGCAACGAATGTCGGCGTCTCGCCGGCAGCGGTCGGCTGGACGGGCGACGTGGTGGGTCCCGGCGATTGTTGGGCTATGGCCCGCCTGTCATCCGCCTCGACAGGGGCAAGCACGTCCTCGGCGGGCGTCTGCCTGAGGGGCGGCCCGATGGACGCGGACGTATCCTCCGCAGGCGCTTGCCGGATGGGTGGTTCTGCGGGTTCGGGCGTGTCTTCCGGGGGAGCTTGCTGGATGGGCGGACCTGCGGATTCGGGAGGGTCCTCCGTGGGAGCTTGCCTAGTGGGCGGCGGCGCGTCCTCGCTCTTGGAGACCACCTGACCGCCGAGGTTTACCGCCGCTTGGACGAGATGCCCGGCGGGGTTTTGCCCCTTCTGCCCCGACGCGCTTCCCCCATCGGCACTGCTCTCAACCCTGATGGTGAAGTGATCCCCAAGCGCTTGCTGTAGGACCTTCTCGACCTCGATTCGGCACGGGGGGTCGTCCAGTTCGGACTGCAAACGTTCACTGTTGGACTGATGCGAGAACGTGACAACCACGGTGTTCCCGTCTATCGACCGGCTCGCCGAGCTCCGCAATAACGCGGCCACGTCGAACTTCCGCCGGGGTACGTGGCTCAGAGCCTTGAGAATCGCCGGCCACTGGGCCGCGAGTCTCCGATCGACCGGCGCAGTGGGGTCGAAAGCGGGAATCGGGGCCGGGTCGCTCGGCGCGTTGGTCGGCGGGGCCTGTCGCTGCGGGGGTTGCTGGGGCCGAGGCTGGCTGGGCGCTCCTTGCGGACGGAACGGAGGCGGGCCAGGGGCGGGCCGACCTTGGGGCACGGCGGCGGGCGCCGGGGCCTGGTTCGCCGGGGCGGGCGCGGCCTGCTCAGGCTCCAGCGCCAACTCAACTGTGGCCAGCTCCAGGGGCAACGGCGACGGCTGATCGAACCGGAGGGAGACCTGGCCGAACAGTCGGAGCGCACGCATGATGTGCTCGATGGACACGCTGGCCGCCGCGAACGAAAGTTGCGCCTGCGCCTCCTTTGACAGTTCGAGCGAGTCGGACACGCCGCTCTTCATCAGCAGGGCGGCGCGCAGGAAGTCGACCGTCATCCGGTGGAGCGGCCGCAGGTCCAGTCCTTCGCTTGCAACGGAGTTGATGACTTCGAGGGCCTGGGTGGCCTCGCCGGTGAGCAGGTGCTTCACCAGGGCCAATGCTCGGTCCTCGCCGCCCGCGCCCAATAGCTCGCGCACCTGCTCGACGCTCAGGCTCGTCCCGAAGGAGGTGATGAGCTGGTCGAGAAGATTCGTGGCGTCGCGCAGGCTTCCGCCTGCCGTACGGGCCACGAGGCGGAGCACCTCAGGCGAAGCGTCGACTCCCTCCTCCTGGGCGATGGCCGCAAGCCGCTCGACGATGTCCGCCATAGCGATGCGGTGGAAGTCGAAGCGCTGGCATCGGGAGATGATGGTCGCCGGTAGGCGGTGCGGCTCCGTCGTGGCCAGGATGAAGACCGTATTCGGCGGGGGCTCTTCCAGCGTTTTCAGAAAGGCGTTGAAGGCGTCGTTGGTCAGCGCGTGGGCCTCGTCGATGATGTAGACCTTGTTTCTGCCGAGCGTCGGTGCGAACCGGACCTTCTCGCGTAGGTCGCGCATCTCGTCGATTCCGCGATTGCTGGCGGCGTCGATCTCAATGAGGTCGACAAAGCTGCCGTTCTCTATGGCGCGGCAGTTGTTGCAAGCACCGCAGGGGTCGCCGACGCCGGGAGGGCGCATCGTGCAGTTCAAGGACTTGGCGAGGACGCGCGCCGTGCTCGTCTTCCCCGTTCCACGAGGCCCGCACAGCAGATAGGCGTGCGACGCACGGTCGTTCGCGATGGCCTGGGTCAGCGTCTGGGTGATGGGGCCTTGCCCCACGATGTCAGCGAATCGCGGGGGGCGCCATTTGCGGTAGAGCACCTCGCCGCTCACGACGCCGCTCCGCCAGGCGCGCGGACGCCTTCTCCCTGTCCCGTGGGGAGAAGGGAAAGCGTGCCCAGAGCCCTGTTCTCGATTGCCTTCATCGCTGCTTCTTCGTCCGGCGCCGCGTGGTCGTAGCCAAGCAGGTGGAGGACGCCATGCACGATGAGCAGAGCGACCTCTTCCTCCACCGTCACATTGTGCTCGTCCGCTTGCCGAGCAGCCAAGGGGTAGGACAGCACAACCTCCCCTAGGCTGGGGGTCTCGCCGGGCATATCGGGGAACGCCGGGTTGGAATCTACGTCCGGCGCATCCTGGTCGAGGACCTCGCCGTGCTGGCCGAAGGAGAGGACGTCCGTCACTTCGTCGAGTCCACGGAAGCGCCGGTTGAGATCGTGCAGCGTCTCGTCGTCAGCCACCACGATGCTCGCGGAGGTGCCGCCGTCGGGGTCGGCAACGGCGAGCGCCGCTGCCGCTGTCCGCCGCACCCAGACCGCCTTCACTGAGCCCCGGAAAGCCGGAAACACTTGGACGTCGATTTGCCGTTTGTTTGGTCTTGGCGCCATGAGCTCGAGCTGCGCGGGGATGGTAGCACAGCAAAACGCCTCTCCCGGCGAGAGACGGCATGGGGGAGAGGCGGCATGCGACTGGCGACCCCAGGGCAGGCTTCTCTATAGTCGCCGGGTTAGCCCGAATTGCCTCCGCTCCCTCGGTCCATCATCTGCTGTAGCTGCGGGGAGGCGACTACGTTGTAATGGACGCGGCGGGACTCCTCGTCGTCGATCGAGCCGATGACGACGTTGGCGCCGAGCTTCTTCATCTCGATGTCCGCCTGCAGCGCCATCTGGACCCGCTGGGCCTGGCCCGCCTTCGCTCCCGGAGGGCGGCCAACCTCGAAGTGGCCCTCAACCTTCGCCTGCCGATTGCCGTCCTCATCCACGAAGTCCAGCGTGAGCCGGTGGCGCTCGTTGGTCTTCCCCCAGGGGACGTTTACGGAGACGGCGAGGGCGATGCGCCTGCGGACCGGCAGGGGCGAGGAGACATTGATGCGGTCGAACCCTCCGCCGAGCAGGTAGAGCTTGCCGCCGTTCACCTCGGCGGCGTCGGCGAGAATCAGCCATTCAATCGCCATCGCCTCTTCAGCGAAGGGGTTGGGAATGTTGGTCATCGCAGGGGCTCCTTGGTGGGCTGAGGTGGGAACGAGGAGGAAGGCGTGCTCCGCCTACGCCATTCAAGATACACGGCCTTTGCCGACGGGAGTCGGAGTCATTGGCCCGGAATGAGGCGTGTCAGCTTGCTTTGCCTCGGAAGGAGGCGGCGACTCTCTAGGGGGCGTCGAGGTCGTCCGGAAGGCCGTAGCCGCTTACCTGCAGCAGCTTGACGTAGTGGTTCCAGGCGAAGTTCTCGGCTCCGGAGACGCGCTCCCGCCAGCCGCCGGCCTGCCGTGGGGCTCCAGGACCATAGCGGCCCATGTCCTGGTCGGAGAGCAGTATCGGCTCGCGGCCCGACAGGGCAATCTCCCACATGATGCGCGATAGCCGGTCGAACCGGATGGCCAGGGAAGTGGCCTGCTCCACAGTGGGCGCGTGGACGCTGATGCCGTGGCCCCGCATCAGCACCACATCCCGGTCGCCCATGTGGGCCAGCATGTCGGCGGCCTGCTGCTTGTCGGTCACCGTGGCGGCCCGCGGATAGACCGGCACGCCCTTCGTGACGATGCTGAGCGAGGAAGGGTCGTATCCACCGAACACCGGCTTGTACTCAATCTCCGTTACGCCGCAGAGGAGGGCATACCACGGGTGCGCATGCACGACGGCGCCGGCCTGGGGCTTGGCGCGGTAGATTTCGCCGTGGATGGGGGTCTCGCTGGGAGAGCCGTGCTCGTCGTCGATGTGCGGTCCCTCGCCGTCGAAGTCGGTGCGGCGGATGTTATGCACGCCGGTGAAGGCGATGCCTTCTTCCTTGCCGCCACGGCACCGGATGAACATCTCGTCCGTGCCCGGTATCCGCGCGCTGACGTGTCCGGTGGACTCGTTCACGAGTCCCAGCATTCCGAGGATGCGGCACGAGACCGCCACCTTCCAACGCAGCTCGTCGTGGGCGCTAGTCATAACTGCTTCCTCCCTTATGCTCACCGTGCGGGGCGACCAAGCGGCATCGATGTGGGTCGTCTCTAGAGCTGAGCGCGCCGCCGGCCTACGTCGGGCCGACGAACCTGCCGCCGTCGAACGTCGCTATATCGTCGGCGGCGATCGACCCCTCGGAGCCTACTATCGCGTCGCTGCCCAGGACTTCGACGTATCTGACCGTGGCGGCGAGACCGCCGTCCTCGACGCCCAGCAGCTCGACGATGTCGCCATAGGATGTTACGAGTCGCGTTCCCTTTTCCAAGCCGTCGATTTTCATCGCTTCCTCAGGAGGCTCGGCCTAGCCGGGCGAGATTTCGGTCACAGGAGTCACGCCGGGCTCGTACTCCGGCGGCAGCGTGAAGCCCTTGCGGGCGGCGCGTTCCAGGAAGACAGAGTTGAACTTGCCTGCCTGCCCGCTGGAGAGCGCCTCCACGCGTTGCCCGTAGCCGTAGACGTCATCGGTGGAGACCGCCTGGTTCGCGCCCTCGTCCTGACCGTCGAACGGAAGCATGACCATCTCGTTAGCCACGGGATCACGGAAGGTGTTCATCGGCTCTCCGCCGTCTTCGACCAGCTTCATCTGTTCGAGGAGCATGCGCCGGTACATGATGACGCCAACGTCGGACTGCCCCAGCTTTTCTAGATAGCGGCGGGTGAGCGGTCCCTGGGAGACCCAAGCGAAGTTGTCCTGACCGCTGTTGTTGTCGAGTTGCCCCCAGATGGGCAGGCCGTCGGCGTCCACTTGAGGAAGGGGCACGCGGTAGTAGGGAATCTCGTCGCCTGCCTGGTCCACCGGTTCGCCCTCGTCAGGGAAGTGCGCGCCGTACCAGACGTAGTAGGTGTTGGTGTCGTCCATGGGAACGCGGATCTGGAAGTGATGCCCGCCGGAGCCGTGCTCGAGGTTCGGGAAGACCACCGGGTGACCGATGTTCCACGACGGCGATGAGACCGGGTCCTCGCCATCAAGGAGGCGGTGCTTCAGGATGCCGTGCTCAAAGGCGGTGAATCCGGCTTTCGCGTGGTGGCGGATTTTCGCGCCCTTCCGCCAGTAGGGGTCGGCGTCAGGATTGGCCTCGAACCTTTGGGTTCCCCATACGTTGCCCCTGTCGAGCAGGATGCCGAGCCGTTCGAGCACGTAGTTCGAGAAGTAGCGGTGCAGGAACTCGCCATGCATGGGGTCCAACGAGTTCTCCATGACCTGGAGCCAGTTGCACGGCACGACCGCCCACCCGATGCTGCGGGTCATTCCCCGCTCGACGAAGGGGTAGTAGCGGGGCAGCAGCGGCCGCGGCTCCGGGCCCATGTAGGCGAAGATTAGTCCGCCCAGCTCTTCGACGGGATAGGCATTGAGCTTGACGCGGGTTGCGAAGGTCGAGTCCTCCGCCTCGGCGGGGGTCTCGATGCACTGGCCGGTCTCGTCGTAGAGCCAGCCATGGTAGGGGCACCGGAGCCCCTCGTCCTCCGGTATGCCGAACAGCAGGTTGACCCGGCGGTGGGCGCACGACGCCTCGATCAGGCCAATCGTCCCGCTTCGATTGCGGTAGAGGACGAGGTCCTCGCCGAGGAGCCGCACCGCTTTCGTGGGGTTCTTGACGAGCTCGCCGGCGGCGGCGATCGGGTGCCAGTAGCGCCGCATCAGCTCGCCCATGGGCGTTCCGGGCCCGACTCTGGTGATACGGTCGTTCTGCTCGACGGTAAGCATGATTCCCCCAGACCGGCGCTGGTCTACCCTTGCTTTGAGGTTCACGGCGAGGAAGCGGCACGCGCCGAAGTAGCTTCGCTATTGCCAGGCGGCCACGCACGGTGAACTGCGGGCGACGATACCCCAACCGCCTAGGCGTGTCACCTGTCGAGTGGGCCCGCCACGGGGCGCGGGAGGATTCCCGTCCGGGCGATGGCGTCCGCGTGGCTCAATCCGCAAAAGCCGAACGCGGGCGTGACGGATATCCTAGCTCCGCGTTGACATGGCCGTGAGGCGGTGCTAGGTTTTCGCGCACCCTTAAGATGGCCCCATGAAGTAGGGGGCTGAGGCGCTTGGCCAGAGGGCGGGTTTCTGGATTGCTGGCCCGCGCTGTTGGAGTTGGCGTTATTCAGCGGGTTAGTCCGGAGCGGCGCCGAGTCGTCGGGCCGCCGACGGAATCAGGCCCGAACTACGTTTGGACAGACCGGCGATGAAGGGTGGAGACTGAGGCGCGCGGGCGCGCGCTCCTAGGAGGACACCAACGTGACTACTGTAGGAACACCACCAGCCGAGGCGGGGGGGACCCGTTCAGGCCCACCGCCGGCGATGAGTTTGGAGCACCTCTCTAAGACCTATCCCGGCGGCGCGGTTCCCGCCGTGAACGACCTGAGCATTGACGTTAACGACGGTCAGATCGTGACCTTGCTGGGGCCGAGCGGCTGCGGGAAGAGTACGACTCTCCGGATGGTCGCAGGCCTCGAGAACCCCGATATAGGCACGATCCACTTCGGGGACCGCCCTGTAGTGATCACCTCCAGCGGGCTCCGGGTGCCGCCCGAGAAGCGCGACGTTGGAATGGTGTTCCAGTCCTACGCAATCTGGCCGCACATGACGGTGGAGGAGAACGTCGCCTTTCCGCTGAAGTCGCGACACGTCAACAGGCGCGACATCAAGGAACGGGTATCGCAGGTGCTGGACCTCGTGGGCCTGCCCGGTCTGGAGAAGAGGCCTGGGCCTCTGCTCAGCGGCGGCCAGCAGCAGCGCGTCGCTCTGGCGCGGGCATTGGTCACCGAGCCGAGCGTGCTGCTGCTCGACGAGCCTTTCAGCAACCTCGACGCCAAGCTGCGGGAGCAGATGCGCATTGAGGTCAAGCAGATGCAGCGGCGCTTGAACATAGCGGTGCTCTTCGTCACCCACGACCAGATCGAGGCGCTGAGCCTTTCGGACCAGATTGCCTTGATGGATCTTGGCGTTATCCAGCAGCAGGGCGCGCCGCGGCTGCTCTACGAGGAGCCGGCCAACGAGTTCGTCCGCGACTTCGTGGGGAAGACGGTCCTCTTCCGCGGCGAAGTGCGGTCGAGCAACCCCTCCGGCCAGCTGGCGGTGGCGATTGAAGGCGCTCCCGACTGTGTGGTGTTCGGACGAGGCTACGCCCCCGAGGGGTTCCCCGTGGGAAGCTCAGTCTTCATCGGAGTGCGCCCCGAGGACGTTGATATTGTGCCGGCTGATTCGGACACTGTGCCGGCCGGGATGATCGGCGCCACCGTGGACACCGAGCTTTTCATCGGCGAGCGGGTCGAGTACCAGGTCGACGTGGACCAGCAGCACGCGATGTTGGTTTACGGAGAGCGTCACCACCCGATTCAGGAGGGCAGCAGAGTGTGGCTCAGGCTGCGGCCGGAGGGCCACAGCGCTTGGAGCTCGGACTGGTCCCACAGTCACATCGAGGGCGAGGGCCCATAGTAGGCAGAGGCGCCGGGTGAGGCTTTCCCGCGCCGCGGCCCGGCGGCTCGGGCTGACGGCGGCGCTTGCTCCGTTCTACTACGTCGTCGTGGGCGCGGTCGCCACGCTGCTTGGCCCCAAGGGGTATAGCTCGACCGCGCAGACGATGAGCGAGCTTGCCGAGCCGGGCGCGCCGCGTCCGCATTTCATCAGCGCAGCCTTCATGGGGTACGCCACGCTCGTTCAGGGGCTTGGCCCGCTGCTGCATCGTGAGGCGGGCGGAGGCTGGCGAGGCCGGACGCTCTGGGGACTGGTCGGCGTCTACGGCCTCGGCGGTTTCCTTGCGGGTGTCTTCCGCGAGGGCAGCGAGGAGGAGGTCCTTCCCGGAGTCGACGAGGACGCCGTCCACGGGGTTGCGGGCCGGTGCAGCTTCGCCGCCATCCTCACGCTGTCGGTCCTCACGCCCCTCTTCTTTCGCAAGAAGCCCGGATGGGCGGGCTGGCGACGCTTCTCCTACGCGATGTTCGCCGCGACGAGCGCCTTCGCCTTTCCCTTCCAGGCTGACGCTTGGAAGGGAAAGCGCGGTCTGCTGCAGCGCGGCTTCTTCGCGACGACGATGGCGTGGGTCCTCGCGACCGCGCTCAAGCTCCGGAGTTCTTCCTAGTCCATTCCCCTAGGCAGTCCCCCCCTCCCTAACTCCCCCCCGCTGACGAGACCTTTGCGCAACTTCAAACTGCTTCGTGGTGAGCTTGCCATAGGTTCGTGGTGAGCCTGTCGAACCATGGACAGCTTTGAATACGGGGGAGCGCAGAGGGGCGACGCCCCTCTGCCGGGGGCGTGGGGGTGTCCCTCACAGTATGACGGGCGGGTGGGTGGGAAGAGTTACGCTCGCCAGATAATAGGGTTACGCAAAGGTCTCGCAGACGGAAGAGGGACGAGGCAGACCTTGCCCGCAGAGGAGCCCAGGAGGGAACCCTCTGCGGGCGGAAGAAGAAGCTCCTTAGCGGGGCGGGGCCTTGGGGGCGTTGCCCGTGCCGAAGCGTTCGATCTCCTCGTCGTTGCCGTCCCAGGCGGCGATGGCATCGACGGCGTCGCGCTCCTCTGGGGTCAGGACCCAGTCGCAAGTGCTGGCGTTGCCCTCTACTTGCTCCTCGTTCATTGCCCCGGCGATGACGGAGCTGACGGACGGGTGGGCGAGCAGCCACGCGAACGCCAGGTCGAGGACGGAGTGGCCATGCTCGTTGGCGAAGGCGTCGAGCTGGGAGAGGATGGCGCGCGCCCGCTCGTCGCCCTGGAGCTGGCCGACCATCCGGCGTGCGCTGCTCGGGACCGCCGCCTCGGCGGAGTACTTGCCGGTGAGCCAGCCGCCCGCGAGGGGGAAGTAGGGGAGGAAGCCGATGTTGTGCTCCGTGCAGAAGGGGAGCAGCTCGAGCTCCACGTGGCGGCGCATGAGGCTGTAGTAGTTCTGGGAGGAGACGAAGGGCGCCCATCCCTTGTCCACAGCGGCGCGGTCCGCGTCGGCGTGGCGCCAGCTGGCGTAGTTGCACTCGCCGATGTAGCGCACCTTACCCTCAGTGACGAGGTCGTTCAGCGGCTCCAAGTACTCCTCGTGCGGCACGCCGTAGGGGATGAAGTGGATCTGGTAGAGGTCGATGACGTCCGTCTGGAGCTTGGTCAGGCTGTCCTCGACGTTCTTGTTGATGCGGTCGCGTGGAGACTCGCCGTCGAGCTTATTGAGGTTGAACTTGGTGGCGATGATGGCTTGGTCGCGCTTGCCCTTCAGGGCCGCGCCGATGTGGACCTCGCTCTCGCCGCTGCCGTAGATGTCGGCGGTGTCGATGAAGTTGATGCCCACGTCGAGACACTTGTCGATCACGCGCTGGCTGTGCGCGTGTTCCGAGATGCGGCTGGGGTTGCCGAAATTGTTGGTTCCGAGGCCGATGACCGAAACCTCGAGGTCGCTGGCGCCTAGCTTGCGGTACTGCATGGATCCTCCATGGACGTGATATGTAGCGGATGTTCCGAGCCGCGCGCTCGTGAATCAGCGTGCGTTACGAGCGGGGCATGGCTGGGGGTAGAAAAACGGTCTCATTTGGTCTCATTTGGTAGCATTTTACTCGTAAGCAGCCCGGAGCGACTGCGGGCGGCGGACGGCTTACGGGCCGGTTCCATGGTAGAGGTCGCAGGGGCGACGGGGCAAGGGGCAGGTGTCTTCCGTCATCCCCGCGAAGGCGGGAATCCAGGAACACCCTCGCGCCTGCTTTGGGTCCCTCGCCCGTCTGCGGGTGCACGGCAGTGGAGACCTGGGCTCGTTTGGTGTGCGTTACAGCTCCTACAGTTTTACCGAAGAGACTTGCGTTCAGCGTATGTAGCCGGCCGGGACGCGCCCAACTGTCTCTTAGCAGCTGGCCATGCCGCATATCATTCTGTGTAAGCTCAATGTCCCCAGGACGGCTCTGCTGCCTGCTGGTTATCTCGCACAGCGCCCAATCGCCCATCCCCACGTCGGCAAGCACCAGGCAGGGCCGTATCTTGGCGGAGCTCAGGTCAGAGTAGGGGAACGGCGCCAAGACTACGTCTCCGACCACGCAGCCTCCCAATCGGGGTCGTCGGGCCTGCTAAACCAGTCCGCCATTCCGAGCATCGCCCATTCGTGCTTGTCGCGGTCGCCGTAGACGACGAGGTCGTCGCCGTCCCAGTAGGCCATGCCGTCCACGATGTCCATCGTCTTGACGCTCACGGCGCAGACGCGGCGCAGCAGGTCTATGACGCGTTCCTTGTGGTCCGCGAAGCGGTACGTGTCGAAACGCTCGGCGATGGTGGGGTCTTTCGGCTTGCGCTCCTTGTACTGGTCGAGCACCCACTCGAGGGCGGAGCGGTTGCCGAGGCGGTAGCGCCAGGCGTCCGGCGGCACACCGGTGAGGCGCGTCGCGTCGTCGAGGACGATGACGCTATGTTCCTTATCGGCGTGGAGTTTCGGCTTGCCCGGCTCTTTACCGGTCTCCTCCCGTTCCAGGGGGTACGGCTCGGCGGACTCGAACCCGATATGCAGGTCGAGCAGCTCCTGTCCCATGCGCGCCCAGATGTCGAAATCGTGGTAGAGCGGCAGGCGCGGGAACTCGCGGAGCAGGTCGACGGCGTAGTCGTGCCGGTAGACCGGATCGTGGAGGACGGCGTAGGTGTAGGCGAATATCTGCTCGGCGGTGATGCCGTCTTTGCCGGCGACGTTCTCGAAGTCCTTCCCCCACTCCTTGCGGTAGTGGTCGTTGACCTGCCGCAGCCCCCACTCCGTGATGTTGCTGACGCGCTTGCCGTGCTCCGTGTAGCGGTAGAGGGGGAGGCATTGGGTGTCGCCGGTGAAATGCCAATCAGTCAAGTAACCCGCAGCCAGTGCATAAAACGCATTGCCGTTTACGCAGAAGTTTATAACTTCGTTGGGGTGATACAAATCCGGCCCAAAGATTCGGTAATGATTACTGGTAAGTCTGTCATTCATCACTACATCGGCAAAGTAATGCTTGGCAACGAACGGACGATACAGTGATTGAGTAAGCCATTGTTCGGTATAAATGATTCGGCGTCCACGGTTGAAATGGTTACGAGTGGCTTCGCTCCACTTGATTACCGTATCATACGAATCGTCGTCCTGAGCCAAGAGTCTATTGTAAGTATCGGCAAAGAAAAGCACTTTAGCGCGAAGATTGCTGATTTCGAAATCGTAAACCCACCCATCCCGTGCCGTATTAACTCCAAGTGCGCTAAGGCTGAAAATCGCCCGTTCCTCGCTGATGTGTTTGGCGTACTTAGTCTGGCGGTTAGCTAAAGGAAGTAGCGAGCCGAAATCAGTGTCAGTCTGCTTGAGCCAGTTGTGCTCTACGTCAGGTAAAATACTTTCAAACGCAAGCTCGTTGAGCTTGGCTTGGCGCAGATAGGCTAGCTTATCTATCGCAAGCTCGGCGTCCTCCCGGCGCGCGTAGTGGATGCCGCATCCGCCGGTCTTGGAGCTATCCCGCACGAAGAAGCCGATAGCTACGCCGGTCTGTATCCCAAATACGTTATGCGTGGTTCCCGCGATCTTTGGGTTGCGGCGTACATCGGAACCTAAATCGAGGATGTAAAGTTCACTGAATTCTTTGCCCACGACCTGCCGGAATCCATCGTCCTGCCGCGCTTCGAGGTAAGCGCGGTTGGTGACGAAAGCGATGATTCCGTCGTCATCCAGCCGGTCGCTCGCCCAGCGGATGAACCGCTTGTACATGTCGTATTGCTTGGTCTTTTGGGCGGTGCTGGCTTTGATGTAGGTGTCACTAATCCGGCGGTCTATCTCCGGGTACTCGCGGTTCTTGTTGTTATCGTTCTCGTTCTGCTGGTTCGCGTTGTACGGCGGGTTGCCGATGACGACGCTGATCGTCTTCTCGTTCTGCTCTTGGACGCGCAGCCAATTCTCGGTTGAGAGGCCGCCGAGGTTGAACGCGCTCTGCCGCTGCACCGCCGCTCCGGTCGCGCCGGTCTGTTGCCAGCCCATGTTGTCCAGCGTGTCGACGAAGCAGAGATTGGGGAACTCGAGGTAGCGGCCGGTGCGCTCCTTGTAGGTGTACTCGATATTGAGGTTGGCGATGTAGTAGGGGAGTATCGCTAGCTCGTTGGCGTGCATCTCGTGGCGGTACTTGTGCTCCAAGCGGTCGAGGGGCAAGAAGTTGATGAGGCTGGTGATGAACGTGCCGGTGCCGGTGGCGGGGTCGAGTATCTGGACGTTGACGTCGGCGAGCCCGCGCCCGAAGTGCTTGCGCAACAGGTGGTCCGTCCCTCGCACCATGAAGTCCACGACCTCGTTGGGTGTGTAGACGACGCCCATGCGGTCGGCGGCGGCGGGGTTGTAGGTCTTGTAGAAGTCCTCGTAGACGGCCTTGAGGAACTGCTGCTTCTCGGCGTGGTCGGCGATCTCGTCGTCGGCGCGGCCGATGGCGCCGTAGTAGGCGCGGAGGCGGTCGATGGCCTGTCGGCGGATGTCGCCGGTGAAGAAGGTCTGTTCGAGGGCGTCGAGGCGCAGGGCGACGTCGTTCTCGCGGTGGAACTGCTCCTCGCCGAACACGCGGAGGAAGACATCTTTGGTGAGGATGTGCTGGAGGAGCATCTCCCGCACGTCCGCCTCCGAGACGTTGGGGCCGATGGTCTGGCGGCAGAGCTCGAGGAAGGCGGCGGCCGCTTGCTGGTAGCCCGTGCTGCCGGCCTCCGCCTCAACGATGGTGCCGCGAAGGTTCTCCAGGACCTCGGGAAGGTCGGTCTTGAACTGCGACCAGGCGTGGCGGAACTCCTCGATCTGTGGAAGCTCATAGTCGAGGAAGCGGCGGATGAGGCGGTGGAGCTCGTCGGGACGGCGCATGTCCACCCACATTGCCACGCCGTCGTTCTGGTAGAGGACGGCGGTCTGCGAGTCCTCGAAGATGATGTTGTCGCGGGGGTAGCCGCGGTTGAGCTTGCGCTGGATCTCGGCTTCGAGGTCGTCATCGGTGTCTTTCGCCTCCCAATAGCCGCGTGCCATGCGGAGCGCGTCCTTCACCGTTCCGTCGGGCCTGACGCCTGAGGGCAAGGCGAGCTCCGGAACGAGCACGACGCGCTCCCTGTGCTCGCGGCAGTAGGCGGTGAGGCAGCTCTCGAAGGCCCGGCGAGTGCTCTGCTCGTTGGTGGAGCCGCCGAACTCGATGAGCTGTCGCAGCTCCTCGTAGTAGCGCTCGATGTGGGGGTGGTCGGGCATGGGCGGCGATTATAGCAAGCCGCTCCTTTGGCCCACTCTCCCCCGCGCTTTGCTGCGCTCGCGCTTCCCCTCCCGCACCTTCCGGCGCTGCGCGTCCGCCGACCAACCAAACCCTAGCGCGCCGCCCCGCCGCGACATTTGCCCATTGCCCAATCCCCCTGCGCCCCCTACGATGGATTGCTCGTCATACCTCGATTGGAGAACCCAACCACGGGCGCGGGACTTCTTCCCTTCCTCCCCCGTCTGCGGGGGAGGTACCGGTAAGGCAATAGCAACGGACTCGTCAAGGGGGACGCCCAAGGTGAGGAGCAGGTTGTTGTCCCGGCCGATCACAACCTCATCCACCACCATCTGGAGGACCTCCCTGCGCTGAGCGGGGGTCAGATCGTCCATCCCCTCGCCAACCTCCCCCGCCCAGGTGAGGATCCCCTCCATCAGGGCCCGCTTCTGCGCCCCGCTCGCCTCCCTGGCGCGGTAGTCGTCCAGCTTTGCCCGCAGACTCTCCAGCCGCTCGGTGATGAACTTGCGCTGCAGGTCGAGCTGATTCTCGGTGATCTTCCCCGACACGTACAGCCTGATGGCCCGGTCTTCTTCCGACTGGACCCGCCTCAGGTCCCGCTCTGTCCTTGCGACCTCTTCGGCTGACCCCCCGTCTTCCTGCACGTCCAGGGCCTCGATGCCGGCGACGATGAGGCCAGGGTTCTGCAGGACGTTCTTCACCTCGCTCCAGACCAGTTCCTCCAACCGCTCCGCCCGGATGAAGGGATGCTCCCTGCAGCGCAGGCGGTGCTTCTGCATGCCGTAGCAGTAGTAGTACCGCTGAGGAGGGTCGAGCTCGTACCGGTAGACCTTGCCGTTGCGCGTGATCTTGTTGCTGTTGTTCGTCTTTCCTCCGAAGAGCATCCCGCACTCGGCGCACCGGACGAGATGCTGCAACAGGTAGAACACCTTGGTGTTCCGCTTGGACCTGCTCAACCGCTGCTTCTTGAGGGCCTGCGCCCGGTCCCAGGTCTCCTCGTCCACCAGCGGCGTGACCGGGACCTTTATCCAGGTCTCTTGAGGCTGCGCGTAGACCCTCGTCCCGTCTTCCGTCGCAACATGCCGGGCCCTGCCAAACCACCAGGCGCCCTTGTAGGCCTCGTTGCCCAGAATGCGGTGAACGCGTGCTTCTTGCCACCGCGCGTTGGGCTTGCGCATGGGGATTTCCTCCTCGATCAGCTGCCAGGTGATGGACGCCGCGCCCATCCCCTCGTGGACGTACTGGCGGAAGATGCGCCGCACGACCTCGGCCTCGGCCTCGTCAATCTCAGGCCGGCCGTCGTCGCCGGTCCGGTAGCCGTAGGGGAGCGTGCCGGTCGGCACGCGGCCCTGCTTGGCCGCCCCGCGCCTGCCCATGGCCGAGCGCTCCCGGAAGTTGTCCAGCTCGATCTTTCCGATGGCGGCCATCAGGCCGAAGGTCTTCATGTCGATGGCGTCCATGACGGCCTCAATCCCTATCTGGTAGGCCTCGACGACCTCCATGAGAGCGGCGGCGGGGAACATGCCCCGGCTGAGGCGGTCCGACTTCCAGCAGACGATGGTGTCGAACAAACCCTGCTTGGCGTCGGCCAGCATCCGCTGGAACTCGGGGCGCTTCTTCGACCAGCCCCGGCCGATCTCCTGGTAGCGCGCGGTGATGGTCAGCCCCTTGCGCTCGCAGTAGGCCTCCATCTCGATGGCCTGCTCGGAGAGGGAGGTCTTGTCCTCCTCGGCCTGGCTCTTGTCCGAAACGCGGGCGTAGATGGCCGCTCGCTGTCCCTGTAGTTGCTGCGTCTTAGCTCTCGGCATAACTGCCTCCTCTCGTTCGTATCCGTAGAAACCAAAAAGTCCCGCCTCCTGCCGGGAGCGGGTCTGCGAGCGGTAGAATACGCATCGCATCACCTGATCCAGCAGGTGGAGCCACGGCCCGGGGTGTTCACGCACCGCCGGGCCAACCTCTACTTGAAAGCGTATCCCAGCCGCCTCAGGCAGTCAAAGGGGCGTTGTCACAACCCCGCATATGCAATCAGGCTATAGCATTTCGCTGGACTCTCGCCTCTTCGATCAGGACTTCAGAGGTGACTCGCGTTTGATCCCTTCCTATCCTTGTTCGTCTGCCAAAATAGACAAGCCTGGCCCCTTCGCGTTAGTTGTAAGGCGCGGCAGAATCGTGGATTGCCATTTGCTATCCAGTTCACGTTCGCGTTACTGAGGATGTCTAACTCTGCGTTATGCGAGGGGCAGTTCGGAATTGCACTATGTCTAGGCCGGACGCAGATTTGTCCTACGTAGGCCTATTGTAGTCTGCCAACTGACATGCCGATCCAAACAATTCGACATTCCAGTCGGTTACCGACGTAATCTTCTTTCGTAACCGAATCATCCCGTCAGACAAGCCTACTGTCCGGATCCTTGCGCCGCTTTCACGGATAGTCCTTTCTACGACGCTACTCCTACCTTGCAGGAGTCTACCTACAATGCTTTCTTGTGACCCTGTGACGTATGCCTCATCGGTAAGCGAGAGGATGCGAAGTGCGTCGGTTTTAGTCGGCAACGCTCGTCCACCTCTTCGCCACGGAGTGACTACTGCGATAGGGTCTTCACGCAACATGTCGTTCCATACGCGATTCTCATGTGCGTTTTGAGAACCGTGATGTGGCAACTTGAATACCGATGCCTTGGTATCCGAGAGTTTGTCGATATCGAGAATTTCTAACCATCCTTCGTTCTCGAGATCGGCACCAAGAAGAACTACTGTCTGGTCTAATTCAATCAATAGAACGACCGCAGCCTCGTTGGGTGTCAATGGAGGAACACGCCTTTTAGGTTCCATCTCTTGTGGAACAAGACGACCTATTGCTTGGAGGAAGGCGCGGAATGCCCGATCCGAAGGAGAAAGGGACCGTATCCTGCAATTATCTCGATTGAAGATAATGCGGTCGGAGATGGCGTGTCTCCAAGTAGCAGACCTCTGTTCAAGGAGTGAAAACACTCTGTAGAGCTCCCGTACTCCAGAGCCAAAATCGGTTGCGGGTCGGTTTTCGAGCGCGCCCACGGCGGCAAGGAATTCTCTAGTAGTCAAAACGGAAGCGCAGCAGAATATGGCGTTGTCACAGATCTCGACCAATTGCCCCAGGCCCCGTATGTGGTCGTCGTGCCAGTGAGTCGCTACTATCAAGCAGACGGCTGTTGAAGGATCCAAACCTAGGCTGCGTAAATAAGTGAGCGCTGCGGGTCGATAGTCGGTATCGAGACAAGAATCGACGACCACCCACCTGTCATTCCCGATATGAATTAGCACGCATTCCCCATAACCGGGGCCAAAGAGGCTTAGCTCAATCTCATCTATTTGGGGAGAAAGAGTGGGCGTCACTGCTCTATCGATTTGGCTACTTTCATGGCCCATGCGAGTCCCTCGGATCTGTCTTGCATAGTCATGGCCGGAAGGTCGCGAATAACAATCTGTGAGATACGTCGCTTTGTTCCACTCGCAGAGCGCTCGTATCCGATAACCCATCGGAAGATGCTGCCTGGACGGAGTCGTTTCAGGTCATCCTCTGAAATCTCCGACAAGGGAATGACGGCCTCCTCCTCTTGCCCCAGGGGTGCCTGAACGCCAAAAGAGGCAGCGGTTAAATCCAGCAGCCGTGCTGTAAAGTCGGTCTCTCCTGTTTCAAGGACATAACCTTCCCATTCTTGAAGCGCATGCAGTGTTGGCGCATGCGAAGCTCGAGGCGTTGAAGGTTGGAGAGGGAATTCGATGAGGCAGCTATAGTTGGGATAACAATCAGTCGATGTTAAGTAATCGACGCTAGTTGGGTCTTCGATTCTTGTCGCAGTCAGCATAATGCCTTGGGCTTGGGTTGATGCGACGTAGACCTGTTTTGCATATCCCTCTTCAAATAGCTGTTTCGGAGTCAGGTTCTCCCAAGGATTCTCGGTGAAATCTGACGGAATAGGAAGGCTATTGCCCACTGGAGCTAATGCGGTGTCGGACATGCTATGATTCCCTTAGTGACATGATATGGTCAATAATCTGGTCTGCGTGGCGGAGCGAGTCGTCAAAATGTGTTTCAAGTAGACTAACTATTTCGCTTGTTGCGGTCTGGCTCTCTGGATCTTCAATTGCATAGTGATCATTGACCTGGACAAATACCCCTGTACCCTCTTTTCCTACGCGATTCGATGGCTGTACAGTCACGTTTAGCTGTCCACCCGGCGGTCTGTCCTTTATGCCTACCTGTGTCATAGTAATCGAAGTCATGCCACCGTGCCGTCCATCAGGTCCAAGTTGTCCGGCCCAGGCACCCCAGGGCGCAATGGGTGCAAGTGTTCTGCCAAGCCGATCCCGCTCCTCTAGAGCATTGAATAGAAAATGAATTTCGCGATTGATTCCCATCGCCCCAAGGCGTGTATGAGGGAGTTGTTCTTGGAATATCCGGATTGTTAGATCCCGCAAACGAACAAATGGTGGTTGAGCGGTACTAATTAAGAAGCGATTGGGAAGAACTTGGAGGTGTAGCCAGTCTGCTTGGAACGTTGTGATCTGTGGTTGAGCGGTTTGCAATTCTGCAATGTTGACAGTGTTTTCGGGGAGTAGGCCGTACCAACCAAACCACGCAGGTGTAAAAATCGAAGGATTGAAATTGCCAAGCAAGACAAGAGAAACGCCCGTTATTTCAGGTGGAATCCTCAACTTTGCTAGTTCCTCTCCGCACTCTGGACAATGGGACGTTGTGCGACAAAAATACGCTGATGTAGGTCTCCCATAAGCGTTAGAGTCCTTTGGAGGACACAGTGGTCACAGTTGTCCGATCTCCTAGGAGGCCTCCAGAGTTCGCATAGGGTCGGCAATTGCTATCAAGGCAGCCAGCTCTCCTTTGTGGGTGGGTAGCATATCACCTCTTTCGGTGCTTGACCCATTCCAGCGTTGCTGCCCTGGTTTGGGCCGATAGGCTATCTAACGCAGCTATACAGGTTCTCTCTTTGTACGGCCTCGGCCGTGGCCTGCGTCGGCATGCTGTTACCACGGTTGGTATTAGGGCCATGCGGGCGGAGCTGTGGCGTGGGCGAGTGGAAAGGCCCTTCGTGAGTCTAAGGGATATGGGGCAGGCCGACCACCGACGTACCCGTCGTAGGTCGGCCCTGAACGGAGCGTCGGTGGGCGATGACGTGGTTTGATGGCGTCCTAAGGAGGCCGCCTCTCGGCCTCAACATGACTGCCCAAAGGCGGCGGGACCTCCTCCTGAGCGGCACCCTGATGTTTGATAGCGTACTTGACCAGCATGGTGAAGAGGCGGCGCAGCCGGTCTTCGGCGTCGAGGCCGGGGTTGAAGTCGACCCTCTCCACCCTCAGTTCCGGTCCAGTCCCGCCGGAGTTCTTCGGTCTCTTTCGGCTTCTCTTGTCTTCCATATATCGTTGTCCCGGTATCCACGGCGCAGGCAAAACCGGCCTGATGCGCCGGACCTGCGCTCATCCTGCCCGGCGAACCCGAGGGCCGCCGGTCTCTCGTTCAGCTCCCGATCATTCGAGCTTCCACTCACATGTGTGCTTCTCCAGGTCTGCCATAGGCCGCCGGTGCGGGGACGGGTGGGCGCGCACCGGCAGCGTCGGTCGTGGGTTGGGTCGGATTCCGGTCCGCCGCCGCCCTATAACAAGGGGATAGGTCCTCCTGTTATGGCGAATGGGCAGGCGGGGCATGGCGTCGGGCCCCGCCTGAGGGGGACCTGGAAGCCCTCGTCGAAGCCCTCGCGGGCGAGGATCTGCAGGCCGCCGGGCGTCCGGAACGCAAGCAGGTAGAGGGAGTGCATGGCTCCCCCGCAGGGCTCCGTTCCCTTGCGCCACCGGAGCACCTGCTTGAGCCCCGCGCCCACGACCTGGGCGAACACGATCCAGGTGTGGCCGGTGGCCTTCTTCAGCCGGTTGAGGCGGTCCGGGAAGTCCTCCGGCAGCACGCCCTTTCCGGCGGGTCTGGAGTCGCCGTCGCTGGCGGCGCAAGACGGATAGCCGTCCAATAGGAGAGAAGAGTCACGGTTTGTCACTGCGGTTCCTCCAATCTGAAGAGTTCATGAAAGTCCTTTACGCCAAGTGCCTTCTGCATCCGTTGGCGGATGCGTCCCGAAGGCGCGCGCCCCTCGTTGACCAGCATGGAGAGGTAGCCCGGGCTGATCCCGGCCTCTCCGGCGAGCCAGCTCTAGGTGCGGTTCAGCACCGCCAACCGACCCCAGAGCGCGGCAGTGTTGAGCCGGACAACGGTCCGTCCCCGACGCCTCCGATAGCCTCTCGATTCGTTGTCTTCGTGCGAGCGCATAGCGTGGGTCTCCCTATGGGGAAGGGAGCGGGAACCTCCGCTCCTCTTCAGTGTGTTGGTCGTTGTTCAGCGGGCCGGGAGCACGCGGGTGAGCGCCCAGCCGGTCGGGGGTCCGCCAGACGCGTCCCAGCGGTCCCCGCTCGTCGATGGCCGCCTTGTGGGAGACCCACAAGGGGGTTTGGACCTTGGCCCGCGCCATCGCCTCCCGCGCCACGCGCAGGAAGTGGACCGGCGCGATTTCGTCGTCGAAGACGACGAAGACGGCGGGCTGCGCGCCGTGGTCGTCGGTGGGCTGGTGGGAGGAGTAGTAGCGCAGGTAGGGCGCGAGCCGCGCCGCCATAGTCGCCGGGCGCACCGCGCGGCGCTCCCACTCCAGGAAGAAGGGCCAACTTATGGAACCCTTGCGCAGGACGCCGAAGGCGTCGGGGTGGACCGAGCGCAGCCCGCCGCCATGCCGGAAGTGCCTCGACGCGCGATGGGGCGGGTCGATCTGCGCGACCTCCCATCCCAGGTAGCGCGACTGCCGGGCCAGCGCCGCGATAAAGGCGTGGACCGCCGCGGTGTGCTCGATGTTTCTGAGCAGCTGGCGGCTTCTCCTCCCGGACACGTTGCGCCAGGCGAAAGAGGCCTTCGGCTCCAGGGGAGCGGCGCTCCAGCGCTTCCGCGCCACGCCCACGGAGGCGCGGTCGCGGCGGGCCAGGAGCGCCAGCCCCCGGTCGGCGAGGACCAGGCGTCCCCCTCCGGCGGCGACGCGGGCGACGAGACCGGACCCTTCGAGGAGGGCCACGATCTGGGAGGCGCGCGGCCCCGAGACGGCCAGCAGGCCCGCCAGGTCCCTCTGCGAGACCCAGGGCCAGTCGGCGAGCAGGTCGAGGGCGCGCTTCTCTGCGGGCTTCAGTAGGGCGGGCAGCAGGTGGCCGTGTATGTGGCGCCCCGGAGCGCCCATTTCAATGTCGATGGGTAGGGTTGCCCGCGAGAGGCGCCGCTCCACGGGGAGCGCGCCTCCGGGACGTATCCGGGCGAGCGCCGACCGCAGGTCGAGGGCCGCGTTGACGGAGGGCGGACGCCATACCGAGGCGGCGCCGGACAGGACCGCCTCGCGCTCCAACGCGAGGAGCGCCGGGACGGACGTGCGGGCGAGCAGTCTGCGGGCATGCCGCAGCCGCGCCTCGTCGGGCATGAGCATGAGGACGGCCCCGGGAAGCGGCCCCTCCCCCAGCCGCCAGAGCCGCTTGGAGAAGCCCGTCCTATCGGCGGCGCGTCCCTGCCGAACGATTGCGACCGTCCGTCCGCCGGGGAGCAGGATGGCGGCGTCCATGGGCATGGCCCTGTATAGCCGCAGGCGTATGGGGTGGGCGATGTTGGAGACGGCGGCGGCCAGGCGGTAGATGGCGGCGAGGGCATCGAGGCGTCCCAGCAGAATGCGCCGCCACTGGGCGGATAGCGGACGGGCGCGAATCAGGTCGTCGACGGTCACGCCCTCGTCCTGCGCCAGCCGGAGCAGACCGGCGGCGGTGAGGTGAAAGCGCCGGGTCGGCGGGACGAGGTCCGTTGCGTGGGGGACGGAAGCAACCAGCCCTCTGTCCTCCAGCTCCCGGAAGCCCTCGTAGACCGCGCCCCTGGACCAGCCGGAGACGGCGGCCATCTCCAGGCGGTCGAGGAAGGGCGCCGACGCCAGCCTGCGGAGCAGCTCTCCTTCGCACTGAGAAAGTCTCATCCCTCTCGCTCCTCCCCGCCTGCGTTCGCATCGGCGGCCGCTCCTCCGCCCCGCTCCGCGCCCGGCGCATCCTCTTCGGCGGCTGCGTTCGCCCCCTCTCCGGCGGCGTCGCCGTCACGAATTCGCTTGCTCCGCTGCCTGCGCCGCTCCGAGTCCGATGGGGCGGCCTGCTCCTTCGGTAGTTCCCCCGCCGGTTCCCCCGCCTGCTCGCCGCCATCGGCGAGGGCGTGCAGTCCCGCCCGGTACTCCTCCGCCCGCTTCTCCGACTCCGCCTGCCCGGCGGCGATCTCCTCAGCCGGCGTGGTGTAGCCCCCGGCGGCGGCGCGGATGCGGGCGGCGGTCTCCGGGTCTCCCGGATCGGGCGGCCTCACCTGCATGGAGAAGGCGGGAAGCCGCTCCCTGCCCACGGTGGCCCTCACGTAGCAGTGGTGGACCGGCAGGGAGGTGATGTCGTCCTCAGACACCCGGTCCTTGCCCAGCTCCCACACCAGCTGCCGCGCGTCGGAACCGGCCACCTGGAAGATGGCGAGGCAGCCCACGTTGGCCAGCAGGGTGTCCCGCATCGTGCGGGAGAGGTCGTCCAGCTTGGCGAGGCTCTGGGTGGCCAAGATGAACGACGCCCCGAACTTTCCCAGCTCGGAGAGCATCGACTCGTAGTCGACGCCGGGCATGGACTGCATCTCGTCCACCACGACCAGCGCTCCCCGCCGCTTCTCCGGGGGCAGGCCCTCCTGCTCCCGGATGACCGAGTCCACCAGATTGAGGAGGGAGGCCCCGACCAGTGCGGCCACGTCGCGCCCCGCCGTTCCCTGGGCGGTGGAGACCAGCAGCACGCCGCCGTCGAGGATGGTCTGCCGCAGGTCGATGGTGGAGCGGGGCTGGCCGAGGATGGCGCGGGCGCGCTTGGACGATGCGTAGTAGGCGAGGCGGGTCTGGACGGGGGCGATGGCCTCGGCCCGGTACTCGCGGCGCCAGCCGCCGAAGTCCCTCGCCCACCACTCCAGCAGGTAGGGGTCGCTCACCTTCGCCAGGACCCCGTTGCGGAACTTGGCGTCGGACAGCAGGGGCAGCCCGTCCAGGATGGTGTGTTGCTCGCCCGCATGCGTCGAGGGGTGCGCGTTGGCTTCGTGAAGACTCTTGACGGTGTGTTCGAGGATCGACTGCATCCTCGGCCCCCACAGCCCCCTGGCCACGCGCACCACCGAGTCGGTGGTGCGGTCCCTATCGGCGAAGATGCGGGTATCGAGCAGATTGACGCCGGGCGCGCCCCTATCGTCCGCCAGGTCGATGAGGCGCACTTGGCCGGCGAGGGACTCGGGGACCTGCTCCAACAGCCCGCCCACCAGGTCGGCGTGGGGGTCGACGACGATGATGGCGTCGGAGTCCCTGCCCGCCGCCTTCTCCCGCATCTTGTGGGCGGCGATGTGGCTCATGAGGGTGGACTTGCCCATGCGGGTGCGGGCGACATAGAGGTGATGGCGGTGGAGGAGGTCGTCGGGAAAGCGGATCTCACGGGGCGTCCCCGCGGTCGTGTCGCCCACGAGCGCTCCGACCTTCACGCCCCGCGCCGAGGGGAGGAGCACCCTTGCGCCGGAGCGCTCGACGAGGGGCGTCTCGTCCCTGGCCCCCGGCGGGTGCCACAGGGCGGCAACCTCGCGGACGCCGAGGACGCTGCGCTTGCCGAAGAATCCGGGGCCGGTGGGGTGCAGCAAAGGGATAGGGACCACGGGCCGGACCTTGCCGGCCTTGAAGCGCGCCCCTGCGGGATGGTCGTAGTGACGGTAGGCCACGGCGACGGCGTTGAGCAGCTCGTGGGCGCGCTCCCCAGTCTCGCCAGGCGGCAGGATAGCGGCGACCTGGACCTCCGCGTCGAAGGCGATGTGGGAGACCTTCTCCCGGATGATGAGCGGGTCGTAGACGCGGGAGCGGGCCTTCTTCCAGCGATGCCAGACCCAGCCCGCCAGGGCCAGGCCGGCGAAGACGCCCAGGCCCAGGAGCGCGGCGTTCCACGTCTCCCCGGCCTGGACCCACAGGTATCCCTTGAGCACCGCCAGCGCGCCCACGCCCAGGACCGTCATGGTGGCGACGTCGGTCTGGGTGGCCCTGGCCCGTTCCGCGTCGGGGGAGAGCCGGGGCCCGGCCCCTTCAGCGCCTTTGCGAGGTGGGGCTGCGACCAGTCGGGGCCGAGGGAGCGCAGCAGCAGGCGGGCCACGATGCGCTCCCCCTCCCGCAGGTCCGACAGCGCGCCCAGGAGGGCGATGAGCGGGTCGGAGCCGGGGTCGAGCAGGTCGTCGTCGCGGAAGACCCGCAGCGGCGCGTATTCGGGGCCGCCCGACCGGAGGGTCACACCCCACGCCTGCTCCCCCTCTTCGAGGCGCAGGGGGTCCTCTTCCTCCGGGACCTCGCGAATGCGGGCCTGAGGGTAGTGGGCCGCGATCTGGCCCTGCACCACCTCCTTGTCGAGGCAGCGGGCCATGAGGGACACGCCGTGGATATCGCCCGCCAGCTCCAACGAGAATGGTTCAGGGACGGCGATGGAGCCGAGCAGGTTCTCCACGCCGAGGAGGGTCCGCTCGCCGGTCCTCGGCGGCGTCATCGCCAGCAGCGCGGGGGCTTCTTCCGGTCGTCGCCGAACAGCCATCTGATGGGGTTCAGTTTCATAGGTTCCTACCTCTATGGGTCTCTCTTGGTAATAGGTTTCGCTTGCGTGTTCGCCATTTCCGTCCGTTCCGCTCGCCGGTCAGTCGCGCCTGCCGGGCCGCCACTCGATGACCTCTGTTTCCTCCGGCGTGGCCTCGATGCGGATGGGGAACCGGTTGCCCTTCGCGATGAGGAGGCCGTCGCCTCTCGGACAGGAGACGAGCCAGCGCTGCAGCTCCGGCGGTAGGTCGAAGGCGTCCCCCACCGCGCCCACGGCGGCGGAGTCCTGTTGCAGGAGCAGCTTGAAAGCGGCGTTCTGGAGGAGGGCCCTGCCGGAGTGGCCGGTGATGGCCCGCGAGGTGTCCTCGCTGAGCAGGTCCTGCACGTCCTGGGTGATGAACCGCAGGCCGAGGAGGTGCTTCCTGGCGCGCTTGGCCATGGAGACCATGAAGGCCGCGCCCTCGGGGTGCTGCATGATCGACCACACCTCGTCCACGACGAGCAGGCGGGGCTTGGGGTCCTGGGCGGCCGCGGCCCACACCGTCTCGGTGCAGACCATGGCGGCGGCGGGGCGCAGCTCCGGTTCGAGGAGGCGCAGGTCGAAGACGGTGACCAGCGCCTCGCCGGCGAGCAGGTCGTCCCCCTCGTCGGAGAGGAGGTGCCGCAGGCTGCCGGTGGCGAAGGGGCGGAGCAGCTTCGCCATCTCGTTCTCCTCGCCGCCTTCGAGATGGGCGTAGAAGTCCTTGAAGCCCGTTCGCTCGCGGGGCTCGGCGTAGTAGCTGGCGAGGGCATGGTCGAGGGAGGCTCGGCGCTCGGCGCTGAGCCGCTCGCCAACCATCACCTCGATGAGCCTCCGCAGGCTGCCGATCCGCTGCAGCAGCTCCTCCGGGTCTCCCCGGTCGATGACGAAGGGGTTCATGCCCTGGCCGGGGACGCCGGGGGAGATGACGCGCCCGCCCGCCGCGCGGGCCATGTCGGCGTATTCGCCCTCGGGGTCGATGACGTAGGCCGTTACCCCGCGAGTGAGTCCCCGCAGCACCGCCAGCTTGGTGGCGAAGGACTTGCCCGAGCCGGAGCGCGCCAGGACGGCGGTGTTGGCGTTGAGGTGGGTCCCGTCGAAGGGGTCGTAGACCACGGGGGAGCAGGCCCGCAGGTCGGTCCCGTAGAGCGTCCCCCTCCGGGTGTCCAGGTCGGGCGGGGAGAAGGGGAAGAGCCGGGCCAGGGAGGACGTGTCCAGGGTGCGCCACTCCGCCACGGCGTTGAGGGCCAGGGGCAGCGTGGACAGCATCCCCTCCCGCTGGCGGAAGGCGAGCGGGTCCAGCTTGCCGAGGGTGGCCCCGAAGTGTGCCCGCGCTCGCTGGGTCATCTCCTTCAGGGAGGCCGCGTCCTTGGCGTGGAGGGTGACGGAGAGGGACGAGTGGAAGAGCCGCTCCCGTCCCCGCTGCACCTCGTCGCGGAGCCGGGTGATGTCTTCGAGGGCGATCTCCGCCTCGGGGGAGAGACTGCGTCCCCGGCGGAGGGAGAGGGAGTGGGCGGACTCGAAGCGGACCTTCTGCCACTCCAGGGTGCGGGCCGCCTGGTCGGTGGGAATGGGGCCGAGGTGGACGGAGAGGTCCATGGGGATCCCGGCGGCCATGAGGCCCTGGAGGAAGCCGGGAGACAGCGACCGGGGCCATTTGCCCAGGTGGAGGGAGCGGATGAGGCGTTCCCCGACGCGGATGTCGCGGCGGTTGACCTCGACTTCCACCTGCGTGTCCTCCTCCGTCTCGGCGGGCGCGCCGCCGAGGGCCGAGGCGAGCAGGAGCATCCGTAACTGGCGGCCCTTCAACGGATGCGCCGACAGGCCTGAGCGCGCTAGGAGCCCCCGTAAATCGTCGGCGCGTTCGGTCTCGCATATCGCGTAGAAGCGCCGGTCGAGGATGCCGTCCCGGCTCTCCAAGTCTCTGAGCAGTCCCTGAAGAGAGTCCGCCGCCGCCGCGACCTGCGGGGGCAGGTCCTTGGGCTGGGCCTCTTGCAGGTCCGCCCGCATCTTCGCCAGGCGCGGCGGGTGTTGGCGGACGAGGAGCTGGACGGGGAAGTCGAGGGCGTTCAGCGCGCCGGCGAAGGACCCGAGCTTCGGCTCGTCGAGCTCGATGCCCATCACCTCGCAGACGCCGAGCTTCACGCCGTCGAGGCGGACCGGCCCGTCCTCCTCCAAGTGGGAAAGCATGAAGCACCGGGGCAGCGGGAGCGGCGGCTTCGGCTCGGCGTTCTTCCGCTCCCTATGCCTTGTGAGTGCAGATAGCTTTTTCAAAGTGTCTTCTCCTTTCGGTCTAGGGGATGGGGACGATGCCGCTGAGGAGGGCGAGGGAGACGCCCTTGGCCGAGAGGACGAGGACCAGTCCCACGACCGCGCCCACGACGGCGCTCCGGGCCCGGCCCCCGCGCTCCCCAGCCCCCTCCGCCATGAGGACGAAGCCCGCCCACACGATGGAGAAGAGGCAGAGTCCCGCCCCCGCGTAGCCCATCGCCGTCAGGACGCCGTCGAAGGCTGCGAGCATCTCCCGTTCCTCGGCCTCCGCCGCGCCGAGGGACGCCAGCGCGGCGGAGGCGAGCGGCAGGGTTGCGACGCCCCGTCTCATTACGGCCGCTCCCAGCCGAGTCCGCCGAACAGGTGGTCCGCTTCCCCCTCGCTCAGGGGCGACTGATCGGCGGGGACGGGTTCCGGTTCCGGCTCCGGCAGGTCGAGGACCTGGAAGGCGGCGTCGGCGCCGACACTTAGCGCCAGAGCAGCGGTCTCGCTCCTGCTCCGGGTTGCGGGCGCGCGGCCGACCACCTCGGCCCGCACGTGCTCCTCGTGGACGATGTCCAGCGTGACCTCCTTCTCGACGGTCTCGCTGGGGACGGAGAGGCGGGCGGAGACCGTGTGCCGCGTCGTCGTCCCGTCGCCGTGGTGCACCGTCACGGTCTCGCTGACCCGCCTGCTGACGCCCGGACGGACGAGGCTCACCGTCTCGGTGCGCTGCTCCGTCCACTTCAGACGGTGGGCGAGTTGCACCAGCGGCGGCAGCGGGACCCGGAGGGCCGCCTCCAAACCGGTGTCGATGGCCAAACTGTGGACCGCCTCCCCGTCCTCGACGGAGAGGGAGAAGGAGGTCTCGCCGCCGGGGACGAATTCGGTCTGTGTGTGGGAGGTCTCCGTCCCGTCCGACGCGCTCACCCGCACCGTCCCCGTGACGCCGGTCACCTCCGCGTCCATCACCGCCGTCACCGTGATGTGCTCGTGTCCGGCCACGGTCTGGAGGGGCATCGTCTCCTCGATCATGGAGACGCACTTCGAGGCCAGGACTCCCTCGATCCTCCCCGGCGTCCAGCCCAGGGAGGCGACCCGGACATCGCACAGCTCCCCTTCCACGGACGGGAGGGGATGGGGCAGCCGCTCGTCCTTCAACGTGAACGCGCCGACCTGGCCGAGGGCGTCCACCCAGGAGAAGGTGAGGGAGGGCGCGTCGCCGATGAGGGGGAGGTCGTAGAAGACCCGTCCCCCCTCTTCCGCGCCCGCCGCCCCCCAGAAGCGCAGCTCTTGCCCCTGCGGCCCGCCGTAGGCCTGCGCCCACACGTGCAGGTCCGTGGCCGCCCGCAGGGTCACCTTGGCCCGGCCTCCGGAGACCTCCAGCGCCTCGACCAAGAGCCTTCGTCCGGGGACGGGGTCGGGGGAATCGACCTCAACCTCGTCGAGCCAGTGGCCGTCCGCCAAGGCCGTCTGCGGCGCGGCGGCTACCGCGACCGCCACAACGGCGACCGTTAGCACAGCGGGGGCCAGGACCGTGCGCCAGGTCTTCGTGTAGTCGGTCTGTCGTATAGCGGCGTGGTGGCCATTGCCGTGCCCGTTGCCTTGATCAGGAGGCTGACGCCGTCCGCCCAGCCAGCGCGGACGCAGGGGCATCCGCCCGTTCCGCCGCTCCTTCCGCTGCTTCTTGCGCAGCCTGCGGAGGCCGCGCCTCGCCCGCTTGGCCAGGAGTTGCAGCGGGCCCGGCTTCTTCGCGGGCTGCGGGGGAGGCTCGCTCCGGGCAAGCTCCCCCGGGGGCCCGGCGTAACGCCGGGGCCCCAGCCCAAACCGGAGCAGGTCGGCGGCGACAGGCAGCAGCCCCCGCCCTCCGATCTTCCCGACGACCATCGCCAACCCCAGAAGGCCGACGACGACGGCCAGGGCCAGCCGCGCCTCGGACGGCCCGACGGGGGCGTACCGGTAGGCCCCGTAGGCCAGCGCCCCCACCGCCGTCATCGCCACGACCTGGGGGAAGGTGAACCACAGCAGGACCTTGTCCTCGGCCTGCACGTGGGTCGGCACTTCGTGCTCTCTCATGGCATGTTTCCTTTCAAAGTCGTTGCTCTTGGTTGGCTAGGGCGTGGGTGTGGGCGTGGCCGTGACCGGGTCGGGCAGTTCGATGTCCACGGCCGGGTCCACCACTGCGCTCATGACGATGTCCACGACGCCGTAGGCCACCATGGCCAGCACGATGCCCGCGATGGCGGTCATCATGGCGCTCTTCCCCCGCTCCATCTGGTTGGGCGCTCCCGAGGCCGTCAGGTACATGTAGGCGCCGTAGACGAAGAAACCGACGCCGACCGCGCCCACCAGCCCCAACAGGATCCCAACCAGGTTCGAGATGGTCTGTGTGAGGTTTTCCATTTCCGTTCGCTCCTCTGTTTTCCCTCCGGGCGACGCTTGCGCCCGGCGCTGCTGGTTCCTGCTCAGTCCTTCCCGCTGCCCGCCGTTACTGGCACATCTCCCTGCCTCCTCCATGCGTGGTGGACCGGCGCGCGTTCCCGCTGCGCCGTTGGTTGTCGTTGGGCTACTCGCTGGCGCTCCGGGGGGCCTCGCTTGGCTGGCCCGACCCCGAGGCCATGTCGGCCGCCGAGCGGAGGCCGCTCACCGCGAGCCCCACCGCCGCCGGCGCGACCCCCGCCGCGATCCCCCCCGCCAGCTTCCCCGCGGCCAGGCCGCCGGGGCCGCCCGCAGCGCCCCCCGCCAGCAGCCCGATGGACTGGGCCGACCGGAGCACCGCTCCCGGCATCGACATGCCGAAGAAGAGGGTCGACAGCCACGCGTTGAAGGTCCCCGCGTTGCCCAACATCGCGGGCGCCCGCGTCGCCAGGTAGATGAACGACGTGGACATCAGGAGCTTCCAGACCAGGTCGCGCACCGGCTCGAACGCCGCTATCCCCGCGAACTCCCGCAGGAACCCGAACCCCAGCGCCAACACCACCAGCTGCACCGCCTGCTGAAAAACCGTCACTAGGAACGTCCGCAGCCAGTGCCGTCCCCAACCCTCGGTATGCGGCAGCACCCAAAGCCCCAACGCGACGGGGGCCAGCGCCAGCAGCACGTCGATCAGGGCCAGGCGGATGATCATCTGCACCAGGACGTACAGGACGAAGAATCCGTAGACCATGTAGAGCGTCGCCATCACCAAGGCCATCCCCACGCTTCCGGATTCCACCGCCGTGAGCAGGGTCTGGAGCGAGGCCCGCAGCAGGTCGCCCGCCGTGACGCCGAGGGAGGCGGCGATGAAGCCGGACACGGCGTCGGCCGTGTCGATGACGAGGGCGCACCACCACAGGGACGACGCGGCGGCCGTGAGTCCCAGGACGAGGCGGGGGACCATCTCCCGCCAGCCCGCCTGGGGCCTGCCGAGGTGTTCTTGAACGATGAGGGTCAGCCCCATCCATCCGAGGATGACGATCAGGGCGCCGGAGACGACGACCCACATGGTCATCCATGCGTCGCGCACCAGGGGGTGCAGGTAGGTGAGCTCGGGGGACGTGCCGGTGAGAATGTCCGTCACGAGGAACCCTCCCGGCAGTTGGCGGCGTCCTCGCCGCTGGCCCGTTCGACCACGCCGCAGAGGGTCCCGTGGACGCCCTCGACCATCCAGCGGGCGAAGGCCCTGGCCCACCGCGCGGGGTTGAGTGCGCCCAGCACCCGGTCCCACAGCCCGCCGGGCTGGTGGACGGGGATGACCGCGTGGAAGGAGAGGCGTTCGACGCCCTCTTCCGTGACCAGGGCCAACAGGTATGCCCGCTCGGGGTCGAGACTGGGCTGTTGGTTGTTGGCGGGGTATTCGAAGGTGTATTCCCAGCCGTCCTGGAGGCGCTTCGCCCGGCCGGTCACCTGGTGGGGGGCGGCGAGCCACTCCCCGGTGTCGGGGTCGCGGACGGCGTAGTGGAGGGCGGCGACCTCCAGATCGAAGACGGGCCGTGCGATGAAGCGCCCGTCCTTCTTGCGCTCGACGACGTTCCCGCCCTCGTTGACCATGACCAGGCCGTCTTCGGGCGGGGCCTGGGCGAGGGCGGCGTTGCTCGACGGAATGACCAGAAGCATTGCCAGCAGCGCGACGGCTGCGGACCGCGTAAAGACGCGCTTTGCTCTACCGGACTTGATGCTCAATCGCAACGCCAAAATCGTCGCCTCTCTGCGGTGACTTGGCGGGCCGTTGGAGCCCCGCCGAAAACGCAATGAAGTGTGAACAATCCGAAAGTTGAACGTCTAGTCCCCTCATAGGGGGCGCATATGCGCGCCCCCCTATGAGGGGCTATTTTGAGGAAGCCCCGCATGATGTCATTGGGGTGTACAGAGAATCGAGTTTCGTAACGGAGTTGCGGCGGGGTTGTGCGCAAGGCCGTACAGGGGAAAACGCCCCCTACAGGACGTTGCACAGTGAGCACTTCGTCTTAAGTGCGCGTTCCACGAGGCCGGCGCAAAGCCCACGAGTGAACGTGACATTGTTGCACCGGCGGCGACCGGACCCGGCGTACAAACCCCACGAGTGAACGCGACAATTCTGCGCACCGGCGGAGGCGGGAAGGATGAGACCGGAAGGACCGATCATGGAGAGGAACTGGAATGCGGAGGACATTCACCGCCTGCGGCTCATGGCGCTGCTGCACGGGCTGGTGCGGAGGAATGGGCTCAGGGGAGCGGCGAGGGCGTTGGACATCGACCGCCGGACGCTGGCCGCCAGCATGGAAGAGGGCGCCCCGTCCAAGCGGGTGCGGGTCACCCTGGAGAAGGAGCTCCTTGCCGAGGCCGGCGCGGCTGCGGACCGGCTGCGGGAGCGCAGTGAGACCCTGGAGCAGCGGGTGGAGGCGCTCGCCGAGGAGACGCGCGGCAGCCTCGAATCCATCGAGGGGAAGATCGAGGCGCTGCGGGAGGAGCACGCCCAGGGAATGAGGCTGGTCCAGCGCCGGCTGGCGGCGGAGGCTGGCCGGGGAGCCCAGGGCGCGGTGGGAGCGTCCGCCGTGGGCGGAAGGCCGGCCGCGAGCGTCCGGGAACGGCGGCGATACCCCCAGTTGGTCACCCGCGAGCCGGCTCCCGACGACGAGGACGTGTACGGCGCGGCGTGGCCGTTGGTGGACGAGTGGCGCAGGCTGCGGGCCGGCCACCCCGGCAGGGGCGGCGGCGTGTCGTGGCTCATGCGGGAGGAGCGCATCCGGGAGCTGGAGGCGGCGATGCTGGAGGAGCACAAGCTGACCCTGCCGCCGGCCGCGCATCCCAGGGGAGACTCCGACCGGAGGCATGACGTCTACTTGCTCAGGCAGACCCTCGACAGGGTGCGGGGGGAGCGCATGCGGGCGCAGTGCCGGCGCTGGCTGCGCCGGGCGCTGACCCTCGGTCTGTGGTGGAAGTAGCCGCCGGACGGCCTCCGTTCGGGAACGCTGAATTTCCGTCGAAGTCTTCGCTACTTTTTCGCGAACTGGATAAACGACTTTGAGCGGAAAGACCCTGAAACCGTTGCAAACCACCGTCGTAAGCGGCAATACTAAGTTCGTTATCAGGCTTTTCCAGCGTTTCCACTGCCCTAGAAACCTGGAGGGTCCCTTCCCTGACCCGGGAACGACCAGAGGATCGAGCCTCGCTCTCCCGTTGGCCGGCCCAAGAGGGATACGCTTTCTCCGCTCTTCGAAGCAGCGTTGAAGGATCGAGCCTTGCTCTCCCGAGACCGCTTCGGAAGACGGAACATCTTGGGTGAAGCGCCTCCCGCGTTTCGGCCCTTGGATACCGTGCGGTTGGAGTGCGTCATGCGGTCCGACTGGTCCCATACGCCAACGGCATAGCTGGCAGCAGTTAGGCCGCTCGTTCAACATGCGCCGGTCTGCAATGACGTCATAGGCAGGCCGGCCGCTTCATGTCCCGCAGCAGCCGCCCCAGACCGCTCCACTTTCCCGTCCCAACTCTGGCCGAGCTGCGTCTTCCCACCTGGCCGCTCCGCGTTCGATCCGTGGCCGGCCATGTCACAGCCCACACTCCCCCGCTCCGCGTCAGGCATCCGGCCGGGGGCGGAGTGTGCCCATCGACGACTGAACGACCTGCGCCACGGATGCCGGCATGGGTCAACGAGCACGCCACCGATAGGACGAACACAGCAAGGAGGACACGATGACCACGTTGGCAGTGAGCAGCCCGACGATGACAGCGATAGGCCGGCCCAGCCTGGAGGAGTTGGTTGACCGGGTGGTGGACGCCCTCTTCTTCGGCAAGCGCGAGAGGAAGCCGGAACAGCGAATGACGCGGACGCTCCGCGAGGCCCCGGCGCAGAGCGTCCATGAAGGGCGAATGGACCAGAGCATGGCGAGGGCGGTCCACGAGGCGCGGCGGCTGCGGCAGGCCGGCGACCTCGACGCGGCGCTGGCGGCCCTGGCCGGCGCGGACATGTCCACGGCGACGGAGCAGGAACGCCGGTGGGCCTACGCCGAGTGGGTGGGCCTGGCCCGGCGGCGGTTCGCAGACGGCGGGGCGATGCTCTACAGCCCCGGCACGGGTAAGGCGGCGGTCCTCGCTCCCCGCGACGACGGGACCCTCGAGGTCCTGGCGGCGCTGGGGATGCGCTGGCGGCCGGGCCGGGTCGTCTCCCGTCGGAGCCTGCGGGGGCTGAAGCCCCTGGGGGGAGGCGCGCCATGGTCGTAGCCAACGCGCCGGTCGTGGACATCCCGGCGTTGAAGTCGCGCCACCCGTTGGGGGACGTGGTGGAGGCGTCGGGAGTCCAGCTGCGTGGAAGGGGCAGGGTCCGGCAGGGCGTCTGCCCCTTCCACGAGGAGGTCGAGGGCAGCTTCACCGTGTACGGCGACTCGGAGCGGTTCTACTGCTTCGGGTGCGGGGCCGGCGGAGACGTGCTGGATTTCGTGGGGCGCGTCGAAGGCCTGACCCTCGCAGAGTCGATACGGCGGCTGGCTGGCGGCCCGGGGCGCAGGCCCTGGGCCGCCAGCCGTCCGGCCGGTCCGCGGCGGCCCCCGGACGCCGCTCCGCCTCCCAGGGACCCCAACCTGCTGACGGCGGCGGCCCGGTTCTACGCCGGGCAACTCCGCCGTCGCCCGGAGGGGCGGGCGTACCTGGCCTCGCGGGGCGTCGGCCCCGCCGCCGCAGCCCGCCTGGGCCTCGGCTATGCGCCGGGCGGGGGGCTGCGGCCGGCCCTGGAGTCCCTGGGCTTCTCCGAGCCGCGCCTCAGGGACTCCGGGCTGTTCATGGCGCGCGGCGCGGAGCGGTTCGCCGGGATGGTGGTCGCGCCCGAGATCTCCGGCGGCCTCGTCCGCTGGCTCGGGGGCCGGGCGGTCGATCCCGACCGGACTCCCCGGTTCCAGGCGTTGCCCGGCCCCAAGCCGGTGCTGGGCCTGGGGCGTCTCGGCCGCGCCCCGCTGTGGGCGATCGTCACGGAGGGCGTCTTCGACTGGATCGCCCTTGCAGGCTGGGAGTTCCCGGCCTGCGCCGCCCTGGGCGCCCAGGGCGTTGAGCGGGTCGCCGGCGCCCTCCGGGGCAGCGCCCGCGTCTTCCTTGCCTTCGACGCAGACGACGCGGGCCGGGAGGCAACGGAGCGGCTTCTGGCCCTGCTCGGGCGCAGGGCCGCCGCCGTCACCCTTCCCCCCGGCGTCGGCGACGTGGCCGAGCTTGCGGCGCTTCCCCACGGGCGCGCCACCTTCCTCGGCCTCTTGACAGCGGCGGCGCTCTCCGCCCGCTCGTAGCCCCTCGCCGCTTTCCTGCGGGTCTCTCGGCCCGCCCCCTCGCCCGTCCCCACGCTCACCGCCCAGGAGGACCCATGCCCAATGCACGACGGGCCCTGCCCGCACACGGATTCCCATGGAGGAGTCCGCGCCGGCCATTCGCTTAGGAACACGCAACACAGACAGAAGGAGACACGACCATGTTCAACAGGAACGGAAGCAACAACGGACCCAGCGACGGGACGGGCGACGGCATCGTCCACATCAACGGCAACGGGCGCCAGCCCGACGCCGCCCCCGCATCGAGCACGGGGCAGGCCATCGTCGGCGAGCACGACCTGCTCTGGGACGGGCTCTCGCCCACGGTGACGGAGCAACTGAACAACCCCCTCGACCCTGCCCTGGTCTCGCAGCGCAAGGGCCGGGCCAACCGCGACTACGTCTACGTCGAGGGCCGGACGGCCATCGATCAGGCGAACCGGATCTTCGGCTTTGGGGGCTGGGGATACGAGGTGGTGGGCGAGGTCACCCAGTGGCAGAACGAGCACGCGGACCCGCAGACCGGCGAGGTCAAGCGGGTCCGCTCCTACGCCGCGACGGTCAAGGTGACCGTGCCCGGCGCGCCCTCCCGCACCGACGTGGGGTTCCACACCGTGGCGGAGGAGAACGGGGAGGGCCATGAGACGGCGTACAAGGGATGTGTCACGGACGGGCTGAAGCGGGCGCTGCGCAGCTTCGGGGCCCAGTTCGGGAATGCCCTGCACGGCGACGGCGAGACGGACGCCGTCGCGTCCGTCTCGGAGCAGGCCCTGGCGCCATCCCTGCGGAAGGCGCTGGTGGGCCTGGGGGCGTCCCAGGGATTGGGCGAGCAGCAGGTGCGGGAGGCGGTCAGGAGCAGGACGGGGAAGGACTTCGAGGAGCTCCGCGCGTCGGAGCTGGCCCGGATGGTCGAGGGCGCGGCGGTCAAGCTGCAGCAGGCCCGGACCGTGGAGGCCGCTCCCCAGCCGGCCGCGCCAGCGCCGGCCGCGTCCCGACAGGCTGCCGGAGACACGGAGATGAAGGCCGCGGCGTAACCCGCCGCGGGACAGCGCAGTCATAACGGGGCCGTCTCCACACATGGGGACGACCCCGTTCTCATCCGTCCGATCGAGTCAACCGGAATAACGGGAAGGAGACGAGAGATGAGCGTGACGAACGACACGATGGTCGACCAGGTGGAGGAGGGCCTCGCCCTGCTGTGGTTCGAGATGGAGGAGGCGGGGCACGCCGGGTTCCAGGAGGAGATCGAGGAGGTGGGCCGCCTGTTCCCCGTGCCGGAGGGCAGCCCCTTCGGACGCCGCGTGATCGAGCGGGCGCACGACCTCTTCGAGCGGGTCCGCGCCGAGTTCGCGCCGATGGGCCGCAGGCCGGTCCCGTGCCCCCACTGCGGGGACGCGGCGGCCGCGTAAGCGGAGCAGGAGGGAGACGCTCCGAGACCGGAGCGCACACGGCGACAGCTGGCCCCGCCAGCCCGCCGCCGCGCACGACGGACGCTACGGCGGACGCAGCACACGGGGCCGCTTCCCCACCGAGGGGGCGGCCCCGCCCATTCCACCGGGCGCGGCAAGGAGCCGCGTCACATCACACGCAAGGAGCACTGCAATGCCGAAGACCATCAACCGAGTCGAGCTGCTGGGCCGCGTCGGGACCGACCCCGAGATGAAGCACACCAACGGCGGGACGGCCGTCGCCCAGCTGCGGCTGGCCACCGACCGCCCCCGTCAGAACGGGGAGACCGAGACCGACTGGCACACCGTCATCTGCTGGTCCAAGTTGGCCGAGGCCGTCAACCAGTACGTCCACAAGGGCGACCGGCTCTACGTCGCCGGTCGGCTGGCCCAGAACAGCTACGAGACCTCCGACGGCCAGCGCCGCCACTCCACCGAGGTCCACGCCGCCGAGGTCGTCTTCCTCGACTCCCGCAACGGCGCCAACGCCAAGGCGGACGCCACGGGCGCGGCCGTCCCCGCCGGGCAGGCGGCCGACTCCCCCTTCTAGCCCACGGAACGCATACGACGCCCGCCACGGCGGACGCAGCACACGGGGCCGGTTCCCCGACGGGGGAGCGGCCCCGCCCATTCCACCGGGCGCGGCAAGGAGCCGCGCCACATCCAAGGAGCACTGCAATGCCGAAGACCATCAACCGAGTCGAGCTGCTGGGCCGCGTCGGGACCGACCCCGAGATGAAATACACCAACGGCGGGACGGCCGTCACCCAGCTGCGGCTGGCCACCGACCGCCCCCGTCAGAACGGCGAGACGGAGACCGACTGGCACACCGTCATCTGCTGGGCCAAGCTCGCCGAGGCCGTCAACCAGTACGTCCACAAGGGCGACCGGCTCTACGTCGCCGGACGCCTCGCCCAGAACAGCTACGAGACCCAGGACGGCCAGCGCCGTCACTCCACCGAGGTCCACGCCGCCGAGGTCGTCTTCCTCGACTCCCGCAACGGCGCCAACGGCAAGGCGGACGCTGCGGGCGCGGCTGTCCCCGCCGGGCAGGCGGCCGACTCCCCCTTCTAGCCCACGGAACGCATACGACGCCCGCCACGGCGGACGCAGCACACGGGGCCGCTTCCCCGACGGGGGAGCGGCCCCGCCCATTCACACCGGGCGCGGCAAGGCCGCGCCACTACACGCAAGGAGCACTGAGATGCCGAAGACCATCAACCGAGTCGAACTGCTGGGCCGCGTCGGAACGGACCCCGAGATGCGCTGTGCGCCGCGTCACGCGGCATAGGATTCCCGATTTAGTCAGGAGAGATTCGGAGGAAGTCTCTGGGCCAACCGACCCACCTGGCGGCGAAAGCCAAAGGGGACAACAGCATGTCGGTAAAGCGGCTACAGCCTGAAAGCGTTGTAGGGCTGGTTCCGCAAGGCCCGCGCGATACGGTGAAAGCTGGATTGCTTGAACCCCAGTTCCCAAGCGGTGAAATCGGCACCCACCGGTAGAACGCTTGCAACCCGGTGCCACTCATTACGACGGTCTGTAGCGTGGACTGTTGCACCTCCGATGAGTGGGCGATGACCGATGAGGCCTATTCAAGGGGACGAACGGGGCACCTAAGTCGTGCTATCACGTCCTATGTCAACGGAACGCGGGATTGCCTACGGGGGGAGACCCCCACGGCAACGGAGCCCTCGTAGTAGTCCGAGCCGGGGAAAGCCCGGCACATGGCGAAGGAGGGCAGGTGTCAACGACGGAATACGACAGAGAGGTACTCATGATGAGAACAGCCGAAACTGTACTGAACGTCATACGCGAACGCGGAGAACGAGGATTGCCGCTGGAGAACATCTATCGGCTACTGTACAACCGGAACCTGTACCTGCGGGCCTACGGTCGTCTCTACTCAAACCAGGGAGCGATGACCAAGGGCACCACCGCAGAGACCGTGGACGGCATGTCACTGGCGAAAATCAACCGCATCATCGACGAGCTTCGTTACGAGCGGTTCCGGTGGACGCCGGTGCGCCGGGTCAGCATCCCCAAACCTAACGGGACGACCCGCGCCCTGGGCATACCGACGTGGACGGACAAGCTGCTGCAAGAGGTCATCCGGATGATTCTGGAGGCCTACTACGAGCCGCAGTTCTCCGACCACTCTCACGGCTTCCGGCCCGACCGGGGATGCCACACCGCCTTAAACGAGGTGGTCACTCACTGGACCGGTGCCCGCTGGTTCGTCGAGGGAGACATCAAGGGGTGCTTTGACAACATCGACCACGAGGTCCTGTTGTCGGTGTTGAGCGAGAAGCTCCACGACAACCGATTCCTACGCCTGCTCAAGTACCTACTGAAGGCAGGCTACCTTGAGGACTGGACATACGGCCGCACATTGAGCGGTACGCCGCAAGGTGGCGTGGTCAGCCCCATCCTCGCTAACGTCTACCTAGACCGGTTGGACAAGTTCGTCGAAACAGTGCTCATTCCAGCCCACACCCAAGGCACAGAACGAAGGCGCAATCTCACATGGAAAGCGTTGAACAGTCAAATGTCCTATCACCGGGGAAGGGGAAACCATGCGCAGGCGTTGGGACTGCGAAAGCAGATGCAACAATTGCCATCAGGAGACCCCAACGACCCTGGCTACCGACGACTGCGATATGTCCGCTACGCGGACGACTTCGTGCTGGGCTTTATCGGGCCAAAGGCCGAAGCCGGGCAGATCAAGGATTCCTTGGAGACATTCCTGCGCGACACGCTCAAGCTGGAGCTATCCACGGAGAAAACTCTTATCACCCACGCCACCAGCCAGGCGGCGCGGTTCCTCGGTTACGAACTCATAAACCAACAAGCCAATGATAAGCACGACCCTACTGGGCGACGCAAAGTCAATGGCCGTATCGGATTACGGGTTCCCGCTAAAGTCATCGAACAACACTGCAGCGCCTACATGGGCAACGGCAAGCCGGCACACCGCGGCGGACTCATACACGATGATGACTTCTCCATCGTGAGCAGGTCCCAAGCGGAATTCCGGGGCGTCATTCAGTACTATCTCTTGGCCCTCAATGTCTCCCGTCTCGGGAGGTTACAGTGGGTCATGAGCCAGTCGCTGACCAAGACCCTTGCGGCAAAGCACAAGACCACACGCCGTGAAGTGCTTCGACGCTATAAGAGCGTCGCACAGACCGAGCATGGGGAACGTGCCTGCCTCAAGGTCGTGGTAGAGCGGGGCAATGGGAAACGCCCACTGGAGACGCAGTTCGGCGGCATACCCCTGAAGCGGAATAGGCAGGCCATCCTCGTAGACCAACAGCCTCAACGGTACAGGTTCCACCGCAACGAGCTTATCAAACGGCTCCTAGCGGACGAATGCGAGTTGTGCGGGTCAACAGTGGACATACAAGTTCACCACGTCCGCGCGCTTCGCGACCTGAACGTGAAAGGCCAAGGCCAAAAGTCCGAGTGGATACAAATCATGGCCGCAAGGCGACGCAAGACCCTCGTGGTCTGCCAACTCTGCCACATGGACATCCACGCAGGGCGCAAGTAATCCGCAATCGCACCCGTCGGTAGTATCTGACCTCAGACAACTGAGGCCAGAGCAGGTGTAACAATGTCATTCCGCTGGGATTGATGATACACTACGAGGCATAATGCGTCCTTGGAGTGCTGATTCATGCCAATAGGACCTCTGCTCTTAGCGAGTGTACCGTGGACAGAGCTTATCAAAGCTGCTCCTCGGATGATGGAATCTGCCATAAAGCTCTACGAAAACGTGAGCGGTCGGCAACCACGACGCCCATCACGAGGTACCACCACGGTTGATGACATTCCCGCCTTGCGCGAAGACGTAACAGAACTCCAGAGACATCTAGATATGTTGGAGAGCACTGATAAAACCCAGGCCGAATTGATCAAAACCCAGGCCGAATTGATCGCCGAGTTGATTCGGCATCAGGCGTCCTTAGCGCGCTGGATAATCGTGCCAACGCTAACCTCGGTCGTGACGGGTATCGTCGCAATAGCTGCTCTCGTCGTTGTCGTCCTACAATAAGAAGGAAAAGTAGTCCCGACATTTGCAACCATTCATGCCGGGGCCATCGGGCCTAGACTCGGTAATCCTCCCAGATAGGACGTCCCGACCCCATCGCGTGCCCCCCCTCGGTCACCCTCGCGCCCATTAGCGTAGGGTGTTGGCCGAAAAAGACGAGACCTTCCGACGTATGAAGACACTGGAGAGCCGGATGCGGTGAAAGTCGCACGTCCGGTTCGGAGGGGGGCCGACGGAAAAGTGCTCTGATAACTCGGAGTAACTCGCCGGCGGCCTACCCTACACACCAACGGCGGGACGGCCGTCACCCAGCTGCGGCTGGCCACCGACCGTCCTCGCCAGAACGGGGAGACGGAGACCGACTGGCACACCGTCATCTGCTGGGCCAAGTTGGCCGAGGCCGTCAACCAGTACGTCCACAAGGGCGACCGGCTCTACGTCGCCGGTCGGCTGGCCCAGAACAGCTACGAGACCTCCGACGGCCAGCGCCGCCACAACACCGAGGTCCACGCCGCCGAGGTCGTCTTCCTCGACTCCCGCAACGGGGCCAAGGCCACGGCGGACACCACAGAGGCTGTCCCGGCTGGGCAGGCGGCCGACTCCCCCTTCTAGCCCGAAGGCACATGCCGACGTCCGCCATGGCGAACGCAACACACGGGGCCGCCTCCCCACCGAGGGAGCGGCCCCGCTTCCGTTCCAGAACCGAATCACCACTCAATCATCCCCCAGAAGGAGGCCGAGATGACCACCAAGACGAGGCAGCCCAAGACCCCTCTTGCGAGCCCGGAGCAGGCGCTGCTGGACGCCCTGCGGCGCAACCTGCATGTCCTGGGCGAGCTCGCTGTGCGCTACGACATCGAGACCAAGCCCCAGCGTTTCGCGGGCGATCTCCCCGCCGTCCACAGCCCGGAGGACGTGCGCCGGCTGCTGCAGCCGGAGATGGCGGGACTCGCCCAGGAGCAGTTCCGGGCGCTGCTGCTGGACCGGAAGAACCGGGTCGTGGGGCAGCGGGTGATCTACCAGGGGAACGTGAGCGCGGTCTCCTCCATCAGGACGGCGGAGGTGCTGCGCCCCGCCGTGGTCGAGGCCGTCCCCGGCGTCATCGTTGCTCATAACCACCCGTCGGGCGACCCGGAGCCGAGCCCCGAGGACGTGGCGGTCACGAAGGCGCTGGTCGAGGCCGGGAAGCTCCTGGACATCGAGGTGCTCGACCACGTGGTCATCGGCTGCCCCGGCATCGTCAGCTTCAAGGAGCGGGGCCTCCTCCCCGCCTAGAACACCTCACGCTGCAAGTCCGGCGGCGCATGCCGTCCGGCCCCCACGCGGGGAAGACGCTCCCCACGCGCCGCTCGAACGCATCAACACCTATGAAGGAGACAACCCATGCAAGCGACAGACCGCGCCCCCCACCCCGAAGACCTGTTCACCATCAATGCCGGCGGCTTCTCCGCCACCGCCGACGCCTTCGCCCGCGACCCCGGCTCCGACGGCCTCTGGTTCCTCTCCATGCTCGGTTCCCAGACGGCGGTAAAGGCCATCTGGGCCTCCCTCCTCAAGCAGCCGCCCGACCCCGCCCACCTCATCCGCGGCGCCGACGGGATGGCGCTCTCGGGGGGTTACCAGCGCTGCGTCATCCCCCCGGAGACCGTGGGGACCTGGACGACGAAGATCGCCCGGCTGCCGGTCTCCGGCGGCTGGCACGCGATGGTCTACACGACCCTCGCCGAGTTCGGCTCGGACCGCGACGCCTTCCTCCTGCTGGCCCAGAGCGCGGAGGACGCTCCGGCGCTCCACCACCGCTTCCTCGACCGCCGGAGCCCGCTGCCCCTGCACCGCTCCTGGTCGGACTGGCTCTGGGACCGGGGCCTCCGGAGCGGCGAGGTGGTCCCCCTCCAGTCCGTGGGGCTCGCGGCCTACCGGTGCGACCCCGACGGCGAGCAGTTACGGGACGACCTCTCCGAGGCCGTGGCGTCGGGAGTCCTGACGCTGCCCGAAGAGGCGCCCGTTGCGGCGGCTGCGTAAGGAAGGGGCGGGCGCGCAAGGCCCGCTCACGGGTCCCATCGGCCTCACATCACACGCAGGAGACATCACGCCCATGATCGATCACCAGCACGACGACGGCGGCCGGGAAGCCGCCGGCTACCGGGGCAAGACGGGCGACTGCGTCGTCCGCGCCATCGCCATCTGCGCCCGCCAGGACTATCGGACCGTCTACCTCACGATGGCCGAGCACATGAAGCGCAACGGCTACGCCGCGAGCGGCAACGCCTACGCGATACGGGAGCGCAACCGCAAAGCGCCCCGCCGCAAGGGCCAGTTCACCGCCCGGCGCGTCCAGGACCGCGTCCTCGAGCTCTACGGCTTCCAGAAGGTCCGCCTCCCGGCGGGAGCGCGCCCGACCTTCACTGAGGCGCACCGCCGCTACGGGGACTGCATCGTCGGCACGACGAAGCACGCGGCGGCCGTCGTGGACGGGGCGCTGCGCGACATCTTCGACGGCCGCACCTACGAGTGGGCCAAGCCCCGGACGGAGTCCGCGTGGGACGTCTTCCGCCCGGCGGAACAGGCCGGCTTCGAGACGCGCGAGCGCAAGGCCCAGTCCGTCTGGGTGGAGACCTCCAGAGGGCAAGAGACAGACGAGACAGAGAAAGGAGCGACGATATGAGACTAGCGGCACAGGCCAAGGGGGGCTTCTACCCCACGCCGCCCCGCGTGATCGACCTGATCGCGGGGCTGGTCTCCGCCCCGGTCAGCTACCGCGGGCGGGGCCAGGAGGCGCTCCGCATCCTCGACCCCTGCTGCGGGGCCGGTGATGCGGCCGCCCGGCTGGCGGAGCGTCTGGGCAAACGCAACGGCCCGCCCATCGAGACCTTCGGGGTGGAACTGCACCGGGAGCGGGCGCAGGAGGCGTCGGAGCGGCTGGACCGCGCCCTCGCCGCCGACCTCTTCCAGACCTCCGTCGCCAACGGGGCCTTCGGCCTCCTGTTTCTGAATCCGCCCTATGACTACGATTCGGAAAACAGGCGGACGGAGCACGCCTTCCTCGTCCAATGCACCCGCTATCTGGCGGAGGACGGCCTGCTGGTCTTCATCGTTCCCCGCCAGCGGCTGGAAGTCTCCGCCCGGTACCTGGCCTCCCACTACCGGAATATCCGCTGCTGGGCGTTCCCCAGCCCGGAACGGGAGGTCTTCGACCAGGTGGTCCTCATGGGCTGCCGCCGGGCGGAGCCGCACCTCGACACCCACGCCGAGGCGCAGGTGCTGGAGTGGGCGGCGGGGGAGCTTGAGGAACTCTCGCGTCAGCCCTACCCCGTCGTGGACGCCCCCGCCGCGCCGGCGGGCGAGGTCCTCTTCGCCAACCGCACCGTCGACCCCCTGGCGGCCGCTGCCGAGGCGCGGCGGTCGGGGCTGTGGGCCAGCGCCGGGGTGACCGATTCCCTCTGGCCCGCCAAGGATGCAAAGACCCGTCCGCTGATGCCGCTGCGGCGGGGCCACATGGCCATGCTGGTGGCGGCGGGCTTCCTGGACAACCTCTGCCTGGAGGCCAACGGCAGCCGCATCCTGGTCAAGGGCAGGACCTCCAAGGAGGTCGTGCTGGCCGAGGAGACGGAGACCGCCGAGGTCTACCGGGACCGGCTGAAGACCACCGTCGTCGCCCTCGACCTGGACGGCGGCGTCATCACCGACATCGCCGCCTGAGACGGTTCTACGAAGAGCCGCGTCACGAGGCCCCTTGGTCCCTCCGAGGACCACGGGTGCTCGCCCTCTCTCACGCAACCCCCAAGCGCATCCCCATCCAGGGAAAGGAGGAGCCCATGCACGCCAAAGCCAGCCCCGCGCTCGACGTCGAGACCTGCGCCTGGTGTGAGCGGCCGGTCCGCTCCGGCGACCCCGTCGCCCAGACCGCCACGGTGGACATCATCGACGGAAGGGCCGCCGCCTCTCCGGCAAGGTCCTACCACATCGAGGGCGGCTGCTACCACGCCGCCAAGCAACAGGAACAGGCGGCCATGGCCGCCCGCAGAAAGGCAGCCAACGCCTAGACGGTCCCCACGACGGGGCCGCGTCACGGGGCCTGTCTCCCACCGGAGGCCGGCCCCGCCTGTTTCACGCCAAAACCAAGATACAAGGAGAAGACCCCATGGTCCTGAAAGGCGTCAACTGCCCCGCCTGCGGCGGGAGGGAATTCACACCGGAAGAGCTCGTCGAGGACGACGAGCTGACCGGCATCTACCTGCGGTGCGCGCGCGGCTGCGGCTTCTACTCCTACGAGGCGGGCGACCGCTGCGGCTGGAGCGCCGTCGGGCCGAATGAGGCCGACCCGTGCGCCCCGCCGCGCCGATAGGAGGCGCGCGCAGCCCGCATGCGCAACCACGGGACCGATGCGGACGGCCTCGCCTTCCGTCTCGGCTGCAAGACCATCAACCGGAGGACACCGTGACCACAACACCGAGAACCCACCCCGCGACCGCAGGCTGCCCGCAGTGCGAGCACGAGGTGGAGACGACCCTGTACGTCCGCTCCGACGGCGTCTCCGCATACGTCTACGGGCAGCACTGCCCCGCATGCGACGAGGCCGTGGCCATGGACGTGGAATTCGAGATGCCGGAACCGCCCCCACTGCGGAACCTCACCGAGTGCCACGCGCCCGGCTGCGGCAGCCAGCGCTTCAACCTGAATGTCGCAGGCGGCGTCTACTGCGCCAAGTGCGGCTCGCAACAGCGCAAGGCATGGCGTCTCGGCTATCCGCGCAACTAGGCGCGGAGCACGGCGGGAGGCCGCACGGCCCTCAGCGCGACGAGCAAGACGGAGCATCGATCCGCCCCACGGGGCCGCGCTCCCCATGGGAGGCGGCCCCGCCCCCTGTCCCCGCCCCCCACCACACCCCCTCTCCCAGGAAAGGAGCAGACCCATGGACCTGGCAGGATTCATCGACACGTACAAGGAAGCGATCGCCCGGCGGGTGGTCGAGTCCTACCCGCCCCTCTACCGGCCCTCCGACAACGGACGGCCCCTCCCCCTCCTCCTCCGCTCCCCTCTCGGCGCCCAGCGCGACGCCATCCAAGGCGCGGCCCTCTCCCTCGAAGCCCACCGGGGCACGACCGTCGTCGGCGAGATGGGCACCGGCAAGACCTTCATCGCCGCGGCAGCCGCCCACATGGCGGGCTTCAAGCGGGTCCTCGTGCTCTGCCCGCCCCACCTCGTCCGCAAGTGGAAGCGGGAGGTGGAGGAGACGGTCCCCGGCGCCCAAGCCGCCATCGTGTCCTCCATCACCGACCTGGAGAAGCTCCGGCTCTCCACCGGCCCCGGCCCCCTCTTCGCCGTCATGTCCCGCGAGCGGGCGAAGCTGTCCTACCGCTGGCAACCCGCCGTCGTCGAGCGGTGGGCCGTCTCGGGCGGCAGGCTCATCCGGGCCGAGGAGACGGGGGAGCCCTTCAGAGTCCCCTGCTGCCCGGTCTGCTCCCGCCAGGCCGTGGACAAGGACACCGTGCCCCTGACGCCGGAGGAGATGTCGCGCAGGCGGCGCAGCTGCGCCCGGTGCGGCTCGCCCCTCTGGCAGGCCGACGTCCGGGGCCCCCGCCGCTACCCGTTGGCCGACTATGTCAAGCACCGGATGAAGGGCTTCTTCGACCTGCTTGTCGGGGACGAGGTGCATGAATATAAGGGAAGGGGTTCCGCCCAAGGCGTCGCCGCCGGCGTGCTGGCCGACGCCTGCGGCAAGTCCCTCACCCTGACCGGCACGCTGCTGGGAGGGTATTCGAGCACCTTGTTCCACCTCCTCTACCGGTTCTCCCCGGAGATCCGGACGGAGTTCGGCCGCTCCGACGAGCGCCGCTGGATCGAGCGGTACGGGTTCGAGGAGTTCACCCTCGGGAAGGACGACGGCGAGGCCGTCGAGGACGGGCGGTTCAGCCGCCGGAAGAAGTACCGGAAGGTGGTGCGGGAGCGGCCGGGGCTCGCCCCCTCCGCCCTCTTCCACCTGATCGGCAACAGCGTCTTCCTGCGGCTCTCCGACGTGGCGTCGGGCCTGCCGCCCTACGAGGAGCAGGTGCTCCTCTCGACCATGGACCGGGAGCCCGACGCGATGGGCCTCTCCCAGCGGGGGGCCTACGACCGGGTCTTCAACGCCCTGCGCCATGCCCTGGCGCAAGCGTTGGCGAAGGGCTCCAAGCGGCTGCTGGCCACCTACCTGCAGACGCTGCTGGCCTACCCCGACGGCTGCACGCGGGGCGAGACGGTCTTCGACCCGGCGACGGGCATCCCCATCGTCCAGGTCCCTCCGCTGTCGGAGGAGAAGCTCTACCCGAAGGAGCAGGCGCTGGTCGACCTCGTGGCGGCCGAGCGGCTCGAAGGGAGGAAGGTGCTGGTGTACGCCACCCACACGGGGACGCGGGACATCACCGGGCGGATGGACGACATCCTGACGCGGCACGGGTTCCGGGTCGCGGTGATGAAGGCCGACGCCGTGGCCCCCGACCGGCGGGAGGCCTGGGTGGCGGACCGGGTGAAGGAGGGCGTCGACGTCCTCGTCTGCCACCCCCGGCTGGTGCAGACCGGCCTGGACCTGATCGACTTCCCGACCATCGTCTGGTTCGAGACCGATTACAGCGTTTACGTCATGCGGCAGGCGTCGCGCCGGTCGTGGCGCATCGGGCAGACCCGCCCGGTGAAGGTGGTGTTCATGTCCTACCGGAACAGTCTGCAGGCCGACGCCCTGAAGCTGGTGGCGAAGAAGCTGCAGAGCTCCCTCGCCGTCGAGGGGGAGTTGCCGGAGGACGGGCTTGCGGCCTACGGCGACGACGGCGACGACCTGATGCTGGCCCTGGCCCGCAGGATCGTCAGCGGCGACGAGGACGAAGACGAGGCGGAGACGGTGGAGGCGGTATTCGCCCAGGCCAGGGACGCCGAGGCCAGCGCCGAGGAATACCTGGTGGACGATGACTGGGAGGCCGTCGAAGTGGAGCCGGAGACCATGGCGGTCCATCACGACGAGGCTGGAACGGCCGCAGACAGCGGTTGCGGCGGCGAGGCCGTCGGGCCGCAGCGGTCGCTGTTCTCGTGGACGGAGTTCCTCGCGGAGGAGCAGGGCCGCAGCCGCAGCCGGAAGCCGAAGCCCGCTTCCGCGTCCCTCTTCGAGTGGGCGATGAGCATGGAGCAGGAGCGAGAGGAAGAGCCGGTCGGCGCGGGACGCTAGACCGCAAGGACACCGGGAGGCCGCCGCACAAGGAGCGACGGCCTCCCCGCACGAAGCAGGACAAAACCATCACAAGGAGATGGACCAATGGGACGCATCTTTGTCTACGACGACCGCGAGTTCCCCGACCCCGACCCCCAGATGAGTGTCGACCAGGTGAAGGCAACGCTCAGCGACTTCTACGGGGAGATCGCCAACGCCTCGGTGAAGGAGACAACGCGGGGCAACGACACCATCTACGAGTTCCAGCGGCGGGTGGGCACCAAGGGCGCCTTCACCCACGCCAAAGAGTAAGGAGGGAGTCCGATGGACAACCGGACCTTTGCCGGTCTGCTGGCAGCGACCCCGCCGGCGGACCTGAGAATCCTCGAGCTCACGGCGGAGCTCACACGGCCCGACGGCGCCTTCGACCTGGACGCCGCGGCCGCCCGGCAGCATGAGGTGGAGCTGGCCTGTGTCCAGGCGCAGGACTACGCCGCGGCCACGGGCCGCCTGCTGGAGGCGTTGCGATGGCAGCTGCGGCCCCGGCGCAGCTGAGCGGCCTGGCGAACCTGCTCCTGCGGCGTCCGCCGTCGCTGCGGGATCTGGTCACGCTGATCGGGTACGCCGACGACTACGCATGGTTCGCGGGGCTGGCGCGCCGCCTCTTTCCCCAGGAGGCGGAGGATGCGCTTTCGGCCCCCGACATACGCACGAGGGTGGAGCGCTTCGCCCAGCTCTTCGGAGAGCGGCACTTCCCCCTCTACGCCCCGTTCTTCGAGTTCTTCATGGACGAGGGGGACGAACCCCCCTGGACCTGGCTGCGGAGGGGGATCCCCTTCGAGCTGATGGGCTTCGGCTACGACGCCCCCCACGAGCTGTGGGACGGCTACCGCGAGGGGCTCTCGGCCATGGTCCTCCTGGCCAGGCCCCCCGATTCCTCCTACGAGGGACCCGACGGGCTGCGGGTGGCTTGGCTGGAGTCGGCCGCCGCCCGCATCCCGCAAGAGACCCTGCGCCGCATTCCCGAGGGCGGCATACCCCTGGACGACCTCGCCGAGGCGCTCAAGGGGACCGGCTTCGAGGGGGCGGCGCAAGCCTGCTCCTGGGTCTTCGCCGAGACAGGCAACTTCTTCCTGGACGCCAGCTACGACGACGGGATGTACGAGGGGTTCTCCGATCCCTGGGAGGACGAGGTGATCGAGGCGGGCACGGAGGAGTGGCGCAAGGCCGCCGCCGTCATGGACGCGGTGGGCAAGCTTGCCGACTGGCTGGAGGAGGACCTCCCCGGCCGCTTCGCCGAGATGCTGGACTTCGTCCTGGGGCGGCTCCCCAATCAAACACGGGAGGATAGCGATGAGTGTTGAAGTCGACGCAACCCAATGGTCCCTGCCGGGCCCGGCGGACATGCCCAGGGACACGCTCAAGGCGCAGCTGGAGGTCTACAACGAGACCATCCTGCTGCGGGGCTTCGAGGAGGACTCCACCTGGGTGCGGACCGTCTCGGCGGACGCCATCGCCAACGTGTTCACCCAGCACCTGGGGTCCTCCTCGGGACTGCTGCCCCAGGATGCCCTCTGGTGGAACCAGGGCGAGACCGGACAGGTGGTGGCCCTGTGGCGGCCGCCGCAGGTCTGGTCCGCGGCCCTGCAACGGGAGCCCTTCAAGCCTCCCGCCCGGCTCCGGCTCCCGATGCCGGGGCTGGTCTTCGTCTGCTCGCCGGGCCGCGCGCCCTGGGTCTACGCCGCAACGAGCCGGCCCACCGACCCCGAGCAGCATCTCTTCCGGGCCCCTGCCTTCAACGTCTTCAGGGACGGGCGGGTCTGCCCCGGAAGCCACCGGTTCCCCGAGGAGGTGGGACTGATACCGGAGTCCTTCTTCCAGTCCTACTTCTCGCTGACCGGCGATTCACGGGACCGCTCGAAGAAGCGCCCCGACAACCTGCAGGCGCTATGGGAGGAGCTCGATGGAACAACTGCATACCCGGTTGAGGACCTGGTTCCCCAGTGCACGGTGGGCCAGGCGATGGCGGTCTCCGAGGGGAGACGCGGCTACCGGCGCTAGCGGGGCGCCGGGGCCGGTGGGCTACCTGGTCAACCACCCCGGCGGCCTCGCCGGCGTCCAGGGCATCGGCTACGACTACGTGCTGGGATCGGGGGGCGTCTACGTCCAGTCCCGGAGCGCCGACCTGACGGCGCGGGTCCTGGTCGCCCCCGGCGCGGTTCGCGGGCTCGCTCCCGTCGCCGAGAAGGTGGAATTCACCCACGGCCCCATCCCTGCCTGCCTCTTCGAGCTGGGGCTGCGCTGGTTCCAGGACGCCCCGGACACCGAGCGGTTCTTCGCCGTGCGGTGGGGCGGGGATGCCTACCGGCTGGTGGTTCCCCCACAGGCAGGCACCGCAACGAGACTCGCGTACCAGCCCCCCGCAGGGGTGGTCGCCGAGTTCCACTCCCACGGAGGCGCCCGCGCCTTCTTCTCGGCCACCGACGACCGGGACGAGCAGGGCTTCCGCATCTACGGCGTCGCCGGACGCCTCGACGCTCCCCGGCCCGAGCTGCGGCTCCGGGTCGGGGTCTACGGCCACTTCGCCCCGCTGGACTGGCCCCAGGTGTTCTGCGGCACGGAGCCGGGTCTCCGGCTCTTGGGCGATGGGCCGGGGCCGACACGCAACACCGACTGCATACCCCAATCGAACGACAAGGAGGTGAACTGAAGATGCCCTACTACCTGGACAACGCATTCCTGCTCGACAACCCCTGGATCACCGTGGTCGGCTGCGGCGGAACGGGCGGCTTCGTGGCCGAGGGCCTCTGCCGCCTCTTCCAGGGGCGGGAGGCCACCATCGTCCTGGTCGACCACGACCGGGTGGAGCCCCACAACCTGCTGCGCCAGAACTTCTACCCCGAGGACGTCGGAAAGTTCAAGAGCCAGGCCCTCGCCGACCGGCTGGCGCGGGCCTACCGGAGGCCCGTCGGCTACTCGGTCTACGCCTTCCGGGAGGAGGACTCCCGCCCCGATGGGGGCCGCTACCCCGGCCTTCCCTCCTACGGGAACTCCCTGCTCATCGGCTGCGCCGACAACGCCGCAGCGCGGCGGGCCATGGCCGAAAGCCTGCCGGGCGACCCGCATCGGTGGCTCATCGACGCGGGCAACGACACCAACTGGGGACAGGTATTGGTGGGCAATGTCGCCGACGAGATTGCCTGGGACGAACCCGCCTTCACGGGCGAGACCTGCTCCCTGCTCCCCGCGCCCACGGTGCAGCGGCCCGACCTGCTGACCGCCGTGTCGACCAGACCGCCGGACGTGGACTGCGCGGCCGCCCTCGACCTCACCGACCAGGACCCGACCATCAACCAGATGATGGCGTCGCTGGTCTTACAGGTGGTCCGCCGCATGGCGGCGGGAACCTGCCCCTTCATGGGCCTCTACCTGGACATGGAGATGGGAACGGTCACACCGAGCTACGTCACCCCAGAGGCGGTGGCGCGGGTGGTGGGACCCGGCTCCGAGTGGGAAATATCGGCCTAGCGATCAACGGCACGTGAACGCAACCAGAGAAGCAACAAGGAGAAGGAGAAGCCATGACTGACAAGAACGGAAACGCCACGATCTGGCAGGACAACCACAGCGGGCTCCGCAGGCACAAGCTGATGACCAAGGAGCTTGCCGACACCATCCCGCCCATGTACGCCAATGACGGCGCGGACGACCCCGACGCCGTCGTCGCCAGGGTGAAAATGTTCAGCCCGTACAACGGCTGGCGCTGGTACGTCACCGAGTGGGACGCCGAGACCGGAACGTGCTTCGGCCTCGTCGAGGGGTTCGAAGTTGAATTGGGCTACTTCGATCTCACGGAACTCTCGGAAGTGACCGTGTTCGGCAGCGTCCCCGCCGTGGAGCGCGACCTCTACTGGGCGCCGATGACCCTCGGCGAGATCAAGGAACAGTCGAGACTCGCGGCCTAGGCAAGCGTCAGAGAAGCATCAAGGAAAAGGAGCAACCATGCCCGACGAAACCGGAACGGAAACAACCCGCTCGGATGCTCCGAGCGCCGACGAGAGTCCCATCGGCGATGCGGCGGACGGCACGGAAGCCGCGGTTGCCGATGAACAGGACGCCCCACAGGACCCGCAGGGTTCCGACGCTGCCGAGGAGCAGGCCGGTCCTCCGGACGACCTGAAGGTCGTCGTGTCTCTCAAGGGAGGCAGGGCCACCATCGGCGTGCAACAGCCCACGTCGGACCCATACATCGAGTCCTTCGACGACCGGGGCCTCTCCGGGCTGACGCAGGAGGTCCCGGCGGTGGTCGAACGGGCGAGGGCCAGGTGGGAGGACGAGCCCAGGCATCCGGCCCACGCGAGACCCGCTCCCCCGGCCAGGCGTCAGACCCGGCGTGGGCAGGGGTCGGCGCAGGCCGGGACCGCCGAGGGAGTGACATACCAGCAGCAACCCGAGGCGCTGCGGCTGTTCTGACGGCCGGAGGCGGACGGCCCAGGCCGCGAGAGTACGGGGGAGGCCATCGCTGCAGATGCGGTGGCCTCCCCCGCCTGAAGGCATGTGTGCGGTGTTTTTCTATTTAAGAAAGGAGAAGAGCGGATGAACGTTCACGACGATAGCACTATGAAGGCAACACCAGAGACCAGAAGGAGGCATGAGATGATGACGTGTGAAGTGATGGAGACGCACCTGTTCGACGCCAATGCCAACGTGGAGAGGGCCCTCGGCGGAGAAGAAACCTCCGCCAACGACCGGATGAGCGTGGACTACTACCTGGAGCGGCGAAAGGATGGCCTTGAGGTTGGGACCGTCTGCGAGCGGTGCAAGGCCCTGGCGGCGCCCTTCGCCATGAGCCTCGCCCGTGACTTGGAGGCCGAGGGCAGGCTGGACGAGGCGGATGAGTATCGCCGGCTTGCGGACACACTCCTACGGGAGACCGGTCTGGCGCCCTCCCTGGGCTAGGAGACCGGCCCTCTCACCCATATGTGCGCCCTTTTTACGTTTAAGGGGCTGCGGTCGCAGCCCCTCACCGGCGGGCCACTCCCTACTCGGTGAACAGGCGGCCGAGACCCAGTGATTGCCGGCCACGTGCAGTAGCGCCATCATGTGCCGCGTGCCGGGACGCATCCCCTTCTTCCACCACCGCCTTACGGTGTAGGGATAGGTCCCTGGGAACTGCACCTAGGGCGTCGGGCGCCAATCCTCTCCGCGTGCGAGCCTGTCTCAGAACTCAGTGATTTCGGATTGAAGCGTTGGTTTGTGGCGGGCTAAGGTGGGAGATAAGGAAGCTGCAGGGAGGGCGCGATGCCGCTACGGCCATTCAATCGGGAGCAGGGGTGGCTCTTGCCGCCGACCCTGGACCAGCTGATCGGGGCCGACCACCCGGCCCGGTTCGTCGCAGCCTTCGTCGATGGCCTCGACGGTGAGGCGTGGGCGTCGTTGGAGATGGACCTGGAAGGGGCCCCGATGGGCGCGGGCGCCTATCACCCCCGCGCCCTGCTCAGCATCTGGCTCTACGGGTTCATGACGGGGGTGCGGTCATCGCGCAAGCTGGAAGCGGCTTGCCGCGACCAGATCCCCTTTCTGTGGCTGGCGGGCATGCAGCAGCCCGACCACAACACCCTCTGGCGCTTCTACAAGGCCCACCGGGACCCGATGCGGGGACTGCTGCGGCGCACCGTGCAGGTTGCCGTCAAAGCCGATCTGGTGGACCTCGTCCTCCAAGCGGTGGATGGGACCAAGATCGCGGGGAACGCATCGAGGGCCCGCGTCTACGACAGCGACGGACTGCGGGGGGTCCTCGCCCGTGTGGAAGCGGCGAACGCCACCGGGGGCGACCCGCCGCCGGCCCGTTTGCCCGAAGACCTCGCCCGGGCCGAGGCGCTCCGCCGGCGGGTGAGCGAGGCGATCGCTCGCGTGGAGGAGGAGGACGGGCCGCGGTACACGAACCTGACGGACCCGGACGCGGGACTGCTCAGCATCCGGGGCGGGGGGTTCGTCGTGGGCTACAACGCCCAGGCCGTCGCGGCGGGGCTGAAGCCGCCGGATGAGGGTGGCGGGGGGCTGCTCATCGCGGCGGTGGGGCTCGCGGCCGGCCCCGACGACCACCCGCAGCTCGTTCCGATGATCGAGGCCTCGGCGGACAACCTGGGGCAGGGCGGAGCGGGAGTGACCCTCGCCGACGCCGGATACCACTCGGGGGCCAACCTTGCCGCTTGCGACGCGGCCGGCCACCAGGTCCTGATGCCGAGCGCCCAGGACCGCAAGCGTCGTTCTCCCTACCACAAAGCCCACTTCATCTCCCGCCCCGAGACCGACGCCTACCTCTGCCCGGAGGGGGAGACGCTCAGTTATAAGGACTCGTTCATCCACGAGAATGGCTACGCCCTCCGGCGCTATCAGGCCCTGGCCGCCGCATGCCGCGCCTGCCCCGCGTTCGGGAGATGCACGACCTCGGGCCGGGGCCGGAGCATACGGGTGAGCGAATACGAGCCCCTGTTGCAGCGGCACAACGCGCGCATGGCCACGAGCTCGGCCAAGGAGCGGTACCGCCGCCGCCAGGTCCTGATCGAGCCGCCCTTCGGCATCCTCAAGGAAGGTCACGGGGCCAGACGGTTCCTCCTGCGGGGCCACGGGAACGTCCTTGCTGAATGGAGTCTCCTTGCGACGGGGTTCAATCTCAAGAGCCTGCACCGCGTGGGGGTCTGGAGGACGCCGCCCTGCATGGACGCAACCCATCAGGGGCGGTTGAGGGGCCGATTGCGCCCCTCGCAGCCAAGGTGAGGAGCGGGGCGCTGCGGACGCGCTGTCTGCCCATCAGACCGCGCCCTCGCCGTCACCCCCCCATTTCCTGTTCGCCCACGTCTCAGCCAACATCCCCTAACTAATGGGACAGGCTCGTGCAGGGAGGGGGTGCGCGGGAATGCCCCCAGCGGTCGAGTTCGGGTTGTTCCTCACTCCCTCAAGGTAGGATAATCAACGCGTGACCAGCCAGGAGTTCATCGGGCGCGCGAGGGACTATGCCCGGCGTACAGGACAGAGATTCCGCTTCGACCCCAAGCATGGGAAGGGCAGTCATGGGAGAGTCTACGTCGGAGGCCGGTTCGCTACGTTGCCACGCGGGGAGTTGAAGAAGGGCGTATTGGCCGCGGTGCTACGCCAGTTGGACATCGACCGGGGAGAGTTCTGAACATGATCTACGCGTATCCATGCCAGTTGACCCCCGATGAAGACGGAGGTTTCGTGGTCACCTTCCGCGATGTGCCAGAGGCCATCACCGGCGGGAGTGACCATGCCGAGGCATTGGCGATGGCCGAGGACGCACTCGCTACTGCTCTTGCCGGATACGTCCACGAGGAGTGGGAGATTCCGATGCCCAGCGACATAGAGGAAGGGCAGGTGTCCGTGGCGGTGCCGAGCGTGGTTGCGGCCAAGCTGGCGCTGTACTCGGCCATGAAGGCTCAGCGCGTCAGCAGAGCTGACCTTGCCAACAGGCTCGGCATCAGCGAGGCGGCGGTGCGCAAGATGGCCAACCCTGACGACCGCTCGAACATGGATCGGGTCCAACAAGCCCTTAGGGAGTTGGGCCATAACTTGAAGGTCGAGGTCACCGCTGCTTGAAGAGCGGGCGTCGGTGATGAGGCTGTTGCAGTTCGCCGGCTGGCAATGATGAACGACCCTCGGAACTATCTGGGACAGAACAGCCCCTGCGCATTGCCGTGGGGCCCATGTAGGGGGCCTCTTAGCGTCTAAGGCCCTGCTGCTCCAGCCGGTTGAACCCGCCTCCCATGGCCCCACTACTCGGTGAACAGGCGGCCGAGACCCAGTGCGTGCGCCAGCATCAGCAGCGCCATTTCATGTGCCGCGTGCTGGGAAGCATCCCCTTCTTCCACCACCGCCTTACGGTGTAGGGATGGGTCCCCAGGCGGCGGGCGATCTCCGCCCACGACAGGCCGGACTCCTCCTTGAACCGCTCCAAGCGATGCGGGAAGTCGTCGGGGAAGTTTTAGGTGATTCTCCCGTTGTGAGTGCGCTGTCTCGGCATGGCGTTAGTCCTGCTCACGGACGGCCGCAATCCCCTCCGCAGGAGGGCCTAGTCGTCAGCCGCGCAGTGCGCAGGCAAACCCCGTTTTCTCACCGCCCCCTGTCTGACCATCCGCATGTGCGGGCCTTTCTTGTTGCCTGGAAAGCCAAGCGCCGTCCACCCGCCCGGTCTAGCCGTCCGGCCCGGAAACATCTATCCCCCGTCTGTTGGAGAACTTCCTGCTGTCCCCGGTGCATATGGCCCCTTGGTTATGGGAATCGGCTGCGCCGTGATTGGCTGGGCGCATGTTGTTGAGCTTGCCCTTCCGTTGTGCCTTGGGCCGGTGTCGGCCACCAGGGTGGTGAGAGCGCCCACCGCCGCCATGACCACGCCTTGGGCGGCCAGTCGCCGCGCCGATATGCCGTTTCGCCGGTGCAAGAGTCCCCATCGAGGCAGGCCGGTTGGCTCGGCAAGTCCTCCGAGTTCCTCTCTGCTAAGTCAGACATCCCGTGCCGGACTACGCGCCGGACTCTCTCCGTGCGCAGCCGGCGGCCGAGTTCCAGGCCGTCGGCCAAGTCCGACAGCGCTAGGAGATGCTGCGCGTCGGGCCTGACCCCAGCCCGCCGCCGCCTGATTGGTGAAGGGATAGGTCCAAAGACGCCGGGCCGTCTCGGCCCACGACAGACCCGAGGCTTCCTTAGAAGCACTCCAAGCGCTGGGGGAGGTCGCCGGAAGCACGTGTAGGCCGCTCTCCCATGGTGCAAGCGCTGTCGAGGCATGGACTTCTGTCCTCCCGAAGGACAACCGGAAGTCGTCTCCGGTGATGTCGCCCCTCTGGTCCGTTTTCGTTCGCCGTCCGTCAATTCAAGCTACCGCCGCCGTCTGCGGACGTATGCGGTGACGGCGACTACCGCCAAGACGGCCCCGGCGCCTATCAGAGCGATCAACCCTAGTGGCGGACCTTCCTCCGGTTCCGGGACCGGAGGCGGGGGCGGGGGAGCCAACGTGGGGGTGGGTTCCGGCGCCGCGGCGGCAATGGGGGTGGCGGTCGGAGGCTCCGGCGTCGCTGTGGCCGTGGGCTCCGGGGTCGGCGTGGCCGTGGCCGTGGGCTCCGGGGTCGCCGTGGGCTCCGGGGTCGGCGTGGGCGTGGGCTCCGGGGTCGGCGTGGCCGTCGGCTCCGGGGTGGGCGTAGCCGTGGGCTCCGGGGTCGGCGTGGCCGTCGGCTCCGGGGTCGGTGTGGCCGTCGGCTCCGGGGTCGGTGTGGCCGTGGGCGCTGGCGTCGGCGTGGCCGTGGGCTGCGGGGGCTGCGGGGTCGGCGTGGGAGCCGGACCAACCCTGATGCTGGAATCGCCGCCAACCGGCGCTGCGACCTTGTCCGCGTCCAGCAGGACCCCGGAGAAGGCGTAGGCGCCCTCCGCGCTGGGAGCGGCGACCGCATACGTGAAGCGCTCGTCCCCCAGCAACGTGAAGGCGACGGTCTGGCCCTCGACCGCCACGGCGGCCTCGGACAGGTCGGAGCCCGTATAGCTGAACCCGGCGGGCAGCGTTTCCACGACCTGGCCCAATCCGTCGTATCCGGCGGCGGTGACCGTGACCTCCAACGCGCCGCCCGGAAGGACCCACGGAGCGGAGAAGGACCGGACGGCGCTGTGCGACGTCGCCTCCACGGGACCGGAATGCAACAGGCCCGCGACTCCGACAACCGCCACGGCGACCGCCACCAACGCCAACACTTTCCTGATCGAAGCTCCCTCTCCTAACCCGGCACTGAGACCATCTAGAGGCATCTAGAAGCGTCCCTAGCCCGGATATTTGTCCCCGTCCACCTGTAGAACCCTGTCAGGGGGGTGTCGAGCCCTGTCGAGCACGTTTGCAAATCCGTTTGCAAAAACGGGGGGGGATGGATGCTCCCCTAAGTGTTCGCGCGCGAACACACCCCCATCCTAGAGTGATGATGAGCACCAGAATCCCGCCGATGACCTCGACGACCGGGACAAACCGCGGGAGGATCTCCATGAGGGGGGGCTTGGTGTTCACGGCGATGCCCTTGTCCACGTCGCCATAGCCTAGGGCGTTGTCCGAGAACATCCAGTTGAGCGATTTCTGCGAGAAGATAGCCTCGTCGATGGACCGTCACGGGTCGTCGACCCGGAGCAGGTAGTCCTCGGTCCCGTGGATGCGCTCGTGGGATGCAACCGGCAAGCCAGCTCAAGCAGAATGCGGCCTACGACGCCCACTATCTGGCGTTGGCGGAGAGCTTCGGGTGCGAGCTTTGGACCGCCGACGAGAGGTTCTACCGGGCGGCAACGCGCTGGCTCCGCCGGCGTCAGCCTGATCTGCACGGTCTCGATTCGCCCGTCGCGTGGGTTGATTGTGGGATGAACCTCGTCGGAGCGTTATTTCACTCGTGAGTTCGGTTGCCCTTCATTCCGCCGACGCCCCCGGCAGGGCGGGTTCTGCTCTGCCATCCGCATGATGCGGTCTGCCGCGCCAGGAAGCACCGATTCGTACTGTTGGAAAAGGGCAGGCGGCGGCAATGGACCCTCGAACTCCAACTGCGCGCTACTGGGCGGGTCGCTGCTCACGTAATGGACTCTGGGTTAGTCCTAGACGCCGAATCCTGCGGGTCCCGCGCTAGCGCAGCGGTCTCATCTGCCCGGTCGAGAAGGCGGATGTCAGTCTCCCCCTCTGGTATTGAGGGCCATCTAGAGGCATCTAGAGGCATCCCTAGCCCGGATTTACGCCCCCGTCCACCTGTAGAAGCCTGTTAGGGCCTGTGGAGTCATGCCGAGCACGTTTGCAAATCCGTTTGCAAAACGGGCAAGGGAACTATCTCGGTCTACTCCCCTACCTACAGCGCTGCCCTAGCTGGGGCAACGGCGTCCTCGATCGAGGCTCCTTCCCGCAGGGCGGCCTCTAACGCGGCTCGGGCCCGAGCGTTCGCCCCGAATGTGACGACCACAGTGGTATTGGGGGAGCGGTGGGTTGAGAATGACCGCTTGGGGGCGTCCATGACGCCGGTACTCGGTGACGCCGGACGGGTAACCTCGACAGCAGGCCCGTCTTCCCATTGCAGCTTGCCCTCGTGTCGTCACGGTCCCGCCGTCGGCCAGTGTTGATGATCGCGCTGGTCGCCGGAGCTTTCGTGTACGCGCTGTTCACTGGCTAGGTCGACAAGAAGACAGCCCTTCGGGCCTCGAAGGAAAACTCAGTCGTCAGATTGGTCAGAGTTTGGTTTCCTTATCCTTCTCACCCACGGACTGAAGAGAATCGCCACTATGGGGAACGCCACCTGCGCGAAAGATGAGTATCCCGAAAACAACCGCTTTTCCTGCTCCTCGTCGAGCCATCCGAATTGCGGGATGAACAGGTGGATCACATAAGTGCCGACGACGATGAGCATGACAAGCACAACGGAAATGAATATGCCGCGTATGGCGAGTGGTAAGAGGCTGCGGACAGATCGAATACCGACCAGCCGGGTTCGATGCAACTCATCAATCCACTGCTGGTGTCCTAGGGCCTGGGCCTGAGCTGGGCTGGACCATTCTTCCTCTCGGGCAGGCCCAACTGGTTCTGGTGCAGGTTCCACATCCGGGACGACTTTCTTGTCGTCATCTTCCATGCGCGGCTTTCTTCGCCTGGTCTGCGTAGTACCGTTTGATCATCTTGTTCGGAATGTAGAACTGCCTCTTAGACACCGCTTGGTCCCAAGGAGTGCCATTTGCATGAGTCATTGCCGATAGCTGTAGGCCGCTGAATCGGGCATACTTCTGAAAGACCTGTCGAATGACATCGTTTTCCTGCTCAGAGAACCGTTTGACATCGTCCCGGTGAAGTGGCAGACGGTACTTAGGTTCGATGGTGCCACCTCTAAAATGAGATAGTCCGAAGTAGACGACGGGCACGACTGGGCCATATCGCCACGCCTCAAACTCGGTATCAATCAGGGGTTTGCCGTACAGGCCCAATTGCCAAGCATGGGCGAAGTAGACGAGCTTTTGAACCTGTAGTGGGGTCAGAGGGATATTAGTTTCTTCGGCCAGACTAAGGAACTCGTTGGCAACCTGCCGCGCGTCATGCGCCTCTTCAATGCTCTGACTGTTCATCGCGGGTACACTCCCATGTAGGCCCCTTCTAGGGGCGCGACTCTCCTTCCGGGCGCTTAGGGCTGCCCGTGCCAAGAATGGGAACTCTCAGTCGCGTTGGGGGGATGACGCCCTGCGCCACTTCTGCATGAAGCGCCCGGCGACGGGCTTCCTCGGCCCTAGCATCTGTCTGGCTGGACGACTAGGCTTGCGCTGGGGGTTGGGCATGGCAACTCTCCTTCAATCAGCTTCGCCCGAATATGATCCACAGAGAGGCGTCACCAAGTGTTGTGCTCCTCGTGCTGGTCAGAGTCCATGCGACACTAGTTGGCTATCCACCCGTTCACCAAGAAGAAGGCGGCAAAGGTCTGACCTATGCGAATCAGCAGTGACATCCTCTCTCCGGTTGGCCCCCTACCAAAGGGGCGGAGGGTGGACGCTTCGCCTGAATACTCCGAGTGAAGGGCATTGTCAATACCCCCTATGCCTAGTCTACTCCCGTTCGCAGGGCTTGGCGTACCCCCTAGTACCGACTCACCAACCCTACGCGGAGGGGAATGGGTCGCAATGCAGACTGGCGATGGCGAGGTCATCTACTCCTTTGGCAGTGGACTCTGGTGGGTAGACACGGGAGACTCCTCTCCGTCCGACCACGGCACAGCCGTCGCGAAGTTCTAATGGCTGTCGGCATGGCGAGTAGTAGGGCCTGAGTGCCGAGGGGTGTTCCCCCGACGGTACAGCGGCCCCGGAATCGGCCCCGTCGTGCCCGTCGCGTGGGGTTGATTGTGGGATGAATCTCGTCGGCGCGCTATTTCACTCGTGAGTTCGGTGCCCTGCATCTCCGCCGACGCCCCCGGCGGGGCGAGTTCTGCTCTGCCATCCGCATGATGCGGTCTGCCGCGCCAGGAAGCACCGATTCGTACTGTTGGAAAAGGGCAGGCGGCGGCAACGGACCCTCGAACTCCAACTGCGCACGAGTGATACGGGTCGACCGTATCACTCGTGCGGGTTCGCTACTTGGCGGGTCGCTGCTCACGTAATGGACTCTGGGTTAGTCCTAGACGCCGAATCCTGCGGGTCCCGCGCTAGCGCAGCGGTCTCATCTGCCCGGTCGAGAAGGCGGATGTCAGTCTCCTCCTCCTACCGCCCTCGCTCCCCCAAGCCCATCGGATCAGCCGGCGAAGTAGAGCTGGACGACGGCTACAGCCTCATCCCTGGTGATACGGTTGGCGAAGTAGTCGGCCACCGCCGCGATGGCCTCGTCACGGTCGATCACTTCGTTCTTGTCGACGTCGTAGGGACCCAAGTCCACATCGGTTACGCTGATGATCACGGCGACGGTCGCGCTGAGGCCCGATGAGTCCGCGGCAGTGACGGTCGCCTCGTAGACGTTCCTGTCCGCCTCGTAGTCCAGCGCCGTCCCGGCGCCCACCCTGATCTGCCCCGTCTGCTCATCGATGGCGAACAGGGCCGCGTCCGCGCCGCCGAGCACGTAGGTCAACGCGCCGCTGTCGGGGCTCGTGGCCGCGACCGGATCGCCCACGGCCTCGCCCTCGCCGGTGTTCTCCGCCACGCTCGCCTCGAACACGCCATTGGGGGCGTCGGAGAACACCGGGCCGGTGTTCTCCATGACGGCGGCGCCGGAGATCGCCTGCCTGATTTTGTCAGGCCCGTGGCCGTCGGCGTAGGACGCCGTGACCCGCAGGTAGTAGCCCAGGTCGGCCTCAACCGGGGCATAGGCCGCCGACTCGGCCCCACTGATGGTCCTCCACGAGTTCGACCACGGGTTCCCGTCGCGCGAGCGCTCCCACTGCCAGACCACCTCGCCCACGATGCCGTCCGGGTCGGTCAGACGGGCCGCGAAGGGGACGCCGACGCGAGGTTCGGACGACAGCAAGATGAGCGCCCCCGGTTCGCTCACGTTGACGACGGCGATGGTCACCGCGACGGAGGCGTCCACGGCCGTGTCGGGGTCGCCGTTGAAGTCCCTGCTATCGCGGACCGACACCACGACCGTGTAGTTCGCCTGGGCCTCGTAGTCGAGGGGAGCGTTGCTCCACAGCTGCCCCGTGGACGCGTCGATGTCGAAGACCGCCGCGTCGGCGCCGCTCAGGGAGTACGTGAGCGTGTCGCCGTCGGGGTCAGCGGCCGCAACCGGCGCCCCGGCCCCGCCGGACTCCGCGTCGCCGGAGCCCTCCTCCACCTCGATCGTTATCGCTAGGCTGGGGAACCGGGGGACGGTGTTGACCAGCACGGGGTCGCCGGTGACGGTCCCCGCGCTCTTACCCAGCCCGTGGCCGTCCTCATACGACGCCGTCGCCCGCAGATAGCTGCCGAGGTCGCCTCCGACCGGGGTGTAGCTGTTCGACGCGGCCCCGTCGACCCCGGTCCAGGCGGCCTGGTCGGCGGAGCGCTCCCACAGCCACGTGACGCGGTCGAGGCCGCCGTCGGGGTCCGTCAGCGTCGCGGTGAGCGCGACGGCGACCTGGGGCTGGTGGGACGACAGGGCGACCGCGCCCGGCTCGTCCACGTTCTCGACATCGATGGTCACCGTGATGGAGTCGTCCCGCGTGTCGCTGTCCCTGCCGGATGAGCTCTTGCCGTCGGAGACCGCCACGATGACCGAGTAGGCGGACGTGGCCTCGTGGTCCAGGGGGGCTTTCGTGAGCAGCTGGCCGGTGGCGGGGTCGATGTCGAAGGACTCGGCGTCAGCGCCGCGCAGGGTGTAGGTCAGCGTGTCGTCCTCGCGGTCCGTGGCCGCGACGGGCTCCCCGATCTCCGCTCCCGCGGGCGTGTTCTCGGCTACCGAGCGGTTGGTCGTGGCGCCGTCGGTGAACGTAGGCGACCGGTTCTGAAGCGCTCCGCCTCCTCCGCCACCGCCGCCACCGCCGCTGCTGCTGCCACCACCACCACCGCCGCCCGGCCGGCCCGGCGTCGTGCCCGGCGTGGCCCTGACCAACGCCGAGGGCAGGCTCGGCTCGACATCGTTGACGGCCCTCACCTGGAACTCGTAGGTATCGCCGTTGGTCAGGCCGGGCACTGTGTGGCTGGTGGCCGTGCTGCCCGTCGACATCCATATCCCACTGTCCTGCTGGTGCTCGTAGTCCGTGATCGCCATCCCGCCGTCAAACTTCGGCGCTGTCCAGGTCAGCGTGACCTGCTGGTCGCCGGCCCTGGCCTTCAGGTCCGTCGGCTTGTCCGGCGGCTGGGCCTCCGGCGTGGCCGAGCGCGAAGTGGAGGACGGGCTCGTACCGGCGCTGTTGACCGCACGCACGCGGAACGTGTAGCTCTGATCGTTGGTCAGGCCGGTCACCGTATAGGTCTTGGACTTGCCGCCCGTCGCGATCCAGTCGTCCGACAGGTCCAGCTCGTACTCGTAACGCGTGACGATGGCGCCCGTCTGGTCCCAACTGAGCCTCACCGACTGGTGGCCGGCCTCGGCCTGTAGGTTCGCCGGCGGGTCCGGCGCCACGAGTGTCTCCGTCGGCGTGGCGTCTGCGAAGTTCGATTCCGCGCTCGCGCCGAGACCGTTCACGGCCCGCACGCGGAAGCCGTAGCGCTGATCGTTGGTCAGATTGGGAACCCGGTAGCTGGCGGCGGCGCTGCCCGTCGAGGCCCAGATCCCGTCCTGCTCGTACTCGTAGTGAATTATCCGCAGCCCGCCGTCCGACTCCGGCGCGGTCCAATCGAGTTCGACGAACCCGTCGCCGGCCAGGGCGCTCAGACCCGTCGGCGGGTCCGGCGCTCTGGCGGGCGTGACGCGGTCCGATCGGCCGGATATGGCGCCCGGCCCAAGGCGGTTGATCGCCCGCACGCGGAACGTGTAGCTCCGACCGTTGACCAGGCCCGTCACCGTGTGGTCGGCGTCCGTGCTCTGCGTCGAGATCCAGTTCCCATCGCCCTGCTCGTACTGGTAGCCGGTGATCACCGAGCCGCCGTCCGAGGCGGGCGCCGTCCAGCTCAGCTCGACCTGTTCGTCGCCGGCGACGGCCACCAGCATCGTCGGCGCGTCCGGCGCCCTGGCCGGCGTGACGGGTTGCGACGGGTCGGATGCGGCGCCCGGCCCAAGGCGGTTGATCGCCCGCACGCGGAACGTGTATTCCCGGCCGTTCTCCAGGCCCCTCAGCGTGCGGCTGGCGGCAGTGCTGCGCGTCGGGATCCAGTCGCCCGACCCGTTCTGCTCGTACTCGTAGCCCGTGATCCTGAATCCGCCGTCCGACTCAGGCGCCGTCCAGCTCAGCTCGACCCGTCCGTCGCCGGCCACGGCGCTGAGGCCCGTCGGCGCGTCCGGCGGCGTGGGCCCCGTCGGCCTGGCCTCCGCAACCTTCGAGGGCGTGCTCGGCCCCGCCTGGGACTCGTTGAAGGCCTGCACCCGGAACCGGTAGGTCCGTTGGTTGGTCAGGCCGGTCACCGTGTAGGTCGTGTCCGTGCTGTCCCGGGGGACCGTCGAGTGCCAGTTGCCGTTCTGCTCGTACTGGTAGTGCGTGATCGCCGTCCCGCCGTCCGACTTCGGCGCCGTCCAGGTCAGCGTCACCTGCCCGTCGCCGGCCACGGCCTTCAGGTCCGTCGGCGGGTCCGGCGGCTGGGCGTTCGGCGTGGCCTGCGCCTCAGCGGAGGCCGGCCCATTCCCGTCGTCGTTGACTCCCCGCACCTTGAACCGGTAGAGCTGGCGGTTGTTCAGGCCCCTCACCGTGTAGCTCTTGTCCGTGCTGCCCGTCGCGATCCAGTCGCCCGACCCGTCCAGCTCGTACTCGTAGTCCGTGACGATCGCGCCCGTCTGGTTCCAACTGAGCCTGGCCGACTCGTGGCCCGGCCGCGCGACCAAGTCCGACGGCGCGTGCGGCGGCATGGGCTCGGCCGTCGGCGTCACCGATGCGACATTCGATTCCGCGCTCGCGTCGGGGAGTCGGTTCCGCGCCCGCACGCGGAACGTGTAGGTCTGACCGTTGGTCAGGTTGGGCACCCGTTGATTGGTGTCCGCGCTGCCCGTCGAGGTCCATGCCCCGAAGTCCTGCTGGTACTCGTAGTGCGTGATCGGCACCCCGCCGTCCGACTCAGGCGCCGTCCAGTCAAGATCCACGATCCCGTCGCCGGCCAGGGCGCTCAGGTCCGTCGGCGCGTCCGCCTGCGTGGCCGGCGTGACGCTCGCCGAGGCGGCCGACTCCGCGCCCTCTCCGACATCGTTGAGCGCCCGTACGCGGAACCGGTAGCTCTGGCCGTTGACCAGACCGGTCACCGTGTGCCTGAGGTCCGTGCTCTGCGTCGAGTTCCAGATTCCGGACTCGTCCTGCTCGTACTCATAGCCGGTGATCACCGAACCGCCGTCCGACGCCGGCGCCGTCCAGGTCAGCTCCACCTGTCTGTCGCCGGGGTCGGCTCTCAGACCCGTCGGCGCGTCCGGCGCCTTGGCCGGCGTGACGGGTTCCGATGGGCCGGAGGCGGCGCCCGACCCGATGCTGTTGGCCGCCCGCACGCGGAACGTGTAGCTCTGCCTGTTGTTCAGGCCGATCACCAGGTAGCTGGCGGCCGTGCTGCCCGTCGAGATCCAGATCCCGGACCCGTCCTGCTCGTACTCGTAGCGCGTGATCGCGCGCCCGCCGTCCGAGGCGGGCAGCGTCCAGCGCAGCAACACCTGTTCGTCGCCGGGCGTCGCCATGAGGCCGGTCGGGGCGGCCGGCGGGGCGTCCAGGATGTCGCGGACGACCAGCACCGGCGAGAGGCCGTAGAGCGGGCGCGTTTCGCTTCTCGGCTTCAGATCGGCGTCCAGGGGACCGTCGCCCGAGACCTCGGCGTTGAGCTGGCCGACCACCGTGCCCGTGCTTGCGTCTCCGCCCAGACCGTGCGAGCCCTGGATGCTGACCTCTTCGGCGCCGTCGTGGTTGCTGCCCGTCCAGGGCGAGTCGGCGTCCCCGGCGATGCCGCGCGGACTGCCCGTCTCGTCGGTCGCGCCGGTCTCGTCGTCCCAGCTGCCGTCGTAGAAGTCGGCGTAGTCGCCGGCCAGCCTGGCGCCGCTGAGCCAGTAGATCGGCACGCCCTCGCCCGTCGTCCAGGTGTTGTCGCGAGCGTCGGTATCGGCCGTCGAGACGACCGCGCGGAACTCGCCCGCGAAGGCCTGGATCCCGGCGACGCCGGCGGCCGCCGCGGTCTGCGCGAAGCTGTTGTAATCGTCGATCTCGGACGAGAGGGCGTCGCTCGTGGTCGAGGTGAGGAAGAGCAGCCGGAACTGGTCGCCGTCGCTCAGCCCATCGGGGATGATCGCCGAGCCGGTCGGCACGGCCAGCGGTTCGACCACGAAGACCTGCGAGAGCGCGTAGAGCGGGCGATCTTCGCTGCGCGATTCGGCCCCGCCGTTCAGCGGGCCGATGCCCGAGCCGACGTTGCCCGGCGCCCCGATCGCCGCCGTGCCGGTGGCGCCGCCGAGGCCCCGCGAATCGACATTCACGATCGCCTCCGTGCCGTTGTGGTTGCTGCCCGTCCAGGGGGCGTCGGCCGGCCCCGAGACGCTGCGCCGATCGCCGGACTCATCGCGGGCGTTGACCTCGTCGTCCCAGCTTTCGTCGTAGAAGTCGTCGTAGTTATCGGCCAGCTTGGCGCCGCCGAGCCAGTAGATCGGCACGCCCGTGCCCGTGGTCGCGGTGTTGTCCCGCGCGTCGGTCTCGGCCGTCGAGGCGAGCGCGAGGAAGCCGTCGCGGTACTCGCGGATCGACTCGTGGCCGGCGCCCGCCGCGTTCTGCACGAAGTCGTCGTAATCCTCGATGTAGGCCGAGGTCGCGTCGCGCTCGGTGGAGGTGACGAAGAGCAGCCGGAAGGGCGCGCCGGCGGGCAGACCCTCGGGGACCAGCGGCCAGTCGGCCGGCACCTCGACCGCCGGCGGCGCGAAGGCGAAGCGGTTGAGCACCGGCCGGTTCGTGAACGAGCGCGCGTCGTTGCCGACCAGGTCCTCGATCACGTTGCTGTCGTCCCCGAGGCGCGGATCGTCGTAGCTGACCGTCACCACCTGCGCCGACGAGGTCAGCGGCGTGACCAACTCCAGCGTGACGACGCTGCCGACCAGCTGCGTCTCGTCTGCCGAAGGCGGCTCGACTGCGGTCGCCGAAACCACGAAGGGCAGGGAGAGGCCGTAGAGGGGCGCGCTATTGCTGGTTCCGTCTTCGTTCCCCCCATAGATGGGGTTGGGAATCGTGGCGACCATGGCAAGACCGGCGGGGAGGTTGAGTCCCCCGAGTCCGGCCCCTCCAGAAGCGGATGTGCCGAGCACCCGCGACAGCCTAACCTCACTACCAAGAACGGGACTGGTGTAGCCGGTTCCGGAGTCGTCGCTCCCTGTCCACACATTGTGCGGAGCCCCGAGATCGGTGTACGCCGAGCCGGACTCGTCGGTGACGTTGTTCTCGTCGTCCCAGGTGCCGTCGTAGAAGTCGGCGTTGTTGTCGGCCAGCTTGTTGCCGCCCAGCCAGTAGATGGGGACGCCCGTGCCCGTCGTCTTGGTGTTGTCGCGGGCGTCGTCGTCAGCCGTCGAGGCGACCGCGTAGAAGCCGTGGCTGATGTCGGCGTGGCTGGCGGCGGCCGCGGTCTGCACGAAGGTGTTGTAGTCGTCGATGTCGGTCGAGGTGGCGTCGCGCTTGGTCGAGGTCACGAACAGCAGCCGGAACTGGTCGCCGGGGCTCAGCCCGGACGGGGTGAACGCCCAGCTCTGCGGCGCCTCGAGCGGGGCGTCCACGGTCCAGGTCTCGCTGTCGACGACGGCGGCGTCGATCCCGATGCCGGTCAGCGCCGCCTCGGCGCCGTCCACCTTGAGCGTGAACAGCGAGGTCGGCGGCCGCCCGCTGCGGCCCAGATCCTCGCTGAAGGTCAGCCGCACCCGCTTGCCGTCCTTCGACGTCGCCGCCGAGACCAGCGTCGGACGCGCCCAGTTGACCAGGTGCTCGGCGTCGGCGAACAGCGCCGTGTAGTCGAGCGGGAAGGTCCCGCCGCCGGAACGGATCGTGATCGCGCCGCCGTTGAGCTCGATCGTGTTCCCGTCCGAGTCCGGATCGCCGACCGCCACGCCGTCGGGACTCGATTCGTCAGAGGGCGCGACCGTGTAGCTGAAGACGACCGGCGCCGAGGGCAGCGGGGCGATGTCGCCGTCCACCGCAATCATCAGGCTCCCAGCGGAGACTCGCGTCCACGTCCCGCGCTCAAGGCGGCGGCCGTGATCCGCGACCGACCAGCCCGCGGCGGCGCTGTCTTCGTCGCCGCTGCCCGTGACGCTCAACGACCTCGTCGCCACCGTGTCCAACGACTCGATCACGACGAAATAGGTCGTGTTCGCCGCCAGCGCGGGGCAGCGCGGCGCGGCGAATTTGTGCGACCCGCTCGGGCTGTAAAGGGCGGAGTAATACTGTACCGGCGAGGCGGGGGTGAGCGTTCGAGAGTGGCGCTGCAAAACCGTACCACCCGCCGCCTTCCATAGAGTTCGAGGCAACTCGATGGAATGTGTGAAGGATGTACCAAGTGGAGCTGTACGTTCGAGTGCGCCGGGCCTGCATGGTGGACGGGATGAGCACGCGGGAGGCTGCCCGAGTGTTCGGTCTGCACCGGGATACGGTGCGCAAGATGCTGGCCTATTCGATGCCGCCGGGCTACCGGCGGCAGACTCCTCCCCGAAGGCCCAAGCTTGAGCCCTACACCGGCGTCATCGACCGCATCCTCGAGGGCGACCTCGGTGTTCCCCGGAAGCAGCGCCACACCGCCAAGCGCATCTTCGAGCGGCTGCGCGACGAGCACGGGTTTGCGGGCCAGTACACCATCGTCAAGGACTACGTCAGGGAGCGCCGCCGCCGGACCAAGGAGATGTTCGTGCCGCTGTCCCATGCCCCGGGCCATGCCCAGTGCGACTTCGGTGAGGCCCGGGTGATCATCGGCGGGGTGGAGCAGAAGGCCCACTACTTCGTCCTGGACCTGCCCCACAGCGACGGCTGCTTCATCAAGGCCTACCCCGCGGAGACCACCGAGGCCTTCCTGGACGGCCATGTCTCGGCGTTTTCATTCCTGGGCGGGGCGCCCCAGAGCATCCTCTACGACAACACCAGGCTGGCGGTGGCCAGGATCCTGGGGGACGGCCGGCGAAAGCGCACCCGGGCCTTCACCGAGCTCCAGTCCCACTACCTGTTCGAGGGCCGGTTCGGCAGGCCCGGGAAGGGCAACGACAAGGGGAAGGTGGAGGGCATGGTGGGCTACGTGCGCCGCAACTTTCTGGTGCCCATCCCGTCCTTCGAGAGCTTCGAGGCGCTGAACGCCCACCTGGAGCGGCGCTGCCTGGCGCGCATGGACGCCCTGCTCCGGGGCCACACGGAGAGTATCGGCCAGCGGATGGAGCGGGACCTGGAGGCCCTGCTGCCCCTGCCGGCCGCGCCTTACGACGCCTGCGACCAGCGGGCGGGCCGGGTCAGTTCCCTATCCCTGGTGCGGTACCGGACCACCGACTACTCGGCCCCGGTGGCCTACGGTCACCGCGACGTTCTGATAAAAGGCTACGTGGACCGGGTGGTCATCAGTTGCGGGTCGGAGGTCATCGCCCGACACCCCCGCTCCTACCAGCGGGACGACTTCGTCTTCGACCCCATCCACTACCTGCCGCTCTTGGAGCGGAAGACGGGCGCCCTGGACCAGGCGGCGCCCCTGCGGGGGTGGGACCTGCCCGGGGAGTTTGCCACGCTGCGCCGCCTCCTGGAGTCCAGGATGGGACCAAGGGGCAAGCGGGAGTTCGTCCAGGTGCTGCGGCTCCTAGAGAGCTTCAGGCAGGAAGAGGTGCACGCCGCAGTGCAGGACTCCCTCCGTCTGGGGGCGCTGAGCTTCGACGCCGTGAAGCACCTGGTGCTCTGCCGGCTGGAGGGACGGCCGCCCCGTCTCGACCTGGATCTGTATCCCTACCTGCCCAGGGTGAGCGTGAACACCACCTCCGCCGGGGACTACATGGCCCTGCTGCCAGGGAGGGCGGCGTGAACCAGCGGTCCACCCTGCTCCTGGAACACCACCTGAAGGAACTGAAGCTGCCCAGCTTCCTGAGGGAGTACGGGAAGATGGCTGCCCAGTGCGCCGCCGAGGGCGTGGACCACCCCCAGTACCTGCTGCGCCTGGCCGAGCTGGAACTCATCGACCGTCACCAGCGCATGGTGCAGCGCCGGATCCGCGCCGCCCGCTTCCCCGCCGTCAAGAGCCTGGACACCTTCGACTTTACGGCCATCCCCTCGGTGAACAAACAACTGGTGATGGAGTTGGCCCGCTGCGAATACATCCAGCGCCGGGAGAACGTCATCGCCGTCGGCAACAGCGGCACCGGCAAGACCCACGTCGCCCTGGGCCTTGGCCTCGCCGCCTGCCAGCGGGGAATGTCCGTGGGCTTCACCACGGCCGCCGCCCTGGTCCACGAGCTGATGGAGGCCCGGGACGAGAAACGGCTGCTCAACCTGCAGCGGCAGCTGTCCCGCCTCAGCCTGCTGATCATCGACGAACAGGGCTTCGTGCCCCTGTCCCCCACCGGCGCAGAACTCCTCTTCGAGGTCTTCAGCCAGCGCTACGAGCGGGGCTCCGTCATGGTCACCACCAACCTGCCCTTCGACGAGTGGACCGAGGTCTTCGGCTCGGAACGCCTGACCGGCGCCCTGCTGGACCGGCTCACCCATCACGTCCACATCCTGGAGATGAACGGCGACAGCTACCGCCTCAAGCGCAGCAGGGAAACCGCCGCACCGCCGCCACCAGACGAGCTGGACGACGCTTAGGTTACCCCTGCACTGTCCTCTCTCGCTCCCAAACAGTCCCCACTCCACCTGCCATACGGCCCTCGATCATCACGCCGGTGGTACACGATTCTTCCGCCGCAGTGGTACGTTTTGCGAACGCCCTTGACATCCGGTCTATCCCCGCGTGTGCGGGGGAACCTTACCGACGAGGTCAGCGGTCTCGACAGCCACCGGTCTATCCCCGCGTGTGCGGGGGAACCTCAAGCTCAATCTCCAGCACGCTATCGCTGGAAGGTCTATCCCCGCGTGTGCGGGGGAACCGCTAGGCACGGATGGACACCGGCTCATAGGCGGGGTCTATCCCCGCGTGTGCGGGGGAACCGCGTTCGGGAGCCTTGCGGACCTGCGCGACAAGGGTCTATCCCCGCGTGTGCGGGGGAACCGGGTTCCAAGGTCTTCGTGCAGGGCCGCCTCAGGGTCTATCCCCGCGTGTGCGGGGGAACCGGGGTACTTTGGAATGAAACGCCACGGCGCCGTGGTGTATCCCCGCGTGTGCGGGGGAACCGCGGTGGGGATCTCCCTCCGCCCAACGTCCACCGGTCTATCTGTCATTCGCCAGGGTCTATAGGCCAGTCATCGCCACAGTCATTAGGCCACCCTGGGCACGACCGATTTGGACTTGTATCAGGTCGTAGTTGACAGGTCAAACACCCCCTTTGCTCCCAACAAGGCCCGATGCGGAGAGAGCCTCTCGCGGTAGCTTTGGCCTTCGATGATGATTTGGTAGCTGGCGTTGGCGAGCCGGTCGAGGGCGCTGTTGCCGAGGATGGGATCGTCGAAGAGGCTGAGCCATTCCTCCACGGCCCGGTTGGAGGTGATGACGAAGCTGGAGACGCGGTGCCTGCTGATGATCAGCTCGTAGAGGTCGGTGGACTGTTGGGCGGTGAGCCGGTGGAGGCCGAGGTCGTCGAGGATGAGCAGGTCTGGGGAGAGGAACGAGCGGAATGTGCGTTCCACGGAGTTGTCGACCCTGGCTTGAGTCATGGTCTTGAAGAAGTCGTCGGCATGGATAAAGCGGACGGTGTGTCCGGCGCGGATGGCGGTGTAACCCAAGGCCTGTGCGAGGAAGCTCTTGCCGACGCCGGCGGGGCCGACGAGCAGGACATGTTCGTGCTCGTCCAGGAACTCCAGAGAGAAGACGGCGTCCAGCAGGCGGCGGTCGACGGTGACCGACGCAGTCCAGTCGAAGTCCTCGAGGCGGGAGACCTGCTCGAAGCCAGCGCTGTGCAGCCGGAGCTCGATGCGCCGGTGCTCGCGGCGGCCGATCTCGTCAGCGAGGATGATCTCCAGGAATGAGGCATAGTCCAACTGGTCCCTTCTGGCCAAGGCGATGCGCTCGGGCAGGGTGGCCGCCATGGGCCCCAGCTGGAGCCGTTTGAGCAGAGGCATGAGTTCAGTTACACGGGTCATGGCTGATCTCCTGGTGATGACTGGTGGCTGAGGGCAAAGACTGAGCCGGGCCGGGTGAAGCGACCCGCAGGCAATGGCGGGGGATGCTCCTGCACCTCGCTCTGCTCCAAGGCTTCCACCAGGATGCGCTCCACGCGGCGCACGTCGATGAGGTCGACGGTCAGGGCCTTGCGGCATGCGGCGTCGAGGCGTTCCGGGGTGTAACGCTGGCCGAGGCGTATGAGCTTGAGGCCTTGGCGCACCTTGGCCCAAGGCAGAGGACCGTCGAAGAGGCGCTCGACGAAGTCAGCCACCGCCGGTCCGTGCTCGGCCGCGCTGCGCTTGATGCTGTCCGGCGCCCGCAGGGTGTAGGCGGTCAACTCCGGCGGATAGTCCTCTGAGTCGGTGGAGCGGCCACCGCGAGGCTGGCGGGGGTGGAGCTTGATCAGCCTGCCCCGGTGGTAGATGCGCACCAGTTTGCTGCCCAGCCCGATCTCCACCTGCTGGCCCGGCGGGCAAAGGGCAGCCGGGACTGAGTAAAGGGCATACTGGCAGGCAACGTGATGGTCGGGATGCACCTTGACGGTGCGCCAGTGGGTAATCTCGTAGGGCTCGCCATCCCAGGGAGCCAACGCTTGCCGCTCCTCATCCTGGAAGACGACCAGGGGCTGCCGCCGGGTGGCGCCATGCACGCGATGCCCAGCCACATCACGACACCAACGTGCCGCTTCCTCCCTCAGGTGGGAGAAGCTGCTGAAGCTGCCGCCCTTGAAGAAGCGCTCCCGCACGTATTGGACGCTTCGCTCCACCTTGGGCTTGTCCTTGGGGTGACGCACGCGGGCCGGATCGGCGATGAAGCCGCGGTGCTGTGAGTATTCCAGGAAACCCCGGGCGAGCCGGGGATGCAGGGCGTCGGCGCCCGCGACCGCGGCGGGGAAGTTGTCGATGACGAGATAGTGGGGAACGCCGCCGAAGAACGCCCAGGCCGCCTCCAGCCCGTCGACGACGTCTTCCAGCTTCTGGTTGAAGGTGGGCCACACGAAACAGTGCCGGGAGTAGGCCAGCACCACGATCAGCGCCCACACCGTCCGGCGGCGGCCAGTCTCCGCATCCTCGATGTAGCCCAGGCGCCCGAAGTCCAGCTCCGCCACTTCCCCCGGCGCACTCTGCTCCATCCGAACCGTCGTGCGACTCCGACTCTGCCAGTTGCGCCGTTGGATGAAGCGCCGCAGCGACGTGTAGGAAACCCGGCAGCCCTGTTCCGCCAACAACTCCTGGATGCGGGTCAACTGCAAGCGGTCGACGGTGAGCCACTGATAGATCTGGTCGGCCCAGGGGACCAGCTTGTCCTCGGCTGGCGTGGCCACCGCCCGTGGACCGGAACGACCGACCGCCGCCAGCCGACTCACTTGCTCCTCGGTGGGGGCTGGACCACTCAGGCATACTCCAGCCTCCAAGGCCGCGTCCACGTACTTGCGAACGGTTTCACGGGACAGTCCCGTCCCCGAGGCTATGTGCCGCTGACTGTTCCCTCTCTGCCAGCGCCGGATAACTTCCACTATGTCCACCCTGGACACCTCCTTGTAAGCCATCGCCGCTCCTCGAAATGAAGTGCGGCCATGCTCTCCGATTTGGTGCCCAGGGTGGCCTAAAGACCTTGGCGAACTGGCCTATAGACCCTGGCGATTCCTCAACTTACCGGCCTATAGATCTTGGCGTTTGACACTTGTCGATTAGCTCGCTCCTCCATCCAAGGGAGGCACGGACTTTTGGCAGGGGGAGTATAGCAGGGGCGGCGTTGACAGAGTCAGAGCCCTAGCTAACCCGTCACTCGACGGGTCAAGACTCCACCTACACGGGAATGACCCGGGAAGAGCGCAGGAATGATAGGCAGGAGTAGAGGATTTCGAGGAGGCGGCGCTGTTGGCGGGTATCGATGCGGATGTCAACGTGGTCGAGAACGAGCACACTTCGGTAGACACAAGGCGGACTTCGGGCAAAAAAAGGCCGCACACATGGGCCGGCAGGACGCCCGGGCAGGTTCCACGCCATGTGTAACGCAGCGCGGGACCGGTACAAGGCCCCGCCAGGATAGCCACCACTCGGCGAACTAGAGATCGACGGCGCTGTCCGGCAGTGCGCCGGAGAGCTATAGGAACGGGTCGGAGCCGCGACCTAGAGAGCAGCACGAGAACGAATCGGGCCCGGCTCTCCTTCTCATGCGGGACTGGGGCGAGGACTGACTGGCTGTCTCTTCTCCGCATGTGACTTGGTCCGGTCCTGTTGTAGCATGCGTCCGCGAGAGTTCGGGCTAGTCCACGAACAGCGATAGTTCTACGAGCACTTCCTCGCTGCCGCGCTCGAAGATGAGTACTGTGTACACCCCTGGCCTCCGCATGAGACTGCCCATGTCGGCCGTGAAGGAGAATCCGGCGCTGGTCTCATTCCAAGAGTTGGCGATGACCTCGTTCGAATCGAGGTTGGAGTAGAAGAAGCCGTCCCCCGCAGGCACTAGGATTCGGGCGAAGGAGCGCGGGCAGAGGGTCGTAAACCCGCCGCCAGTGCAGTAGCTGTCGAGCGCGTCAATCTGCGCCGGCGTTTTTGGTGTGGGGGGCGGGTCGTAGTAGACGCTCACAACCTCCCAGACGGAAATCCCCGTCTCCCGCTTGGCAATTTCTAGGCTGAGTCTGCCACTGGACGAGAGGACCGGTAGCCCGTCCGCCTCGACCGCCCCGCCCTCGAAATGCTGAACGAACGTCGTCCGCCTGCCATTCGAGGCGACGCCGATGTTCACCGCGCGATGACTGTCGCCCAGAATGTTGTCACGATGACCCCAGTCCGCATGGGCGTCGTCGTACATCATCGCCCACTGGTGATCAACTATCGCCTCGGCGGGGGTGGAGACTTGGCAACGCACAAACAGCGAACCGCACTCAGCGGCGTTCCATTCGCGGTCCGTCCAACCACTGCTTGCCACATTCTCGCCAGCGTAGCTAGTGCCGCCTGTCTGCGTATAGACGATGTACGGCTTGCGGCCATCCGCCCACCAGTGTCCGAAGTAGTCGTGTTCGAGCATGTCCTCGGCGTGAAGCTGGGCTGCGGGGTTCGAGCCGAGAACCACGGGCGGCAGGCCATGATCGGCCCTGTCGTTGTTGATGAGCCGGAGCGCAAGGTATCGGAGGGAGTCCAACTCTTCGGCGGAGAGCAGAGATATCGGCGTAGGCGTTGGGGTCGGGCGGGGAGTGGCGGTCGGGCGCGGCGTTGGGGTTGAGGTTGGCGTGGGAGTGGGCGAAGGAGTAGGCGTCGGCGTCGCCGTGGGGCATGGGGGCAGCGTCGGGGTGGGAATAGGCGTCGGCGTCGGGGTGGGAGCAGGGGTTGGCGTCAGTGTAGACATCGCCGTGGGGAAGAGAGTCGGCGTCGGCGTAGACTTCATGCGCCTGGGCGAGTCATCGCACAGAGGAGTTGCGGTGGGAGTCGGCGCCGTTGTCGCCGTGCCAGTCGGGGGCGCTGCCTCTTCCTGTTCCTGCGACATGTTCCAGTAGTACGCGTACGCGCCCATGGCAAGAGCAATCAGCAGAACCGCGACGAGCACACCGCATCCGCCGGATAAACCGCCGTCGGAAGGAGGCACCGTCTCCCTCTCGCGTATTCTACGCCACTCCGCCCGCACCTCCTCGGCAGCCGCCTCCTGAGCAGCCACCCTCTCGCGTCTTCTGCGCGCCTCCTCGGCAGCCGCCTCCTCGGCCACTGCCCTCGCCTTTCTCAGTCTCTCCGCCCTCTCAGCAGAAGGGGAACCACGCGGGGCCAGGGGAACGTACCCGGTCCCCTGGCATTGCCAACAGCGCGCCCATTGCCCGCCCGATGTTTCAGGGTTGACTCCCGGAGGATGTATCTCGCCGCGACCCTCGCAGGCGCGGCAGACGGAGCCGTCCACGATGCGGATCTGATGCTCGATCCGCCGGTGCTCCAATAGGTGCTCGCCACAGAGCTTCAAGCCTCCCGCGACCGACCGCAATTCCGCCGTCGTGAGGGGGGCGCAGACCTCGCAGAGGCCCACCGCTTTCTCATGGCATATCTGAATCTCGCAGTGGGCCTGGTTGGCATTGTGGGCGTGCAGCAGCCAGGCGGTCGCCGTGAAGCTCTCGCCGCACTCGCTGCACCTGGTCAGGTGGCTCCCTACCATCAGTCCTCCCGCACGAAGAGCGGATTGTAGCGCGGGGCGAGAACTGGGGGGATGAGGGCTGGGGGCGCGGAAGGGGATTGCGCCATCATGCTTCCAGGGTGCGGGGAGTAGGGGGATTGGGGTAGGGGCAAATGTCGTTGTGCGGCGACGGTTTGGGGGCCTGGCAGAAGGGGGGCTTCTCCTCCCCCGCGCGTCGCTGAACTCCCGCAACCCCTCTCGCAGACGGGAGGGGGGTCAGGGGGGGAGGGTGACACGGCCTACTCCACGAACAGCGACAGTTCCACGAGCACTTCGGACAGCCATCCGCCCGAGTTATCGCGCCAGACCAGGACGGTGTAAACGCCCGACTTCTGTATAAGAGTCCCCACGTTGGCAGAGAAAGAGAACACGGCGCCGGTCTCGCTCCAAGAGTTGGCAATAACCTCGTTCGCGTCAAGGTTAGAGTAGTGGTAGCCAGCCCCCGGGGGTTCCAGCACCCTGGCAGCGAAGGAATCAGGGCAGCTTATCGTAAAGCCTCCACCCACGCAGTAGCTGTGGAGCGCGTCGATCTGCGCTGGCGTTTTCGGGGTCGGCGGTGGGTCATAGGCGATGCTCACTAGCCCTCCGATGGCTACTCCCGTCTCTCGCTTGGTGAGCGACCACGACAGCACTCCGCTGGACGAGAGAGCCGGCGGCCCGTCCGCCTCGACCGCCCCGCCCTCGAAGTGCTGGACGAACGTCGTCCGCCTGCCGTTGAAGGCGACGCCAATATTCACCGCGCGATGCTGGCAGAGCCGCAGTCGCACGACGGTTCGGATGGAGGAGAGCGCGCCGGGGGAAGTGGCGGAGGTGGACTTCGGACGGCTGGGACGGATGCATGATCCTGGGACTGGCCGCCGCCGCACGGTGTGGGCGCTGATAGCGGTGCTGGCCTACTCCCGGCACAGTTTCGTCTGGCCCATCTTCAGCCAGACGCTGGACGAGGTGATAGGTGGGCTTGAAGCTGCATGGGCGTTCTTCGACGGCGTTCCCGGATACCTGGTGATCGACAACTTCCCCGCCGCGGTGGCGGGCGCCGATGCGCTGCATCCCCGGTTCACCCGCGGTTTCTTGGAGTATGCCCAGCGCCGCGGTTTCATCTGCGACCCGGCGAGGGTGCGCCACCCCAAGGACAAGCCCAAGGTGGAGCGTGGCGTCCAATACGTGCGGGAGCGCTTCTTCAAGGGCGGCAGTTTCAAGGACCTGACCCACCTGAGAGAGGAAGCGGCGCGTTGGTGCCGTGACGTCGCCGGGCGCCGGGTGCATGGCACCACCAGACGTCAGCCGCTAGCCGTCTTCCAGGATGAGGAGCGCCAAGCACTGGTTCCTTGGGACGGCGAGCCCTACGAGATTACCCACTGGCGCACCGTCAAAGTGCATCCCGACCATCACGTTGCCTGCCAGTATGCCCTCTACTCGGTCCCGGCGGGCCTCTGCCCGCCGGGCCAGCAGGTGGAGATCGGGCTGGGCAGCAAGCTGGTGCGCATCTACCACAAGGGCAGGCTGGTCAAGATTCATCCTCGTCAAGGACGGGGAGGCCGCTCCACCGATCCCGCCGATTACCCGGAGGAGCTGACTGCCTATACCCTCAGGGCCCCGGACGGGATCAAACGCGGCGCGGCCGAGCACGGACCGGCGGTGGCTGAGTTCGCTCAGCGCCTCTTCGATGGCCCTCTGCCGTGGGCCAAGGTCCGCCAAGGCCACAAGCTGATCCGCCTCGGCCAGCGCTACACGCCCCAACGGCTCGACGACGCCTGTCGCAAGGCCCTGGCCGTCGACCTCATCGACGTGCGCCGCGTGGAGCGCATCCTGGTGGAGGCCTTGGAGCAGAGCGAGGTGCAGGAGCATCCCTCGCCATTGCCTGCGGGGCGATTCGCCCGGCCCGGCTCAGTCTTTGCCTTCGGGTGCCAATCAACAACAGGAGGTCGATCATGACCCGCAATGCCGAACTCTCTCCGCTGCTCAGGCGGCTCAAGCTCAGCGCCATGCTGGACACCTTGCCTGAACGCATCGCCCTCGCCCGCAGGGAGCAGCTCGATTACGCCTCGTTCCTCGAGATCATCCTCGCCGACGAGGTCAGCCGCCGCGAGCACCGGCGCATAGACATCCGGCTGCGCAGCGCCGGCTTTGAGGAGACCTGCAGGCTTGAGGACTTCGACTGGGCAGCGTCAATCACCCTGGACCGCCGTCTGTTGGACGCCGTGTTCTCCCTGGAGTTCCTCACCAAACACGAGCACGTCCTGCTGGTCGGCCCCGCCGGCGTCGGCAAGAGCTTCCTTGCCCAAGCCCTCGGCTACGCCGCTGTTCGATCCGGATACATCGTGCGCTTCGTCCACGCCGACCACTTCTTCCGGGCCATGACCCAAGCCAGAGTCGACAACTCCCTCGACCGGGCCTTCCGCTCGTTCCTCTCCCCAGACCTGCTCATCCTCGACGACCTCGGCCTCCACCGGCTCACCGCCCAACAGTCCACCGACCTCTACGAGCTGATCATCAGCAGGCACCGCGTCTCCAGCTTCGTCATCACCTCCAACCGGGCCGTGGAGGAATGGCTCAGCCTCTTCGACGATCCCATCCTCGGCAACAGCGCCCTCGACCGGCTCGCCAACGCCAGCTACCAAATCATCATCGAAGGCCAAAGCTACCGCGAGAGGCTCTCTCCGCATCGGGCCTTGTTGGGAGCAAAGGGGGTGTTTGACCTGTCAACTACGACCTGATACAAGTCCAACTCGGTCGTGCCCAGGGTGGCCTAATGACTGTGGCGATGACTGGCCTATAGACCCTGGCGAATGACACAGCGACCGCCATGCGGCTTTCAAATACAACGCCCGTCGGGTGCCGGTGCTGGCCGAATCCACCCAGTTCGCCAGGGTGATACGGGAGTTGGGCATAAACCAGATATGCGCCCTCTCCCCCCAGGCCAAAGGAAGAGTGGAGCGGATGATGGAGACCTTCCAGGACAGGCTGGTAACCGAGCTGCGCTTGGCCGGCGCCAGCACCATTGGCGAGGCCGACGAGGCCCTCCAAGAGTTCTTACCTCGGTTCAACGCGCAGTTCGCCGTCGCTGCAGAGCACTCAGAGACGGCCTACCGTCCGGTGCCCGATGAGTTGTCCTTGACCGAGACGATCTGCCTCAACGAGACCCGCAAGGTGGGCCGGGACAACACGGTGAAGTACCACTGGCGGGTCCTGCAGCTGCTGCCCGGGACAGATCGACCCAGCTATGCCGGTCTCCGGGTGAACGTCCTGGAACGGACCGATGGGGAGCTGTTGATTAGATACGACGCAGAGGCTGTTGATTTTCAGGAGGCCCCACAGCCCTCGTCGGCGCTGTGGAGAGCAGCTGGGACCAGCTTCCCCGGTCTAGAGCTGCAGAGGGTCACCAACGGTGTGGCCAACAGCCACCTGAACGAGGCCCAGCGGAATCTCCTAGTTGCCCTGGAATCGGCCAACGAGGAAGGGACCGAGGGCGAGGGCGTAGACGCCAAAGGCAGGGGTGGTAAGGGCAAACCGCTTCGGCTCTCGCTGCACCGGACGCCCACGCCTGCCCAGCAGGCTCGCTGGGAGGCGGTACAGCAGGCCAAGGGGCAGGGGCTATCTCTTCGATCCATCGCCCGGAAGCTGGGAATGTCCCGGGTGGCCGTGAGGAAGTACGCCTCGGCGGAGAGTCCACCCACCAAAATGCTCAGCGTCAAGGAGCGAGCCAAGGCGGAGGCCATCGCCCAATCGCTGGTGGCCGCCGACTAACCTAGGGTGACTTTTTCGCTTTTCAGTTAAGGGGACAGAATCGCTGGACAACAACAGAATGACACCCCTTTCATCTCGTAGATCTCTTTCACGTCTCCAGATCACCCGCCGACCCACGCCCCGGTTTCTCCTGTTCAGCAGGTAGCACCGGAACTGCTCCTAGGCCAGGCTCGCCATCTCCGGCTGCACCGCCGCCGCACATCGTCCGGGCAGTGGCGCACTATGAACGAGTTGATAAAGGCAACCTTCCGTCAGTACATGAAAGCAGCGAGGGAGGAGTGCAGGCTAGAATAGTTGGAACGGTATAAGATCTGCCGGATCGATTCAGAAGAGCGACAAGTATACGAACATGGAGAGGGAAATGAGCACCGTTAGTCTTACCGGTTGGGCGATTGTCATATTCCTCTTTGCGCAAATGGTGTTGTCTTCCTTCTATTTCGGAAGTTACTCTTACAAAGTGGCTACGCGAATGAGTAACCGGAGAAATCGTTTACTATATCGGAAATGGGGCGTTGAGAAAGACCTTTTGGGGTCAACTACACTTGCACGGTCCGTTATCTTGGCTATCGTCTTTTGTCTCGGCACGGCCTATGTCTTTTTGTTTGCTCTCATTTCCATAAGCCTTATAATAGAGGGTTCCGCGATAGATTCTGGTCATTGCAAAATTACGTCAAACATTGCAATCCTCGCTTTCGTTAGCGGCTTGATAATTGAGGCAGGACGTATTGCCAATATTCAAGCAAAGATAGGACTATTAACCGATCTAGGAAAGGTCTATCACCAAAGATTTCGCGTGTCTGAGCTTCTTTCTATGTATGAGAGCTTAAGGCACGCACCTCCGTTATTTTGGGAAGAATATGCCAACCTTCCCAACAGAGAGATAACTGAAGAGAACAATCGCAAGTATCGAGAGAGAGCTGCGTCTTATCATTACAGCCAGTCACGTATCTACAATAGAGTTATGGTTGCAGTGACGGTTATCGCAGTAGGACTGACAGCTATACTAACGGTACTAACAGTCGGAGATATATTCCCAGCAATTAGAGATATATTCTCATAACGACATCATCACTTCGCCTCGGCACGAAGACTAGGTTGCATGCAATCGATTCGCATGAGGGGCATTTGCCTGCCCACCACGGGACCGACGTCCACCACGCACGCGTATCGAACTTTCCCGTTGCTATTACTTGCACCCATGGGCAATGGCTTACAGGACACATGCGCGCTAACGCTATGGAAGTTCAGATAGCTGCGAGAGGCCACGAGGCCGACGGGCAGGCAACCCACCTTCTCTTCGCGTGGCCTATTTGAGGCGAGGGGGCGAGGGGATTTGAACCCCCGTCTCGACATCCAGAAGTGTCGCGTGCTAGGCCGCTACACCACGCCCCCGCATCTGCCGCCCGCTCTACGAACGGTACGACAAACTTGCGGATTGCGACGCTACTAGGAGAACTGCGGACTGTCAATCTGCCCTGCGCCCGACGCGAGCAGCGCGCTCGCGCTCATCCGCGCCCGCGACCTCTTCTCTAAGGGAGGGGCGGTTCCCTCATCGCGACATCCCGCGCGTTGGGGCTGACATCGGGCACGCTGTGCTATCCTGTCAGGCGCGGCGCAAGCCACCCGACTACTTGATTGTATGAAAAGGAGCAGTAAACCTGCATGGAGAGCGTCTTCATCTACTGGGACAACTCCAATATCTTCATTGAGGCACAACGTCTCGCTGAGGAGCGTGAGAAAGAGCCTGACCCCCGTTACCGGGTGCGCATTTTCTTCGACAACATACTGCGCTTGGCGCAGGCTGACCGTCCCCTTGAGCGAGCGTATGCCGCGGGGTCGGTGCCGCCGGAGATGCGCCAACTGTGGAACCGCATGGAAAGCATGGGCGTGAGGGTTGAACTATTCGACCGGGGGATTCCTGGACGGGGAGAGCAGGAGACCCCCGACAGGATGATGCAACTGCGCATGTTGGAAGACGCGCTCGATTACAATGGCGACCCCGGGGTAGTGGCGCTGCTGACCGGCGACGGCGCAGGATACCTTGAAGGAGGAGGCTTCCACAGTACGCTGGAGCGGATGCATAAGCGCGGCTGGCGCATTGAGATACTGTCGTGGGCCCATTCCTGCAATCAGAGGATGCGTAAGTGGGCCGAAGAGAACGGTATATTCGTGCCGCTGGACAACTTCTACGAGGCGATCACGTTCATGGAGCCTTCCAAACCGGGGTTCCCACTAGCTCACGGACGCAACGCGGCGCAGTTGGAGTTGTCGAAGCGAGCTGTATCTCCGCCCCGCTCGGCCGCGTAGCTCAGCGGGAGCTTATCCGTCCCATGCCCCGCCGGGCTGTGACCGGTTCTACGGCGATCCCGTTCCCGTCGGTCCTATTGAGGTGGGACTTCGCTGATCACCAGCGTTCTCCCCGTCGAACTGCGGCGGGATCCTAGTTCCGCCGTTTCGCGAGTTCGCCAGAAGGCCCGCGAAGGCGGGCGGGGCGTCAAGTGAGCGCCGTGCGACGGACGCCGCCGTCAGCTGCGGAAGGAAGAGTAAGGTGCTCGGCATCGACGTTGAAGCGAACAGGGGCAACGCCTCCTGCCTGGCGTTCCTGCGTTCACTGGTGTCGATAACCTTGCGAGAATCGTGCGCTTGGGGCAGGCTAGCCCCTCACGCCGAGGCGTGTCGCGACGGAGATGCCGAGGGTCCTATTCAGTAACGGGTGGTGGGCCGAATGACGAACATGGGAACGACAGGCAGTCCCGAGGGACTGCCTCACTACCTGACAAAGCACTTCATGGCCCAGCGGTTGGGGAAGTGCCTGCGAGACGATATCGGCTTCTGGTTCTGCTTCGTCGAGAAGTGTGACGCCTGCGAGGGCGGCTTTGTGATCGAGAACATACTGGACGGCGTCCAGCGCGTTGAATACGAGACGCCGTTCCTCGGCTACCAGCCCGATATCCTCCTATGGGGCAAGAGCCAGGAGAAGCCCCTCCGGGTGGTGGAGGTAGTCGCCACGAGCGAACCGTCGGCAGGGAAGAGGAGGATGTTCAAGGAGCAAGGCGTAGACCTTTACATCGTACGATCCCGCACGGCAGAGCAAGCTCAAGCCGTTAAACAGTGCATCGACAGCTTCTACATACTGCCGGCGGAGTCCCAAGTCTTCTGCCGACGAAAGGCCAGGATGAGGCTGAGCGAGTCACTCAGACGCCTAGAAGCCCAGGACGACGCCAGACTCGGTGTTCAGTCGAATGAGCCAACTCAGAAGGAATTGAACGATGCCCAGGCGAAGTGGGCGCAATGGCTGAAAGAAACCCCTGAGGATGAGCGACCCGCGGGACCTGTCTACCGACTGCCACCAACGCGACGGTCGCAGACGTACTGGATAGGGTCGAGGATGGCCAGCCGAAGTGACTTGCTCAACCTCGTTCAGTTCTTCCGCTACCTATCGGTCGGGCATAAATACTTCAGCAACATGTGGATGGTCCGCGAGCAAGTGGACCGTGTATGGGCGTCTGTGCTCAACCAAAACGGCCCTTTCGATCAGCCGTATGAGCCCGGCGAATGGCCAACGGAGCACCAGAGCCTTGCAGACTTCAAGCGGGGCTCCCCGTCTCCGCCGCTCAGACCGGGGACGATTGAATGGGAGAGCGCTAGGGGTAGCTCGAAAGAGTTTTGCCACCTAGGGCGCCTGCTGTGGCCTGATCGGGCTAATGCCAACCCGGGGAAGTGGTGTACTAGGTGCGGGGGCGTCAAGAACCTCACGGTCTGGCAAGCGGAGGGCCAGTACATCTGCGAAGGATGCCGCCCAGCGGCGCAGGAGTTCCTTGACTTCGTCAACTCCCCAGACTTTGAGGAGACCCCTGTCCCACCAGAGGTGGATGAGTTGTTCCGCTCCGTCATAGCAGAGCTTGAACGGCCCATCACCCGTAAGGACTGGGATCCGGAGTGGGGTCGTTAACCGTAGGTAACGACCCCACAAAAGCGTCTCCTTAGGGCGCCTGCTCCCGATTTGATCGGGCCACTGTCGAGGCCGCAGCCCGCCCTTCGCATCCCGGTCTTTCTGCCAGCCGGACTTTGTGCGATGCGTTCCTTCGCTATGAGCCAGGGGCCTATCGCATGCGGCTTGGCTAGCATGGAGCTGGAACGCAGCCTGCTCGCTCTGAACCAATCACGCCCTGCGCCATTGTCAGAACCCTCCAAAGAGCTCGGCGAGCGTACTTCCTACAAAGCGCAACCCGTCTAAGCCAGCCAGAGCGCCCAGCCCTTGAAGCGCTAGAGCGGCCCCGAGTAGGGCAAACAGCACCACCAGTGGTTTTGTGATTTCCTGTAAGAATTCTCCGGGATTGCGCTTACCGTCCTCCTGATGAAGTGACCACAAGAAGTAAGACAGGGCAACGGCGGAGAGTCCCACGAATACAACTGACGTAGCTACCCCGACATCCGACTCGCCAGCGAGCAAGAGCATGAGCAAGCCTAGGAGGAATAACACTGCGCTGGCTAACAGCAAAAGGAGCGGCGCGCTCTTCATGTTGTCCCTACTCTTCCGTAGTGCGCGCCGCCTTGGTGCAGACGCATTACAGTCTTATGAAAATGCCGCCGAAGTAGTCGGCACGGCCCGCATGCGCTCTCACCGGTCGCATAGAGAGACAAGTTCCCCACGGTTGATCAGCACACGGCCGAGCGGGCACGCCCGCATGGGGCGCAGACAACAGGAATGCTCTCCCGGACCGAGAACGCGATGGGAGGAGAGGGCACTCTGTCAGCGGTGGCGCTACTCAGCGGAGCGGGGCCTGCGGCCGCGCTGCCTACCATTACCGGTCTCAATCCAGAAGTACACCGTGTTCCCGGCCTTGCGGATCGTCAGCGCCTGGCCCAGCGCCAGGGCGGCCGACCCGAGCCTGCGACGGATTGCATTGGTCGTCTCGCCGAAGCCGGGCTGCAGCTTTCCCGCATGACCGTCGGGCACTCGTTCGATATAGCCCATGTACTCGCGCAGGATCTGCGCCCGCTTTCCGGTGACGCTGCCCGCCTGTGCTTCGCCCAACGTAAGTACATCGAATGTAGGCATCTACTCCCCCTGACAATGAACCATTCGCGTCTGCGTCCACCTGGCCGTCCAGACTGTCTCTCAAGGGCGGCCTCAGGCCTCCGAGGACTGGCCGAAAGGACGGCGGCATCATAGGCGGGCCTCGCGATGCCGGTCAATCTCCCGTTACCGCCAGTATTAGGCACGATTCCGGGTTGTAACGCCCACGGCGGTAGATGTCGTATGGAGTACAAGAACCTGAGGAGCAGCCTCGCTTGGGCACGCTAATGGTTCCTTCCAGCTCTCACTTCAGAGACGCCATCGCCTCCAACATAGGACCGACATTGTCTTCCACGACCGATAGCCTTACAGGGCAGTACTGCTTGACTCCAAGAGTTCTGATATCGCCTCCGAGCTCCTGTTCGATGAAGTCGGCCCAATGCTCGATTGCGGCGCTCCTGCCGGGCAGGTACTTCGCCAAATGCCCATAGCTCGCGAACCGGACTTCCAGCCGCCCGGCGGTTATATGGAACAGACCGACGGTTCTGTCGCTGGCCTTCTGGGAGAACACTCGCACCGAGATTCCGTCTCGACCGTTGGTCCGCCCAAAGAGCTTGCCCGGCTGAACCGGTCTCTCCCCCCAATTCACCATGCCCGCCTTCAACAGGGCCTTTCCCAATGGCGTGTCGAGCTGGGCTTGGACCGGCCTCGGCGGAAGGGCCTTCCGAGCGCCCCCGGACTCCGTCACCTGTTTGGCAAGGTGTCTCACCATCAGATCAAACTGGGGGGCCGGACCTTCTCCGAGTATGTCTTCCCCTATCTCCACCAGTTCCCACAACGTGATGTTGTGGTCTTCCTCTGCATGTCCGAAGCTGTGGACCGGCACCCCTGCATTGGCCCGATAGCCATCCAACTGGGCCTGGTCCTTGTCGAGCTCCACCTCGATGTACCCGAGGGTCTCGCCGTTGAGAGACTCTATGGCGAAGTCGGGCCGCCCCCATTGGGCGGCTGCTCGGCTTGTAGATGATCGCCTCCTCGGACACCTCCAGCCGCCGTAGGACTTGACTCCGGTACTCGTCCTTGAGGAAGAGTCCGAACAGGACTTGGTTCAAGCGGTTCTCGGCTGAATTGTCGAGGTCGTCGTTCACGAACAGGTCATCTTCCGTCGGCATCTCTCGTCCCTCCGAGACTAGGCATGGTCCTCTCTACACCTCGTCCACGAGCGGTTTGCCATTCCAGTGCAGCGGCTTCTCGGTCTCTGCATCGAAGACGCTACCCAACTGGGGCGGGTCAGCGGGATCGGCTCTCGCTTCGTCGAGCTGACGCTGCGTCAGCCCAGTCGCCGGGTCCTCGCCAACGTTGCTGAACTGCGCGCTGGTGAGATTGACATCGCTGAGGGTTGTAAAGTCTAGGCGCGCGTTGCCCAGGTATGCCCAGGATAGGTCTGCGCCCCAAAGGAACGCCTCACGAAGATTCGCATTGTAGAGGAACGCACCGCGAAGCCTGGCCTGCTGCAAATGTGGCCGGAACCCCTCTGCCTTTTCAAGCGCAACATCGGTGTCGCTGCGGTCGCCGATTGAGTCCATGACCGCCTGCACGTCATCGCGCAGCACGGGAAAGGCTATGCCAGAGACCACTCTCTCGATAACCAGCTCTTCGCTCTTGACTGGATTGCGCGCGAAGGCGCAGAGCAACCGCATGACTTGGACGTGGTGCTGCTCAGGATGTTCCTTGGCCAAGCGATGGAGAGCGTAGACGCCGCCGAGGCGGACTGAGAGCACATCGCTGCCGAGCATCGCAGCGCCCTGCCGGTAGCGTTCATTCAATAGGCCTTGCTCGGCCGTGGCGCTTTGGCGTTGTGTTGCAGACGCTTGCCTATCGGCCACGAGGGCGCGCCAAACGGCCAGTGGAAGGGCAACCGAGCCCCCAATGACGAGGCCAACGTTGCGTATAGTCGCGCTCCCTGAGTCCTGGCTGCCGCTCAGCCAGTCCCATTGCAGGAATGCGAACAAGACCTCGGCGGCCCCAATGGCCAGCAGCGCGGTGATCCAGAAGACGCGGGGCTCGGGTAATCGGCAGTACCTGCGCAGGCGGCGCATGCGCTTGCGGAGGCTCACCCGCTCAGGCGCCTCACTCGGTCCGACGCCGTTGGAGCCGTCGGGCTGGCTGTCCGTCTTCGGTTTGGATCCGAATGCGGAACGGTACGCCCCATACAGCATCCTGTAGAAAATGAAGAGGAACATCCCAATGCTTCCCACGAGCAGGACCTGCGACCACCATTGGTCGGAGGGCATTCTTGTGAATGCGGATGCCCAGCTCAGTATGAATGCAGCCAATATCAACAGCCATAGGAGCGGAGAGAACGCGGGGACTGCATCAAGCGCCCAACGCCGAAGCGGCACCACCAGGGAAGCCAAGGCAAGGGCAAGCGACAAGACGAACAGGCCGATTATCAAGAGCGCCCTATAGTCGGGTATCGCGAATATGAAGGGTAGCTTCACGGGACCTTCCGGCATTCGCCACGACTGCCCCAAGAGCAGCGCGCCCACGAAGGCGACCACAGCGTTGCCGGCAAGCCAATCCTTCTCCATATCTGTGGTGTTCATCTCTCTCCTTAGCGTTCGGTGCGAGGATGCGCATCGCCGAACAGGCCCGACGTCTCCGTGTTGGGGCAGTTGCGTGTGGCACCGATGCTACGATTGGTCTGGTCCCATAGCGACTTCGGCGGACGCAATGAGCCGGACTGACAGCTAGGATCACGTCCGAGCCAGTACGAGCGGTCAGGACAACTTCCGCCTCAAGTTGGGCCAAGTCCACACGACCATCTCACCCGCTCCCCTCATCGGGTTCCATTTCTTGCCCTGGGGCCTCAGTTGGAACCGCCGCTTCTTCAGTCCCTGGGCGATGTTGATCTCCTTGAAGACGCCAGGGGCATTGTGCGTGTTCTCCCCCAATATCACTATGAACACGTCAGAACGGGCAATGGCGCTCTGGGCCTTGCTCAGCCACGTGCTCTCCGGTTGCCTCTCCTGCAGGGAGAAGTCAGTAACCGAGAATGGGGAATCCGGCTGTTCCGCCTGGCTGATCAGGTCCTCTTTGAGCGTTAGGTCCGTCTCGTAGTCAAAGCTGACGAATACTTTCAACCGATCACACTCCGCACAGGCTCCCTCACCGACGCTCCGGATCCCGCGCCTGAGGCGGAGACCGCCTCCACCCGGTTGGCATTTTCCTCCCTGCCGCTCACGACCTTCCTCGCTAGAGACCAGCATCAGGTCGCCGCCAATATGCACGAAACATCCTATGTCCGAGGAAGAGAAAGAACCCCAAACCGCCCAAGAATAGGAACTGCGTCTACCACTGGTCCAAGGGCAGTTCCGAGAACGCCCCCAGCCAGCCCAGAGTAAACGCCGCCCACGTCAAGGAAGCCAGGGCCAGCGAGAAGTAGCGAGAGGTATGGCGAAGCGCCCACGACCGGAGCGGCGGCGTAAAGCTGCTGGCCTGAGCGATGAGGCCCCACAGAGCCTCCCGTCGGTGGTCCTCCACCGCGCGTCAGCCTGATGCTTCCCCTACGCACCGGTCGGAGTCGCGGAGTCGGCATCCGCAGGCGCGCTATTGCCATGGGCGTTCACCGCACGGATGGTGAAGGCGCACTCCGTACCGCTGGCGAGACCTGCCACCGTATAGGAGGTGGTGCCGGCCCCGCTGCCGGGGATGTCCGTCCATGCGCCCCAACTCCCGCCGCATCGCACGTTGTACTGGTACTTGGTTATGGCGGCGGCGCCCGCACCGTCCCAGCTCAGCGTCACCTGGCCGGCGCCAGCGGTGGCAGTGAAACCCGTGGGTCTGGCCGGGTACGGCGTTGGAATGGCAGCGACGGCGCGGGATGGCGGGCTGTTGCCATTGTCGTTCACTGCGCGGATGGCAAAGGCGTACTCCACGCCGTTGGTCAGTTCCTCCACGGTGTAGGACGTCGCGTTGGCCTCTCCGGGAGCACTGTTGGGAATGTCTCTCCAAGCGCCCCAGGTCCCGCCAGTCTGCTGGTTGTACTGGCGCTTAGTTATGGCGGGGTCGCCCGGACCGTCCCAGCGCAGCGTCACCCGGCCATCTCCGGGGGTGGCGGCTAGGCCCGTAGGCCGGGCCGGGTATGGCGTTAGAGTCACGACCAGCGGCCCACTGCCGGGGCCGCTGCCCGCGGAGTTCACCGCACGTACGCGGAAACGGTACTGACTGCCGTTGTTCAGCCCCGTCACCCGATAAGCCGTGGTTATTGCAGTGCTCTCCGGGACATCGCGCCACTCCTCCGGGCCCGCGCCTTCTCCGATTCCGTACTGCCATTTGGTGATCGTTGCGTCCTCGGGGTCGTCCCAGTTGAGCCAGACCTGGGTATTGCCGGCCGCAGCGGTGAAACCCGTCGGCTGCGCCGGGGGCTCCGTTGGAGCGTCTGTGGTTCCACGGCCCGAAGCCGACCATGCCCCGACGCCCTCGTCGTTGACGGCCCTGACCTGCACCTCGTAGAGGGTGCTGGAGGACAGTCCCTCGATTCTGGCGCTCGTGCCGGCGCCGAAGAAACGCGCGTCGGCGAAGTCGCCGCTGCCGTCCGCGCGGTATTGGACATCGTAGTCCGTGATGGCGGGGCCGGTGTCGGCCGGGGCTGTCCAGCTTACGTCCAGGCTACTGTGGCTGTCGGTTGGGGCCGGACTTACGGTCGGCGCTGAGGGCGCAGCCGGCGCTACTTGGTCGGCGACGGTGATGGCGACCCCCACCGTATCGTCGGCAGCAGCCTCGGCGTTGCCGTCTGCATCCTTGCCGTCGCTGACGGAGACCGTCACGGCGTATACGTTGTTCGCATCGGCATCGACGGGGTCCTCAAAGTCCAGGGCGACACCGTCAGCCACGCTGAGCTGGCCGGTGGACATGTCGATGTCGAAGAACGCCGCATCGGCGCCCCCCAGCGTGTAGGTCAGCGTGTCGCCGGTGTCCGGGTCGGCGGCCGAGACCGGCGCGCCAATGCTCCCGCCCGCTGCCGTGTTCTCGGCAACGCTCCGCACGCCGGTCTCCACGGCCAGGAACTGGGGTTGCCTGTTCGTGGCCACTGAGAAATCGGCGCTGGCCGACGCCAACTCCACATCGGCTGACGTCGATATGCTCGCCGCCAGGGTGTAGTCGCCCTGCGGACAGGCGCCGGCGATGGTCCCTGTGTGGACCTCCGGGTCCGCGTCCACCACGTTCATGTACCTGTCGACGCCGATCCCTCCGCCCTCGCATGCGGCAGCCTCATTGCCGTTCTGGTCGACTACGTCGGCCCGGAATGTGAGACCGGCGGCATTGCTGAAGGTCAGTCCGCTGAAGCTCATCGTGACTGCGATGGGACTGCCCGGGAGTACGGGGCCGGAGGGGTCGAAGTCAATCGCAACGGTAGGTCCGGCTGGCGGCGCCTGCACCGCATTGGCCAGCGCCGTCTGCGCGCTCTTACCGGGGCCGTGGCCGTCGGCGTAGGCGGCAGTGGCCCGCAGGTAGCTGCCCACGTCTCCTGCAACCGGCGTATAGGAGGCTGTCGTAGTCCCGCTGATGGAAGCCCAGTTGGTCTGGTCTGAGGAACTCTCCCACGACCAGGCGACGCCGGAGACGCTGCCGTCGGGGTCGGCCAGAGTTGCAGTTAACTCAGCGCCAACCTGGGGCTGGTCCGACGACAGCCCAACCGTCCCGGCTTCGTCCACGTTGGTCACAGCGATGGCCGTCGTAATACTGGCCGAACCGCCGTACTCGTCGCTAACGGTGACCACCAAGGAGTAGCTGGACTGGACCTCATAGTCCAAGGGGGCCTTGGTCCGCAACTGCCCGGACGACCCGACGATGTCGAAGGACGCAGCGTCGGTCACGCCCAGCGTGTAGGTCAGCGGATCGCCATCCTCATCCGTAGCGGAGACCGCGGCGCCGATGTCCTCTCCTGCCGCCGCGTTCTCGGGCCCCATCCGGCTGGTGGGGCCGCCATCGTCGAAGACCGGGGCACTGTTTTCCGTCGCTACGGCGCTGGGGCTAGACCAGGGGGCTGGGCCCGCACGATTCTCGGCCCGAACCTGCACTTCGTATTCGGTATGGGGGTTGAGTCCCGTAATCGTGGCGTTCCTATCGGGGCCGGAGAAGTCCGCGTCAGTGAAGCTGCCGCTGCCGCCCGCGCGGTACCGCACGTCGTAGCCGGTGATCGTCGAGCCGCCGTCGTACGGCTCTCCCCAACTGACCTGCACGTTTCGAACGCCCGGACCGAACGTCAGTTCTCCCACCGGACCCGGCGTGGTGTAAGGCTTGCCCGTGACTGTGGGTGACCAAGCGCCGCAGTCAGGGTCGTCGTTGCACGCTCGCACCTGCACGTCGTACTCCTCGCCGTTGGTCAAGCCAGTGATGGCGTACCTCCGCTCCCCGGAGGTCCAGGCGCCGGGCATCACTGTCCAGTTGGCGTCGGCCTTGTCGATGGCGTCGCTGGGGATGTAGCGCACATCGTAGCCGGTGACCGCAGTGCCGAGGTTCAACGGGGCGCTCCAACTCACCTGGAGGCTTGCATCGTCCTCGGTAAGCACCGGTATAGCCACCCGGCCTGGCGGAGTGTTGGGAACGCCCATCTCTTCAGACCAATCACCGCATCCCACGGCGCTGCACGCCCGCACCTGCACGTCATAGGACATGCCATTGATCAGGTCCGAGACAGTCGCCTCCTCGGTGGTGACCGGTCCCACCAGACTGACCCAAGACGGGGACTCGGCATCGGTGCGCTTGTGCCGCACTTCGTAGCCGGTGATTGGTGAGCCGCCGTCCAACTCTGGCGCTACCCAGTCCACTGTCAGGTGTCGGTCTCCTTCGGTGAGGCCCAGCTCTCCGACAGGGCCTGGCGCATCAACGACCGTCACTATGTGCCCAGCGGTGCTGATGTTTTGAATGGAACCCCCGTTCACCAGCCTAAGATTCGCCGTCAGCGCAGCCTCACCTGTCATGCAGGCGTTCAGCGTCAAGTTCCAGTCGTGGGATTGGCTGCGGGAAGGCGCGGAGATCCCTGTAATCCAGTTGCTGCAGTCCGACGGTTGGGCGCGGGACTCCGCAGGGGGCGGCCCTTCTTTGGCGCCGGGACCATTGCTGTCTGACCGGAAGCCGACGATCCCCGTTCCACTGAAGCTCACCCGGATAGTGATCTGGTAACGCAGGTCTGGACTCAGATTGGACGCTCTCACGATGAAGGGGTGGCCCCCGTTGACCAGCAGTGGCGCGTCAAGTCCGACAATCTCAATCGACTCGCGGCCTCCCTGCCGTGGGGCCGCCGACCCCTCCTGGGCCTGGAGCGGTTGCGCGCCCCCCAAGAGCAAAGTGCCAATAGTCAAGACGATCACGCCCAACGCTGCCGGGGCTGCCTTGCCGAAGCCAACGGAGGATCGTCTGCGGAGCGCGCCGAGCAGGGTTACTACAAAGAGAACAGCCGAGATTCGATTTGTCGCCATCATTACAGGGTCACCAGTACTCCTAGCGGCCTTCGCCCATACATGCTGCTACCCTGCCAGCAGACCAGGACCGGCGCCTGACATATCCATGTCGTTTTCACGGCGGCCCCCATGCTGCGGCAGAAGGTTGGCGCGGGGTGAACTGCGGGCGCAATTACGAGTGGACAGCGGGACCAGGCGGCTTCCGCTAGCACAAGACCGGCGTTGGCGCATGACATATTCATTTCATTTGTTGCACACAGCGCGGCGGGAGATTTGGCGGGCCGATGAGGCCCTACGGTCTCGTCAAGTCCGCAAGAGCGCAATGGACGACCGTGGAACAGCTACAGCAGGCCGAAGGCGCTGGGCCGCAGGCGCTAAGGCGAGTCTGGTCGGCGCGCGCAGCATCTCGCCGGCATTGCGGGTGTGGTCCCGAACCGTGTGGACGCTGAGGCTGAGGCGCTTGGAGTCTCCGGGGTCTGAAGTCCCACCGCCATCAGGCCCGCCACCTTCCAGCTCGCGCCTTCCCCGCGCGCTCCAACGAAAGCCCCTTGGTAAAGAGCAACCGACCCCGTCACCCTAGGTCGGTGACGGGGCCGGTCCATTGCCCTGGATGCTGCCGAAGGAGCCAAAGGCGCTCGCCTGCTTCCGCCGCTACTGGCGCGTAGCGATGCGGCGTCGCAAGATCGCTCGCGCTGGCTGTCCTCGACTGCTCATCAGTTTCACGTCCCCCTAGGCGCCGGTCGGAGTCACGGATACGGCTTCCGCCGGCGCGCTGTTGCCGTCGGCGTTCACCGCGCGGATGGTGAAGGCGCACTCCGCGCCGTTGGCGAGATCCGTCACCGTGTGGGAGGTGATGTCGGCCCCGCTGCCGGGGATGTCCGTCCATGCGCCCCAACTCCCACCACACCGCACGTTGTACTGGTACTTCGTTATGGCGGGGTCGCCAGGATCGTCCCAGCTCAGCGTCATCCGGCCGTCTACCGGCATAGCGGTGAGCCCCGTGGGTTGGGCCGGGTGCGTTGCCACCGGTCTGTCAGGGACGCCCCGAGCGCCGCGGTTCGCTGACGGGATGGCTGTGGCGGTGTACGAGTTGCTACTGCCGCTGACGTTCACGGCACGGACGCCAAAGGTGTACGCCACGCCGTTGGTCAGGTCCATCACCGTGTGGGAAGTCGTGTTCGGCCCGCTGCCCGGGATGTCCGTCCAGTCCCCGAACTCGGCTCCGGCCTCCTTCTGCCGGTACTGGTATCTGGTGATGGTACCGTCAAAAGGATCGTCCCACCTCAGCGTTGCCTGGCTGTTGCCTGCGACGGCGCTGAGACCGGTCGGGGCGCCCGGTGGGTAGGTCGGCCTGGCGCTCACCGAGTCTGACCAGGGACTCTCGCCTATGGCGTTGACCGCGCGGATGGCGAAGGCGTATGTCACGCCGTTGGTCAGGCCCTCCACCGTGTAGGACGTGGCGTTGGCCTCTCCATGAGCGCTGTCGGGGATGTCGGTCCAGCTCGCGCCGCCGTCTTGGGTGTACTGGCGCTTGCTGATGCTGGCATTGTTGGGATCGTCCCAGCTTAGCGTCACTCGGGCGCTGCCCTCCGCCGCAGTGAGGCCGGTCGGTTTGTCCGGCTCCGTTGGAACTGCGGGGACAGCGGTGACGGCGTCGGACGGCGCGCTGTTGCCCGCAACGTTCACCGCGCGGATGGCGAAGGTGTACTCCACGCCGTTGGCCAGGTCCTCCACCGTGTAGGACGTAGCGTTGGCCGCTCCGGGAGCGCTGTCGGGAATGTCGGTCCAAGCACCCCAGATTCCATCAACCTGTTGGTTGTACTGATAGCCGGTGATGGTGGCGTCGTTGGGATCGTCCCAGGTCAGCGTCGCCTGTCCGTCACCCTCCGCCGCGTCGAGACCGGTCGGCCTGGCTGGAGCCGGTATCGGCGTGACGGTGACAGGGTCCGAGGGCGCGCTGTTGCTGTTCCCGTTCACCGCGCGGATGGCGAAGGTGTACTCTACGCCGTTGGTCAGGCCCTCCACCGTGTAGGATGTGGCGTTGGTTCCCCCGTGAGCGCTGCCGGGAACGTCGGTCCAAGCGCCCCAGATTCCATCAACCTGTTGGTTGTACTGATAGCCGGTGATGGTGGCGTCGTTGGGGTCGTCCCAACTCAGCGTCACCTGGCCGTCGCCCTCCGCCGCGTCGAGACCGGTCGGCTTGGCCGGAGCCGGTATCGGCGTGGCGATGACGGCGTCCGAGGGCGCGCTGTTGCCGTTCCCGTTCACCGCGCGGATGGCGAAGGTGTACTCTACGCCGTTGGTCAGGCCCTCCACCCTGTAGGACGTGGCGTTGGCCTCGCCGGGAGCGCTACCGGAGATGTCGGTCCAAGCGCCCCAGTTCCCGTCGACCTGTTGGTTGTACTGATAGCCGGTGATGGCGGGGTCGTCCGGGTCGTCCCAGCGCAGCGTCAATTGGCGATCGCCGATGGCGGCGGCGAACCCCGCGGGCTTGGCCGGATACGGCGTTGGCTCCGCAGTGACGGCGTCCGACGGCGCGCCGTTGCCCGTGGCGTTCACCGCTCGGATGGCGAAGGTGTACGCCACGCCGTTGGTCAGTTCCTCTATCGTGCGGGACGTGGCGTTGGCCGCTCCAGGAGCGCTCATGGGGATGTCTCTCCAAGCCCCCCAGACTCCGTCGACCCGTTGGTTGTATTGATAGCCGGTGATGCTGGCGTCAATGGGGTCAGTCCAACGCAGATTCACATGGCCGTCGCGCGGCGTCGCTGTGAAACCAGCCGGTTTGGCGGGTCGCGCCGCCGAGGGCGTCACGATCTGCGGCATGGTGTGCGGGCCATTGCCCGCAGCGTTCACCGCCCGCACTCGAAAACTATATTGGCTGCTGTTGTTCAGCCCTGTGACCCGATAAGCCGTGGTTATTGCAGTGCTCTCCGGCACATCGCGCCACTCCTCCGGGCCCGCGCCTTCTCCGATTCCGTACTGCCATTTGATGATCGTTGCGTCCTCGGGGTCGTCCCAGTTGAGCCAGACCTGCGTGTTGCCGGCTACAGCGGTGAAACCCGTCGGCTGCGCCGGGGGCTCCGTTGGAGCGTCTGTGACTGAGGCCGACCATGCGCCGTCCCCGGCCGCGTTGACCGCGCGCACCTGCACGTCGTATCCCTCGCCGTTCGTCAGCCCGCTGATCTCATACGTCAGGGCGCCCGCCGTCCAGGCGTCCTCCTCCAACGTCCAGTTGCCGTCGACCGTCTCGTCCTCGCTCGTCAGGATGTGCCGCACGTCATAGGCCGTGATGACCGACCCTCCGTTGCCAGGGGCCGCCCAGGCCACCGTCAGGCTGGCGTCCCCTGGGGTCAGCGTCGGCGCCGACGTCTCCTCCGGCGTGGCCGGAAGCGTCCACGTTGCAGTGGCCGACCATGCGCCGTCCCCGGCATCGTTGACCGCGCGCACCTGCACGTCGTATCCCTCGCCGTTCGTCAGCCCGCTGATCTCATACGTCAGGGCGCCCGCCGTCCAGGCGTCCTCCTCCAACGTCCAGTTGCCGTCGACCGTCTCGTCCTCGCTCGTCAGGATGTGCCGCACGTCATAGGCCGTGATGACCGACCCTCCGTTGCCAGGGGCCGCCCAGGCCACCGTCAGACTTCCATCACCCGGCGTCAGCGTCGGCGTCGACGTCTGGTCCGGCGTAGTCGTCGCAGCTATCGGAGCGTCTGTGGCCGAGGCCGACCATGCGCCGTCCCCGGCCGCGTTGACCGCGCGCACCTGCACGTCGTATCCCTCGCCGTTCGTCAGCCCGCTGATCTCATATGTCAGGTCGCCCGAGGTCCAGGCGTCCTCCTCCAACGTCCAGTTGCCGTCGACCGTCTCGTCCTCGCTCGTCAGGATGTGCCGCACGTCGTACGCCGTGATGACCGAACCACCATTGCCAGGGGCCGCCCAGGCCACCGTCAGGCTTCCGTCACCCGGCGTCAGCGTCGGCGCCGACATCTCCTCCGGCGTCGTGCGCGGCGTCCCCATTGCAATGGCCGACCAGGCGCCGTCCCCGGCATCGTTGACCGCGCGCACCTGCACGTCGTATCCCTCGCCGTTCGTCAGCCCGCTGATCTCATACGTCAGGGCGCCCGCCGTCCAGGCGTCCTCCTCCAACGTCCAGTTGCCGTCGACCGTCTCGTCCCCGCTCGTCAGGATGTGCCGCACGTCATAGGCCGTGATGACCGACCCTCCGTTGCCAGGGGCCGCCCAGGCCACCGTCAGGCTGGCGTCCCCTGGGGTCAGCGCAGGCATCGACGTCTCCTCCGGCGTGGTGCGCGGCGTCCCCATTGCAGTGGCCGACCATGCGCCGTCCCCGGCATCGTTGACCGCGCGCACCTGCACGTCGTATCCCTCGCCGTTCGTCAGCCCGCTGATCTCATACGTCAGGGCGCCCGCCGTCCAGGCGTCCTCCTCCAACGTCCAGTTGCCGTCGACCGTCTCGTCCTCGCTCGTCAGGATGTGCCGCACGTCATAGGCCGTGATGACCGACCCTCCGTTGCCAGGGGCCGCCCAGGCCACCGTCAGACTTCCATCACCCGGCGTCAGCGTCGGCGTCGACGTCTGGTCCGGCGTAGTCGTCGCAGCTATCGGAGCGTCTGTGGCCGAGGCCGACCATGCGCCGTCCCCGGCCGCGTTGACCGCGCGCACCTGCACGTCGTATCCCTCGCCGTTCGTCAGCCCGCTGATCTCATATGTCAGGTCGCCCGAGGTCCAGGCGTCCTCCTCCAACGTCCAGTTGCCGTCGACCGTCTCGTCCTCGCTCGTCAGGATGTGCCGCACGTCGTACGCCGTGATGACCGAACCACCATTGCCAGGGGCCGCCCAGGCCACCGTCAGGCTGGCGTCCCCTGGGGTCAGCGCAGGCATCGACGTCTCCTCCGGCGTGGTGCGCGGCGTCCCCATTTCAGTGGCCGACCATGCGCCGTCCCCGGCCGCGTTGACCGCGCGCACCTGCACGTCGTATCCCTCACCGTTCGTCAGCCCGGTGATCCCGTATGTCAGGGCGCCCGAGGTCCAGGCGTCTTCCTCCAACGTCCAGTTGGCATCGACCGTCTCATCCTCGCTCGTCAGGATGTGCCGCACGTCGTACGCTGTGATGACCGACCCTCCGTTGCCAGGGGCCACCCAGGTCACCGTGAGGAACTCATCAGCTGGCGCAACACTCGGGACTGCGGGTTTCGCCGGCACTGTTCGAGGAGTACCTCTTGATGTGTACGACCATTCGCCTTCGTCGTCTGCGCCATTGATCGCCCGCACTTGCACGTCGTACCGTTCGCCGTTGACCAGATTGCTGATGGTGTATTCCAGGTCACCGGAGGTCCAGGCCTCTTCCACAGTGGTCCAGGCGTCTCCGCCCGTCCTGTAGCGCACGTCGTATTGGATGATGAGCGAGCCATAGTTGTTTGGCTCTTCCCAACTGACGGTCAGGCTTCCAATGCCCGGCGTAATATCTGGTGCATCCACCTGCTCCGGCTCGATGTCCGGCGTGCCTGTGGCTGAAGGGGACCATCCACCGCATTCTGGGGCTTCGTTGCACGCCCGCACCTGCACGTCGTACTCCGTCCCGTTGGTCAATCTAGGAATGGTGTACCGTAAGCTGCCGTCGCCGGAGCCCCAAGCCTCGTCAACGGTGGTCCAAGCGCCTCCGCTCGGCCTGTGGCGCACGTCGTAACGGGTAATAGTGGAGCCGTTGTCGTCTGGCTCTGTCCAGTGAACCCGCAATCGCAAATCGAACTCAGTCAGGGTCGGTGCAGTCACCCGGTCGGGCTTGGTGTAGGGAGTATCGGTGGCTGAGGGAGACCAGGTTACAGTGCACCCCGCAGCGTTGCAGGCCCGCACCTGCACATCGTAATCCGTCCCGTTGGTCAAGCCGGTGATCGTCGTCTCTCTCGCGGTGACCGAAGGCGCGCTCGTCCAAGACGAGACCGTGGTGCGCTTGTACTGCACCTCGTAGCCGGTAATCGGCGACCCGCCGTCCGGCAGCCCGCTCCAACTCACCGTCAGGCGTCCATCGCCCGGCGTCAGCGTCGGCGCAGTCACCCGGTCGGGCTTGGTGTAGGGAGTATCGGTGGCTGAGGGAGACCAGGTTACAGTGCATCCCGCAGCGTTGCAGGCCCGCACCTGCACGTCGTAATCCGTCCCGTTGGTCAAGCCGGTGATCGTCGTCTCTCTCGCGGTGACCGAAAGCGCGCTCGTCCAAGACGAGACCGTGGTGCGCTTGTACTGCACCTCGTAGCCGGTAATCGGCGACCCGCCGTCCGGCGGCCCGCTCCAACCCACCGTCAGGCGTCCATCGCCCGGCGTCAGCGTCGGCGCAGTCACCCGGTCTGGCGTAGTGCGAGGCATTTCCGTGGCTAGCGGGGACGACCAGTTGACGGTGCACCCGACAGCGTTGCACGCCCGCACCCGCACGTCGTAGGCCGTGCCATTGGTCAGGCCGAGGATCGTCGTCTCCGTCGTCGTCGCACTCACCGAAGGCGCGCTGCTCCAGAGCGAGACCGCAGTGCGCTTGTACTGCACCTCGTAGCGGCTGAGCACCGCTCCACCATCCGCCGGCGCGCTCCAACTCACCGTCAGTCTTTCATCGCCCGGCGTCAGCGTCGGCGCAGCCATCTGGTCTGGCGTGGTGGGAATAGGAATGCGGGTCAAGGGAGACCAGTCGACAGTGCATCCGTCCTCATTGCACGCCCGCACCTGCACGTCGTAAGCCGTGCCGTTGGTCAGGCCGGTGATTGTCGTCTGTCGCGCGCTTCCGGTGACCGAAGGCGCGCTGGTCCAGGACGAGACCGAAGTGCGCTTGTATTGCACCTCGTACCGGGTGATCACCGCTCCACCATCCGCCGGCGCGCTCCAACCCACCGTCAGGCGTCCATCGCCCGGCGTCAGCGTCGGCGCAGCCATCTGGTCTGGCATGGTGTGAGGCGAGTCCGTCCTTGTAGGCCACTCGTCGCTACACCCCGCGGCGTTGCACGCGCGCACCTCAACGTCGTAATCCATGCCGTTCATCAGGCTGGAGAGCGTTGTCTCTGTCGCGGTAACCGAAGGCGCGTCGGTCCAGGACGAGACCGAAGTGAGCTTGTATCGCACCTCGTACCGGGTGATTTCGGAGTTGCCATCCGACGCGGGCTTAACCCAACTCACTACCAGGCTTTCGTCCCCACTTTCGAGCGCCAGATTCCTCACGAGGTCTGGCTTATCAATGATCTTCAAGTCGTGCTCAGTGGTGGCGATTTCTACATCCTCACCACTGTCGTCGTCCGCAACTTCAAAGAGCCTCGCCAGCAGGGTCACGTCCCCAGGCGTGCAGGCATTCAGCGTCAGGCGCCAGGCGTACGTCGTTTCATCGTAGAAAACGCCACTCCCCGTGAGCCAGGTGCTGCAGTCCGGCGGCTGAGCGCGGTACTCCACAGGAGGCAGCTCCTCCTTAGCCTCGCCGGGACTATCGTCGTCTGAGCGGAATCCGACTATCTCCTCACCGAAGGGCACCGCGATGGCGAGCCGGTACTCCAAGGACGTATCCAGCCCGGACGCCACCACGGTGAATGCGTGGTCGTCCGGCCCAACTGTCAGCGTGGCCGGGAGCCCGTTGATCGAGACCGACTCGCCGCCGCCCTGCCGCGGGCCCGACGACGCCTCCTGGGCCTGGACAGTTTGCCCACCCCCCACAAGCAGGAAGGCGATAATCAAGATGAGCGCGCCCAGCGGCCCCGGGGCTCTCCTGCCCGCGCTAACGGCGACGGACAGGAGAGAGGCCGCGGGGCGTCTGATAAGCGCTCCGATAAGGGTTGCTACCAAGAGGACTGTTGAGAATCGAGTCGTCGCCATCATCACGGGTCACCATGCTCCTAGCGGCCTTGTTGGTACGTAGCTCCTTGTGCTACCAGCAGACCGGGGTCGGCGCATGACATATCCATGTGATTTCACGGATGGCGCGAAAGCGGGACCGATGACGCCGTGCAGGGGAAACATGGCCGCATTTGAGAGTGGATGGCCGGAGTCGGACGGCTTCAGCTACCAGGAAACCGGAGGCGGCGCATGACATGTATTCACTATTTCTCGCAGACGGCCCGGAGGGACACTGGACGACATGCGAGGCACCGCGGGCCCGTCAAGTGTCCGCAAGGGCACGGGTCCGTGAAGTAATTGAGCATGCCGTGGAGTGGGCCTGCGAGCACCAGAGCGGAGCCAGGTCGGCGCGCGCAACTTCTCACGGGCGTTGCGGATGTGGTCCTGGACGGTGGGCGCGCTGATGTGGCGGCGCTCGGCAATCTCGGCATTCCCGAGTCCCACCGCCAACAGGCCGACGACCTCCAACTCACGAGGTCAGGGGCTTGACGGGGCGCCCGGCGAACCTTGCGGGCTTACGCGCCGGCTACTCCCTCGTGGGACAGGTGCGCCAGCACCGTCTACGAAGGCGGTGAGTCCCTGTAAGCGAGGGCGATTGACAACCCACTCTCGTGGTACGAGCCTCCATAAGGCTTGTCTTGCTCACCGTCCGCGGAGCGCGGACGGGCCGGACGAACCCCTACCCGAGAGCGCCGACCTGCCCAGCGCGTTCCCGCCTAGGAGCAGGAGGCGCTGATGACCCCACACACCTATGGGCTTGGGAGAGCCGCGCGCCGGGCCGCAGGGACGGGACTCCTGCTCCTAACGGCGGTCGCGCTGCTCTCGGCATGCGTGGCCGGACAGACACCAACGCTCCCGCCGATCGACACACCCACGGCCGCCCCGGCGCCAACCCCCACGACCCTCGCGCCCACGCCCACGCCGGTCCCCACCCCGACGCCGACCGACACGCCCACTCCAGTCCCCACGGCGACGCCAACGCCTACTCCCACGCCGACGCCTTCGCCGACTCCGACCCCGACTCCCACCGGCACGCCGACCCCAACGCCGACCATCACGCCCACCCCCACGCCCACCCGTGAACAGCTGGCGGAACAAGCCATCTCCGAGTTCATCCCATGGTCCCGCTCCCGGCCAAGCTACTGGCATTGGTACGTAGCGGACGCGCTCGCGAGGATATGGGTCCGCGACCCCGAGGTCGGCCTTGCGGCCGCTCAGATGCCCCTTGACGCAGACAGCTTCTGGCAAGCCGACGGGCGCGCCATGGACGCCTTGGACTCCATCGCCGAGGCGGACCGGGACCTGGCGCTGGCCATGACACAGTTCGCCTGGTTCGCCGACGGCATGCCGGACGGCGACTGGCGCTTGGAGGGCTACCGTCCCAGCCCAGAAAGGCTCGCCGTGCAACGCCTGTTGGAGGTCGTCAAGCTGAGCCCCGAGCTGGCGAGGGCGGTCTGGGAGATCGACTGGCTCGCCGGCGACTCGATGACCTTCGACGCGCTGTCCGCCATCGGCTCCCTCATTGATCTCGCCGAGGAGCACCCCGAACTAGCGGTGCGGGCGGCGGGGTCACCGTGGATCGCCGACGGCATCGCCGGACTTGAACCTCAGACGATTAACGGTCTGGGGCAATTAGCGAGTTGGAGCCCAGAGTTCGCTAGTCGGATGCTCGGGTACATTTCGGAGGAGCCCGTCTTAGACCGCGACCTCTACCTGATACGGTCCCTCAGTTCGTTCCGTCGGGATAGCGAGAAGTTCGAGCGCCTCATCGGGCAGCCCTGGTTCGCCGATGGATTGGACCCGGAAGAACGCGCCTTCATCACAGCGCTGAAAGGAGCATGGGGTTTTGACCTCCTGTTCGACGACATGATGGACTCCCACTTCACGCGTTCAGCGGCTATCACGCTGCCCTTGGCCGGCGAAGTCACCCTCTGGGCGTTCCATCACGACCCCTTTCCTCCCGGCGACGAGGCACTGGCGGCGATGGAAGAGGCGGTGCGCGGCGCCGAGCGATTGATGGGAGTCCCGTTCCCCACGACCGACGTGATCCTGCTGACCCACTCCTCGGCATACAACCTTGGCCATACCGGGTTATTCAGCGACGACCACATACGAATCAGGCGAAATAGAGTAGACGGTCTTACTAGCGTAGGCCTTGTCTTCCATGAGGTAGGCCATTACTACTTCCACGCCGGACCGAGATGGTTTGTGGAGGGAGGAGCCGAGCTCATACAGGAGTACCTCACCGCCGGGCTCATCGAGTGGTACCTCGCACAGAACGACCCTCGATTACCCCCTCCCTTCAACCTGAGCGGATACGAGACGCTGGAGTGGCTACTGAACCACACGGTTGAAATCTTGCAAATCGGCTGCTTCAAATTCGGATTGGGGAACATCCACGCGTTGAGCATGCCCGACGATTCGAATCGGGAGTACGTATTCGGCTGTAGCTACTCCCTTGGCCGGTATCTGCTCTTGAGCCTGCTCGACCTGTGGGGGGAGGCGGCGTTCTCTTCAGCCTTGCGGGAGCTGTACCTGGAGCACGATCTGAATCCTGCTTGCGCTGACGTCTGCCCGACCGAACGGATCGAGAAAGAGATTTACCAGGTATTCCTCAAGCACACCCCGCCCGGCCTCGAAGAGGAGACCCGCGACCTATACCGGCGCATCAACGGCTGGCCCTTCATCGACGCTGAGGGCTGACTCCTCCGATGACGGCGTCCTTCAGTTAGGCCTAGCACAAAAATTGCGGGTGCAACCGAGGCCAGCCCCCTCTCGCTCAGGCCGGTCGTCGCCAGGCAATGCTGTCGCAGAGTGGACCGCGAGACGTTACAGCAGGCCGAGGCGCTGGGCTGCGAGCACCAAGGCTAGCCTGTTCGTCGTGTGCAGCTTCTCGCGAGCTCGGCGGATATGGTTCTGGACAGTGTGCTCGCTGATGTGGAGGCGCTCAGCAATCCCGGCGACCTCAAGCCCCACCGCCAACAGGCCAACAACTTCCAACTCACGGGGAGTTAGGCGGTCGGCTTTGCCGCCGTTCTCGCCCGTCGAGTCCCTCGGCGCGGCAGAGCCGTTCCTCTCCAGGAGCGCGCTCCGGACGGCGCTGGCGACCCTTGCGGCCTGTGCGTCGGCTATTCTCTCGTGGAACAGGTGCACCAGCACCGTCCAGTCAGGGCTCACGTGCGGGACAACCAACTGCGTCACCGTCACCTGCTTTCGCTCTCCCGACGCGCAGAGCATCCAGACATGGGCCACCGGCGCGGTTCGCCCGGCTTGGGCAAGCGTGGCGGACGGGCAGCCTTCCCCACAAACCTGGGTCGAGGCCTCCGGGGCTTTGCCCTGCAACACCTGACAGCACCGGCGTCCGACGACCTGGTCCGCCCGGTGCCCGAGGATCCGCTCGGCCTCAGGGTTCCACGACAGGATGGTCTGATTCAAGTCCACGGCGTAGACGCCGTATGGGGCTGCGTTCAACATGCTGAAGAACCCATCGGTTGTCAAGGAAGCTCCTAGTTGGGGCATGGAATAAAGGAACGAACAAGCTATCGTCCTTCTCAGGGGCGCCAAGTCTTACCACTTACCGGACACGCTGACGCGGGTTGGACTCGTGGCGCAAGAGTCGCCGCTACGCCAACGGAATGCGGCGTTCAGTGATTCTGACGGTGGAGCGAAGGACTGGAGAGTGAGACAGGGGGAGAATGCTGACCTGAAGCCCCGCTTCGGGCCAGAGCAGCCCTCACGGCGCCATGCGGACGGGAGCGTAGAAGCGCCAGCCTCACTGACGCGGGCTCTGTCCCTCTCCGAGGAACGAGGGGCTGGCGTCTCCCCTCCGCCCGGTCGTCGGATTCTTCGCGCCCGCGCGCGCTGGCCAGGCCGGATTGACAGGTGATCGCGGAATGGAGATGGAGAGCAAGACAAGCCCTCTCCGAGCTTACCGCGTCCGTACCGGGTGGATGGGAGCAGGCGCGACGGTATAGAAGGGTTTCTCGGTTCATTTGATCTCGCGTGGAGCAGGGTGGATTCTTGACACGAGGACAGATGATTTATCAACTGGATAGCTGTGTCAACAACTAAAACAACGCAAAAGAGGCCCAGATATTGAGTCCTGATCTTCTTGATATTTGACGGCTTGCGGCCTGCAATGTCGCTTTCGAGCTAGACTTGTAATGGGCCCCATTTCTTGGGAATCCTTGACGCCCGATTCGCATAGGGCAAATACACCTATAGTGGTATGGGCAAGTGTACCCACGTTATAGGCTATCTGCCTCTGTGGCGGGAGCTACTGATTCCGGCTGTCCTCGGCCGTGCTGCATACTCCCCTTAGCCATAACTCCTTTAAATGGATCGTTATGTCTGAACCTGTGAAGAGGCTAGATGTAGTTCCCATAGAGGTTGTTGACAGGTGAGAGGCCTCGCTGTTGCTGTTGTGTAAAGCCAACACCAGCAGTGACAGGAGGCCCCTCATGACCCATCGTAATGCACGACTGACCCCCGTGACTCGCGCCGAGTTGGTCGAACAGGTGTTGTCCGGATGGCCCCAGGCCGAAGTGGCCCGCTTGTTCCGCGTCTCCCGCGCTACCGTCGCCAAGTGGGTGCGGCGGTTCCGTGAAGGTGGACTAGACGCGCTCCACGACCGCTCCAGCCGTCCCCTGCGCAGCCCCCGCCAGACCGATCAGCTGCAGGAAGTGGCCATCTGCGCTGCTCGACGCATACTCGCCTGGGGGCCGCACCGCATCGGGTGGCGGTTGGGCATTGCCCGCTCCACCGTCTACGCTGTCCTGCGCCGCGCCGGACTCCACCGCCTCGCGTGGCTCCATCGCACCACACGCGAGGTCGTCCGCTACGAGCATGCCCGCCCGGGCGACCTGGTCCACCTGGACATCAAGAAGCTCGGCCGCATCCCGCAGGGCGGCGGCAAGCGCATCCTGCCCGGCTTCGGCGAGACCCACAGTGGCCCTCAGCGCGGCCCCCGCCTCGGTTTCGACTTCCTCCACGTGGCCGTGGACGACCACTCCCGCTACGCCTACGTCGAGGCCCTGCCCGACGAACGCGGCGCGACCGCTGCCGCCTTCCTTGTTCGAGCGCTTGCCCACTTCAAGCGCCAAGACATCGCCGTCGAGCGCATCCTGACTGACAACGGCGCCTGCTACGTAAGCCGCATCTTCACCCGCACGGCGGCGGCCAGGAATATACGGGTGAAGCGCACGCGACCTTTCCGGCCTCAGACCAACGGGAAGGCGGAGGCGTTCAACAAGATCATGCAGGCCGAGTGGGCCTACCAACGCCCGTACTACTCCAACCGCGAGCGGCTCAACGCGTTGCCTGGGTTCCTCGCGTATTACAATCACCGGCGCCCACACGGCGGCATCGACGGGGCTACTCCCGCCTCCCGGCTGTAAACAACGTCCCTGGGAATTACACCGAGCGCGGGGGCTAGCGACATTGAGCGCACGCCGAGTACAAACTGGGGGGCTATCAGGTCCTCAAGAAGTGGCTCTCCTACCGCGAGCGCAAGGTCCTAGACCGACCCCTCCTCCTCGACGAGATACAGCACTTCACCGACGCCGCCCGCCGCATCGCGGCTATCGATGCTGTTCACGATGAAGCCGACCAAAAGCGCAGCTAACGCTCCGACCGTCGCGGCCTGTCCGATGACCACATCGTGCAGTTGCTCCGCCATCCCAAGCGCGGTGTAGGGGTGTCCTTCTCCCGTTACGTCAACCCGCCCCGCCGGGGGCGTCGGCGGAGATGCTGGGGACCGAACTCACGAGTGAAGCAGCGCGCCGACGAGGTTCATCCCACAATCGCTCCCCCCTCAGCTCACGCCCTCGAGTGGTCGCGGTCCTCCGATGCTGCCCAGGGCGCCTACAACATGGGGGGATCAAGCAGTCAAGGTCACTCTAGCGGCAGGCCCTGCTCTTCCTGGTCCCTGCTTCAGGGCCAGGAGGGTCTCTCCAGAAGCCGCCTCCGCGTAGCGCCAACAGCGAGGCAGCTGCTCTCACCACTTGAGGGCCACGACCTCTGATAGCAACTTGTCAACCGAAAAGCGCTCTGGAATAATCGCCGCCCCTGGCTATTGGATCGCCCAGGAAGGATAACGGACGCTGATAGAGGAGAATTCTGCGATGGTTTCAAGTCCACCTGCTGGCCCATCCCCCGAGGAGTTACAACTCACTGGCCTCCTAGGACTCATCAATCCCGAATCCTTGGAGTCAGTGGTTGCGCATGCACTCAACCATCGCGCCGAGGTATCTCCCAATATCAGGCGGGAGCTCGACTCCGTGATAAGGGATTTCGTGAAGATATCAGGGTTCAAGAACTCGGATCGCGCTCCAGCCGCCAAGCTAAAGGAGCCAGTCCTTCACCAGCTGTATCATCGTCATTCAGAACGTGTCTTCAGCGCAATTCTAAGAACTTGGGCCGAATCGCACGCCGTCCTGATGGAGGCAGTCAGTGCGCATCTCCTGTCAAAGGGTGTAGGAGCCGCCTACCCTGATTTCGCTCAGCACCGGCTTAGAGGCTATTGGTCAAATAACGATTGGCGCTCTGAACAGGACGCAATCATTGAAGCACGCAGTGAATTTGACAAAGATGACGTAGCATTAATGCTGTGTTACGTGACAGGCCGAATGCCTACTCATCCTGAGGACGTATGGGAGGAGATTGAAGAGCCGGACAACCGTCCCTTCCTTGACCAAGCCCGCATTTACTTGGAACAACTATCTCCTGACTCTCCCTTATGGGAGACCACTATTCCTGAATTTCTAGATTCGGCTAGAGAGGTACTCAATGTTAAGGTCATCGAACGCCAGTTAGGAGCATCCCGCAGAGTACTCAGTGCAGCAATCGATGAATTCGTGAATCGATACTCCAGTCACCTGAACTGGCTAGGTTTGACGAGAGACTCATGGGCTCCCCCATACGACCTCAACTCGCTTGAAGTCTCGAATGTCCAGGCTCTACTGAAGAGCCTGAGTAGTCACATTGACGAGTATGACGCTACTCCTGTCGATGGAACGTCCATGGACGAAAGCCAGCGTCTTGCCGAGCTAAGAACAAGGATCTTGCAACGCATACTTGAGGGCAAATCTCAGTTGGATAAGATACTAGCAACCGACAGCGATCCGGATAGACCAACTCTCGGTGGGAGCGGCCAGGGGCAACCCTCCCGTTCCGCGAAGCCAAAAGCAAATAACGAGGTTACGCTGTCGAAGTTAAATGTTTCCCAAGGCATGCTGGAATTTAGTCCAGAGAGAGTCGGATACCACATTGACCTCCCTGGATCGGTCGACAGCCTGACCGTAATACCTGTAGCGACGGACCCGCTAGCAGTCATTGAGGTAACCATTGAATCGCCGGACGGCGAGAGTCATGCTATCGAATGCAGCGACGGGACGTTTGAAGTTGTCGGCCTGAACGCCCATCAGACAATTTTATCAATAAGAGTCGTCGCTGAGGATGGAGAGGCCAATCAAACCTACACATTAATCGCCGAACGTATCGTGCTAAAGGACGCTATTCTATCGAACATCCATCTCTCGGACGGTGAGCTTAAGTTCGATCCTCTTGTCAATGAATACCGCTCGACCGTGGCCAACAGCGTCGATAATTTAGTTGTGACGCTAACACCGGGCGAAGTGCATGCCGCTGTTCGCGTTACCGCCAGTGACGAGGTCGGTAACGTCGTTGGCGTTATACCCTCCGGAGACGGGGAATTCAATATCCCGTCGTTGCCCGTCGGCCAAACAGTCGTTTCCATAGCCCATCTCGCTGAGAACGATAGGATTTCCAACGCCTACGCAATAGCCGTCATACGTATCGGAAGCAGCGATTCCACACTTAAGAGCCTACGCTTTTCGGCTGGGAAATTAGACTTCAACCCGGGACAGGCCGAATACAATGTCGATCTGCCCACAGACATTGATGACCTGTACATTATCCCAGAGCCTGCCCACGAAGGGGCGACCCTTACCGCCATTGCACAACGCCCAGGTAGCGAAACAACTGAGAATCTTCACCGCTAGGACGGTGCATTCCAGGTCTCCGGTATCGGAGCGGATGGACTGGCGATCACCCTCTCCATTACGTCCGAGGACAACACGGCCCGTCAGAACTACGTGGTGTTCATAACCAAGAGTGCCCCTCAAAGTACCGCTCTTGACGAGCTATTGTGGTCTCTCGTCAGACAGGATGACATTGCCGGCGCTTATTGGATTGCCAGATCTTATCACTCACGTCAGATTGAGCCTCCTGTCCTACCTGCACTGTTGATGGCGGTGCAGGGAGCGAGATGGCTTTCCCCGGAATCGGACCTATACGTTGAAGAACTGGCAACAATCGTATCTGAAATTGAGATCCCAGACGACGATGACGCTCAGCTTCTGCTTGGGTTAGCGGCCTCTCTTCAGCCATCTCTTGTCGCACCACAAACCAACTTACTTGCTTGGGTATCTTACCCAAAGCGTCTCCCGGAACTGGAGATCCTCGTCTCGGCCGTCCGGGACTTTGCTAGCCGAGGCTACCCTCTGTGGCCTCATTTCATCAATACCGAAGAGGGACATCAACCTCTTGAAACCCTAATCTCTGCAGCGAGTGTCGAAGCACGCTCTTGGCTGGAGGAGGCTCGGCGACATCATACCAAATTCGCTCGTGCTAACAATGTCTGGCAACATCTCTGCTCAGAGGGAACCCTCGCCGCCATCCTGAAACACGTTGTAGATGACAATCGTCAACACGTTGAGGAGGTCCGCAGCCATTTAACCGAGCTAGACCACGAGGCATTGGCAATTGAAAGAATCAATGAGGTAGATAGATCTCTGTTGGGTAATAGTCCCTCAAAATCAAATATAACAGGTGCAGCGAGAACTTGGCTGCTTCGTAGGATGCGGGAAGCTGCAAGCAGGGCCGCACGATGGTGTGAACTAGTGGAACGCGAGGCAACAATTCAACAACAAGAACAGGGCAACTGGCTCCTAGATCAAGTATCTACTCTTCGGCAACAAGTCCAACTTCAATCTCCGGTAGCTTTTGACGCCCTAAACCAACTTTCATTGAATTCCAACCCGTCTGACCTCGCGGCATCGGCGAAATGCATGGAACTATCCTTACGGCGGTTGCTCGACTATCTGAACCTCCGTATTGAATCCAACCTCCTCCAAGTTACACCTGCAGTGGTCAAGCATCTCGAATCCATGACGGCCAATGCTCGTATCGAGATCTACGATGAAAGCGGGGCTCCACCATTACAGACCACAATGGCAAGACGCCTTCTTTGGGTACCATCAGTGGATCTAGAAGATTCTGGTCTACCTTCAAACGAGACTCAATTGGCTGAGTGGCCCTCGGAGGGGTTATTGCTGGAGAGCGCTATCCAGGCTCGCGTGGACGCGGACGATTTTCGATTCTTTGAATTCTTGTTGTCTGGCGTTGCAGAGGATCGACAGGCAGAGTTGGAAGACGCATATGGCAAAGAGCTCAGGGCTGCTCGGGATACTCTTGCCGGCCGCCTCGACAAGGCGCGAGAGGACATCGAGCAGGCTACGAACGATGGGGTCATTGAGTATGAGGGCCATCGATGGAATGATCTTGTTAGTCAGCTTGACGACCTTAATGTTGATCAGGCTCTTAATTTCAGACCCATACAAGACAATCTCGGCCGCATCCTAGACTCTGTAAATGAGAATCGCGCTCGCCGACGCGAAGACCTAATTGGAGAGTGGGAGGGCCTTCGCGCGGAGCTCAGGGAAGATGTTGATTCTGACACTGAATTCCTCACCGACCTCGACAAGACTTTCGACTCAGCAAGTTCCAGTGACCTGCTTGACATTCGGGTCATGGAAGATTGTGTGAGCGTTATCAGAAACTACCACTCCGGGGAGCCTCCCCTTCCCCGTGTAGGGCCACTGGGAGCCCAGCGTATTTCGCTAGAATCCTTCCTGAGTTTCAGTAACAGCATACCCGACCCACAATCACATTCCACCGACAGCAAGGGATTGAGAACCCTGCTTCGCCAATTAGGCGGGGAAGTGTAGGAAGCTACAATGGTAAGTCCTATCTCATCGGAAGGCTCGGAGATTTCACATGCCATCCAGGATTGGATGCTCCTGAAGAGTGAACGGCCTCATACGCGCACCGGAGTGGCATCAAAGAATCGGATTGGCAAACTACTAAGCTTTCTTGGAATACCCTACCAGACAGAGCGTCAGCTAGTCGAACGGGGTGAAGGAGGTCCAAATAGACGCTGGGTATATTTCACTTTTGAATTAGGCTCACAGAGGGTGGACTCTATTAGGGGTGCTCCTCAGTTTGGTTCACAGTCGAATGGGACCTATCACATCTTCTGCTTTTGGGAGGACGCTCGGCCAGATCGAGTCAGATATAATCATGTTATCCGGGACCTCTCTAGACGAAATCAGAGTGCTATCATCCTGCTATATCTTGACGCCTTAACGGAGGCTGACCGCCAAGACATGAGACGCATGTGGTGTGCTGAGGGCCTTACAATCGCGATTCTTGATGAGATTCTGCTAGAATTCCTCGCTAAGACCGAAGGAGACCGCTTGCAGCCCTTCTTGGAATTATCATTGCCGTACTCCGCTGCCAACCCCTACGACCCGAACACCAGTTGGGGTGCCACAGTTGCGCCGGAGATGTTTTATGGCCGTCAGCAATTGACCCGAGATGTCATCACGATGCGAGATGGCACCTCCATCGTGTTTGGAGGTCGTCAGCTTGGCAAGACAGCTCTACTCAGACACGTCCAAGAGATGTTCTCGCAACCAAATCTCAGACACTTTGCGTGGTTTGTCGATCTTAAGGCCCACGAATATGTCCCCGTGCCTCACACACGTGAAGGACATGAAGGAAGGGATCCCCGCGACATCTTTACAATCCTTCACAACAACTTCAAAACAGATGGCATTTTGAAGGATGAAACGATTAACGGCGACGCCAGGCAGATCCGGGAGGAGATCCTTGACGCATTTAGACATGATAAACAACTCGAGGTTCTCGCAATGTTCGACGAGTCGGACAGTTTTCTAGAATCGGACGAGAAAATCGGATTTCCTGTGATGGAATCGATGCGAGCGCTCATGGCCAGCACCAACAACAGGTTCAAGGTCGTTTTCGCAGGACTACATAACGTTCAGCGGTTCGCCCAAAGCCCCAACAATCCATTCCCTAACCTCGGCTACAATCGGAACAGCCCACGACGTGGAGGGATAGGACCGCTAGACCACCGTGAAGCCAGGCAACTCATCGAAGAGCCCTTTCACTTGCTAGGATTTCGATTTCAGCCACTCGTAGTCGACAAAATTCTTAGCTACACCAATCGGCATCCCTCGCTGATGCAGTTCTTTTGCCATGAGCTCATTCAAGATTTTCGCTCACGAAACGCAAATACGAAACCGCCGTTCTTTATCGGTATTGATGATGTTGGCAGAGTATACCGACAGAAGAGCATCCAGGCTGGCATCAAGAACAGATTCGAGGCAACATTCCAGTTGGATCCTCGCTACCATGTGATATCTCTGACAATGATACTTTGCCAGGATCACCCTACTCAGAAGTGGGCACCGGAAGAGATACGCGAACTTTGTCAATCGACTTGTCCACTTACTTTCGACCAAGACAACCTCAGTAATGAAGAGTTAGAATCGCTGCTGCAAGAACTGATAGGGCTTGGCGTACTTGCCCAAGATGGGACTTCCTATCGAATGAGGAGTGCGTTGATTGCACAGATGTTCGGGAGCGAAGAGGAAATCCAGCGAACGCTAGATGAGCTTGGGGTTCGCGAGCCGTTTGAGAGCCGTGGGGAAGTGAATGAAGCTTGAGCAACTCGTCTATTCGCTGCCATCAACGAGAGCGTTCATCGACGACGCCATCGGAAATGGCGTCGGGAGTGACGCTACTATCGTACTGCTTCCGGACAATTTGAGCCGAGAAATGGTTGGGCGTCTCATACGGAACCGCCTTACAATGCGGAAGTTATCGATCAGGGAACTCTTTGACCCTGGTGAATTGAGCCCTGTGACAGCCAGTGCAGAAGCCATGGAAGTGATTTGGCCCTCTGATAGCACCCGCAGAAACGTTAGCAACTTACTGCGTTCCGAAGACCTCCCTGAAGTCTTCTACGTCCATCGTTTTCCTACGGGCAGCCCCGCGCATAGGGAACAGTGGTCCCAATTCATCCTAGACTGGGTACGGGAATCTCGCACGCTGCGCGGTTCGGGGGGGGCCGCGACTCCGTCGTTATGTATCCTTGCGAAGTTAAGGGACTTCGGATTCCAATTGCCCGAAGCAGAACCTGGCCTAACAATTCGCTGGTGGTGGGGTTTCCCTTCGGTGCTGGAGTTAAAACTTGCCTGTAGGATGGCAAACCAACTGACTGGCGATGGTTTGGAGGCTGCTGACAGATGGCGTGAGTACGTTCTTCCCGGTTTAGTCGGCAGCGATGTTCAACTCGGCGAACATATGTGGAGCGAAATCACTGAAGTTACCGATCGTGCCGTTAAGGGACTGGCTGAATATTGGGAGAGTCTAGAACAGACGGATTTTGTTCAATCGATTGGTGATGTCCTCAATCTGGTCAAGGCCGATGACGGTGTCTACAAGATCGGTCAGGCACTGCCCTATGATCTGCGACAATTGTGGGCGAGCGGTGGATTGATCTATACCCCGGAGTACGGATTGGAGGTCCATCCTGGCCTCCTGGCCTATAAGGGCCGCTACGCTGAGGTGAATCACAGGCTTTGGCGTGGACAGTCAGAACTCCTGTTGCCGGTACTAAACGAGATGCGGCTGAGAATTTGTGAGAATATGACGGATACATATGGAGGTGACTGGCCAATCAAGTGGTGGGCCCCCCCCACTGAATATGAGTTGAGAGAAGTGAGGCAGAATCCGTTGGGAACGGAGTTCGGTCACATTGACTATCTACTGCGGCGCTTCGGATTGGGCAGTTTAAGACACCCACTGAACGAGAAACGTCAATTAGCACAGTTGGTGGGTCACGCCAAGAATGTAAGGAATCAAATCGCCCATTATTCTCCAGTATCATTTCACGACTTTTCGACCATATGCGCCGAGCGCTATAGTGTGGGAATTTAACAAATCTGGCAAGACTTGGACTCGACCAGAGGTCGTAAGGCTTCGTGTTGTTGGTTTTCTATCAACAACTGGACGGGCCCAGAGACTGGCCGCCGCCGGACGGTGTGGGCGCTGATCGTGGTGCTGGCCTACTCCCGGGCACTGTTTCGTGTGGCCCACCTTCAACCAGAAGCTGGAAGACGTCGTCGACGGACTGGAGGCGGCCTGGGCGTTCTTCGGCGGTATTCCCCACTATCTCGTCATCGACAACTTCCCCGCCGCGGTCGCGGGCGCCGACGCTCTGCATCCCCGGCTCACCCGGGGTTTCCTGGAGTATTCACAGCACCGCGGCTTCATCGCCGGTCCGGCCCGCGTGCGTCACCCCAAGGACAAGCCCAAGGTGGAGCGAAGCGTCCAATACGTGCGGGAGCGCTTCTTCAAGGGCGGCAGCTTCAGCAGCTTCTCCCACCTGAGGGAGGAAGCGGCACGTTGGTGTCGTGATGTGGCTGGGCATCGCGTGCATGGCGCCACCCGGCGGCAGCCCTTGGTCGTCTTCCAGGATGAGGAGCGGCACGCCCTCGCTCCCTGGGATGGCGAGCCCTACGAGGTCACTCACTGGCGCACGGCCAAGGTGCATGCCGATCACCACGTGGCTTGCCAATATGCCCTGTACTCAGTCCCGGCTGCCCTTTGCCCGCCGGGCCAGCAGGTGGAGATCGGGCTGGGCAGCAAACTGGTGCGCATCTACCACCGGGGCAGGCTGATCAAGCTCCACCCCCGCCAGCCCCGCGGTGGCCGCTCCACCGACTCAGAGGACTATCCGGCGGAGTTGACCGCCTACACCCTGCGGGCGCCTGAGAGCATCAAGCGCAGCGCAGCAGAGCAGGGTCCCGCGGTGGCTGACTTCGTCGAGCGTCTCTTCGACGGCCCTCTGCCTTGGGCCAAGGTGCGCCAAGGCCTCAAGCTCATCCGCCTCGGCCAGCGTTACACCCCGGAACGGCTCGACGACGCATGCCGCAAGGCCCTGACCGTCGACCTCATCGACGTGCGCCGCGTGGAGCGCATCCTGGTGGAAGCCTTGGAGCAGAGCGAGGTGCAGGAGCATCCCCCGCTTCACCGTGTTGTCCCGGCCCACCTTGCGGGTCTCGTTGAGGCAGATCGTCTCGGTCAAGGACAACTCATCGGGCACCGGACGGTAGGCCGTCTCTGAGTGCTCTGCAGCGACGGCGAACTGCGCTTTGAACCGAGGTAAGAACTCTTGGAGGGCCTCGTCGGCCTCGCCAATGGTGCTGGCGCCGGCCAAGCGCAGCTCGGTTACCAGCCTGTGTAAAGGGCGGAGCAATACTGTACCGGCGAGGCGGGGGTGAGCGTGTTGATGTTCACCGAAAGCGTCCTCGCTAACTGGCCAGCAGAAATGTCACATTCAACTTATGGAGAATGTGACTTTGACTCAAAAAGAACAGACAAGGCTTCAGGTCCTGAACGGTTTGCTCGCTGAGCATATGGCACTGGACCAAGCAGCCACGCTGATGGGTGTCACCACTCGCCACACCAGGCGCATCCTGGCGGCTTATCGAGAGAAGGGCGTTGCCGCCGTCGCTCATGGCCACCGGGGCCGCAGGCCAGCCAACGCAACGCCCGATGCCGTGGTGGCCGGTGTAGTTCGTTTGGCTCGTAACCCGGTACGCAGGGGCCAACCACACCCATCTCAGCGAGTTGCTGAGCGAGCGAGAGGGCATCGATATCGGCAGGACCACCCTGCGGCGCATCCTGGTCAACGCCGGGCTAAGCAGTCCACGGCGAAGGCGTCCGCCCAAGCACCGGGTGCGCCGTCAGCGCATGCCTCGGGAGGGAATGCTGGTCCAGTTGGACGGCAGTTACCACCGGTGGCTGGGCGAAGACGGACCGCAGTTCACGATACTGATCGCGGTGGACGATGCCACAAGCTGCGTGGTCAACGCCCTGTTTTGCGAACATGAGGACACCACCAGTTACTTTCTGCTGATGCAGGGCCTGCTCCGGCGCTGCGGCATTCCCCTCGCCTTGTACACCGACCGGCACGGGGTGTTCAGGCATACACCCGGCTCCGGCCTCCCTGGGATGCCGACCCAGTTCAGCCGGGCCATGGAGGAACTGGAGATTCAGATGATTTTCGCTCTGTCGCCCCAGGCCAAAGGCCGCGTGGAGCGAACGGCGGGAACGTTCCAGGACCGGGTGTCATTCTGTTGTTGTCCAGCGATTATGTCCCCTTAACTGAAAAGCGAAAATGTCACCCTAGGTTAGTCGGCGGCCACCAGCGATTGGGCGATGGCCTCCGCCTTGGCTCGCTCCTTGACGCTGAGCATTTTGGTGGGTGGACTCTCCGCCGAGGCGTACTTCCTCACGGCCACCCGGGACATTCCCAGCTTCCGGGCGATGGATCGAAGAGATAGCCCCTGCCCCTTGGTCTGCTGTACCGCCTCCCAGCGAGCCTGCTGGGCAGGCGTGGGCGTCCGGTGCAGCGAGTGCCGAAGCGGTTTGCCCTTACCACCCCTGCCTTTGGCGTCTACGCCCTCGCCCTCGGTCCCTTCCTCGTTGGCCGATTCCAGGGCAACCAGGAGATTCCGCTGGGCCTGATTGGCGTCAACTATTTTTGCCGGCGCATTGACTCAATGAAAGTGTTACCCAGCGGGAGTCGTTGCCTCATAAGATTGTTACCAAGAATCTTGGAGGTGTCGAATGGCTGGCGGCATGAGCACGATGGCCAGGGAAGAGTTGATCAGGACTATTCGTAGTCGGTACCGGGAATCGACGAAGATGGAGAAGAGCCGAATCCTTGACGAGCTCGCAGCGGTGGTAGGGCGCCATCGGAAGCATGCGATCAGGTTGCTGGGGCTGGCCGCAGATGGAGGAACGGAGCCAACTGTGGCGAAGGGCCGGCGTATCTATGATGAGGCCGTCCGCGAAGCCCTGATCATTGTCTGGGAGGCATCGGACCGCATCTGCGGGAAGCGATTGAAGGCGGTCCTCCCCAGCCTCATTGAGGCGATGGAGCGGCATGGGCGCCTGGACCTCGACTCCCATGTCCGTCAGCGTCTCGTCTCGGCCAGCCCGGCGACCATAGACCGGCTCCTCAAGCCCATCAGGGAGACGGCCGGCGGCCGGCGCAAGCGGCCGGTCAGAAGGAAGAAGGCGAGCCGGCAAGTTCCTGTGCGGACGTTTGCTGACTGGAACGCGCCTCCCCCAGGATTCCTCGAGATCGACCTTGGTCGCACACTGCGGCGGGACACTCTCGGGGGCCTTCGTCCACAGCCTGGTCGCCACGGATGTGTGCTCGGGGTGGACCGAAGCGGTCCCGCTCCTGGCGCGTGGGCAGTCGCTCGTGGTCGAGGGTCTGCATATCATCGGCCGGCAGCTCCCTGTCCCCCTCCTGGGGATCGACTCGGACAACGACAGCGTCTTCATCAACGAGACGCTTGTGCAACACTGTGCAGACAGTGGGATTGAGTTCACCCGTTCCCGGGCATACCGAAAGAACGACCAGGCTTGGATCGAGCAGAAGAACGGGGCCGTCATTCGCCGATTCGTCGGGTATGACCGCTGCACAGGCCACATCGCCGGTCAAACCCTGGCCCACCTGTATGGAGCGCTTCGCCTGTTCGTGAACTACTTCCAGCCCTCGTTCAAGCTGGTCGAGAAGACGAAGGACGGCGCCCGGGTGACGAAACGCTACGATAAGCCAGCCACGCCCGGTGATCGGCTGTTGGAGCACGGCTCGGTTGGCGTCGAGGTCAAAGACAGGCTGCGAGAGAATCGCGCGAGGTTGGACCCCGTCGTCCTCTTGCACACCATCCGACAGGCGCAATCAGCCTTGGTCGCCGTCACCTCTCCTGAAGGTCAGGCGGCCCCGAATCGTGAGAGTCTGGAGCAGTTCCTCTCACAGTTGCCTGATCTGTGGCGTCTGGGTGAGGTCCGCCCGACGCATGCGCAGCGAGATGCCCGTCCCCGGACCTGGCGGACCCGGAAGGACCCCTTCGAAGGCGTGTGGTCTGACGTCCTGCTCTGGCTGCAGCAGGAACCGGACGCTACCGCCAAAGCCCTCCTTGAACGCCTGCGGCCTCTCTACCCTGGACGCTTCACCGACGGTCAGCTCCGGACGCTGCAACGCAGGGTTCGCCGATGGCGGGGAGTCATGGCCAAAGAGCTCATCTATGCCTCTGCTGACCAGCCAATGCCGTGGGGCGCTGCAACAAGGGAGATCGCTCCGGTTGGCGTTGACTCCAGAGGCTCAGATTTCGGTAACATTCCCCGATGAGGCAACACGCCGGCAAAACTAATTGTCGTTGATCACCGGGCGCCTTGAAGGGCCTCTCCCCGACCATGGTTTCCATAAAACGGCAGATGGACGACCTCCCCGAACTGATGACCGTCTGGATGGTTCATTGCTCGACAGCCTCCGGTGCCCCGACTACTGGCAGCAGGTGGTGAAGCAAATCCATCTCAGCGGCGAGGTTTAAGAGGGCATAGAGGTGGCCCGCGTCCGGTCGCGTCCCGGCCCGCCAACGCCACACGCTGCGGGCTCTCACGCGCAGGCGGCGGGCCAGCTCCCGCCACGACAGCCCGGCGGCTTCCCTCAACCTCTCCAGACGCTCCGGGAAGTCCGGGGGAAACCGCGACGGCTCCACGTGGTAGACCCATTGCTGGCGGCGGCCCATAGCGTTACTCCGCCCCGCGACCGAGTGCCGCGGCCCGCAACAGCTCTGGAAAGGGCGCTGCGCGAGAATCCCCGGTCGGCTTCCGACTTGCCACAGCGCTAGCTCCTCTTGCCGCGGATGACTATCAGGTTCTCAGCCAGCAGCTCCCCCAAACCCTCCGGCGCCCGCGTCGCCAGCCGGACCAGCGACAGCATCGCCCCGCCGTTGGGCGTCCCGCCATGCCGCCAGCGCAGGAGTTGCTTGATGTCCACGCCGAGACACACGGCCATCCCGTCCCACGAGAGGCCAGTGATCTCCTTGAGCACCGTCAAACGGTCAGCGAAGTCCTCCGGCAGCAGGGCGACGCCGGGCAGGAACAGCGGGGAGGGGGCATGGCGTCCGTTACTCATCGGCGGCCGCCACGATGAACAGGTCGTCGAACTCCGAGCAACCGAGGGCTTCCTGTAAACGGCGACGCATCCGAGGCGACGGACAGCGCCTCCCGTTCATCAGGCGGGACAGGTAGCCCGACGTGACGCCGACCACACGCGCCAGGTCGTTCTGGGTCATGTGGCGCCGGTTGAGGAAGTCCCACACCGCCATGGCGCTCAACTTCACCTTCCGGGGGAAGCGCTTACCGGACATGCCCGCCCTCCTTCCGAGGAGGGTCCCCGTCAAGGGCCGCGGAACGGCCGGGACTGTCCGCACAGCCGACGCCCTCTTTCTCGGTGTTCTCGGCGAGGGACGCCAGGTGGGCGCGCGCGATCATGCGGGCCAGGATTCGCAGTCCTCCCAGCCGCATCGCGTCCTGCTCTTCGGTGAGCCTCGGGTCTCTTCTCACGTGCCCGACTCTCTTGCGCGTCCGCGTCATCCGCAGGTGGAGGAGTGATGCGACGGTATGTATGATTCAGCCGCTGGAGCGCTCTATCGTGATTCAGAAGTCTAACTATAGAGCGCACTAATAGGCAACGCGCTACGGGCAGTAGTCTCCTAATCCCTTGACGATTGCTTCCCTCAATGGGACAATCATTGCACAACTGTTGCACTACAGCGGGCGGGAGCGTCAGTATGACACAGGAATCGCATGACGAGGCCCCGATACACGAGGAGGCCGGCCGCCAAGATGAGGACATCGGCGCGATGCTCAAGCGGCTGCGCGGCGAGACCAGCATGCGCGCCGTCCAGCGGCTCACCGGTATCTCCAACTCCTACCTCTCCCAGATCGAGAGGAGCGACCGCCACCCGGGACCCAGGCTCCTCAGGCGGCTGGCGACCCTCTACGGCGTCGGCGTCCACGGCCTCCTTCAAAAGGCCGGATACCTGGAGAGCGAGGGGGAAGTGCCTGAGGCCGACGAGGCGACGGAGGTGGAGCGGGCCTACCGGTACGTCCTGTCCGACCCGGTGTTCCGCGTGGGGACCAGGCCCCGAGGACCCCTCTCCATCGAGTCCAAGCGCTTCATCGTCGAGCTGTACGAGCGCTACAGCGGGAAGAGGCTGCTCCCATGAATAAGGGCATGTTGGACGAGTTCTGCCATGTCCTCATGGCGCACCGCTCTCGGAGCCTCCAGCCCACGCACGTGGCGCGGGAGTTCGTGGACTTCTTCGGCCTCTCCGCCTTCCCCCGCATGGAGGAGATCACCGCCCTATTGGACACGGCCGGCGTGGGGGCCGCCGTCTGCTCCCGCCTGCCCGGGGGCATCAGGGGCGTCCACACCGGGACCAAGAACGGCCGCTACCTCATCGAGTACAACGTCTCCGACTGGAGCGGCGCCCAGGAGCACACGCTACTCCACGAGACCTATGAAATTGTCAGGGAGCGGCTCCGCGACCTCCATCCCGAGGCCGGCTTCTCCCAGGGCGCGAGCCTGTGCCGGCAGGCCGACCGCTTCGCGGCGGCGGCGCTGATGCAGCCCGCCCTGTTCGGCCCGTTCGCCGAGGCCGTCGGGCTCGACGTGGTCGCCCTGCAACGCAGGTACGGACGCGCCTACTCCTCCCTGACCATCAGGCTGGCCGAGGTGATGCAGCACCAGCCGCTGCTCGCGGTCCTGTACGAGCGCAGAGAGGAGGGAGACCCGCGCCGGTGGACGTCCGTCCCCTCGCCGGACGCCTTCAAGGCCACGGTCGTCGCGCGGACGCCGGGATTCAGGCTGAGGATGCAGAAGAGGCCACTGTCGTGCCTGCGGGGCCTGCTTCCCCGCAGGGGCGCTCCGCCCGCCCAATGCTCGGTGGCCGAGCGGGTGGCGCTCACCGGCAGGCCCGTCTACGTGGAGCGGGTCAGCGGCTACGACCTGTGGCGCGACGACGACCTCGCCGTGGCCGCCAGACCCGCCAACTGGCACGGACGCCTCGCCAAGATTGCCCTCGTCGCCGTGCCCTACCGCGATCGGTCCGTCCTCGGGCCACAGCTCGCCAGCGCCTCCTTCGAGCGCATCCCCCATGCCCATCAGATCGTCTGACTGCGAATGGGATGCGACGGCCGCCGCGGGGCCCGCGGCAGATGCTCGTTGACAGGAAGCGGCGGCCACAGGACGATACGAGTAAGACTCGGTAAGGTTAGAGCGCCATGACCAGGACGACCAAGACCATCACCTTCTCTCTGCCCCCTGCAATGGCGCAGCAGGTCCAGAACGTGATGCAGGAGGAGGGCCGCACCATGAGCGAGCTGGTCCGGGAGGCCCTCCGCAACTACATGGAGGAGCAGGAGTGGCGGCGCGCCGTCCGGTACGAACGCATCAAGTCCCGCCAGGCCGAACAGGAAGACGCATGAGGGAGAACAAGCACATGGATAAGCTACCGAACCACAACCACACCTCGGCGGCCCTCTACGCCCGGGTCTCCAGCGAACGCCAGGACGTGGACCTCTCCGTCGCCGCCCAGCTGCGGGCGTTGCGGGACTATGCCCAGAAGAACGGCTACGTCGTCGCCCGCGAGTTCGTCGACGAGGCCGAGAGCGGACGCATCGCCGACAGACCCCAGTTCCGCAAGATGCTCGACGAGGCCACCAGGCCTGACGCCCCCTTTCACGAGATCCTCGTCTGGAAGTTCTCCCGCTTCACCCGCAAGCGCGAGCACGCCATCGCCTTCAAGTCCATGCTCAAGAAGAAGGGCGTCAGGGTCGTCTCCATCACCGAGCACGCCGACGACACACCCACCGGCAAGCTCATGGAGGCGATCATCGAGAGTGTGGACGAGTTCTACTCGGAGAACCTGATGCCGATGGTTCAATCGAGACAAATTCTTCCGTGGGGACAGCCAGCGTGATCTCGACGTTGTTGTCGCGGTCGATGGTCACCCCGTCGAGAAGAAGCTCCAACACCTCGCGGCGTCCGTCGTCGGACAGGTCGTCCAGCCTGTCGCCCATCATCTCGGCCCAGGTGACGATGTTTGCCATCAGGATGCGCTTCTCGGCCAGAGCCGTCTGCTGAGAGCGGTACTCGTCCAGTCTGGCCCTTAGCGTCTCCAGCCGCTCCGTGATGAACCTGCGCTGACGGTCCAGCTGGTCCTGGGTGATCTTCCCCGACACGTAGAGCCTGATTGCCCGGTCCTCCTCCATCTGAACTTTCTGGAGGTCGCGCTCCGCCAAGGCGATCTCCTCGGCCAGTCCGCCGCCGTCTTCCTGGGCGTTAAGGGCCTCAATGCCGGCGACAATCAGGTCGGGATTCTCCAGGGCATTCTTGACCTGGCCCCAGACGAGGCTCTCCAGTCGCTCGGCCCGGATCATCGGCTTCGCCCGGCACTGTAGGCGCATCTGCTGATAGCCGTAGCACCTGTAGTACCGGCGGGGAGGGTCCAACTCATACTTGTAGAGCTTGCCGTTGCGCTTGACTTCCTTCTTCGTATTCGCCGATCCGCCCATGAGGAACCCGCATTCCGAGCACCTCATCATGTGCTGCAACAGGTAGAACACCTTGGTGTTGCGCTTGGCCCTGGTCCAGCGCTGCCTGCGGAGCACCCTGGCTCGCTCCCAGGTATCCTCATCCACGAGAGGGGGGAACAGGACCGCTATCCATTCTTCCTCCGGCTGCTCGTAGACCTGGATTCCCTCCTCGGTTGAGACGTAGCGGGCCTTGCCGTACCACCAGGTGCCCTTGTAGGTCTCGTTGCTGAGTATGCGATGGACCGTACCGTCGTACCACCGCTTGCCCTCCTTCGCCAACGGCACGCCGTCGGCGTTCAGCTGCCGGGTGATGGCGGGCGCTCCCTTCCCATCGCGGACGTACGTCCTGTAGACGCGGCGCACTACCTCGGCCTCGGCTTCTACGACCTCCGGCCTGCCGTCCTCTCCGATGCAGTAGCCGTAGGGGACGTTGCTGATGGGGATGCGGCCCTGCTTGGCCGTGCCGCGCTTGCCCATCGAAGAGCGCTCCCGGAAGTTGTCGAGCTCTATCTTGCCGACTGCGGCCATGAGGCCGAAGGTCTTCATGTCGATGGCGTCCATTACGGCTTGGAGATTGATGCGGTGGGCCTCGACGACCTCCATGAGCGCTGCGGCGGGGTACATGCCCCTGCTTAGGCGGTCGGACTTCCAGCAGACGATGGTGTCGAAGCGTCCCTGTCGGGCGTCGGCCAGCATCCTCTGGAACTCCGGACGCTTCTTCGACCATCCCCTGCCCACCTCCTGGTAGCGGGCGACGATGGTCAGCCCCCTGCGCTTGCAGTGGGCCTCCATGTCGCTGATCTGCTCGGAGATGGAGGTCTTGTCCTCCGCGTCCTGGCTCTTGTCCGAGACGCGGGCGTAGATGGCCGCGAGATTCGGTTCCGTCTTCCTATAGGCGCTTCTCGCCACGTCTGCCTCCTTCCTCTTTACCCCATAAAACTAAGAAGACCCGCCTCCTGTCGGGAGCGGGTCTGCGAGTAGTACAATCTATTCGCATCACCTGTTCCATCAGGTGGCGCCACGGCCCGGGATGTTCACGCATCGCCGGGCCAACTTTCTGCCCACCATTCTACCCCGCTGGACAGGGGGCGTCAAAGCGCGTCCGGGCGTTGCTCCATCGCCTGCCTCGTCCGGTCAAGCTCCGCCGCTAGGACCGTCTCGTCGGGCAGGGTGATGCGGTACTCCGCAGCCATCACCTTGTTCGACAGCCCCTCAAGGGCATACTGGGCCAGGGCCTCGTCCTTCTCCGAGCAGAGAATCAGTCCGACGGGCGGGTTCTCGCCCTCCCGTGCCCAGTGCTCCCGCGCATAGTTCAGATAGAAGTGCATCTGCCCGGCGTCGGCGTGGGTGAAGCTGCCGATCTTCAGGTCGATGACCACAAGACATCTCAGACTCCGGTGAAAGAACAGCAGGTCCACCCGATGCCACTGACCGCCGACGCGCAGCCGCCTCTGCCTGCCGATGAAGCAGAAGTCGTCACCCAACTCCAAGAGGAAGGTCTCCAGGTGGCGGATGAGGGCCTCCTCCAGGTCGCTCTCGGAGTACTCGTCCTTGAGGTCGAGGAACTCCAAGACGAAGGGGTCCTTGATCTGCTCGCCGGGAAGGGCTATGTCCTCTGGACGCTTCCTCTGCCCGGCTGTCAGCATGACGGCCCAGTTCTTCGATAGCGCAATGCGCTCGTAGAACTGGGAGCCGATCTGCCGGTCGAGCTGGCGGACCGACCATCCGCCTCGCAGCGCCTCGGTCTCGTAGAACTCGCGGGCGCTCTCGTTCCTGACCGACAGCAGCCGCACGTAGGCTGACCAGGGCAGCGGAAAGGCCACGAGAAGGTCGTCGAAGCCCAGCCCGATGGAAGCGGCTTCGGATATGCCAGACGGCGTCTGGCGAACCCGCCATCGAGGGGATGCAGGCAATTTGCCAGACAGTGTCTGGCGAATCTTCTCGATTGGGTATGAGAGGTAGAACAGGCGCATGTTCTGGACGTTCTGACGGGAGAAGCCGCGGTCGAACCGTCCGGTCAAGTCCTCCGCCAGTCTCTCGATGAGCGCGGCTCCGTACTCGGCCCGCTCCTCGCCCGACTGCTCGAACTCGACGATGCGGCGTCCGATGAGCCAGTACGCGGCGGTCATGGCGGCGTTCACCGAGCGGACTGCCGATTTCCTGGCCGCGTCGATGATCTTCGACACGTCCCCGAAGACGGTCTGGTAGGGGACGTTGCGCTCGCCGAGTGCGCCTTCGCTCGCCGGGAGCGGCGCAGATGCGGGTTGGACACTCCGGCCCAGGCTGTCGTCGGTGGGGAACGATTCCGGCTGCATTAGGCTTCCGCCTCGATGTCGTCGCCAGCGAGTTCCGCCCGTGGCAGGGAATCCTTCTCGGACGGAGCCTGCCTCTCCCTGGCTGCGTGTTCGAGCAGCAGGGTGAAGAGGCGGCGCAGCCGGTCCTCCGCGTCGGGGGCGGGCCTGGAGATGATCCTGACCACCCCGAACTCGGAGGCGTCCTCTTCGGGCATTCGTCGCCCGTTCTGTCTGCTCATTTCCTTCATATCTCTCTTCGCCGGGCGGGCGTGAGCACGCGTCCGGCTGTCACCGCCGGTTTGCCTGCCGCCGAGTCTGAGGGGTCGTGGGGCGGGACACCATGCCGTATATGGGAGGACGCGCGAGTCCTCCCTTTTGGGGCATGGGAGCAAATGGGCCGGATGTGGTGTCATACCCGTGTACAGGGATTTGCGTCAGTTCCCGAAATACAAGTCGGGGGCTGTTTTGAACCTGAAAGTAGCGAGAAAAGAGGGAAGTCGGGGCCGTCTTAGCGAGCAATTTGTGAATGGGCTGGTTCCGAAAAATGGGACGCAGTTGCAAAAAGGGAAGTCGGGGGTTGGGGCTACATCGGAGCGAGCAATTGGACGTGGAGGCTGGAATCGGGGGTGTGCAACTCCCTATAGGACAGCCCTCTACAGGACATGGGGCCGGGGGAATCAGCCTTCTGGCCTTTCCCCCGGCTCTGCTGAAGGACCGTCTGACGGTCGATGGAACTCCCACGTCTTTCCCTCCTCGTCGATGGGGTCGTGATGCCTGCCATCGAGTCTGGGGAGTCGAGAACGTCTTAGGAATGGTGAGTGAGGGGGGCCTTTCGGCGTGCCCGGGCACGCGCAGAGTCCCCCCTTGCAGGGCCTGATAAATGGCGGCCCGGTTGTGGTGTGATACCCGTGTACAGGGATTTGAGTCCGGTGGACGGGTTGTAATCGAGGTCGTGGGCAAGCTGGCGTAGGCGTGGAACGCCCCCCTACAGGAGGTAGCCTGCGAGCACTTTGTCTCCGGGGTTCCTTCCACGGGGTTTGGACAACGCCCCCTGTGAAAGTGGCAGAAGTGCAATCGGGAAAAGCGAGTGCGAGGGGACAGTGCGCCCTACGAAAGTTGCGGAAGTGCAATCGGGGAGGCCGAAGGCGTGAATGAACAGGATTTCTACCCCGAATCGAGCCGGAGTCTGGACAGCCTGCGGCATATGCGGCTCATGGCGCTGCTGCGGGACATGATCGAAGCTGAGGGCAAGGTGCAGACGGCGGCGGCGCTGGGCGTCAACTATCGAACCCTGGTGCGTCACGAGGAGACGGGCCGGTTGACCGACCGGATGGCCGACGCTTTGGAGCGGCACCTGCTGCTGGGGGGCGGCTCTGCTGCCGCCCAGCAGCAGGATCGGGTCGATGCGTTGGTGGAGCGGGTGGACGCTATGGAAAAGGAGCTGCGTGGCGGACTCGAAGCCGTCGTGGGAGAGGTCAAGGCGCTCAGGGAGGAACACGCAAGGTCGATGCGGCACGTGGAGCGGCGGCTGGTGCGGCTGGAAGCGGGAGGGCACGGGTCCCTGACGCCCTCTCCGACCGGAGCGGAGGGCGAGTCAGGGCCGAAGCGTAGGTACGTTCGCCCAAGGACGTATCCCCAGCTGGTGACCCCGGAAGCCGAACCCGACGAGGACCTAGTGTACGGCGATGCGGCGCCGGTGATCGTCGAGTGGCGGAGGGTGCGGGCCGAGTTCCTCAAGACCCTGAAGACCGGCGCAACGCTGGACAGGACGGAGGTCCAGGAGCCAATGTTGGAGCTGGAGATCGCCCTCGTCGGGGAGCACGAGCTGACGCTGCCTCCGGCCTCGTTCCCCTGGGACGAGTTCGACCGGCGGGATCAGGTCTGGGAGCGGACGCAGGACCTCAAGCGGGTGCGGGCGGAGCGGAACCGGGCGTTGCTGCGGCGGTGGCTGCGCCGCGTCCTCACCTTCGGACTGTGGAGGAAGTAGGCGCGGTCCGGTGTCTGCCACATGGGAGCTAAGTCGGAGCGAGCAATTTGGGCGTAGGGGGCCGATTGCCCCGTCCGGGGCCTTCCATTCGCTCGGATGTTCGGGCGATAATTGACTCAGTTTCTGGCTTTTCCAGCGTTTCGTGCCTAGAAACCTGGAGGATTCCCGTCCCCGAATCCGGGACCGGTTGCATAGGATCGAGCCTTGCTCTCCGAACAGCCGCCCAGGGGTCAGACCGGAAGGATTGAGCCTCGCTCTCCCGAAGGCCGCCCCGGAGGACACATTCGCAGCGGTTGGAGCGTCTCTCGCTTCGGCCCCCTCGGACACCCTGGTCGGAGTGCGCCCTGCACACTGGCCGGTTCCTCGCGTCTGCGCCATGGTTCCTGTGGAACTGGCCGCAGCTTCACCACGCGCCGGTCTGCCATTGCAAGCTGGCCGGCCGCTTCCCAGGACGTTACCGACGTAGCTCCCGGGTCTCGCTGCGTCTCTCACCGGGCCGTCCTGTGGTTGATCTGCAGGCCGGTCGGTGCTCCCCCACTTCATAGCAGCTCCCCCTGAGTCCGTTCCTCTGAGTTGACCCTGGGCCGAGCTGCGTCTTTTTCATCCCCCACGTAGCAGCAGCTCCCCTGAGTCGATTCCCGTGATGTGACCCTGGGCCGAGCTGCGTCTTCTTCACCCTGAGCCTCTCCTGAGTTCGTCTTGCAGGGGTCTGGGTGAATCGTCGGAACGGCAACACGGATTCATGGAGTCAACACCAGCAAAGGAGGTCACGACGGTATGGCTACTGAACGGACGGACGGCAACGGCGAAGGAGGAGCGCACATGACGGAACGGTACACGGGACCGAGCGCGAAGCGGATCGCAGACCTGCTTCGGCACCGGGTGAGCTTCGAGCGGGGCTGGTTCTGGACGACGACGGCCATCTGTCACGGCGGCAAGTCGGACGGGCTGGCGTTCAAGCAGCGACCGGACGGCAACGGCATCGACGTGCACTGCCACACCGGGGGCTGCTCGGCCGGCGTGGTGATAACCGAACTTGAGGCGCTCATCGGGCTGCCCATCTGGACGGCCTACGAACCGGTGCGCGACGCGGCAGCCAAGGCCCCCGAGAAGCGGCCTTGGCTGCCGCGTCAGCGGGTCTGGGCGCCGACGGTGGTCGCCCTGGTCGTGGCGGCGCCGCTCATCACCGGCGACGTGGAGCTCTTCGTCCTGAACTTCGTCGGGCTGGGCACCGGGCGCTGCTGCTCCGGCGGTTCATGCCTCGGCGTCCGGTAGGGAGGGTCCGTCGCCGCTGACGACAGGTCCTCCGGCTCCCTCATACCCATCCCAACACTCAAGGGTCGTCTCCATCCGGGGACGGCCCTTCTTCTTTGCCCGCAAGCGGGCGCAATCCAAAGGCAACACAACACAGAAGGAGGTCGTGATGACAACGGCAACATTGGCAACTGGCAATCGGACGATGACGGAAGCTCGGCCTAGGCGCAGCCTCGAAGAGCTGGTCGACCGGCTCATTGCGGCGCTGTTCAAGGAGCAGGAGCCGGAGGCGGAACAGGCGACGGAGACACCGAGCGTGGCCAAGAGCCTTCACGAGGCGCGGCGGCTCAGGCAGGCGGGGGACGTGGATAGGGCGCTGGCGGTCCTCGCCGGCACGGACACGACGAAGGCTGAGCCGCATCAGGCTCGGTGGGCCTACGCCGAGTGGACGGACCTGGTGAAGCGGCGGTTCGGGGACCGGGACGCGCTGGTCTACAGCCAGGGCGCGGGACAGGCCGCCGCCCTGGCGCCCGCCGGAAACGGCGGGACGCTGGAGGTCGCGGCGGTCCTGGGAATGCGGTGGCGGCCCGGCAAGGTCGTCTCGGAGCGCAGCCTCCGGGGTCTGCGGCCCTTGGCGAAGGCTTGCCCTCGGCCCTGACCGGAGAGTGGCCCGGCGCTGGCGTAGCGCAAGCAACGGTTGACGACTCGTGAGGCAAACGGGGCGCTTCAGTGCCCTGCCTGGACCCCGGGGCGTCGCCTTCTTGCGACTGCTTGCACCCGCGCTCCGTTCCATCAGGCAGCGCCCCGCACGGGGGGCGTTGCCTCCTCCGCCCGCTCCCCTGCGGGCTTCCATCCCTCTTCCCCCAACCCCACACGCATCGCACAGGTCTTCTCCTCGACTCCGGTTGGGGGTGGGACCTGTGCCCTATGCACGACGGAGCCTGCCCCGGACTTGACTCCGGGGGCTTGCCCCGCACACGGCCTTGCACAGAGGCCGCCCCGGACTTGATTCCGGGATGCCGCACCGGCCATTCGCCACGGCAACAACGCCACCCAAGGAGACAGTCCCGACCATCGGGACACGGATTCGAGCGGGACTGTCTCCGACAAGGGGGCGGTCCCGCTTCTTCATTACAGGAGGAAGCGACATGACGACTACGAGCATTGACAGGACCGAGAGCGAGCTCAGGGCTGCGGCGAGGCGGCGCGGGATCACCATGAAGGAGCTTGCGGCGCTGATGGACGTGTCCGTTGGCTACCTTTCGCAGATTGCGAACGGGAAAAGGCCGTGGACTCCGAAGATGCGCGAGAAGGCCATGGCGGTGCTGGGAGAGGTTCCCGGGCAGGGGACCGTCTACCGCCAGGGCGGCGTCGTGACCGGGGAGAGCAGCTTCATCAGGGAGCGCGCCCGCACCCTGGGCATGACCATGCATGACCTGGCCGACCGCGTTGGCGTGTCCTACAGCTACATAACCCAGGTTGCCCGTGGCCGCCAGAGCATGGGCGTCAAGGTCCAGGCCAGGGTCGAGTCGACGTTGCAGGCTCCGGCGAAGGTCGCGCCCGCCAAGTGCGCCAACCGCCAGGGCGTCGTCGTGGCCGGGGAGAGCAGCTACATCCGGGAGCGGGCCAGGGAGTTGGGCATGAGCCTGCGGGACCTGGCCGACCGCGTGGGCGTCTCCTACAGCTACATGTCAATGGTGGCGCGGGGTCATAGCAACATGGGCGTGAAGGTCCAGGCCAGGATGGAGTCGGCGCTGGAGGCTCCGGCGAAGGTCGCTCCCGCGCAGCCTGCCTGCATCGACCGGGAGGCCGTGTGGGACCGGATGAACGCCCACGGCTTCAGCCAGAACGAGGTCGCCCGGCGCGCCGGCATCAGTTCCTCCAATCTCTCCCAGATCATGAACGGCAGGAACAACCCTTCGCCGGTCGTGCTGAAGAAGCTGCACGGCGTGCTGTTCCAGCACACGAAGGCGGAGCGGGTCATGCCCGCCGAGGTGAAGGTGCTGGGCTGGCGGAAGGGCGAGCGGAGCGGGATGGTCGTTCGCGGCGCCGGTGGCCCCGGGCGCGGCGCCAAGTCTGGCGGCGGCACCGTCAGAGTCGGCGGCCGGGTGCCCTGGGGCGCGAAGGCGGAGTTCGCCTACCGCGCCGGGTACGACGGCATGGGCCGGGTGTCGGTAACGCACGTCGTCGAGCGGGGCTACTCCGCCATGTTGAAGCAGCCGGAGATGGCGGCAGCTTGATCCTCTTTGAGTGTGCGCCCGGGATGGAGCAAGAGCCGGGCAGCGAGGGGCGTTGGGCCGTCACTCACATAGGGGAGGGTCATCGCATTCCTAGCGATGACCCTCCCCCGCCAGATTTATGTATGGTAGCCCTTTCTGGTTGCCCAGAACTTGCTTAGTCTTCACCGTTCGAATTCTTGGAGTGCGTCGTTGATTCCATAGGCACTGTGCTCCATGAGCTTGTCTATTAGGTCAAGGTTTCTGGAGCGAACTGTGGCATCTGAACTCTGTTGGTAAGTGCGTAGAGTCAACTTTATGATGGTATCCGCGTCTCCTGCCTCACGGGTACTGATATCTCCGGCGGCCAGTCCAGCAACGTCGATGAACCTTTCGCACGCCGACAACGTGACTTCAGGAAGCTTGGCTGTGGTGCGCTCCAACGCAATCAACAAGGGAAAGCGACTTTCCGGAAACGCGTCGCTGAGGACAAATTGTGCAATCAAGTGTTCATATCCCACAAGGTCATCCCCTTCAAATCTGCGAAAGCAATTCGCAGCCTCAGAACGGACCTTTTCACTGGGATCGTTAAACAAGCTAACCAGTGCGTCTTCGCAAAACGAACGACACGTAGCTACTTTGACGTTGGCCGCCATTACCTGCGCTGCGCCGATTCTCTGGGGTTCTGACCCGCTCAAGCAGAGGTCTGCTATAGCAGCCGCTTCTTCCAAGTCTAGAGCGGCTAGGCAGGATTGCCGTGCCCCAGCGGACGCCACGTCGGGCACTTGGGAACGGACCATGCGTTCCAAAATCTCAGCTAACTCCTGAAAGTGCGTTTGGAGAGCAAAGAACATGAACCGCTCTGCGAAGCGCGTTTGGAGCAGCACGTCTTCCGTATTGCGGAGCTTCCGGAACAGTCTTACCGCCAAGTCCCTGTCATGACGCAATACGGCGATCAGTGCTTGGGCTACACATGACCTGACGGCAATGGAGGTGTCCTAGACCATCTTCTCCAAAGCAGGCTGAAAATACGCTACTCTCTCGTGATCACTCTCGATCAATCTTGCCATCGCCTGCACGGCCCTGCCACGAACCGTGTTGATACCATGCTCCAAGACGTTTCCCCCGTAGTAATAGTCACCGCTATGTGGGACCGAGGTTCGCCAAAGTTCTCGGTCAGGGTCGAGATCCTCAATCGCGTACCATGCCACGAGCTCAAGTGCTTCGGTCGGAACGTTGCCTTGGGCTGCATTGGCGATTGGCTCGCAAATCTCGCGGCCCACAGGTCTGCCTTCAATGCGGTGACATCGCTCACAGACTCTCACGATGGTCTCAATATCCAAGTTTGTGTCCCTGATCCCGCGCAGAACTGCTTCGAAATACGATGGGTTGGCTTCGTCCGGAAATCTCATTACGAGTTCGGCAAACCTGTAAGGCTCTAGCTTTGCCTGCTCTTCGAGGATTCGGGCTAGTTCGTGCGCACCCCCCGCAAGATGTCCGTCCTGCGTAACCCAGGACGTGTCTTTGTCATATTGCCGGATAGCTGAGAGCCACTGCTGGTCGCTCATCTTCTCGGCCGCGTGTTCAGGTATCGGTGAAGGGACCCCTTCTGCCTTCATCGGTATCGGAGTTTCCGGCCCGGGGTGGCCAAATTTCCGACGCAGCTCTTCAAGACGCCGATTTGCTTCTGTTGAACGTCGGGCGGCAATGATGCCGCTTAGCAGAGTGAACTGAGCATATCCGTATTGCTGTCTGCCCGGGACACTCCTTTCCCAGTCCGGGTAATATCCAAGCAGCAATGTTTCCAGCTGTTTGAGTTTCTCGTCAGGGCAATGGGGAGATATGGATTCAATCAACTGTCTTGTCGCCCAGTGCGAGTCCGACAAATAGCCTATCTTTAGGCGCTCAGGATGTTTGCAAAGATGATCCACTCCTTCGATGGCGAAGAGCACCCCGTTAGAAGCAAGGCTTCGAACGAGAAGGTATTGGATTGTCTCAAAGGGAGATTCGCGAAGGGGCTCGATCACTGAGCGGTACACCTCCGGGTGCTGTGTGGCAAGCTTGGACAGGGCGATCTCCATGGCCTTAAGCAGAGCGTCTTCGATAGTGTAGCCACTCTGGAACATCCTGTGAGACCAGATTGGGTCTAGTAGAAGCCCGTCACGCTCTTGGGAAGCACAGTCCTCTACGACTGTTTGCATGAACGGCAAGACCTCTCGAACAAAAGACTCTGGGGCACTGCTGGCAAGTTTTTCCAGGGTGTCTTCAGCAGATTGGCTGTTTGCGATGGTGCGGTCGTTGTAATCAAAGGGATTGGGTTGACCTGTGTCGAGGCTCAGTCGGCGCCAACGCTTAAAGTAGTGTCCGGCTACCTCGCAGCCCCACGACTGATTTCTGAATTGCAAGCTATACACAAGGCTCCAGAAGTCGCTGTTGACTGCTATAGGGCCTCTTGCGTCGTCGAGGAGACCTTTGTCTATCAGCTGGAGCATCAACTCCAAGAAGCGCCGCCCTTGACTCCAATCTCCCCAAACTGCCAAGTGTAGGAGACGGCCATTCCAGCGTTCTGACCTACCAACGTACGATTCTACCAGTTCCGCTACCCTATCAGGGAAATCCCTCTGGATTACCCTCAAGAGGAAAATAGTCTGGTCGACGAAGGCATCATCCAGGTCACCGAGCCACTGTTGCACCAGTCCCAGGGAGTCCACCAACCGAAACCAGGGAGGACGGCGCACTGTCGCCCAGGCTTGACGTGTTATGGGGTCGCTGAAGTTTTTCCCAGCGAATTTGGATAAGACGTCCCATTCTGCCCTTACAGGTTCGGACAAACTGGCCAGCAGCGCGAGAACCACCTGTTTGATGTGAAATCGGACGTCAGTACTGGAGAGAACTTCTTCGAGGCTAGCGATGTACCGATCAAAATCCGTATCACGCAAGTAAAGCAATATCTGTCGCACCTGCGCTCGCCGGAACAGACGTTGTTCTCCACTCACTAACAGACCCAACAAGCTCTGGGACCCTCCTGCAAACCGCCGAGCAAAAGCGTAGTCAAAAAACCCTTCATGGAAGAATGAATATCGCTTGTTGTCAAAGACCAGAACATTCTCCGACACCATCGCCTTGGCGTCGCTATTCCATTCCTCCAAAATGAATTCCGGGGTGCTTAAAGATTGCTGCTCGTGCATATGATCGCACAGGGAATACACAACTTGGGTCCATTGCACGGGCTGGCCAAGCCGTTCTCTAATGACTTGTTGTTTGTATTCCCAGAATCTTTCATATAGGTCTTGAGCCGTCTCGAAATTCAGGGCGCGGATTTCTTCATCCGCCGCCAACTCCGACAGCAGTTTCAGATGCAATAGAATAGACAATAGGTCCAATTGTCTGAAGATAAGCGAGTTTGCTTCCAGGCCGAATCCTGAGACAACCTCACGTACAGTCTCATGTGCCAGTCGCTTAACAACCACTATCTCGGCGACTCCATCAGAGTCCGTAAGTCGGCGCAGTCGGTGGTCGTTATCAAGATCGAACTTGCGGCATGCCAGCAGGATACGCATATTGGGATGGGCTTGCGTCTGACGGACGATTTCATAGACGCAGTCGAAGAGGTCGGTATTCCGGCCCGAAGCGAGGCTCAAAGCATCCAATTGGTCTATGACGAGGACACAGTGCCGGCCCTGAGCCACGGCGGCAAGGACGTTGGCGGGAGAGCCGGGCAGTCCAATCTGCTCGCCAACGTTATCTGGCAACTGCGTGGGCTCCAACCGGTCGGCGCGAAACGCCACTACCGGTGTGCCCGCGTTGAGGAGTTCCTCAACCACCTGGAGCATCACTCCGCTCTTGCCGATGCCCGCCTCTCCGGTCAGCAGAACGCCAGCTTTTCCACTGGATTCCTTCAGACGACCGTGAACTGTCTGGACCTCTTGGCGCGGCAGAACAGTCCCGCCTATGGCTTGATCTCGTAGGAGGCTAAGGTAGCGCTGGTTGGCCTCCTCAACAGCCCTCAGGACATGAGGGTCTTTGTCCCAGTGGCGGCGGCTAAACCCCCGTGATTCCAAATGCTTCCAGATGTCATGGGTTGTGAGCTCATGGTGGGCGCGCTCAGAAGCCATCTCAGCCAGAACGTCTATAGCGGTGGCAGAATCTCCATTCACCAGCGTTGATACACGGCTTTCTACCGTACTAAGAAGGAAGGTCTCGCTGATTGTTTCTATGCGGATACGCTTTAGCCGTTCATATGTCTCATGCTCCAGTAAATCTGGGAGGGCATTGCGAACAAGGTTGAAAGTTTTCCGCGATTGAACATCTCGAAGGAATTGTTCGTCGAATTCCTCCCAGGATGCCGACCTTCTGGCTCTATCCGATAGCTCGTCAAACTGGCCTGCTGAGTGGCCGGATACGAATACGCAACGTATCATCGGGTCTTGAAGTCTATTGAGGAAGTTGGCCAGGACTCCCTCTCTGGCCAGAGTCGGGAGTGTCCAATGCCCGTTGAAATGCTGGCGCTTCACTTGGTGGTATTCACGGGTGCCCTGTGTCGTGATCCAAAACTCAAACCCCTGTTCTTCCGATCCAGGCGGCTCCAGTCGAATCGAGTCAGCCTTTTCATCCATGACATCCAGCAGGCACGCCACAGTCCAACGTCCCTCGTATCGGTTGCCGAACTTTTCAGCTGCTCCGCCAGGTAACGGCATGACTTGGTAGTTCCTCCAATCATTCCAAAGGATGGTCCACGATGGCGCAATTCCCCGTGAAGCAATGACTACTTGGTCGTCACTGATCCTCCCGCCGTCCGTGCATCAGCCTCTGCCACTCCTCGGATGGCCACACTTCATCTCCGATGGACCTCAAGAACCTAACGGCCTCCGGGTTGCGGGAGAGCGTCTCCGCCAAGTCCGATGGAATCTTTCCGGCCAGGGTTATCAGCCCATCGGCCAATTCGATCTCATCCTCCCCCAGGGCCTCCGCGAGTTCCTTCGCAATACTCCTAAGGACACCTTCGCTGGGGGGCTCAGCACGCCGGTTCTCAATCTTGCTGAGGTAGGTGAAGTCGACACCGACCCTCTCAGCAAGGTCCCGCTGGCTCATTTGGGCCTGCTTGCGCAGGGTACGAAGACGCACAGGGAAGTCCATGGTGTCACCTCTGCTGAAGCGTAACCTAAATTGAGTTGATTATCAACAGCCCTCTGGAGTATGATGCAGGAAGGCCAACACAGAGAGCAGTACCAAGCGGCACAGGCCCTCGGCCCCACATCTCTAAGGAGAAACGAGCACATGCCCATCAGGAGCCGAGACGACGCGGTCGAGGTAGAGAGCAGGATCGGACGCATCTTCGCCGCGTCTGCGAATGAGCGGGCAGCCGCCGTGCGAGAGCTATTCGTGGAGGCGCTGGACTTCGCCCCAGCCTCCGGCAGCGTGGACCTCGGCGCCACTGCAGGCAGCGTGGCCTTGCCCGCCTACGCTGAGCGCGTAGCCTACTCCGGCGGTGTGCATGTGGTGTACATCGCTCTGGACACCCCGGAGACGGACCGTGTGCGCAAGAGCGAGGCGTCCGCCGCGGCCAGGCGGGTCGCGGAGCAGCTCGACGGCGACCTGCTCCTGGTCTTCACCAACACGTCCGCGAGCCAACTGCACTTGGTCTATCCCAGTTTCGAGAGAGCACAGCCGGTCCTGCGCCGCCTCGTTGTGGAGCGGGATCTGTCCCGCCGCACCGCGATTCAGCAGGTCTCAAACATCTACTGGAACCTCCGGGAGAGCGGCAGCGTCCGTCTGGCCCTGGACCAGACCTTCGATGTTGAGCCCGTTACCAGGGAGTTCTTCGCGGGGTACAAGCGGGTCTTCCAGGCAGCAGCAAACAATGTCTCCGGCTTTGGCGAGGACGTTGAGATCAAGCGGCGATTCGTCCAGACCCTCTTCAACCGGCTCATGTTCGTCTACTTCCTGTCGCGCAAGGGGTGGCTCACTTTCAAGGGCGACAAGGACTATCTCAACGCGCTGTGGAGTGACCACCGGGCCACTGAGGGCGAGAGCAAGAACTTCTATGTCAACAGGCTGAGGCCCCTCTTCTTTGCTGGACTGAACAATCCTCAGTCCCGCGACCTGATGCGTAATAACCCGGTGATGTACGCTCTCATCGGCGGGCCTCCCTTCCTCAACGGCGGCCTGTTCGAGGAGACGGGTCTGGACAAGCGCTCAGGTGTGGTGGTGCCTGATGACGTTATTGAGAGTGTCCTCGGAGACCTCTTCGACCGCTTCAACTTCACCGTGATGGAGTCCACGCCGTTCGACGTCGAAGTGGCGGTGGACCCTGAGATGCTGGGTAAGGTGTTCGAGGAGCTGGTCACCGGACGCCACGACTCCGGCGCGTACTACACTCCCCGCCCCGTGGTCTCTTTCATGTGCCGCGAGGCGCTTAAGGGATACCTGGAGGGCCAGGACACCGGCGTCACACCGGAAGCCATCGCACGATTCGTGGACGAACGCGACACGTCCGGCATCTCGGTGGCGTCTGCCCGCAAGGTGGCGCAGACGCTGGATGAGGTGACCGTGGTTGATCCCGCCTGCGGCTCTGGGGCCTACCTCCTAGGCATGATGCAGGAACTGGTGGAGTTGCAGACCACCCTGTTCAACGTGGGCGTGACCCCAAAGGGGCTGTACGATCTGAAGATGCATGTCATCCAGCGCAACCTCTACGGCGTGGACATCGACGACTTCGCGGTCAACATCGCCATGCTGCGGATGTGGCTCTCCCTGGCCATCGACTACGAGGGCGATGTGCCACCGCCTCTGCCCAACCTGGACTTCAAGGTGCTTTGCGGCGACAGCCTGTTGGGGCCTGACCCTAGCCCAAGTAACTACGGGGACCTTTTCCGCCACAGGGCAGAAAGCGTCGCGGCCCAGCTCGTCGGCCTCAAGGCTCAATACATGGAGGCCACGACGGGCAAGGACGCGCTCAGGCAGGATATAGAGCGGGTGGAGGACGAGCTCAGGGAGGCGCTTGCCGACTCGCCCGCGCCCGCCGGGGCCACCGACTGGCGGGTTGAGTTCGCCGAGGTGTTCTCTCAGCGTCGGGGGTTCGACATCGCTGTCGCCAATCCGCCGTATGTAGTTATAAGCGATGAGCGACTTCGGGCGACGTACAAAGAGGGTATATATGGACGAATGAACACCTATGGACTGTTCATCCAACGAAGCTTGCAAGTTATGAGAGACGGATCCCAATTAACTTTCATTAACCCGAGGACTCTGTTAACCGATAGGTACTTCACGAACCTTCGGAAAGTAATCAAACAGCGGTCACATCTGAAAGGCGTTGTACTGATAGGCGACAGGCATAACACTTTCGAGCGTGTATTGCAGGAGTGCATCATCCTGCATCTAACTAAGAAAACGGAACCTGCCACGTCATACCAAGTTAACACACGGGCGATTTCGATACCCACTGACCTTAACGACCCGGAGGACACGGTTGCGGTGGCATCTGATCGGGTACTCCTGGACGAAAGATACGACGGGGCCTTTTACATTGGAGCTTCAGACTTCGAGTACCGAGTGTTCGAGCGCATGAATTCGTTTGGCGTCAAGTTGTCGAATCTTGGCCTTAGAGCTGAGACGGGCAAGATACAGTTTGACAAATACCAAGAGTATGCACAGCCGACCAACGCAGACGATGCCTGCCGACTAATATGGGCCGAAAACATTCAGAGATATGTTAGGCGAGCGTCCCGTACACGGGTCGGAAAAGAGTGGTTAGCCAATGGTATCACGACCGTAGTGCCTCCCAACATTACGGGGATGGGAATCGTGACACAACGCGTTACTGCCAACGAACAGCCCAGGCGCATCATTTCAACTTTGATCCACCCGGATGACGTGGCAGCAAACAACATTTACTCGGAGAACCACACGAACTTTATACCACTGCCCCAAAGTTCACGTTACGTCTTTCTGCTAGGAGTACTTAATTCTAGCTTGATGGAGTTCGCCTTTAGGAGGTTGAATAGCAATACCCAAGTGTCGGCTGGCGAACTTAATCAACTTCCATTCCCTCCTTTACCAGAAGATGCCACCCTCAACGAAATCGAAGAGCTAGTTTTCGACCTATTAAAATTAGGGGGTGTGGACTGCGGTCTGGATGCAACTGCACGAGTACTAACCCATGAACACCGCCTCGACATTATGGTTGGTTCACTTTATGGCTTTTCCCCCGGCGAGGTGGAGTCAATCCAACAAAGATTGTCGTCATACGAAGCGGTCTACGGCATGGCCGAAAAGGCTCCTCAGCCATCAGCGGAAACCAAACTTGACGGAGTCGGCGGTGTCGCAGTTCGGGGCCAAGCAATTTACAACCGAAAGATACGCCCTATAGTTCAAGACACCGAGCGGGGTAACTTTGCGGTTATTGACATCTACAGTGAGGACTATGAGATAGACGTTAACCACGCTGCCGCCACTCGTCGATTGATGGCCCGTCGACCTGGAGTGATTACGTATACAGTACGGATCGGGTATTCAACGACCTACAGAATGGGGATTAGGTCCCCGGCTCTTACATCATGATTACAGGGAGAGTTTCTGAAAGCCTGGACCTGTTAGTCCCTATCGAAGTCTCAGACAGGAATGGAGTGTTTCTTCCTTTGGAAATCGTTCTGGACACCGGATTCAACGGAGACTTAGCGTTACCTAGAGAAATAATCCAGAATCTCGGTTTGACCTATAGGGGTCAAACATCTTGGACCCTCGTAACTGGCGAAGAAGCGACGATGTCCAACTATGACGGAGTAGTGTTATGGCACGGACAGCCGCGTGATGTGGTGGTCATCGAAACTGCTAGCGAATCGCTGATTGGGATGGCTTTGCTTGTCGGGAGCAGGATTACGGTTGACGCTCGGATATGCGGCGAAGTGCTGATTGAGGAAGACCCATGAACAGGGTGAACGCGTTAATCACCAATTGAGCCTTGCATCGGGAACCTCGACGGCCATCCGAAGGAAACGGACTAATGCGAAGGTAAACGCTCTTTGTGGAGGAAGTCAGATGAGCACCGTGCGAGCAAAGTATGCGAATGGAGTCCTTACGCCGCTTGAGCCCCTAGACCTCGAAGAGGGCGCTGAGGTAACGGTATTGGTGGAGGGCACCCCTGGGGGAGTGTCGGAGGAGACTCCGGCACCGAAGCAAGGGTTGGCGGGGATTGTAGAGCGGGTCCTGGAGATGCAGAAAGATGTTCCGCCGGAGGCGTGGGAAGACCTCCCCGTTGACCTGGCCAAGAACAAGAAACACTACCTCTACGGTCATCCCAAGGAAGAGGACTAATGAGTGGCGTCTTCGCTGATGCAGGCTACTGGATAGCTCTATGGAATCCCAGAGATACTCTGCACCCAAGGGCAGTCAGCGTTGCCGATGGCCTCGGGACAACTAACGTCGTGACAACCCAAATGGTCTTGACCGAGACACTTGACGCTATGGCGGGCATGGGGGAATTCCGTCGACGATTGGCAATACGGATGATTCACGACCTGGAGACCGACCCGTACGTTGAGGTCGTCGAGCAGACGGGGGCGCAGTTCAGGGCTGCGGTGGAGCGGTACGCCGCTCGCAGTGACCAGCGGTGGAGTCTCACGGACTGCGCCAGCTTTCTGGTCATGGAGGAGCGCGGCATCACCGAGGCATTGGCCTACGACCGGGACTTTGAACAAGCTGGCTTCGCCGCCCTGCTGAGAGGGGGGCAGGCATGATGCCAAGCCACTCCTCCCATACAGGTGCAAGCCGTTGAATATCCTGCACTCCACGACGGACCCCACGCTGCTGGCTCGCCTGAAGGAGATGCTGGGCAGTTCCGCCAAGGCCGACATCGCTGTCGGCTACTTCTTCATCGGCGGCTTCGGGGCCGTCGCCGACGACCTGGGACGACTGGACAAGGTGCGCATTTTGGTGGGGCGCACGGACCGGCAGGTGCTGGAGGAGGTCGCTCTAGGCCTCCAGCAGCACCAAGCCCTGCGTGCCCGGCTGGACGTGGACGCCCTCGTGCGCCGCAGCCAGCGAAGCCAGATAGCCCAGGAGACCGTCGCCCGCGTCGCAGAGGGCGTGGCCGTGCTCCCCCAGGAACAGGGTACAGAGGCCGCTGTCTCGAAGCTGAGGGACATGGTGTCCCTCGGCAAGGTGGAGGTGCGGGCCTACCTGCGAAGCCCTCTCCACGCCAAGGCGTACCTTTGCTGGTATGACAACCACGCTGAGCCCGGTGCCGCGGTGGTCGGCTCATCCAACCTCACCCTGGCTGGGTTCACTGGCAACACGGAGCTCAACGTGCGCGTCACCGGCGACGCGGAGATGGCAGCCCTGCGCGAATGGTTCGACGCGCTGTGGGGAGACTCGGAAGACATCAGCGCCGACCTCGTGACTGAGCTGGAGCGGTCGTGGGTCCTGGCCAAGACCCCGCCGTACCACGTGTATCTGAAGGCGCTCTACGAGCTCTACTACACCGACTTAGGAGGCGGTAAGCTGACAGTTCCGCCACGCGACCAGGAGCTGGCCAACTTCCAGTTGGACGCCGTACGCCGCGGGCTGGCCATGATCGAGGCCTACGGAGGGTGCTACATCGGTGATGTGGTGGGCCTGGGCAAGACCTTCATCGGCGCGGAGTTGCTGCGCCAGCTCCGGGTGAGCTACCCGAACGAGGGGCCGCCGCTCATTCTCTGCCCGGCCAGACTGAAACCCATGTGGGAGGTGTTCAACGAGCGGTTCGCCTTGGGGGCGGAAGTCGTCTCCCACAGCATGATCGCCGCCCCCGCCGAAGCCGAGTTCGACGAGGAGTTGGGGCGGTACGTGGACGCGGCTCAACCCGGACATGGCATCGTCCTCGATCAGACGTATCGCAATCGCGGGCCGGTGCTGGTGGACGAGGCGCACAACTTCCGCAACATCAACCGGCGTTCAAGGGGCCTCGCCAGCTACCTGGAGTCGGGTGACCACAAGGTGATTCTCCTCAGCGCCACGCCGCAGAACCTGGGGCCCATGGACATCTATCGCCAGCTCCGGCTATTCCTCCACGACACGGAGCACGGCCTGAACGTCGAGCCGGTCAGCCTGGATGCCTACTTCCACAACGCCCAGGAGTGGCTGGCCTACCGTGCCCTGTACGAGAACTACGAGGCGGAGTTCGGCGCGTGGCAGGCTTCGGGATCGGTCGGAGCGCCTCCGCTACCTCCCGACAAACCGAAGGTGCCCAAGGCGGAGATAGACCAGGTGCTGCTGCCGGTATTCATCCGTCGTCGTCGAAAGGACATACGGGACCTGTACGGAGATACGGCGCTCGTGGGCGGCAAGCCGGTGCGCTTTCCCGACCCGGTCTTGGACAACGTGGAGTACCGGCTGGACAAGGTGTACGCAAAGGCGGGACCACTGTCAGAGATGGAGGCGTTGCTGCGCACGCACAAGGCCGCCCGGTATCGGGCGACGGAGTATATCAGAGAAGAAGCCAAGACCAAGCCGGAGTACCGCGACCTGTTCCGGGCGGGTGACAGGATCGCCCGGCTGATGGGCGTGCTGCTGCTGAAGCGGCTGGAGTCCAGTATCGAGGCCTTCCGCTCCACGCTGCGGTCCCTGATGACCAGCAATCGGAACTTCCGGGAGGCGCTGGCCTCCGGGTTCGTTCCCATCGGCAGCACGGCGACGCGCCTGCTGGCTGGGCAGTCCTTTGATGTGGACGACCTGCTGGAGGTGCTGAGACAGGAAGAGCAGCGCCGCCAGCAGGCGGGCAGCGAGCGCGACACGCTGGTCCACACCGCCGCAGACTTCGATATCGGCAGGTGGACGCGAGACCTCGATGCAGACCACGACGTACTCAAGGACATCCTTGGGCGTGTCGAGGATATCGGGCCGGAGGACGACGACAAGCTCCGGGCTCTGCGGGACTTCCTAGCCCGGCCCGAAGTGCAGGCGGGGAAGGTGCTGGTCTTCTCGGAGGCCGAGACGACCGTGGAGTACATCTATAGAGAGTTAAATCCTAACGGGCAGCAGACGCACATCGCGCGGCTGACCGGCAGCACCAGCCAGGATGCCGAGAGAATCGTGAAGCGGTTCTCCCCAACGTGGAACCTGGGAGCACGCGAGGCCATGCCGGGCGCTGAGATTCGGGTGTTGCTAGCGACGGACATCGTATCCGAAGGCCAGAACCTGCAGGACTGCGCCTGTGTGCTGAACTACGACCTGCACTGGAACCCGGTGCGGCTTATCCAGCGGTTCGGGCGCGTCGACCGCATTGGCACCGAGCACGAGGTGATCAACCTTCACAACATGTGGCCCGACGTCGCGGTGGATGCCGAACTATCGTTGACCCAACGGCTCCACCGGCGCATACAGTCGTTCCACGACCTTATCGGGCTGGACAGCAAGTTGCTCTCCGACGCCGAGCGGCTGAATGCCAGTGCCATGTACCGCATCTACGAGGGCAAGACCCTGCCGGAGATGGACGACGGGCTGGACGAGGTGGCTGCGAATCAGCGAGCCATCACGCTGCTTCAGCGCATTCAGGACGAGAACCCGGACTTGTGGCAGACGATCACGAATCTACCGGACGGGATACGCTCCGCTTTGTCGGCGCGAACTCAGCAGCACTCGGCATCGAATGACCGCTACGCTCAGAGCGTGCTGGAGGTAGAGGGAGCGCAGGCCCCTCTCATGTCTCCGGCGACGATGGCGTCCATAACCTCCCCCTTCGACGATCCGAGGCAGGGGGAGACCCTGGTCCTGATGAGCGCTGCGGGCGTGCGAAGCTGCTATGCGATCGACAGTGATAGAGGACCGCGCGCGATTAGCCCTGCGCAGCTCATCGCGGCGGCCGAGTGCAGCTCCGACACTCCAACCCAACCGTTGCCCGTAGACACGAACGAGCGAGTCATGGCCGCGTTCGAGGCATTCAGCATGGACTTCCAGCGACGGCTGGGCAGAGCCAGAAGACCGCGCGACACAAGGTCGCGCCGGTACGTCTCGCGCCACCTCGGCATCGCCATGCGCGAGGCCCGCGAGGACGCGGGATTGCTGAGCCGCATTGAGGTGCTGCGACAGGTCTTCCTGGGGGAAGTGTCGCCACAGGTTGAGAGCGCCTTGGGCGAGATCAGGAATATGAGGCTTGAGGGGTCCGTGCTGCTGACTCGGCTTGAAGCCCTCCGTGAGCGATACCGCCTCAATCCCACGGACGACGCCGACCGATCACAAGCTGCGGAGCCGCAGGTCATTCGCATCGTCTGTTCCGACGGCCTTGTGTAGGACAAGACCTCGTAGCTGTTCCACGTGACTTCGTGGTCGTAGTCAACTGGCTTCAAGTCCCACCCCCCACGTATACCTAAGTTTTTTGTGTCGATTGAATAACTGATATCCTCGCGCAGGAGGTCATGCGCGGCATGCGCGAGGCGGCATCGCGCGGATTCTGGATCGCCACCATCGCCCCCTACGGCTACCGGAAGGTCTCCGTTCAGGACGGGGCGAAGAAGCGCCCCCGGTTGGAACTCGCCCCGCCCGCCGACGCCGTGGTCCGGCGCATGTTCGATATGGCGCTGCACGGCAGCACGACGCTCGACATCGCCAAGACCCTCAACGCGGAGGGCATACCCAGTCCCTTCGGGCAGCGCTGGCTGAAGGCGTCCATCTACCGGATGCTGGCCAACGAGGCCTACACCGGCGCCCTCGTCTGGGGAAAAAGCGCCAAGGACAACGCTCCGCCGGTGCGCGTGGAGAACGCCTTTCCCGCCATCGTCACGAAGGAGGAGTTCCAGCGCGTGGCGAGGCTGCTGGGCTCCCGCGCTCCGAGAAGCGTGCATCCGAGGCGTGTGGCCAGCCCGTATCTGCTGAGCGGCCTGCTGACCTGCGAACGGTGCGGGCGGGCGCTGAGCGCGTCGGAGGCGATGAGCGGCAGGTACACCTACTACGTCTGCCACTCCCTCCTCAATCGGGGCAAGGGGACGTGCCAGACGCCCCGACTCAACGCCAAGCGCTTCGAGCGGCTCATCCTCGACCAGATCAGGGAGCACATCCTCACCGAGTCGAACATTCGCGACCTCGTGCGGTCCGTGAACGAGGAGATGGACTCGGTCATCAAGGGGGAGCGCGAGCGCGTCGACGCGGCGGAGCTGGCGCTGGCTGAAGTGCGGCGTCGGATGGACCGGCTCTGGCGCCTGGTGGAGAGCACGGAGATGACGGTGGAGGACATCCTGCCGCGCATCCGTCATCATCAGGAGAACCAGGAGCGTCTGGAGCGGGCGGCTGGCGAGGCGCGGAGGCTGCTTTCCATGCGGATGGCGAGCGTGCAAGATGAGGAGCGTGTGGCGGCGTATGCGGCAGAGATGAGCGAGTTCCTGCTGGAGAGCGGTCTAGCAGAGACGAAAGCGTTCGTCAGGTCGTTCGTGAAGCAGATAGTGGTGAGGCCGGGGAAGGCGACGATCCACTACACGATGCTGACGCCTGAAGACAACCCTATAGGTGGCGCGGACATCGCGGAGGTCGCCCTGGCACGCAGTGTTATGAAATCGGTAACGCCTGGTGAGCCCGTCGAACCACGAGGCCCGCCAATCAACGCTCCCCATCCCGTCATTGCCTCGAAAATAGGGCTCAGCAGAGGTGGTGTAGCCGTCCTCTGCCCCCTCCGTCATTCCCGCGAAGGCGGGAATCCATGGTGGCCGACAAGCCACGCCCCCAAGCGCCGTCCCAATCGTATTCGTGGCGCCAAAATAAGTCCGTGGTGAGCCTGTCGCACCATGGACCGGCTTGAATGCGCAATCCCCAGATATACGAGGCCGAGTAGGCGAAAGCCTGAGTCCGCGTCGCCTAGTTGCAGCCGCACTTGATCTCGAGTCTGACCCCTGCTTCGGACAGGTGGGTCGGGTAGCCGTCACGCTTCCACCAGTCCAGCCCCCCGATGAGTTCGCGCACCTAGAACCCAAGCGTCAGGAGCTTCATCGCGGTCTTCGTCGACGCATTGCACCCGATGCCGTCGCAGTAGCAGACGTAGAGTTTCAACCTGTCCCACGAGGCGGTCGTGTCGGCGCTGATCTCCCTGTGCGGGAGGCTTATCGCGTCCGGGATGTGCTCGTGAGCATAGGCGCCCGCAGCACGGCCATCGACCACGACGACAGGTTCGCCCTTCTCGATGGCCTCATACAGGTCCGCTGAGTCCGTCTCGTACGCCAATTTGCTCTGGTAGTAGTTCATCTGTTCGGTGCTCACGAATCTTCTCCTGTGACGTTCACGCGGATGCCGGTAGAGCGCTGTGGCCCTGTGCAACCGGCGATGCCGACATTTTACTTGGAATACCCCGGAAACCCAGAGGAGCTTCGCCCCTCTGCCGGGGACATGAGGGCGCCCCAAAAACATGACGGGCGGGTGGGTGGGAAGAGTTACGCCCGCCCCAAGATACGTTCCTACCGGGGTAAACCCTAGCTGGAATCGTATATAATCTCCCAACTATGCCCGTTCCAGAAGACCGGCGATACTCCAAAGAGCACGAGTGGGCCCAGGGCCAGGACGATGGCTCGGTCCTCGTTGGCATCACCGAGTTCGCCCAGCACGAGCTCGGCGATGTCGTCTACGTCGAGCTTCCGAAGCCCGGCGACCGCGTCGCGCAGAGCGCCCAGATGGGCGAGATCGAATCGGTCAAGGCCGTCTCCGAGCTCTTCTCCCCTGTCACCGGCGAGATCGTCGCCGTCAACGACGAAGTCCAGACGACCCCCGAGCTCGTCAACGAGAGTCCCTACGAAAAGGGCTGGCTGGTCCGCGTCAAGCCCGACGACCCGACGGAGCTCGACGGCATGCTCGACGCGGGCGCATACGCCTCGCTCACCGAGTAGCCACGGCAATCGCAATCCCCAAGGAGCCTGGTGCCCGGCGTGTCTGAGTCCACTTTCACCTCTCCCTTCATACCCAACACCGACGACGACCGTGCGGCGATGCTCGCCGAAATCGGCGCGCCCAGCGTCGAATCCCTCTTCGACGACATCCCCGAGCAGTTCCGGCATCCCCCGCTTGACCTCCCGGCGCCCATCCCTGAGATGCAGCTCCGCGCCGAGATGGAGGCCCTGGCCCAGCGCAACTTCCACGCCGGAGACCATCCCAGCTTCCTGGGCGCGGGCGTCTACCATCACTTCTGCCCCGCGGTCGTCGGCCCCCTCGTTACCCGAGGCGAATTCCTGACCTCCTACACGCCGTACCAGCCCGAGGTCTCCCAAGGCACGCTCCAAGCCCTCTACGAATTCCAGACCCTGACGGCCCAGCTCTTCGGCATGGAGGTCTCGAACGCCGGTATGTACGACGGCGCGTCGAGCCTCGCCGAAGCCGCCCTCATGGCCTGCCGTCTGACCAAACGCGCCCGCGTCGCCGTCGCCGGCGCCGTCAACCCCAACTACGTCGAGACCGTCCGCGCTTACGCCGACCCCCAGGGCATCGAGGTCTACTCCGTCCCACCCGGCGCCGCCGAGCTCCGGTTCGACACCGCTTGCGTCATCGGCCAGTACCCCAACTTCTTCGGCTACTTCGAGGACATGCAGGCCCTCGCCGACCGCGCCCACGCGGTTGGCGCGCTCTTCGTCATGTCCTGCGACCCCACGGCCCTCGCCATGTTCAAGGCCCCCGGCCAATTCGGCGCCGACATCGCCACCGGCGAAGGCCAAGCCCTCGGCGTGGCCCCCAGCTTCGGCGGGCCCTACGTCGGCATCTTCACCTGCCGCCAGGAGTTCATCCGCCAGCTGCCCGGACGCATCGCCGGCAAGACCGTCGACACCGAAGGCCGCACCGGCTACGTCCTCACGCTCCAGCCCCGCGAGCAACACATCCGCCGCGAGCACGCAACCTCCAACATCTGCACCAGCACCGCCCTCATCGGCCTGTGGGCGACCGTCTACACGTCGCTCATGGGCAAGCACGGGCTGCGCCACGTGGCCGAGCTTTGCTATCAGAAGGCCCACTACGCCGCGGGGCGCATCGCTGAGCTCCCCGGCTACTCCCTGCCTATTGACGGAACGTTCTTCCAGGAGTTCGTCGTCAGCTGCCCAAGACCAGCCCGCGAAATCAGCGCCGCCCTCGAAAGGGCAGGGATCATCGGCGGGCTCGACGTGAGCGACCGCTATCCGAACGGCATGCTCCTCTGCGTCACCGAGGTCAACTCGAAGGACGAGATCGACCGCCTCGTGGCCGCCCTCTCGGATGCGTCCTCGCCATGACCACCGACCGCGCCCCCCTGTCCCGGATAGCCTCCCTGCCTGGGGTAAGTGAAGAGCTCAAGCAGGAGGCCCACGACCGCCGCCGGCCCCTCATGGAGCGCAGCCGCCCCGGACGGACCGGCGTAACGCTGCCCGCGTCCGACGTTCCTCCCCAGCCCATGCCCGACTCCTCGATGCTCCGCGACGACCTCGAGCTGCCCGAGGTCACCGAGGGCGAGGTGGTGCGCTACTTCACCCACCTAAGCCAGCTCAACTTCTCCATCGACACGAACTTCTATCCGCTCGGCAGCTGCACCATGAAGTACAACCCCAAGCTGAACGAGGCGGTCGCCGCCTTGCCCGGCTTCGCGATGGCCCACCCCGCCCAACCGGAGCGCCAGGTCCAGGGCGCCTTGGAGGCCATGCACCGGCTGCAACGCTACCTCACCGAGATCAGCGGACTGCCCGCCGCGAGCCTCGCTCCCCTAGCGGGCGCCCACGGCGAGCTTGCAGGCGTCCTCACCATCCGCGCGGCCCTCGATGCACGGGACGAGGCGAGTGGTGAAGCGCGTCGACAGAGCCGCCGCCGCAAGATGCTCATCCCCGACACAGCCCACGGCACGAACCCCGCCTCCGCCGCGATGGCGGGATTCAACGTCGTTTCCATCGCGTCCACCCCCGACGGCAACATCGACCTCGACGCCCTCCGCTCCGAGGCTGATGACGACCTGGCCGGCGTCATGTTCACCCAGCCCACCACTCTCGGACTGTTCAACCCCAACGCCGTCGAACTCTGCGAGATCGTCCACGCCGCGGGCGGACTCGTCTACGGCGACGGAGCCAACATGAACGCGCTGCTCGGCAGGGTTAAGCTCGGCCATCTCGGCTTCGATATCGTCCACATGAACCTCCACAAGACATTCTCCACGCCCCACGGAGGCGGAGGGCCGGGCGCCGGCCCCATCTGCGTCACCGCCGAGCTTGCGCCCTTCCTGCCCGGACCGGTCGTCGTGCTGCGTAGCGACGGCGGCTCGCGGGTCTACGGCGCCGAGATGCCCCCGCGCAGCATCGGACGCATCGGCGGCGCCCAGGGCAACTTCGGCGTCCTCATTCGCGCCCTTACCTACATATCCCTCCTCGGCGGCCAGGGCATGCTGGACATCAGCGCCAACGCCGTACTCAACGCCAACTACCTCCTGCACGCGCTGCGCGGACTCTACGACCTCCCCTACGACCGCCCCGTCATGCACGAGGTCGTCTTCTCCGCCAAGAAGCGCGCTGGCGCGAGCGCCCTCGACGTCTCCAAGCGCCTGCTCGACTACGGCTTCCACGCCCCCACCATGTACTTCCCCTTGGTCGTCGCCGAAGCCCTGATGATCGAGCCCACCGAGACCGAGTCGAAAGAGACCCTCGACGCCTTCATCGAGACCCTGCAGCGCATCGACGCCGAGGCCGCCTCCGACGAGATCTTCCTCCACGGCGCCCCCTACGAGACCCCCGTCTCCCGCCTCAACGAAGCCCAAGCCGCCCGCCGCCCCCAGCTCCGCTGGCGCCCCGAATAACCCCCTCATCCCGTCATCGCCTCGAAAGTCCTCTCTCCCGTCTGCGGGGGAGAGTTAGAGAGGGGGCCGCCCCATCCGCCAATCAACGCCTCCACATGACAGATTCCCGCGCAGGCGGGAACCTCGCCACCTCAGATCCTCTGGCGGGGCGCGGGTAAAGTAGGATGCGCCCGAGACCACGCATCCCTGCGCCATCGCAAAGGCCCCATGCTCAAGAACGCTACCATCGCCCTCCTGGTTGATCACCGCCGCCGTCGGCTCCTCCACGATGGCCGCGCAGGCCCAAAGCGCCGGCGAGGTTGAAGTCCGCATCACCGCGCAGCGCCTGCAAGACGGGCGCACCGAGTTCGCCCTTCAGCAGCGCGAAGGCGACGGCTGGAGCGACCGGATCGCCCCCCGCGCCCGCTTCCTCCCCGCCGAGCCCCCCGTCGATCGATGGTTGGTCAGCACCCCCGTCACCATCACCGTACCGGCTATGCTGCAGACCGAAAGCGGCGGCGAGGTCGAAGTCCGCATCACCGCCCAGCGCCTGCAAGACGGGCGCACCGAGTTCGCCATCCAGCAGCGCGAGGGCGACGCATGGAGCGACCGCATCGCCCCCCCGCGCCCGCTTCCTCCCCGCCGAGCCGCCACTCGACCGATGGTTGGTGAGCACCCCCGTCTCAATCGCCGCGCCGACGAACAGGGCGACGGACAGGGCCGCCCTCATTGAGTTCTACAACGCCACGAACGGCCCGGACTGGACGAACAACACCAATTGGCTGAGCGACACCCCTATTGAGCAGTGGCACGGAGTGATTACGGGTCGCGCTGGCCGCGTTGTGGCGCTGCAGCTCCACGACAACCAGCTAAGCGGGCCGATACCCCCGGAGCTGGGCGACCTCGTCAACCTGGTAAGGCTGCAGCTCGATTACAATCAGTTAAGCGGGCCGATATCGCCGGGGCTGGGCAGCCTCGCCAACCTGGAAAGGCTGCAGCTTGATTACAATCAGTTAAGCGGGCCGGTACCGCCCGAACTGGCCAACCTCGCCAACCTGAAATGGCTGCGGCTCAGTTTCAATCGGTTAAGCGGGCCGATTCCGCCGGAGCTGGGCAACCTCGCCAACTTGGGAACTCTGCACCTCTCTGGCAACCCGCTTAGCGGGCCGATTCCGCCGGAGCTGGGCGGCCTCGCCAACTTGCGAACTCTACACCTCTCTGGCAACCAGCTAAGCGGGCCGATACCGCCAGAGCTGGGCAACCTCGCCAACTTGGAATCGCTGAAGCTCAGTTTCAACCAGTTAAGTGGACCGGTGCCGCCGGAGCTGGCCAACCTCGCCAACCTGAAATCGCTCCAGCTCAGTTTCAACCAGTTAAGTGGACCGATACCGTCGGAACTGGGCAACCTCGCCAACCTGAGAGAGCTATGGCTCAGTAGCAACCAGCTAAGCGGGCCGATACCGTCGGAACTGGGCAACCTCGCCAACCTGACTTCGCTGTACCTCGATACCAACCAGCTGAGCGGACCGGTGCCGCCGGAGTTGGCCAACCTCGCCAACCTGACTTCGCTGCAGCTTCATTCCAACCAGTTGAGCGGGTGCATACCGAACAGCTTGTACGACCAGTTGACTGACTCTCGCGACCGTGATCTGTTGACTGACTCTGTCGGCCGCGATCTGCCGTTCTGCCCGTGAGGCGCCGGGCTGCAGGGCTGCGAGGCTTCCCGCCTACGGGGCAGCAAACCCCCGGGACCAGGGGAAGCAGGCGCCTGTCAGCGGCAGTAGGGCCTAGCGCCCCGGCCCTAACCCCATGCAGACGCCACAGGGACCAGGTTACGCAAAAGGTCTCGTCAGCGGGGGAGACTGAGAGGTGGTCGTCGCAACTGTGACATTTGCCCGTTGCGCAATCGAACCCCCGCCCCTTACCCTGCCTCTGACGGCCCTGACCCCGCCCGCGCCATAGCCGGGCGCAGGACCGAAGCCCAGAGGAGGAATGGCACGAAATGGCACGCTTTTGAAAGAAGGGGCTCTCACCCCCCGGCAGTCTGCCGCGCTCCCCTATATCGCGTCCGAACCTAATCTCGCGCGAGGCGCTCAGGCCGCTCAGATTGGCGTACGCACCCTCATGCGCTGGATGAACGACTCCGCATTCCGCACCGAGCTCGAACGCGTCCGCAACAACATCGCAGACCTCGCCTACACAGAGCTCGAAGGGCTGACTCTCAAAAGCGTCTTCAGGCTTGCCCAGCTGCTCGACCACGAGGACCCGAACGTGGTGCTCCGCGTCTCCAAAACCACGCTCTCCATATCTCTCAACATCCGCGAGAACCGCGACCTCCGCCGCCAGCTCGATCTCATCGAGAACGCCCAAGCGATGGCAAGGCAGCAGCGATGAGGAACGCCGTCCGCCGCAGTGGAGCAGGGCGAGCCGCCGCCCAACCTGCCGGAGGTGTGGGAGTGTCCCCCACAACATGTTGGGCCGGGGGCGAGGGGGTCTCCCCCACAACATCACGGGCGGGTGGGAAGAATTACACCCGCCAGAAAACAGAGTTACGCAATGGGCCCCGTCTGCGGAGGAGACCGCGAGGGAGCCGTCATTCCCGCGAAAGCGGGAACCCAGGTATCGACGTCCCTCCCACCATCAACGCCCACCCCAACAGGTTAGTGGTGAGCCTGCCGACTCATGGCCGGTTTGAATGCCGGGGGGAGCGCAGTGGTCCCGTCTGCGGAGGAGACCGCGAGGGAGCCGTCATTCCCGCGAAAGCGGGAACCCAGGTATCGACGCCCCTCCCACCATCAACGCCCACCCCAACAGGGTTAGTGGTGAGCCTGCCGACTCATGGCTGGCTCTAGGAACCGGGGAGCGCAGAGGGACGCCGCCCAACCTGCCGGGGTGTGGGGGTGTCCCCCACAACATCACAGGCGGGTGGGTGGGAAGTATTACGTCCGCCGAAAAGATGGAGTGATGCAATGGTCCCGTCTGCAGGGAAAGCCGACGCCAAACGCTTTACCCGCCGCCCCCGCCCAATTATCCTGCATAAGCTCCCCCACCAAGCCACAGGAGGTCCCCATGGTCGAAACCGGCCAAGCAGCTCCCGATTTCACCCTCACGAGCCACGAGGGCGACGAAGTCTCCCTAAGCCAGTTCAAGGGCGACAAGTGGCTCGTCGTCCACACCTTCCCCGCAGCCTTCACAGGCGGCTGAACGAGCCAGACCGCATCCTTCAACCGTGCGTTGAAGTCGTTTGAGGACAAGAACTCCCAGCTCGTCGGCATGAGCGTCGACTCCCGGCATGCGCTCAGGGTCTGGTCGAACTCCCTCGGAGGCGTCAGGCACCCGCTCCTATCGGACTTCTGGCCCCACGGCGCCGTGCTCGACGCCTACGGCCTCTTCAACTCCGACTCCGGCATGCCGCGACGCGCCGTCATGATCATCGACCCCGAAGGCGTCGTCCGGCACACCGAGGTCCACCAAGGGACCCTCCCCGACCCCGTAGCCGTGCTCGCCGAGCTCGAAAAGCTGCAAGGCTAGCCTGGAAAGCCCACTCGTCATTGCCTCGAAAATACCCCTCCCGTCTGCGGGAGGGGTCGCGCGAAGCGCGGGGGAGGAGAAGCAGCGGCGCGACAGCGCAGCGGTCCCCAACTCCCCTCCCGTCTGCGGGAGGGGAGGCGCAAGCGCAGCGACGCGCGGGGAGGCGCCAGGCAACCTTATGGCCATCAACGACGAAGCAACTCTCAAACGCGCGCCCTTCGCTGAGGGCGACGTCGCCATCATCTACGACCGGCGCAACCGCCGCTATCGCGTCGTGCTCAAGCCTGGCGTCCTCATCGAGACCCACCTCGGCTACGCCCGCCACGACGACGTCATCGGACGGCGCGAGGGCTTCTTCCTCGTCACGAACAAGAGCCACCGGCTCTTCGTCATCCGCCCCTCCTTTGGAGACGCCGTCAGGGAGCTGCCGCGCCAGAGCCAGGTGATCTACCCCAAGGACCTCGGCGCCCTCCTCGTCCACGCCGACATCTACCCTGGTGCCAGCGTCGTCGAGGTCGGCCTCGGCTCCGGCGCGACCGCCGCCGCCCTCCTGCGCGCCATCGGCCCCGAGGGCAGCCTCGTCTCCTACGAGGTGCGCAGCGAAATCGTCGAAGCCTCCAAGCGGAACGTCGAGGAGCTCGCCCCCGGCGCCGAGAACCACCGCGTCATCGTCGCCGACGCCTACCTCGACGGCATCGGCGACGCCGAGATTGACCGCCTAGTCGCGGACGTGCCCGAGCCGTGGCGCCTGCTCGAATCGACCGCGGGCGTACTCAGGACCGGAGGCATATTCGCCGCGTACCTGCCCACCATCCTGCAGGTCCACGAGTTCGTCATGCGCCTCAGCCGCGACAGCCGGTGGCACATGGCCGAGGCCGTCGAGCTCATCGAGCGCCCATGGCACTTCTCCGAGACCAGCGCCCGGCCCGAGCACCGGATGGTCGGACACACCGGCTTCATCACCACCGTCTGCCGCACCGAACCTCCCCCGCCCTCGCCCCGCGAGTCCCCGCCCCCCGACGACGACGACAGTTAGCCAAGTTGGCGCGCATCCAACAACGGAGCCCCAGGGCGATGCCCGGGGCTCCGTTTACATTGCTATGGCGGCGCACTAGTGGACCGGTGCGCTGTGCCTCGTCTTACAGCATCTGTTCCAGGATTGCCTTTGCGGCCGGCGGCAGGTCCTGGAGCGTCTGAATGCGCTCCGTCGTCTCGGCTCCGCTCAGTGGAGCGACTACGCGTTCGCGTTGCGTCATGTCGTCGATGTACCCCTGGGAATTGACGGTGCTTACGAACGCTTGCTGCATCGCCTCGGCGATCTCCTGCGGCACTTCTGGAGGCATCGCCCAAACGTGTGTGCCTCCGAGGGACGTGAATGCGTCAAAGGCGGCGAACTGCTCATCGGTGATGTAGTCGGCGAGCGTGTCGTGCATGTCGCCGAACCAAGGCCAGCGTCCTGCGCGCATGCCATCTGCAAGCGGCTGATCGTTCGGGACCTGGATGTCAGGATCGAAGTTGCCCCAGCCGAATAGCGGGATCACCTTGTTCTCCGTGAACCAGTCCGAGTACTGCTTGGCATAGGTGGGATTGCAACGCGTCGTCACGTCCATCTCGCCACGGTCGAATGCCGCGGCTGCCTCTGCCGAGCCGCCGTACCCGAAGAAGATTTCCAGCGGCACTTCGGTGAGCCCGAACCACTGGAGCTGCTTCCCGCCCGTCGTGTCCGGTGAGAGGTCGCCCAACCTCCACGGTCCTCCGTTCAAGAAGGCGTCGAGGTCCGGTATCTTCTCGGCCTGCGCGCACATCAGCGCGAGGGTCTCCTCCTGAGCGCCGTCGACCATTCCGAGATAGTTGTAGTCATCCCAAACGAACCAGTCTTCCGCCTGGCCCATGGCCCCTGCCACCATCAAGCCTTGGGCGAACTGGCCGATGTAAGTGCCGTCCATCGGTCGTCGTTGCATGTCCCTGGCGTTGAGCGCCGTCCCGCCGCCGGGTCTGCTTACGACCACAACCCGTGGATTTCCAGGCAGGAATTTGGGCAGGTGTACGGCCAGGAGTCTGCCCTGCGCGTCCGCCCCGCCCCCGGGGGCGTAGCCCACCGAGATGGTGACGGTCTTGCCGGCCCAGATCGAGGTGAGATCTGCCTCCGGTTCCGAGCTGCTGGTCGGAGTCGGTTCGGGCGCCGGCGCCGAAGTGACTGGGGTCGGCGTGGGCTGTTCCGTTGCGCCTTGAGCCGCCGTTGGAGTCGGTTGGGGCGCTGGGTCCGAGGTGGCTGGAGTCGGCGTGGGCTGTTCCGTCGAAACCGAAGGTTGTGTCGCAGTGGGCGCAGCGGTTGGATCGTCGGAGCCGCACGCTCCCAGCAACAGAATCCCAAACACAACCAAAATCGTCGGTAACAGACCACGACTGAGAGCTCTGATGCTCCTCCGGTTCGATTTCATGTTTCCTCCTCCTCGAGCGATTCCTAAAGATCGGGGCGCTACCCTCTTATCATTTGAAATAGAAGAGGGTCGTTCCAAGCAGTATGGAGTAGCTCATCATACACACCGAGGATGAAGCCGTAGAGGACGATGGCGGTTGCCAACGCCAAGTACCAGCGGACCCTTCCATGAACGATCAGCATGAACACGAGGTACGCAGGCACGGCGATATGGAACCCTACGAGCCATATCCCGACCCACAGTCCGCCGGTTGTCAGGATGAACGTGATTGCCCGGCCTGTGGTGTTCTTCTCTTCTCCGCCGAACGAAGTCCAGGCGAGGTCCAAGAGTCGCCCCTGGCCTCGCGCTTCCGGACGTAATTCCTGATAGAGCCGCTGTCCCCCGTAGCCCAACACCGCCACGATTCCCAGGGCTCCTGAGATTCGTGGGAAGAGCGAGGCGCCGACCGGCCAGTCCGCGGACTCGACCACCATAAACACGAACCCGCCGAGCATGATGACGACGATGATGCTCTCCACCAGGAGTTTGCGGTCTCGTCGTTTCTTCCCTAGTTGTATGGCCTCTTCTAGGCGTGGCTGATCTGCTGCCATGTCGCCCACCCTTTAGCGGTCGGATATAGATGCCGATGCGGGCGCCTCAGAGCCGCCCACGTCGGCCTGCAGTCGAATGGCTGCCCGGGATGCTCGCGCCTGGATCTGGAGAGTGAAGACCAACGTGACAATCGCGAGAATCATAATTATGACTGATTGGGGCCGGGCCAACATCCCCCAGCCGTACGACTGGGTGGAGAGCCAGAGATACTTGTTGATCTGCTCCCCTAGGACGATGGCGATGATGACAGGAGGGCGAGGCCAGCCGAACACTTTCATAAGTGTTCCCACCCCCGCAAAAATGGCTACGGTCGCGAAGTCGCCCACCGAGAAGTTCGCCTGGAACGCCGCCAGAGTGAGCACGACCACAACCAGCGGGACCAGAATTCCGGGGCGGATATAGGCGATCTTGGCCAGCAGTGGCGTGAAATAGAGAGCGATGCCTGTCCCGATGACATTGGCGACGACCAGCCCCACGCCGATGAGCAGCGTCTTGTCCAAGTGCTCTTGGAGCATGCTGGGGCCTGGCACGAACCCCAACAGCAAGAGAAAGGCCAGGAAGATTCCGCCGTGTGAGCTGCCGGGGATGCCAAAAGCCAATGCTGGCACGACCTGGCCGCCATCGATGGAGTTGTTCGCGCAGTCGGGGGCGATCACGCCTCGGATGTCGCCGGTCCCGAAAGTTTCCCGGGCTCCCTTCTCCGTCTGGTAGGCCTGCCCGTACGCTAGCCAATGCGCGGCTGCGCCGCCCACGCCCGGCATCAGGCCAACGAAGAGACCGATCAGCGAGGAGCGGACCACCAGCCCCTTGTGCTGTAGCACCTCTTTTACAGCGTCCCACCGGCTGAATTGGATATTCTGGGCTGCCATGCCCGTCTGCTCTGCAATCGGTTTGGAGGAGATAAAAACATTGGCCATTTCCGGTATGGCGAACAGGCCCACGAGCACCGGAACGATTGGCAGCCCATCCCAGAGATATTGAGTGCCGTAGACGAACCTTGGAATGCCCGTGATGTTGTCGAAACCGATGGTGGTGAGGGCCAGAGCAAATGCTGCGCCGAGCAGACCCTTCACGAATGCGCCGCTGCTCACCACCGCCACCATCACGATCCCCAAGACGCTGAGCATGAAAAACTCGGGCGACCCGAATGTCCTGATAATCGTGCGGGCCAGCATGATTGCCACGAAGAAGCCGAGGCCCCCGATGATGCCTCCGGAAAGTGACGAAAAGTAGGAGACAGCTAAAGCGCGTCCCGCTTCTCCTCTCCTTGCTAATGGGTGCCCATCCAGAATTGTCGCCTGCCCGGTGGCGCTTCCAGGCATCCCGAGCAAGACTGCGGGAATCGTGTCAGACGTGTTGTTGACTGCGGCGCCGCCGATGGCTATCGGGATGGCAATGTATGGATCGAGGTAATAGGCAAAGCCGAGAAGGATAATCAGCGTAGGTAGGCCGCCTCCGGGTAGCGCGCCGCTGATGAGACCCAGAACGACGCCCCCGAACAGCGCGAGCATCGGCAACGGCTGGAACAGCCCCGTGATTGCGGTTGCGTAAGCGTCGAGTAGCATCGGCTTCCTAGTCCGCCATCTCCCCCCTAGAGGCAGTCAGGATACGGTCCGTATCTGGTGTCCGGTGGCGCGTGATGTCCGCTTGCAGACCGGCTTCGAACCGTCCGCAACTTATCCCTCGCCAGCGAGACATGCAACACCGCGACCAACTGCACGAAGACTGCGCCTGATTCCCACGACCACCCGTCGCTCCCCCGCCTCCCACCCGTCGTTCCCGCGAAGGCGGGAACCTCGCGCCCCACCCCTCCGTCTGCAGGAGCGGACGCGCGAGCGCAGCAAAGCGCGGGGGAGGGTCCGCCCCGATGCGATGTAAGGCAGAGCCGCAGCCTGGCGCGGGCTGAGGGCAGTGTTCCTAGCGGTCTCATTTGGTCTCATTCGGTAGCATTCCTCCTCTGGGACCCCGCCCTGCGTCCGGCTACGCCGCCGGCGGGGTCAGAGCTGTTGGATAAAGGGTAGGGAGGGGAGTTCGTTTGCACAACCGGCAAATGTCACAAGGGCGACACGACGCCCTATTTCTGGCGGGCGCAGCAGCAAAGCGCGGGGGAGGAGAAGCGTTCGCTCGCCAATCAGCCCCACCCCCACGCCCCTTGATACCCCCGACAACGCTATGTCATAATAACGCCACACACCCAACCCCCACCCGACACCCCACCCACCACCGAGCGGACGAGCCGCCGGCGCCACAGCAAGGCCCGGCGGCTCTTTTTGTTCCACCGGGCGCCCACGAAAGGAGGACACCATCGACCTCTCACCCTACAGAGACGATCCCCTCGGCTTCGTCAAAGACATCCTCTCCGGCTCAGGCGCCCCCTACGCCAAGCAGGAAGAGCTGCTCCGCGCACTCGTCAGCGACAAACGACGCGTCTCCGTCGTCGGGTGCAACTCCTCCGGCAAGGACTGGGCAGCAGCCCGCGCCATCCTCTGGTGGATCGAGACTCGACCCAAGGCCAAGGTCATCGTCACCGGTCCCACGCTCCGACAGGTCAAGGAGATCGTCTGGGAGGAGCTCCGCGCCGCCCACGCCGCCGCCAAACACCGCCTCGCCGGTTCCGTCCACGTCGGCGAGTACCGCGCAGGACCCGACCGTGTCGGCCTCTGCGTCACCTCCAACAACCAGCACAACCTCCAAGGCTTCCACTCGCCGGAGCTCATGGTCATCGTCACCGAGGCCCAGGGCGTCAAGCAGCCCTACTTCGAGGCCCTGAAGCGACTCAACCCCAAGAAGATGCTCCTGTTGGGCAATCCGCTCAGCCTCACGGGAGAGTTCTACGACTCCCACCACGGCAAGAGTCCGCTCTACGAGCGCGTCTCCATCTCCGCCTTCGACTCCCCCAACGTCCAGGAGGGCCGTCTCGACGCCCTCCCCGGTCTCGTCACCCCCGAGGACGTGGAGGAGCGCCGCCGGGAATGGGGCCCGGACTCGCCCCTCTACATCGCCTCCGTCCTCGGACAGTTCCCCGCCGCCCTCGAAGACTCCCTCACCTCCCGCGTCCACGTCGACGCCGCCATCCAACGCTGGCGCCGTGAGTCCGGCGACACTCACGATGGGCAATCAATCGGGGCGGATATCCGTCATTCCCGTGCTCCTCTCCGTCATTCCCGCGAAAGCGGGAACCCAGAGTGGCCGATAGGCCACACACCCCGCCCGTCTGCGGGAGGGGAGCGCGAGCGCAGCGACGCGCGGGGAAGCGCCGCCCCCCTCATCCCGCCCAGCGACGGCCCCCACCTCAACATGCCCTGGCGCATGGGCGTCGACGTCGCACGCTTCGGCAACGACAAGTCCGTCATCTGCCTCCGGCGCGGCGACCGCGTCGAGCGCATCATCTCCTTCGAGCGCAAGGACACCATGCGCCTCGCCGACGAGGTCCGCGAGATCGCCGAGACCCTCCGTGTCCCCGCTGTCTTCGTCGACGAGACCGGCGTCGGCGGAGGCGTGGTCGACCGTCTGAAGCAGCTACGCGTCCCTGTCATCGGCATCGAGGGCGGCGGCAGCGCGCCCCGGCCCGCCCAGTTCGCCGACATGCGGGCCGAAGTCTTCTGGGAGGTCGCCCGCCGCCTGCGCGAGGGCCAGATGTCTCTCCCGCCCGACGACGAGCTCGCGGGCCAGCTCCTCGCCCAGCGCTACGACATCTCGTCGGCAGGCCGCATCCACCTCGAAAGCAAAGCGACGCTCCGCCGCCAAGGCGTCCCCTCCCCCGACAAAGCCGACGCCCTAGCCCTCGCCTTCATGGAACCCCCCAACATGAACGTCTGGTTCTAACCATGACCACGCGCAGTTCCAAAAGCCCTCTCCCCCGTCTACGGGGGAGAGTTAGAGAGGGGGCCGCCCCACCCGCCAATCAGCGCCCGTCATTGTCTCAAAAAGAGGCGCCCGCGCCCCTTTCCGTCATTCCCGCGAAGGCGGGAACCTCGCAGCGGCGCGACAGCGCAGCGATCCCTCCCCCCGTCTGCAGGCGAGAATCCGGGAATCGACTGAGGGGCTATCGTGAATATTCTCACAATTACCCCCCTACCCCGCCTTACAATCACCCCATACCCCATACCCACGGCGCGAGGCGAACGATGCTCCACCACTGGCACGGAACGATACAACTGATTCACATGGCCCTTACGGAGGACGAGACCGCTTACGACCCCACCTCCTCCCTACTCCCCGACGACCTCACCAGCGAGGCGCTCATGATGCCGAAGGCCGACGGCGTGCTCGCCGGCGTGGACGTCGCCCTCGAGGTCTTCCGCCAGACCGACCCCGACCTCGAAACCGTGCGGTTCGTAGACGACGGCTCGCCCGTCGAGCGGGGCATGTTCGTTGCAGCCATTCGCGGCCGCATGTCCAGCATCCTCCGCGCCGAGCGCCCCGCCTTGAATTTCGTCCAGCGCATGAGCGGCATCGCCACCGCCACCAACGAGTTCGTCCGCAAGATCGAGGGCCTTCCCGCCCAGTTCATCGACACCCGCAAGACCGTCCCCGGATGGCGGCTCCTCGACAAGTACGCCGTCCGCATGGGCGGAGGCCACAACCACCGCATGAGCACCGGCGACGGCATCCTTATCAAGGACAACCACATCGCCGCCATGGCCACGCGCGGCGAAAGCATGACCGCCCTCATCCAGCGGGCCAAGCGCGAAGCCGCCCACACCATCCGCGTCGAAGTCGAGTGCGACACTCTCGATCAGGTCCGCGAGGCGGTCGACGCCGGCGCCGACATCATCCTCTTCGACAACATGACGCCCGAGCAGATGAAGGAGGGCGTAGGGATCTGCCGCGGCCGAGCGCTCACCGAGGCCTCCGGCAGCATCACCATCGACAACGTCCGCGAGGCGGCCGAGGCCGGCGTGGACCTCCTCTCCTCCGGCTCGATCACCCACTCCGTCAAGGCTCTCGACATCAGCCTGGAAGTGCGCCCCAACGGGTGAACCGCGTTCTCGCCGGACTCAGGACCGGCCTCGTCGCCTCGGGGCTCCTCATCGTCTCGGCGTGCAACGGCGCGGCGCCCCCCGTCGACTCGTCGCAGTCCGCCGAGAACCAAGGCATCGTCTTCATCGGGCCGCGCTTTGATGTCTGGACCATCCGCAGCGACGGCGACGGCCTCGATCTCGTCATCGGCGACGGCGCGTCCGACAGCCCCGTGACCCTCGCCTCGTCGCGTCCCCAGCAGGCCGGAACGGTCCGCTACACCTGGCCCACCTGGTCGCCCGCGGGAGAGCGCGTAGCCCTCTCCCGCGTTCCCGGCCTTGGAGAAGACTCCGTCGCCGGTCTCGTAGTGATGAGCGGCGCGGACAGCTCCACCGAGCGGCAGCTGCACGAAACGCACCCGCGCTCCATCGGCCTGGTTGCCCCCGGCGCTCCCCACTACGCCCACTGGGCTCCGACCTCGCAGCTCCTCTCCTTCGTGGCCCCGAGGGGACCCCGCCAGGGACTCGGCCTCTTCTCGGTCGACCCGGAGGGCGGCGACCCCCACCAGGTCGCAGCCAACGCTCCCCTCTATCACGTCTGGTCGCCGGACGGGACCCTCATGCTCGTCCACCGGCGCGAACAGCTGCTGCTCCACGACACCCGGAATCGCTCCACGCGCAACCTCGACGCCGATTCGACCCGGTACCGCGTCCCTGCCTTCAGCCCGGACGGCCAGCGCATCGCCTACATCATTGAAGAGGATGGCGCCGGCAAGCTGGTGACTTCGAACACCGACGGGTCAGACCGCGTGGTCCTGATGGACATCCCCGGCGAGGCCGCCTTCGCCTGGTCGCCCGCTGGCGGACGCATCGCCGTCGCAACGAAGCAACTGTCAAGCCTGTCCTACGCCGAGCTCTACGTCGTGGACGAGGACGGGGCAGACGCCGCCAGGATGCTCGTGCCTGGCCGCATGGCCGCCTTCTACTGGTCGCCAGACGGCGAGCGTATCGCTCGCGTAGCAATCGCGGACGACGGCCTGGCGTGGCAGGTCGTCAACCCCACCACTGGCGGCACGGAGCATCTGACCGGATTCACCACCACCCCGGACTTTCTCACCCACCTACAGTTCTTCGACCAGTTCGCCCCATCCCACCTCGTGTGGTCGGCCGATTCGACGAAGCTGACATTCGCGGGCTCTGTTGAAAGCGGCGCGGAACCGCAGGTCTGGGTAGTGGACGCAACCGGCTCCGACGCCCCGCGCCCGCTTGCCGAAGGCCGCATGGCCTTCTGGGTCCCTTCTTACGGAGAAAGGGACGGCGAATGATTGTTCCTCGAGCGTCGGACTGCGCGGCCGAGGCCGCGGCTCTTACCCTGCCAGCGCCGCCGCGACCTCCGCGAATGACATATCCGCCAGCGAATCCAAGCGCAGGTCGGCGTGGCCTATCGACATCTGCGCCGTCAGTGGGTTCGGCACGACCACGCAACGCATCCCCGCTGCCTTCGCCGCCGTCACCCCGTTGGGCGAGTCCTCGATGGCGAACGCCTCGTGCGGCTGCATGCCCAACCGCTCCAATGCTAGCGTGTACAGCTCCGGGTGCGGCTTGGTCTGCTGCACGTCCTCACGCGCGCACACCACGTCGAACGACGCGAGAAGTCCGGTCCTGCCCAGGTGCCCGTTCACCCACGCTCGGGTCGAGCTCGACGCTACGCCAAGCCTCAGACCCAGCTCTTTCGCCTGCTCGATGTGCGCCGCTACTCCGTCTTGGACCGGGAGCGTATGGATCACGCCCTCTTGGAGCCTCCGCGCCTGCCGGCGCACGGCTTCCCGGTCCACCTCGCGGCCCAAGTGGGTTTCGAGGTAGTCGAACAGCATATCCCGATGGCCGGTCCCGCCGATGACGCCCGACCAAACGTCAATCGTCAGCGGCACGCCGTACTCCCCGAAGATGGTGTGGTAGGCGTCGTAGATGGGCTGCTCGGTCTCAACGATCAGGCCGTCGAAGTCGAAAACGATGGCGCGGAAGGGGTGCCTCATGGCTCCCACTATAGCGGACAGGGCGACGTTTGAGGCTCGTCCGCTGCGCCCGTATACTCGCCCCTCTCCCGAAGGAGTAAGCCCGTGACAAACGAACTGACACCCGACGCCTTCGCCGCATGGGCGAAGGCCGTCGGACTGAAAGTCGGCGTTGAGCATCTCGAAGTGCTGCGCCCTGAGGTCGAGGCGATGTTCGCCCGCATCGCGCCCCTGAACGATATCGACGCCTCCGGCATTGCCATCGAGGATGCGATCGGCGGCGCCGGATGAGCAATCTCACGTCCGCGTCCACTGCAGACCTCGCGCGGCGCATCGCCGCCAAGGACGTGTCCAGCGCCGAGGTGGTCGAGGCGTTCGTGGCCCGCGCCGACGAGCTCGAACCACGGATAGGCGCATTCATCACCCGCACGGCGGAGCAGGCGCTGGCCGAGGCCAAGCAGGCCGACACGGAGCTCGCCGCCGGCGCCAGCCGCGGCCCGCTGCACGGCGTGCCCTTCGGCGTGAAGGACATCTATTGGACCGCTGGTGTGCGAACGACCTCCGGAGCCGCCCTCGACGCCGACTTCGTCCCGGACGAGGACGCAACCGCCGTACGCCTGCTGAAAGAGGCCGGCGGCATCGTCATCGGCAAGACCAACACCGTCGAGCTCGCCTTCGACCCCACCGGCCGCAACGCGACCTACGGCATGCCGAACAATCCTTGGGGACTCGACCGCATGCCGGGCGGTTCGTCCAGCGGCACAGGCGCCGGGATCGCGGCTGGGTTCTTTCCCATGGGGCTCGGCTCCGACACCGGCGGTTCGATTCGCATCCCGTCGGCTCTCTGCGGCATATCCGGCATCAAGCCCACCTTCGGGCTCGTGAGCCGGTATGGCGTAACGCCCTTATCACACTCCTTCGACACCGCCGGTCCGATGGCCAGGACGGTCGAGGACCTCGCCCTCGCCATGAACGTCCTCGCCGCCCACGACCCACGCGACCCCGTCTCGGCAGCCTCGGGGAGCGTCGACTATCTCTCCGGCCTCGACGGCGGCGTTCGGGGCATGCGGATAGGCGTGCCGGAGGAGTACGTCTGGGACCCCCTCGACGCCGAGGTTGAGGCCGCCGTGCGCAAGGCGCTAACCGTCCTCGAAGAGCTTGGCGCGGAGGTCGTCGGCATCAGTATCCCCGAGCTGGAGTGGACGCCCCCTCTGGCCGTCGGCATCACCACCGCCGAGGCCGCCATGGCCCACCGCGAGCGCGTCATCGAGCACGGCGACGAGATGGACCAAGCGGTGCGCCGCCGCTTCGAGTCCGGCATGTTCATATCCGCGACGGCTTACGCCCAAGCCCAGCGCGCCAGGCTCGCCTACGCCCGCGCGGTCGCCACCGCGTTCGAGACCGTCGATCTCATCGCAACGCCGACTGTCGCGGCGCCCGCTCCAAGGCAGGAACTCGACACTATGGACATCGGCGGCGCTGCCGTCCCGGTCCGCGAGGCGCTGCTGCGGCTGACCCGCGTCTTCAATCTCGCCCGTATGCCGAGCGTCTCCGTCCCCTGTGGCTTCTCGCAAGGGGGCCTGCCCATCGGCCTCATGCTCGGCGCGCTGGCGTTCGCCGACGCACGCGCCCTCCGCGCAGCCCACGCCTACCAGACCGCGACGGACTGGCACGAGCGCCAAGCGCCGTTGGGCGACTGATTCACCGGCGGAACTAGCCTCCTAGTTCATGAATCCGGTGCGGCCAATCAGCCGACGGCCGAATCGGCAAGGAGCGCCGACGGGCGAGGACGCAGCGCTACGGCTCCCCATCTGTCCGTAGGTAGCGGCCGAGCGCCCAGAGGGGGAAGTAGTTGCGGTACAGGTGATAGTTGATCAGGAATGCAGCGCCGAGCTCGGCGCCTTGGGAGTTCGTACCGTCCGGGGGCTTGTATTCGTCCGGGCGGTCGCCAGGGCCGTATCCAGGGAAACCGCAGCCGGTGAACTGGGGCTCGTCCCATCCGCCGTCATCTCGTTGCCGAGCGAGGAGAAACTCGACGCCATGTTCGACGGACTCGTGGGACGTTTCACCCGCGGCGATGAGGGCTATGAGCGCCCAAGAGGTCTGTGAAGGAGTGCTTTCGCCCTGTCCCCGCAATATGGGGTCTACGTAGCTCATGCAGGTCTCGCCCCATCCGCCATCCGGGTTCTGATGGGCGAGGAGCCAGCTCACTGCTCTACGCACCCGGGGCTGGGTCATGTCCTCGCCGAGCGCCTTCAACGCGGGTAAGACTGCGCCTGTACCGTAGACGTAGTTCACGCCCCACCGCCCGAACCATGCGCCGCCGTACTCCTGCTGGGACCAGATGTAGGCCAGTCCGTTGCGGACGGCGGCGTGTTTGGAGGTGTACCCCAACCTTCCGTACATCTCCAGCACATGGGCAGTTACGTCCACGCTGGGAGGGTCCAGAAGTTCGCCAAAGTCGGCGAACGGAATCTTCGCCAGGTAGCTGGAGTCATTGTTCCGGTCGAAGGCGGCCCAACCGCCGTTGGAGGACTGCATCCCGGTCAGCCAGTGGAGGGCGCGTTCGATTGCCGCGCTCTTGGCGCGCTCGTCAGCTTCACCATCGAGCCTGGCGAGGGCGAGGTCCATCACGATAATGGCCGAGTCATCGATGTCGGGGTATTGGTCATTGTGGAACTCGAAGGCCCAGCCACTGGGTTCGAGATGGGGCCGGTAGACAGCCCAGTCGCCTTTGGTGCGAATCTCGTTATGCAGTAGCCAGCGCGCGGCGCTCTGGATGGCGGGGTGGCCCGGCTCCACGCCGGAGTCGAGCAGTCCTAACATCGCGAGGCACGTGTCCCAGGCGGGTGAGAGGCACGCCTGTACGCGAAGCGCCGCTCCGTCTTCGGAGGAGAGACTCCATTCCCTTCTGAATCCTTCGAGCCCCTTGGCAATCACAGGATGGCCCACCGGATAGCCGAGGGAGCTGAGCGCGATGAGGGAATACACCCAAGGAGGCTGAATGCCGGCCCACGAACCGTCGGCCTCCTGGTGGTCGACTATCCATCTGACGGCAGCCTTGAGAGCCCTTTCGCGTCCCGGGATGAAGGGAAGTTTGCAGTAAAGGCGCAGAGTCCTATCCGCCAGGAGGAAGCCGCCTTCCAACGAAAAGGGCCTGGCCTTCCAGCGGGATAGCGTAAAGGTGACTGGGCCTTGGGGATACAGTTCGGTGATCCACTCACGCTCGCGTGGGGGACGCGTAGGGTGGAGGGTGAGGATGATCGTCATCGGGACGATAGTTGCTCTTGCCCAACTTGCGAACCGATAGATGTTGAGCGGCGCCCATCGGGGCAGGAGCATCATGTCGGTGGGCATGGCGGGCACGCCCTTCCAGTCCCATTGGCCGAAAAGGGCGAGCCATATCTTGGTGAACACACGCGACTTGGGGACGCCCCCCCTGGAGATGATGAATTCCCGAGCCCTGGCCATATGCGGCGCATCCGGCGGATCGCCGACGAGCTTGAGCGCGAAGTAGCACTCGATAGAAGTGCTGAGGTCTCCCGGCGCGCCGTAGTACACGCGCCAAGAACCGTCCGCCTGCTGGCGGCGGCGAATGTCTTCCGCGACGCGGGGGATGCGGTCGCCTTCATCCGACCCCAGGAAGCGCGTGAGCATGATGTACTCCGCTTCCATTGTGGGGTTGGACTCCAACTCTCCCCACCAGTAGCCGTCCGGGTGCTGAGTGCGAAAGAAGTACGCTTGCGTTCGTTGTAGCGCTTCGCGGGCGCGGCCTCTGATGCTTTGCTGTTTGCTCGCTTGCGCCATCGATTTCGGTGTCTGCGCCGCAAGGTTCGTGGCGGTGCGCCAGTCTACCACCCGTTGCTCCTAACATATGGGCGCCGAGCGAACCAGTTGACGGCGTCCTGAAACGCCTGCGCCACGGGAGTCTGCGGCAGCTCCAGTTCCCGCACGCTCCAGGAAGGGTCCACCCACATGGGCTTGGCCGCCATGCGCACCGCTTCCAGCGGCGCCACGGGCGGACGGCGTGAGACCTTGCCGATGGCCGAACTCGCCCACGCTGCGGCCAGCGCGGCAGTGTGAGGCAAGCGCAGACGCGGCGCGGGCGTTCCCGTGATCCTCGAGAGAATCCCGAAGGCCTGAGCAAGGGTCAGGTTCCCGTCCGCATTCCCGAGCAGGTAGCGGGCGCCCAACGTTCCTCGCTCGAGGGCGAGCAGGTGACCTTCCGCGACGTCGCGCACGTGAACGAAGTTCAGTCCCGTGTTCACGTAGGCGGGCATCCTGCGGCGCATGAAGTTGAGGACGATGCTGCCGGTAGGGGTCGGCTTCTCGTCCCCGGGGCCGATAGGAGCGGTGGGACAGACGGTTACAACAGGCGCGCCCTGCGCCGCCATCCGCCGCACTATGCGCTCGGCCTCGAATTTGGAGCGTTTGTAGGGGCCGTGCATTGCCTCCGGCCCAGCGAGGTCGCGCTCGGTGGCCAGCCGGTCGTCGAAGAAGGCCGAGCCGCCGACGGTGCCGGTATAGACGATGCGTTCGACGCCCGCCGCAACCGCCTCGCGCAGCACAGTCCCCGTGCCTCCAGCGTTGACGTCGTGCATGAGGGCTGCTTTGGCGGGATCAAATGTGTATAAGCCCGCGACGTGTATGACGGCGGAGCAGCCATCCAGCGCGGAGCGGACAGCCACCCCATCGCGCACGTCGCCTTCGACGACAACGACCGGATGCTCGGGCGGGCGGTAGGCGAGCCCATTTCGCACCAGCACGACGACTTCAAGGCCTCTGCGCCAGGCTGCTTCCGCCACGTGCCGTCCGATGAAACCGGATGCGCCGGTTACGAGGACGCGGGTCATTGCTGCGCGGCGAGCGCAGGCAGAATCCTCCGCACCGCGAGTTGGAGCGCGCGGGCCGCTTTGCGGGACTTCAGCGCAAGCGGGAGGAAGCATCTGGCCGCCGTCGGGTCTCGCAGCGCGCGGACCGCGTGCGCCCATTCGTGGCGTCCGCCATCAGCCATGATGGTTGCAACGAAATCGGGAAGGGCAAACGTAGCCTCGTCCAGCACGGCGCGCAGGACGATGACGGGAACACCTCGCGCCGCTGCCGCATCCGCTATCCAACTTCCTTCCATGTCCACAACGAGCGCTCTGCTGCCTTCGTGCGCACGGCGCTTTGCCTGCGGAGTCAGCAGCGGCTCATCCACGGTGAGCACCGCGCCTTCGAGGGCGGACAATCCGGCCTGCCTCAGAAGTACGGCCGCGCAGGCCACGTGGGCGCTGCTCGCCATGACCGCATTGGGGCCATGGAGGTAAGCGGTCGCCACCACCACGTCGCTCGGGCGAAGGTCGGGGTCGAGCGCCCCGGCGAATCCAAGCGAGAGGAGGAGCTGGCAGGGCGCGGCGTCGAGGAGCGCGGCGGCGCATTCGCCGGCGCTACGTCCGATGCCGACGACCTCCGCCCGCGTATGAGCGTTCGGGTCATGCAGGCCGCCCAGCTCCCGCTGGGTCGGCGCGACGGTAAGAAGAGAAGGAGTGGCCTTGCTCATCCGCGGCTCCATAGGGTCGGCAGGCCCATCTTCACTCCTCCGCGGTGGAATGCCGATCGGAGAGAGGAGAAACGGTCCGGTCCGGCTCCTCTCGGCGGTGTTGGAAGTGCTTGCCCGAAGCGGCGTCGGGGCCCGTGAAGAGCACGTCGGCGATGCTGCCATAGGGAATCGTGACCTGGCGTCCGGTCCCCGCCTCAAACAGTTGTGCGGAGGACCCGGATGCGCTGCGTCCCCGGTTGAAGAGGTAGCCGATGACCTCTCGACCCTCAGCCGTCCGGACCGTAACATCGCCGCGGTAGTGAAAGGCGCGCTCCACCAAGCCGGCAACGTCGTCGCCGCTATGAGAGCCGTGCTGCTCCTCTTTTGTAGAGTGATCGCTCACGGCCTACAGCCTGCCAGTGAATGTGGCCACGGCGGAGTCCCGGAGGCCTCGCCAGGAGCTGAACGTCGCATGCACGGCGGAGGGTTCGTAGCCGCAGTGCACCATGCAGTCCTGGCATTGCGGGTTGCCGCTCCGCCTGCCGTACTCCTCCCAAAGAGTCTCGTCCATAAGCTGGCGGAAGGTGGAGGCATAGCCGTCCTGCAAGAGATAGCAGGGACGCTGCCATCCGAAGATGGTGTAAAGCGGGTTGCCCCAGGGCGTACATTCGAAATCACGCGCGCCCATGAGAAACTGGAGGAACAGCGGCGACTGATTGAACTTCCAAGTCCTCTTCTTATTAGCGAGGGCCGTCGAGAAGAGTTCTTGCGTCTTCTCACGCTCCAAAAAAGAGTCCTGGTCCGGGGCGTTCGCATAGCTGAACCCCGGTGAAACCATCATGCCCTCGACGTTCAGGTCCATCATCGCGTCGAAGAACTCGCGGACGCGGAGTGGTTCGGAGCTGTTGAACAGCGTGGTGTTGGTCGTGACGCGGAAGCCGCGTCGCACGGCCTCGCGTATCGCGTCGACGGCTATGTCGTACACGCCATCGCGGCAGACGGAGGCGTCATGCTCCTCGCGCAGGCCGTCCATATGCACGCTGAAACTGAGGCGATCGGACGGCGTGAACACGTTTTGCTCCAGCTTCTCTTTGAGCAGGAGAGCGTTCGTGCAAAGGTAAACGTACTTCTTCCGGCGTATCAGCTCGCTGACCAGCTCGCCGATATGGGGGTAGAGAAGCGGCTCTCCCCCAGGAATGCTTACGATAGGCGCGCCGCACTCCTCGACGGCGGCGATGCACTGCTCAACGGTGAGCGCGCGTTTGAGGACGTGCGGCGGGTACTGTATCTTCCCGCATCCCGCGCAGGCGAGGTTGCAGCGCAGCAGCGGCTCGAGCATGAGCACGAGCGGGTACCGCTCGCGCCGCATGAGCCGCTGTTTCAGCACGTAGGACGCAACCGTCCATGCTTGCAGCGCAGGTACTCCCATCGCTCGGCGCTCCTCCTAGATCCAAGCGCTTGGCAGTGTAGCAAATCCGGCGGCGCTTCTCAGGTCCGATTCTAGTAACTGTTCAGAGTTGATGAGGCGAGGGCGGGCAGACGCGCAGACCCTCTCTCTAGCTCTCCCCCGCAGACGGGGGAGAGAACCGGAGGGGGAGGTAGGCGTGGTTTCGACGGCAATAGCGGAGGAGCTCAGCGAGGGTGCTGATGCTTTTGAGGACGAGTCCTTGCAACTCGACGCGGGCGAGGGTCTGTTTGGGTGAGAGGGCGGCTTTTCTCGAATCTGTCGCATTTCCCTGGTTTTCCATGCTATTTCACTCCTGAGTGTGGGTTTCGGGCGCGACAGTGCAGCTCCGTTTCGCGACGTGAATGCGACACTTTGCGGCAGTGAATGCGACACTTTGCGACACAGATGCGACACATTGCGACAGGCGGCTCGCGGGTATCGGAGGGGCGAGAGTGCAGGTCTGTTGGGCCATGAGGACAGGGTAGGGAACGGGGGTTCGTTCGCGCGACGGGCAAATGTCACAAAGGCGATGGGGGGGCTAGGGCGGTGAGGCGGTTGGTTGGGCGGCAGACGCGCAGACCCTCTCTCTGGCTCTCTCCCGCACCTCCCTCCGTCCTCTCCCCCGCAGACGGGGGAGAGGACGGAGGGAGGGATCGCGGTGCTGTCGCCCCGCTACGAGGTTCCCGCCTGCGCGGGAATGACGGAAAGGGGGCGCGGGTGACTACCTCTGCGGAGTGCCTGTTTTCGAGGCAATGATGGAGAGGGGGATGGGGGTCGAGAGGCCCACCACGAACCTAAACTCATCAACTCTGAACAGTTGCCGATTCCCGGCGCAACCGTCAGTCGGCGGCGCCGATGAGAAGAACGACGGCTATGGTGAGGAGCACTGCGCCAAGGGCCAGGCCGATGGGCGGGCGGCCGAGGAAGGCGAGGGCGGCCTCGGGGCCGTTGCGACGGCCATAGCCCGTCAGCCTGAGCAGGCCAGTCAGCCCGGTCGCGGGGGCCGTCGCCAGCACGACCAAGCGAGCGACGACGCGCGAGACCAGGCGCTCGAAGAACGTGAAGACGGCTTCGAGAGGCGCCTGGACGAGGATGCGCACCGGCGCGACGGCCTTGCGGTAGAACCAATCGGTGTCGATGGTGATCGTCGCCTCGCCGCCGAGCCTGCCCCGCAAAAGCCAGAAGCCGACTGCCGTGAAGCCAAGCATCTGGAGCGTGTGCACCACGTGAACGCCGTTGTAGGGCTCGTAGTGGATTGGGTAAGGCAACAAACTGTAGAGCGGGTCCGGGTAGACGCCGATTCCGATGCACAGGACCGCCGCCAGGAACATGGCCACGATCATACTGCGGGGGACGGGGCCCACTTGAATATCGTCCCGCTTGGGCCCGAACCAGGTGAAGTAGGGAAGCTTGAGCCCTGTGTGCAGGAACGTCCCTACCGAGGCCAAATATAAGAGTGCGACGACCCACCCGATGTGTTCCTCCTGAGCCGCGTGGATCACTACCGATTTGGACACGAAGCCGCTGAACAACGGGAAGGCCGAGATGGCGAACGCGCCGACCATGTAGAGCGCGACAACCGACCGCATGCGGTCGGATATTCCCCCAAGCGAGGTGAGCGTGCGGCGCCCGGTGGCGTAAATCACGGCGCCGGCGCCCATAAGCAGCAGGCCCTTGTAGAGGACGTGGGCGAATGCATGGGCGGCTGCTCCGTTGATCGCCGTCTCGGTCCCGATGCCAACGGCGGCCACCATGTACCCCACCTGACTGATGATGTGGTACGCGAGCAGGCGGCGGATGTCGTTCTCCAGCACCGCGAAAACGACGCCGTAGAGAGCCATAATCACGCCGAGAACGATGAGTATCTCCCAGCCGCCGAAACCGCGCGCCAGGGTATAGACCGCCGTCTTGGTGGTGAATGCGCTCAGGAAGACGCTGCCGGTTATCCCGGCCTCCGGGTAGGCGTCCGGAAGCCAGGCGTGCAGTGGAACGACGGCGGCGTTTATGGCGAAGCCCCCAAGGATGAGCCAGCCGGCAGCCGTGCCCTCGAAGAGCGAGAACTCGAGCGACCCTCCGGCGCCCAAGTGCCACAGGATGCCGGCAAGCAGCACGCCGCCCCCCGCCAGGTGGACGTAGAGGTAGCGTATGGAGGCGGCGCGCGACTTGGAGAAGCCTCCCGCCCAGATCAGGTAGGCGGAGGTGAGCGCCATCAGCTCCCAGAAGAGCACCAGCGTGATCAGGTCTCCCGCGAACACGACGCCTATCGACGACCCCGCGTAGGCGAGGGCGGCCGCCTGCTGACCCCGGTCCTCCAGATGCCAGGCGTAGATGCCCCCCAGCGCGGCGGCGATCGCAAAGACATACCCGAAGACAAGGCTCAGGCTGTCGGCGCGCAGCGGCTCGATCTCCAGGGACAGCCAGGCCACTCTCCAAGAGTCGCTCTCGTCGATGCCCCAGACCAGTTGAGCAAGAACGAGCAGGGGAGCGCCAACCGCGATGACTTTTCGGACGATGCCGGAAGGCGTCACGGCGACGAGGAGCGCCGCCACAGCCATAATGACGAAGGGGGGGAGGCTACTCATCGCGGTCCTCCCCGGGTTCGGCCTCGACGTGCTCGCCGGTGTAGGGGTCGTCATGCTTCATCAGGAAGGCGTGTCCCACCCACTTGGAAACGACGACGATTGCGATGCAGCCGAAGAGGCCGAAGCCCACCCAGAACAGCGGCGCGGCGCTGCCAACGAAGTAGGCCTTGGATTTGGAAACGAAGCCCGCTTCCAGAGCGTACGCGAGCACAAGCCCTACGATGACCGCAATCACGAGGGAACGGTCGATAATCATTGCGACACTCCGGCGACGGCGATGGGCGGCCCGAAGGATGCGTCGGCGATCATTTCGGCGAGAGCGAAGAATCCGAGCGGGAAGTCGGGCGCAATGCCCCACACCAGAGCGAAAACGCCCGTGACCGCAATCGGCGCCACTATTCGCATATCGGCCTCGCCGTACCTCGTATGCTCGGGCGACCGGCGCAGAAACGCGCGGACGACTATGGGGAAGAGGTATGCCGCGCTGAGCACTCCGCTGGCCATATATATGATCAGGAATGCCTGCTGTCCGACCTCCGCGGCGCCCCAGCCCAGGTAGAACTTGCTCGTGAACAACACGAAGGGCGGGATGCCGGCCATCGACAGCGACGCCAGCGCGAACGCTCCCATCGTTATGGGCATCTGACGCCCAATGCCGTCCAGTTCGCTCACGTTGTCCTTGTGCGTGCGGACGTGAATGGCTCCCGCAGCAAAGAAGAGCGTTATCTTGGTTACGCCGTGGCCGATGATGTGCAGCAGCGCCCCGGTGAGCGCGATCGGGCCGATGAGCGCGACCCCCAACACGATGTACGAGAGATGGCTGATGGTCGAGTAAGCCAACCGCCGCTTCAGGTTGTCGTGACGCAACGCGAGCGCCGAGCCAACGAGCATCGTTGTCGCGGACATAACGGCCAGAACCAGCCACGCGCCCATATCGTCGAGCATCGCCGCGCCGAAAACGAATGCGACCACCCGCACTATGCCGAACACGCCCGCCTTCACCACGGCGACCGCGTGCAGCAAAGCCGAGACAGGCGTCGGCGCGACCATTGCGCTCGGCAGCCAACTGTGAAACGGCATGACGGCGGCCTTCACTCCCACCCCGCCGGCGAGGAGGACGAACAGCCCCCACTGCGTCGTAGGGCTAAGCTCCGCGCCGCCGAGGAAGCCGCCTGCCTCAAAGGTGGCGTCGATGCCCAGAACATGAATCCATGCCGTCGCGCCGATGAGCATCACGCCGCCGGAGAGCGTGTAGGTCAGGTACTTGCGGCCCGCGACAATCGCCTCCTCGGTCTCGCGGTGCGTGACGAGGGGATACGTGAAGAGCGACAGCAGCTCGTAGAAGAGGACGAACGTGAGCAGGTTCTCGGCCAGCGCCACGCCCACGGCCGAGGCGATGCTCAGGGCGAAAGCGGTGAAGAACCGGGTCTGCTTGTGCTCGTGGCCGCCGCGCATGTAGCCGACGGCGTAGATGCCGGCCAATACCCAGAGCGCGGAGGCGAGGCCGCCGAAAATCATGCCGGCGGGGTCCGCGCGCAACGCTATCTCGATGCCGGGCGAGAGCTCGAGGAGCGTGCTCTTGGCGGCGCGTCCGTCCAGGGTGTCGGCAAGCATCAGGAAGATGACGACCAGCAGTGCGACCGCGGCGATGCTCGACCAACTATCACGCAGGTTCGGCCAGCGTCCGGTGGTGAGCGCGACGAGAGCCGCCGCGCCGACCGGGATGAGGACGGCGATGAAGGGCAGCGGGGATGAGAACGTCTCGATCACGACACCCCCGGCTCCAAGACGCTCTGAACGATCGCCACGTTGAGGATGCCTAGGACGATGGTCGCGGCTGCCAGCACCACGAGCGGGACCCACACGTCAATCGGCGACTCCGAGGCGTTCGCGACTTCCTGACGGACGGACGATCCGCCTGTTCCTCCCCCGTCTACGGGGGAGGAATTCGGAGCATGCTCCGAGTGCGCCTCTTCGCCGCCATGACCTTCGTCGCCGGCGTTCCCCTGGTGGGCGTCGACGACCGCGGGGCGGAGGTAGGCGCGCTCCAGCACTTTGAACAGATAGACCGCGGTCAGCAGGCTGCTAAGGAGCACGACGACGACAACGGCCCATTGGCCTTGGTCAACGCCCGCTTGAACCATGTACCACTTGCTGAAGAACCCGGCCGATGGCGGAATCCCGACCATCGAGATGGCGCCGATGGTGAAGGCGGCCATCGTGATGGGCATACGACGCCCGACGCCGGAGAGGTCCTGGATTCGCTGGAGGCCGGTCTGCAGGCGGATGGAGGCCGTAGCGAGGAAGAGCGTCGATTTCATCGCGGCGTGGTTCACTACGTGCAGCAACGCCGCGACGAAGGCCAGGGGCGAGGCGAGGCCAATGCCGACGGCGATGAGGGCCAGCTGACTAATGCTGCTGTAGGCGAGCATCCGCCGCAAGTCCTTCTGCGAAGCCGCGGCAATCGAACCGAAGACTATGCCGATCAGCCCCAGAACAACGAGGGCGTCGGCGACGGGAATGACGGACGTCAGATACCCGTCGGGGAAGACGCTCAGGAACATCCGGAGCATGGCGTAGGCCGCGACCTTGGTCATGACCGGCGCTATCAGCGAATTCACCGACGAAGGCGCATGCTGGTAGGCGTCGGGCAGCCAGGTATGCATGGGCACGAGGGCCATCTTGAGCCCGAGTCCCGCGAAGATGAAGGCGGCCCCCGCCTGCACTGCACGGGTGGCTTCCGTTTCGGGGATCAGCTCGCGCGCTTCCGCCATGTTCAGCGTCCCAGTGGCGAAGTAGATAAAGCCGACTCCCAACAGGTAAAAGGCTCCCCCGATGGAGCCGATGATGAGGTAGCGGAAGCCCGCAATCATCGCCCTACGCCCGCCGATAAACACCAGGGCATAGGCCGCGAGAGAGGATATCTCCAGGAACACGAACAGGTTGAAGAGGTCGCCGGTGACCACCATGCCCGTTAGTCCGGCGAGGAGAAGGAGCGCCAGACCGTAGAAAGAGCCCAAGCGGTCTCCGGCTTCGCGGACCGCCCACCGGCGGGTCGACGCGAGGACGAGTAGGGAAACGCTCGTGACAACCAGGGTTACGTAGGCGGCGACCTCGTCGATGACATACTCGATGCCAACGGGCGGAGCCCACCCTCCGAGGTCGTATCGCAGCGTGCCCTCGTCGAGGACCCTGGCCAGCAAGAGCGCGGAGGCGACCGTCGCTATCGCGACGGCGGCCAGCGCAATAGGAAACGCCACGGCGGCGCGCACACGGGCGGCGACGGGCGCAACGAGGGAAAACACCAGCAACGTTACGGGTACGGTGGCGGGCAGCTGCTCCATGGCTACTCGCGGACCTCTTCGAGGAGCAAGGCCTCGTCTAGCGTTCCGAACTCGCGGTAGATGCGGACGAGGAAACTCAGGGCGACGCCGGTGATAGCGACGCCGACGACGATGGCCGTCAGCATGAGCACGTGAGGCAGCGGGTTGACGAAGTCCTCGGGGTTGGCATGCTCGGGGCCATGCACGCTGAAGAGGATGGGCACGGTCGCGCCCTCCCGGAGGGAACCTGCGATGAAGAAGAGGATGATGGCGGACTGGAAGATGTTCAGCCCGATGACCTTCTTGAGGAAGCTCCTCTTGCCAATCATGCCGTAGAGGCCGATGACGAGGAGGAGCGCCGTCGCCCAATAGGGAAAGCGTGCAGCAATCTCGTCAATCATTGCCCATCGCCTCCGAAGGCTCCGCGCCGCTTTCCCCTACCGGGGCAACTGGGGGAGTCTCAGCGAGGTAGTCGTAGATGATGACAAGAACGCTGGCGACGCCGGTGAAGACTCCTACCTCGATGATGAAGATTCCCATCGCGCGGTTGGTGCGGTCCTCGCCGGCGAAGTCGTTGAACCACTGGAGGGGGATGGCGGCGTAGTCGAGGAAGTTCTCGCCAAAGAGGACTGGGAGCACGCCCGCCAATACATAGAGGCCAAGCCCGATGCATGCGAGCCATACGAGCAAGCCGGTGGGGAGACGGCGGTTGCCCTGCTCGCTGCCGTGAGTGAGCCGAGCGAGAATGATTGCCGCCGCTATGATTGCGCCGGCCTGGAAGCCGCCGCCCGGACTCGACTCGCCATGGATGAGGACGTAGATGCCGAACACGACGATGAACGGGACCATGAAGCCCCGCACGATGAGCTGCAGGATTACGCTGTCGTGATGCTCGGTCATTCCTCGTTGCCGTCCTCGCCCCGTCGATAGCCGCGCTGCAGCACGAGAAGCACGGCGAGTCCGGCGGTGAAGATGACGAATGTCTCGCCGAGCGTGTCGTAGCTTCGGAAGTCCGCGAGGATTGCCGAAACGAGGTTGGGTATTGCGACCTCCGACTCGGTGAGCTCGGTGAACTCAGGCGAAAGATGCACGTTTGCCGGCGCGCCAGGGTCGGCGCGGTCAGGAAGGTCCGCGGACGCCCAGACCAGCAGGACGAGCAGACCGGCGAGAGATGCAAAGGTAAGCCACTTCATTGGAGTCGCCTCAATCGACCGACCTCCTCCGCAGAAGCCTGATGGCGCCGATGAGCAGGACGCCGGTGATGCCCGCTCCCAGCGCCGCCTCGGTGAGCGCGACGTCGACCGCGCCCATGAGAGCGAGCAGCGCCGCCGCGAGCAGACTGTAGATGGTGAGCGCGGCGACGGCGGCGATCATGTCGCGGACGTTCAGGGCGACAACCGCCGCCAGGGTGAGCAGCCCGAACAGGAGAATCTCGATCCACCAAATCATGAGCCGTCTCCTCCGCTCCTGCGCCAGGGCATGAGTCCGGTCCTGACTGCGGCCCGTGTGAGCACGTGGGCGGCCACCGGGTTGGCGATGGCGACGAATACGACAATGAACACGAGCTTCAGGCTGACGAGGGTCGCGCCGTCGTGCAGGATGAGTCCAAGCAGGACCAAGGCTATGCCGAGCGTTTCGGACTTCGAGACCGCGTGGACTCGCGAGAAGAAGTCGGGCAGGCGCACCAATCCGATGGCTGTGATTGCCATTAGCGCGATGCCTGCGCTCATCAGCACTGTCCCGACGATGCTCATGCCTCCTCCTCATCCTGATGGTTTTCGAGGTACTTGCCGACGGCTACTGTTCCAATGAAGTTGAGGAGCGCATAGCTGATGGCCAGATCGACGAACATGTCGGGACGCTCGAACACGAATCCGAAGAGCGCGAGCATGACAATAGTGTTCGTGCCCACGGCTCCCGCCGCCAGCAGCCGGTCGTAGACAGTACGGCCCACGACGATGCGATAGAACGCTGCGCCGGTGACGGCGATGACGACGACAAGGGCGACCGTGAACTCCGAAATCATTGCGGGACCTGGCTTGGCGACGTGATCTCGTGGAGGGTCACGCGGTCAGGGGCGAACTCCTCGAATACCCCCGCGACCTTCCGCTGAATGTCCCCCTCTTCCAGACCCTCTCTGCTCTTGGCCGAGAGGCAATGCACCACGAACTTGCTGTTCGAGGCGTCGACGGTGACGGTGCCCGGGGTGAGAGTGATGGACTGGGCAAGGAGCACCTGCGCACGCTCCGAGACGAGAGTGGTCTCGAACTCCACGAGGCTCGGGGCGACGGGTAGCTTGGGATGCAGGACGAGGTAGGCGACATAGAAGTTGGAGACGGCGATCTCCCACAGTAGCCATGGGATGTAGAGGACGAACCGGACGATGGCCCGCGCTATCCCCCCGTAGGACCAGCGCGAACCCGAGAACAGAGGATCGTAGACGCCATGGAAGAGCCAGTTGGCGGCGGCGGTCGCGGCTATGGCGGCGATGACGCCAAGGGCGAGGAACTCGGGCTCGAAATGCCCGGAGAAGGCGAGCCAAACGCCAAAGTGAATAGCCGACTGGGCCGTCCACCTGGCGAGGCGTCGGGTCTTGGTTGGCTGGCTTTGTGCCGCGCGGGGCTCGGTGCTCATAATTCGGTTGGCGCCGCGAATGGCGAGGTGAGCCGCCGTAACCACCGCCCCGCGACGCGCGCGCAGGCTACGGAGGGCCGTGTGCCCTGTCAAGCGTGCAGCGCGTTGTCCAAGGCATATACTCTGGACAGGAGGCCCCGCCTTGACGCTCACGTTCGAGATTGGCGACGAGTCACGTCCGAAGGGACACGCGGTACTGTACTTCGGCAGTTCCGAGACCGAGCTTCTCGCCACCTACGCCGTTCTGCTCCCCATCAAGATGGACATCGGCAAGTACCTGCCGCCCATGCTGGCCGCTCAGCTCGGCGGCGCGGTCGGAGACCTTCTCGGCGACGGCGCAGGGGGCTTCGCCGTCCCACCCGTGCCGGAACCGGTCGAGTCGATTGAATGGCTCCGCCACTTGGCGGAAATGAGAGGCGACGACCTCATCTGGGGCGGCAACATCACGCTAGGGGACATGCAAGCGGCGATGCATCAGACGGCCGAGTCCATCCAGCAGTATGCGGCAATGCACCAACGGTACCTCGACAGCAACCCGGAGCCCGTCGCCCACCGCGCGGTAGGCGAGCTTGACGACGGCGGTGCGAACGTTCAGCAGGTCATCTATCAGCTGATGAGCGACCGCGACCGCCTAGCCGAGCTGTCGAAGCTCGTCGGGACGATGCGGTTCGCGCTAGAGTCACACGACGAGGCGCTGGTCAAAGAGACGGACGTGTCGCTGGGGGCACTGGCGAGTGCGCTCGACAGCCGGTTCTGGGCGGACCGGGTGCGCTACGCGGCGCAGGACCCCTCAGACGCGGCGGCGAAGCTCGCCCAGCTCTACGTCGAGCGCTGCTACAAGCTCCTGGCCGAGGACTTCGCGACGGTCGACGCGTTGGAGAAGGAGATCGCCGGCCTGGCGGGGGACACTCCCCCTCGCGAGGACCTCAGGGCTTAGGAGCCCGCTAGCCTCCTTCCGCCGACTCCCTCCCCACGCACCCCCGCAATTGGGAGAGAATCATCCGCCGTCATGGGGCGCGCCTCACTCCTGGTAGGTCATCGAGGCCCAGTCTTCGCCGGTCTTGACGTCGATCTTGATGGGGACGCTCATCTCGATGGCGTTGGGCATGACTTCCTCGAGCATGGCGCGAAGGGGCTGCTCTTCTTCGCGGGGAGTCTCGAAGACAAGCTCATCATGGACTTGGAGGAGCATCCTGGACCGGAAGGCCTCGGCGTCCAGGCGCTTTTGAATGCCGACCATGGCCTCGTTGATGATGTCGGCTGAGGTCCCCTGCACGGGCATGTTCAGGGCTATGCGCTCTCCAGCTTGGCGGACCGGGTAGTGGGGAGAGCGCAGCTCGGGGATGTAGCGGCGGCGGCCCAGAAGCGTCTCCGCGTAGCCGTTCTCCTTCGCCTTCTCGACCGTCTCGTCCAAGAACTCCCGCACCTTGGGGTAGGTGGTGAAGTAGGAGTCGATGAACTCGGCGCCCTCCTCGCGCGTGAGCTCGGTCTGCTGGGAGATGCCGAAGGCGCTCAGACCGTAGGCGACGCCGAAATTCATGACCTTTGCAAGGCGGCGCATGTCCCGCGTCACCTCGGATAGAGGGACCCTGTAGATGAGGGAGGCGGTGGACGCGTGGATGTCCTCGTCGCGGTCGAACGCGGCCATCAGCTCGGGGTCTTGCGAGAGGTGGGCGAGGGCGCGGAGGTCTATCTGGGAGTAGTCGGCGCTGAGCAGGAGCCAACCGGGGCGTTCCTCCGCAATGAACGCCTCTCGGACGCGCAGGCCGAGGGGCGTGCGTATGGGGATGTTCTGGAGGTTGGGGTCGGAGCTTGCGAGCCGTCCCGTCGCGGAGCCAGCCTGGTTATACGTGGTGTGGATCCGGCGGGTGCGCGGGTTCAAGGACTGGGGGAGGGTGTCCACGTAGGTGGACTTCAGCTTGGTCAGCTCGCGGTAGCGCAGGACATGGTCGATGACGGGGTGGGCATGGCGCAGGTTCTCAAGTATCGAGGCGTCGGTGGAGTAGCCGCTCTGGGTGCGCCGGCCCGACGGAAGCTTCAGGTCCTTGAAGAGCAGGTCGCCCACCTGCGAGGGCGAGTTGATGTTGAACTGGTGGCCGACGGCCTCGTAGGCCGCCTTCTCCTCAATGTCGATCTCACCGACGATCTCCTCATCGAGCTCGGCAAGGACGCCGGCGTCGATGGCGATGCCGTGAGTCTGCATCCGGGCGAGGACGGGCACGACCGGCATGGCGTGGTCGCGGTTGAACTCGGTCAGTCCGTCGCGCTCCAGGTCTTCGGCCAGGGCGTTCGCCAACCGGAGCGTGGCGTCGGCGTTTGCGGCTGCGAATGCGGCTGCGTCGGCTACGGGCACGGCGTCGAACGTAATCTGCTTACGCCCCGTGCCGGTGAGGTCCGTGAGCTGGCCGATATCGAGGTTGAGCCGGTTGAAGGCGAGAGGCTTGAGGGCCAGGGCCTTCTGGCCGGTGAGGTGCGCGGCAATCATGGTGTCGAACGCCACGGCCACCGACATGGGGGAAACGCCGTAATTCGATAGGAGCGTCAACGTGAAGTTGAGGTTGTGACCGGAGGCCAGCTTCTCCCGGAGCACGGGCGCGACGGCCTGCATGACGGTATCGACGGGCAGCTGCGAAGTCCCCTCTGAAGTCTGGGCCGCGTGGCCGATGGGGACGTAGCAGCCGGCGCCCTCCTCGACTGCGAAAGCGAGGCCCACGAGCTCAGCCTCCATGGCGCGAGGAACGCTTGCGTGGGCGTCGACAACGTAAGCGGGGGCGTCCCGCAGGCGCTGCACTAGGTCCTCGAGGGCGTTGGGGGTGTCGATGATAGTGACGGCGGTGGCGGCGCTCGCCGATGGCTCGGGCGGCGCGTCGGCGGCTTCCCGCTCACCGAGAGGAAGGGGAATCCGCGGGACGAGGCTACTGAACTCCAGCTCGCCAAAGACGTCAAGGACCTCGTCGCGGGTGAACTGGCCGAAACGCGCCTCGTCGAAATCGAAACCCGTGGGCGCGGCGGTGTCGATGGTGACGAGCGCCTTGCTCTTCTGGATCTGTTCCGCGTGGTCGCGGACGAGGCCCTGAATGCGCGGCGGCTTGACCTCGTCGATGCGCCCGATGAGGGACTCGACGCTGCCGAACTCCTGAATGAGCTTTACCGCGGTCTTCTGTCCAATGCCGGGTACGCCGGGAACGTTGTCCGAGGTGTCGCCGGTGAGGGCTTTCACGTCGATCTGCTGGACGGGTTCAAGACCGCCGTAGCGCTCGCGAACGGCGTCCACGTCGTAGATCTTGATGTCGCCGAACCCGGTGGTGAGGAGAACGCGAACATGGGGAGAGACGAGCTGGAGAGTGTCGGTGTCCCCGGTCGCGATGAGGGTGTCGACGGCGTGCTCGTCGGCCCACGCCGAAATCGCTCCTAGAACGTCGTCGGCCTCGTAGCCGACGGTTTCGAGAACGGGGACGCGGAAGGCGGTCATCACCTGCTTCACACGCTCGACGTTCTGGGTGAGCTCACGGGGGATCTCGGGGCGGTTGGCTTTGTACTCGGGGTACTGCTCGTGCCGGAAGGTCGGGCCGGGGGGATCGAAGGCGATGACGGCATGGGTGGGCCGGTGGTCGGCGAGGGTCTTGAAGAAGGTGGTCGTGAAGGAGTAGACGCCGCGCACGTCCTCGCCGGTCGTGCGGATGGTGAGCGGCCGCGCGTTCTGAAGGGCGAACCATGCGCGGAAGACCATGGCGTGGCCGTCCATGACGAGCAGCAGCGGCCCCCTCCCTGCCTCCCCCGCAGACGGGGGAGGGGATTCTCGAGGCAATGCCACGTCAGGGGCGACGGCTTGTCCGGGGGCGTTCGAGGACGTCCCGGCGGCGGGGTCGTCGAAGAAGGACGGGCCCTGTTGGGAGTCGGCCTTCCGGGCCATCGCCTACCCTCCTCGCAGCGGCCTGAAGAAGCTATGGAGGAAGTTGCGCTGGTGGGCCCAACGGTGGGTCCGTTTGAGCGCCTCATCGGAGAGGACGCCGCTGCCGGTGGTGACCTTGATGGCCTTGTAGCCTTTCGCGGGCAGAAGGGGGGCTTCATCCGAGACACTGACGGCGTAGCCCTGCTGCTTCAGCCAATCGCGCAGCGCCTCATAGCCCTTCGCCTTGCGGTTGGGGGTTACGTAGACGTAGAAGTCCTTGGAGCCGGCAACCTCGTGGAAGTGCTCGTCCGCTATCTCAACGCCCTTGCCGGAGCCCTCGCGGAGCTTGGCGCGGTTCATGCCCTGCCTGAAGACCATGGGGTGAGTTTAGCACTCAGGGACTCTTACACCCGCCCGACGGCCCTGTCGATGCGCTCCATCAGCGCGGGGTCTATGGGGGCGGCGGCTTCGGCCCGGATGCATTCACGAAGCTCGTCGCGGTTCTTCACGCCGAGGACGACGGTGGATACGCCGCCCATTGAGAGCGCGTACTGGTGGGCCAGGAAGGCGGCGGACTTGCCGACCTCGTTGGCGATGTCGCGGAAGGGGGCCGCGCGGGCATAGTCCGCGAGCTCCGAGTGGCTGTCGGGGAGAGGGCGGTCGATGGCGTCGGTGAGTGCGCCCGCCTGGACGGCGCGGATGCCCATGACGGCAACGTTGTTGGCGTTCGCGGCGGCGATGATGTCGCGCGGACGGGCGGGGCTCTCTCCCCGCAGCAGGCCGCCTGGTGAGTCGAGGAGGTTGGCGATGCACTGAACGTAGTCGGGTCGCGGGCCGTTGGTCAGCAGCTCGATGAGGGCGTCGGCTTGACCGATGCCGGTCAGCCCCCAGTAGCGGACGCGACCCTCGGCGATGAGCCGCTCGAACGCAGGCGCGACGGCTTCAGCGACGGACGCGGCAGTCGTCACGCGCTCGCCGCCCTCGTCGCCAAGGGCGACCGAGTTGTGGACGAACATGACGTCGACGTGGTCGATCTTCATGCGTCCGAGGCTGCCGGTCAGGCTCTCGGAGAGTAGGTCGTAGACCCGGTCGGACGGCGTATCGCCCACGCGGCACTTGGTGGTGATACGCACGTCCGGAGGCAGCTTGCCGTCGAACGCGGCGCCTATGACGGGCTCCGCCTCGCCGTTGCCGTAGGAGGGGGCGAGGTCCAGCAGGTCGATGCCGGAATCTACGGCCTCGCGGACAGTGGCGACGCACTCCTCGCGGGTGGTCTGTCCCCATATCCCGGCGATTCCCCCGCCGCCGAGGGTGAGGGCGCTTGCCACGCCCAGCTTGCCGAATGGTCGTTGCCGCATGAAAGCCTCACCTTTCTTTTTCCAATCTTCCCCGTCTGCCCTGCCCGCGCGCCCACACCACAACCAACGAATAGGCGCGCGGGACGCCGATACCTGGATTTCCGCCTTCGCGGGAATGACGGAAGGGGCGGGAATCCCTCATGTTGGGCCGACGCCCCACACCACAACCGACGAAAGTAGGCGAGCGGGGCCCCGATACCTGGATTCCCGCTTTCGGGGAACGACGGAGGGGAGCCCCCTCTCTAACTCTCCCCCGCATACGGGGGAGAGAACCGGAGCAGGCAAGGGGAAGAGGTTATAGCACCTCGTAGGCCCAGATCTCGTACCAGATGTCCGGCTCGCCGTGGGGCATGGGCTGGAACGGGTCGCCGCGCTCGACCAGCCGCCACTTCCCGGCCTCTTCGAGCGCCGCTTGCTTCACGTCGAACCCGCCCTCGGTGTAGTAGTCCGTCCGCATCGAGAAGACGACCATGCCGCCAACCTTCGTGACCCGCACGAGCTCGTCCAGCGATTCCGCCGGAGCGTGGCCGAACGTCAGCGTCCCGATACACGTCGTTCCCGCGAAATGGCCCGTCTCAAAGCCCAGCGGCTTGCCCAGCTCGCCGACCACAAGCTCCTCGTAGACGAACTTCTCATTCGCCGTCATCAGCATCCCCGGCGAGAGGTCCAGCGCCGTGATGCGCTTGAAGCCAAGACGGGCCAGCTCCTCGCCGACCATTCCCGTGCCCGCGCCCGCATCGAGGATCTTCGCTTCCTTGTCCGCCACGTACTTCGCCAGCGTCTCGGCCCCGGCCCTGGGGCCGCTGAAGCCAAGGGATTGAAGGTCAGCGTCGTACTCCGACGCCCAAACGTCGTACTCGCTCATCAGCTCGTCGTAGTCCTTGGACCCATAAACCCGCTGAATCCGCTCCGTGCGCGCCCAATCGCTCGTCATATGCAAACCTCCCTCTCAATAGCGTCCCCTAGACCCTACCACCAGCGGGACTCCCTCTTCACACGCCGCAGTGTTAACGACGGATGCTCCCAGCCTCCCCCAGACCCTCTCTCTAACTCTCTCCCGCAGACGGGCGAGAGAACCGGACGGCCCCGGTGCAGGGCGGAATCGGCCCCGGTACGGCGCATCGCACGACCGCAAGGGCTTGTTTTCCCCGGCCTCCGAGTGCGCGGGGGCTGCCCCATCGAAAAAGCGTGCCATTTCGTGCCATTTCGCGCCATTTACTCCTGGCGAGGCCGAGAGCGTGGAGCGGTCGGGCATGGGAGGCAGGATAGAGAGAGAAGTGTCGTTTGCGCAACAGTCAACTGTCCCGTTTTCGCGGGGGAAAAAGACGGAGGGGTTGGGGTGACAGGGTAGCTGCGGGCGGACGCTTCTCCTCCCCCGCGCTTCGCGCGACCCCTCCCGCAGACGGGAGGGGGTTGGGGCGAGGTTCCCGCCTGCGCGGGAATGACGGAAGGGTTGGGGTGACGGGGGTAGCTGCGGGCGGACGCTTCTCCTCCCCCGCGCTTCGCGCGACCCCTCCCGCAGACGGGAGGGGTATTGGGGCGAGGTTGCTGCCTAGCCCTTGGCAGCCTTCGCGAAGATCTCGGGGGCGGCGCGGGCGATGGGGCCGTACTTGCCGGTGGGGCTCCGGACGATCTCGCCGGTCTCCGGGTCGCGCTCGCCGGACATGGCGACGGACTGGAAGGCGCCGCCGATCCGCCGGCGGCCCGTCATGCGGCGCTCGCCCGCCGGGCGGTGCTCATCGAAGGTGAACACAATCTCGTTCTCGGCCGGGTCGCGGAAGGTGTTCATGGGGTCGCCGCCATCCTCGACGATGCGCATCTGCTCCTGAAGGAGCTTCCGGTAGAGGATGATGCCGACGTCCGACTGTCCGAGCTTCTCCTTCTGGCGCTGGGCGATGGGCCCCTGGGTCACCCACGCCACGGTGTCCTGGCCGATGACGAAGTTCACGACGCACCGGCCGGTCTCATCCATGTAGGGCACGTCGTAGCCGGGAATCTCCTCCTGCTCCTCGAGGACGACGCCTTCGGGGGGCACGTAGACGTTGTAGAGGATGTGCCAGGTGTGGGTATCGTCTATCGGCACCCGCATCTGGAAGCCGGTCGTTCCGCCCAGCCAGTTCGGGAAGATGATGGGGTGTCCGACGGTCCACTCGGGGTCCTCCTCGGTCGTGCCCTCGACGACGCGCTTCTTGACGACGCCGTTGTCGTAGAGGTCGAAACCGACGCGCTGGTGGGCTTTGCGGGTTATGTCGCGGCGGTCGGGGACGGCTCCCTCCTGCTCCAACACGTAGCTCGTGAGGTAGACGTGCAGCCACTCGGTATGCACCGGGTCAAGCGAGTTCTCCATGCATTGGAGCCAGTTGCAGGGGAGCTCGGTGACGCCGATATCCCGTAGGACGTTGTCCCAGACGAGGAGGTCCCATCGCGGCAGCAACGGCGCGGGCTGGGGACCGAGGTACGCCCACACGAGCCCGCCCAACTCTTGCACGGGGTAGCCGGCAATCTTGACCTTCTCCTTGAAGCGTCCGTCCGGGTGGACGGTCTCCTCGAAGGGCTGCTCGATGCACTGGCCGGTCTCGTCCATCATCCAGCCGTGGTACATGCAGCGCAGGCCGTGCTCCTCGGGGATGCCGTAGGAGAGGTCGACGCGTCGGTGGGGGCAGAAGCGGTCGATGAGTCCGAGCGTGCCGGACTTGTCGCGGTAGAGGACGAGGTCCTCGCCGAGGATGCGGACGGGCCTGGTCGGCTTGGTGTTGAGCTCCGACGTGACAGCCACCGGCTGCCAGTACCGGCGCATCAGCTCGCCCATGGGCGTTCCGGGACCTACGCGCGTGAGCCGTTCGTTCTCCGCCGTTGACAGCATCGCCTCATCCTCCCGACGCGCTCCGAGTGGCGGGATTGTAGCACCGGAGGTGCAGGGCGGGACGCCCCGCGCCGAGCGTCGCGCCAACCCTAAGCCGGCGCGCCTGACGCTTTTTCGATGGCCTCTTCCATGCGGCGATGGAGCTCGCCTACGAGGGGGAGGGCCGGGCCGTAGCGGTCGGACTCCCAGACGGCGCCTCCCTTGTGGTACTGGGCGCGGGTGTTGCGGTTGAGCTCGATGCCTTTGCTCGCCCAGTCGGGGTCGAGCCACATCTCGGCAGGCGCTCCTCCGCCGTAGAGGATGTCGCCCACCGCCTCCGGGTCGCGGAAGACGTTCATCGGCTCGCCGCCGTCCTCGACGATCTGGATGTTCTCGTCGAGCTGCTTGCGGAGGAAGACGACGGGGATGTCGGTGCGGCCGAGGTTCTCGGCGGTGCGGTCGGTGAGCGGCCCCTGGGACCACCAGCCGATGAAGTCCTGGTTGAGCACACAGTCGAGGACGGGCTTGCCGTCCTCGTCCCAGATGGGCACTTCGTAGTAGGGGATGAAGTCCTGCTTGGGAGCTTCGACGCCCGGCGGGGCCGCGTAGCAGTTGTAGGAGATGTGGTAGGTGTGCTCGTCGTCGATGGGCACGCGAATCTGGAACTCGCTCCAAGGCGCGCCGGCCGCGTTCTGCTCGGTGTAGAAGGGGAAGATGACCGTGGAGTGGCGCGTCTTCCTGTCGGCGTCGGCGCCGAGCTCCTTGGAGTAGATGACGCCCTTCTCCATGCCGTACTGCGTCGGGTGAACGTAGAGGTCTTTGATGCCGAGGCCGGCCCGCTCGAAGCTGGTGCTCATGCGGGAAAGGCGGTCGTGGTCGCCCATCTTTTCGAGGGTGTACTTCAAGAGATGGCCGTGCAAGTAGACGCCATGAGCGGGGTCGCCGGTATTCTCCTGGCACTGGAGCCAGTTGGCGTTGAGCACGGCGTAGCCGATCTGACGCACCGCGTTCGGCCAGACGAAGAGGTCCCACGGGGGAAGCAGCGGGGCCGGCGCCGGGCCCATGTAGGCGAATAGCAGGCCGCCCATCTCTTTGACGGGATAACCGGCAATCTTCAGGCGGTCCTTGAACATGTCCGGGCGCGCCTCGAGGGGGGCCTCGACGCACGAGCCCTCGGCGTCGTAGAGCCAGCCGTGGTAGGGGCAGCGCAGGCCGTTCTCTTCCGGGATGCCCCATCGCAGGTCGACGGCCCGGTGGAGGCATCGCTGACCGATCAGGCCGAGGGCACCGGACTTGTCGCGGTAGCACGTGAGGTTCTCGCCGAGCAGCCGGACAGGCTGCACGGGGTCCTCGTCGAGCTTGGCGGACGGGAGAAAGGGCACCCAATACCGGCGGAAGAGCTCCCCGCCGGGCGTGCCGGGCCCCACTCGGGCCAGCCGGTCGTTCATCGCTTGCGTAAGCACGCCTACACCTCCTGCCAGCGTATCCCGCGCCCAAGAGGAAGGGGCCAGGATGGAGCCACGCTCCCTACATACGGCGGGAGCATAGCATTCCCGGCGCAATCATAGCTGAGAGTCTAGTGCCCGTTGGAGGCGGGAATCGCCTCCAACGGGAGCTCAATAAGGATGTTTGACGGCTCCGCCAAACGGTCCCGCGCCCAGTCACGCACATCGTCCTCATGGGTAAAGAGAATGACCTGCGTGGACTCGCTAATGGCGAGGAGGGTCTCCATCACCACACGCTTGCGCTCTGCGTCGGAGGCGCTCACTACGTCGTCGAGGATGAGAGGACAAGTCTCGTCCTTTACGGTGGTGAGGTGTTGCGCCATAGACATTCGCAACAGCAGATAGACCTGCTCGGCTGTCCCGTGGGAAAGTAGCTGGGCGCGACGCCACTGGCCGCTCCCATCGCGGACTTCGACGGACAGGGACTTGGGATCAATCTTGCAATCGTGGTAACGGCCGTTGGTTACCTGCTGCAGCCACTTAAGGACGGTTAACCGGAGGATAGGCGCAATATCACGGTGAACGCGCTCTTGCGCTTGCTTGAGGTAATTGATAGTGCTGCCGAGCGTCAGATTGAGCTGAAGGACGCGCTCTTGCTCATGCCGCGTATCCGTGAGCGCGTCCTCCGCGTCCGCAACGCTCCGTAGATTACTCGCAAACTCCTCCAACCGGACACGTTCTCCCTCCCACTGGATGAGCTTCGTCTGCGCTCGCTCCTTCGTATCGTCAAGCTGTTCCTTCGTAATGTTCGACTCGCACGCGTCACCCAATAGCGTTGGGTCGGCAGCAGCCATGAGCGTATTCGCTTGGACTCGCAACTCCTTGGCTTCACAATCAATCTCTTCTAGTGACTGCCCCGCAAGCAGGCTCTGGAGCTGGCCCCTGCGCTTATTGAGGTTGTCTCGTTCACGCTGAGTTATCCTCCAGCGGTCCCGCCAGTCACGCAGCGCCTGCGCTTGCGCCTCCGGTCCAATGGCGTCGCTGTCGCACGCCGCCACCGTCTCACGCAGACGTTCAAGCACGATGCTGCGTTGTCGGAGGTCGCTTTCGTAGCGCTCTTGTTCGTTCCGACGAGATTCAAGCCGCTGCTTGATGGCCATCCTGTGAACATCCAGCACGACCTCGCTGCGAGCGTCAACGCTCTGCCTGTCAAGACGGGACATCGCCAACCAGGAAAGCACTCCTGCCAAGCCAGCGCCTGCGACGGCGGCTCCTACGGCTAGGAGGTCAGGCAGCGCGAGGGTCGTTACACCGCCGCCCACGATAGCGAGACATGACGCCACCAGCAGCGGTAGGAGCTTGCGGCCCCGTGGCGCGGTGGAGGGCGTGCTGTTCACCCTCGCATCGAACTCGTCAAGCTCTAGTTGAAGCTCTTCAAGACTCGGGCCATCCGGTTCACGGGCCGCAGGAAGGGCGCCCCAGATAGTGAGAACCTCCGTCACTTGTTCGGCGAGGTCATCGCGCTCCGGCGAGGGGCGCGGCGCGCCGTCGGAGAAGAGAGCATTCAGTTCTTGTGCGAGGTTGAGGCGTGATTCCGCTGAATCCGCGTGAGTCTTTGCAAGCGCTGCCTCCATAGCATTGGACTCATGCTGAGCATACTGTGCGTTGCGCTCCAACCCTTCGACCTTCGCGAGGCGCTCCAAGTACTCGGCATGACTGGCTCCGGCGCTCGCTAGAGCGTCCTCCGCCCTCCTCACCGCCGCTGCGGAGACGCGCATCGGCTTAGTGGGCGCCAGATTGCTGCCGACGTGTTCTCTTCGGAAGTCCTCGATTCTTTGAAGCGCCGCCGCCGCGGTAGCATCCACCCCCGCAGTGTCGGCAGCGCGCTGCATGTCCTGCTGTAGCGAGTCGGCATCGCTGAGGATGCGAAGAATGTCGGTCTGCCGCACTGAGGCCGTGCTGAGGAATGACTTGCGGTTGAGTCCGAGCCAGCGTGAGCCGTCGGGTGAGCCTTCAAAGAGAATCTCATTCGAATAATCGCGACTCGCCAAGTCCATGTCCATCGCGTAGCTATCCACCCGCCTGGCGAGGTCATGCCGTAGCTCGATACGACGCCCGTCCCTCAGCGTCACGACAGCCCCAACTTTCCAGGCGCTGTTGTCCCAGGGCTTATGGCGATCTGCAAACTCGCGATCGCCTTTCCTCTTACTCCGGCGCATCCCGCAGAGTCCTAGGTAGAGTGCCGCGTGCCACGAGGACTTCCCCGCCTCGTTCACGCCATAGACAACGTTCATGCCAGGAGCAAGGTGAAGCGTATTCTCGTGGAACGGACCGAAATCATGCGCCTTAATCGACTCGAAGCGCATCAGAACACGTCCAGGTCACTGCGGCCATCGAGCGCGCGCAGCCCGGTAATCAGGATACGGCGCTCCTCGTCGGATGGCAGGTTAGCCTTCAACACGTCGTTCACGAACTGCCCCCGCACCGTAGGCTCCTCCCGTATCTCCTTGATGACGTAAGCAGAGCGCAGGTCTCCCTTACGAATCTGGGCGGCCTCGAAGCGCTCACGCAACATGCTGTCCAAGACGCTCTCCGGCAACGCCACGGACGGCTCGAGTTCGCCTTGGACCGTGAGGCGTACAACGCCGCTCAGGCCCTCCACGCGTTTGGCCAGGGAGTTGCGGACCTCCTGCTGGGACTCGCAATCGGTAACATTGAGCTCGATATCATGGACTTGCGTAATGGCGACGGCGCGGCGCTCTCTTTCAACGGCGCCATTCGGTGAGATTGTTGCGATGACGGGGCCGCGCACGCCATCCTCGCCGAACTGCAGCGGGTCAGGATTGCCGGGGTATGTGTGACGCTCCGCGTCTTTCGGGCGGTGGTAGTGCCCAAGGAAGGCATGATGAAGCCCTACATTCTCAATGTCTAAAGCATCGAATGGAGCGTGAGGCTGCTTACCCTCTCCCTGCTCAGAGAGCCAAGAGCGTTCCGCGCCATGGAAGAGGGCTATGTGTATCCCATCACCCTCTGCGCGAAAGCCGTCGAGGAAATTATCCGTGTTAGCAGGAACACAATGCGCGGCTCCCCAAAGAATGATGCCGTCGGCGAGCGTCACCGGTAGGAGACGCGATTCTTTGAAGATGTGGACGTTATCGCTCCAGTCCCCGGTCGCGTACAGGCTCTGCGGCCCGTAGTAGTCATGGTTCCCGGGAGCGATGTAGACGCGGATAGGGTCCAACTCGGCGAAGGTCTGCCGCAAGAAAGCAGCAGTATCCGGCGTTACGCGGTCATGCTCGTAGAGGTCGCCCGCGCAGAAGAGCGCATCGGCATGGATCTCGCGAGTGAGGCCCACGATGGCAAGGAGCGCATCGCGGAGCGCCTGACGCCTGCGCCCAGCGGCATTCCCCGTCGCTCCGCACCAGGCGAACGCCGAGTCAAGGTGCAGGTCAGCGAAGTGGACGATCTTCATGCGCGGAGGATACTACGCTCCCCACGACCCCCAGGTTGCGCTGGGGCGCGCTTGACCGATAATGCGGCCACTATGCGACGGAGGAGGCGGGGATGATTATCGATGCGCACCAGCACCTGGTTACGGGGGCTCAGATGGGCCAGTACCAGGCGTTCCTGATCAACGGACGCGGGTTCCACGGCAAGGGACACCCCGGCGTTACGGCGGAGACCGTCGCCAATTGGCGGAATGCGGGCAAGCGGCACTCCGAGTTGCTGGACGACGTGGGCACGGACGTCGCCTTCCTGTCGCCGCGTCCCTACTCGCTGATGCACTCGGAGAAGCCGGACAAGATCGTGCACTGGTTCTGCGAAGCGAACAACGACGCCATCGCCCTGGCCGTGCAGAACGAGCCCGATCGGTTCCGCGGCGTCGCAGGCCTGCCCCAGTGCGACGGCGCGCCCGTCACCGACGTATTCGAAGAGATCGACCGCTGCATCAACGACCTGGGGTTCATCGGCATCATGATTAACCCGGACCCGAGCGAGGGGCAGCACACCACGCCGACGATGGGAGAGGAGTACTGGTACCCGCTCTACGAGAAGATGGAGAAGGAGGACATACCCGCGCTGATACATCCGGCAAGCTGCAAGGACCTGCGCGAGTCTTTCCACAACCATTTCATCACTGAGGAGAGCATCGCGATCCTGTCGCTCGCCAAGTCCACGGTCTTCGACGACTTCCCTGGGCTCAAGATCATCATGAGCCACGGCGGCGGGTCGATCCCCTACCAGATAGGCCGGTGGCGCGCTCGGCTTCGCGGGGCCAACGGCGAGGAGACGTTCGACCGCCACGTGAAGAACCTCTACTACGACACTTGCCTCTACAACGCGGAGTCCCTCGAACTGCTGTTCAAGATCGTGGGCACGGACCGTTGCCTGTTCGGCACGGAGCGTCCCGGCGCGGGCTCAGCCGACAACCCCCGCACCGGCGAGTGGTACGACAACACCAAGCCCCTCATCGACGGCATCGAGTTCCTGTCGGACGAAGACCGGGGAGCCATCTTCGAGGGCAACGCCCGGAGCGTCTACGGTCAGCGCTACTCGTAGGCCCCTTCCTCAATCCTCCCCCGCGGACGGGAGAGGAGGCTGGGGGGAATGGCGGATGGGAAGGCTGCGAGGTTCCCGCCTGCGCGGGAATGACGGGAGGGCTCTCGCCCGCAGACGGCCCCCTCCTCAATCCTCCCCCGCAGACGGGAGAGGAGGAAGCCGCTTGGAAAGGGTGATGCCGTGAGGTTAGGGATTCTTGCAGCGCTGGCGGCGGCGCTCGTCGCCGTAGCCGGGTGCGCCGGGGACGATGCGCCGCAGAGCGATGTCCCGCTGAAGATAGGCCTGCTGCTCGACTTTTCGGGGTCGCCGCAGGCTTCGGCCGACAGGCAGCGCGGGTTCGAGCTTGCCATCGCCCAAGTCAACGACAACGGCGGGGTGCTCGGACGGCCCGTTGAGAGTGTCGCGGCGGACGCGCCACGCGACCTGGACGTTGCGCTCGCATCGGCGCGGCGTCTGTTGGATGAAGAGGGCGTCCACGCCATCGTCGGGCCGAACTCCAGCGCCGCATCCCTCCCCATCGCCGAGCAGCTGACCGGGCCCGCGGGAATCCCCACGATCAGCCCCTCGGCTACGGCGCCGATCCTGGCGGACGCGGCGGATGAGGACTTCTTCTTCCGCACGACGCTGTCCGACAGCGCGCAAGGCCCCGTGCTCGCGCAGCTCGCGCGGGACCGCGGGTTCAGCAACGTCGGCCTCACCTACCGTGACGACCCCTACGGCCAGGGGCTGGCGGCAGTGTTCGAGGCGGCGTGGACGGGGACGCTGGTCAGCGTCAGCATCGACATTGAAGAGACGTCCTATCTGACTGCTCTCCAAGAGACCGCGAGCGCGGGCGCGGAGGCGCTGGTCGTCATTGACTTCGGAACGGCTGCCCAAGGCATCGTCCAGCAGGCGCTCGACGCGGGACTCTACGATCAGTTCCTCTTCGGGGACGCCGCAAAGAGGGTGCGCATCGTCGAGGAAATCGGGGGCGAGCATCTCGGCGGCATGTACGGCACGGCAGGAGCGCCGCCTCCTCTTAGCGAGGTCGGCGAGGAGTGGAACGCCGCCTTCGTGGAGAAGTACGGCGAACTGCCGCTGCTCACCTACGTGAAGGAGACCTACGACGCGGCGCTGGCGATCATGCTGGCGGCCGAGGCGGCGGGCAGCGTCGACGGCGCAGCCATCCGCGACCAGCTCCGCCCCATCGCAAGGCCGCCCGGCGAGACGGTCCACGCCACTCCGCAGGGCGTCGCGGACGCGCTCCGCCTGGTCCGCGAGGGCAAGGAGATCAACCTCGAAGGCGCAGGTGGAACCCTGAACTGGGACGCCAAAGGCGAGCTGAGCCAGGGGCACGTCGGCATATGGCGCTTCACGCCGGACGAGAGAATCGAAGAGGTCGAAACCCTCGAAGTCGGGCTCTGAGCGCGAAGGGAGTTGCCTCTCGCAGTCCCCTCTCTCGTCTGTGGGAGAGGGTTAAGGAGGGGCGGTCAAGGCTCCCCCTAAGCCGACAGCTCCTCTATGTCCGGCTCGGGCATCCCCTTGCTCCAGGTGGGGTCCCGTAGCTCTAGGCGGTTGCCAGTCGGGTCGAAGAAGTAGAGCTCCCTGCCGGTGAAGTGGCCCGTGGCCCGGTAGACCAGGCTGTCTATCTTGACTCCCTGCTCTTTGAAGAGCTTGCACGCGAGCGCGATAGTCTCCGGGGCGACCGTGAAGGAGTGATGCACGCCCGGCGGCGAGCCGGAGATCGGGGTCTTCTGCGCGCAGAGCAGGAGGTTCGTGTCGCCCGTGCTGAAGCACGACATGCTGTTGTTGCCAAGCCTGCCCTTCGACTCCAGACCGAGCAGCCCGCCGTAGAATGCCTCGGCCTCGTCCAAATCATTGGGGATTATATACCAAATTACACAGACTCCTCTGAATCGTCCGGCGGCGTGGCCTTCGTGAGGTAATCCCACGTCTCCTTCGGCGGGCCTTGCATACACGCCCGCGCTATCTCCTCGGGTGTGGCCTCTACAGGCTCCCATAGGCTCCCCATCCGCTTGTCCGGCTTCCTCGTTGTCATTGTGCCTCCTTCACCGTCCTATCGCCCGATTCCGGCCTGTTTGAGTGCCGCGAGGAACTCTTCCTGCGTCTTGGTGCCTTTCATGCTGTTACACGCCCCGCAGAGCAGTTGCAGGTTGTCCAGGTGATCAGTCCCACCCTTACTCTGTGCAACGATGTGGTCGACGGTGAAGTTGCGGATAGGGAACAGCACCTTGCAGCCCGCGCATAGACCTTCCTGCTGCCCATAGAGCGTGTTCTTGTGCGACTGGTAGGCTGGCAACTTACCCATGTCGGTCCGCGATGGCACGTCGTCGCGGTAGACCGTTTGGAGACTGAACAGGCCCAACTCCTTCCCCATCCGTGTCTTGATGAGGTCCTTGGCCTTGGGGGAGAGGTCAATGCCTATCCACTGTCGTTCTAACTTCTCTGCGCCGACGAGGGCCGTTGCGCAGCCGCAGAATGGGTCCAGCACCACATCGCCCTCGTTAGAACTGGCCTTGATGATGCGCTCCAACAGGGCCAAAGGCTTCTGCGTCGGATAGCCGGTGCGCTCCTTTGATCCGTAATTCGTGACGGAAGACTGGCCTATCGTCCACACGTTGTCAGACTTCTTGGTCGTATAGGTGCGATAGACGGGCTTGCCGTCCGGCCCATGCTCTGCTACCACCTTCCCTAACTCCTTGCTCCATACGCGTCCCCCGCGCTTCTTAGGCTTGTCCAGGGGGATGAAGACAGGGTTGAAGGTGAATCCCCCCCCCCGCGTAGAAGAAGATGGTATTGGAGTTGGAAGCGAACCTCTTCACGTTGCCTTGGAAGTTGTCGGGGAAGTGCCAGATAATCTCGTTGCGGAAGGTGTCGTGTCCAAAGATGGTGTCCATGACCATCTTCAGGTAGTGGCTGGCCGTGGGGTCACAGTGCAAGTAAATGCTGCCCGTCGGCTTCAAGATTCGCTTCATCTCTAACAACCGCACGGCCATCATAATGAGGTAGGACTGCATCCCTTTGCCATGCGCTTCCCGCGCCGCGTCAATAACGCGGTAAAGGCCGGGGTTGACCTCAGCAATTTCCCCGTGCCACGCGTGGTCAACGTCGGAAAGTGTCCATGTGTCTTTGAAGGCCGCGCCCGCCGCTTCCGAGCCGATGGGAGCGGCATAGTCGCGATTGGAGTTGAACGGCGGGTCAAGATAGATGAGGTCAACCGTCTCGCTGTTGAGGCCGCGCATGACGTGGAGGTTGTCGCCCGTCCACAATGTGCGATTCTTGAAATTGCGCTCCGTCACAGCGCACCACCCAGCAGGCGGGGCTGGCGCGTCTCAGGTTCACCTATCAGGTCGGCGTAGCGAAGTCGCTTCCCCTCTGCGCCCCGTACCATCGCGCCCATCTGATCCGCCGTGTCCAGCGGGCGGGCGTTGTGCCGTCCGGTGAACTCCTGCACGTAGCGATTGCAGTGCTTCCCGCTCCAGTGGTGATAGGTGCCGTTGTAGCCGCGCTTCAGCATCGACCACACGGACTCGATGCCGTTCGTGTGCGCCATCCCGCGCACCCACTCCGCGATGCTGTGGGCTACGGCCTCGTGCGCCCTCGGCATCCCCTCGTAGGCGCGTTCCCCGTCCGTATACACCTGCGCCGTCGGTTGCGTGGACTCGCGTACGAACGCTTGCAGCGTAGGCGCGTTCGTTGTCTCTACTACCTTCGCCTTCACCTGGCCGGTCGGCCTGTCCTTCACGCCAACGACAGCAACCTTGCCGACCGCGCCGCGCCCGGCGTTCAGCTTCTTGTCCGCGTGCTTGTTCTTCTCCTTGCCGCCGATGTACGTCTCGTCTACCTCGACGGGGCCAGCGAAGGGGTCTGTGCTGTCGTTCAGCGTCTCGCGGATGCGGTGCGCCAGGTGCCACGCCGTCTTCTGCGTGACGCTCAGGTCGCGGTGCAACTTCATGCTGGAGACGCCCTTGAGGTGCGTTGAGAAGAGGAAGTAGGCGATTGCCCACGTGCCGAGCGGTAACTTGGAGCCGTGCATGAGCGTGTTGGTCTTCACGGAGAAGTCCTTGCGGCACGCCTTGCAGTTGTATGGCTGGGGCTTCCGGTTCTTCCGCTCCTTGACGTGCGCGCCGGACTCACAGAAGGGGCAGCGCACCCCATCGGGCCAACGCGTCTCGATGAACCACGATTCGGCAACGGCCTCATTGGAGAACCGCCGCACTGCCTCTACGAGGGAGATTCCCTTGCGGTACGACTTTCCGGGTGCTTGCGTCATGTCCACTACCTCCTAACCGATGGTAGCAGACTACACGAATACGGGCGGGCCGTCAAGCGTTTTCAGGGGAATCCGTGTAATTTGGTATATAATCCCCAAATCATTCACCGGGATAGACCAGTGGGTCATGCCTTGTACGCTCAGTTCCGCCATCGCTGTCCTCCTCTCGTTGCCTCGTACCCGTTCCCGCGGTCGCTTGTGTCCCTGCGGTTGCCGGTTGCAGCCTAGCCCGGCAGCTTCGTCTTGAACTCGGTCCTGTTCGGGAAGTACCGGCGCATGTCCGGCACGGCCCCGTGCTTCAGGCACTCCTCCTCGAAGAGGTCGAGGACCAGCGGGTTCTCGTCATCGTACTCCACTTGGATGCCGCCCTTCTTCAGGCTGACGTCGGCGACGCCGGAGCCGGCGAAGGGAGTCTGCAGGCCGGCCGCCGTGCCCCCCGCGCCGTAGCCGAGGGCCATGTAGCGCGCCCGGCGCGAGCCGCTGTTGAAATGCTGGTGATAGCAGTGGTCGCTCGGAACGACGACCATCGAGCCAAGCTTCCAGTCGGCCTTGACCAGGTCCGACATATCGTCCTCGTTCCAGAGCAGCGAGTAGCCGGCGTCGCCGCTGAGGATAAGCAGATGGGCGCCGGGGCCGTGGCGGTGCGCCTTCTTGTACGTGCCGACCGGGAACTCGGAAACGTGGCCCTTCATGGCGTTCCCGGCCATCTCGAACATGGCGTTGATGCCGCCCGCGCCGCGCGCCTCCCACGAATAGAGGGGCATGTCCGGCACGTTGGGGATGAAGCTCGCGTCCCACACACGGCCGTTGTAGAGCTTGCCATTGCCGCTGAAGAAATCGTCCTCGCCCCGGAAACGCTTCGTGAACACGTAGTCGTTATTGAAGATGAAGTCGTCGTCCTTGAAGAGGCGCATGGTCGGGGGCGCGGTCGTGACGGAGAGGTAGCGGGCGGGCTCAGAGCCGCTGCCGTTGAAAATCTGGTACCAGGCGTTGAGAGGGACCGCGAAGAGGCTGCCCTTCTTCCACTCGAAGGTGCGCTTGGGGCCGTCGCCCGTCCAGACGCTCGTGGCGCCCCGGCCGGAGACGATGTAGACGATCTCCTCGTAGAGGTGATGCTCCGGCTCGGACGAGCCGCCGGGCCTAATCTCGACGAGCTGGGCGTCGTTGATGAGGACGGGATAAGGGATGTTGAGGGCGGCGCCCTTTCCTCCCTTGCGCTCCCACGGCCCGAGCTCGACGGTCCCAAGGTCCTCGAACGCGTACTCGTCGATGACCTTCACGCCCTCGCGGGCGAGCCAGCTCCGGTAGTGGTCGTCAACGCTGAAATCGTCGAGCTTCTCGGTCGGCTCCTGCGCTCGCAGGATGTCGCGGTCGGTGTCGGTGGTCATTGGCGGCTCTCTCCTCAGTGGCTACGAGGGGATGTTACAGCTTTCGGGGGAGGGGGGCATATCCTGCGCCCAGAAGTCACTGCCCGCATGGTCACTGCATGGGAAGGCGGCCCCTTGATGCGTTTGCGGAGCAATCGTCGACTGCGAATAGCCGCATACGTCATGGCCTTGAAGGTCGCAGCCCTGATGGTCCTCTGGTCGATGTGGTGGTCGAGCTCTGGCGACCCACTAGACTACGTTGTGGTGCTGACTCCTGTGGCAGCAATCCCTTTCGTTCTCGGCCTGGCGTTCAAGCCCAGTCGGCTGCTGCCCCTGGCGTTGCTGGCCTCGTTTCCGGTGTCTCTATTGGCCGCAGACCTCGTTGGGGTCTTCGACCTTTTCGGCATCTACGACTTCAGCCCATTCGGATGGACCTTCATCATGACGTTCTACTACGGAGGCGCCGCGACGGTCTGCTATGGGCTTGGAGTGGGGGCGCGCATTCTCGTAAGCCGCCTCAAGGCGCGCAGGCGCGGCCCCTGACTGTCAAGCCAATCCCCTACGCCCCCGGACGGCGGCGCCAGCCCGCGATTACGAGGACCACTCCGGGGAGGCCGAAGATGATTATCGACATGACCGCCACCACCACCTGAGCGGAGCCGGGCTCCGGAATGAGACCTTCAGCGGCGGCGCCTGCCGTGCGGTCCAACAGGACCACGCCCAGCCACGCGGTGACCAGCACCCACACGACGCCTGCGGCCATCATCGCCCGCCACATCGCTAATGCCTCACAATCGGGTCGATGGGGACGCCGGACGCGAGGCCGGACGCTTGCTCGAAGAGCGCGGCGGCCGATAGGAGGACGTGCTCGTCGGCGCGGGGCGCCATCATCTGCAAACCCACCGGCAGCCCCGACGACGTGAACCCGCACGGCACGGAGATCGACGGGCAGGCAGTGAGGGTGAGCGCAAAGGACATGATCAGCCAGCTTATGTACGTGTCGAAGGCGATGCCTCCCGCCTCCGCGACGTAGCGCTGCTCGATGTCGAACGGCGGCACGAGCACCGTCGGCGAGGCCAGGATGTCGTAGCGCTCGAAGAACGCCGCCGTGCGGTAGTAGAGCGCCCCGCGGGCGAGCTCCGCCCGGTTCACGTCCTCGGAGGAGAGCGCGAGCCCCTTCTCCACGTTCCAGATGATCTCCGGTTTCAGCAGCTCACGATGAGCGCGCAGATGCTTCCCGTACCCCGCCGCGAACTGCGCGGCGCGGAGGGTCTGGAAGATGTCCTCGGCGTCGGAGAGGTCAGGTTGGTCCTCGCTGACCGATGCGCCGCACGATTCGAATAGGCGCACGGCCCGAGCGCATATCGCGCGCACCTCCGCGTCCACCGGCGCGATGCCGAGGTCCGGGGAGTAGGCGACGCGCTTGGGCGCCACTGGGTTGTCGACCGCCTCGACGAACGGACGCTCCGCGCGCGGCAGGCTGATCGGGTCTATGGGCGTCGCCCCGCTCGCCTGCGTGTCCAGGAACAGCGCAACGTCGCCCACCGTCCGGCCCATCGGTCCCTCGACCGAGAGGCTGGCGAACGGCAGCTCTTTCGGCCCGTGCGGCACGCGGCCCGGCGTCGGGCGCAGGCCAACGACGGAGCAGAAACTCGCGGGGATGCGCAGGCTTCCGCCGAGGTCGCTGCCCGTGGCGAGCCATACCTGCCCAGTGGCCAGCGCGACGGCTGCCCCGCCCGACGACCCGCCGCAGGTCATGCGCGTGTCCCACGGGTTGCGCGTCTTGCCGAAGACCTCGTTGAAGGTGTTGGCGCCCGCCCCAAACTCCGGCGTGTTGGACTTGGCGAGCACGACGCCGCCCTTCGCCTCGATATTCTCGACGAGGTAGTCGGAGCGCTCAGGGACGTGTTCGGCGAAGATCGGCGAGCCTTTCGTTGAGCGCACGCCTGCGACATCCTTCAGGTCCTTCACGGCGATGGGCAAGCCGTAGAGGTAGCCGGGCGGCGGGTCAGCCGGCGGACCGTCCGCCATCAGCCGCTTGGCGTGTTCGCGGGCGCGGTCGACCGCGAACGTGGGCAGCGCGTTCACCGCGCCGTCGGCCTCGTCGATGCGCTCGACGGCGGCGTCGATGAGGTCGAGGGGCGAGACCTCGCCCTTCGCGAGCTTGGCGACGGCCTCGCGGGCCGTCAGCCGCACGAGGTCGTTCACTCGCGGACCTCAACCCCCGCGCGCTCCTCGGCGAGCATGAAGGTGGCGAGATTGTCGTAGCCGCCCCAGCCCCGGCTGATCCCCTCCTCTTGCACGTGCATCGCCATCGCCGCCAGCTCCATCGGCGCGCCCATCTCCTGCGCGAGCTCCTGCCCCAGGCTCACGTCCTTGTGGGCCAGGCTCAGGGTGAAGCGCGGCGTCTCGAAATCGCCCTTGAACACCACCTCCGACAGCTGATTGAGCAGCGTCTGTTTGCCGAACGCGGCGTCCCGGAGCACCTGGAGCATCACCCCCGGCGCAACGCCCGCCTTCACCGCCAGCGCCATCCCCTCCTGCACGACGATGCGGGTGGTGAGCGATATGGAGTTGTGCACCAGCTTCGCCACGGTCCCCGAGCCGATGGGCCCAACGTAGCTCACGCCCTGCCCGATGGCCTCGAACACGGATCGGGTCGCCTCGAAGACTTCCTCGTCGCCCCCGACCATGACCGCGAGGGTGCCCGCCTCCGCCCCGATCGTGCCGCCGCTCACCGGAGCGTCCAGCATGTGCGACCCGATGGCCTCGATGCGCTCCGCGACCTTGCGGACCCGCGTGGGCGAGCCGGTCGAGAGGTCGGCGTACACGGAGCCCGGCTTCAGGCCGAGCACGAGCCCCTGCGGGCCGAGCGCGACCTCCTCCACCTCCGCCGGTCCCGGCAGCGACGTCAGCACGATGGGCGCCTGCCGCGCGACCTCCTCCGGCGTGGCGGCCCACTCCGCGCCCATCTCCCGGTGCGGCGCCGTCTTCGCCTCGTCGATGTCATGCACGATGAGCTGGTGGCCCGCCTTGATGAGGTTGCGGGCCATGGGTCCGCCCATATTGCCGAGGCCGATGAATCCGATGCGCATAAGTCCCTCCCTATCCGTCGCGCCGTTAGGTTATCAGGCGCGCCCTCATTGGAGCGGCGGCGGTAAAGTCGGCACGACAATCGGCGGTAGGGGAGTCGGCACGAAAACCGGCGGCGGTACGAAGACCGGCGGCGGTAGGGGAGTCGGCACGAAAACCGGCGGCGGTACGAAGACCGGCGGCGGTAGGGGAGTCGGCACGACAATCAGCGGTTCGAAAGTCGGCGGTACGACAGTCGGCGGCACAATCAGCGGCGCTAGGATCGGCGACGGGACAGTCGGTGTCGCCTCGGCGCGCCCCCCAACCGCCTCAGCCCTCCCCAACTCCACGAATAGCGACAGCGATACAAGCTGCTCTGACAGCCACCCGCCCCCGCTGTCGCGCCAGACGGCGACGGTGTAGGCGCCCGGTCTCTGCATGAGGGCGCCCATGTTGGCGGTGAAGGAGAACCGGCTAGTGGTCTCTGTCCACGAGCTGGCCACGACCTCGTTCGCGTCGAGGTCGGAGTAGAAGTAGCCCGCCCCTGGAGGCTCCAGGATCCGGGCTGTATCGGTATTGGGACAACTCGTCGTAAACCCCCCGCCGATGCAGTAGCTGTCGAGTGAGTCGATCTGCGTCGGCGTCTTGGGCGTGGGTGGGGGTCGTAGGCGATGCTCACGACACCGCCAATGGCGGTCCCCGTCTCGCGCTTCACGAGCGAGAACGACAACACGCCACTCGCACTGAGCACCGGCGGCCCGTCCGCCTCGACCACCCCGCCCTCGAAGTGCTGGATGAACGTCGTCCGTCTGCCGTTGAACGCGACGCCGATATTCACCGCGCGATGACTCTCGCCCAGGATGTTGTCGCGGTGCCCCCAGTCGGCATGAGCGTCGTCGTACATCATGAGCCATTGGAGTTCGGTGATCGCTTCCTCAGGGCTGTCAATGATGCAGTTGACAAGGAAGGAGCCACAGCTTTCGGCCTGCCATTCGCGGTCGGTCCACCCGCTTGAGGCCGCGTTCTCGGCTGCATAGCTCGTGCCGCCGGTCTGCGAGTAGACCATGTACGGCTTGCGCCCGTCCGCCCACCAATGACCCTGGTAGTCGTGTTCGAGCATGTCCTCAGCGTGGAGCTGGGCTGCGGGGTTCGTGCCGAGGACGACGGGCGGCAAGCCGTGATCCGCCCTATCGTTATTGACGAGCCGGAGCGCAAGGTACCGCAGAGAGTCCAACTCCTCTGCGGGGAGTCCGGATGGTGGCGTGGGCGTCGGGCGGGTAGTGGCAGTCGGCCTGGGTGTGGGGGTGGCGGTCGGCTTGGGTGTGGGGGTGGCGGTCGGCTTGGGTGTGGGGGTAGGCGGCTTCTCATCCGCTCTCGTGGCGTATCGGACCTCCTGCTGGAACTCCGCGACCCACTGTAGGGCGCCATTGGGGAGCAACGGCATAGCAGCCATACCCGCCACGGCGCCAAGGCCGAATAGGACGACGAGCGCCAGAAACCTCACGAGCGTCTCCGCATCAGCCGAACATCTCGCTGACGCGCCGCTGAAGCTCGATAACTTGGTCGGCGACATCGGCTGGTAGCAGCGGGAAGACGAACAAAACGCCCACGACGGCACCAGACACGATGGCTAGAACGGACGAAGTCAAGGACGGGAACCGCCGCGAGCGCCGCACGGTTGGCCTACGTTCTTCGGCGTACCGGCGCTGCGCCGGCTCTCGTTCGCGCCGTTCACGCGCCGCCCTCAACGCCCCTTGGGTCTCCGCGCTCAAACGCCGCCCCGGCTGCTCCCGCTGTGCCCGGGTCAGCTCTCTCAGCCGCGCCAACTCCTCGTCGTCTTCGTTGTCGGTTAACCTGTGTTCTGGCGGCGCGGGCGCAAGAGACGTGCGGGAGCGGAGGTCCGGGTCGTACCCAGTCCCCTGGCAATGCGGGCAGCGCGCCCACCGGCCGCCCGATGTTTCGGGGTTGACTCCCGGAGGATGTATCTCGCCGCGACCCTCGCAGGCGCGGCAGACGGAGCCATCCACGATGCGGACCGTGTCGCCACGCCGCCGGTGCTCCAGCAGATGCTCGCCGCAGAGCTTCAAGCCTCCCGCGATCGATTGCCATCCCGACGGGGTGAGGGGCGCGCAGACCTCGCAGAGGCCCACCGCCTTCTCATGGCAGGTCTGCTGCTCACAGCGGGCCTGGTTGGCATTGTGGGCATGCAGCAGCCAGGCGGTCGCCGTGAAGCTCTCGCCGCACTCGCTGCACCTGGTCAGGTGGCTACCTACCATCAGCCCTCCCGCATGAAGGGCGGATTGTAGCACGGGGCTGAGCCGAAGGAGGCCCGCCACGACACTTGCCCCTTACGCCAACCCCCAAGCCTTCGTAAAATTAACCATTGCCATGCCCTCTTCAAAGACGAGACCTGCCTCCTCCCCCGCGCCCGCGCCCCGCGCCCGCGCCCCCGATGGGGCAACCTCCCATATACCCCTTACGCTGCTCGCCTCGCGTAACCACAAGAAATTCTCGAATGGGGAAGTTCTGAGGCCCAGGAAGCAGGCCACGGCCATGAAAACCCCTCTCCAAAATCCCCGTCTCACCCCCACGATTTCGGGGGACTTTTACGCCTGGCCAACATGAAAACGGGGAACTTTTTACTCGTACCGAAATTGAGTTGGGAAACTTCTCCACTCGTAACGAAAATGAGCTGGGGAGCTTTTTCACCCAAACGGGGAACTTCCCGCGCCCACCGCGCCACCCCCTCCCGGTGGCCTCCGGCTGACGCCTGTGGTATGACTGACGGCGTTTGCTGAGGAGGAGGAGGAGCTATGGCTGATTCGATTGGCGTTGGGATCATCGGGGGAAATGCGGCCGGGTGGGCCGGACGAGCGCACCTTCCGGCGTTCGCGGCGGGGATTCCGGGCGCCGAGCTCGTGGCTGTCTCGACCACGCGCCAGGAGTCGGCGGACGAGTCGGCGAGCAAGTTCGGGGCGCGGTTCGCCTATGACAATCATCACGACCTGCTGGCCAACCCGGAGGTCGACGTGGCGGCGGTGTCAGTCAAGCTGCCCATGCACTACGAGCTGACCAAGGACATCATCGCCGCGGGCAAGCACGTCTACACCGAGTGGCCCCTCGGAACGACGACCGAACAGGCCCAGGAGATGACCGCCCTCGCCGAGGCGGCAGGCCTGCGAACGTGCGTCGGGCTGCAGTCCCGGCGGTCGGCCGAGTACCGCGAGATACGGCGGATCATCGACTCCGGGGCCATCGGCGACGTGCTCACGGCGAACCTCATCCAGTTCTCCGGCGGTGCTCTCTCGCGGCCATCCGGGCGCCTCTGGATGCACGACGTGGCGGAGCACGCCAACACCCTGAGCATCGCCTTCGGCCACGCCATCGACGGCCTCATCGCCATGCTCGGCCCGATAGCCAAAGTCTCGTCCGTCGTGGGCACGCAGACCAAGGTCTGGACAGCGTCCGACACAGGCGAGCAGGTCGACGTCGACGCCCCCGACACCATACTGGTAAGTGGCCTCCTGGCCGGCGGAGCGGCGTTCTCCGTGCACATCGCGTCCGTCGCGGCGCTCAGCACGGGGCATCGGATGCAGATTCACGGCAGCAAGGGGACGATCACCCTCGGCGCGCCGGGCTCGACCCATTCCGGGGAGGGCTTGCTCCAGGTCGCAACGGACGGCGAGAAGGAGCTGCGGGAGATCGCCGCGCCCCAGGACGAGTGGGTCACGGCCGCGGGCCTCACCGGCTCGCCGGTGAACATCGGCAAGACGTGGGCCGCCTACGCCGACTCGATACTCAACGACACGGAGTTCCATCCCACGTTCGCCGACGCGGTGCAGCACCACCTACTCGTCGACGCGGTCCAGCGCGCCTCGGACACCGGGCAGATGCAGACGGTGTGAAGAACAGGACTGTCGTGGGAGGACTCCACAAGTCCCTCGCCAACCTACAGCGGGAAAGCGAGCGCGCGCGACCCAAGCGAAGATTATATCCTTGACGTTAGTAACGAGTGTCGTTACTATTGGCGGTCGTGGACCGGTTCAGGGATGACGACGCCCAACGGCTCTTCGCCGGACAGACCGTCCGCCGATTGCCGGTCGACATTCAGCGCCGGGCGCGAATGAGGCTACAGAGGGTGGTGGCGGCGGTAGCGCTCACCGACCTTCGAACGCCACCCTCCCATAGGTTGGAAGCTCTGCGGGGAGACAGGGAGGGTCAGTACAGCATCCGCATTAACGACCAGTGGCGCGTGTGCTTTGTCTGGACAGACCGAGGCGCTATGGAGATCGAAATCGTCGACTACCACTAAGGGGGAGTGATGACCGCCGTCGAGCCGATACACCCAGGGGAACATCTGGCCGAAGTCATGCAAGAGCTGGGCATCACCCAGTACCGCTTGGCGAAGACGATAGGAGTGCCGCAGATACGCATCCACGACATCGTCCACTGCCGCAGGTCCATCACGGCGGACACCGCGCTGCGAATCGGACGGGCCTTGGGAATGACTCCCGATTTCTGGCTGAACCTCCAGCGGATGTACGACCTAGATAACGCCCGGGCCGCTACTGACCTCAGCTTTATCGAACCCCTCGTCGAGGCATCCGCCTGAAATCGCCGGCAGCTCGTGGCCGCTGAGCCACTCGCCCCTCGCACCAAGGCGCGGCCCTCCGCTACCCTAACCGCGTGACCACGAAGCGAGACCGAGGGGCCGAACTCGTTCGGCGCCTGCGCAACATCCTGGCGATGGAGGCCGAGAAGGGCTTCTCGGACTGGGCCGTTACCGGCGGCCTCGACAAGTTCCTCGCCAACCTGCACCGGGAGGCGGGCGCGCACCCCACCGTCAGGGCGCTCGCCGACCACGGCCTGCTGTCCGTCGGCTACGCGGACCTCGACCCGGCGCAGCGCGAGCGGTGGGCGACGGAGGCGGGACGCTTCCTCAGTGACGCGGCGCCCCCCCTCCCTAACCCTCCCCCGCAGACGGGAGAGGGGAGAATCGGCTCGCCCCCGCAGACAGCCCCCTCCGTCATTCCCGCGAAGGCGGGAACCCAAAACACCCCTCCACCGTCTGCGGGGGAGGCTGGGAAGGGGCTCGACGCACCGTTGAGCGGGCTGCAGAGCGTCAACAAAACGCACGCCGCCGCCATCCGCCGGATGCTGGTCAGACGGCACATGATTGCCGAGGCCGTGGAGCCGACCGTCCGCGACCTCCTCTACCTCTTCCCCCTGCGCCACATAGACCGCACCGAGCGGCGGACCATCTCCCAGCTGCGCATCGGCGAGGAGCAGACCATCGAGGTCGTGCTCTGGGAGGCGTACGAAGTGCGCCTAGGGCGCGGCGGACGCATCCGCGCCACCCAGGCCACCGTCGGCGACGCGACCGGCAACCTGCGCGTGATCTGGTGGGGCAACCCCTGGATCGCCCAGCAGCTCAAGACCGCCATTGCCAGAACGGCGCAGACTCCGAGCGGCGCCCCCGCCCTCGTGCTCAGCGGCAAGGTGACCCTCTTCCAGGGCAAGCGGCAGATGGAGTCGCCGGAGTGGGAGTTGCAGGGCGCCGCCGCGTCCCCCGGCCTGCACACCGCGGGACACGTACCCGTCTATCCCTCGCCCGCCACAACGAAAGGCAAGCGCATACCTCCCCGCAAGATGCGGGAGATCGTCCGCGACGCGCTCGACAGCCTGAAGACGGGCGGAGACCACCTGAGCGTGCCTGACCCCCTGCCGGACGCCGCGCGCAGGGCCGTGGGGCTGCTCCCGCTCGCCGGAGCCGTCGAGAAGGCGCATTACCCTGAGTCCGAGGACACGAAGGAGCAGGCGCGGCGTCGGCTCGCCTTCGACGAGTTCCTCGCCATCCAGCTAAGGGTGGGGATGGAGCGCAATTACACGGCCGGCCAGACGGGCATAACGCTCCCCGCCTTCCCTGAGATGGTGCGCTCGTTTATCGCGTCGCTGCCCTTCGAATTGACGGAGGGCCAGCGCGGAGCGATCGCCGAGGCGATGCGGGACGTGTCGAGCGGCGGCAGACCCATGAGTCGCCTGCTGCAGGGAGACGTGGGCTCCGGCAAGACGGTGGTCGCGCTGGCGATGTTGCTAGTCGCCGTGGCGGGCGGCTATCAGGGCGCGATGATGGCCCCCACCGAGGTGCTCGCCGACCAGCACTTCCTGAATGTGCGCCGCCTGCTCGGAGGCGTGGCGCAACCCGTGCAGGACCAGGACTGGTTCGCGGTCTACCTGGAGGGGCGCAAGCAGCCCATAACCGTCGCCCTCCTCACCGGCAGCACCCGCGCCCGCGCCCGGCGCGAGATCCTCCGGATGGCGGCGGACGGCGCGCTGGACATCCTCATCGGCACGCACGCCCTCATCCAGGCGCAGGTAGCGCTCCCCAACCTCGCACTCGCCGTAGGAGACGAGCAGCACCGCTTCGGCGTACTCCAACGCGACGCTTTGCGCGGCAAGAGCGCCATCGGCGAGCCCCATCTCCTCCTCATGTCCGCCACCCCCATTCCCCGCTCCCTTGCGCTCACGCTCTACGGCGGTCTCGACATCTCCACCATTCGCGAGCTACCGGGAGGCCGCCAGGAGATAGTGACTCGCAACGTTGAGCTCGCTCGCGCGGCGGGCGCCGAGGACTACCTCGTCGAGCAGGTGCGCGCCGGACGCCAGTGCTTCATCGTCTACCCTCGCATCGACGACGCGGACGACCGGTCCGGCGGAGCGTACGACGACGACGAGGACGCCGCCGGCGACGCCAATAACGAGGACTCGGATGTCGCCCCCGAGCCGGTCACGCTCCCGCCCCTCACCGCCGTCGCGGAGTACGAGCGCCTGCGTTCCACCACGCTCTCCGGCGTGCGCGTCGGGCTGCTCCACGGGCGGATGCCGCTCGCCGAGAAGCAGGGCGTCATGGACGCGTTCCGCAACGGAGACGTGGACGTGCTCGTCTCGACTCCCGTCATCGAGGTCGGCATAGACGTGCCGAACGCCACGGTGATGATGATCCAGAGTCCGACGCGGTTCGGCCTCGCCCAGCTCCACCAGCTGCGCGGACGGGTCGGACGCGGCTCGCACCGCAGCTACTGCTTCCTCGTCGCGGAGTCGGAAGGCGAGACGATGGCGCGCCTGGCCGAAGTGAGGCGCCGTCGCTCTGCGATGGGCGAAGACGCCCAGGAAACCGAGCTCTGGTTCAGGAGGGCCCTCGCTCAGGCGGAGTCGAGCAGGGAACGGCTCAATGTGCTCGCCCGAACGAACGATGGCTTTGAGATCGCGGAGGCCGACCTGCGGATGCGGAGCGAGGGCGACTTCTTCGGCACGCGCCAGTCCGGGGCTGCCCCCATCAGGATGGCGCGTCTCGACGACCGCGACCTCCTCGATGCGGCAAGGGCGCAAGCGGCCATGATTCTCGAAGCCGACCCGGAGCTGCGCACGCTCCCCGGGTTACGCGCCGCCGTCGACCGCCTCGGCTCCGCTGTAGCGGACGACATGGCGTAGAGGGAACAGGGAAGCGCGACAGGCTGCGCTCCGGCGGCACTGCCTTGCCGCTTTCTCCTGCCGCGCCCATAATGCAGCGATGCAAATCAGCAAGTTGGAATGGCGGGGAGTGCGCGTTCCGCTGCGCGACCTCCATAGGGCCTTGGATCCCGCCAAGGCCGGCCGCAACGCGCTGATCATCTGGATGCACATGGACAACGGCGTCGTCGGCTTTGGCGAGGCCGCTCCGGTCGGTCCGGGCAGGCCCCCCAGCATCGCCGATATCGCCTCCATCCTCCACGAACTCGCTCCTTCTGCCCTCGGCCTCCACCCCGCCATCGCCTTCGACGTGCTGTCGGCGCTCGCCCCGTCGAGCGGCGCGGGCGACGCGTTGCGATTCGGGCTGGAGACCGCCGCGTTCGACGCGATGGGGAAGAATGCGGGGCGGCCCGTGACCGACTTGCTCGGCGGCGTGATCGACTGGGTCCCGATGGTCGCGCTGCTCGATTTTCTGCCGCCCGAGGAAGCGGCGGAGCAGGCGGCAGCGGCTGTCGAGGCCGGGTACGAGTGCGTGAAGGCGTCGCTGGGCGCCCGTGAACCGAGCGTCGACATCGAAATCATCCGGCGCGTCCGTCAGGCCATCGGCCCCGATGTCGCGCTGCGCGCCGATGCGGACGAAGGCTGGACCGCCGAACGGGCCATCTACACCATCGAGCGCATCCAGCCCTACGACCTGGAATTCGTCGAGCAGCCGGTCATCGCCGAGGACCTGAGCGGCCTCGCCCGGATTCGTCGCTCGACCCACGTGCCCATCGCCGCCGACGAGGTCATCTCCACCCTCAGCGACGCGGAGCGGGTCGTCGCGGCCGAAGCCGCGGACGTGCTCGTCGTGAAGGCGGCGAAGGCCGGCGGCATCCGCCACGCGCAGGCAATCATGGCCTACGCAGCCCAACGCGGCCTGCGCTCGACGGTGTCGTCGTCCCTCGAAACCGGCGTCGGCATCGCGGCGAGCCTGCACCTATCGACCGCCCTCGGCAAGGCCTCTCCCGCGAGTCTTGGCACGGGCGCCCGCCTGGAGAACGACCTCCTCGCCAAGCCCCTCGTCCCGGTGCGCGGCCACATCACCGTCCCCCACCTCCCCGGCCTGGGCGTCCAGCTCGACCTCGACGCCGTCGACCACTACACCACGGACGTAATGGGCGTTATCGCCGGGTAGCGGGACGCTGGGAGCCTGCTCCACAGACTGAGCCCCGCCCCACCGGCCCCTGTTATCATTAGACCTCATGCTCGTCCGTGACCTTATCGTTGAACGTCTGCGGGACGCCGTTGCCGATGCACAGCGGCGGGGGACGCTGCCCGCTTTCGAGCTGCCCGCGTCCGGCCTGGTGGAGCGGCCGCAGAAGGCGGAGCATGGCGATTTCGCGTCGAGCCTGCCCCTCCGCGTCGCCAAAGCCGCCCGCCGCCCTCCGATGGAGATCGCCCAAGTTATCGCGGACGCCATCGCTGTGGACGCGCCCATTGGCGAGGCGTCAGTTGCTCCGCCGGGGTTCGTGAACTTCCAGCTGGGCGCCGACTGGCTGCGCGGGCAAGTCGAGGAGGTGCGACAGTCAGACGGCACGTTCGGGACGGTGGACACGGGCGCGGGCAAACGGGTGCAGATCGAGTTCGTCAGCGTGAATCCCACGGGGCCGGTGCATGTGGGACACGCTCGCGGAGCAGTGCTCGGCAGCGCACTGGCCCGAGCACTCTCCGCCGCCGGCTTCGAGGTCACCCGCGAGTATTACGTGAACGACGCGGGCACGCAGATGGAACTCTTCTATAACTCCACCTTCGCCCGCTACGCCCAAGCCTTGGGCCGCGAGGACGTCGAACTGTCGGCGGACGGCTATCAGGGCGCCTATCTCGTCGACCTCGGCAAGGAGCTGGCGGAGCGCCACGGGACGCGCTACCTGGACATGGAGCGCGGCGAGGCCGTCGCGCTGCTCGGCGAGGAAGCACTCGAGTTGATGCTCGGTACGATCCGCGCCGACTTGGACCGCATCGACGTCGGATTCGACGTGTGGTTCCGCGAGAAGGAGCTATACGAGAGCGGTTTGTACGACGAGACGATGACGCTCTTGCGCGAGCGGGGCTTCACGGCTGAGCGCGACGGCGCCGAGTGGTTCACGTCCTCCACGCTGGGCGACGAGAAGGACAACGTGATCGTCCGGAGCACCGGCGCGCCAACGTACTTTGCGTCGGACATCGCGTACCACCGCGACAAGTTCGGGCGGCGGGGGTTCGACCGGGTCATCGACATTTGGGGCGCGGACCACCAGGGCCACGTGCCGCGCATGAAGGCGGTCATGCACGCGTTAGACCTAGACCCGGAGCGCCTGACCGTGCTCATATCGCAGCTCGTCACGCTGAAGAGCGGCGGCGACATCGTGAAGGCGTCCAAGCGCTCAGGGCAGATCGTCACCCTGGCCGACCTCGTCGACGAGGTCGGGCCCGACGCATGCCGGTTCTTCTTCCTCGCGCGCGCCGCCGAGAGCCAGATGGAGTTCGACATCGAGCTCGCGAAACGGGAGTCGAGCGAGAATCCCGTCTACTACGTGCAGTACGCCCACGCGCGCATCGCCGGCATCCTCCGACAGGCCGCCGAGCGCGGCGTCGCCTGGGAAGACGGCGACGTCTCGCTGCTGACCCACGACGCGGAGCTGGCGCTTGTGCGCAAGATGCTGCAGCTGCCTGAGCTGATTGACTCCATCGCCATAACCCTTGCCCCACACTCCCTTCCCCACTACGCCGTGGAGCTCGCGACGGCGTTTCACTGGTTCTACGACCATTGCCGCGTCCTATCGTCAATTCCGGATGACGCGCCCGTCATGCGCGCGCGTCTCAAGCTCGTGGAGGCGGCGAAGGTCGCCCTCGCCCGCACTCTGGACCTGATGGGAGTAAGCGCCCCGGAAACGATGTAGCGCCTGGACTGCTTCGAACAATCTCCTCCCCCGCACGCGGGAGTGAGGCTAGTCAGGAGGATTACCGTATGCCTTCATTCGATGTCGTCTCGAAGGTCGACATGGCAGAGGTCGACAACGCGCTCAACGGGATCAAGCGCGAGACGCAGCAACGGTTCGACTTGAAAGGGACCAAGGCCGGCGTTGAGCGCTCGGAGGACGCGCTGACCGTGACCGCCGACAACGATATGCAGCTCCGCCAGGTCCACGAGCTGCTGCACACCTACTTCGCCCGCCGTAGCGTGGACAGCCGCGCCCTCGACTTCAAGTCGACCGAGAAGGCCGCCGGCGACAGCATCCGCCAGCAGGTGATCGTCCGGCAGGGCATCGACGCCGACCTCGGCCGCAAGATCATCAAGGCCATGAAAGGCACGAAGCTCAGGGTGCAAGTCTCAGCCCAAGGCCCCGAGCTGCGCGTCTCCGGCAAGAAGCGCGACGACCTTCAGGAGGCCATCGCCTTCATCAAGGACATGGAGATTGAGCAGCCCCTGCAGTACGTGAACTTCCGCGACTAAGTCCCCTGGGGGCCCTTCCCGCCCCTCAGGCGGGAAGCCTAGGAAAGAGACTGTCGCTCAGTAGTCGCTGACCCAGGTCATCGTGCGCTCCGGCGCCAGCTCGATGACGACGGCGCCGTCGTCCAGCGTTTGCTGCAGGAACTGCTCCGCCGCCTCGCCTTGTTTGTAGCGGAGCGCGATGGACCGGCCAATCTCCTCCACGCGCTCTTGGCTGACCGTGACTCGCCCCTCCGCGACGACGTAAGCGTACGGCTCGACGTCGGAGGCGATGGAGAGCGCGGCGCGACTGTCGCCCTCGATGTTCCGCACCCGCTGGAATCTACGGTTCGTGTAGATGAGAAAGTTCCCGTCGACGAACTCGTACCAGATGGGCGCAACGTGAGGCGAGCCGTCGGCCCGCAGAGTAACCAGGTCCGCTATCCATGGCTTGGTCAGGAACGCCGTCATCTCTTCGTAGCTCATTCTGCTCATTGCGTCGTCACCGTCTGACCGCCATCCACCACGAGCGCGTGGCCGGTCACGTAGGATGATTCGTCGGACGCGAGGAAGAGCACGCAGTACGCGACTTCTTCCGCCAGACCCATCCGGTGAAGGCCCGCCACTCGCTCCGCAGTCGCCTCTCGCTGCTCCGCTGTGGGCGGACGCGGACGCGGCGGGTACTCGCGGACCCGGTTCGTGTCGATCGGACCGGGGCACACGCAGTTAACCCGTATGTCGGGGCCGTAGTCGATGGCGAGCTGACGTGTCAGGTTGATGATTGCGGCCTTCGTTGCGCTGTAAGCGGGGTAGCGCGGACTGGCGAGCACACCAAGGCTCGACGCCGTCGCTACGATGTTCCCGCGGCCTTGGGCCATAAAGTGGGGCAGCGCTGCGCGCACGCCGTGGTAGATGCCGTACAGGTTCAGGTTCACCACGTGGTCCCACGCCTCGTCGGACATCTCGTGGATCTTCTGTCGCACTCCCGTGCCGGCGTTAAGAAAGAGCACGTCGAGTCCGCCGAACCGCTCGATGGCGGCCGCCGTCATCTCCTCGCACGTCTCTTTTCGTGAAACGTCGCCTTGCAGAAAGAGCGCCTCGCCGCCGTCGGCCTCGATGAGCCGGTCGACCCTCGGTTCGCCTCGCTCCGCGATGTCGACGCACACGACCCTGGCCCCCTCGCGGGCGAACAGCCGGGAAGTCGCCCGCCCGATGCCGCTGTCCGCGCCCGTCACGACGGCGACCTTGCCTTGGAGCCTGCCAAGCCCCGTCCCCATCCTAGGATGCTCGTTCGCTTGGTTCGTCATAGGCCCTCTGCCTCCTGCCGCTACGCAGGCGAGTCTAGCGCAACGCGCCGCCGCCGTGCCGGGGATGCCACCTGGCGCGGCTGGAGTATGGGTGGAGGCATCCATGTTCCCCTAGTATTGGATAGTAATCAATATTATAATGGGAGTTTTCTTAGAGGTCTTGCGCAGAGGCGATGGTTGAGTGCGCGTCTTTACCTATAAGCGGTTACGCGAGTTCTGGGAGTGTCACCCGGATGCTAAGCAACCATTGCTCGCCTGGTACAAAGATGCAGGGAACGCAGATTGGGACACTCCGGCCGCTGTCAAGTCCCGGTATCCCAATGCCAGCGTCATAAAGAACAACCGCGTTGTCTTCAATATCAAAGGCAACGACTACCGGATGGTAGCCCAGATCAACTACCCGTACCGGTCGATGTACATACGATTCCTGGGTACTCACGCCGAGTATGACAGGGTCGATGCAGAGGAGGTGTAGTCATGGTCTCCGTCAAGCCGATTCGGACCGAAGCGGACTACGATGCTGCCGTGGCGCGTATCGGGGAACTGATGGATGCTGCGCTGGGCACGCCTGAAGGTGAGGAACTGGACATTCTGAGTGACCTCGTCATGCTCTATGAGTCGAAGAATGTGGAGAAGGAGCTGCCCAGCCCCGCCGCTGCCATCGAATTCCGCATGGAGCAGGCAGGGTTGGCGCCGCGCGACCTCGTCCCATTCATCGGGAGTCGTGCCAAGGTGTCAGAGATTCTCTCGGGCAAACGGGACATCACCATGTCCATGGCTCGGGCGCTCCACAAACATCTGGGTATATCCGCCGACGTTCTCCTCCGGGAGCAAGGCGCAACGCTTGACGCTACCTTCGATAGCGTCAACCCGCAGAGATTTCCTTTGAAAGAAATGGCTAAGCGGAACTGGATTCCAGATATCCCGGACCTGAGAGGGAAGGCCGAGGAGCTCATTTCCGGACTGATGGAGCGCGCAGGGGGACAACAGGCTGCCCCGGCGTTCCTCTTCCGCAAGAACGACCACCGCCGGCTCAATGCCAAGACCAACGAGTACGCGCTTGCTGCCTGGCTGCTGCAACTGATGGCGCTTGCCAACAGCCACCCTCCTGATGCGGCATACCAGCCCGGCACGATAACGCCGGACTTCCTCATGCAGGTGGCCCAATTGAGCGCAGCAGAGGGTGGCCCAAGGCAAGCGAGGGACTTCCTCTCCAATCATGGAATCGCCGTCGAGATCGTGCCGCACCTGCCCCGCACCTACCTGGACGGCGCGGCGCTCCGACTTGACAGCGGCCGCCCGGTCATTGGCCTCACGCTCCGGTACGACCGCATAGACAGCTTCTGGTTCTGCCTCTTGCATGAACTCGCCCACATCGGTCTCCACCTGGATGATGGCGAGGATGACGCATTTGTTGATGACCTAGCACTGCGGGACGTGCAAGGAGTAGGTGAGGATTTGAAAGAGGCGCAGGCCGACGAGTGGGCAGAGGAGGCCCTCATCCCCAGGTCCGTCTGGGATGACAGCGGTATCTTGGCAGGGCCAACAGCAATGTCGGTTCTCAACCTAGCCCATGAAGCCTCGGTCCATCCGGCTATCGTCGCGGGCAGAATCCGCCACGAGACGAGCAACTACCGGCTACTCTCCCAGTTCGTCGGCAACGGCCAGATCAGGTGGCAGTTCCAAGCCGTAGGATGAAAGAGGCTTCACGCCGCAGCGTCGGTACAGAGCCAACCCCGCCCGTGACAAAGAAGGGCATTGGCTGGGGATGATGGATTCGAACCATCGTTACCTGATCCAGAGTCAGGCGGCCTACCACTAGCCGAATCCCCAGTGCGCTTACATGGTAGCAAAGCGGGGCGCGTCCTGGCGCCCCTGCGCAGGGCATCCCCGCCTACAACGACTCCAGCGCCGCGCGCATTCGCCGCAGGGAGCGGTCCCTCCCCAGCACCGCCAGCGTGTCAAAGAGCGGCGGGGCAGCCGTCCTTCCCGTGACCGCGACGCGTATCGTCCCGAAGAGCTGGCCCGTCTTGAGCGCGGTCCACTCCGCGAGCGCGCGGTACGCGGTCTCCAGCGGCTCCGCGCTCCAGTCGGACACGCCTTCCGCCGTGGCGATGGCTTGTTCGAGCGCAGCCTTTGCGCCCGCGGCGTCCATCCCCTTCTGCACCAGCGCTGCGGAGTCGTACGCCAAACGCTCCTCGAAGAAGAACGACAGCATCTCCGGAGCGTCTGACAGCTTCTTCAGACGGTCGCGCTCCAGCGGCATAATCGAGGCGAGGTAGGCCCGGTCGACCGGGCGGGCGCTGGCCGGCAGGCCGCGTGTCTCGTCCTCCAGCCACGGCGTAACCGCATCGGCAAGCGCGGCGTCGTCCATCCGCCTGATGTAGACCCCGTTGAACCAGTCCAGCTTCTCGTGATTGAAGACGGCCGGGTTCGCGAGGATGCGCTCCAACGTGAAATGCTTGACCAGCTCATCCACCGTGAACTGCTCGCTCGTCTCATCCAGCGACCAGCCAAGCAGGGCCAGGAAATTGACCATCGCCTCCGGCAGGTAGCCGTCGCCACGGAACTGGAGCACCGACGTCGCCCCGTGACGCTTGCTGAGCTTCGAGCGGTCCGGCCCCAGGATGATGGGGAGGTGAACGAGGCGCGGCATCTCATAGCCGAACGCCTGATACAGCTCCTTGTGGCGCGGCGCGCTGGGCAGCCACTCCTCGGCCCGCATCACGTGCGTGATCTCCATCAGATGGTCGTCGACTACGTTGGCCAAGTGGTACGTCGGGAAGCCGTCCGACTTGAGCAGTACGAAATCGTCGAGCACCGACGCGTCGAACGTCACGTCGCCCCGCACCGCGTCGTCGACCGTGATGGCGCCTTCGAGCGGCATCTTGAAGCGCACGACGGACGCCGCGTTCTCGGCCTTCGCCTCTTCGGCCCCGTGTGGGTCGCGGCAGCGGCGGTCATAGCCGGGGCGCTCGCCGGCGGCCTGCCGCGCCTTGCGCGCCTGGTCCAATCGTTCCGGCGAGCAGTAGCAGCGGTACGCCTTGTCCTCGGCGACGAGCCAGTCGGCATGCTCCTGATAGATCGCGAGTCGTTCCGACTGCACATACGGGCCGTACCCGCCATCCTTGCCCGGCCCCTCGTCCCAATCGAGGCCGAGCCAGGTCAGCGCTTCGAGAATGGCGTCTGTTGCGCCGGGGACCAGACGCGCCTGATCCGTGTCCTCGATGCGCACGATGAACGAGCCGCCCATGTGACGGGCGTACAGCCAGTTGAAGAGCGCCGACCTGATATTGCCGACATGCGGCTCGCCGGTCGGGCTGGGGGCATAGCGGACTCGGACGGTCATGGGCTCCAATACTACCAGGCAGCGCCGCCCCTTTCCCTAGCCCTCCACTTGTGGGCTTGCTCGCGTTGGACACTACACCGCTGGAACGGTCGTCGTTCTTTGCACTCAATGTATCCCCTGGGCTACAATTGGGGTGATGATCGAGATTCGCCAGACTGAGGCTTATGCTCGTTGGTTCAAGCGGCTTCGGGACAGAGAGGCAAGGGTGCGAATCGACAGCCGCATCCGGCGGCTGTCCCTGGGCAACCCCGGGGACGTGAGACCGGTAAGGGAAGGAGTTTCTGAGATTCGCATCGACTACGGGCCAGGCTATCGGGTGTACTTCGTGCAGCGAGATCAGGCCCTTGTAGTCCTACTGGCCGGAGGCGACAAGGATAGCCAGGAGCGGGACATACGAAGGGCGCTCGAACTGGCTGGAGGACTATAGGAGGTAACAGCGATGGCAAAAACGCAGACGCGGTCGTGGGACCCGGCCGAGCATCTGGAGACCAAGGAGGACATGGCAGCCTACCTGAGCGTCGCCTTGGAAGAAGGCGATCTGAGCCTGGTAATGGCGACGTTTGGTGACATCGCCCGCGCTCAAAGAATGGCGGTGGTCGCGAAGGAGACCGGGCTGGGCAGGGAGAGCCTCTACAAGTCGCTGTCCGCCAATGGCAACCCAAAGTTCGCCACAGTGCTCAAGTTAGTGCGCGCCCTGGGACTCCAACTTCAAGCCTCCGCTCTAGGAGTGATGGCTAATCAACCAAAGGACAAGCTCCGGTTTAGAAATAGACGCTATGGCCGATTGATGGATATCGTCCGTCCGTTTGAGTCTCAGCCATCATCCCGCCACGTTCGGGATGCCATGGACGCTATCGAACGGTTGAGAGACGAGGGGCGTCAGTTTTGGCAGGCTGATTCGGATGAGTTAGCTCGCTGGCGTGAAGGATGCACCGAGCTATGGGTCTTCCTTAACACCTTGAGCAAGCGACGGGACATTGATAAGCAGCCGCTGGAAAGCGCACTCCGCGAATTCGTTCAGGCATTTGAGCACACCGCCTATCGAATGACGCAAATGCTCCATGGTCTGAGGGAACAGGTTGAATCTGATCCTCAGGAGGTTGATAGCGTGTTCAGGTGGGCTGAGCTCGTGTTCAGGCTATCCACGTATGGCCTGGTTTCGTATTGGACCGACGACAAGACGGAGGAAAAGACAGTACGCCGGACAGTGGACTTGGCGACAGGTGAGCGGTCGGAGGAGGCCGTTGTGACAAAGGAGATGCGCATACCAAGGAAGTACCGATCAAGCGCACGTCTAGGTCGGGATGGGTAGGATAAGAAGAGGCTCAGGGAGGCCTGCCATCCCACGTTGTGCTTGCGGTCAATGATGAGGCGGCGGCCAACGACGTCCCTCCGTCCCCGCCAGAAACGGGTTACGCAACCGTCTCGTCTGCGGGGAGGATTGAGGAGGGGGCCGCGTTCCCTAGTTCCCTTTCGTTTTCGGCAGGAACGGGACCAGCTTGTCCATCAGGGAGGAGAGCGTACGCGTCTGCACCCACACGTAACCGCTGCCCCGGAACTTCATCACCAAGCCCTCGCCGCCGGCGATAAGCGATCCGAGCCCGCCGACCTTCCCAATCGAATACTCGACGTCGCTGGTGAACGCCACGACGTGCCCGGTGTCTACGACCAGCTCCCGGCCCATCTCCACCGACATCTGCTTGATCGCGCCGAAGGAGTTGTAGTAGACGGTCCCCGGTCCGCCCTCGGTGTAGGCCCGCAGGAAGAAGAGCTTCTCCCCGCTGAACATGCCCTTCATCCCTTGGAACTTCGAGTCGGTCTGCACGTTCTCGGTGCATCCCAGGAAGGAGCTCCCCTGAATGAAGAAGTCCTCGCCGGGGCGCAGCTCTTGGGACTGGATGTCCCCTGGCGTGGACGGAGCGAGGCTCACCCAGCCGCCGCTCGGCCCCGCGGTGAACGTGTTCACGAAGAAGGACTCGCTTGCCAGCATGCGCTTGAACCCGCCGAATAGCCCGCCGCCGCCCATGCCGGTCTTCATCTCGACGCCCTGCTGCGCGGCCATCGCCCCCGGTTCCGCCTTGATGGACTCCCCCGGCGACAGCTCGACCGTCAACATCGTGTAAGCGGGGCTGAATTCGATGGTAGAGTTCATGGGGTGTGCTCCTTGGTCTTAAAGCGCGCCTCGCAAGGGCACCCGTGTCGTAGTGAAATTAAGGGGGATTATATACCAAATTACACAGACTCCTCTGAATCGTCCGGCGGCGTGGCCTTCGTGAGGTAATCCCACGTCTCCTTCGGCGGGCCTTGCATACACGCCCGCGCTATCTCCTCGGGTGTGGCCTCTACAGGCTCCCATAGGCTCCCCATCCGCTTGTCCGGCTTCCTCGTTGTCATTGTGCCTCCTTCACCGTCCTATCGCCCGATTCCGGCCTGTTTGAGTGCCGCGAGGAACTCTTCCTGCGTCTTGGTGCCTTTCATGCTGTTACACGCCCCGCAGAGCAGTTGCAGGTTGTCCAGGTGATCAGTCCCACCCTTACTCTGTGCAACGATGTGGTCGACGGTGAAGTTGCGGATAGGGAACAGCACCTTGCAGCCCGCGCATAGACCTTCCTGCTGCCCATAGAGCGTGTTCTTGTGCGACTGGTAGGCTGGCAACTTACCCATGTCGGTCCGCGATGGCACGTCGTCGCGGTAGACCGTTTGGAGACTGAACAGGCCCAACTCCTTCCCCATCCGTGTCTTGATGAGGTCCTTGGCCTTGGGGGAGAGGTCAATGCCTATCCACTGTCGTTCTAACTTCTCTGCGCCGACGAGGGCCGTTGCGCAGCCGCAGAATGGGTCCAGCACCACATCGCCCTCGTTAGAACTGGCCTTGATGATGCGCTCCAACAGGGCCAAAGGCTTCTGCGTCGGATAGCCGGTGCGCTCCTTTGATCCGTAATTCGTGACGGAAGACTGGCCTATCGTCCACACGTTGTCAGACTTCTTGGTCGTATAGGTGCGATAGACGGGCTTGCCGTCCGGCCCATGCTCTGCTACCACCTTCCCTAACTCCTTGCTCCATACGCGTCCCCCGCGCTTCTTAGGCTTGTCCAGGGGGATGAAGACAGGGTTGAAGGTGAATCCCCCCCCCCGCGTAGAAGAAGATGGTATTGGAGTTGGAAGCGAACCTCTTCACGTTGCCTTGGAAGTTGTCGGGGAAGTGCCAGATAATCTCGTTGCGGAAGGTGTCGTGTCCAAAGATGGTGTCCATGACCATCTTCAGGTAGTGGCTGGCCGTGGGGTCACAGTGCAAGTAAATGCTGCCCGTCGGCTTCAAGATTCGCTTCATCTCTAACAACCGCACGGCCATCATAATGAGGTAGGACTGCATCCCTTTGCCATGCGCTTCCCGCGCCGCGTCAATAACGCGGTAAAGGCCGGGGTTGACCTCAGCAATTTCCCCGTGCCACGCGTGGTCAACGTCGGAAAGTGTCCATGTGTCTTTGAAGGCCGCGCCCGCCGCTTCCGAGCCGATGGGAGCGGCATAGTCGCGATTGGAGTTGAACGGCGGGTCAAGATAGATGAGGTCAACCGTCTCGCTGTTGAGGCCGCGCATGACGTGGAGGTTGTCGCCCGTCCACAATGTGCGATTCTTGAAATTGCGCTCCGTCACAGCGCACCACCCAGCAGGCGGGGCTGGCGCGTCTCAGGTTCACCTATCAGGTCGGCGTAGCGAAGTCGCTTCCCCTCTGCGCCCCGTACCATCGCGCCCATCTGATCCGCCGTGTCCAGCGGGCGGGCGTTGTGCCGTCCGGTGAACTCCTGCACGTAGCGATTGCAGTGCTTCCCGCTCCAGTGGTGATAGGTGCCGTTGTAGCCGCGCTTCAGCATCGACCACACGGACTCGATGCCGTTCGTGTGCGCCATCCCGCGCACCCACTCCGCGATGCTGTGGGCTACGGCCTCGTGCGCCCTCGGCATCCCCTCGTAGGCGCGTTCCCCGTCCGTATACACCTGCGCCGTCGGTTGCGTGGACTCGCGTACGAACGCTTGCAGCGTAGGCGCGTTCGTTGTCTCTACTACCTTCGCCTTCACCTGGCCGGTCGGCCTGTCCTTCACGCCAACGACAGCAACCTTGCCGACCGCGCCGCGCCCGGCGTTCAGCTTCTTGTCCGCGTGCTTGTTCTTCTCCTTGCCGCCGATGTACGTCTCGTCTACCTCGACGGGGCCAGCGAAGGGGTCTGTGCTGTCGTTCAGCGTCTCGCGGATGCGGTGCGCCAGGTGCCACGCCGTCTTCTGCGTGACGCTCAGGTCGCGGTGCAACTTCATGCTGGAGACGCCCTTGAGGTGCGTTGAGAAGAGGAAGTAGGCGATTGCCCACGTGCCGAGCGGTAACTTGGAGCCGTGCATGAGCGTGTTGGTCTTCACGGAGAAGTCCTTGCGGCACGCCTTGCAGTTGTATGGCTGGGGCTTCCGGTTCTTCCGCTCCTTGACGTGCGCGCCGGACTCACAGAAGGGGCAGCGCACCCCATCGGGCCAACGCGTCTCGATGAACCACGATTCGGCAACGGCCTCATTGGAGAACCGCCGCACTGCCTCTACGAGGGAGATTCCCTTGCGGTACGACTTTCCGGGTGCTTGCGTCATGTCCACTACCTCCTAACCGATGGTAGCAGACTACACGAATACGGGCGGGCCGTCAAGCGTTTTCAGGGGAATCCGTGTAATTTGGTATATAATCCCCAAATTAAGTCTACCACCCGCGCCGGACGTGGCCGTAGCAGACGACGGGTTCCCCCTTCAGGTTCTTAGACGGAGTGAGAAGGCTCCAATGGGCGGTTGATCGTCGGGCCTTATCATTGGTGCGACCCATTGGCCTAAGCCCACCGGAGGCCCTGACACATGCCATGCGCCGCGCCCGTCCTGACTGTCCATCTCTTCCCCACGCTCCTTGACAACCTGACTGACCAGCACTGGTTTGCGCCGGCCCTGGCGACGTTCGTGCATGGACTTCCGCAGGCATACTCAAACGCCAACGCTCCTGACGGCTCGGCGGTGCGAGTCACGATCACTGGCCCTTCGGGCGGGACTTGGTTAGTTGCGCGCGCCGCGTCGTCGTGGGCGCTGTGCGACGATGAGACCGCCGAATCGTCCGCTGATGTGACGATTGATCAGCTTGACGCGTGGAAGCTATTCACTAAGAGCATTCCCTTAGACGTCGTAGCACCAAGGGTGGTGGTCGAAGGCAATCAAGCACTTGGATTGAGGGCATTGGAAACAGTCTCAATCATCGCATAGGACATTCGCCGAGACCTCTGCAGCAGAGGACCAAGGGAGGGAGTCGCTGTTGCCGCGCCGTGCTATGCTTACGCCGAATGATCTATAGGAGCGCACAGGCGCGCGAGTGGGGAGGACGACGATGCTTTCCGTCGAGCAGAACGAACGACTAACGAGGGTTGGGCCGGGCACGCCGATGGGCGAGTTGATGCGCCGCTACTGGCACCCCATCGCCGCCAGCGTCGAGCTCGACGCCGACAACCCGACCAAAGAGGTGCGACTCCTCGGCGAGGACCTCGTACTCTACCGCGACGCCAAGGGCACGCTTGGACTCATCGAGCCGTCGTGCGCCCACCGCAAGGCCAACCTCTCCTACGGCATCCCCGAGGAGAACGGCATCCGCTGCGCCTACCACGGCTGGATATTCAACGAGACCGGCCAGTGCGTCGACCAGCCCTCCGAGCCCGAAGGCTCCAAGTTCAAGGAGAAGGTCCGCATCAAGGCGTACAAGGCCCAGGAGTTGGGCGGGGCCATCTTCGCCTACATGGGCCCGGAGCCCGCTCCGCTGCTTCCCCGCATCGACGTGCTCGTCTGGCCCGGCATCCGGCGCACCCAGACGGTCCATATCCCCTGTAACTGGCTACAGTGCCACGAGAACTCCCTCGACCCGCTGCACTTCCAGTGGCTGCACCGCTACTGGGGCGGCTGGATCATGAACAAGGAGAGGCCGCCCGAGGAGCGCGACGCCTGGAACGCCAGGATCGGCGCGCGCGGCGCCGACCACCGCAAGATCGGCTTCGAGATTACCGACTATGGCGTTATCAAGCGCCGCCTCGTCGGCGACGAGACCGAGCAGGACGACCACTGGCAGATGGGCCACCCCATCCTCTTCCCCAACATCCTGCACATCACGTCCAACCTCCAGTACCGCGTGCCCATCGACGACACTCACACGCTCCACTTCGTCATCGACCTCCAGCCGCTGGCCCCCGGCCAGGAGCAACCGGATGTCGTGCCCCACCAAGAGGTCCCGTGCTTCGACGAGAAGGGCAAGATCAAGTCCGACTGGGTGCTCGGACAGGATCAGGCCGCCTGGATCATGCAGGGCGCGATCATGGACCGCAGCACCGAGCGCCTCGGCGTCTCGGACGTCGGCCTCATCATGTTCCGCCGCATGCTGAACGAGCAGATGGAGGTCGTCGCTCAGGGCGGCGAACCCATGAACGTCCACCGCAACGAGGACGAAAACGAGATACTCATCTACCCGGTGGAGCACTTCGAGTACCCCGGCTACGAGGGCAGTCTGCGCGGCCCGTTCAAGGACATCGTGGTCAGGAACCAAGTCGAGGCTAATCTCTCCGGCGCCGGCGCCGCCCTCCCCGAGTGGGATGGCATCAAGATCGAAGACCCCACAAAGCGAGGCGGCAGACCAACCCGCGTCGGCGACGTTCTGTAAGAGCCGGACGCCAGATGCTAAACACGAGGGACTCGCCGAATGGCGAGTCCCTCGTCATTCCAGCGCAAACGGGGGGTAAGCCAGGCCCCCCTGTCATGTTGAGCGGAGCACAGCGGAGTCGAAGCATCTCTCGGGGACGTCCAACCGCACGTCGTGACGAAACCTGCCAGACCCGGCTCCTACACTCCCGTAGTTCCAGACCGGAGATGCCCTTTGCGAACACCCGTCCCCTACCGCAACCGCTACTCCCACACTAGCCCCTACTCCCACACCCACGCCGGCCCCTACTCCCAGCCCCGCTCCAACCGCTACCTCCACGCCTACGTCTACCCCTACCTCCACGCCAACATCGACCGCGACTCTGGCTCCGGCGCCAATGCCCACACCTGCGCCCCCAGCCGGCGGCGATTCTGCCAATAGAGCGGACATCCGTGCAGCAGGACAAGCACTAATGTGGGCCGCTACTCTGCCGGGCGCGCCAGTGGACGAAGTCCTTCATGTGTCTGCGCTGCGCACGCTTCAGATATATGGTGAATCCGGCAGCCATCGAATCGAGTCATGGATCGACGATACGAACCGCAGAGGCTTGAGCCTGAACCTCGAATCCGATGGCTCTCTGAACAGCAAGACATTGGTGCTGGGGAACCAGCTATTCAGGACGCTTGATCCGAAGGGAATAACAATCTTCACGCAGACCCTTGATGAATTCGATGCACACCTACTCGGACCGAAGTCTGACCTATGGGCCTATCGGTCCTATTATGAAACGGGAGCGTTTGAGATTCTCGAAGGGGAGCCGGGAGGTTCAACTCCTATCCGTTTCGCTGGAGGCGACCCTTCACACTCCGGGGCACGTTTCGAAGCGACGCTCGATCCATCGACACTCTTGCTGACACAGTTAACTACATGGTCTGCCGAAGGAGAGATACAAAGCGAAGTGCGTATGGATATTGACTATGAGCTAATTGAAACTATCCCTGTGGACAGCGTTCCGGCAGGACTGTTTGATCCTCCACCACCTGACCATATCGTCAAGCGCTATATCTTCATGACTCCGGCTCAAGCACAGTCGCTGGACTTTGACGTGTACTATCTCGGGACCACTTACGGCGAGTATGAGATACGGAATATCTTCTATCATGAGACTCCTGCGGACTCTGCGTTCCTCACCAACCCTGGCCATGGCGTATGGATCACCTATCAGCCCCCCGGGACGCTGTTCGGGGAAAGTTCGATCGGTATGCACTCTCAACCTGTCGATCCTGACGCCACGAGCGGTCCTCCGCGGTGCACACGATTGATCGAGGACACATGCGTTACAGTACAAGCAGACACATCCTCGCAGAGGCGGGGAATGCTCGACGCTCTGAGAGTGCTCGAAGGAGCTGAATAGAGTCTCTCAGCCGCCATACAAGGATCTGACCGTGGCGCGGCGTGGTCTCGGAATGGCCCTGAGCGGCGTCTGCCACGCCCCGCGTGGCTTTTTGTTATGCTCGCGCGGGTTCGCCGAGGAGGAGGTCGATGACGACGCGCCAGCTGCCCACCGAGCAAGAGGTACGGGGCTATTTCCAGTCGCTCAGCAATTGGGGGCGATGGGGCGACGATGACCAGCTGGGCACCCTGAACCTCATCACCGACGCCAAGCGGCGGCAGGCGGCCTCCCTCGTCCGGGAGGGCGTCACCATCGGCTGCGCGCGGCCCATCACAACCCAGTACGCCGTCGACCAGCCCCTCACGCCCGTCCACTTCATGGTCGAGAGCGGCGAAATCTACTGCCTCGACGACGGGCGGGAGTGGACGACCCAGCACTCGATGGACTACTTCGGCATGGGCATCCACGGCCCTGGCCAGACCCACCTCGACGCCCTCTGCCATCAGTTCTGGGAAGGGCGCATGTACAACGGCCGGCCCGCCAGCGTCGTCTCTGCCGCCGAAAAGGCGACCTTCGGCGCCGTCGACGGCATGAAGGACGGCGTTGTCACCAAGGGAACGCTCCTCGACCTCGCCAAGCTGCGCGGCGTGCTCTGGTTCGAGCCGGGCGACGCCGCCTACGTGGAGGACTTGGAGGCCGCTGAGCAGGCGCAGGGAGTCAAGGTCGAAGAGGGCGACGCTCTCCTCGTCCGGTTCGGCTGGACGAGACGCCGCAACATGCTCGGCCCCGTCCCCCGCGACGGCGGCCGCGCGGGCCTGCACGCCTCCTGTCTGCCGTGGCTGCATGAGCGCGGCATATCCATTCTCGCCTGCGACAGCGCGCAGGAGGTGCGGCCCACGGGCTACGACGGCATGTACGGCCCGATTCACTCCGTGGGCCAGGTCGCGATGGGCCTCTGGATCGTCGACAACGCCGATTTCGACGCGCTCGCCGAGGCCTGCGAGCGGTACGGCCGCTACGATTTCATGTTCTCCCTTGCTCCACTGCACTTCCCGCTTGCCACCGGCTCGCCGATCAACCCGCTTGCCGTCCTCTAACGCGCATAACACGCCCCAACGGGTGCAGGCCGAAAGGCGCCGTCATTCCCGCGCAGGCGGGAACCCCGCAGCCCTCCCCCTCCGTCATCCCCTCTGGCAGGCGGACGGCTAGCCGATGGAAGCAATCGTCACAGCCGCCGGCTTCCTCCTGGAGCCGACCTACTGGATAGCATTGCTGAGCGTCGTCGCCCTTTCCGCGCTGGCGAGCACGATTCCCGGCATGAACGCCTTCCTCGTGATGGCGCTTGCCTTCCCCTTCATCCTCTTCGAGATCGAAGAGCCCGCCATCGGCCTCGTTGTCCTCGCCACCATCAGCGGCGTGAGCAATACCCTCGACTCGATACCCGCCATCCTCATCGGCCAGCCCAGCGCAGCGACCCAGGTGACTTTCCTGGAGGGGCATCAGCTGGCGCGGCAGGGCCGGGCCGCCCACACGCTGGGCGCCGTTTACGCCGTGTCGGCGCTCGGCGGCATCGTCGGCGCGGTCCTTCTGATCATCGCTATACCCGTGGCGCGACCCTGGGTGCTCAGGTTCGGCTTCCCTGAAATCGCCGCGACGGCGGTCATCGGCATCGTCATGGTGACGGTCCTGAGCCGAGGGGCGATGGTGAAGGGCCTCATCGCCGCGTTGGTCGGCATGCTGCTCGCCATCGTGGGCGACTACGGAAGGCTGACGGTCGATCCCTTCGTCCGCTTCCCGCTCATCCCGTTCATCATCGGGCTGTTCGCGCTGCCTGAGATGGTCGACCTGATGGTCAGCCGGCAGCCGGTCGCCGCCGCGGGCGCGGTGGTATCGCGCGCCGAGGTCTTTCGAGGCGCCCGCTACGGACTCTCCCGCTGGCGCATGACAGTCCGGCAGTCCGTGTTCGGGGTATTGCTCGGCGCCATACCGGGAGTCGGCTCCGCGGTGGTCGATTGGTTGAGCTACGCGTTCGGCATCCTCCTGACGAAGGACAAGTCCCTGTTCGGCAAGGGCTCGCTGGACGGCGTGCTGTTCGCGGAGTCGGCGCAGAACGCAAAGGAGGCCGGCGCCGCCCTGCCGACGCTGGCGCTCGGCGTCCCCGGCGCTCCAACCTGGGTGCTCGTCGTGAGTGCGATGATCCCCTACGGTGTGGCGCCCGGCCCCGAGATGCTTGGGACGAACGCCCACATCACCATCCTGCTCGTGATGACGCTGGCCCTGGCCAACCTGGCCATAACCGGCATCGGGCTGGGCGTCACCGGTTTTCTCGCCAGACTCACAACGGTCCCCTACCCGATCATCGGCTCCATCATCATTCCCGTGGTCTTGCTGTCCGCCTTCATCGACACCACGAGCTGGCGCGGCATCCAGGTCGTCCTTGGCATCGGAGCCATGGGACTCGTGATGAAACGCTACGGATGGCCGCGTCCGCCGATGATCCTCGGTTTCATCCTGGAGCCGATCATCGAGAGGAACTTCTCGAACGGCGTCAGCCTGTTCGGCTACGTCGGCACGCTGAGCCGCCCGCTGACCATTGCCATCCTCGTCATAGCCGCCGCCGTGGGAGGCGTGCTGATGCGTTCCGTGCTGCAGATGGAGCGCGAGACGCGCGCCCAGGCCATCGCGGAAGGCGAGGCGCCCCCCCAGCGCGTGAGCGGCAGCCTGCGGTCCATGCTGTTGCGCCCCGAAACGCTTATCCCGCTCGTCGTCTTTGCGGGCGTCGCACTCCTGCTATCGGACCACCTGCGCAATCCCATCCGGCCGGAGCTGCGGTACACCACGTTCCCGTTTTGGCTGGCGACCGCTGCCCTCGTGCTGCTGGTGATCGAGCTTTGGCGCGGTGTCCGAGGTTGGCCGCGCGCCATCACGATCATGGACCTCGGACTGCTCAGCGCCGGGGCGGAAGGCGCGCGGAAGGCGGGGTTCAAGCTGTTCGGCCTATTCACCCTGTTCGTGCTCGTCGGCACGACCGTCGGACTGAAGTACGGCGCGCTGGCCTTCGCGTTCGCCGGGCCGATGGTCCTGCTGCGCGGCTACGCCCGGCTGCCCCTCGCGCTGCTCTCCACCGCGTTCGTATTCGCGTTCATATTCATCTTCCTCGACAACGTGCTATTCGTGATCTACCCCAGGACGTTCATCACCGAATGGCTCCGCGAATACGTCTTCTAAGCGAGGGAGACGGAATCACACCCCACCCGGTTCGTGCCGAGCTTGTCGGACCGCGCCCCTACCGCCTCCGTCCTAACCCCGCAGCGCGGCGAGCGCTCCCGCCAGGTCCTCCGGCAACGGCGCCTCGAACGTCCGACGCTCCAACTCGCCGGGGGGCATGGCCAGCTCGAGCCGGGCTGCGTGCAGGAAGTGGCGCGGAACGAGGAGCGACCGCTTGCCGTAAACAGGATCGCCCACGAGGGGGTGCCCGACGTGCGTCAGGTGGACTCGAATCTGGTGCGTCCGCCCTGTCACAGGGTGGGCCTCGACCAGCGTGAACCTGCCCAGTGGCCCGTCGAACCGCTCGCGGACTCGATACTCCGTTAGAGCCGCCCGACCGGATTCGACCACCGCCATCTGCTTCCGGCGCCTCGGGTTCCTCCCTATCGGCGCGTCGACTGAGCCGTCGCCCTTCACCAGGCCTGTGACCAGCGCCAGGTACGTCTTGCCGGCGCTGCGTTCCTTGAGCTGGCGGGTCAGGCTCTGGTGCGCGGCGTCCGTCTTGGCCACGACGATGAGCCCGGACGTGTCCTTGTCCAGCCGGTGCACGATGCCCGGCCGCTGCGTCCCGCCTATTCCCGGCAGCTCCGGGACCAGCGCCAGCAGCGCGTTCACGAGCGTGCCGTCCGGATGCCCCGGCGCGGGGTGGACCGTCAGACCCGCGGGCTTGTCGACCACGATGATCTGCTCGTCCTCGTAGACCACGCCCACGGCGATGTCCTGCGCGGCGAGCCCGAGCGGCTCGGGCGCCGGTATCGCGACTTCCACGACGTCGCCTCGCTGGACGGAAGCCGACGGCTTAACCGAGCGGCCGTTGAGCGTGACGTGCGCCTCGCGAATGAGCGCCGCGGCCCGCGACCGGCTGACCTCCGGCATCCGCGCCTGCACGAACACGTCCAAGCGCATGTCGGAGTCCGCCTCGGTTGCGGTGAATCTTTCCTCCTGCCTCCTCACGGTGGATTCTCTTTCATCTGCCTCCGTCTGCAGGAAGCTCCATTCTCCCTTCCCCGTCTGCGGGGCAGAGCCCCTTTCCTCCTCCCCCGTCTGCGGGGGAGGACTGAGGAGGGGGTCCAGGCGAAAGCTAGTCGTGATATTCCTCGTCGCCGGGAATGCTGACCGTCACTAGGGCTGGGACGGCGGGTCGTGGTTGCGACGTGAGGAGCATCGTCGCGGCCAGGATGGCGACCCCTGTAACGATCGAGGCGTCGGCCAGATTGAAGATGTACCACGGGCCAACGTCGATGAAGTCGGTCACGTGACCGAGCACGATACGGTCGGTGAGGTTGCCGATGGCGCCCGCGAACATCAGCCCCAGACTGAGTCGCACCCAGACGGTGGGCTGTTCGTGAGAGCGGTAGAACATAAGCAGGACGCCGATTCCGATGAACGACGCCGCCGTCAGGATGAGGTTCTGATCGCCGAACAGGCCGAACGCGCTGCCCGTGTTCGCGACGTGCGTAAACCGGAAGAACCCGGCGTCCGGCCACGACTCGCCGAGGGCCAGCGTCCGCACAACCCAGAGCTTCGACCCCTGGTCTGCCGCAAACGCCGCCAGCGCGGTGAGGATGACGGTCTGATGCCGCCGGAGGAAGCCTGCCATAACCCGCCCAGTCTACCAGCCCGCAGATGGCTCCCCCCAGATCCATGAGGGTAGGGGCAATCGCAAGGAACCCGTCGACTAGGCTTTGCGCCCGAAGAGCGGGGCGGCCTCGACGAGACTCGCGCAATCGCCTGCGGCGCCCGACCCACTCAATTCCTACCACCATCCGGCTCATCGCAGGAAGGGATGTCGAGCCCTCCCAGATTCAGCACGGCAATGTTGCTGAACGAGGCGGGAATACACGCGGTCACGGAGAAGAGGTTAGGCCCAAGCTCTAGCTCGTCCAGATTCGTGAGGTCGCCAAGCTCCGGTGGTATCTCGCCCGTGAGTTGATTGCCTCCCAGCCTCAGGCGCCTCAGGTTCGTTAGTTGCCCCAACTCCGGCGGGATTGCGCCCGTGAGCCGATTTTCGTGCAGCCAGAGTTCAGTCAGGTTGGCCAGGCTGCCCAGTTCAGACGGAATCTCTCCCACAAGCTGGTTGCCGCTTAGGTGCAGTACGACCAGGCTCGTCAGGCCGCTCAACTCAGCCGGAATCGTTCCCGTGAGTTGATTGCCGCGCAGCCACAGACCGCTCAAGTTCGTCAGGCTCCCTAACTCAGGCGGGACTACGCCAGTGAGCTCGTTGTCGTACAGCGCCAGCGTTGCCAGGTTCGTCAGACTACCTAGCTCGGACGGAATGGCGCCCGCCAGTTGATTACCGCCCAAGTCCAGGTCTAACAGGTTCGCCAAGCCGCCAAGCTCGGACGGAATCGACCCAGTGAGTTGATTGTTCCACAGCCACAGATGCGTCAGATTCGTCAAGCCGCCAAGCTCAGATGGAATCGACCCAGTGAGTTGGTTGTCGTGCAGTCCCAGAATTGTCAGATTCGTCAGGCGCCCCAGCGCCGACGGAATAGCTCCCGTGAGTTCATTGCCGTCCAGCCGCAATCGCCGTAGGTTCGCCAGATTCCCCAACTCAGCTGGGATCGTTCCCGCGAGTTGATTGTCATCCAGCCACAATCGTTCCAGATTCGTCAGCCCACCAAGCTCGAACGGGATGTCGCCCGTGAGTTGATTGTCATTAAGCTCCAGCACTACCAAGTTCGACAGGTCCCCCAGCTCAGACGGGATGGGGCCTGTTAGCTGATTCCTGCCCAGGTATAAGTCACGCAGGTTCGTCAGCCCACCAAGCTCGGACGGGACCTCGCCCGTCAGATGACTGTTTCGCAAGTCCAGCCGTCCCAGGTTCGAGAGGTTCCCCAGCTCCGGCGGGATTGCCCCGGCGAACCGGTCGCCGGAAAGGGACAGGCTCGTCAAATTCGCCAGGCTCCCTAGCTCGGGCGGGATTGCCCCGCTGAACCGGTCGCCGGAAAGGGACAGGCTCGTCAAATTCGCCAGGCTCCCTAGCTCGGGCGGGATTGCCCCGCTGAACCGGTCGCCGGACAGGGACAGGCGCGTCAAATTCGCCAGGCTCCCTAGCTCGGGCGGGATTGCCCCGCTAAACCGGTCGCCGGATAGGGACAGGCTCGTCAGATTCGACAGGTCCCCCAGTTCTGCGGGGATGGCCCCACTGAACCGGTCGCCAGACAGGGACAGGCCCGTCAAGTTCGAGAGATTCCCCAACTCCGGCGGGATTGCCCCAGTAAGCCGGTCGCCGGACAGGGACAGGCGCGTCAGGTTCGAGAGACTCCCCAACTCCGGCGGGATAGGCCCGGTGAGCCGCTCGCCGGACAGCGACAGGCGCGTCAGATTCGACAGGTTACCCAACTCAGGCGGAATAGACCCGATAAGCCCATTGTCGGACAGAGATAGGCTCGTCAAGTTCGACAGGCTGCCCAGCTCAGGCGGAATCATGCCTGTCAGCGACCTGTTGTTTAGGCGCAATCCTGTTACGCGCCGCTGTACGTCGCCAAACGTTACGCCGTCCCATGCGGTTATCGGGATATCCTCGCTCCAGTTTAGAGTGGCCGTCCCGGCTAGAGCGTCCTGTAGCGACAGCAACGTCGCAATGTCCTGCGCGAGGCCCGTGTTCGTTTCGGCTTCATCACAAAATAGGAGGGCAAGGCCACGTAGCTCCAGCCGCTCAATGTTGCGGAAGGAAGGGGGCATGCACGCTGTGCCATCGTGGCGGAGGTGGCGGCTGCGACAATCAGCAGAACGACGACTACTACGTTCCTAAGCATGGAGTCCCTTCCAAAAGCCGCACGAGTCACCGACAGTGGGCTGATTCTATGCTACCGCTCGGCCCACCGAGCAAAGAATCGGACTCGTGGGGGCTGTTAGGCACTGTTGCTTGTCACGGGGTCTAGGCCTACCGCCCACGAGTGCCGGAAATTCCGTTGCTCCCCTCCCGCAGACCCATGAGGGTTAGAGAGAGGACGGCCCCCGCTGATAGAATCGCAGGGAACCCACTGGAGGAATGGCCCATGACTATGAACGGCACGGCGCCCCGCGTCATCGACCTGCGAAGCGACACGCTGACCAAGCCCACGACGGCGATGCGCCAGGCAATGGCGGAGGCGGAGGTCGGCGACGACGTCTACGGCGAAGACCCCACCATCAACCGGCTGGAGCGCGCCGCCGCCGAGCGGCTTGGCAAGGAGGCGGGCCTGTTCGTCACAAGCGGCTCGATGGGCAACCTCGTGTCCGCCCTTTCCTGGTGCAATCGCGGCGACGAGCTCATCTGCGGCGCGGACGCCCACCTGCTGGTGAACGAGATGGGCGCCATCGCCACGTTCGGCGGTGTGCAGATGCGCGCCCTGCCCAATGACGAGCGCGGCCTGATGGACCCCGAAATCGTCGATGCGACGGTCTCGCCCGGCGGGTTCTTCCCCCGGACGGCGCTGCTGACCCTGGAGAACACCCACAATCGGGGCAACGGCGCCGCCTACTCCGTGGCGCAGATGCAGCCCCTCGTGGACGTGGCGCGGTCCCGCGGCATGGCCGTTCACATGGACGGCGCGCGCATCTTCAACGCGTCGGTTGCGTTGGGCGCGCCGCCGTCGGAGCTGGCGTCCGTCGCCGACTCGGTGACCTTTTGCCTCTCGAAGGGCCTTTCGGCGCCGGTGGGCTCCGTGGTCGTTGGTACCGCTGAGTTCATCGCCAGAGCGCGGCGCATCCGCAAGATGGCCGGCGGAGGCCTGCGGCAGGGCGGCGTCCTCGCCGCCGCCGGGCTCGTCGCGCTCGACACGATGGTCGACCGCCTGGCCGAGGACCACGCGAACACTCGACGACTCGCCGAAGGGCTGGCGAGCCTCCCCGGGTTCAACGTCGACCCCTCGACCATCGAGACGAACATCGTCTACGTCGAGTTGGAGGACGGCGATGGGCCGGGGTTGTCGGCGCGGCTCAAGGAGCGAGGCGTGCTCGGCAACGGCCGGTTCAACTGGGTGCGGTTCGTCCCGCACTACGGCGTCACCGCCGAAGACATCGACGAGGCGCTGGACGTAATCGAGAGCGCCATGAAAGCGGTGGCGTAGCGCCTGCAGAGGGCCAGACAGGGGAGGAGGAAGGACCAGGGATTGGGCAGCCGCGGGTCTTGGTTGGCCCATTAACGGAACCAACAAAACGCCGGAGCGACCTTTCGGCCTCTCCGGCGCTGATTTTGCTCCCCCGTTGTGGGGGAACTCACCTTCCGCTCCGTTGCCGCTCCCGGCTATCGCTGCCGGATTTGGCGGAGTCCCGCTAGTCGGGTTACCCGTCGCCCGTGTGCTTCAGCGGAGCTTTCGGCTTCCGTCCGCCCCCTACGTAGGCTTACGCCTCCGCGGGGGCCGAATCAGGGAAGTGCCACCGGTGATTTAGCACGTAGACCGCACGTCTCAGCATGGCAGACCTCCTTTCGCTCGGCTCGCGGACTCTTTGGTGGAGCAGGCTCGCCCGCTCCCTACCGATCCGTAACCATCGTACACCCCCACAACCGCGATATGTCAATGGGAAACGCAGGAATTCCGTGAGATTCATGGACGCCGCGACCGGCGAAGGAATCAGGAGCCGCCCTTGGCCTTGCCCCACCAAGCCTCGATGCGCTCGCGCACTGTTCGCTCGTAGCCTTCACCGCCCGGCTCGTAGAAGCGCTTGCCGGCTATCTCATCGGGCAGGTTCCCCTGACCGGCGAAGTGTCCCTCGTAGTCGTGGGCGTACTTGTAGCCGTGGCCGTAGCCGAGGTTGCGCATGAGGCCGGTGGCCGCGTTCCGCAGGTGGAGGGGAACGGGGTGCTGCCGCCCGTTCCGCACCTCATCCATCGCGCGGTTCAACGCCATGTACGAGGCATTGCTCTTGGGTGCCGTCGCCAGGTAGACGGCCGCCTGCGCGAGCGGGATGGCCCCCTCCGGCAGACCGACGAAGTGGACCGCTTGCTGTGCCGCGATGGCGATGGGCAGCGCCTGCGGGTCGGCCATGCCGATGTCCTCCGCCGCCGAGATAACGATGCGGCGGGCGATGAACAGCGGGTCCTCCCCCGCCTCGAGCATCCGGGCCAGCCAGTACACGGCGGCGTCCGGATCGGACGCGCGGACCGACTTGATGAAGGCGGAGATGGTGTCGTAGTGGCTGTCGCCGGCCTTGTCGTACAACGGCGCACGGCGTTGAAGGGCCTCCTCCATGAGCGCACAATCGATGCGCTTCCCGCCGTCGGAGTCCCGAGGCGCGATCTCCGTCGCCAGCTCGACCGCGTTGAGCGCAACCCGCGCGTCGCCCGACGCCACGTCCTGCAAGAACTGGAGCGCGTCCGGGTCGAGGGACACGTTCTCGCCGCCGAGGCCGCGTTCCCTGTCGGCGAGGGCGTGCCGCACGACGCGCGCGACCTCGTCATCGCTCAAGGGTTTGAGCGTCAGCACCCGGCTTCGGGACAGCAGCGCGGAGATGACCTCGAAGGAAGGGTTCTCGGTCGTTGCACCGATGAAGACGACGGTCCCGTTCTCGACGTGGGGGAGAATGGCGTCCTGCTGCGACTTGTTGAAACGGTGGACCTCGTCGATGAACAGGATCGTCCCCTTGTCGGCGGTGGCCCGGATCTCCCGCGCTTCCTCGACGGCCTTGCGGAGGTCGGCCACGCCGGAGGTGACGGCGGACAACGCGATGAAGTGGGACTCGGTAAGGCTGGCGAGGAGACGGGCGAGCGTCGTCTTGCCGATGCCGGGCGGGCCCCAAAGCACCATCGACGGCGTCTGGCCGGTGCGGATAGCGCGTTCGAGCACGTGCCCCTCGCCGAGCAGGTGCTCCTGGCCCACGAACTCATCGAGCGTCCTTGGCCGCATCCGAGCCGCCAGCGGCGCGTTCTCAGCCTCGCGCTGGAGACGCACGTGCTCGAACAGGGACTGGTCGCTCCGCATCCCCCGGGCTGGCATGGCCATAGGTTACACGCTCCTCTCCCATCCGTTCGCCCTCGCTGTCAAAGAGGCCCCCGGAATCCCCTGCCGCTATAATCCGCTCCATGAACGTTCTGATACGCCTCTACGCCTCTTACCGGGAGCGCGCAGGCGCCGACCGCATAACGCTGTCCCTCGGCGACGGCGCAACCGTCGCCGACGCAATCGCGGCCCTGCTCGACGCGACGCCGTCGCTTCCGAGAGACTTCAGGCCGCACCTCATCGCGGTGAACGAGGAGTTCGCCAACCCGGCCTACCCACTCAACGACGGCGACGACGTCGCCCTCTACCCGCCGGTCAGCGGCGGAGTGGACGTGCGCGTCGGGACCGACGAGATCGAGGCCCGCGAATTGGCGGACGCGGTGCGCCGCTCCTTCAACGGCGCCGTCGTCACCTTCGAGGGCACGACGCGCGACAACACAGGCGGCCGCGAGGTCGTGCGCTTGGAGTACGAGGCGGACGAGCGCATGGCCGCGAAGGTCATCGGACAGATTCTCGAAGAGACGATGGTCCGGTTCGATGTCCCGGCGATGGCGGCGCGGCACCGGTTCGGCCCCCTCGACATCGGCGACGTGAGTCTGGTGGTCGCGGCGGGCGCCCCCCACCGGCTGGAGGCGTTCCTCGCCGGCCTGTACGTAGTGGACCGCATCAAGCACATCGTCCCGGTCTGGAAGAAGGAGCACTTCGCGGACGGCGAGGTGTGGGTCGGCTCGGCATGCGACCCCGAAACGCACGCCCTCCACCTAGCCGAGGCACCCTACGCCGCCTTCCTCGCCGAGCGCGAAGGCGCCCCCATCCACGCCCACGCCTAACTCTGGTCGCCTCTGGCCTAGCCATTCCAACCGGCGTACCCTGCGGGCATCCCTAGAGTTCTTTTCTCTTTGACGACGCCCGCCAAATCCAAACCCCGCTTCTTCTACGGCTGGTACATCCTGGCCGTGATACTGCTGACGGGACTGTTCGCCGGGCCCACGAGCCAAGCGTTCATCGGCCTGCTCGTCGACCCCATCAACGACGCCACGGGCTGGAGCCCGACCGCAATCGCTGGATCGGTGACCGCCGGCGGCATCCTCGCGGGGGTAACCGCGCCGTTCGTTGGACTCCTTGCCGACCGATATAGCCCACGGCTCCTGATGAGCACGGGATCCCTCATCATGGCAGGCTCCTTCTTCATCATCGCGGCCGCCCCCAACGTTTGGTTCCTCTACATCGGCTATGCCTTGGCCCGTGGCATCGCGCAGAACCTCATCGCCGGCGTCGTCCCTCGTGTGATGGTCGTGAACTGGTTCCGGCGGATGCGTGGACGGGCGATCGGCCTCACAGGCACGGCGCATCCCGTGGGAACGTTCGCCATGGGGCCCGCGGCGCTGCTCATGATCAGCGCCGGGCTGACGTGGCGATGGGTATGGGTGTTCTTCGGAGTCGGCGTGCTCGTGTTCCTGGTGGTCCCCAATGCGCTGGTCCTGCGACGCACCCCGGAGGAGATGGGCCTGCTCCCGGACGGCGACGACGCATCGACGGAGGCCGAGGAGGCCGAGCGGACCGAACGCGAGATGGCGCAGTCGTGGACGTTCAGACAGGCCATTCGAACGCCGTCCCTGATCTTGATTCTGGCGTCGATTATCCTGATGAACTACGGCGGCGGCGGGCTTCCCTTCCACATGCCGCAGTACTTCGAGCGGCAGGGGCTCGCGCTCGGCGTCGGCGTCGGAGCGGTGAGCATGTTCGCCATCTCCGGCGCATTCGCCAACACGCTCTGGGGCTTCCTGGCGGAACATATCTCGGAACGCCTTCTCGGCATCTTCACTATGGTCATGGGCATGGCCTTGGCGTTCGGGTTCCAGTTCGTATCGCACCCGGTTATCGCCGTCGGCTACGGGGCGCTGCTCGGTATCGCGGCGCGCGGCGAGGGCTCGATTCTCATGCTGCTCGTCGCCAACTACTACGGCCGCCGCTCCTACGGCGTCATCTCGGGTATGGTGCAGACGGCGTTGCTGGTGGGCCTCGCTTTGGGGCCCTATCTCATGTCGCTGCTCCGGGACGCGACCGGCTCTTACCAGGCGGTCTTCTACTCGGCGGTCGCAACGTTCGCGGGAGCGGCCGTCCTACTGGCCTTCGCGAAAAGGCCTGTACTGCCGCAACCCGCGCCAACCCCATCCCTAGGAGGAAACCCATGACAACAACACATGACATCGAAGAGCTGAAGCGGCAGGTCGCCGAAAGCTCCCACGTCCTCGACCACCAGGGACTCGTCGACTTCCACGGCCACATCAGCGCGCGGGTTCCCGGCACGAACGTGATGTACATCAAACCCGTGTTGCGCGCCCACAACCAGATTCGGCCCGAGGACATCATCGCGGTCGACATCGACGCCTACCTCGAGGGCGGCGACGCCCAGTGGGTCCCGGACGACCAGCAGGGGCGCGTGATCAACGCCCCCGTCCCGCCGCGCGAGGCCGCCCTCCACGCCGCGATCCTGCAAGCGCGGGCGGACGTCAACTCGGTGGTGCATACGCACCAACTGGTGGCGACCGCAATCGGCGCCGCCAACACCCCAATCATCCCCCTCTACAACCAGGCAGTCCCCTTCGCGCCCGAGACGCCGATCTACCCGAAGCCCGACCTGATCACAACAACGGAGCAAGGCCGTGAGGTCGCGGAGACCCTTGGCCAACGCGGCGCTGCGCTGCTGCGCAACCACGGCGTCGTGGTGGTCGGCTCGTCGATGGACGAGTCAGTCTCGAACACCATCTACCTGGAACGCGCGGCAATCATGCAGGTCATCGCGTCCATCGTAGGAACGCCGACTCCGCTGACGGAGGAGTACGCCGCGCGCTTCGGCCCCGACTGGGTGAAACGCGCCTCCCACGCCTACGAGTACTTCCGCTCCCTCGTCCCCAGCCTCAAGATCCTGGAGTAGCACGCGCGGCGCCTCCCCGCGCTTCGCGCTCCCCTCCCGCAGACGAGAGAGGACTTGAATCGGCGCCGGTCCGGCGCATCGCACGACCGTTGGGGCTTGTTTTGTCCGGCGATGTCCCATGCCTCTCATTCGTAACGTGCCACGGCCTGCGAGTGCGCGGGGGCTGCCTCATCGAAAAAGCGTGCCATTTCGTGCCATTTACTCCCGACTGGACTACCCCTAGTCCCTCCCTGGTAGGAGGGGAACAGGCGTAAGGCAACCCTGGTCCACGAGTGGAGTGAGTGTTGATTTTCAGAAAGTGTCGGATTCTCATGGCATTTACTCGTGTTTGGGGGTTTCGTACCCGACATTCCCGTCCCATTTTCCGACACTCTCCGACAGGGGGCGATGGTTCGACAGGCTCACCACGAACCACGGTTTCTGTTCAACCTCAGAAGGGAGCGGGGCGTGGAGGAGACGGGGTGGCTGGGTCATGGGAGACAGGGTAGGGAGGAGGGATCGTTTGCGCAACGGGCAAATGTCACAGTAGCGACGTGGGGGCTCTCCTCCCCGCGCATCGCTGCGCTCGCACACCTCTCCCTAGCCCTCTCCCGCAGACGGGCGAGGGAACCCGGAGCAGGCGGGAGGGGGGCGGGAATGGCGGTGGGGGGCGCTTGCGCGGGGTCAGGAAGGGGGATTCGCCAACTCCATCAGCACATCCCCATGACACGACAGAGGAGCGCACCAGCACGTTAGGTCCTTGCCCACGAGCGGTCCAAGCCAGCCCGGCTCCGACGCCATACGCTCGATAGCGTACTCGCGGAACCTCGCGAGCACTTCCTCCCGCGTCCCGTTCTTGCCGATGACGAACGGATTGCCCCACCGCGACGGACGCCCAACGTAGACGGCGCCCGCCGGAGGATTGCGCTTCCTATGGTAGACCGCGGGCGTCATGTCAATCAGGGCCGCCGTTTTCTCCTTGCGGCCGCCTCCCGTAGCTCATCGCTTCTTGCGCCGCCAGGTTGGAAGTCATTGGCCTCTAGGAACGTGGCGGTCGCACCTTTCTCACCATAGCCAAGCAATTCGAGCGCCGCGTGCAGCGCCCTCGGATCATGGCCTGGAACGAAAAACCCTTTACAGGGCCCCCCGCACCCGCACCAGCATTTTCCGGTTCGCTCTGCCATGCTCACATCCTACGCCCTACTCCCCGCCCGCTTGCGCCGCATAGTGACGCCATATGCCACTGGGCTTGCGCGCCGTGGGGGCGACCTCCGGCTTGAGGTGGTCGGCGTCGGGCATGGAGCGCATGTTCGCCACGAACTCGGCGCGCTGCTCGGGGGTAAGGACAGCGTGGTCTCTCCCGACAGCGCAAACGGCCAGATAGTTCATGCGCGCCTGCTCTTCTAGGTGCAGCATGTTGATCATCGCGTCCTCCATGTCGCCGCCCACGGTGGCCGCCCCGTGCCCCTGAAGCATGATGGCGCTGTGCGAGCCCATGAGCCGCGCCACCTCCGCCCCGTCCTTCTCGTGGATGATGAGGCGCGGGCTGGGGAACATCGGAATCGGCTCCGCGAAGAGGGGCATCCCCTCGATGCACATCGCCCCCATCTGCTCCTGCAACACGCTCATCAGCACGGTGTAGCGCGGGTGGACGTGGACCACCGAGTTGATGTCGGGACGCTCGCGCAGCAGGCACGAGTGCATCTTGACCTCGTTCGGGAGGTTGTTCTCCCCCGGCCCGCCCGTCTTGTACCCGTTCACGTCCACGACCACCATGTCCTTGGCGTAGGTCTGCGACAGCGACGGCCCGAGCGCCTTGATGATGAACTTGTCCGGCTCGTCTGGAAGGCGGAAGCTGACGTGCCCGCGCTCGATGGTCGAGGCGTCGGCGAGACCCATCTCGTACAGCATCCGGTTCGCGAGGGCGACATCGTTCATCAGCGTATCGAGGTCTGGCATGGAGCGCCTCCTTGCTCGGGGACTTGCCCGCATTGTGCCACAGGCATAGGCGCCGAGGGGCGCTGGCGGCGAGAGCGCTACGTGATGACGCGCGTCAAGCGTTGCGCGGACGCGGGCTGCGGTCGTACGACGGCGCAGGCGGATTCGGCCCGATCCGCTGGTTCGCTGTCGCTAGGCGTTGGAGGAGGTCGGCTCCTACCTCGAGGAGAAGGCGTAGCTCGCCTAAGTCCTTCCTGTCGTCGTAATAGTTGACGTGCAGCGTTTCCATCACCGCGTACTGAACGTATATCTGCTTGTCGCCGGTGAGGTCCGACAGGTGCTTGGCGATGATGTTGTTGTGGGTGTGCGTCCGGTGACGCCACCCGTGGGGCTGCGAGACCGCCTTGAGCCCATGCACGACGGCGCCCCAACCCTTCTCCGACGCCTGCAAACGGTCTCCCTGTTCGAGTTGCTCCCAAGCGTGCCGCATCAGCCGCTCGGAGTGGACGGTGTGCCTCTCAATCGGTCTTCCCGGTGTAGTAACCATCAGTGCTCAATATAGCACCATAGGAGCGGTCAGCGAACCGCCCGCCCGCCCCGCCAACCTACCCCCGGACCTCCGCCGCTTGCGCCGGACGCCTGGCGAAGCCCATGAGCACTGCCGCCACTGCGGCCATTACGGCGAGCGTCGTCCACGCCGTCTCGTAGCTCCAAGCGTCGATGATCAGACCGCCGATCAGCGGGCCGCTGCCCAGCCCGAAGCCCCGCGCCATGTGCACGACTCCCCCTATCGCGCCGAGGTGCGTCCTGCCGAAATAAGCGGCGAGCAGCAGCGTCGGGAGCTGGATCGACCCGCCCACGAGGAACCCGAATCCGAACGCGGACACGAACGCCTGCCACGGGCTGTGGACGTTCAGCAGCAGAAGCGTTAGCCCCGCGCCCACCGCGTAGAGAATGGTCAGCAGCGCGCGCACCGCGAACCGGTCCGCCAGAGCTCCCCACGTCACGCCGCCGACGCTGAATCCGAACGCGAAGACGCTGATGACGGCCGCCCCCGTCGACGGCGAGATTCCCCGCTCGACGTAGAAGGCGAGCTGGTGGAACCCGTAGCCCGTCATGACGGCGGAAATCATGAAGACCGCCGGCACGATGAACCAGAGCGCCGGGGTGCGGACCGCGTCGCCCAGCGTGTGGCTGGACGGAGGCGCTTGAGCGCCGACGTTCGCCGGTCCTGCCGCGCTCCGCGCCCCGTCCGGCTCCAGGCCCATATCCTCGGGGCGGCGCGCCAGCAAGAGCGCCGACGGAATCGTGCCCAGCAACAACGCCAGGAAGCCGAACACGGCCCAAGCTGCCGCAACGCCCGCGCCGTTGATGACGGCCTGCGCTATCGGCGGAGCGAGGACCAGCCCCGTGCTCGATATGAGCGAAAGCAGCGCGATGGCCCGGCCCCGCCGACGCTCGAACCATTTGGCTGTCGTTATCTGGCTGGAGAACTGCACCAGCCCCTGCCCGGCCATCCTGACCACGCTATAGAACGCAATGTAGAAGATGACCGAGTCCGTCGAAGCCAGCGCAAAGCAGGATAGGGCCACGAGCGTCGTCCCGATGGGCGTGATGAGCCGGGGTCCGCGCCTGTCCAGGATGCGCCCGATGAACGGGCCGCCCAGCGCGCTTCCCGAGCTGCCGATGAAGGTCGCCGTCGCCAGAAGCGTGCTGCTCCAGCCGTGCTCCGCGATGAGGGCGGCGACGAAAACGCTCGCCACCTCGACTGAGCCCACGACCCGCGAGGTGTTGGCCGCCGCGCCCACGCCTACGACGACCCAGCCGTAATAGAACGGCACGGCCCTCGCAACTCTGGCGGCTATCGCCACCTACTCGTCGCCCCGCCGGAACCAGCGCCAGAACTTCAGCTTGCGGCAGACGCGCCGCACCCGGCCCGGCCCTTGCTCGGCGCGCTGCGAGCCCCGGCGCAGCCGCTGGCCGACCCGCGCCAGCACGATGCCGAACTCGTACAGCACGATGATGGGGACCGCCACCAGCGTCTGGTTCACCGGGTCGAACGTCGGCGTGATGATCGCGGCGGCCACGAACGCCAGCAGGATGGCGAAACGTCTGAACCGCGACAGCCATCGCGGCGTGACGATGCCCAGCCTCCCCAGCGCGAACAGCACGAGCGGTATCTGGAACACCACCCCCATCCAGAACATGAGCGACGTGACCACGTTCACGTAGCTCGATATCCGGATCTCCGCGTTCACGTTCTCCGAGCCGAAGTTGAACAGGAACGCGAACGCCGGCGGAAATAGGACGTAGTAGGCGAACGCGCCGCCGAGCCCAAACGCGATCAGCACGCCGGGCAGGAACATGAACAGGTACAGACGCTCCCGTCCCGTCAGCCCGGGCGATGCGAACATGATCAGCTGGTACAGCGCCACCGGCAGCGACGCCACGAACGCGGCCATCAGCGTGACCTTGAACGTCACGCCCACGGTTTCGAGCACCTCGGTCGCGATCGGCTTCTCGTCCAGGTCCCCGAACCCCGGCTCCAACAGGAAGTCGAAGAGCTGGTTGCGGAACACGAACGCCGCAATCATCGCGGCGATGATGAAGACGACCACAAAGATAAGCCGCTTGCGAAGCTCATCGAGATGGTCGCGGAGCGTCATGGCGTCCGAGGACACGGCTAGGAGCCCTCGCTCTTACCCGGCACCGGCTCGCCCTCGGCGTTCCCCTCAACGCTTCCGGACCCGGCGCCCCTCGCGACCGCATCCTCCGGCTCGGGCAGCGGGTCGCGAGGCGGCGTTCTCGCTGGCGGAGGAGCGTCCAGATCGACCGTCGCCGCGTCCGCCGCCGCCCGCAGAACGTGCTGCGCCTCGCGCCAGAACTTGCCCGCCGTCCGCGCCGCCTCCACCATCCGCCCCGGCCCGAGCACGACCAGAGCGATGATCAGCACCCACAGCAGCTCCAGATTGCCGATTCCGAACAGGTTCATCGCCTGCTCCGGCCGCTCGGCGTCTTGGGGTAGACGGACCTCTCGCACTCGGGACACCGCCGCAGCTCCGGCCACGACCCCTCGACCGCTGGCTTGACGCGCAGACCGAACCGCTCCGCGAGCTTCAGCATCGCGCACACCGGAAGCCCGACGACGTTCAGGTGGCAGCCGCGCACTTCGGCGGCGGGAGCGAACGCTTCGCTCTGCACCGCGTACGCCCCCGCCTTGTCCATCGGATCGCCCGATGCGATGTAGGCCTCGATCTCGTCGTCGGAGTAGTCCCGCATCGTGACCCGCGACGCCCGATAGCCGTCCGCTTCCTCGCCTGTCGCCGCGTCGACCAGCGCAATGGCCGAGATGACGCGATGCTCGCGGCCCCGCAGCGATTCGAGCATCCGCCTCGCCTCCGAGGTGTCGCGCGGCTTCCCAAGCGCCAAGCCGTCCAACTCGACGACCGTGTCCGCCCCCACCACCGTGCCCGTGCTCCGGCGAGAGGCCACGTCTCGGGCCTTGGCGAGGGCGCGCTCCCGCGCCAGTTGCACAGCGTCGGCCCCCGGCGGCGCCTCCGGTTCGTCGACGTCCGACGCGGCGGCTGTGAAGTCGAGTCCCAGCCTACCCAGAATCTCGATGCGCCGCGGCGACGACGAAGCGAGCACGAGCTCGGCGCGGGCCCGCAGCTTGGCGAGCCGCTCGTCGTCCCGGACGAGCGTGACGACAGTCTCGACGTGGCGAGTCTGCGGGAACATATCCACCGGCTGCACTTGAGTGATTACGAATGGCCCCGCCGTGAGCACGGCCAGGTCGCGTGCAAGCGTCTCCGGCTCGCACGACACGTAGACGATCCGCTCCGGCGGCGCGTCGAGGAGCGCGTCGAGCGTCCCCGGCATACAGCCCGCGCGCGGCGGATCGAGAACGACCGCGTCCACGCCGGACCCGGCGAGGGCCATCAGCACGTCCTCCGTCCTCGCCTGATGCAGCTCGACGTTCTCGATGCCCGCGACGTTCACCCGCGCGTCCGTCAGCGCCGACGACGACTCCTCCACCGCAATGACCCGCTTGGCCCGCCCCGCCATCAGGACCGCGAACGTCGCGACCCCCGCGTAGGCGTCGACGACCGTCTGCGAGCCGTCCAACCGAAGCTCGTCCATCACGAGCACCGCCATCCGCTCGGCCTGCCGCGTGTTCACCTGGAAGAAGGAGGGCGACGACACCTGGAACCGCTGTCCCAGCATCTCCTCCTCGTAGTGCTTCTGCCCCGACGCCAACGGCACGTCCATGCTCTGAAAGGTCGGCTGGAGTAGAAAGCTCCCCGTGTTCACCCCGTAGCGCAACGACAGCTGCGTCGTCTCGGCGACGCGGCCTTGGAGCGCGTCGAGCGCCTGATTGATCCACGGCGCCATCAGCAAGCACTCCTCGATCTCAACGTGGCGCCGTCGCTCCTTGTGGACGTACCCGAGCCGCCCGCCCTGCTTGCTCACGGTGAACCGCGCGTGGTTGCGATAGCCCAGGCGGTCGGGGCTGGCCAGTGTCGGCAGTACGTCAGTCTCGACGCCCCCCACGCGCGCCAGCGTGTCAACGACGGCCTCGCGCTTCATTTCGAGCTGCCGCTCATAGGCGATGTGCTGCCATTGGCAGCCGGTGCATGCGCCGAAGTAGCCGCACTCCGGCGCCACCCGGTCGGGCGAGGACTCCAGTACCTCCACCACCTGCGCGGCCACGTACCCCCGGCGCTCGGCCGTCACCTCGGCGACGACCGTCTCTCCGGGAATGCCCCCGAACACGAACACCTGCTTGCCGCCGTCCTCGGCCAGCGCCTCGCCCTGCCTGCCAAGACCATCGAGCTTGAGCGTGAGTAATCGTCCTTCACGCGGGAGAGAGGCAGCCATGCGGAGAATGGTAACAGTACAATCCCTACGGCTTCACGCCGAAGCCCTCGAACAGAGACCCCTACGTAAACCTCAAACTGGTTCGTGGTGAGCCAGTCGAACCATGGACCGGCCTTGGCAATACTGGGGAGCACAGAGCGGCAAAGCCCTCTGCCGGGGGCGTGGGGGTGTCCCCCACAACATAACGGACGGGTGGGCGGGAAGAGTTACGCAAAGGTCTCGTCTGCGGGAGGATGACGGGAGGGCGATGACAGTTGGGAGGTGAGGAAGCAGCGGGGACGGCTATAATCTTCCTTGCGTTCTCACGCCTACGAGGAGGATCCCCTTGAGTTCACCGGACCGCATGGAGATGCTGGCGATGGCGATTGCAAACCTCGTTCAGGCGATGCGCCTAATGGACGCCGAACAGCAGTCCCGCGACGAACGCATTCGCACGTATGACGAACGCATCCGCACGTACGACGAACGCATGCGCGCACACGAGGCTTTACTTGCGTGAGGGCGATGCGCAGAGCAGAGCGAACCGGGCGCGCATCAGCGAAATCGTCGGGCTGCTCACCGAAATGCAGCTGGACATAGCGCGTCTCGACGCGGCTTCCTGAACCCTCCCCTCCCCCGTCTGCGAGACCTTTACGTAAACCTCAAACTGGTTCGTGGTGAGCCAGTCGAACCATGGACCGGCTTTGGACTACTGGGGAGCTCAGAGCGGCAAAGCCCTCTGCCGGGGACGTGCGGGCTGTCCCTCCACAACGTAAGCGGGCGGGTGGGTGGGAAGAGCTACCTCCGCCAGAGATAGGGCTACGCCGAAGCCCCCGACGAACAGGAGAACTCATGGACGACCCGCCTCAACGCCATATTCCCATACCCGGTACCCATAACTTCCGGGACGCGGGCGGTTACCGGGTCGAGGGCGGAGGGTCCATTCGGTGGCGCACCCTGTTCCGCACCGACAGTCTCCACAATGTCCCACAAGAAGACCTCGATCAGATTGTTGAGCTCGGGGTCCGGAGTGCGGTCGATGTGCGGTACCCCCATGAGGTCCGCAGCCGAGCGCACCCCCTGAGCAGCCATGCAGCCGTTGCCTACCACAACGCCCCGCTCTCGGACCTGACCGTCCCTTGGTCCGAGCCCATCAGCACCTTGGAAGAGATGAATCTCTTCTTCCTCGACGACCACGCATCCCGCATATCGGCGGCCTTGCAGCGGTTCGCCGCGCTCGGAGCCTTCCCCGCCCTGGTGAATTGCACGCTCGGCAAAGACCGCACGGGGCTCGTCGTCGCGCTCCTCCTCGCGATCGCCGGCGTATCGCGTGGCGACATCGTCCGCGACTACATGCTGAGCGACGTCCCCACGACGGACCTCCGCGCCCGCACGGTGCGGCTCGCCGTCGGCAACGGCGCCGATGAGAAGCTGGTGCGCGAGCTGAGTTCCATCCGTCCCTCGGTCATGGAGAGAACGCTCGACCACCTGGAGACGACCTACGGCGGCGCGGAAGGCTACGCTCGAAGCGTCGGCCTCACCTCGCAGCAGATCGAATCGATACGCGAAGCCCTCGTCGCCCTCCCTACGTAAATCGCACGCTCACCATGCCGAGGTTGGCGAACTCGGCCTGAAACTCGTCCCCTGGCTCGGCGGTCGTGACTCCCGCGATGGAGCCGGTCAGGACGAACTCGCCCGCGCGCAGCCCCCTCCCGAGCTCGCCGAGCTTGTTTGCGCACCAGGCCACCGCGTTCGCGGGATTGCCCAACACATCGACCGACTTCGCCCGCTTGACCTCGACGCCGTTCCGGAAGATCGCGACCTCCTCGCCCGCCAGGTTGAGCGCGCCGGGCGCGAGCCTCGTGCTGCCAATGACAATCTTGCCGGCGCAGCCGTTGTCGGCTGTCGCGTCGGCCAGACCGAACCTCCAGCCCTCGAACCGGCTGTCGACGATCTCCAGCGCAGGGAACACGTACTCGGTCGCCGCGATCACTTCCTCCAGAGTTACCCCTGGCCCCTTGAGCGGCTCTTTCAGGCGGAACGCCATCTCTGGCTCCACCTTGGGCTGAATCATCGACGAGGTCTTGACGCGCCCGCCGTTCCTCACCGTCATATCGTCAAGCAACGTCCCGAAGTTCGGCGAATGGACCCCGAGCTTCTCCTGGATATCGCGGTTCGTGAACCCCACCTTCCTCCCGACGATCCGGTGCCCGTGCTCCAGCTCATGACCCAGCACGTCCGCCGCGATAGCGTAGGCGTCGTCCTCCGTCATCTCCGGGGCCCGGTCCGTGAACGGCTTGATGGGGGTAAGCGTGTGCTCCGCGTCGATCAACGCGTGGGCGAACTCGTGAAGCAAGTCATGTGCAAGCGCCATATGAGGACCTCCAAGCAAGCCGATTCTAGCGCGCTCTGGCCACGGCCGTCGCCGTACCCTATAGAATAACGTGACCCGTTGGGCTAAACCTCTCCCCCGTCTGCGGGGAAGACCGAGAGGGGGCCGTCTGCGGGGAAGGACTGAGGAGGACGCATGGTTGATGGCATAGCTGGACGTGTCGCGATCGTTACCGGCGCGGGGCGCGGAATCGGGCAGGGCGTCGCCCTGCGGCTGGCCCGCGAGGGCGCGAGCGTCGTGGTCAACGACCGCGACCAAGGCCCGCTGGACGAGACGATTCGGCAGATCGAGGCTGGCGGTGGGAAAGCCGTCGGCTTGGCGGCGTCCGTCACGGACCCGGACGTCGGCGAACGGCTCGCCAGTCTGGCCGTCGAAGCCTACGGCGACGTGCATATCGTCGTCACCGCGGCCGGCTTCCTATGGGACGGCATGCTCCACCGCATGACGGACGACCAGTTCCAAACGATCGTCGACGTCCACCTCGGCGGCACCTTCAGGGTCGTCCGCGACGCCTTCAAGGTGATGCGCGAGAAGGCCCGCGCCGAGAAGGAGCGCGGCGACGCCGTTCCCGCCCGGCGCATCGTCACCATCTCGTCCCTTTCCGGTTTCGGGAACCTGGGCCAAGCGAACTACTCCGCGGCCAAAGCGGGGATCGCGGGCCTCACGCGCACCGTCGCCATCGAGGGCGCGATGTTCAACGTCCTGGCGAACTCGCTGGCCTTCGGCTTCATCGACACCCGCATGACCCGCGCCGTCGAGACCCAGAACGAGTACGTCGGCGAGGCCGTTCAGGGTATCCCCGAGGCGGCGCGCCAGAAGGCCCTGGAGCTCATACCCCTGAAGCGTCCGGGCGCCATTGAAGAGGCCGTCGGCCCGATCATCTTCTTCTGCTCCGACCTCTCAACCTACGCCACCGGCGCGCTGCTCGAAGTCAACGGCGGCGTGCACATCACGTAGGCGCGCCATGGTCGGGTCCTTTGAGGTCTACGAGCCGAAGCCGCGCATCCACGTGATCGAGTACGTCATTCTGCGCAGTTTCGCCAAGACCTGCGCGTTCATGAGCTTGTCCATGCGCATCTACAACTACGCCCGCGAGGCGCCCGGCTACTACGCCGGCGGCATCCGCGGCCAATGGTGGAGGAAACGCTTCTACTCCTACACCGTCTGGGAGGACCGCGAGTCGATGCTGCACTTCGTGCATACCGCGCCCCACGCGAACGCCATTGCGCAGGTGTTGGAATACGCGGCGCCCGGCTCCTGCTACGCCGAGTTCGTCAGCGAGGCCCCGCCCGACTGGGATGTCGCCAATAGGCGGCTGTCGGACCCAACCCGCTACATCGTCCCCCCCGAGATCGGCGGCCTCTTCCGCTAGCCCCTTCCCTCATCACTCCCGCGCAGCCGGGAGCCTAGCCCCCATCCGTCATTCCCGCGAAAGCGGGAACCCAGAAAAACCCCCTCCCGTCTCTGCGGGAGGGGTCGCGCGAAGCGCGGGGGAGGCGAGGCGGCGGCGCGCAGACTTCCCCCTTTCACCCCCACGCCCCCCTTCCGTCATTCCCGCGCAGGCGGGAACCTCGTAGCGGGGCGACAGCACCGCGATCCCTCCCTCCGTCCTCCACTCCCTTTTTCGTCGGTTGTGGTGTGGGGCGTCAGCCCAACATGAGGGATTCCCGCGCAGCCGGGAGCCTAGCCCCCATCCGTCATTCCCGCGAAAGCGGGAACCCAGAAAAACCCCCTCCCGTCTGCGGGAGGGGTCGCGCGAAGCGCGGGGGAGGAGAAGCGTTCGCCCGCAACTACCCCCGTCACCCCCCTAGCCCCCTAGCCCCTTAGTACAAGTCCACCATGTACCGGCGCAGCGCCGCATGCGCCGCCAACAGGATCAGCACCGCCGTCGCGATGAAGGCCACCAGCACCCAATCGAACCCTTGCGCCACCACCGCGAGGGCCGTCCCCGCCGCGGGGGTGTGCTCGGCGTTCAGCGCGGCCATCCCCAGCATCGCCACCCCCACCGCTACCGCGGAGTACACCCCCACCAGGAGCGCGACGTCCGCTACGAACCACAACCCCAGAACGCTGTCCGCGAACAACGCGAAGGGCGTGGCGACGACGACAGCGATGGTGTGCCCGCCCAACACGTGCCGGGGGCTTGTCGCGGAGCTGCGGGGCGAGATGAACAGCAGGAACGCCGTCGACCCGATCGAGGCGACGAGGATCGCCCGGGCCATGTTGGCGCCGGTGATCAGGTCCGCCACCCACAACGTCAACATCAGCGTGACCGTCGCCAGGCCGGATTGCCCCACGTAACGACGCCAGTTTCGGGCAAACTTCGGGTCTAGGAGACGGACGGGCACGCTTACTTGAACAGCTTCAGAAAGCGGTCTTGGTACTCGTCGAAGACGCCCCAGCGCTCCATCTCCCGGTGGACTTCTGCGGGGTCCATTCGCCCCTTGCGGGCCTGAGCGAGCATCCACTCGATGCGCTGCCTGCCCTCGCGCGGAACGCCCCCGTCCATCTGCAGCAGCCCCCGAGCGTGCATCTCCGACACGTTCGACCGCGCCGACTGCGCGGTCAACTCGTAGATGAACTTCATCAGTGAGACGTCCCACAGGTCGTCGGAGCCCTGTATCACGGCTTCGAGAGGCTTCTCCTCCTTGTCGAGCCGCTGGATGATGCGCTGCGTCACCTCGGTGACCGTCCCCGATACGACGGACGTGTCTCCCCCCTCGTTCTTGTAGCGGTACATCAGCCCCGGCTCGTCCGGCCCGTACTCCTCGATGAGGTGCTGGAGATACCGCTCCGCGTTCTCCCCAAACCCCTCGTGGCTCATGAGGTAGTGCGGCGTCACCACCCGCGGACGCTCCGCACGCACGACGCCCTCCCGCACGACCGACTCCTCGGACCCCGACGGGACGTCCAGTTCTCGGTAAACGGGCGACGTGACTAAGTAGTAGCGGACGGACGTGGAGCCGAAGGTTGCGAGAGCCTGCCTCGGCGGACGGACAACCCATGTGCTCTCGATAGCATCGAAGAGCCGCTTATCTTGCTCGTCCATACATCCATTATAGCCCCGCCCCACCCATCCCCGCCCCCATCCGTCCTCCGTCATTCCCTCGAAACCCCTCCCCCGTGGTCATCGCCACGCCCACGCTCACCATTCCCGCGCCCCACCCGTCATTCCCGCGAAAGCGGGAATCCAGGTATCAGACCCCTCCCCAATAAGCCCATACCCCCAACAGGTTCGTGGTGAGCCCGTCGAACCACGAAGCCCGCCAATCAACGGCCCTCCGCCATTCCCGCGAAACCCCTCCCCCGTGGTCATCGCCCCCGCACCCGTCATCGCCGTGCCCCACCCGTCATTCCCGCGGAAGCGGGAACCCAGGACGCCCACTTTCCGTCATTCCCGCGCAGGCGGGAACCTCGCAGCGGCGCGGTCCATCCCCCTCTCCCCCGTCTGCTCCGGTCCTCTTTGTATGTTGACGGAGATGGCGGGGCAGGCCGTTGTCCTCTCGGTTGTAAGAGACCGTGGTGGAGCGAGGTCGCCCCGCCGCCCCCACCAGAGAGCCCGAACAGCTGCCGGGGCCACAGCGAGCCCGCATCGCACAAGGACGGGCCAAGCAGGAGGAACGAAGTGTCTACTGTCCCTCAGAACCTGTTCGTCGGCATCGATGTCTCCGGGGACTGGCTGGAGGTCGCCGGCCGGCCCACCGGCGCCGCGTGGCGCGCGGCCCAGAACGAGGACGCCATCGATGAGCTGGGGCCGCAACGCGTCGAGTTGCGGCCCCAGCTCATCGTCATGGAAGCCTCCGGTGGGGCACGAGCGGTTACCGGCCGCAGCTCTCGCCGCCGCCGGCCTCCCCGTCGCCGTGGTGAACGCCCGCCACGTGCGCGAATTCGCGCGGTCCCAGGGGAAGCTGGCCAAGACGGACCGGCTCGACGCGGCGGTGATTGCCCACTTCGGCGAGGTCAGTGAACTCCAACCTCAACCGCCGGTCCCCGCAGAGGCGCGGGAGTTCGCAGCCCTCGTGACCCGCCGCCGCCAGGTCGTCCGCATGCGGACGGTCGAACTGCAGCACCGGAAGCAAGCGGCCCCTGTTATGCGGCGCGGCATCGACCGGGCAATCGCCTTCTACAATCACGAGTTGGAAGAGATCGATGAAGACCTGACGCGGCGGCTGCGGGAGTCGCCGCTCTGGCGGGAGCGCGACGAGCTGCTACGCAGTGTGCCGGGCGTAGGGCCGGCGCTCACCTTTACCCTGCTGGCCGGCCTGCCCGAGCTGGGCGCCCACAGCAACAAGCAGGTCGCCTCCCTGGTCGGCCTGGCTCCCTTCGCGCGAGACAGCGGGAAGTTCCGTGGGGCGCGCACCTGTTGGGGCGGTCGTGCGGAGGTGAGGGCGGCCCTCTACATGCCAACGGTCACAGCGATGCGATGCAACCCGGTGATTAAGGAGTTCTATGCGCGCCTGGTCAAAGCGGGCAAGCCTCCGAAGGTGGCGCTCACTGCGTGCATGCACAAGCTGCTGACGGTCCTCAACGCCATGCTCCGGCACGGGACTCCGTGGGACCCCCAGATGGCTTGACTTCCAACACAGTTGCTCCACCGTCTGCGGGGGAGAGCTAGAGAAGGGGCCGCCCCACCCGCCAATCAACGCACCCGCACCCCCACCCGTCATCGCCACGCCCACCGCCATTCCCGCGCCCCACCCGTCATTCCCGCGAAAGCGGAAATCCAGGACGCCCCCTTTCCGTCATTCCCGCCCTTTCCACCATTCCCACGCAGGCGGGAACCTCCCAGCGCCGCTGCCACGCCGCGACCCGTCCCCTCTCCTCCGTCTGCTCCCGTCCTCCAAACTCGCATCCTTCCTCAGCCTGTTAACCCTATGGTAGTCAACGACTCAGATATAATTGTTGTCGGCACCGGCCTTCAAGCGGAGGGTCCGTTCCAACGATTACAGCCAAGCTGAAGACAAGGAAGGCGAGTCAAATGAATCGTCCTCGTAAGGACAAATCAGTGGAGCGCCTGCAAGGCGCTCTGGACACAATCGACCAGTTGAAGCAACAGCCGAGGCACTCGCCCCAGTTTCAGAAGTGGTGTAGGGATACAGAGGTCGCGATATCCAATACCTTTGGGGACAAACCCCAATATGTCAAAGACTTTACCGGCATTGAGTATAGTCCAGGCCTTGTTTTTGCGGGTATGCCCGAGTCCAGTTACCAAAGGCCCTATGTGCGAGGCTTGGAGTCAGCGGCTTCGATGATTGAGTCAATGATTGATGAGATCAAGGAGTATTGGGAAGACGATGACCAATCAATATCCGCTCCCAGCGTTGGAGCTAACGGCCCGGGGATTACTACCAAGTCTTCATTGTTCATGGCAGTGACGATGGAGCCAAGGAAACCGTCGCTCGATTTCTGACAAAGCTGGGCCTAGACCCCATAGTCCTCCATGAACAGCCAAATCAAGGCAGTACGATAATTGAGAAATTCGAGCAGTTTGCGAAGGTCGGTTTCGCAGTCGTGTTGCTTACTCCAGATGACAGCTGTGCTGATACACACCAACCGGGCAGTTCACGACTTCGCCCAAGGCAGAACGTGATTCTCGAATTGGGGTTCTTCCTTGGGAAGTTGGGCCGTGATCGAACTTGCGCACTGCGGAAGGGAGATGTGGAGATACCCTCTGACTATAATGGAATTCTCTATATTTCTATGGATAACCAGGCTTGGCAATTGGAGCTTGTTCGAGAGTTGAAGCAAGCAGGATTAGACGTCGACGCGAATCGAGCGTTGTGATACCCGTAGTCTTGACATAAAGTTCGTGCACTGCACAGCAACATTCGCTAGGGGAATCTCCCCGCCTAGCCGCCTGTTACCGAAACTCTCCGTTGTTATTGCCTCGTACTCATAAGGAAGGCCGGGAGGGGCCATTCCCGCGCAGGCGGGAACCTCGCAGCGGCGCGGCAGCGGCGCGGTCCATCCCTCTCCCCCGTCTGCGGAGAGCTAGAGAGGGGGCCGCCCCATCCGCCAATCGACGCTCCCCTCCCCCGCCCCACCACTGTGACACTTGCCCCTTACCCCAACCCACCTCCCCCAAGTAAAATTGACGCCAGAAGGCCCTGGGAAGCACGGCGACCCAGGGCCTCTTTGCATCCTTGAAACAGAGGCCCCCGCCATGCCCTCCCCCCAAGACGAGAACTACCTCCACGCCGTCTCCCGCGCACTCCGATGCGGCAACCCCGATTGCCCGTGCGCCTCCGAGCCCCCGCGCCTCCACTGCCCCATCCACACAACCCCCGACGTCCCCACCCTCACCGTCGACTTCGACGACTACCTCGGCTTCACCTTCCAGTGCTCCTCCGACTCCTGCGACGACGCCCGCATCGCCTCCGCCCTCGCCAAACGCGGACTCGCCCCCGACTCCTGGCTCTACACCTCCGCCGGCGCCCAGGAGAGCGGACTCCAGCCCGCCGCACTCGTCACTCCCCACCCCCAGGACTGGCTCTGGCCCAACCGCATCCCCATGGCACGCCTCTCCCTCATCGCCGGGTTCCCCTCCTCCGGCAAGACCGCCATCGCCCGCGACATCGCCGCACGCGTCTCCCTCGGAGCCCCCGCCCCCGACGCCAATGCGTCTTTCATCCGCGCCCCCGTCCTCATCGCGTCCCTCAACGGCGACCACGCCGCCCTCGACGTTCCCCTCCTCCGCGCCGCCGGGGCAGACCTCTCCCTCATCTACTTCGCCGACACCCTCTCCCCCGAGCACCTCGCCGACCTCCCCGAAGGCCAGTCCCTCCCCGACTACGACGCCTTGGAGCGCCAGGCCAAGCTCCACGAAAGGGCCCGCTCCCTCGAAGACCTCTGGCAGTCCCCCATGCCCGACGAGATGAAGCAGCCCCTCAAGGTCCCCGACCGTCCGCCCTGGCCCAGACTCGATCTCCTCATGCGACGCCTCCACAACCTCATCGTCCGCAGCGGCGTAGCCCTCCTCATCGTCGACCAGGTCGAAGACCTCGCCGCCCGCCACACCGTCCGGCCCGCCACCGTCCTCGGCAAGCTCAACGGCATCGCCGCCCGCACCGGCGCGGCCATAATCGCCATCGCCCACAACCCCGAGCCCGCCCTCCCCAAGGCCGCCCGCTCCATGCGCCGCCTCATCCCCGCCGCCTCCGCCGTCTTCACCACCGCCATCGCCGGACCCAACCGACGCCGCATCCTCGTCCCCCTCCGCCCCTCCATGGACGACGCCCCTCCCCCCATCCCCTACGCCCTCGCCTCCACGACCGTCACCTGGCGCAAACCCATCGCTCCCTGGCGCCTCAACCTCATGGTCGAAAGGGGCGGCAAGCACCTTGCAGCGCAGCACTTCCTCATACACGCCCTCGCCGATGGCCCCCAGCCCGCCTCCCGCATCAAACGCCGGGCAACCCGGCTGGGCATCTCCCGGTACCGCCTCGAACAGGCGTGCGCCTTCAACAACGTCCATTCGAGCCGCGTCAGCGCCAGCGGCGGCGCCAATGGCGCAGGCGCTTGGTTCTGGAGCCTCCCCTCCAAGGGTCGGCCTTGAAAGACGTGTTTTTTATTTCTGTCGGCGCCTTGGTCGCGGGAAGCAGGCCGTGGCCTGCTAAACAGCCTAGACCAAGAAACAGAAAGTACCCCTTTCAGCGACACGAACTTCAGACCCTTACGAGTAAAAACCCCCATCAAGAAGCTGATTTACTACCAAAACCCACAACCCCTAGTTAACGCAGTCCGCCTTGACCAAGCCCTGGCGGACTGTAACCATGCAGCCACTACTCGCGGAGGAGAACAATGGGCAAGTACCTGATCCGGGCCAACTACACCCAGGCCGGTCTCGCCGGTCTGTTGAAGGAAGGCGGCACCCAGCGACGGGAGGCCATGAAGCAGACCGTCGAGGGCGCGGGCGGCGCCCTGGAATCGCTCTATTACGCGTTCGGAGCTCGCGACCTCTACATCACCGCCGACCTTCCCGACGACGCAACCGCAACCGCCATCTCCCTGGCCGTCGGCGCAGCCGGCGCCTTGGATGTCGATGTCATCGTGCTCCTAACGCCCGAGACGGTGGACGAGGCGGTCAAGAAGGACATCCCCTACAGGGCGCCGGGAGCCTAGACAGGTTCCGTAGAGCAGCCCACAAGCCAAGGGGGCACACGGCCCCCCGTCCGTCACACTCCGGAGGAAGCGCATGGCCAAGTATTTGTACGGCACGGAAAGCATGGTAGGGCTGTTGAAGGACGGAGGGGCCAAGCGGCGAGAGGTCGTGCAGAGCATCATCGAGAGAGCCGGCGGGACTCTGGAGGCCTTCTACTTCTCGTTCGGGGACGCCGACGCCTACACGATCGCCGAGCTGCCTGGCGACGCGACGGCAGTCGCCTTCTCACTGGCCGCCGCCTCCACCGGCGTCATCAGACTGAAGACCACCGTGCTCGTAACGCCTGAGACCATAGACGAGGCGATAGCCTTGAACGTGAGCTTCCGGGCCCCTGGAGCATAAGAGCGCAGAGGCTGAATCGAGCATTTGATGAGAATGAGTGTGCAACCCCTCGCCCCCCGCTTCTGGGCGGCCATGGCCGACGGAAGGTTCGAGTTGCCGCAGTGCGAGCGCTGCGAAGCGTGGCAGGGGCCGGACGCCTCCTCCTGCGAGCGCTGCGAGTCCCCCCTGCTCCAGTGGGCGGCCGCTCCGCCAACAGGGACTGTGTTCAGCCTCATGGAGCCATGGGCCGGAGAGGCGGGACCATTGCCCGCAATCATCGTAGTCGACCTCGACATCGGACTGCGGATGATGGGGGCGATGACCGGACCCGCGGGCGGGGCGGCGGTGGGAATGCGCGTGGGGGCATCCCTCGTGCGAGAGAGTCGCGCAGACTGGCTGCCGCTCTTTACGGAATCCGCAAGTTAGAGGCGCGGCCAACCGCCGAAACCTGTATCGATAGTTTTTCTCTATATCTGAGGCGCATTCTCGCCGCCAGGAACGGCCTCCTCGTTTGCCCCCCACGGGAGCGCCACGTATACTGGCATGCGGTTGTCTGGGCAGACTGCCCTTGCGAGGCCCCTTCGCCCCCAACCCCTCGTCGGCAACCGAAAGATTCTATCTATGGCAGACTACGATGTCGCGGTCATTGGCTCGGGTCCCGGGGGGTACGCCGCCGCAATCCGGGCCGCACAGCTCGGACTGAAGACCGTGTGCATCGAGCGCGAGGCGCTGGGCGGGGTGTGCCTGAACTGGGGATGCATCCCCTCCAAAGCGCTCCTGCACAACGCAGAGGTGCTGAACACTGTGAACAACGCATCTGCTTTCGGCATTGCCGTAGAAGGCGTGAGCGCCGACTACGCGGCGGGCGTCGCCCGCAGTCGCAAGGTCGTCGACCGTCTCACAAAGGGAATAGCAGCGTTGTTCCGCAAGAACGAGGTCGATTACATCGAAGGCCAAGCCTCTATCCTGGACCCCCACGTAATAGAGGTTGACGGTAAGCGTATCGAGGCCGACCACCTCATCATCGCCACCGGCGCCGTCCCGGCGACCCTCAATGGGTCAGCGGTCGACGGTGAGGTCGTGCTCACCTACCGCGAAGCAATCGTCGACGACCGCGTTCCCGAGCGGGTGGTCATCATCGGCGGCGGCCCGATCGGCGTGGAGTTCGGCTACGTCTACAACGCCTATGGCTCCACGGTCACGATCGTCGAGGGCATGCCCCGCATCCTCCCGCAGGAAGACGAAGAAGTCTCGCAGGCCCTCGCTCGCGCCCTGACCAAGCTCGGCATGAAGGTCCTCGCCGGCTCGACGGTGACGAAAGTCACAGTGGGTGGCGCAATAGCCGAGGTCGAAATCGACACGCCGGACGGAAAGCTCTCCCTCTCAGCCGACCGCGTGCTCGTAGCCGTCGGCATCAGGCCAAACACAGAGGGACTCGGCGCCGAGAACGCAGGAGCGGCCCTGGACCGGGGCTTCGTGCAAGTGGATGATAACCTCTCCGCCAACGGCGGCAGCCTCTACGCCATCGGCGATGTGAACGGTCGGCTGCCGTTGGCCCACGTGGCCCAAGCCGAAGGCGTCTTTGTCGCGGAGCGTATCGCCGGATTAGACCCTCAGCCGTTAGACTACCTGGCTATGCCGAGGGCGGCGTATTGCAGTCCGCAGGTCGCCAGCATGGGCCTCACCGAAGCGGAGGCCCGCGACCAAGGTTACGAGGTGAAGATTGGGAAATTCCCCTTCCTCGCCAACGGCAAGTCCTTGGCTGCCGGACATAGCGAGGGATTCGCTAAAATCGTGGCCGACGCCTCGACGGGCGAGCTCCTCGGAGCCCACCTGATCGGGCATGAGGTAACCGAGCTGTTGGGCGAGCTGAGCCTGACCCGGTTACTCGACGGAACGGACATCGAGCTCGGGCGGGTCGTCAATGCTCACCCGAGCATGTCGGAGGCGGTGAAAGAGGCTGCGCTGGCTGCCGAAGGCCACGCAGTGCATATCTAGCGAGAGAGGATGTGGCGCAACCGCCACGGAGGGATTACAGATGAGCGAAGGCAAGTTCGATTTCGCCCTAGCGATTGGCGGCGAGGCAGGTCAGGGTATCGCCACTCCCGGCGACACCCTGGCAAGGCTCTTCGTCCGACGTGGGCTCCACCTGTCCACCTATAACGCCTACCAGTCGATCATCCGCGGAGGGCACATCTTCCTCACCGTCCGCGTGTCCGACGAGGAGCTTCTCAGCCATGGCGACAAGCTCGACCTGCTGCTCTCCCTGAATCAAGACACGATGGACAGGCACCTCCGGCTCCTCGGGGACGGCGCTGTCGCCATCTACAACAGCGACACCATCACCCCCAGCGACGCGGCGGGCGGCGTCCAGCTCTGCCCGCTGCCCGTGAACGAGCTCACCGGCTCCACACGCGCCGGCCTGAACCAGAACACTGTCGCTCTCGGCGCGATGATGCACCTGCTCGGCCTTGACTTCTCCATCCTCGAATCGAGCATCACCCAGCAGTTCGCCCGAAAGGGTGAGGACGTGGTGAACGAGAACGTGCGCGTGGCCCTCGCGGGCTACACCCACGCCCAAGAGAATTTCGTCCCCTTCCCCGACTCCGTACCGGAAGGCGGGGAGCCCCAGGCAATGTGGTCCGGCAATGAAGCCCTCGCCATGGGCGGCGCCGCGGCCGGCGTGAAGTTCTACGCCGCCTACCCCATGAGCCCTTCCACCGGCGTGCTCCACTGGTACGCCCAGCACGCGCGCAACCTCGGCATCATGGTCCGCCAGGTCGAGGACGAGATTGGCGTCGCCAACATGGTTATCGGCGCTGCACACACCGGCGCGCGCGCCATGTGCGCGACCTCCGGCGGCGGTTTCGCCCTCATGTCGGAAGCCGTCGGCGCGGCGTCCATGATGGAGATTCCTTGCGTCTTCATCAACGTCCAGCGCGCCGGACCTTCCACCGGCGTCCCCACCAAGACGGAGCAGGGCGACCTCTGGCAGGCCCTTGGGGCGAGCCAGGGCGACTTCCAACGCCTCATCGTCGCCCCCACGGACTCCCTCGACGCCTTCGACACGGTCCCCGAAGTGTTCAATATCGCTGACAAGCTCCAGTGCCCGGCCATCGTCCTGACAGACTTGTTGATCTCCGAGGGCCGCTTCAGCGTCGACCCCAAGCTCCTCAACTTCCACCCGGTGATTGACCGCGGCGAGCTCATCACCGAAGGCGCACCCGCCAACGGACACGAGTACATGCGCTACAAGGACACGCCGTCCGGCGTCTCCCCTCGGGCAGTCCCCGGCGTCGAGGGATACGTGCACACCGTCGCCACCGACGAGCACGACGAGACCTCCCGCCTGCTCTCCGACGAGTTCACGAACCCTCACAAGCGCCGCGCGTCCGTCGAGAAGCGCGCCCGCAAGTTCGAGAATGTGACCGCTATGATGGCCGCCCCCCAGATAGAGGGCCCGGCTGACGCTGAAGTCACCCTCGTCGGCTGGGGCTCCACCGCCGGCGTCATCAAGGAGGCCATCGACCAGCTCGCGGAGAAGGGCGTGAAGGTGAACCAGCTACCCATTAAGTGGATCGTCCCCTTCCACACCGATGAAGTCATCGCCGCCCTTGACGGCAAGAAGTTCTTCATCGTCGAGAACAACCACTCAGGCCAGTTCGCCCGCTACATGCGCAGCGAGACCGGCCTCAACGCAGACGGCCATATCCGCAAGTACGACGGCGAGCCGTTCGCGCCCCATCACATCACCGAAGGCGTGCTCGACCTCCTCCAAGAGAAGTCGGATGTCTTCATCCCATACCAGGAAGTCGTCGTCTAGCCAAGGAGAAAGGCCCCCATGACTACCATCGAACTGACCGCCAGAGACTTCAAGGGCAAGATTGACCCCGACTGGTGCCCCGGGTGCGGCGACTTCGGCGTACTGAACAGCCTCCAGCGCGCCGCAGCGGAGCTCGGCCTCAAGCCGCATGAAATCGTCACCATTAGCGGCATCGGCTGCTCCTCCAACATGCCCGGCTACATCAACACCTACGGCATGCACACGCTGCATGGGCGCTCCCTCGCCTTCGCCACCGGCGTGAAAATGGCCAACCACGAGCTCACTGTCATCGCCACCGGCGGCGACGGCGACGGCTACGGCATCGGCGGAAACCACTTCACCCACACCGCGCGCCGCAACGTGGACCTGACCTACGTGGTCATGAACAACCAGATATACGGCCTCACCACGGGCCAGATATCCCCAACCAGCCGCGTCGGCCAGAAGACCAAGAGCACCCCGTTCGGGAGCGTCGAGTACCCCCTGAACCCGCTCACCTCCGCCATCATGAACGGCGCCACCTACGTCGCCCGCGGCTACTCCGGCGACGTCAGGCACCTCACCGACCTCATCAAGGGCGGCATCGAGCACCACGGCTTCGCCCTCATCGACGTCTTCAGCCCCTGCGTGACCTTCAACCTGGACAACACCCACGCCTTCTTCAAGTCCCGCATCAAGAAGCTCGAGGACGAAGGCCACGACACCACGGACTGGGCCGCCGCCTGCGAGAAGGCGATGGTCTGGGGCGACGAGATCTTCATCGGCAGGTTCCTCGACATCCAACAGGAATCGTTGACCGAACTGGAGCCCGTCCTGCGCGACGGCCCCATCTCCAAGCGCGAGGGCGGCGTCACCGACGAGCAAGCGGAGCGCATCCTCCAGCGCATGATGTAGCGCGCCGCCCACTGTGGAGCGGGACGTGGAAGGAGCCCTGCGCTAAAGTAAGCGCATGGTCACGCCCGTCACGCTCCCCAAGCTCGGCTACGAGATGGAGCAGGCCACCCTCGCCGCTTGGCTCAAGCAGCCCGGCGACATGGTCGCCCTTGGCGAAGTTATCGCCGAAATCGAGACGGACAAGGCGATTGTCGAGCTCGAAGCCGAGGCCGACGGAACGCTACTAGCCATCGCCGCCGAGGTCGGCGCAATCGTCCCGGTAGGCATGGCCATCGCGTACCTTGGCGAGCCCGGCGAACAGCCGCCCGCGTTCGTCGCGAGACAGGCGTCCGCGGGTCCGTCCGCGCAGCGCCCCGCAGCGCCGGAGTCCTCGATGCGCGCGGGGTATCCGCCGCGCGCACCCGGCGCGGACGGCCGCATTGAGCTCGGACGCATGGGCGAGGCAATCGCGCGGCGCACGGAGCGGACCGCCGCCGAGGCCCCTATGTTCCACCTGACGGTCCGCGTGGACATGACGGACGCGCTGGAGCTGCGGCGCGAGCTGCGCGCGCGGGACCAGGCACGCGTGAGCGTCAACGACATGATCATCAAGGCCTGCGCCATCGCCCTGCTCGCGCACCCGGTCTATAACTCGACCTTCGAGGGCGACCACCTCCGTGTGCGGGACCGCATCAGCATCGGGATTGCGGTCGCGCTCCCCGGCGGCCTCGCCGTTCCCGCAGTTCCCGACTGCGACCGCAAGTCGCTGGCCGAGATAGCGGCGGCGGCGAAGGACCTGACCGACCGTGCGAAGTCCGGCAAGCTGCGGCAGGACGAATACACCGGGACCTTCAGCGTCAGCAATCTGGGTATGTTCCAGGTCGACGCGTTCAATGCAATCATCGTCTCGCCCCAGGTTGGCGTGCTCGCGGTGGGTTCGATTTCGCCGACTCCCGTCGTCAAAGGCGGCGAGGTCGTCGTCCGCCAGATGATGTCGGCGACGCTGACTACGTACCACCGCGCGGCCCATGGCGCGGAGGCCGCACAGTTCACGGGCGAGATTAAGCGACTACTGGAAGAGCCGCGCCTGCTCCTAGACTGATCCGGCGCCGCCACGACGCGGGCGCCAGCGTGTAACATCGACCCTCAATCCACCATACCCTCCGCCACGAGCCACGAGAGACATGCCGCTTACCCCCGACCAACAGGCCGAGATTGACGCGCTCCGCAGCGAGCGCCATGAGACGCGACGCGCCACGGTCCCGGCTGTCGAGGAGATCCTCTACCAGCCCCTCGACGTGCTCGACCACGGTTTCGTGCGCGTCATCGACTATATGGGCGACGACGCGGCCATCGTGCAGGCGGCGCGCGTCTCCTATGGGCGCGGGACGAAGCGCACTCGCGACGACCAGGGCCTCATCAACTATCTGATGCGGAACGCCCACACGTCGCCTTTCGAGATGTGCGAGCTTAAGCTGCACGTCAAGCTCCCCATCTTCGTGGCGCGCCAGTGGATACGGCACCGCATGGCGAACGTGAACGAGTACTCGGCGCGCTACTCGGTGCTCGACAGCGAGTTCTACGTTCCGGGTCATGCTCAGCTCGCCGCTCAATCGACCGGCAACCGGCAAGGCCGCGAGGGAGTCCTCGACGCGGACCGCGCCGGGCAGGTGCTCGGACTGCTGCGCGGCGACGCGGAGCAGGCGTTCGGCCACTACTACGAGATGCTCAACGAGGACCAGAGCGGCAGGGAAATCGACGCCGACACGATGGGCCTGGCCCGCGAGCTGGCGCGCATCGGCTTGCCCCTGAGCACGTACACCCAGTGGTACTGGAAGACGGACCTCCACAACCTGCTGCACTTCCTGGCGCTTCGCGCCGACGCCCACGCTCAGTGGGAGATACGCGAGTACGCCCGCGTGATCCTCGATGTCGTGGAACGCTGGGTCCCGCTCACGGCGAACGCGTTCCACAGCTATCGGGCCGGGGGCGCGCGCCTCAGCGCGGAGGGATTGGCCGTGGTGAAGCAGTTGCTCGCCGGCGAGGAGGTCGACCCCGCGACGTTGGAGATGTCTCCCCGCGAATGGCGCGAGCTCAAGGCCACGCTCGGCCTCGACTGATCCCGTGGGGGCAGGGAGGGCTGCGAGGTTCCCGCCTGCGCGGGAATGACGGGAGAGGGGCGGGAATGACGGAGAGGGACGCCTTCCTCCGCGTCCAACACCACGACCAACGAAATAGACGAGTGGACGCCTCGGGGCGTGGCCTGTCGGCCACCCTGGGTTCCCGCCTGCGCGGGAATCCCTCATGTTGGGCTGACGCCCCCACCACAACCGACGAAAGTAGCGGGCGGGGCGGCCCCCTCTCTAACTCTCCCCCGCAGACGGTGGAGAGGACTTTCGAAGCAATGACGGAGAGGGGCGTCTGCGGAGGGGGCGTAAGCAAGAGCCCCCCGACTGGTCGGGGGGCTCTCTCTTTACCTATGTAGTCCGGCGGTTGGGGCTAGGCGGTCACCCTGCGGCCTCGGAAGACCAAGAGCCCGCCGGTGGAGACTAGCGCCACGCCCGCGCCCAGAACAATCATCGCGAGGAGCGGGAGGGTGGAGTCACCCGTGGGAGGCGGCGCGCCCAGACCAGGCCTGAACTCGCCGAGGTCCTGCGACATCTCGTAGACGGTCCTCGCGCCGGCCTCGAGGCCAGTGCTGCCCGGGCCGTCCTGGCCATCCTCGTCGGTCCCGTTGAGGGTCCGCTCGGTGTTGCTCACGAGGTTCTCAATCTCTTTCTCGACAACGAGGCCGCCGACAGTCGCGTCGACGATGAGCAGAGCGTTCCTCACTGCGTTGTTCGCCTTTAGAACCGTGGCCGTCGCGGCGGTGGTGATCTCCTTAGCCGTGTCTTCCTGCACCTCATCATCCCCGGCAGCTTCCTCTGCGCTGGCGGCCAGCGCCTCAACTGCCTGGGCGTGGCCCAAGAGGCCTACGCCGTCGCCGGGGTCTCCTGCCTCGGCGTTGTAGTTGGCCCCGCTGCTTCCCTGGATGATGTTGATTACGTGCTGCGCATGGGCCTTCTGGACATCGAGCGAGTCGGCCTCCGCTGCGAGGTTCGCATGCGTGACGGCCAACTGCGCCTGCGCATTGATGTTTCTCGCAGGCCCGCCAGGCCCGACCAGCTGATTGATCACGTTGGAAATCACGAGCGGGGTGGAGTCGCCGTAGGCGATCTCGTCCGAGGGCTCGGGGTCGGAGTCGGGGTTGGGCTCAATCGTAACAATGAAGGTGGTGTACTTCGCCAGCAGGTCGCGGCCGTCCGGGTCAACGTACGTGCCGATGAGCTCAGGGCGCCGTCCGTAGGTGCCCACGCTCATCTTGTTGCCGGAGATATCAACGAGCCAGCCTTCGTACTGAGACCCGGAAGAGAGCACGGCGGCGCCGTCCAGGTCGACCTCGAGGCTGTCGCTCGATGCGTTCGCGTCACGGAAATTGGCTGACCCTTCGAGAGCGGCTTCCTGCGCGCTCGCGGTTAGGGTCATGAGCATGGTCAGCACCAGCGCCAGGGCAATGCTGACAGGGAGCTTTCGGCGCATGGACATTCCGCCTCCTGTTCGTCCGATGGATCGGGGCACGTAGACTAAGACGCGCCTCGGGAGATACCTCCCTCGGAGACGTCCTGAGTGCCTTTTCATTCTTGGCCCGGTCAGTTTACCCGACCGTGAGCAACCAGCGCACATTATAGTGCCTAGCCGGGAATCCGCCATAGGTTTCGCGGCGTGTTTCCCCAGGATTTCCCTCGGAGCGCATTCCCCCGCCCAGGGGGGAATGACGGGCGTTGTTTGGCGGGGGAGTCTCCTCCCTCGCGCGTCGCTGTGCTTGCGCGTCCGCCCCCGCAGACGGGAGGGGGAGAGACCGCACCGCTGTCGCTGCGCTGCGAGGTTCCCGCCTTCGCGGGAATGACGGAGAGGGGCGTCCTGGATTCCCGCTTTCGCGGGAATCTCTCATGTGGGGCTGTCGGCCCACACCACAACCGACGACAATAGGGGGCTTCGCGGTAACGAGGGGAAGTTTGCGCGCCGCCGCTTCTCCTCCCCCGCGCTTCGCTGCGCCCGCGCGTCCCCTCCCGCAGACGGGAGGGGTTTTTCGAAGCAATCCCCCATGTTGGCCTCGTCCAACACCACAACCAACGAAAATAGGCGGGCGGACGCCGATACCTGGATTCCCGCTTTCGCGAGAATGACGGTTGGCATGGCTCACTACCTCTGCGAGGAGTCTATTTTCGAGGCAATGGCGGAAGGGGGCGTCCTGGGTTCCGGCTTTCGCGGGAATGACGGGTTGGGGAACGGAGCGCCTACTTTCGAGGCAATGATGGGATTGGTTGTGCAAGGTCATTAGATGGGCGGTCACAGGCGCGAGGGGAGCGTGATGAGAGGGCGGCCGGCGGGACAGTGGCAGGTCTTGTCCAGGTTTCTGATGTCGAGCTCGGCGTAGGCATGGGCGATGGCCTGGACAATGCGCCGGGATTGGGGGACTCGTCCGTCCTCTGCACACGCCCTGAGGTAGGCGACGACAGGGAGCGGGCTGAGGATGGGGACGCCAGCGGAGGCGACAGCCAGGAAGAGGTCAGAGAGGTCGGGCGGGGGCTCGCCGCGCTCCAGGGCGGCTTCCCAGCTCTCGACATAGTCGGCGGCGACGGGCCCGAGGGCGGTCTGCGCCACGAGACAGGCGTAGTGGCGTTGGAGGGAGCGGACGGCGCTTCTCATCGCTGCTGCCTCGCCATTGCCCGGGCGTTCTCGATCAGTTCGAGCTGGCGGCGGAGATCGCGGTCCTGGCGGATGTTGAGGGACATGGAGAGCGTGGTCTTCGAGACGCGGTGCACCACGTTCGGGTCCTCGTGGTCGAGCAGCTGGCCAAGCCGGATGACGCTTTTGAGCGTGAGCCCTTCGAGCTCCGTGTAGGCGAGGTCTGCGATGTTGTTGCGGACGCGTTCGAGTCCCGCGCGGAATGCGGGGTCGTTCATCCAGCGCATGAGGGTGCTCTTTGCTATCTGGGCGGCTTGCGCGCCACGGGCGAGGGTCGGCTCCGATGCGATGTAAGGCAGAGCGGCAGCCTGGCGGGTGCTGAGGGCAGCGTTAAAAGCGGTCTCATTTGGTCTCATTCGGTAGCATTTCTCCTCTGGGTTTCGGCCCTGGGCCCGGCTATGCCACGGGCGGGGTCAGGGCCGTTGGAGACAGGGTAGAGAACGGGCGTTCGATTACGCAACGGGCAAATGTCACAATTGCGACGAGGTGAGGGCTGCGAGGTTCCCGCCTGCGCGGGAATGACGGAGGGGGGCGCGGGAATGGCGGAGGGGACGGGAGCGTTGATTGGCGGATGGGGCGGCCCCCTCTCTAGCTCTCCCCCGCAGACGGTGGAGAGGACTTTCGAAGCAATCCCTCATGTTGGCCTGTCGGCCCACACCACAACCGACGAAAATAGAGGGGCGGACGCCGATACCTGGATTCCCGCTTTCGCGGGAATGACGGTTGGCCGGCTCACTACCTCTGCGAGGAGTCTATTTTCGAGGCAATCCCCCATGCTGGCCTCGTCCCACACCACAACCAACGAAATAGGCGGGCGGACGCCGATACCTGGATTCCCGCTTTCGCGGGAATGACGGTTGGAGCGTGGGGAGGGATCGCGGTGCTATCGCCCCGCTGCGAGGTTCCCGCCTGCGCGGGAATGACGGGAGGGGTGGGGGTGACGGGGGAAATCTGCGCGCCGCCGCCTTTCCTCCCGCGCGCGTCGCTGCGCTGGCGCGTCCCCTCCCGCAGACGGGAGGGGCTTTGCGTAATCCTATTCTCTAACGGGGGTAACTCTTCCCACCCGTCCGTCATGTTGTGGGAGAGACCCCACACCCCCGACGGAGGAGCGTCGGACCAGTAATCGGCTGCATCCTACGGGCGTGGTCCGACAGGCCCACCATGGACCTTATTGGGTCTGGGCGGCGCGGAGGGCGTGGCCTGTCGGCCACCCTGGGTTCTCCCGCCTGCGCGGGAATGACGGAGGGGCGGGGAGGCTGCGAGGTTCCCGCCTGCGCGGGAATGACGGAGGGGGCGGGGATGACGGCCCCTTCCCGACCTCCCCCGCAGTCTGCGGGGGAGGGGTTTTTCGAGGCTATGACGGAAGGAAGGGCTGCAAGGTGAGGCCTTTCCCTTACTCTAGCGCCGCCGCCCTCGGCGCCTCGATCTCGCCGCTGCGAAGCCAGACACCGGTCGGGAGGTCGGCGGGCAGGTAGCGGATGTCGGGCGCGATCCGCTCGCCAGCGGCGCTCTGGAAGCCCAACTCGACACGGCCATCGGCCAAGCGCCGCGCGCGAATCCTCCCAATAGAGTCCCCGTTCACCTCGACATCGCTGCTGATTCGCCAATCATCGACGGGGGCGTCCGCGCGCAGGTAGCGCACCGTGGGCAGTACTTGCTGGCCGCTGGAGAGTTCCACGCCATGCTCGATGCGGCCATCCTCGCCCAGCCGAGCCAGGATTCGCAGCCGGTGCGGCGGGGCCAACGCCGGAGGCGGAATGGGTGGCGGCTCGTACCCGAGCATCCGGAGGATCTCGCCGCTGCCGGCAATCGAGAGGCTCCGCAGGAACTGAAGGTTGGCCGCGTCGGCGGCCGCCACCTCGCAGAGCAGGCCATCGTTTGCGAGACTGTAGACGGGCAGCGCCTCGCGCATCTCGGCGTCAAGCGCGAGCAGTGGGCCGATGTCCGCGACACCGGCCGCCCTGAGGGCACCGCGCAGCGCACTCGCTCCATTGCCGCAGGACGCCTGCTGCTCCAAGCCGATAGACATCGCCTGAACTCCGGGATCCTGCCAGCCCAAATCGGCGGCGCGGGCCGCCTGCACGATCTCACCGGCTGTCACCACCGGCGAGATGAGGCGTTCCGCATAGGCTAGCTGGGACTGGACGGCGAATGCATCCGCGAACGACAGCGCCTCTCCGTCGTCGACCCTCCCTTGGAGCGCACTCCACGAGGCGGCCAGCGACGCATACTTCGCCGATGCCGTCTGAGCCGTGCTGAGGAGCAACTCTTCAACCGCGACCGGACTGATCGCCTCGCCCGCGGCCAGCGCCTCGGACAGGCCGGACGCAGCGACAGCGCCCGCGTACTGGTCCGCGAACGCCGCGAGCAAGGCGTCCGATGATGGGTCCACCACGCTGATCGCCACCGGCTCCGCCGTCACTGGCAGGGCGGTTATAGCGGGACGCTCGAAGATGCCGTCCAGCATCTGCGTGTGCACGCCCGCCGCGTAAATCGCCTTCGCCCGCAGCGCCGGGTCGACTTCCCCGGCCGGGTCGGCGACGGAGCTCACCGAGGTCGTCACCAGCCCGTCCGCATCAGCCTCAGTGGAGACTTCGTATTCCATGCCGTCGACCTTCACCGTGACCGGGTCGAACGTCAGGCCGCTCAGCACCTCCAGGTTCCGCCAGATGCCGTGGAACCCAAGCTCTTCCCCGGATTCGTCTAAAGCGATAATCGCCACGAACACCCATGAGGCGCCGGGTTCCCTAAGCGTGATCGAAAACGGCGTCACCTCGCCATTCGCGATACTCGTCGCGCTCGCCGTCTCCGCGCCGGAGTGGTAGGAGACTCCAGCCTGCCAACTTCCCCCTGGCGCGACGATATAGTCATTCCGTTGAAACGCGCGGGGGGCGACCACGTACGCCACGACGCTGCCGACTGTGTCGACAAAGTCGCCACCACCCAGATTGCCGACGCGGTAGTGGACGGGGAAGGGTACGCCCGCGACCACCTGTTCGGGGGCATGGGTCGCCTCAACCTTGAGCTGGAAGCTGCGCTGCCTCTCCCCCTCGTCCACCATGTGAATCACGAGGTCGAAGTCGGCCTGCGAGGGTTGGAGGTCGCGCTCCAAGTAGGTCGTCGCCTCGATCAGGTAGACGCCTGCGGTCAGGTATCGCTCAATACGTGAGTTGCGCCCCCCCGCCACCGTCGTCGTTGGCGGCGATCACGCCTATGGTGGGCGACACCAGCGACAAGACAGGGTCGCCGTGTATCGATGTCAGATCAATAAGCACGCGACCGTCCTGCGACAAGTTGAAAGAGTAGGCGTGGGCTGGGTGTTCCACTACGAAACGTGAGCCACAGGTGTCCAGCGTCCAGGAGCCGGATGCGGTCAGGTCGACGCCCGGCTCAAGGGCGCCGAGATGGACTGGCTCGCAACCTGTGACGCGGCTGACGGAGAGCGAGAAGTCCGCTGGGCCGCGTACGCGCCCGCCGACGGTCGTGGCCTCGACCAGATAGACGCCTGGCGCCAGGTCGCGCTCGATGCGTGCATCAAGGCCGGTGCCGCCGTCGTCGTTGTCCGTGATGCGGCTGCCGTCTTCAGCCAACAGATAGAGATAGGAGTCGCCCTCGGAGGAGGTCAGATCGATCCTGATCCGGCCACCCTCGACGACCTCGAAGCGATAGGTGTGGGCATCGCTATCGGTGCGGAAGCGCGAATCACAATCTTCTGTCGTCCAGCGCCCGTCCGCCTGCAGGCCGCCGCCCTCGTCTGCGCCGATGGCGCCGAGGTCGTTCACCTCGCATGCGGGAGCTTCCTGCGCCCGCGCGACGGGGGAGACCTCCAAGGCCAGCACACCGGCAATCAGCGCGATGGCGGCACCTGCCATCACCAGCCTACGCATTCCGAGTCTGGCTGCTGGGACGGCGGGGGTCCCTCCATTCATCTGTAGGCCGTCAGGCACGACATCCTCCTCCGTACTGAGTCTGCTATATCAAGCGGATTTCCCCGACCTAGCTCAAAGGAGGGTCGGTCCCCGCGTGGGCCGAGAAACCGTACTGTAGAGAGTGCAAACTCTGCAAGGGTGGGGGGTAATCACTGCGTGGGCGGGGGGATGGGGATTTCGAAACAATCCCCCATGTTGGCCTTTACATCCAACACCACAGCCGAGAAAAGTAGGGGGCGGAGCACGGAGGGAGGAATCGCGGTGCTGTCGCCCCGCTACGAGGTTCCCGCCTGCGCGGGAATGACGGAAGGGGAGGCGCGGAGGTTGACCGGCCAGCTTGGCGCCCCTACCATCACCGTTAATCGAATAGCGCAGCGTTCAGGGGAGCCGGCCGTTAGGCTGGCTGAGAGGCTTTCGAGCGACCCTACGAACCTGACCTGGGTCATTCCAGCGGAGGGAGAGCGACTACCGGCGACGCCGACGCAAGGCCGCTCCCTCTAGGAGCGGCCCTTTCGCTTAACTCATGGAGGAACGCGATGTCGACGGGCGCTTGGGCACTTCTTGTTGCAGTGGCAACGATGGTAGCCATGGCCGGAGCAGGGGTCGCCTATGCCAGAACGCGGCGGCTGACGGTCGAAGACTTCATCTCGGCGCGGGCGTCCACCGGCGGGCTCACCGCAATGGCGACGGTGGTCGCCTCGGTCATGGGGGCGTGGATCCTCTTCAGCCCAGCGGAGGCCGCCACCTGGGCGGGGCTCGTCGCGCTCATCGGCTACGGGGTCGGTCAGGCGGCGCCCATCGTCGCCTTCATGGTCGTCGGCCCTCGTATGCGGAAGCTGGCCCCCAACGGCCACTCTTTCAGCGAGTTCGTCTGGTTCCGCTATGGCCGCGCCATGTACCTCTTCACGCTCGCAGTGATGGTCCTCTACATGTTCACCTTCCTCGCGGCAGAGATGGGGGCGATCGCGCGCGCCGTCCGCCTCGCTACCGACGCCCCGCTGCTCCTCACGCTTCTCCTCGTCAGCGCGTCGACTCTCGTCTACACGGTCTACGGGGGGCTGCGGGCGTCAATCTTCACCGACAAGATCCAGTTCGCCGTCATCGTTCCGCTGCTGCTCGTCGTGCTCCTCGCCGCGCTGTCCCAGCTGGGCGGCTGGACGGCCGCGTTCGAGACCGTCCGCGACAGCAACGACACGCTCCTGCAGATCGGCCATCAGCCCGGCATTCAGTTCGGCCTCACCCTCATCATCGCAATCCTCGCCGCGAACCTCTTTCACCAGGGCTTCTGGCAGCGCGTGTACGCCGCCAAGACCGACGCCGATATCCGGCGCGGCTTCCTCGCGGCGGGCGCAATCGTCATCCCCATGATCATCGGCGCGGGACTCTTCGGCCTGTGGGCGGTCGGCGCCGGACTCGTCGACAGCGAGAACCCGGCCTCGATAGCGCTGTTCACCCTAGCCCTCGACGTGCTGCCCGGATGGGTGGTCGTGGCGCTGGTCGCTCTCGCGTTGATGCTCGTTATGAGCAGCATGGACACCCTCCTGAACGGCATCGCCAGCATCTTTACGACGGACCTGCCCCGCATCCGGCCCGCTCTGGCGGGACGGCGGCTGCTCAGCTCGGCGCGCGTCATCACCGCGCTCCTCATCGTGCCCGCCGCCGTGGTCGGCTTCATGTTCGACAGCGTGCTCTACCTGTTCCTCATCGCCGACCTCGTCTGCGCGGGCGCGATGGTCCCCGCGTTTGCAGGCATGTGGGACCGGCGGCTCAGCGGCACAGGCGCCGTGGTCAGCGCGTCGGCCGGCGTCGCCGTCGGCGCGCTCTTCTTCCCCACGAAGACCCTGGCGGGATGGTGGACGTGGGACGGCTTAACCAGCGTGTGGCACATCCTCGCCTCCGGGAACCTCCTTGGGAGCTTCCTGTCGGCCGTCGTCGTATCGACCGTAGCCGTCGTAGCGTTCTCAGTCGCCGCCCGGCGCGGCAAGGCTGCCGGGTTCGACCTCGACCGGCTCGCCAACGACATGCAGCCCCTGGAAGCCGGCGCATGACCGACTGCGAGCAGCTACGCCGGCGTTATGCCGCCGACTGGGAGCGCATGGTGAGGCATCCGTTTGTCGCAGGTCTGGGCGACGGCTCGCTTCCGCGCGAGGCGTTCGCCCGCTATATGGTCCAGGACTACCTCTTCATCGACACGCTCATGCGCCTCGTGGCGAGCGCCGTGGGCCGGGCGCCGTCCGTTCGAGCGGCGAAACCCCTCGGGGAGTTTCTTCAAACGCTCCTCGGCGCCGAGGACGCTCTGTTCGACAACGTATTCACGCGCTTGGACCTCGAACGCCCCGACAGAGGGCGCGACATTCTGCCGGTGACGGCCCGCTTCACCAGGTTCCTGCTCGGTCTCGCCCGCCGCGCCCCGTTCGAGCTCATTGCGACAGCCCTCTACGTGACCGAGGGGACCTACTCCGATTGGGCAAAGCGCCTTGCCAAAGCCGGGGTAACGACCCAAGACCCGCTCTACCGGGGTTGGATCGACATCCACGCAGAGCAATCACTGGAAGACTTCGCCAACTACCTCGCGCAACACGCCGCTCCCGCGGAGGACGGCAGCGCGAGGGCGGAGCGCGTGTTCGTAAGAACGCTGCGCTACGAGATAGCCTTCTGGGACGAGTTCGCGCCGACCTCCAGGTCTCTCCGCGCCCCCATGGGGCAGGATAGGAGGGGGACCGTCCATGCCTGAGCGCTTCAGCGACCGCCTCCGACGGGTCGTGGACCCGGTCTGGGAGGCGCAGCACGCCCACCCATTCATCCGAGGCATCGGCGACGGCTCCTTGGAGGTGGCGTGCTTCCGTCACTGGGTGCGGCAGGACTACCGGTTCCTCATCGAGTACGCCCGTATGCTCGCCACGGCCGCCGCGCGCGCCCCCGACCTCGCAACAATGATCAAGCTGGCGGCGCTCACCAATGAGACTCTCGCAACCGAGATGTCGCTCCACCGCTCCTACGCGGAGGAGTTCGGCATCGGCAGTGAGGAGCTCGAGCGCGAGGAGATGTCTCCCACGTGCCGCGCCTACACCGATTTCCTCGTCCGCACCGCGGCCACGGGAAGTTTCCCGGAGATGGTCGGGGCGCTCCTGCCGTGCATGTGGGGATTCACCGAAATCGGCCTCGGTCTCGCGGCCAAGGGCAAGCCGTCCGACCGGCGCTATGCCGCCTGGATCGATATGTACTCATCCCCGGAGTTCATCGAGCTTGCCGACTGGTGCCGGACGCTGATGGACCGCGTAGCCGCCGGTCTCCCCGAAAGCGAGCTGGCGAAGGTGGAGGAGGCGTTCGTCACCAGCAGCCGGTACGAATTCCTGTTCTGGGAGATGGCGTGGAACGAGGAGAAGTGGCCCGTATGAATGGAGCCCGCAGGCCTGTCGCGCTCACGATCGCCGGCTCGGACTCGGGCGGCGGCGCCGGCGTGCAGGCGGACCTCAAGACATTCGCCGCGTTCGAGGTCTACGGGGCCAGCGCCCTCACCGCTATCACCGCGCAGAATACGCTCGGCGTAACCGGCATCCATGAGCTGCCCATCGAGATGGTGCGCGGTCAGATCGACGCCGTTGCATCGGACCTGGGCGTGGACGCCGCCAAGATCGGCATGCTTTCCAGCGCCGCAATCATCGAGGCCGTGGCCGAGGCCGTCCGGGCCCACGACATCGGCAGGCTCGTGGTCGACCCCGTGATGGTCGCCAAGGGCGGCGACCGCCTCTTGCGAGAAGACGCAGTCCACGCCCTGACCTCCCTGCTCATGCCACTGGCCCTGGTCGCGACCCCCAACGCAGGGGAGGCCGAGGTCCTTTGCGGACGCCCCGTCGAGACGATGGAGCAGGCCCGCGACGCCGCCAAGGCCATCCACGCGCTCGGTTGCAGCTATGTCGTCGTGAAGGGGGGGCACTTCGGCGCCGACGCCGTCGACGTGCTGTTCGACGGCAACGCGTTCGCCGAATTCCCGGCCAAGCGCATCGACACCACGAGCACCCACGGGACCGGCTGCACCTTCTCCTCCGCCATCGCCGCGAACCTGGCCAAGGGGGAAACGGTCGAGAACGCGGTCGCCCTGGCCAAGACTTACGTGACCGACGCCATAGCTTCCGCCTTCCCCGTCGGAGCCGGCCACGGCCCGCTCAATCACTTTCACCGATGGTGGACGTCCTAGCCCCTAACCGGCCCCCCTTACTAGGGGAAGACACCCCTCCGCCAAGCCTGTGAACCACGCCTCGCCAGCCCCGTTGAAGCAGGCTGGACTGTCCTCTGACAGAGGCGGCGGCGGACGGAAATACACGGCCCTTGGTTCACCGGGAAACAGGCCGTCGTCACCTATTGACGGTAGTATTCACCTGCTATACTCCGGCGCCAGCACGCAGGGTGCTAGCACCGAACGTCACAGGAGGTGTTGACTTGGCAACGCTACGGAAGGGAGACCTCGCCGCGAAGGTCGCCGGAAAGCTGAACGGGCCTCGTTCTTGGGGCGACAGCGCGCTCAATGCAGTGCTCGATAGCGTCCGTGAATCCCTGGCGGCGGGAGACCGTGTGGTCCTCACCGGATTCGGCTCTTTCGAGGCCCGTCAGGTGAAGGAACGGCAGGTGCGCGCAATCCGAGGACGCCAAGCCGGACAGCGCGTAACGGTGCCCGCCCACAAGCGAGTCGGCTTCACGCCCGGCTCCGACCTAGCAGGAGCCGTCAGCGGCAAGAAGTAACGAGTCAGCGGCGCACTGCCGCCCAGAGATACCAGACTAAAGATGAGCGAGGCCCTGTAAAAAGGGCCTCGCTCTTTCTGCAAACGTCAACTCCCGGTTCAACGTTCGAACCCCCTCGGCTACCATACCCTCGTGGCCGAGGAACGCTATATCGCCCTCGTCGACTTGGACGCCTTCTACGCCTCTGTCGAGGAGATCGAGGACCCCACTCTCGTGGGCAAGCCGCTTCTGATCGGCGGCAGGCCCGAGTCTCGGGGCGTCGTCGCCGCCGCCTCCTATGAGGCGCGCAAGTACGGGTGCCGCTCCGCCATGCCCATGTCGCAGGCGGTACGCCTCTGCCCCAACGCGGTCGTCATGCCTCCGCGCTTCCATCTCTACCGCGACTACTCCAACCAGGTGATGGACATCCTGCACCGCGAGTCCGAACTCATGCAGCAGATGTCCATCGACGAGGCGTACGTCGACCTCACGCCCGTCGTCCGCACGATGCACGACGCCCAGGGCTTGGGCCACCGCATGCAGGCGCGCATCCGCCTCGAAATCGGACTGCCGTGCTCGGTCGGCCTGGCGGCCAACAAGATGGTGGCGAAGGTCGCGTGCGAGGCCGGCAAGCCGGGCGGGTTCGTGGTCGTCGAACCAGGCGCGGAGGCGGCGTTCCTCGCCGGGCTCGACGTGCGCTCCTTGCCCGGTATCGGGCCGCAATCGGCCAAGCGGTTGAAGGCTCACGGGTTCGAGACCCTCGGCCAAGTCGCGGGCTCGTCGCAGGAGGCGCTCGTCTCAGTCCTTGGACCGTGGGGCGTCGTGCTCCAGCGACGCGCTCAGGGAGAGGACCCATCGCCGGTGACGACGGACCGCGAGGCCAAATCCGTCAGCGCCGAGGAGACTTTCGCCGAGGACGTCCACGAACGCGAGCCCCTCGCGGAAGAGCTGCGCAGGATGGCCGCGCGAGTCGCGGGTTCCCTCGAACGCCATGGCCTCGTGGGACGCACGGTCACGCTCAAGCTGCGCCGCGCCGACTTCACAACGCTAACGCGGTCCGCGAGCAAGGAGAGCGCCACATACCACCAAGATGCGATACTTGCCGACGCGCTCCGCCTCCTCGACGCCAACTGGGCGCCAGGGGAGCCCGTGCGGCTGGTCGGCGTCGGGGTCAGCAACCTTCGCCCCGTGCAAGCGCCCGGCCAGCTCCGCATGGACGCGCTCATCAATCAGATAGAGGTCTAAGCGACATGCTCCTGATCAACGAAGACGAGGTCCGCCAACTGCTGCCCATGGACGAGTGCGTCGACGCTCTCGACGCTGCATTCGGGGAGTGGGCGCGCGGCACGGTATCCAATGCGCCGCGCTACAGGCTCCCCCTCGTGAGAGGCGCGCAGCAGGTGATGGCCGGCATGTCCCATGAGGTTGGCGCGACCGGCCTCAAGACCTACGTCTCCGGCACTCAGGGCGGCAGCCGAATGGTCGTCCTTCTGTTCAGCGTCGAGAGCGGCCAACCCCTCGCCATGCTCTCAGCGAACGCCCTCGGGCAGATACGAACAGGCGCGGCGAGCGGCGTGGCCAGCCGCTATATGGCCAGGGACGACGCCAAGACCGTCGGCATGGTCGGCAGCGGGAGCCAAGCGCAGACCCAACTGGCCGCGATGTGCGCGGTGCGCCCCGTGGAGCAAGCGCTCGTCTACAGCCGCACCGCCGAACGGCGAGAGGCCTTCGCCGAACAAATGTCGGCCTCCCTGGGCATCGACGTTCGCGCCGTCGATTCCCCCGACGCAGCCGTCGCCGACGCGGACATCATCTGCGCCATCACCAACTCACGCGATCCGGTCTTCAACGGGGAGTCGCTCAAGCCCGGCGCTCACGTAAACGCGGCGGGGAGCAACCACTGGATGCGCCGCGAAATCGACGAGGCGACGATCAAGCGCAGCGTCCTCATCGTGGCGGACGACGTGGCGGATGCGAAAATCGAGTGCGGGGAGCTCATCTGGGCGGCGGAGCGCAGGGCTTTCAGGTGGGAGCAAGCCGTCGATCTCAAAGATGTGGTGAGCGGGCGCGTGCCAGGGCGCCCTACTCCCGATGCGATTACACTCTTCGAGTCCCAAGGTCTCGCCATCGAAGACGTTGCAGCCGGGATGGTCGTTTACCGCAAGGCAGTCGCCGCCGGCCTTGGGCGCGCGGTCGAACTGTAGCGGCCCACGAACGGATAACAACAGACTATGGCCGAAGAGAAGTACGAACCCAAAGCTATCGACATCACGCCGGACGGCCTGCACATCGTGTGGAGGGACGGGGTCGAAACGCTTCTGCCCCACCGCTACCTGCGCGGCCACTGCGGCTGCGCTCAGTGCGTCGACGAGGTATCGCACGTCCGGCGCACCGGCGTGGATGACGTCCCGACGGATATAACCATCGAGGCGTACATGGAGGTGGGCCGCTATGCCGTCGGCCTGCTCTTCAGCGACCTCCACGAAACGGGGATATTCCCCTTCCAATTGCTGCGGGACCTGGCCTCCCAGCCTGCCGGTTAGCCCTCCGCCGTTCTCGCGCCACCTACCCCAGGAACGCCTCGGCCGCGGCGGAGAGATCCTGGTCCGGCTCTTCGCCCGCTTCGGCAGGCTCCTCCGCCATGCCCATCCGCCCTTTCAGCGCGGAGACCGCCTCGTGGGACCCGTAGACAGTGGTGAGCCGGCCGCTCACGCGTATCCGCATCTTGCCGATGTGGCCCGTCTTGGCCAGCAGCCAGAGCGACCAATTGAGAGCGGAGCGCTTTAGGCGCGGAAATGCTCTAATGAGCTCCTCGCCCTGGTACTCGAACACCTCGTCGGGGCGGCGCATCAGCTCTTCGTATACCATCGCCTGCAGCGGCGGTAGTCCGCCTTGGGCGGGAAGGCTGTACTCGGCTATCTGAGATATCTTCATCTCAGCTCCTTGGACGAATAAGTGACCAAATGCTTAGATAGAGTTTAGGCTTCACGCCAAAGAGCTGAGAAGCAAACTCGCGTGCGCGTAAGCGCGCATTAGCCAACGAGCGCAGTGCGGCGCGCTCCGGGCGTCTGATAAACTGGCCGTGGCCGCCAACGGGCGGCCCATTTCATGCGAGCGACGCCATGACTGAACAGCCAACTCAACGCCTCTCCGCCAACGAGGTCCGCCAAGTTGCGGCCCTCTGCCACATCGCCCTCTCCGACGAAGAGATCGAGCGTCTCCGCGACGAGATGGCCAAGCTCCTCAGCGAGGTTAGCGTCCTCCAGAACATCGACACCTCCGGGGTAGAGCCCACCGGCCACGCCGTCGAACAGGTCCACACGGTCATGCGCCCCGACGAGCCCCGGCCCCCTCTCGACCGGGAGGACGTGCTCGCCAACGCCCCGAGACGCGATGGCGATTTCTTCCGCGTGCAGGCCGTCATGGAGGAGTCGTAACGGTGGCCGACCTCCATTACCTCACCGCCACCGAGATGTCGCAGGCCCTCCGGGCCAGGGAGGTCTCGGCAGTCGAGCTGGCTGCGGCCCATCAGCAACGCATCGCCGAGCTCGACCCCCGTATCGGGGCCTACCTCGCTGTCACGCCCGAGCTTGCCCAGCAGCAAGCAGAGGCTGCCGACCGGCGCCTGGCGTCCGGGGATGCGGGACCGCTGACCGGCGTGCCCATGCAACTGAAGGACAACCTCTCGACGCGCGGCGTGCCGACGACTTGCGCCTCCGCCATGCTCGACGGCTATCGCCCCCCCTACAACGCGACCGTGGCGTCGGCGTTGGCGGACGCGGGCGCAGTGCTGTTGGGCAAGGGCAACATGGACGAGTTCGCCATGGGCTCGTCGAACGAGACATCGGCTTTCAAGCCAGTCCACAACCCATGGAACCTCTCCCGCGTGCCGGGCGGCTCGAGCGGCGGGCCCGCCGCCGCCGTGGCTGCCGGTCTCGCGCCCTTCTCACTCGGCTCCGACACCGGCGGCTCGATCAGGCAGCCCGCGGCGCTCTGCGGCATCGTCGGACTCAAGCCGACCTACGGCCTCGTCTCGCGGTTCGGCCTCATCGCCTTCGCCTCGTCGCTCGACCAGATCGGCCCACTGACTCGGTCCGTCGAGGACGCCGCGCTCGTGATGAACGCCATCGCCGGACACGACCCCCTCGACTCGACCAGCATCCCCGCCCCTGTCCCCGACTACGCCGACGGCATCGCGGACGGCGTGAAGGGCCTGCGGGTGGGCGTCGTCTCCGAGTACTTCGGCGACGGCATCGAACCCGCCATCGCTGAATCGGTGAAAGCTGCCATCGCTCAGCTCGAGTCCCTCGGGGCCGAGGCCGTGGAAGTCTCCCTGCCAACCTCGCGCGCCGCGCTGGCGGTCTACTACATCCTGGCGCCGTCCGAGTGCTCGGCCAACCTGGCGCGGTACGACGGCGTGAAGTACGGCTACTCCGACCAAGAGGCCGACGGCATGTGGACCGCCCTCGACTCGACGCGCCGCAAGGGGTTCGGCGACGAGGTGCGCCGACGCATCATGATGGGCACCTACGCGCTCTCAGCGGGCTACTACGACGCCTACTACAAGAAGGCCCAGCAAGTGCGGACGCTCATCCGGCGGGAGTTCGACGCCGCCTTCCAGAACGTTGACGTCCTAGCGCTCCCCACCTCGCCGAGCGTGGCGTTTGAGATCGGCGGCATCGTCGACCCGCTCGTCATGCACGCCAACGACATCTGCACGATCCCCGCCAACATCGCCGGCATCCCCGGCCTTTCGGTCCCCTGCGGGTTCGTCGACGGCCTCCCCGTCGGCCTCCAGCTTCTGGGGCCTCACCTTAGCGAGCAAACGCTCCTCCGCGCCGCCTACGCCTACGAGCAATCGACCGACTGGGGCGCCCGCCGACCCGACCTATAACGGGCGATTAACGGGAGATGTCCCGCCGCTGGAACACCACCAGCGCTCCGCCGAACCCGGCCAGCGCCACGCCGAACAGCACGATCAGGTCCCGCCACGGGATCTCGCCGCTCTGAGCCAGGCCGAGCGGGTCGTAGTAGTGGAACAGCGTCAGCGGGCCCGCCGGGCCTGCCGGGCCCCAGATCAGCGAGAGGAAGTCGACGAAGTACATCGCTGTCGCGACGCCCGCGCTCCAGACGACCGTTTGACCGCCGTCGGAGCTCGCCGCCGAGATGAGCGCCGTGATGGCGCCAGCCGCCAGCACGAGCCCCAGCATGTTCAGCTGCACGAGTAGAAGGAGCCGGTTATCGATGTCTCCTCCGATGCCCGTGAGCGCGGCCCCTGCGAACGTCCCCAGCCACGTCGCGAACACGATGGCGGTCGCTCCCGCGGCCAGCACGCACAGCTTTGCAGCCAGGTAGCGCCAACGCGCAATGGGGGAGGCCAGCAGCATGAGCACCGTCCCCCGCTCGACCTCCCGCGCCGAGGCCCCGCTGGCGACGGTGACGACGAAAGCGACGCCCGCGATGATGTAGAACGGATGCCGGTAGTCCGCGGCAATGTAGCCCGTCGGGCTGCTCGCAAAGCCTCCCTGCGCCCGGAACAATGCGGCGATTGGGGCCGGCACGAGGTCGAACAGATCCTCGAACGCCTCCATGCCTCCGAAGGCCTCGAACGTATAGACGATAACCATGCTGACCGCGAACACGCCCGCCGAGACCGCAAGCAGACCGACTCGGTAAGCGCGGAAGTTCTCGCGGAACACGCTAAGCACTGCCGTCCTCCTCCGCGGGCTCTCCGTAGTAGCGAAGAAACAGCTCGTCGAGATCCAAGCGCTCGTAGGTCATGTCGGCCAGGTCATACTTGGCGAGCTCGCGCACCACGTCGTTGAGGTCGCCGGAAACCGCCAGCCGCCACCTGTTCCCTTCCCGGGACAACACCTCGACACCCGGCGCGCTGATATCGCCTGCTGGCGGCGTCCGGAACTCGACGACCATCGCCCGCGCCTTGCCTTCCCGGAGAGCGTCTACGGACCCCGTCTCCACGATCCTCCCCGCCCTGATCAGCGCGACCCGCTCGCAGACCTCCTGCACGTCGGGAAGCACGTGGGAAGACATGAAGACTGTCGCCCCTCTGTCCTGCGCCTCGCGAATGAGCCTGAACAACTCCTGCCGCATCAACGGGTCGAGCGCCTCAGTCGGCTCGTCCATGATCAGCAACTCGGGGTCGTGCTGCATCGCCTGAGCGAGCGCGAGCTTCTTGGCCATCCCCGACGAGTAGCCCTTCACCTTGCGTTGCAGCGCCGACCGCGGCATCTGCAGACGGTCGAGCAGCTCGGTCTGGCGCGGCGCTCCCTGCTTCATCCCGCGCAGGCTGGCCATGTAGTCGAGGAATGCTTGTCCGGTGAACCCGCCCCCAAAGGCGACCACGTCCGGCAGGAAGCCCACCCTCGCCTTGATTGCCACCGTGTCGCGCCAGGCGTCGGACCCCAGCACATGGGCGGAGCCCCCATCGCTGCGGATGAACCCCATCAGGACACGGATGGTGGTCGTCTTACCCGCTCCGTTCGGCCCGAGGAACCCGAATATCTCGCCGCGCTCGACGCTCAGGTCAACGCCCCTGAGCGCCTCGACGTCGCCGAAACGCTTCCGCACGCCCTCCACCCGGATTGCCTCGCTCAAGCGGCTTCCTCGTCGACAACGCTGCCGCTCACGACACGCAGGCGGCGCGCGCCATCGAGGTGGTTGGCCGGCAGCGCGTCCGCGTCCGCCGACGTAACGATTGCCTGCGGGTAGGCGCGCGCCTCCTCCAACACCAGCGTCCGCCTCGGCTCGTCCAGCTCCGACAGCACGTCGTCCAGCAGCAGCAGCGGCGGGTCTCCACGCCGCTCCGCCAGCAGACGTCCCTCTGCCAGTCGAAGGGCGAGCGCAGCCAGCCGCGCCTGCCCGCGCGAAGCGTGGCGGGCTATCTCCACCCCTCCGAGCAGCAGGCGGAGGTCGTCCCGGTGAGGCCCAACGAGCGTCATCCCCAACGCGCGCTCCCGGCGCCTCGACGCTCGCAGCGCCTTCGCCATCGCCTGTGCGTGCTCCCCATCCTGGGGACGGGGCGAAGTCGCCACATACTCGACGGACAGGCTTCCGCCGCCGTACAGGCGATCGAACGCCTCGCCGACGAGGCCCACGAGTCTGTCCGTCGACGCCCACCGCTCCGCCAAGACAATTGCCCCTTCCGCCGATAACGATTCGTCCCAGAAGCCGAGCTCGTCCTCGTTCGCCCGCCCCTCGCGCATCGCCTTCAGCAGGGCGTTCCTTTGGGAGAGCACCCGCTGATAGCGCGAGAGCGCCTGCACGTAACGCCGGGATATCTGCGATAGCAGTATGTCCAGGTACCGCCGCCGTCCTGACGGCGAGCCGAACACCAGGTCGATGTCCTCGGCGGAGAAGAGCACCGCGCTCATCACGCCCACTAGGTCCGACGCGCGTTTCGGAAGGCCGTTGACTCGCACGCGTTTCAAGACTCCCGGCCCGGCGGCGCAGTCCAAGCCCACGCGCAGCTCGACCAGTCCCTCGCTGCCCGCCAGCGTCGCCGCGGCGATCGCGTACCCACCGGCGTCCGCCGCTTCCCACGATACGAGGTCGCGCTCCGTCTGGGCGCGGTACGACTTGCCGATGGCGAGCAGGTAGAGCGCTTCGAGAAGATTGCTCTTACCCTCCGCATTGTCTCCGACAACCGTCGTCAGACCCGGTCCAAGAGGTAGGTCGAGCTGCCGGTAGGAGCGGAAATTGGTCAGCGAGAGCTTCGTGACCTGCACTCCGCCATTCTACCGAAGAGCAATCGTCAACAGAGCGATCGTTAACGACGCTCAACATCGTTCCTCTAGCAGGTTGTCGCGGGTATGGCGTCTCTCTAGACTGAGATTACTCATCAGGAAGACCGGGTGACTCCCTTGACCACCTACCTCACATCGCGCCGGGCACTGTTCGTAGCCGCGCTCGTCGCCGTTATCGCCCTCGTCGCCGCCTGTGGCGACCCGACTCCCACGCCTACCCCGACTCCCTCACCCACTCCTACCGCAACCCCCACGCCCACTCCGGCGCCGACAGCCACGCCAACCCCCGCGCCGACAGCCACGCCAACCCCGGAGGCGATGCCGGCGCCGGAACCCGACTCAGGGCCAACGCCGGGCACGACCATGGCCATCGACGAGACCACTCTCGTGGGCGACTTCATCGGCTCTCTCAGCGAAGCGGAGCAATCATGCATCCGCAGCGCGCTTGGCGACGAGGTGGTCGCCGCCCTGCAGGATCAGCCCCTGATCGTCGCAGCCGCAAGCTTCGACGAGTTCCCGGTCAACTGTCTTGCCGATGAGACCGCCGCCAACATCGCCATCGCTTCGATGAGCCAAAGCATCGGGGGGCTCACCCCTGAATCCGAGGCTTGCCTGCGAGAAGTGTATGCAGCCTCGGGCGCGTCTCTGATGCTCGGCGAGGGCGGCGGAGACCTCACCGCCCTCTTGGATTTCCTGCCTTGTCTGACCGAGGAAGAGGCCGCCGCGCTCATTGGCGAGGATTTCCTGACTCCCTCCCAGATAGGGTGCCTCATCGAGCAGGTCGGCGAGGAGAAGCTGAGAATCCTCTTATCCGGTCTCGGCTCCGACGCGCCTTCGGCCGACGCGCTCGCGGTCTTAGGAGAGGTACTGCAGGCCTTTGGGGTCTGCGGCATCGACGCCTCCGTGCTCGGGGGAGCGCCGCCGGTATAACCCTCCCCCCGACAGTGTCCGGGTAGCGACGAATAGGGCTAGCCGGTCTTCGAAGCCCCCGCTCGCGCGTCTCGGCGACGGTTGCCCCGCGCGCCGCCTGCCTGCGATGCTGTCCATAAACCATCCGGAGCCATCGTGACCTTGCTCTCTTCAAAGCGCCCCATGTTCCGCTTGCTCACGCTCCTCGCCTTGGTCGTCTCCGCCCTCGCGCTGACGGCCGCGTGCAGCAGCGACCCCACGCCCACTCCTACGCCGTCTCCAACGCCGACCCCCACTCCCGAGCCAACCCTGACCATCGACGCTGACACGATCTGGCGCGACGTGGCCGGAGCACTCACTCCCGCCGAGGTCTCCTGCCTCCGCGGCGAGCTCGTCGAGGACGCCTATGACGCCCTCCTCGACGAGCCGGTGCTGGCCGGCGGCCCCTACCTCGCTTCCCTGCCGGTCAGCTGCCTTGAGCAAGAGACAGCCATCGACTTCATCGTCGCCCTACTAGACGTCCAGGTCGGCGGGCTCAGCTCCGACAGCGAGACCTGCCTCCGTGGGACTTTCGCCACCGTCGACATCAGCCGGCTCGCAGGTCTGGCTAACGCGCCGACCGGCGACGTCAACGATATCGGCGCGGCAATCGGAGGCGCCGTTGGCCTAGCCTTCTGTCTTACGGACGAGGAAGCCGCGATGGTCTCGATAGGCGACCTGCTCGGAGACGCCATGGGCGATATCACCCTCGCCCAATTCACGTGCGTAATGGAACAGGTCGATATCAGCGAGGTCCTCCCACTATTGGAGAGTCTCAACACAGGCGGCGAGTTCACGGGCCCGTCCTTGGAAGTCTTCCAAGCCGTGGCCGACTGCGGCATCGACTTCAACACCGACGGCGGCGACGCCATGGAGGAGCCTCCCAGCAGGCTCGGCGACGGAGCTGGCTCTGACTCCGACCCACTCAACCTGCTGGAAGGGCTCGGGCCGGAGTTCGGGCCCTTCACCGACTGCTTACGTCAGAACGCCACACAAGCGGAGATTGACGCCCTCTTCTCACGCGACCTCTCCGCCCTGAGACCGGAAGCGGCGGCCTGCTTCGACCACATCAGCGACCTTGCGGACGTCTTGGAACGCCTCCAATCTCCTTCCTAGCAAGGAAGCGGTAGCCGCCTTACCGGCCCAATCGGGCAATGGACGGCTGTCGCGGCAGGGAACAGAGGGAGGGTTCGCTCCTCTGCTACACTTACATCCGGCCCCACCACTCCATAGCTAGTCCTACTATTCCCGTGACCCAGCCTCCCGCGCCGATTGGCGAGATAAAACCCATGGCCTGGCAAGACGACTGCCTCATCTTGCTGGACCAAACGAAGCTGCCCGCCGTCGTCGAGTGGGCATGTGTCCGCGATGTCCCTGAAGCCATCGCCGCCATACGCGCGATGCAGGTGCGCGGCGCGCCGGCCATCGGCGTCACGGCGGCCTACGCCATGGCACTGGCGGCGCGAAGCATCAACGCCCCGACCATGTCGTCCTTCCTCGACCTGCTCGACCCGCTCGCGGCCAAGATCGCCGCCGCCAGACCAACCGCCGTGAACCTCGGCTGGGCCGTCCAACGGTGCCTCGACATGGCCAGGACATGCAGGGCTCCCAGCGAGGCGCGGGAGCGCCTGCTGAAGCTCGCCCACGCCATGCGCGACCAGGACATCGAGTCCAACCGGGCCATAGGACGTTACGGCGCCGGGCTCATGCCGCGCTCGGGCGGCGTGCTCACCCACTGCAACACCGGCGCGCTGGCCACCGCGGGCTACGGCACCGCCCTAGGCGTCATCCGCGCCGCTTGGGAGCAGGGTCGGCGCTTCTCCGTCTTCTGCACCGAGACGCGCCCTTGGCTCCAAGGAGCGCGCCTCACCACCTGGGAGCTGGCCCACCTAGGCATCCCCGCGACCCTCATCGTCGACTCCGCGGCGGCCGTCATGATGGCGTCCGGCGAGATTGACGCCGTCGTCGTCGGCGCCGACCGCATCGCCGCGAACGGCGACGTCGCCAATAAAGTAGGAACCTACATGCTGGCGGTGCTAGCAAAGGAGCACGACATCCCCTTCTACGTCGCCGCGCCACGAGCCAGCATCGACCTCGGCACAGGGCGCGGCGAGGACATACGCGTCGAGGATCGCCCCCCGGAGGAAGTGACCTCCTTCGCGGGCCGACGCGTCTCCGCGGAGGGGATCGGGGCGCGCAACCCCGCCTTCGACATCACTCCCGCCCGCCTGATCGCCGCTGTCGTCACCGACCTCGGCGTCGTCCGCCCGCCTTACGAGACCGGACTGCGCGCAGTAGCCAACCGGCCCAGCGCGGAAGGGGCCGCATGACCGCCGCCAATCCCGTCCGCGTAGGCGTCATTGGCGGCACTGGCCTCTACGACATGCCCCTCGACAACCGCCGCGAGGTCGCCGTCAGCACGCCATTCGGCGACCCCAGCGACGTAGTCACGATTGGCGACATCGACGGCGTTCCCGTCGCCTTCCTGCCGCGCCACGGCAGGGGTCACCGGATACTCCCCACGGAGATTCCCGTTCGAGCCAACATTCACGCGCTGAAGCAGCTCGGCGTCGAGCGTGTCGTCTCCGTCAGCGCAGTAGGCAGCCTGAAAGAGGAGATTGCCCCGCTGCATCTCGTGGTCCCTGACCAGCTGATTGACCGCACGAGGTTGCGCGAGAGCACCTTTTTCGGCGATGGTCTAGTAGCGCACATCGCGTTTGCGGACCCATTCTGCCCCGACCTTTGCGAGCTTCTCGCAGCCGCAGCCGGCCAGACCGAGGCCACGGTGCACCGGGGCGGCGCTCTGGTGGTTATGGAAGGCCCCGCCTTCTCGACCAGGGCGGAGTCTCGCCTCTATCGGTCATGGGACGCGAGCATCATCGGCATGACGGCGTTGCCCGAGGCCAAGCTCGCCCGCGAAGCGGAGATGTGCTACGCGGTGCTCGCCTGCGCCACCGACTACGACGTGTGGCATGACGGGCATGAAGACGTGACAGTCGAGGTGGTTGTGGCAAACTTACAGCGGAACGCGGAAGCGTCGAGGCAGGCGCTGCGCCGTCTCGTTCCGAACCTGACAGGCCGGTGGGACTGCGGATGCGGCGACTCGCTCAGGAACGCAATCGTCACCGCGAAAGAGCACGTCCCCCAAGAGACGCTGGACCGGCTCGGCCCAATCGTCTCCAAGTACATGAGCTGACAAGGAGGATTCCCCATGGCGCGAGGCAGACAGGAACCCGGCGAGCCTTATCGCAGGATCTCCGTGCAGGAGGCCCACGAGATGCAGCAGGAAGGCGCTCTGGTCGTCGACGTCCGGCGTCCCGACGAGTGGGTCGCGGGCCACGTATCCGGCGCGGTCCACATCCCCGTGGACGACGTGCTCGGCGAGGCGGAAGCGAAGCTCCCCAAAGACCAGGACTTGCTCTTCATTTGCGCGGCCGGCGTGCGCAGCGGCCTGGCCGCCGAGATGGCGTCGGCCCTGGGATTCGAGGCGGAGCGCCTCTACAACATCGAGCAAGGCACTCCCTCGTGGATAGATGCCCAGCTCCCCACCGACTACGGCGAATAGAACGGAGAAAACGTGCAGCCTGAAGGAAAGCTAGGAGACATCAAAGACCCCAGCCTCGCCGAGGAAGGGGTCAAACTGATTGATTGGGCGGCGCGTGAGATGCCCGTCATCAAGCTCATCGGCCAGCGGTTCGCCGCGGAGCAGCCGCTGAAGGGACTGACTCTCGCCGCGTGCCTCCACGTCACCACCGAGACCGCCAACCTCGCCCTAGCCCTCAAGGCGGGCGGCGCCAACGTCCACCTCTGCGCCAGCAACCCCCTGTCCACCCAAGACCCTGTGGCGGCCGCGCTGGCCGTGGTCTACGACATACCTACGTACGCTATCAAGGGCGAAGACAACGACACCTACTACAGCCATATCTACTCGGCTATCGACGCGGCCCCCAATCTGACGATGGACGATGGCGCCGACGTGGTGGCGACCCTCCATACGCAGCGCCAGGCCTTCCTCGGCAACGTCATCGGAGGCATGGAGGAGACGACGACCGGCGTGGTCCGGCTCCGCAGCATGGCCCAAGCCGGCAAGCTCAAGTATCCCATCATCGCCGTGAACGAGGCCGACACCAAGCACATGTTCGACAACCGCTACGGCGCCGGCCAGAGCACACTTGACGGCATCATGCGAGCGACCAACATCCTCTACGCCGGCAAGAACGTCGTCATCGCAGGCTACGGCTGGTGCGGCCGGGGCGTCGCCATGCGGGCGCACGGGATGGGCGCGCACGTCATCATCACCGAGATAGACCCCGTCCGGGCCTTGGAGGCCACGATGGACGGCCACCAGGTGATGCAGATGGAAGACGCCGCCCGCGTCGGAGACATCTTCGTCACCGTGACCGGCGGCAAGCACGCCCTCGATGCCCAACATTTCCAGGTGATGAAGGACGGGGCGGTCGTCGCCAACAGCGGGCACTTTAACATCGAGATCAACATCGATGCCCTGGAGGACGCAGCATCGGAGAAGCTCTCAGTCAGGCCGATGGTGGACCAATACATCATGGGAGACGGCCGCAGGATCAACCTCCTTGCCGAGGGCAGACTCGTGAACCTGGCCGCCGCCGAGGGTCACCCGTCGGCGGTAATGGACATGAGCTTCGCGAACCAAGCGCTCAGCGCGGAGTACATGGCGAAGCACGCCTCGGAGATGGAGATAGACGTGTACGACGTCCCTCCCGAGCTGGACCAGCAAGTGGCCTCGCTCAAGCTGCAAGCCATGGGACTCTCGACGGACACCCTCACCGAAGAACAGGCAGCCTATCTCGCCGGCTGGGAGGCCGGCACATAGGCCGGGCCGCGCTCCACTGGCCGGGATAGCGAGCCTGAACAGGCCCGCGCTTCCCGCCGATTGGGAGACCCGGCCCCACAAGCACGCGGGAGAACACGGAGGACCCACCCGAATGACACAGACCGGAACCACGTTCGAGACTTCGCCCTCTTATCTTCTCACCTCGGAATCCGTAACCGAGGGGCACCCTGACAAGCTCTGCGACCAGGTGTCTGACGCCATCCTCGACGCGATCTACGCGCAGGACCCGAAGGCCCGCGTCGCCTGCGAGACCGCCACGGGGACCAACATCGTCGTCGTTCTCGGCGAGATCACCACGACCGCCAAGGTGGACTACGAGGCCATCGTTCGCGAGACCGTCAAACGCATCGGCTACGACGACCAGGAGATCGGCATCGACTACAAGACTTGCGAGGTCGTCATCCGCCTCCACGAGCAGTCGCCCGACATCAAGGGCGGCGTGGACACTCCTCTCGAGGTGCGCGAGGACGAGACCGGGAACAATGAAGTTGAGAACCCCGGCGCAGGCGACCAGGGCATGATGGTCGGTTTCGCGTGCAACGAGACCGAGGAACTGATGCCTCTCACCATCTCCCTCGCGCACAAGCTCACACGCCGCCTCGCCATCGCGCGGCGGGAAGGCATCGTCCCCTATCTGAAGCCGGACGGGAAGTCGCAAGTCACCGTGGAGTACGCGCACGGGAAGCCCAAGCGCATCGAGGCCATCGTCGTTAGCACGCAGCACAGCGCGGACGTAGAAAACGAGCAGATTGACCGGGATATTCGCGAGCTCGTCATCGGCGAAGTCGTTCCTCAGGGCATGATGGACGACGCCACCCGTATTTACGTGAACCCCTCCGGCCGCTTCGTGACCGGAGGACCGCACGGGGACTCGGGCCTTACGGGGCGTAAGATTATCGTTGACACCTATGGGGGCGTGGCGCGGCACGGCGGCGGCGCCTTCTCCGGCAAAGACCCCACGAAGGTGGACCGCTCCGCCGCGTACGCCGCCCGCTGGGTGGCGAAGAACATCGTCGCTGCGGGTCTCGCCGACCGCTGCGAGGTACAGCTCTCCTACGCCATCGGCGTCGCCGACCCGACCAGCCTCGCCGTCGAAACTTTCGGCACGGGCAAAGTGGACAGTGCGTTCATCATTCAGCTCGTGAACGAGCATTTCGACCTGAGCCCCGGCGGCATCATCCGCGACCTCGGTCTGCGACGCCCGCTGTACGCCCAGACCGCATCCTACGGGCATTTCGGGCGGTCGGACGTAGACCTGCCCTGGGAGCGAACCGACAAAGCGGACGTGCTCCGTGCAGCGGCGAACCTGCAGTAGAACTATGGCCGACCGACCTCTCATCCGATTCGGGACCGACGGCTGGCGGGCGCTCATCGCCCGCGACTACACATTCGAAAACGTCCGCGTCTGCGCGGCGGCGGTCGCCGGCTACCTCAGGGAGCGCGGCCTCGCCGACCGAGGCGTCGTGATCGGTTTCGACTCCCGGTTCGCCTCGCCCGAGTTCGCTGCCGAGGCAGCGCGCGTCGCGGCAGGGCTGGGAGTACGTGTCTACCTTTCCGACCGCATCGTCCCTACGCCCGTCGTCAGTTACAACATCCTCGACCGCCAGGCCGGCGGGGGCATCATCATCACCGCGAGCCACAACTCCGGCCTCTGGAACGGCTTCAAGTACAAGCCCGACTACGGCGGCAGCGCATCCCCCGAAATCGTGGCCGAGCTCGAAGCTCACATCGACGCCCTTCTCGACGCGGGCGGAGTCGACGCCCCCACGGGCGAGTCCGGAATCGAGACCATCGACATGGCCTCTCCCTATCTCGCGAACCTCGGGAACGCCGTGGACGTCGACTCCATCAGGTCCGCCGGCCTCCGCGTCGGAGTCGACGCCATGCATGGCGCGGGCGCGGGCTTCTTCACAACCGTCCTCGACGGCGGGCGAACGACCGTCGAGGAGATGCGCGCCGAGCGCAACCCTCAGTTCCCCGGCATGCGTCAGCCCGAACCCATCGAACCCAACCTCGGCCCCAGCATCGAAGCCGCGCGCCAGGGCCGTTTCGATGTCGTCGTCGCGAACGACGGCGACGCCGACCGTTTGGGCGTCCTCGACGAGAACGGCTCATTCATCGACACACTCTCCACTTTCTCCCTGCTCTGCCTGCACCAGCTGGAGAACCAGGGCCTGCGTGGGGCCGTCGTGCGATCGCTTACGCAGAGCGCGATGGTCGACAAGCTCGCGGGCCTCTATGGCGTGCCCGTCCACGTCACGCCGGTCGGCTTCAAGTTCGTCGGGCCCGTGATGTTGGAGACGGACGCGGTCGCCGCAGGCGAGGAGAGCGGGGGCTACGCCTTCCGGGGCAACATCCCCGAACGAGACGGCATCCTCAGCGGCCTGCTCTTCATCGATCTCATGGTCAAGACTGGCAAGCGCGCCTCCGAGCTCGTCAAGCTCTTGCACGAGAAGGTCGGCGAGCACGCCTACGACCGCCTCGACGTCGACCTCGCGCCGGACGGTCCCAAGCCCGACGCGAACGTCCTCGCCGCAAACCCGCCCGACTCCATCGCGGGCCTGCGCGTAACAGGCGCTGACACGATGGATGGGGCTCGCTACGTGCTCGAGAACGGCTTCTGGGGCCTCATACGCCCTTCCGGCACCGAGCCCCTCCTGCGCATCTACGCGGAGGGCGACAGCCCCCAGCGGGTACGCGAGATGCTCGCCCAGCTGCGCGCCATCGCAGGCGTGTAGCTCACTACCCCTACTCTCCTCTGGGAAGACCGCTGCCCGATCCTCCTTTGCAGGAAGAACCGGAGCGACCAAGCGAAAGGCCCGCTCGTTTGAGCGGGCCTATCGCTGAATGGACTCGGTGAGTCAAGCCTAACGTTTGGTGTACTGAGGAGCGCGGCGGGCGCGCTTGAGGCCGTACTTCTTGCTCTCCTTGATCCGCGAGTCCCGCGTGAGAAAGCCGTTCTTACGGAGCTCGCGCTTCAGGTTCGGGTCCGCCACGAGAAGCGCCCGGGCGATGCCGTGGCGCAGAGCGTCCGCCCACGCCGATATCCCCCCACCTTCTATCTTCGCCACAACGTTGAACCGATTCGCAGCCGCCGGAATCATGTCGAACGGCTGGGAGGCGCGCTTCTGCCAGTCCAACCAGGGGAGCGCTTCCTCCAAGGGCTTGCCGTTGACAACCATCGCGCCCGTACCCCCGAGGTAGAGGCGCACCCGGGCGATGGCGCACTTCCGCTTGCCCGTGCCGTAGTAGTAGCTCTGCTGCGTCGTCATTTACTTGCTCTCTCCCTCGTCCTTGGGCTTCTCCTCCGCTTCGGCCTCCTCGGTAGGCGACTCTTCCACGGCGGGCTCCGCTGACGCGGTCACAGCCTCCTCGACGGGGGCCTCTTCCACGGCGGGCTCCGCTGACGCGGTCACAGCCTCCTCGACGGGGGCCTCTTCCACGACGGGCTCCGCTGAGGCGACTGCGGCCTCCTCGACAGGGGCCTCTTCCGCAACGAGCGCCGCTGAGGCGACTGCGGCCTCCTCGACACCGTCAGCCGTAGAACGACCTCGGCGCGTCGTCGTAACAGCCGCGGGCGTCTGCTTGGGCTTGCCCATGCCCATACGCACCTGCGCCTCGTGCGGGTGCGTGTCGCCGGCGTAGACCTTCAGTCGACGCAGCATCTTCCGTCCGAGCCTGTTCCGAGGGAGCATCCCTTTCACTGCAAGCTCTATCACCCGCTCGGGGAACCGGTCCAACATCTCTGCGAGTGTTCGCGTCCTCAGGCTGCCTAGATAGCCCGAGTGCCGGTAGTAGACCTTCTGCGACATCTTGTTGCCGGAAGCTCCGATTTTCGAAGCGTTCAAGACGACGACGAAGTCCTCGTTCAACTGATGTCGGCTGTAGTCGGCGCGGTGCTTACCCTGGAGGAGACTGGCGACCTTGGTCGCGAGACGGCCAATCCGCTCGCCGTCGGCATCTAGGACGTGCCACCTCTCGCTACGGTCCACTGGTTTCGTGTGTTTAGTAATCCGTTGTAGCTGCATCGTTCTCTGGCGGGAACCCCGCGTATCTCACTTCCCGGAGCGTGAGCCCTCGGGCGGGAAAGACTGTCTTCGCCGCGCCCTGAGCCCCGCTCGCAAGCATCTTCTCGAACTCCCCTATCGCCGCTCCACCCAGTCCCACCTTCACCAATGCCGCGACCATCCGCCTCACCTGCTGCGGCAGGAACGCGTTGGCCTCGAACTCGATGAGCACCTCATCGCCGTCCCGCCAGACCTCGGCCCTTGCCATTCGGCGGACAAACGTCTTACCGCCCGGCTGCGAGCCGCTGAAAGCCCTGAAGTCTTGCTCGCCCACCAAGGCAGCGGCTGCCGATCTCATCGACTCAACGTCCAGCCTGCGCCCGGTGTGGTGCGTGGACATCCTCCGCAACGGCGAAGGCTGTCTGCCCTCGATGAGCCGGTACCGGTACACTCGGGCCAGCGCGTGGCGCCGTGGGTCGAATGCCGGGCCGACTTCATGGGCCGACCGCACCGCGATCTGCTCGCCCAGGTAGTGGTTCAGCCCTGCGATAATCCTCTCGACCGGCAGCGCGCTCTCCGTATCGAAGGCCGCCACCTGACCAAGCGCATGGACTCCGGCGTCCGTCCGGCCCGCCCCGTGGACGGTCGACCTGACCGTCGTGAGCGACTCTATTGCTTTTTCGAGCTCCTCCTGTATGGAAGGTACGTTCGCCTGGCGTTGAAACCCGGCGTAGTCCGTCCCCTCATATTCGACGACGAGCGCTATCCGCCTCGTCATGGCCTCCCTAGACAAGCTCCAAGAGCGCCATCGGCGCGGAGTCGCCCTTGCGCGGCATGAGCTTCACCATGCGCGTGTAGCCCCCCGGCCGCTCCGCATAGCGCGGCCCAATCTCATCGAAGAGCTTCTCGACCGCGTGCTTATCGGGCAGGATGGAGAGCGCTTGCCTGCGATTGTGCAGCGTCCCCTGCCTTCCCTTGCTAATGACCTTCTCTGCGATCGGGCGCGCCTCCCTGGCTTTCGCCTCGGTGGTCATCACGCGCTCGTGGCGCAGCAGCTGCGCGACGAGATTGTTCAGCATTGATTCCCGGTGCTCGCTGTAGCGGCCGAGCGTCCGGCCTTTTACACGATGTCGCATCGCTTACTCCTCGCCGCCGTCGTCGGCCCCGGCGATCACCGGCTCAGCCTCGCTCGCCAAGTCCGGGTGGATGATGCCAATCTCACGCAGCCGCTCGTCCAACTCGTCCAGGGACTTCTCCCCGAAGTTCCGGATCCGCAACAGCTCGCTGCGGCCCTTCTCCAGCACCTCGCCTACCTTGTGGATAGACGCGCGCTTCAGACAGTTCAACGTGCGAGCCGTGAGCTTCAGGCTCTCGACGGTCATGTTGTACTGGGAGGCAGGGATAGCGGCGGCCCACGATGGGCGAGCGCCGCCCGTCTGCTCGCTCTCGGAGACGGCCGAGAAGCGGAAGAAATGCTCGACCAGCTCTCGACCCGCTTGGCGCACCGCCTCCGCGGGCGAGATTGCCCCGTTGGTCCATACCTCTAGGTTCAGCCGTTCGTAGTCAGTGTGCTGACCTACGCGCGTGCGGTCGACCGAGTAGTTCACCTTGCGCACGGGCGTGTAGATCGCGTCCACCGGCAGAACCCCGATCGGGAGGCCGTCGCTGGAGGCCGCCGGATCGTAGCCCTTGCCCTGCTCCACGTTCATCTCCATCACGAGCCGCGACCCAGCCCCGTCGAGCGTGGCGATGTGCAGTTCGGGATTCACGACTTCGAAATCGGACGATGTCATGATGTCGCCTGCCGTGACATCGCCTGGACCCTCGACCTCCAGCCGGAGCTTGCCAGGCCTGTTCGTGCTCGAACGCAGGTTTATCGACTTCACGCTAAGCAGGATGTCGACGACGTCCTCCTTCACGTTCGGGACGGTTGAGTACTCATGTTCAACCCCGTCGATTCGCACCCAGTTGATGGCGATGCCGTCGATTGAGCTCAACAGCACCCTGCGAATGGGGTTGCCAAGGGTCATGCCGTAGCCGCGCGGAAGCGGCTCGACCGCAAACACGCCATGGGTGTTGGTTGCCTCGATGACGCGAACCGAGGCCCGTGGCGACGGAACGGCATCGAGCATAGGGTCATGAGGCTCGTCGTATTCAAGTTCCAACATCGTCAAATCACATCCTTCGTCCAACGGGCCTGCGGGAGCGGGGGAATCAACCGCCCGCCCCTGGCTCTAGCGGGAGTAGAACTCCACCACCATCCGGGTCTCGATCCGGCTGTCGATGTCCGCAGCCTCCGGGACCCGCGTAATCGTCGCTGTCATCTCTCCCTTGTCCAGGGATATCCACTCGGGAATCGGACGCTGCCCGACCGTGCGGATCGCATCTTGAGCGAACTGCTTGTCTTTGCTCGCAGGCTTCCACGTTACGGTCTCGCCGGGCCGCACCCTGTAGGAAGGGATGTTCACCCTGCGGCCGTTCACCAAGAAGTGCCCGTGGAGCACGCGCTGCCGCGCCTGCGCGCGGGAATCGCCGAAGCCGAGGCGGTACGCCACGTTGTCCAGCCGCCGTTCGAGCAGCTGAAGCAAGTTGTCGCCCGTCGCGCCCGGCGACCGGAGCGCGTCGCTAAAGTAGTTGCGGAACTGACGCTCGAGCATGCCGTAGGACTGGCGCGCCTTCTGCTTCTCGCGCAACTGCAGCGCCCATTCCGACGCACGGCGGCGGCGCGGCTGCTGCTCGCCGGGAGTCTTGCGGCGCTTCTCGACCCCGCACTTGGGCGTGAAGCACCGTTCTCCCTTGAGGAAGAGCTTCTCGCCTGCTCGCCGACACTGCCGGCATACTGGTCCTGTATATCTCGCCATCTCGTCTCTCTACACGCGGCGCCGCTTTGGAGGGCGGCAACCATTATGCGGAATCGGGGTCACGTCGCGGATGCTTGTGACCGTAAGGCCCGCGCCTTGGAGCGCGCGAATCGCGGACTCGCGACCCGCCCCGGGACCTTTCACGTAAACCTCTACCTGACGCAGCCCGTGCTCCATCGCCTTGCGCGCGGCTGTCTCCGACACGCGCTGCGCAGCGAACGCGGTGCTCTTCCGCGCCCCCTTGAAGCCCACGCCGCCCGCTGCGCCCCAGGCGACAACATTGCCCGCCGGGTCCGTCAGCGACACGATAGTATTATTGAATGTTGCGGTGATGAACACCTTGCCGCGCGGAACGAACTTACGCTCGCGCCTGCGGGTCCTAGTCCTATTGGCCCTGGCCAAGATTGCCCCCCTGCTCCCGCTCTACTTCTTCATCACGCGGCGTTTGCCGGCGACTGTCCTGCGGCCGCTGCGCTTGGTCCGCGAGTTCGTCTTCGTGCGCTGGCCATGGACCGGCAGCCCGCGGCGGTGCCGGATGCCCCGGTAGGAGCCGATGTCGATCAGGCGGCGGATGTTGTCGTTCACCTCGCGCCGGAGATCACCTTCCACGACGTACTCGCGATCGATGATCTCACGGATCTTGGTCAGTTCATCATCCCCAACGTCGCGCACCTTGGGGTTGCCGGCGATGCCCACCTGCGCGGTGACGCGTGTCGCCACCGTCGGCCCCACGCCGTAGATGCTCCGCAGCGCAATCTCGATACGCTTGTTGTCCGGTATGTCTACGCCTGCTACACGCGCCATCTCTATCACCCCTGCTTCTGCTTGTGACGCGGGTTCGAGCAGAGGATGCGGATAACGCGCCCTCTCCGAATCATGCGGCACTTATCGCACCTTGGCTTGACGGATGCCGAAACCTTCACTGCTTGACGCTCCTTCGCTACTTGAACCGGTACGTGATCCGCCCGCGGGTCAGATCGTATGGCGAAAGCTCCACGAGCACCCGGTCGCCGGGAAGGACTCGAATGAAGTGCATCCGCATCTTGCCCGATACGTGGGCCAGCACCGCGTGGCCATTCGCCAACTCAGCTCTGAAGGTCGCGTTGGGCAGCGCCTCCACGACCGTGGCCTCGACCTCTATCGACTCTTTCTTTGCCATACGGGCGTTGGACGCCCCTCCTATGCGACTTTCGTCGTGATGATCGGCTCACCCTCGGTGACGATCACCGTATGCTCGAAATGGACGGAGATCGTCCCGTCCGCCGTCACAACCGTCCAATCGTCGTCCAGAACCTTGGTCCCATCCCCGCCGAAATTGATCATCGGCTCGATGGCTATCGCCATACCGGGCTTCAGCAGCGGACCGCGACCGCTCGAACCGAAGTTCGGCACCGACGGCTCCTCGTGGAGCTTCCGACCTATGCCGTGCCCCACATACTCCCGGACGATCCCGTAGCCGCCGCGCCGCCGCGCCTCATGCTCGACCGCGAAGGAAACATCGCCGATCCGGTTGCCCGCGCGCACCTCGGCGATGCCCGCGAACAGGGCCGCCTGCCCTGTCTCCATCTGCTTCTTCGTCTCCTCGGCCACCTGCCCCACAGCGACGGTCACGGCGGAGTCGCCGTATAGGCCGTCTACGATTGCGCCGAGGTCCAGTCCCACCACGTCGCCATCTCGGATGACGCGGCTCCCGGGGATGCCGTGGACGATCTCCTCATTGATGGAGACGCACAGCGTGCCCGGGAAGCCCCGGTATCCCTTGAATGCGGGCAGACCACCGCGGGCCCGTATCTCCCGCTCGGCAATCTCATCGAGATCGAGGGTCGTCATACCAGGAGCGATGGACTCCCGAAGAACCACCAGCGCCTCCCCGGTGATCCGTCCGGCTTCCTGCATCCGGTCGAGCTCCTTCGAGCTCTTCACCGTTATGCCGTTGCCGCCGCGTTGCACGCCCAACTCACCGTTAAGCCCCCGCAGCAGCACTGATCTCGATTTTTGTTCCATTCGTAAACGTCTATTCTACTCTCCGCTGCGCATTACGAAAACCCGCGGTCACGCAGCGATGACTCTCTCCAAATCCGTCGTCACGCACTCTACCTCTTGCTCTCCGTTGACGCGCGTCACTTTGCCCTGCCCCTCGTAGTAGCCAATCAGCGGCGCTGTCTGGCGCTCGTAGGTTTCGAGCCGCGCACGCACGACCTCGGCCTTATCGTCGTCCCGCTGATACAACTCGCCCCCACAGCCGTCGCACACGCCCTCGGTCTTGGGGGGATTCGAAGTCTCGTGATAGGGTGCCTGGCATGACCTGCAAATCCACCTGCCGGCCAGACGCCGGACCAACTCCTCCGTGTCCACCTCGATCAGTGGCGCGACGTCTATCTGCTGTCCCTTCTCCGCGAGAGCGGCGTCGAGCGCCTTCGCCTGCTCCATCGTGCGGGGAAAGCCGTCCAACACGTAGCCGTCCCGGGCGTCGGACTCCACGATGCGCTCCAGCACCATGCGAATCGTGACGTCGTCCGGCACGAGCTCGCCCTTGTCCATGTACGTCTTGGCGAGCTTGCCGAGCTCCGTGCCCTCGCCCAGATGCTTGCGGAACAGGTCCCCCGACGCGACATGCGCGACGCCCTTGCGCTGAGCCATAAGCGACGCCTGGGTCCCTTTGCCCGCGCCCGGAGGTCCTAGCAGAACGATGCGCCTGCTCATCGGATGAAGCCCTCGTAGCTCCGCATCAGCAGCTGCGCCTCTAACTGGCGCATAAAGTCCAGCGCCACCGAGACCATGATCAGCAGGCTGGTGCTGCTCAACGTCAGCGCCTGAACGCCGGTGATGCGCGTAAAGAAGAACGGCATGATTGCGACGAGGCCAAGGAACAGCGCGCCGCCCCACGTGATGCGAAGGATCACGCGGTTCAGGTATTGCTGGGTCGGCACGCCTGGCCGGATGCCCGGCACGAACCCCCCATTCTTCTGAAGGTTCTCGGCCAGCTGTTGCTGCTGGAACACGATCAACGTGTAGAAGAACGTAAATACGACCACCAAGATAAACACGAAGACCCAGTACCACAGAGAGGTCGGCGCCAGCGTCGCGACGATGAACCCCGCGAAGCTCGAAACGAAACTGCTGCTCGATGGGTTGTAGATGAAGTTTGCCACCAACCCCGGCAACACCATGATGCTGAAAGCGAAGATCAGCGGGATCATTCCCGCCGAGTTCACGCGCAACGGCAAGTGTGTAGCCCCTGTCTGACGGTACATGCGCCCGCCCCGGAACACGCTCCTCCCGTACTGTACGGGGATACGGCGCTGGGCCTCATTGAAAACAACAATGAAGTAGACCAAGGCCAGCCCCACAACGGCCAGCATGAGCAGCCCGGTGGCGTTGTCGCGCGCAAGGAATCCCTGACCAAGCAGCGTCGGCAAGCCCGAAACGATGCCCGCGAAGATAATCAGCGAGATGCCGTTTCCAATGCCCCGTTCTGTGATGAGTTCGCCCATCCAGACCAGCAGCATCGTCCCTCCAACGAAGCTGATGACGATTGTCACCGTTTCGAACGAGCCGTCCCCGAAAAAGCTCACCGGGAATGTGAACACGCCCGCGCGGGAGAAGAGCAGCAGCTGTCCATAGCCGGAGAAGAACGCGATGGGCACCGTGATCCAATGCGTAATCTGGTTGATCCGCTGCCGCCCGCTCTCCCCCTCTTTGGACAGCGCCTGCAGCTGCGGCAGGACCGGCGTCAGAATCTGGATGACGATTGACGACGTGATGTACGGGAACACGCCCAGGGCCGCGATGCTCATATTGCGGAGCCCGCCGCCGCTGAACAGGTCGAAGAAGGGCACGAGCGAATTGCTCTGGAACAGATTGCCGAGCGCCGAACGGTCCACTCCCGGCACCGGCACGTGGGCCAGCAGCCGGAAGATAACCAGCATGCCCAGAACAAACAGGATCTTAGCGCGCAGGTCCGGAGTACGGAACGCGTCAATCATCGCCTGGATGAGCGCTGGCCTTCCGGTCTGTTGACGAGTTGCCGCTTGTCCCGCCCGCACTGGCTACGCCTCCTCCACGGAACCGCCGGCAGCCTCGATCTTGGCTTTGGCGGCCGCCGACACTTTCGCGCCCGAGATGGTCACCGCGCGGGTTATCTCGCCGTACGCCAGCACCTTCACGGGCTTGTCGGCGTGACGCACCATCCGATGCGCCTCCAGCACCGCCGGGGTCACCTCCACGACGTCCTCCGGCAGCGTGCCCAGTCGCGCGACGTTGACAACCTGATACTCGACGCGGAACGGGTTCTTGAACCCGCGCAGCATCGGGAGTCCCTTGATGAGCGGGTTCTGGCCACCCTCAAAGCCTGGCCTCACGCCGCCGCCCGAGCGGGAGTTCTGGCCCTTCATTCCCCTTCCGGAGTACGTTCCCCGACCTGAGCCGTCGCCTCGCCCAACCCGTTTACGGTTCGGGCGCGGATGCGCCGACCGGACTGTATGCGCCTGCATCGGTTAGTTCTCCTCTCCGACGCTGACGCTCACCAGGTGGCGCACCTTATGCACCATGCCCCGTATCGTCGGGGTGTCCTCGCGTTCAACCTCGTGCTGAAGCCGCTTGAGACCGAGAGCTTTCACCGTCCGTCGCTGACTCTGGTCATAGCCAATCTGACTCCGGACCAGTTTGATTCGCAATTTCGCCATCACTACGCTCCGTCGCTCGCACGGGGTGCTGCACTGGCCGGCGGCGGGGAGTCGCGCCGGTCGCGGTCATCGCGGTCGCGCCGGGGGCTTACCTCACGCCGCAAGGGCGTGCGTCGATCCGGCGGAGGGGGGAGGATCGCCTTATGGCTGGCCTGCTCGTCCTGGGACCCCTGGCCCTTCAGCATCCGCAAGCCTTGCAGCGTCGCCTTGACTACGTTGATAGGGTTGCGGCTGCCAAGGGCCTTAGCGACGACATCCTTGACGCCCGCCGCCTCCATTACCGCTCGGACCGCGCCCCCCGCCTTGATGCCCGCGCCTGGCTGCGCCGGACGCAGGAGCACCTTGGACGCTCCGAACTTCGTGGTCACCGAATGTGGAATCGTCGAGCCTTTCAACGCGACCGCCAGCATATCCTTCTTGGCGATGGTCGCGCCCTTGCGGACCGCGTCCGGCACGGCCTTGCCCTTGCCGAGGCCCGCACCGACATTGCCCTCGCCGTCCCCCACCACCACCATCGCGTTGAAGGTGAGGTTCCGGCCGCCCTTGACAACCTTGGCCACCCGGCGGATCTGGACGACCTTCTCTTGAAGGTCCGTCGGTTCTTCGAATCTTCGACTAGTAGTTACCATTAGCTAGAACTCGAGCCCCTCTTCTCGGGCGCCGTCGGCCAAAGCCTTCACTCGCCCGTGATACTGGTACCCTCCCCGGTCGAACACGACAGACTTCACGCCCTTCGCCTTCGCCCGCTCGGCCACCAACCGCCCAACCTCTCTAGCGGCGTCCGTCTTGACGTACGCATCCTTGGGAAGCTCGCGCGAACTCGCAGCCGCCAAGGTATGCCCCTTCTCGTCGTCGATGACCTGGGCGTACGTGAACCGCGAACTGCGAAACACGTTGAGCCGGGGACGGTCTGCGACCCCTGAGAGCCGCCTGCGTAGCCGCCGGTGCCGAATTATTCGTGCAGCCCTGCTCGTCTTCACCTTTGCCATCGCTACGCCCTCTTCGCGGCAGACTTACCCGGCTTCAATCGCACCTTCTCCCCAGCGTAGCGGACACCCTTGCCCTTGTACGCGTCCGGGGGACGCAGACGGCGAATGCGCGCCGCTTGCTCGCCAACGATCTGCTTGTCCGTTCCGCGGATGTGGATGCGGTTGTTTCCTTCAACCTGGAACTCCACCCCGTCCATCGGCTCGACGACTACCGGATGGCTGAAGCCAAGCTGCAGATTGAGCGCGGGCCCTTGCGCCTGCACGCGATAGCCAACCAGCTCGAGGCTCCGCGTGAAACCGTCGTTCACGCCAGTAACCATGTTGGCGATCAGCGCCCGCGTCAGCCCGTGCAGCGCGCGGTGCGCCCGCTGGTCCGAAGGACGCTCGACGACGATGACGCCGTCTTCCTCCCGCACGACGATGTCCGGGTTGACCGCTTGACGCAGCTCGCCCTTCGCGCCCTTCACTACGACTTCGCCCGTGGCGACCTCGATTGAGACTCCGCTGGGGATGGGGATTGGCTTCCTACCGATTCGCGACACGTAACGCTCCTACCACACGTAAGCCATGAGCTCGCCGCCGATGCCGCGACGGTAGGCTTCCCGGCCTGTCATTATCCCTTGCGATGTGGAGACGATTGAAATACCGATGCCTCCAAAGGCGCGTGGCACTTCCCGCCTCTGTACATGCACTCGGAGGCCCGGTTTGCTCACGCGCTTCAACCCGGCAATCACCGGCTCCTGGGTCTGCGAGTAGCGCAGCTGCAACGAGAGCTTGTCCTGCGGCTTCTGCTTCAGGACGTTGTAGTCCTCGATGAAGCCCTCTTGTTTGAGTATCTCGGCAATCGCCGCCTTCACCTTCGAGGAAGGCAGGTCGATGCCAGGGTGACGCACCATCTGCGCATTCCTGATGCGCGTCAACATGTCGGCGATAGGATCGGTCATTGTCATAGCGCGCCTCTACCAGCTAGCCTTCCGGATGCCCGGAAGCTGACCGGTCAATGCCATCTGCCTGAAGCAGATGCGGCAGAGTCCGGCGAATCGGATGTACGCCCGAGGCCTGCCGCAGCGGTTGCAGCGGTTCATCTGCCGGACCTTGTACGGCGGCGTCCGCTTCCACTTCGCCAGCTTGCTCTTCTTCGCCACGTTGAAACCCCTGTCCTAGTTCGTCTGCGGACGAGCAAACGGCATCCCGCACAGCTCGAGCAGTCTGAAGCCCTCAGCATCCGTTTGGGCGCTGGTCGTTATTACTACTTGGAACCCACGAGCGCGGTCGACGCTCCCGTAGTCAATCTCCGGGAAGACGATCTGCTCCCTGAATCCCAACGAGTAGTTGCCCCGCCCGTCGAAGGACTTCCGGGGGACTCCTCGAAAGTCTCGGATGCGCGGCAGGGCCGTGGAAATCATCCGGTCCAGAAACTCGTACATGCGGCGTCCTCGAAGCGTGACCATCACGCCGATGGACTGCCCCTCTCGCACTTTGAAACCCGCCACGGAGGCGCGCGCCTTTGTAATCACGGGCTTCTGCCCCGTGATCGCCGCTATGTGCCCCGGCGTCGTCTCCATCGCTCGGTTGTTCGTCAACGCCTCTCCTAGGCCCACGTTCACGACCACCTTGGTCACCCGCGGCGCCTGCATGGCGCTGGCGTATCCGAACTCCCGGATCAGCTGCCCTCGAATCTCATCCCGGTAGCGGGCCATCAGACGCGGCGGGGGGTTGGGCTCCGCAGCCGTCTTCTGGCTCTTCGCGGGCCCCCTGCGCCGTGGCGCGGCGGCCTTCTCAGCAGCTGCGGGAGCAGCGGGCTCTTCCGCCGAAGCGGCGGCAGCCGCAGGCGTCCTGCGCTGACGCGTGCGAGGCACCGGAGCGTCTCCGGCGGTTGCGCGCGAACGCGATGGCCGCTTCGGCTTCTCTTCGGACTGCGGCTCTTCCGCCGCCTCGTTCTTTTCAGCGTCCGTCGTCAACTGAACATCCCCTCGCATCTCTTGCACATGCGCGCCTTTGAGCCGTTCTCCAGCACTTTGATCGCCACCCGCGTCGGCTTATCGCACGCGGGGCAGACCGGCATGAGCTTGGATGTGTCTATCGGCATCTCTTTGTCGATGATGCCCGCCTGTCGGGCGCCTTCCGCTCCGGCCCGGAGGTGGCGCTTCACCATGTTCAGACCCTCGATCAGCGCCTTGCCCTTGTCCGGAATTACGCGCTGCACCTTGCCGCGCCTACCCTTGTCCCGACCCGCAATCACCATCACCAAGTCGTCTTGTTTCACCCGCGCCGTCATCACAGCACCTCCGGCGCGAGCGAGACGATCCGCATGAAGTTGCGCTCACGCAGCTCACGGGCCACCGGCCCGAAGATGCGCGTGCCGCGCGGCGCCTCCGCCTGTCCGAGTATCACCGCGGCGTTGTCGTCGAAACGGATCGTCGATCCGTCCGGACGCTTCGTCACCGCGCTCGTGCGCACCACCACGGCCCGCACAATCTCACCCTTCTTCACCGCGCTGTTAGGCTGCGCCACCTTCACCGAAGCGACGATGACATCCCCTACCCGCGCGTACCGGCGGCGCGTGCCGCCGGGAACGTTGAAGCACATGATCTCTTTCGCGCCCGAGTTGTCCGCCACGATGAGGCGAGTCTGTGGTTGAATCACGGCTTCCTCTCCTCATCCTTGGCCTCTCCCTCAGTCGACGCCTCCGGCTCCTCGACGACAGCCTCAGCATCGCCGGACTCCTCAGCGACCGCCTCCGGCTCCTCGACAACAGCCTCAGCATCGCCGGACTCCTCAGCAACCGCTTCCGGCTCCTCGACGGCAGCCTCAGCATCGCCGGACTCCTCAGCAACCGCTTCCGGCTCCTCGACGGCAGCCTCAGCATCGCCGGACTCTTCAGCAACCGCTTCCGGCTCCTCGACGGCAGCCTCAGCCTCACCGGACTCCTCAGCGACAGCCGCAGGCTCATCGGCCAAAGCGACCGCCTCAGCCGCAATCACCGGCGCGACAACAGCCTCAGCGACTGGCTCCTCGGGGAGCGCCGCCGCAACGGCGGGCGCGACCTCGGGCACATCCTGTCGGTACAGGAGTTCGGCAACGCGCCATCGCTTGGTCCTCGACAGAGGCCGCGTCTCCACCAAACGGACGGTGTCGCCTACGTGATACTGATTGGCCTCGTCGTGCGCCTTGAACTTCCTCACGCGCCGGACCGACTTGTGGTACAGCGGATGCTGGACGCGCCGCTCAATCGCGACTACCACCGTCTTGTCCATAGCGTCGCTCACTACGCGCCCGACGCGAGTCTTACGCTGCTTTGTTCGCTCCGTCACGACGCGTCTCCTATCAGCTCACGCTCGCGGACTACTGTCAAAATGTGCGCGAGGCGCCGCTTCGCGTTCCGCAGCTCGGAGGGGTCCGAGAGCTGCCGCGTCGCCACCTTGAATCGCAGGTTCATCATTTCGAGTCGCGTGCTGGACTCCTCCTCTTTGAGGCGTTCGTCCGTCAGCGCTCTGGTTGCTTCAATCTTCGGTCTCATAGAATCCCGTTCCGCTAGCCGACGAGCAGCGGCTCCTCCCGGCTGACCATCCTCGTTTGCACCGGCATCTTCTGCGCCGCGCGGGCCAGCGCCTCTTTCGCGAGCTCGCCCGAAACCCCGCCGACCTCGTACATCACGCGCCCCGGCTTCACCAACGCGACCCACGCGTCGACGGGACCCTTGCCCCCGCCCTGTCGCGTCTCCGCCGGCTTGCGGGTAATCGGCTTGGCCGGAAACACCCGAATCCAAACCTGACCTCCACGGCGGAGGTGCCGCGTGATTGCCCGGCGGCCTGCCTCGATCTGCCGTGCGGTGACCCATCCCGCGTCGAGCGTCTTCAGCCCGTAGTCGCCGAACTGCACCGAGCTTCCCTTAATGGCCAAGCCCCGCATGTGGCCCCGGTGTTGCTTCCTGAACTTAGTCCTCTTTGGTTGAAGCATCTGCTTCCACCTCACTAGCTGTTTCCACGGCGGGCGCAACGGCGGGAGGCTCGGCCACAGCGGTCGCAGTGGCCACCGGCGGCGCGAGCGCCACTCCGGCGTCCTGCGCCGCGAGCGCCTCCTCAGCAGCCGCTATCGCCTCGGGCGATACCCCGGGGGCTACATCCGCGGTCCGTGTCTTCTCCGACTCCTTGAGAATGTCGCCTCGGTATATCCACACCTTCACGCCGATACGCCCCATCGTGGTGCTCGCCTCGGCCAAGCCGTAGTCGATGTCCGCCCGGAGCGTGTGGAGCGGCACCCGGCCGTCCATCACCTTCTCACGCCGGGCGATCTCCGCGCCGCCCAAGCGGCCCGACACCATGACCTTGATGCCCTTCGCGCCTGCCTGCATGGACCGCATCACGGCCTGCCGGATCGCGCGGCGGAACATCACGCGGCGCTCCAGCTGATCGGCCACGTTCCGCGCCACCAGGAAAGCGTCGAGTTCGGGCTGCCGGATTTCGAGCACGTTCAACCGTACTCGCTTACCCCCCGCCGCGCCCTCGACGACCTTCCGCAGCTCGTCAACCCGCTGGCCTCCCCGCCCGATAACGATGCCCGGCCGCGCCGTGTGCACGTTGATGGTCAGGTCCTGAGCGCTCCGCTCGATTTCCACGCGCGAAATGCCAGCCTCGGCGTACTGCTTACGGATCACTTCCCGAATACGCCAGTCTTCGATGACCTGCTCGGAATACTTCGCGCCCGTGCCCGCGAACCAGCGCGATTGCCAGTCCTTGATAACGCCAAGGCGGAAGCCGATGGGGTGTGTCTTGTGTCCCAAGCTCCTAGTCCTTCTCGTCCACGACGATCGTGATGTGGCTGGCCTGCCGCCTGACCCGCCCGACCCGGCCCCGTGACCGGGCCCGAAAACGGCGCATCTGCACTCCCTGGTCCGCGTAGGCGGATGTCACGACCAGCTTGGTCGGGTCCAGCCCATTGTTGTTCTCTGCGTTCGCCGCTGCCGACTTCAACAGCCCAGCGATTTCTTCCGCCGTCGGCCCCGGCTGGAACCGCAGCTCGTCCAGCGCCGTCAGCACCGGGCGACCCTGAAGCGCTCGCAGCACCAACCGCACCCGCTTCGGCGAGATTCCAACCTGCTTGCTCACTGCTTTGACGGGCATCGCTTACCGCCTCACCGACGACTGACGGTCGGACTTCGATATGTGCCCGCGGAACGTCCGCGTCAGCGCGAACTCTCCCAGCTTGTGCCCCACCATGTTCTCGGTAACGAACACCGGGATATGCCGCCGGCCGTCATGCACGGCGATGGTCATCCCGAGCATGTCCGGCATGATTGTCGACGCGCGCGACCAAGTCTTGATCACGACTTTCGAGTCCGTGCTCTGGGCCCGCGCCACCTTCTTGGCCAGCTTCGGGTGGACGTACGGCCCCTTCTTGACCGATCGAGACATCTACCGCTTCCTCCTGTCACGGACCACGAATACGTCCGTGTGGAAACGACGCCGGGTCTTCGGGCCCAATGCGGGCTTGCCCCAGGGCGTCTTCGGGTGCGTCATTCCGATTCCTGCGCGTCCCTCGCCTCCACCGTGCGGGTGGTCGCTCGGGTTCATGGCGGAGCCTCGGGTGTGCGGGCGCTTCCCTAGATGGCGGTTCCGCCCTGCCTTCCCGAGGGAGGCGTTCTTGTGCTCAGGATTGCCGACCTGCCCTATCGTTGCGCTCGCTGTGCTAGGCACTCGCCGGATCTGGCCGGAAGGCAGCCGCAGCATCGCAAACTTCTCGTCGCGGGCAAGCAGCTGCGCGCCCGTCCCCGCGCCGCGGCACATCTGTCCTCCCTTGCCGGGCTGGAGCTCGATATTGTGCACCAGCATGCCCGTAGGGATGTTCGCCAACGGCATTGCGTTGCCCGGCCGTATCTCGGCATCCGGGCCGGACATGAGCTTGTCGTCCACCTTCACCCCATTGGGAGCAAGAATGTAACGCCGGGCCCCGTCCGCGTAGACCAGCAGCGCGATCCGCGCTGACCGGTTCGGGTCGTACTCGATGGACTCGACGCGGCACGGAATGCCCGCCTTGTCCCGCTTGAAATCGATGTCGCGCCAAGCGCGCTTCGCTCCGCCGCCGCGATGGCGCACGGTCATCTTGCCGCGGACGTTGCGCCCGCCGCTCTTGTGCAAGCCCTTGGTCAGCGCCTTGTGCGGAGTCCGGCGCGTCACCTCCGCGAAATCGGGGCGCACCGCCGCGCGGACGCCGGGGCTGGTTGGACGTAGTCGCTTCAGCGGCATCCCTACGCTCCCTCGAATAGTTGGATAGTGTCGCCTGGAGCGACGGTGACGATTGCCTTCTTGACAGCGGGCGTCCGAAGCCATCGGCCGTTCCGCAGCCGTCGGTTCTCGCCCGCGTTCCTCACCATATTCACGTTCGTAACGCTCACCTCGTACGCCCGCTCGACAGCCTCGCGCACTTGCGACTTGTTCGCTTTTGGCAAGACCTCGAAGACGTACTTGTTCTGCTCTTGGAGCAGCGTTGATTTCTCCGTGATCACCGGACACTTGAGCACCTGGAAAACGTGCATTATGCCACGACCTCCTTGCGTACGCGCCGCGTGTCCGACCACAGCTCATCGGCGCGCTTTACCGCGTCGGGGCTGATGAGAACAGCGTCGAACCGCAGTAGGTCAAGCACGTTCAGGATGTCCGCGTTGATCGCCTTCACGCGCTGGATGTTCCGGACCGCCAAGCCCGCCTGCGAGCCCGCGCCCGTAACCACGAGCGCCGAGCCCGTGACCCCCAGTCCCGCGAGCGTCGCCGCCATCGCCTTCGTCTTCTGCTCGATCGAGTCCAACCCGTCGACCACGAAGATCCGCTCGGTCGCCGCCTTCCCTGAGAGCGCCGTGCGGAGGGCCTGCCGCCGCATCTGTTTCGGCATACGCTTGCGGTATGACCGGGGCGACGGCCCGAACGCCACTCCGCCACCGCGATGGTGCGGGGACTTCCAAGAACCCTGGCGCGCCCGCCCGGTGCCCTTCTGGGCGAAAGGCTTTCTTCCCGTGCCGTGGACCGCGCCGCGGGTGAGCGTGCTGCTCGTCCCCTGCCGCTGGTTCGCGCTGTGGTAGACGAGCGCCTGGTGCAACAGTTCGGCATTCTCAGGGGCGCCGAACACTATGTCGCTCGCCTCGATCTGGCCGGCTGCTTGGCCGTTGATGTCATATTGAGAGAGCCACATTACGCGCTCTGCTCCTCGGATGTTTCTTCGGACGATACGGTAGGCTCCTCGGCGACGATGCGTTCCGCGACAGGGACGCCGTGGGCGTACCGCACCATTATCGTCGTGTTGCGAGAGCCGGGGACCGGGCCGCGCACCATCAGCAGGTTGCGCTCCTCATCCACCAGCTCCACCCGGAGCTTTCGGACCGTCTTGCGCTTATCGCCCATGTGGCCGGGCATCTTCTTGCCCTTCAGCACGCGCCCTGGATAGGTGCCCGCGCCAATCGACCCAACCGCCCTGCCCCGGTCGCCTTGTCCGTGCGTCTTCTGTCCGCCGCTGAACCCGTGACGCCGCATGGCTCCCTGGAAACCGCGGCCTTTGGTAGTCGAGACCACGTCCACGAAGTCCCCCGTCTGGAACTGCGAGACCAGAAGCTCTTGACCGACCGCGTACTCGGACACGTCGTCCGCTTGGAACTCACGCAACTGCTTGACTCTGGCGCCCGAGGCGGCGAGGTGGCCGGCGGCGGGCTTGGTGAGCTGCTTGGCAGGGCCGTAACCCAGCTGCACGGCCTCATAGCCGTCGCGCGCGGCGGTCCGCACCTGCGTGACCACGCACGGCCCGACTTCCAAGACCGTAACAGGAATCACCCGCGCCTCTGAAGCAAAGAGGTGCGTCATCCCGATTTTCTTGCCTATCAGTCCTTCGATCATCGCTCTTACAACTTGATTGAGATATCCACGCCCGCCGGCATCTGGAGCCGGGTGAGCGCGTCCACCGTCTTGGAATTCGGATCGAGGATGTCCACGAGCCGCTTGTGCGTGCGGAGCTCGAAATGCTCCCGCGAGTCCTTGTCAATGTGGGGCGACCGGATCACGCAGAAACGCTTGATCCGCGTCGGCAGCGGAATCGGCCCGGCTACGGCAGCCCCTGTCCGCTCCGCCGCCTCGACGATCTGCACCGACGACTGGTCCAGCAGCTTGTGATCGAAGGCCCGCAGCGTTATCCGGATCTTCTGACCCGGCGTCGCCGCAGGCGCGCTCCGCGCTCGTGCTGTTTGCTCGACCACTACCGCTCCTCCTACGCGCTTCGCGCGACCGCTTGCACCGTGGACTCAGGCGCCTTCTCGTACTGCCCGAACTCCATCGAGTGGTTCGCGCGTCCCTGGCTGAGTGAGCGCAGGGACGTCGCGTATCCGAACATCTCCACCAGCGGAGCGTCCGCCTCTACTACCTGCGTGCCCCCCTGGCCTTCCATCGACTTGATTCGTCCCCGCCGCCCGTTCAGGTCGGCAAGCACTTCGCCCAAGTACTCTCCCGGCGTAATGACCTGGACCTCCATCACCGGCTCCAGCAGAATCGGCGACGCCTTCCTCAGCGCCTCCTTCAATGCCATCGACCCGGCAATCTTGAACGCAATCTCCGACGAGTCCACCGCGTGGAAGGAGCCGTCCACGACCGATACGACAACATCCATCACCGGGTACCCGGCCACAACGCCCGTGTGCAGCGCCTCCTCGGCGCCCTTGCCGACCGCCGGAATGTACTCCCGCGGGATCGCGCCACCCACGATCTGGTTCACGAAACGGAACCCCGAGCCTGGCGCCCCCGGCTCAATCTCCAAGACGCAGTCGCCGAACTGACCGCGACCGCCCGTCTGACGGACGAACCGGCCACGCGCCGATGCCTGCTTGGTGATTGCTTCCCGGTAGGCGACCTGGGGACGCCCAACCGCCGCCGCTACGTTGAACTCGCGCCGCAGGCGGTCAACCAATATCTCTAGGTGAAGTTCGCCCATGCCGGACATGATTGTCTGGCTGGTCTCCTGGTCATGATGCACGCGGAACGTCGGGTCCTCTTCCGCCAGCTTGATGAGCGAGTCCGTCAGCTTGTCTTGCTCCGCCCGCGTGTTGGGCTCGATAGCAACCGAGATAACCGGTTCGGCGAACCGGATCGTCTCCAGCACTACCGGCTCACGCTCGTCGCAAATCGTTTCGCCGGTGAACGTATTCTTCAGTCCTACCGCCGCGCCTATCTCGCCCGCCGAGATGCTTTCGGAGTCCTCCCGGTGGTTGGCGTGCATGAACATGATGCGGCCCATCCGCTCCCGCACGCCCTTGGTCGCGTTGTAGACGCTCGCGCCCGCCTTCATCGAGCCGGAATAGACACGGAAGTACACCAGACGGCCGGCGTACGGGTCCGAGACCACCTTGAACGCGAGCGCGGCGAACGGCTCGGACGCGTCTGGCTTTCGCTCGATTTCATCCTCGCTGCCGGGGCGCTTGCCCATCACCGGGGGAACTTCCAACGGCGACGGCAGATAATCGATAACGGCGTCGAGGACGAGTTGCACGCCCAGGCTCTGCAACGCCGAGCCGCAGACGACAGGCACCGCGCTATTGGAGATCGTCGCCCGCCGCAGCGCCGCTCTGATCTCCTCTGGAGAAGGCGTCTCCCCCGCGAGGAACTGTTCGAGCACATGCTCGTCGTTCTCCGCGACTCGCTCGATCATCTCCTCCCGGACGTTCGCTATCTGGTCCCGCATTCCGGAGGGAATCTCCCCCTCCCGAAGCTCGCCGGGCGTTCCGGAGCGCTCGAAGAACCACGCCTTCTCTTCGATGAGGTCGATAACGCCATGGAAATGGTCTTCGGCGCCCATCGGGTACTGCACGGGAATCGGCACGGCCTTCAGACGGTGCCGGATTGAGTCCATCGTTTTCTCGAAGTCCGCCCCTATGCGGTCCATCTTGTTGACGAAGCAGATGCGCGGCACGCCGTAACGGTCCGCCTGACGCCACACAGTCTCGGATTGGGGCTGCACCCCCGCCACCGCGTCGAACACGACAACGCCTCCGTCGAGTACGCGGAGGCTTCGTTCAACCTCGGCCGTGAAGTCCACGTGGCCGGGGGTATCAATGATGTTGACCTGGTGGCCCTTCCACTCTGCTCGCGTCGCGGCGGACGTAATCGTAATCCCTCGCTCGCGCTCTTGGGCCATCCAGTCCATGACGGCGGTGCCCTCGTGGACCTCGCCTAGCTTGTACGTGCGGCCCGTGAAGAACAGCACCCGCTCCGTCACCGTCGTCTTGCCTGCGTCGATATGGGCGATGAACCCTATGTTCCGCACCTTATTGAGATCTGCCATTGTTCCTACCATCTATAGTGCACGAAGGCGCGGTTCGCCTCCGCCATCCTATGCATCTCCTCGCGGCGGCGCGCGGCGGCGCCCTGCCCACGGGAGGCGTCAAGTATCTCGGCCGCCAGACGCGACCGCATCGGTTGCCCGGTGCGCGCCCTAGCCGACCTGATCAGCCAGCGCATCGCCAGCGCGTTCCTCCTGCGCTCGGGGACCTCTACAGGGACCTGGTACGTCGCGCCGCCCACACGCCGGGGCTTCACTTCCACCATCGGGGTGACGTTGCGGAGCGCGGTGTCAAACACCTCCATCGCTTCGCGGTTGCTGTCTTTAGCGACCTGATCGAGTGCCTGGTAGACCGCGCGCTGCGCCACGGTTTTCTTCCCGTTGTGCATCACCCGGTTGATGAAGCTCGCCAATTGCACGCTGCCGTGCAGCGGGTCCGGCACTATCACTCGCCGCTCGGCTCTTCGTCGGCGTGACATCTGCTTGCTCTTCCTCTCCTACGCGCCTGAGCATGCGCAACCCCACGCCAGACCCCATGCCTCACGGCATGGGGTCGACTCACCTTCCGGCTACCGCCGGAGGCGGGATTCAAGCGGAATGCTTAGGAGCGCTTGGTCCCGTACTTGCTCCGTCCCTGCTTCCGGCCGCTAACCCCGGTTGCGTCGAGCGCGCCACGGATAATGTGGTAACGCACACCTGGCAGGTCTTTTACACGGCCGCCGCGAATCAGGACGACGGAGTGCTCTTGCAACGTGTGGCCCTCGCCCGGGATGTACGCCGTGACTTCCATCCCATTCGTCATACGGACACGGGCCACCTTTCGCAGAGCGGAGTTCGGCTTCTTCGGCGTTACCGTCCGTACCTGGACACACACCCCCAGCTTCTGAGGGCTGCCCTCTCCCCTGTACACACGGTTGCGCAAGGTGTTTCGCACGAAACGAAGCGCAGGCGCCTTGGTCTTCTTGACCACGCGCTTACGCCCGTGCCGTACGAGCTGATTTACCGTTGGCATACGCTTTTCACCTGCGCCGCTTGACGAAGCTATCGCGCCCTTTTCGGACGCGAACGTTGAAATGCTATCGTAGCCCGCCTACCGTGTCAACGCCGCTCACTCGCCCGGAACGCCTAGTTAGGCCCATGCCCGGTAACCCCAGGATTGAGGAGGAGGCCAGCGGACGTATAATCCCCCTCACCCCCGGACTGCCGCGGACTAAAGCATCCGCCGGACCCCGTGACCAGAGGAGCCTCCCACGCATGACCGAGGAACGAAGCCCCGTTAGGGTCTATACGAAGCAGGGAGACGAAGGGGAGACCGGCCTGCTCTACGGAGGCCGCATCTCCAAGAGCGACCTCCGCACCGAAGCCTACGGCGCCAGCGACGAAGCCGTCTCCGCCCTCGGCCTCGGACGCTCCCTCTCCAACGACCCCGAGGTCCGGCGCATCGTCAAGCGCCTCCAGCGCGAACTCTTCACCGTGGGCGCCGAGCTCGCCACTGCAAGGGCCGAATACGCCAAGCTCGAGATGCACTTCAGCGTCGTCACCCCCGAGATGACCGCGGCCTTGGAGCGCGACATCGACGCCCTCGGCGAACAGATTGAGCTGCCCCGCAGCTTCATCATCCCCGGCGCCTCCCAAGCGTCCGCGGCCCTCGACCTCGCCCGGTCCACCCTGCGCCGCGCCGAGCGGCGAGTCGTCGAGATGAAGTCCCAAGACATGATCGAGAACGACGAGCTCCTCCGTTACCTCAACCGCGCGTCGGACCTCGTCTTCATGCTCGCCCGCTACGAAGACCGCGCCCTTCCTTTCGAGAAACTCACCGCCCAGGACGGCGCCTAACGACCGCAATTCATAAGGAATCGATAAGGAGCAGTCATGGCCAACGAGCCAATCAACCTCTACGAGCTCGAAGCGATCGCCCAACAGACTCTCGCCCTCAGCGAGTGGGACTACATCGCCGGCGGGGCCACCGACGAGATAACCCTCGCGCGCACCCGCTCCGTCTTCGACCACATCGCCCTCCGCCCTCGTATGCTCGCAGGGATTCCCGGCTCCGACCTGACCACCACCGTCCTCGGCCATCGAATCCCTGCGCCCTTCATGCTCTCGCCCTGCGGCGGCCACCGTAGGGCCCACCCGGAGGCCGAGCTTGCCACCACCAGAGGCGCCGGGAGCTTCGGCACCGTCCACGCCATCAGCGCAAACTGCTCCGTCCCTCCGGAAGAGGTTGCTCGCGTCGCTGACGCCCCCCTCTGGTACCAGACGTACTTCTACCGTGACCGCGAGCAGACCGTCGACCGCGTTCACATGGCCGAGGACAACGGCTACTCCGCCATCTGCGTCACCCTCGACGCCGTCTGGCCTCCCAAGCGTGAGCGCAACATCCGCAACGCCTACCAGCGCCAGCCCCGCGCCGACGAGGCAAAGATCGCCCCCCAAGGCCCCGAGGTCCAGCAGGCCAAGTTCGACGCCGGCATGAGCAGCCGCCGGGCCGTCGACCCCGGCGCCACATGGGACGACGTCGCCTGGCTCAGGTCCATCACCAACCTGCCCATCGTCTTCAAGGGCGTCATCACCCGCGAGGACGCCGCCCTCTGCGCCGAGCACGGCGTCGACGCCCTCATCGTCTCCAATCACGGCGGACGAAACCTCGACACCACCATCCCCACCATCGAGGCCCTCCCCGAGGTCGCAGAGGCCGCCGGACCCAATGTCCAGGTCTACCTCGACGGCGGCATCCGGCGCGGCACGGACGTCGTCAAAGCCTTGGCTCTCGGCGCCAACGCCGTCATGCTCGGACGCCCTCTTTTCTGGGGTCTCGCCTACAACGGCGCCGACGGCGTCGCCCATATGCTCGACATCCTCCGCGACGAGGTCGAGACCACGATGGTCATGTGCGGCAAAGGCAGCGTGGACGCCATCGGCCGCGACGCTGTCGCCCGCCTGCCGGAGCTTCCGAAGGCGTACTGAGCACCGGCCGTCTGCTCCGGTCCTCTCTCCCGCCTGCGGGACCGTGCATAGGCTCAAACTGGCTCGTAGTGAGCCTGTCGGGCCATGGACCGGCCTGGAATACCGGGGAGTGCAGAGGGGCTTAGCCCCTCTGCCGGGGGCGTGGGGGTGTCCCCACAACATGGGTGGAAAGAGTTACGCCCGCCCAGAAATAGGGCCACGCAAAGGACCCGTCTGCGGGAAATGTCCGGTCCTCTCTCCCGTCTGCCGGGGGAGAGCTAGAGAGGGGGGCGGAGGAGGGTTAGAGAGGGGGTCATGCCCCTGATACAATCGGCCCGTGGATCCCGTCGCAATCATCGACTACGGCGCAGGCAACCTGCGCAGCGTGCAGAAGGCCTTCGAGCGCCTTGGCTACCGGGCCGATTTCGTGTCCGAGCCCACTGAGCTCGACGGCGCATCAGCCGTCGTCTTCCCGGGTCAAGGCGCCTCTCCCCAGGCTATGGCCGCCCTCAACGCCCACCGCATGGCCGGACCCGTACGGGACTGGATCGCCGACGGCAAGCCCTTTTTCGGCGTCTGTCTCGGCCTTCAGCTTCTTCTCGAACACTCCGAGGAAGGCGACACGCCCGGCCTCGGCGTCATCCCCGGCAGCGTGAAACGGTTCCCCGGCGGCATGAAAGTCCCCCACATGGGCTGGAACTCCGTTGACCTCGTCCACCCTCACCCCATCTTCGACGGCGTCCCGGAGGGCAGCTATTTCTACTTCGTCCACTCCTACTATGCCGACCCAAGCGATCCCTCCTGGACCGTCGGTACGACTCAGTACGAGGTCCCTTTCGCCAGCGTCGTGGCCCGCGGCAATGTCGTCGCCACCCAGTTCCACCCTGAAAAGAGCGGCGATGTCGGCTTGAAGCTCTACGAGAACTTCATAACGCGCCTCGCCACCCGGCCTGCCTAGCCCTCTCCCACTCGATGGAAATCATCCCCACCATAGACCTGCGATCCGGGGCTGTCGTCAGACTCTTCCAGGGCGACTACGACCGCCAGACCACCTACGGCAATGACCCCGCCCGCGTCGCCCAACAGTTCGAGGCCGACGGCGCCTCGCGCATCCACGTCGTCGACCTGGACGGGGCAAAAGATGGCCGCCGCACACAAGCCGCCCAGGTGCGCGCGATAGCCGCCGCCGTCGCGATCCCCATCGAGCTCGGCGGAGGCTTGCGCTCCCTCGCCGACATCGACTCCGCCATCGCGGACGGCGCAGGACGCGTCATCCTGGGCACCGTCGCTGTTCAAGACCCCGCCCTCGTCCGGGACGCCATCGCCCGCCACGGCGAGGAGCGGGTAGTCATCGGCATCGACGCCCGCGACGGCATGGTCGCCGTCTCCGGATGGACCCAGGGCAGCGCCGCGACCGCCGCCGACCTCCTCGACGCCATGACTGCGGCAGGAGTCCGCCGCTTCATCTACACCGACATCGCCCGCGACGGCGCCCTCACCTCCCCGAACTTCGAGGCCGTCGCTGGGATGGTCCGCCGCGCCGAGCAGGCCGACCCTACCGCCCGGCTTATCGCATCCGGCGGCGTCGCCGGCATCGACCACCTCCGCACCCTTGCGAGCCTGGGCGTAGAGGGCGCCATTGTCGGCTCCGCGATATATCAAGGGGTGCTCGACCTCCCCGCCGCCATCGCCGAACTCAACTCCCCTCCCCCGCCCCTACGAGGGCGATGGCCTCTATAAGGTCTGTGGAAATATCCGTGGCGAGCCTATCCGGTCATGCGGCCCGCCACGAGCGCCCCGCGCCCCTGCCCGCGAACGTTTATCATGCACGTCGTCCGACGCTCGCCAACGGAGCAGCCGTCGGCTTCCGACTATGACAAGTGAAACATCAGCCGGCGCTAGCGGCTCATCATTCCGCGCCTCGGGCCCGACCTACATCGCCACTATCGCGATAGGCCACGGCCTCAAGCACTGGTACATCGCGGCCTTCGCCGTCTTCCTTCCCCTCATCGTCGAAGAGTACGAGATCACGGCGAGCGGCCTCACCGTCATCGGCCTCGTGAAGCAGCTCGCCGGCGGCTTCCCCAACTTCTTCGTCGGTTACGCGTCCGACCGCCTCCGCAACTACTGGCACTGGATGCTCCCGGCATCGTTCTTCTTCGCCGCCCTCTTCATGATGCTGTCCGGACGCTCCCCCTGGGTGTGGCCCGTCGTCGCGCTCGCCGCGTTGGGGGGAGTCGCCGCATCCTTTTGGCACCCGCCCGCCATATCCATGCTCAGCAACCGCTTCCCCTCCCGACGCGGCATGGCCATCGCCTTCCACGGCTCGGGCTCCGGCGCCGGCGAGGCCCTCGGTCCCCTCGTCGTCGGTTTCGTCCTTGTCGCCTGGCTCGCCGACGACTGGCGCCTCTATACCCTCATCAGCTTCATACCCGCCGTCGCCATCACCGTCCTCCTCTATTGGTTGCTCGCAGGCGCCAGAACCGCGCCCGTCGAAACCCCCGCCCGTAGCACACGCCTCCTCGACACCGTCGGGCTACTGAAGCACCCCGTCTACGTCAGCCTCGCCTACGCAAACTTCACCCGCTCCTTCTCCCACTTCGGCCTACTCAGTTTCATGCCCGTCTACCTCGCTCAGGACCTCGGCATGGACAGCTTCGGCGTCGGATTCCACGTCTCCCTCCTCACCCTCCTCGGCGTCGGCGCCGGCCCCGCCTTCGGCTACTTCTCCGACCGCATTGGCCGGCGCATCCCCATCGTCGTCGCCATGGCCGTCATCGGCGTGAGCATGTTCGTCATGGGCTCCGCGGGCTCCGGCATCGTCCTCACTCTCTCCCTCGCCTTGGCCGGCCTCTTCCTCTGGTCGAGCCAGGACGTCATCAACGCGACCGCCATGGACGCCGCTCCCGCAGGCCTGCAGGGCTCCACAGTGGCCCTCATGTTCCTCAGCAGTCTCCTCGGGGCGACCGTGGGCGTCATCGTGATGGGGGCGGTAGTCGACGCCACCGGCTCCCTGCGCAACATCTTCTGGCTCGCCGGTGTAGTCGCCGCTCCCGGCGCGCTCATCTTCCTCTTCGCCCCTCTCCACCGGAATCAGACCTTTGCATAACCCCTTCCGTCATTCCCGCGCAGGCGGGAACCTCGCCCCCGAATCCCTGGCCTTGGGCAGTTATGCAAGGCCTTGGGAGTCAGGAATAGCGCGATGACCGAGTCCGGCGTCATCCCCGTCCGCGCCGAGAAACTCCGTCCCTTCATCGCCTCGGTCGTCCGCGGCATGGAAACGCCGTCCGCCGACGCCGATCTTGTCGCCAGCGTCCTTACGGAAGCCGACCTCTGGGGCGTCGATTCCCACGGGGCGACGCGCCTTGCCGGATACGTCGAGATGCGCGACCGCGGCCTCCTCAACCCGACCGCCGACGCCCGCGTCCTCTCCCAGGACGGCGCCTGCTCCCTGATCGACGGCGGCAACGGCTTCGGAATGCTCGGGGCCCGGCTCGGTATGCAGCTCGCTATGGACCAGGCCAAGAGGAACGGCATCGGCATGAGCGTCGCCCGCAACATGACGCACACCGGCCTCGTCGGCTACTACTCCATGACCGCCGCCGCCAACGGACTCATCGGCATCGCGATGAACAACGGCCCGCGCATCGTCCCTCCGTTCGGGAGCACAACTCCCATCCTCGCCACCAACCCCATCAGCGTCGCGTTCCCCGCAGGCGAGGAAGAACCCATCGTCCTCGACATGGCCACCTCCATGGTCGCGGCCGGCAAGCTCCGCATCGCTGAGAAGAAGGGAGCCCCGATTCCCATGGACTGGGGCCTCGACCGCACCGGCCAGCCGAGCAGCGACGCCACCGAGGTGCTCGCGAACGGCTACCTCCAATGGGCCGGCGGCTACAAGGGCTTCGGCCTCGCCGTCATGATCGAGTCCTTAACCGGCGTGCTCTCCGGCGGGACCTTCGGCGCCGACACGCCGGAGATGAAGCGCTTCGGCGAGGACCCCCTCGTATCCAGCGGGGCCTACATCGCTATCGACATCGAGCGCTTCATGCCGGCCGCCGATTTCCGCTCCCGCATCGACTCCCTCGTCCGTATGGTCCACGACGCGGCCCCTGCCCTTGGCGTGGACCGCGTCTACATGACCGGCGAACCCGAGGCCGAGCGCAAGCGCGACCGCCTGGCGAACGGCATCCCCATGAGCGCCGCCGTCCATCAGGAGCTCGAATCGCTAGCCCGCCGCTTCGCCATCCCCCTCGACCTAGCCTAGCCCACCCCAAAACCTCTCCCCTGTCTGCGGGGGAGACTGAGAGGGGGCCGCCTGCAAACGGGAGGCGCTAACCCCCTCCCCCACGAAACAAGCTAAAATCTCACATGTCCGGCCCCGGCCTTTCGGGGCTCTATCTTTGTCCAGCGAGGTTACCTCTTGGCCATCGGCATATTCGGCCTGCCCCAGGCCGGCAAGACTACCATCTTCAACGCCGTCACACGCGGCCACGCCGAAACGGCGTCCTTCCGCGCCGGCTCCTCCCAACCCAACATCGGCATCGCCAAGGTGCCCGACCCCCGCCTCGACGACCTCGCCGACATCTCCAAACCCAAGAAGATCGTCCCGGCCGAGGTCGAGTACATCGATATCCCCGCCGTCCCCGAGGGTCTCGGCAAGACCAAGGGCATCGGCGGCGAGTACCTCAGCCTCCTCCAGCGGTGCGACGCCCTCCTCCTCGTGGCCCGCGCCTTCGACGACCCCTCCGTACCCCACGTCGAGGAGACGATTGACCCTTATCGCGACGCCGCCACACTCCATCTCGAGCTGATGTTCTCCGACCTCGCCATCCTGGAACGGCGGCAGGACCGCATTGCCGCACAGCTGCGCTCTGCCAAGCAGACGGAGCGCGATCAGCTCACGAAGGAGCAAAGCCTCATCGCGGCCATCAAGTCGGGACTCGAAAGCGAGACCCCCGTCCGCGAACAAGAGCTGCCCCCCGAGGCGAAGCCTGTCCTCGATAATTTTCAGCTCCTCAGCGCCAAGCCCCTCATCGTCGTCTTCAACATCGGCGAGGACGACGTCGCCGGTACTCCCGGCATCGAGTCGGAGATGGCCGCGAAGCTGGCCCGCAAGGGAATCGGCGCCGCCGCTCTCTGCGGCAAGCTCGAGATGGAGCTCGCCCAGATGACCCCTGAGGACGAAGCCGAGTTCCGCGAGTCCCTCGACGCCGGCGAGCCCGGCCTCGACCGCATGATCAACCTCTCCTACGACCTCCTCGGCCTCATCTCGTTCCTCACGACAGGCCCGGACGAGACCCACGCTTGGACAATCACCAAAGGCTCCAGCGCCGTCGAGGCCGCGGGCAAGATCCACTCCGACATCCAACGAGGCTTCATCCGCGCAGAGGTCGTCTCTTACGAAGACCTCGCCCGCGTCCGCAGCCTCCCGGAAGCCCGCAAGCAAGCCCTCCTCCGCACCGAAGGCAAGACCTATCCCATGCAGGACGGCGACGTAGTCAACTTCCTCTTCAACGTGTGACCCCGCCGACGAACCGAAGGAAGGCCTCGTTGGCGAGGGGACGGCCCGCGTCCGTCAGGCGCAGAGCGCCGTCTGACCATTCGAGCAGCTCGAGCTCAACGCATTCGGCGGCGGGGCCGGGGAAGGCGTCGGCGATGCCCTCTCCAAAGCGAGCGTGGAACTCGACGTCGGCCACGCCCCGATTGAGGCGCAGGCCCATCATCATCGTCTCCACCATCGCCATGGAACGGTCAATCTCCTCGCAATAGTCGGTCGCGGCGGCTGCGGCGATGCTTGCCGGTCCAATCGGCCCATCCGCCGCCCAGGCGGCGACGCGCTCCATATAGGTCCGTGGTGGCTTGGCATTTGCAAACCGCACGCCGAACGGACCTGTGTCTCCGATGTTGTAGAGATAGCTGTGCGCGCCGGGGCCGACGCCGAGGTACGGCAGGCTGCGCCAGTACGCGAGATTATGCACGCTCTCCCGGCCCGGCTTTGCCCAGTTGGAGACCTCGTACTGCGCTAGGCCCGCCGACGCAAGCGTCGATTGCGCGAGGGCGTACATCTCAGCCGCCAGATCAGGGTCCGGCTCGGGCGTGCGGCCGAGCCGGACGTCGGCCTCCATGGGCGTCCCGCCCTCCAAGGTCAGCGCGTAGGCCGACAGATGGCTCGTGTCCAGCGCGACAGCTTCTTCGAGCGAGTGCGCCCACGCCGAGACGTACTGATTGGGCAGGCCGAACATCAGGTCGATGCTCACGCTGTCGAATCCGGCCGTGCGCGCATCCTCGACGGCCTGGACGGCGCGGTCCGCGCTATGCCGGCGACCCAACATCCGCAGCTCATGATCGTCGAAGGACTGCACGCCCATCGAGATGCGGTTGAAGCCGGATCGGCGCATGGCCTGGAGCCGCTCGCGGGCGCAGTCGCCAGGATTCGCCTCGATGGTCGCCTCGGCGTCGTCCGGCAGCTCGAACGCCGACCCGACCGTTCGCATCAAGCGGCTGAGGTCGCGGGTCGGCAGGTAGGAAGGCGTGCCGCCCCCGAAGAACAGGCTGGCGAGCGTGGGTCTGCCCAGCCACGCCCCCCACTGCTCTATCTCGCGGTCGAGTGCGTCGACGTAAGCGGGCATGAGCGACTCGATGCCGGCGTAGGTGTTGAAGTCGCAGTAGGGGCACTTCGACAGGCAGAACGGTATATGGACGTAGAGGGCCAGTGGGTGCGTCATGCCCTGAGTCTAGCAACCTAAACCCTTCTCCCGTTTGTACTCCGCCTTGACGGGAGAGGCGAGGAGCGGGCAGCACGACAATCCCCAAGTGAACAGACCTATCCCGCCTTGACGCTCGGGGGAGCCGCTGCTAGCCTGCATAAATCGCAAACCCTGCGATGAAGGAGCACACACGATGATTACGGTTACCGACCTCGCAGCAGAGAAGCTCGCGGAGATTCTGGCCGAAGAGGGACAGCCCGAGGCAGCTCTCCGGGTCATCGTCGTGCCGAATGGCCACGGCGCCCAGTACATGCTGTCTTTGGAGGACGGCGTCGAGGACGACGACATGGTCCTGTACGAGTCCAGCGTCCGCGTCATCGCCGACATCGACAGCGCCCCCCTCCTCGACGGCGCCTCGATTGACTATTCGGAAGGCCTGATGCGCAGCGGGTTCGTTATCGAGAACCCGAACATCGCCTCCAGCGGGGGCGGCTGCGCCTGCGGGAACGGCAGCTGCGGCTGCGGCCACTAGGCTCGGAACACGTCGCCGACAGGGAAGCGCCCCTCTCTACAGGGGCGCTTTCGCTTTATTCCCGGGACCTCTGAACAAGTGCCTGATGCCCCTCCCGCAGACGGGAGGGGTCGCGCGTAGCGCGGGGGAGGAGTCCCCGCGCACCGTCGGTTAGTATTCGGCCATGTACAACGTCCGCCGCGCAACTCCCGATGAGCTGTCCCTCATCGTCGACTTCCAGGTGGAGATGGCCCGCGAGAGCGAGGGCGCGACCCTCGACCGCGCCGCGCTAACCCAGGGCGTCCGGGCCGTGCTCAACGGCAGCGTCCCCGCCGAGTACTGGGTCGCCGAGTCCGAAGACGGGCCCGTCGGCATGCTCATGACGGTCCCCGAGTGGAGCGACTGGCGGAATGGAACGGTGGTATGGGTCCACTCGGTCTACGTCCGCCCCGAGGCGCGCCGCCACAGGGTGTTCTCGACGCTCTACGAGCACTTCCGGCGACAGGTCGAGCAGTCGGACGAGCTCGTGGGGCTCAGGTTGTACGTCGACCAGAGCAATGAGCGCGCCCAACGGGTCTACGAGTCCCTCGGCATGACGAGGGAGCACTACTACCTGTACGAGTGGATGAAGGACGGCTAATCGGACGACGGCAACGTCTTGGGCGCGAGCATCGTCATCGGCCTGCCGTCGCACTGGACTCGAGCAGTCCCTGCCTTCGTGCAGAGGACCATGACGCCCGTGGCCTCGTCCTGGTAGCGCTTGCCGAGCTGGTCGGCCTCGCCGTCGGCAGCGGCGGCGCAGGATAGCTCCGCGTCCCCGCCTTTCGTAATCATGTACTGGGCGCCAAGCTCGGCGCACTCGAAGCGCTTCCCTGTCTGCGCAGGCATCGGTTTACTCCCCCGGACCAAGTGGGCTTACCCTCATGTTAGCAGGCGGCGGGCCGGTTGCGGCGCGCTGGCCGCCCCCCTATCCTCGCATCAGCCCATACCTCGCCTTCGGGAGAATCCATGCCCATAGCGTCCAACGTCCGGGAGCAGCTGGCGAACAGTTCATGGATACGCCGCATGTTCGAGCTGGGCATCGCCCTCAAGCGCGAGCGCGGCGACGAGAACGTGTTCGACCTCTCCCTGGGCAACCCTGTCGTCGAGCCGCCCGCCCAGTTCTTCGACGAACTCCGACGGCTTGCCGACTCCCCTGTCCCTGGCGCGCACCGCTACATGCCCAACGCCGGCTATCCCGAGACGCGGCAGGCAGTCGCCGACTCGCTCTCCGCCGAGACGGGTCTGGCGTACGGCGCGGAGCATGTGATGATGACCGTGGGAGCAGCGGGCGCGCTGAACGTCGTGGTGCACGCGTTCTGCGACCCCGGCGACGAGGTGGTCATCCTCACGCCCTATTTCGCCGAGTACCTCTTCTACGCGAGCAACCACAGCGCCGTGCCGGTCGTGGTCGGCTGCGACCGCGAATTCGTCCCTGATCTCGCGGACCTGGAAAGCAAGCTCACCGCGCGCTCCAAGCTCGTCATTCTCAATTCGCCCAACAACCCGTCCGGCGCCGTCTACCCCCGGTCGCTGATCGCGGACATCGCCGACCTCCTCCGCCGCAAGAGCGACGAGCTCGGCGTGGAGATTTACCTGGTGAGCGACGAGCCGTACCGCAAGCTGATCTATGACGGCCTGACGTACCCCTTCCCCCAACTCGACTACGAGCGGACGATCACCGTCACCTCCCACGCGAAGGACCTGGCGCTCCCCGGCGACCGCATCGGCTATATCGCCGTCCGCCCCGATGACCCGCAGGCCGGCGAACTGATGGACGCCTTCACCTTCTGCAACCGGGTGCTCGGCTTCGTGAACGCGCCGGCAACCATGCAGCACGTCGTTCGAGGCCTGCAGAACGTCACTGTCGACGTGAGCGACTATCAGGCGAAGCGCGACTACCTCTACGACGTCCTCACGTCGGCGGGATACCGGGTGCGCAAGCCCGAGGGCGCGTTCTACATGTTCCCGGAGTCGCCGGTTGCCGACGAGATGCAGCTCATCGACGCCCTACAGCAGGAGGGCGTCCTCGTCGTGCCCGGCCGCGGGTTCGGCATGCCCGGCTACTTCCGCATCTCCTACTGCGTCGACCAACGGACCCTCGAAGGCGCCGCCCCAGGCTTCCGCGCGGCCATCGAAAGGCTCGCGCCGAGCGCCTGAACTCTTCCCCGAGATTCCCGCCTGGTTCCGCCAGTCTTGCCCCCTCCGTCATTCCCTCGAAAATAGGCGCCCACGCCCCCTTTCCGTCATTCCCGCGCAGGCGGGAACCTCGTAGTGGGGCGACAGCACCGCGATCCCTCCCTCCGTCCTCCACCCCCTATTTTCGCCGGTTGTGGTGTGGGCCGACAGGCCCGCATGACAGATTCCCGCGCAGGCGGCGGAGGAGCCCTCCACCACGACACTTGCCCCTTACTCCAACCCACTTCCCCCATGTATCCTTAACCCAGGAGGCCCTGGGTCGCCATGCTTCCCAGGGCTTTTCCGCATCCCCCAACGACAGGCTCACCTCCATGCCCTCACCCCAAAATGAAAACTACCTACTCGCCATCTCCCGCGCGCTCCCATGCGGCAACCCCCTATGCCCATGCGCCGCCGAAGCCGGTGACCCCCAGCCCGCCTCCCGCATCAAACGCAGGGCCGCCCAGCTGGGCATCTCCCGGTACCGCCTCGAACAGGCGTGCGCCTTCAACAACGTCCATTCGAGCCGCGTCAGCGCCAGCGGCGGCGCCAATGGCGCAGGCGCTTGGTTCTGGAGCCTCCCCTCCAAGGGTCGGCCTTGAAGACGTGTTTTTTATTTCTGTCGGCGCCTTGGTCGCGGGAAGCAGGCCGTGGCCTGCTAAACAGCCTAGACCAAGAAACAGAAAGTACCCCTTTCAGCGACACGAACTTCAGACCCTTACGAGTAAAAACCCCCACCAAGATGCTGATTTACTACCGAAAGATCACAGCCCGGAAGGGAGACCCCTGCCCCCCTCGGCCCCACCACCCCAACCCCCGTCCCCCCTTGCGCTGCGGGGCGCGCTGGCCGACCATCGGGCCATGGCCCTAGACCTCACCACGACGGCTGGTCAGCTCTACGGGGCCGCCGGCATGCTACGGGGACAGCGGATCGCCCATGTCGAAGCGTTGGCAGCGGCTGTGCAGCGCTTCGGGGCCGCCGACCCCAGCGACGTCGAGGCCCGCCGCCAGACGGGCAAGGCCACGTGGCTCATCGCCGGCCTGGACGGCGCGCTGGCAGGGAGCTATCCAGCGCCTTCATTGCCCGTCGACCACGCCGTCGCGGCCGTCGATGGCTCCCACGTGGACGTTGACCGCCACGGGCCCGCCCGCTGCTACCTCATCAACCTGGGCTATGTCCTGCTGCGGTACGGCGAGATTCCCCGCGCTGACCTCTGGAGCCAGCCAACGCTCTGCGCCGACGAGTCGTCGCTGATGCTGCGCGATCCACATGGGCCGCGCGAGGCGCCAATCGAGGGCGCGCTGCTGGGCATGCTCCGCGCGGTGACGGAGATCGAGGCCCTGGCCGACGTGGTCGAGCGCGCTCCCGAAGGGCTGCCGGTCCTTGCTCTCCTCGACGGGACCCTCGTGCTGTGGGGGCCCGCCGGCGGGGCCTATCCAGACTTCGTACGCAAGGAGTTCATCGACCGCCGACTCGCGACGGCGATGGACCGCCTGCGCGCCGAGTCCGAAAGGCGGACGCTCGCAGTCGCCAGCCATATCAGCCTGCCGCGAAGCTCCGAGGTCGTGAACGCGGTGCGCATCTCGCACGGGGTGTGCGGGTGGGACAAGGTCAACTGTGACGCCAACTGCGGCCAGCTGGGACGCGGCGACCGCAATTGCGACGTTGTCGCCGATGTCACGGACGCCGACCTCTTCTCCGCGACCCTCCGCGTTGGGGAGCGTTCGCCCCTCTTTCGCAGCACGTCGACCATCGTCACGGACTATTACGGCGACCACCAAATCGCCTTCTTCTACGTGAACGTGGGCGAGGAGATTGCGAGGGTCGAGATGCCGACTTGGAGCAGCCCAGAGGCAGTCGCCCTAGCCCATGCGGGCCTGCTCTCGCAGTCGGTGAAGGGCCACGGCTACCCCCTCGCTCTTCAGGAGGCGCATGAGCAAGCCGCGATCAGCGGCGCCGACCGCGAGTACTTCGCCCGGCTGGTCTACGAAACGCTCTCCTCCGAGAAGCTGCCGACCCCCACGTCCCAGAAAGCCCGCAGCAAGCGGACAAGATTCGTCTAATAGGCATTCGACCCAATCCACGGAGGAACCATATGGCGCAAAACGGATACAAGGTGATGGACTCGGACATGCACGTCATCGAGCCGTCGGACATGTTCGACAAGTACATCGATAAGCGCTTTGCCGCGTGGGCGCCCCAGATTTCCCGCGCCCCCGGCAAGCGCGGCGGCGTGTTCCTTTTCCAGGGCGAACGCCTCCCTGCCTGCGACGTCGACAACCCCCATCGCATGCAAGGCATGAGCAGCCGCGCCGACGAGGCCAGCCGCCCCATGCGCGAGCGCGGCTACGACGGCCCGTCCCAACTCGAGGCGATGGACATGGAAGGCATCGACATCGCGGTCATGTATCCCACCGTCTGCCTATACGTGCCCAACGGGCTCGACAACGTGGACGGCCAGCTCTCCGCCGCCGTCTGCCGGGCCTACAACGACTGGCTGTACGACCTCTGCCAGACCGACCCCGACCGCATGAAGGTCGCGGCGATGGTCCCTCAGCACGACCCCAAAGAGGCGGTGAAGGAAGCGCGCCGCGCTGTCCTGGAGCTGGGCGCAGTTGGGATCTACATGCGCCCCAACTTCGTCAACGGGGTCACCTTGCACAGCGCCGACTATTCAGAGCTCTGGGCGACGCTGGAGGAGCTCAACGTGCCCGTCGGTTTTCACGAAGGGACCGGCTCCGCCTACCGGCAGGACGGCTCCGAGTTCGGTCAAAACCGGCTCATGCTCCACGCCTGCTCGCACCCCATCGGCATGATGAAGGCCGTCATCAGCATGATCTGCGGCAGCGTGTTCGAGACCTTCCCCCGTCTGCGTGCGGCCTACTTGGAGGCCAATGCCGGCTGGGTTCCCTTCTGGCTCGGCCGGATGGACCGGGATTACAGCCTCTACCGCGAGTGGGACGCTCCCTTCCTCACCATGCTCCCCAGCGAATATTTCAAGCGAAACTGCTACGTGGGCACGGAGGCCGACGAGTCCGAGCTCCGCTACACCGTCGATGCCGTCGGCGACGGAAACATCGTGTTCTCGTCGGACTACCCCCACCACGACTCGGAGTTCCCCGAGTCGGTGAAGGAGTTCCTCAGCCACCACGACCTGGCGGACGACGCCAAACGGAAGATTCTCTGGGACAACTGCGCGGACCTCTACGCGCTCAGGTAGCGAGGCCCGATGGGCATAGTCCGCCACAGCTGGATCAGCAAGGACGCCGCCGTCATCATCGCGGCGCGGACGCTCCACACGTTCTCACAAGGCGTGCTGGCCGTCCTTCTAGGCGTTTATCTTGCCGAGCTCGGCCTCCCGGCGTTTCAGATAGGGCTGTTCTTCAGTCTGGGGTTCGCTGGCACAGCGGTGCTCTCGTTCGTCGCCACTCTCGTCAGCGAGCGGGTTGGGCGGCGCACGCTGCTCGCCGCGTATACCGGGATGACGCTGGCAGGCGGCATCGTACTGATTGCGACGATGGAGCCGCTTCTGCTGCTGACGTTCGCGTTCGTTGGTTCACTCACCGGCGCCGGCGGGAACGTGGGGCCAACGCAATCGCTCGAACAGGCGGCGCTCGCGGGAGTGGTTGAGCCCTCCCGACGGACAGAGCTTTTCGCCCTGTACAGGGTCACTGCAGCGTCCGCCGCTGCGCTCGGAGCCCTGGCTGCCGGGCTGCCCGTCGTGCTGCAATCGTTCGGGGGACTCAGCGAACTCGCCTCATTCCGCATCGTATTGGGAGCGCTCGTGGCGCTGCGCTTGGGGGTTTTCGCGTTGTTTGCGCTGCTCTCCGTTCAGGTGGAGGCGGAGCGGGAACGGCGCGAATGGGTAAACCCCCTGCGCCTTCCTTCACGACGCAGGATCTACACGCTTACGGCCCTATTCAGCCTCGACCACCTCGCGGGCGCTGTCATCGTCCGTGGTCTGCTGGCCCTCTGGTTCAGCGAACGGTTCGGACTGGACCTCGGCTCCCTGGCCGTGCTCTTTTTCCTGTCGCAGGTCATAGGAGTGGGGTCGATCTGGGCGGCGGGGAAGGTCGCGAACCGCATCGGGCTGGTCAACACGATGACATGGGCGCATTTCCCATCCGCATTGCTGTTGCTGGGAGTGGCGTTCGCGCCGTGGGCGTGGCTGGCGGTGGCGTTGCTCTTGTTCAGATCGCTGTTCGATCAGATAGACGTGCCTGCGCGGGACTCGTACATCATGTCCGTCGTACAGCCGCACGAGCGCGTCGCGATGGCGAGCATCCACATCCTCGGACGCTCCATCTCCGGCACCATCGGCCCTACGCTCTCCACCGGCGTCCTCCAAGCATTAGCCGTCAGCGCGCCCCTTGTCGGGTCCGGCCTGCTCAAGACCGCCTACGTCGTTTCGCTCTATCTGATGTTCAGGAACGTGCGCACGCCTGAAGAGCAGGCGAAACGCGAGGCCGCACTAGAGGACAATGAGCGCCAACCCCGTCCGTAGCGGGGCTGGAGCAGCCGGCGGACGCGCCTCACGCCCGCGGGCTCGTTGAGGCGGGCGCGGCTTTCCTGCTAGACTCGTTCGGTGGCCCCGGCTCGTCGGGGCCACTATCTGCATTTTGGGGTATGAGATGAGCGAAGACGCCCAGTTCTTGCCGGACGGTTCCGTTACGAGCCCGCAGCAGTTCATCGCCGGGGCTTCATACGTCGGCCTCAAGACCTACGCGCGAGACAAGATGGACGTTGGCCTGCTCCTCTCCGAGACCCCTTGCCGTGCGGCGGGCGTCTACACCACCAACAAGTTCGTCTCGCCCTCGGTCACGCTGACCCGCGAGAACGTCGGCGCAGGAAAGGTGCGGGGGGTCTTCGTGACAAGCGGCATCGCCAACGCCGGAGTGGGCGAGCAGGGTATGACCGATGCGAGGGAATGCCTGGACCTAGCCGCAGGGCACTTGGGCATTGATTCCGGCGAGTTAGGCATCGGGACCACCGGCGTCATCGGCGTGGAGCTGCCCATGGCGCTCATCAGAAGCGGCATGCCGGGCATCGCCCTCAACCGGGAAGGCGGGAGCGGGTTCGCCCGCTCCATCATGACCACCGACCGCGTGCCCAAGTCCGCGGCGGTGACGTTCCAGTGCTCCGGCGGAGAGACCGTCACTCTCGGCGGCTGCGTCAAGGGCTCCGGCATGATTCACCCGAACATGGCCACCATGCTCGCCTTCCTGACGACGGACGCCGCCGTGAACGGCGCGTTCCTCGATGCTGCGCTCCGCGAGACGAGCAACGATACGTTCAACATGGTGACCATCGACGGCGACACCAGCACGAATGACATGGTTATACTGCTGGCCAACGGCGCGGCGGGGAACGCAGAGATAGGCGAGGGTGGGCCGGACGCGGAGGCGTTCACCGGGGCGCTGCGCGCGCTCTGCTCTCACCTTTCCCGCGAGCTCGTGCGGGACGCGGAAGGCTCCAGCAAAATCTTCTCCGTCCGGGTGGAGGAGGCAGCCAGCCTAGGCGACGCGCGCCTCGCGGCCCGCGCAATCGCGTCCTCCATGCTCGTCAAATCAGCGATACACGGCAACGACCCGAACTGGGGCCGCGTCGTCTGCGCCGCGGGATACAGCGGGGCCGAGCTCGACGTGCGAAGGGTCAGCTTCTTCATCAACGACGTCGCCATCATGGAGGGAGGCACTCCCATCCCATTCCACCGCGAGAGCGTCATCGCCATCATGAGCCGCGACGCGGTCGGGCTTACGGTGAAGCTCGGGCTCGGGGAACACTCCGCCACGGCGTGGGGCTGCGAGCTCACCGAGGAGTACGTCCAGTTCAACAGCGCTTACACCACGTAAGACGCTGCGCCGCCTAAGGCGCAAGGGCTACCCATGGAAGCAAACGGCGCGACCATCCTCGTCAAGATTGGCGGCAGTACGCTGGGATCTGACGACACTTCGTTCGACGACATCGCTGAGCTCCAACGGCGGGGCGCGAAGCCGGTCGTTGTGCATGGCGGCGGGCCCGCCATAACCTCGTGGATGGCCAAGCTTGGCATACGCGCCGAGTTCGTGCGCGGACTTCGTGTGACCGACGAGCCAAGCCTGGAAGTCGCCGTCGCCGTCCTCGCGGGCCTCATCAATAAGCAACTGGTCGCCGCGCTCCAGGCAGCTGGCGCGAACGTCGCCGGGCTCTCCGGGGCCGACGCCAACCTGCTGCGCGGGACTATCACGGACTCCCGGCTAGGCTTCGTAGCCGGCGCTCTCGACGTCGATCCTTCCGCGGTGAATGCCTTGCTCAACGCGGGATACGCCCCCGTCATCGCGCCGATTGCCGTTGACGCGTCGGACGCGGGTCAGCTATTGAACGTCAACGCCGATTCTGCGGCAGGCGCAATCGCGGCGACGATTGGGGCTCAGCATCTGGTCTTCCTGACCGACGTGGACGGCATCCTTGACGCCAACGGGCGCCTGATCGAACGCGTGCCGCTGGCAAGCGGCGAGCAGCTGGTCAGCTCCGGCATCGTCAAGGGCGGCATGATCCCGAAGCTCGAAGCATGCATCGAGGCGCGGGCTGCCGGCGCAAAGGCGAGCATCGTCAACGGCACCCGCCCCGGCGCGCTCCTCGCTTGCCTCGACGGTTCGGCGACCGGAACGACCGTCGTTTAGGGCTGGCGCCAATGGCGATGTATCCGGACGACGACGGGGAGGCCGAGGGCACGTGGCGCATCGGGCGCTTTCTGTTCCCACAACAGGTGGGGCCTTTCCTCAAGCTGGGGTTGGGAGCCATCGCGCTCTTCTTTCTCTACTTAGTCCTGGACTTCCTGCGCGGCGCGTACACCGACTGGCTGTGGTTCTCCAACCTCGGCTTCCGAAGCGTCTATAGCACTGTCCTCTTCACCCGGATCTGGCTCTTTCTAGCGGGACTCATCGTCAGCGCGGCGACGATAGGCTTCGTGTACCGCGCCGCGTTCAGGGCGGCCTGGGGGCCGACGGTCCTTCCATTCTCGGAATCCATGTACGCTTGGATTCGGGGGGCGATCATCGCGGGCGCCGCACTGATGGGCGCTCTCATCGCGTTCAGTTTCGCCTCGGGGCTGTCCGACCGCTACGAGCTCTTCCTGCGGTTCATGAACGCTACTCCCTTCGGCGTCGAGGACCCCCAGTTCGGGATCGACGTTGGCTTCTACGTCTTCACGCTGCCCATGCTGCACACCATCCAGGGCTGGCTGATGGCACTGGCAATCGTCGCAATTGTCACTACCGCCGGCATCTATTTGCTCATCTTCAGCGCCCGCGGCATGAACCCCGTGATGAGCCCCGCCGCTCGCACCCAACTCGCTCTCTCCAGCGCCGCCCTGATGCTAACGATTGCTCTCGCCCACTTCCTCGACCGGTACGAGACGCTCTTCTCCTCCTTCGGGGCGGTGACCGGAGCGACCTACGCCGACGTCAACGCTCGTCTGCCTGCGCTCATCCTGCTTACCTTGGTAGCTGTCACCGCTGCCGCAATCATGCTCTTCGCGCTGCGCGTCGCGAACCTACGCCAGTCGTTGCGGTTGATTATCGCGGCGTTCGGGTTGTGGGTGATCGCGGGGCTGCTGGCGGGCCTCGTCTGGCCTGCGCTCACCCAGCGCCTCGCCGTCTCGCCGTCGGAGTTACAGCGCGAGCGCCCCTACATCGAGCGCAACATCGAATGGACGCGGCTGGGGTTCGACCTCGGCCGCGTCGACGTCCGCCCCTACGACGTGCAGGAGGAGACGCTCGCGGCCGATATCGCTGCGAACCCGGAGACCATACGGAACATCCGCTTATGGGACCCGCGCCCGCTGGAGGCCGTGCTCAATCAGCTCCAGCACCTACGCCTCTACTACAGCTTCTTGGACGTGGACGTGGACCGCTATGTGGTGGACGGCGATTATCGCCAGGTGCTCGTCGGCACGCGTGAGATGTTCCAGAACGGACTCGACGAGACCGCTCAGAACTGGGTGAACCGCACCCTGGTCTACACCCACGGCTATGGAATGGTCATGAGCCCGGCGACCGATTTCAACCAGTCCGGCCAACCGAACTTCATCGTCCGCGACGTGCCGACCGTAGGCAGCTTTGAGATCGACCAGCCTCGGATCTACTACGGCGAGTCCTTCGGCATCGACTCCGACGACTACGCTGAACGGTTGAACCTGACGGAAGAGGCCGCCGACACTGTACGGTCAGGGATCATCACGAGCGACGCCGTAATCGTGAACACGACCGAGCCCCAGTTCGACCGCCCCGCGGACGGCGCCCGCGATGCTCCGGAGTTCATCGACAGCTACGAGGGCGACGGCGGCGTGAGCCTCTCCGGCATACTCAGGCGCGCGGCGTTCGCCTGGGAGCTGCTGGACGCCAACGTCATCCTGAGCCGGCAGCTCACGGCGGACAGCCGCGTGCTCTATCGCCGGAACATCCACGAGCGCGTTCGCACCGCCGCCCCATTCCTCGAGCTCGATGACGACCCCTACCTCGTAGTGGACGAGGGGCGCCTCTACTGGGTGCAGGACGCCTTCACCACCACTGACCGCCTGCCCTACTCGCGTCGCGTTGGCGTGGAGCGCATCGGCCTAGACGACGATTTCGAGAGCTTCGAGAAGCCCTTCAACTACGTTCGCAACACCGTGAAGGTAGTCGTCGACGCCTACAACGGGTCAATGGACTTCTACACTATCGAGGTCGGCGAGCCGGACCCCATTCTTCAGGTGTACCGGAACATTTTCCCGGACCTTCTCACGCCCATCGCCGAAATGCCGCCCGGCTTGCGGGAGCACATCCGCTACCCAGAGGAGCTCCTCCGCGCCCAAGCCGACACTTTCCTCCAGTACCACATGACCGACGTGAAGGAGTTCTTCCTCAAAGAGGACGAGTGGCAACTCGCCCAGGAGGTCGTCGGCGTCGACGTGGTGGTCGACGAGGAGACCGGCGACGCGCGTCCGCGGAACCGCACCATCACGCCCTATTACGTCATCATGAGGCTTGCCGGCGAGGAGCGCGAGGAATTCGTCCTCATCCTGCCCTTCACTCCCAAGGACAGGCCCAATCTGGTCGCGTGGATGGCCGCCCGCTCCGACGGGCCCGGCTACGGCGAGATCATCGTCTTCGAGTTTCCCAAAGACCGCCTCTTCAACGGGCCCAGTCAGATCGAGGCCCGCATCGACAACGACCCCGCCATCTCGGAGCAGTTCACGCTCTGGAACCAGTCGGGCTCCCAAGTCTTCCGCGGCAACCTACTCGTTATCCCGATTGGCCAGGCGCTCCTGTACGCCGAGCCCATCTACCTGCAAGCCGAGTCGTTGGCCTTCCCTGAGCTCAAGCGCATCGTTCTGGCGACGAACGACAAGGTCGTCATGGAGCCGACGCTCGAGGAGGCCGTCGCCGCTTTGCTTGGCGGGAGGCGTGCGGCGAGGCCGGGCAGCGGCGAGCCGGTCCCGGGCGGAATTCCGCCCGAGGAGCTGCGACGCGTTTTGGACGACCTGCTCCAAGCGTTAGAATCTCTGCAAAGCGGCGCCGGGGAGCTGGAGGATTCAGTGAACGCGCTGCGCGAACTCGCGGGGGAGAATAGCTGATGGCCACAGACTGGAAGGCGCAAGAGTCCAAGTACTACATGCACACGTTCAACCGGCAGCCCATCGTGGTCGAGCGAGGCGAGGGCGTGCGCGTGTGGGACGTGGACGGCAACGAGTACCTGGACATGACGGCGGGCCTCGCCGTGAACAACCTGGGTCATTCCCACCCGGTCGTCACCAAGGCCATCCAAGAGCAGGCGGCCAAGCTGATGCAGATGTCCAATCTGTATTACACCGTGCCCCAGCTCGAGCTCGCCGAAGCGCTCGTCGAGAACAGCTGCATGGACAAAGTGTTCTTCGCGAACAGCGGCGTCGAGGCGAACGAGGGCGCGGTCAAGCTCGCAAGGAAGTATGGGCGGCTTCACCGCAACGGCGCCCAGAGCGTCATCACCGTCCTCAACTCCTTCCATGGGCGCACGCTAGGCATGATTGCGGCCACCGGTCAGCCCGCCTACCAGCAGGCGTGGCTCCCTCTGGCCGAGGGCTTCTCCAACGTCCCGTACGACGACCTCGACGCCATTCGCGAGGCCACCACCGACGACACCTGCGCCATCATGGTCGAGGTGCTCCAAGGCGAGGGGGGCGTGAACGTCCCCACGGAGGGGTACCTGAAGGGCCTGCGCGAGTGGTGCGACCAGAACAACCTGCTGCTGATCTTTGACGAGGTGCAGACAGGCATGGGGAGGCTCGGGCATATGTGGGGCTACGAGCACTTCGGCGTCGAGCCCGACGTGATGACTCTCGCCAAGGGCCTCGGAAACGGCATTCCGGTGGGCGCGTTCTTGTGCAAAGAGAGCTGCAACGTCCTGGAACCGGGCGACCACGGCAGCACGTTCGGCGGCAACGTCCTGGCGACAGCCGCGGCGAACGCCACCGTCCGCCACATGATCGAGAACGACGTTCCGGGTCACGCCAAACAGGTCGGCGCTTATCTCAAGGCCCAGCTGGAAGCGTTCAAGGACGCGCATCAGCCCGCTGTGAAGAGCGTTCGGGGAGTTGGCCTTTTGCTGGCCCTCCAGTTCGATGCTACGATTGCTCGCGACGTAGTGACCGCCGCCAACGAGGAAGGCGTCCTGCTCAATCCGGTGCTCCCGGACGCCATCCGCTTCATGCCCGCCCTCATTCTCACCGAGGCTGACGTCGACGAGTGCTTGGCCAAGCTGGACAGGGCGCTCGCGAAGGTGCTTGCGCGTTAGCGGCCGCCCCGACGTCCAGGCCACTGGAGGAACGAGATAAATTTCCCTCCTCACGATAATGAGGATAAGAAATCCGGCTCAGGCTGTTCCGGCTGTTGTTGCTGGCTCGTCTTGATCCTGATCGGACTTATCATCGTAGGAGTGTTCTTCACCGATTTCATCGAGTACTTCGCGTTCAACACTACCGTCGGCGATTTCAGGGTGCTGGTTGTAGCGAACAACGTTCTCTATTGTTCGGCGCCCGTTGGCGCCTGTGACTTTATTGGGACGGCTCAAGGACTGGAGGAGCTCCGGCAAGCGGATGTCTTCCTGCAGCGCATACGGTGACTGAAGGGCGCGGTTGGACTCCCGATGATTCGCGCCCGCCTACTCTCAGAGACACGACAACCGAGGTCAAACACGATGCAAGGAAACTCTCACGCAACAGAAAGCGCATGGCGTCACCACCATGGTCAGACGAGGCGGTACGCAAATGGCTGACAAGATCGTTCTCGCTTACAGCGGCGGCTTGGATACGTCCGTCGCCATCCGCTGGCTGCAGGAAAAGTACAACGCCGATGTCGCGACTCTTACGATGGACCTCGGCGGCAAGGTGGACCTCGAAGCGGCGCGGCAGCGCGCCATCGACATTGGCGCCGTCCGCTCCGAGGTCATGGACGTCCGCGACGAGTTCATCGCCGAGTACGTCTGGCCTGCGCTGCGCGCCGGCGCGCTCTACGAGGGCGTGTACCCGCTCGCCACGGCTCTGGGCCGTCCCCTCATCGCCAAGCACCTCGTTCGCATAGCGCAGGAAGAGGAGGCTTTCGCCATTGCCCACGGCTGCACAGGCAAGGGTAATGACCAGGTGCGGTTCGACGTCAGCGCGGCTGCCCTTGCGCCTTCCATCAAAGTCGTCGCCCCCGCCCGCGAGTGGGGAATGACCCGCGACGACGAGATTGCCTACGCTCAGGAGCGCGGCATACCGCTCGACCTGAACAAGCGCAGTCCCTACTCGGTGGACGAGAACCTATGGGGTCGCAGCATCGAAGCCGGAGACCTCGAAGACCCGTGGGCCGAGCCGCCAGAAGAGGCCTATGCCTGGACCGTGTCGGCTGCAGCCGCTCCAAACGAGCCGCGCTACGTCGAGATCAGTTTCGCTGACGGCGTTCCGACCGCCATCGACGGCGAGAATTTGGGGGGCGCCGCGCTGGTCGAGCTCCTCAACGACATCGCCGGCAGCAACGGCGTCGGGCGAATCGACCACGTCGAGAACCGCCTCGTCGGCATCAAGTCCCGCGAGATTTACGAAGCTCCCGCCGCCGTCGTTCTGCACCAGGCGCACCGCGCCCTCGAACAGATGTGCCTGAGCAAAGAGCAGGCGCGTTTCAAGGAGCGGCTGGCCCAGGAGTACGCGGACATCGTTTACAACGGGCTCTGGTTCACGGCGCACCGCCGCGACCTCGACGCCTATGTCGCAAGCACCCAGCGCCACGTCAGCGGCACGGTGCGGATGCGTCTGCACAAGGGTAGCGCGACGGTCGTGGGTCGCCGGAGTAGCGAGTCGCTCTACCAGCACGACCTGGCCACGTACGACGCCGGCGACGCCTTCGACCACCAATCATCGGTCGGCTTCATATCGGTGTTCGGGCTCCCGGTGCGCACGCAGGCGCAGGTCCAGGGCGGGGAACAGTAGCCGGGCGGTGAGCGGCGCACTCCTCGCGCTGTCAGCGGCCGCGATACTCGGTCTGAATACGGCCATCGTCCGCCGTAGTGTGCTTCGCGCGTCAGCCTACGACGGGATCGTCATATCGATTGTGCTGGCGGTCCCCATTTTCGCGGCGCTTGCGCTAGCGACCGGGCAGTTGTCGCGCGTCGGCGAGTTCACCGGCTGGCAGCACCTTGCGCTCGCAGTCGCAGGAATCATGAACTTCCTGGGGGGCGCTTCTGCCAGTTCTTGGCGATTCAGGCGGTTGGCGCGAACCTCACGGCCCCGATGCGCGTGCTCTCGTCCCTGTTCGGCGCGCTACTAGGCGTGACCTTGCTCGGGGAGCACGTCGGCCTGCTGCGGGGAATCGGGATAGGGTTGCTGATCGCCGCCCCGCTCGTCGCATTCGCGCGCCCGCCGAGCGTGAAGCTCGGCTCGCTCCAGATAGCGCGGGGCATCGTGTTCGGCCTGATAGCAGCCGCAACCTACGGCGGCTCGACCGCCCTCTTGCGGTGGGCGCTAGCTGACTCCGGCCTCACGCTCCTCGGCGCGCTGGTGGCGCATGGGGCGGCGGCCGTCGTGCTCATCGCCTCGCTGGCGCTGCCGTCCCGCGCCCGGAGTCTGCGGAATATCGACCGCACCGCCGCCCGCCTCTTCCTTGCGACGACTGCCATCATGACCCTCGCCCAGGTCTTGCGGTTCGGGGCCCTGGAGTCGACCGATGCCGCCGTCGTCGCTCCGCTCACGGAGACGATGACCTTCTTCGGACTCGGCGCGGCGTTCCTGCTCAACCGGCAGACCGAGGCGTTCAACCCCCTCGTGCTGCTCGGCATGGCGCTGGCCGCAGTGGGCGCCGTCGCGATTACACTCTGACGAATCGCTAGGAGGCCGTCCGCATGAAGATCGGCTGGATAGGACTCGGACGCATGGGCCGCCCGATGGTGGAGAACCTCGTCCATAAGGGCTTCGACGTGACCGTGCAGAACCGCAGCCAGGGCAAGGTGCGCGAGCTGGAGGCGATGGGCGCGAAGGCCGGCGGGACGTTTGCTCAGATGGCGGCGGAGCTCGACGCCATCCATGCCTGCCTCCCCGGCACAGAGACGGTGGAACAGGTCATCACAGGCGACGGCGGAGTGCTCGGGGGGGCGAGTCCTGGCTTGATCATCGTCGATCACAGCACGATCCACCCGGACTCGGCGCGGGAGCTCGCGCGGCTCGCCACAGAGCGGGGCGCGTCGTTCATCGATGCGCCGGTGTCGGGCTCCGGTCCCGTGGCCGAGCGCGGGGAACTGACCATCATGTGCGGCGGCGACCGGGAAGCCTATGACCTAGCCAAGCCCGCCATGGAGGCGATGGGGCGAACGGTCGCGCTTATGGGGCCGTCCGGCTCTGGATCGCTCACGAAGATTGTAAACAACGTGCTGATGGCGACGAACCTCGCCGTCGCTATGGAGACCTTGCTTTTCGCCGTGAAGGCGGGGCTCGACCCACAATCAATGTTCTCGGTCGTCAGGACGGCGTCCGGCGCGAGCCGCGCCTGGGAGCGGAACGTCCCCCGCATTCTGAGCCGCGAGTTCGGCAAGGACGGCTCCGCGGCGCTGACGGCCAAGGACCAGGATCTCGCGCACCTGCTCGCCAGCGAGATGGGCGTCGAAATGCCGGTGTTCGAAGCGTCGCGGGCTTTCTGGCGCGCGGCAGTCGAGGCAGGCCTGGGCGAGGAGGACCCCTCGCACGCGGTCACTATGCTCGAAGAGCGCCTCGGCTTCACCGCCGTCTAGGCCCCCTCGTTGGTCCTCCCCCCACAGGCGGTGGAAGATTGAAGAAGGAGCTAGACGTACTGCTCCGGGTGGCTGGAGAACTCCTCGCGGCAGCCGGGGGCGCAGAAGTAGTAGGTCTCGCCTCCGTGCTCGGCTGTACCGCCGGGCGGGTCCGCCTTGGAGACCGTCATCTTGCATATAGGGTCGACGGCGGTGTCGCCGGGTTTTCCGAATATCACGTCAAGCTGGGTCATGCGCTTTGCGTCCTTTCCGCAGACGGTCACTCCGCCTAGTTCGCTGCCTTCCAGCCGCGCAGGCGGAGGCTGTTCGTTACGACCGACACCGAGCTCGCGGCCATGGCGAGCGCGGCGAGCATCGGGTTGAGGAAACCGCTATCGCCCAACGCCCAGCGCAACGCGTCCGGCACGCCGCCGTCGCGGAACGCCAGGTAGAAGACCCCCGCAGCCACTGGAATCAATAGGACGTTGTAGCCGAACGCCCAGCCAAGGTTCTGCTTGATCGTGCGCACCGTCGCCTTCGACAGGCGGAGGGCCGCCGCGACAGACCGCACGTCCGCTGTCATCAGCGCCACGTCCGCTACTTCCAGAGCCACGTCAGTCCCGGTCCCGATAGCAATGCCGACGTCCGCCTGCGCCAATGCGGGCGCGTCATTGACCCCGTCGCCGACCATGGCGACGCGCTTCCCCTCGGCTTGGAGGCGCTGAATCTCGGCGGCCTTCGCATTCGGCATGACCTCGGCCATGACGCGGCGAACGCCAAGCTGACCGGCGATGGCGTTGGCCGTGGCCCAGTTGTCGCCAGTGAGCATCGCGACCTCGACGCCCATCGTTTCGAGCAACCTCACAGCCTCCGCAGACTCGGGGCGCACGGTGTCCGCGACGCCCAGCATTCCGATGACGGCATCGCCCCGGAGTACGATGACGGGCGTCCTGCCGCGCTCCGACGCTGACCGCGCCGCCGATTCCACTTGCTCGCCGACCTCGATGCCTGCCTGCCGCACCAACCCCAGACTCCCCACTGTGACCGTGTCCGCGCCGACCTTCGCGCGCACGCCGAGCCCTGGCGCGGACTGGAACTCGGACGCTGACGCCGTCTCGACGCCACGGGCGCGGGCAGCCTCGACGACCGCTAGGGCGAGGGGGTGCTCGCTGCGAGACTCGACGGCGGCGGCGAGGCCGAGCAGCTCGTCCTCGCTGACTCCCTCGGCGAGCACGTCCGTCACGCGCGGCCTGCCCTGGGTGAGCGTGCCTGTCTTATCGAACACGATCACATCCAGCTTGCGGGCCTGCTCCAGCGCTTCGGCGCCGCGTATCAGCACGCCGTGGCGCGCGCCCGCGCCGATGCCGACCATGATTGCAGTGGGAGTCGCGAGCCCCAACGCACAGGGGCAGGCGATGATGAGCACCGCGATGGCGTTGAGCATCGCCAAGGTGAACGCGGGCTCGGGGCCCACGGCCCACCAGACGGCAAGCGTGACGAGCGCCGTCGCCAGCACCGCAGGCACGAAGTAAGCCGCGACCGTGTCAGCGAGGCGCTGGATTGGCGCTTTGGAGCCTTGGGCCTGCTGCACGAGCCGGATGATCTGTGCAATCGCCGTAGCGCTCCCGACCTTCGTCGCCTCGACGGTCACGCTGCCCGACGCGTTCATGGTCCCTCCGGACACCGCCGCGCCCACCGATTTCTCGACGGGCAAGCTCTCGCCGGTCAGCATCGACTCGTCCACGGCGGTCGAGCCCTCCGTCACCACCCCATCAACGGGTATGCGCTCGCCCGGCCTGACCACGACGCTGTCGCCCGGGACGACCTCGCTTGCCGGGATGTCCACGCCCACGCCGTTCCGCACGACATGGGCGACACGCGGCTGCATGTCGACCAGCGCCCTGATAGCGTCCGAGGCGCTGGCCTTGGCCCGCGCCTCCAGCAGCCGGCCGACCAGGATGAGCGCGATGATCGTCGCGGAGGTGTCGAAGTAAGTCGCTCGCGTCCCGCCGAGTACGGTGACAATCGCGCTGTAACCGTAGGCCGCCGACGTGCCCATGGCGATGAGCGTGTTCATGTTCGATGAGCGGTGCAGCATGGCGCTCCACGCGCTCATATAGAACTGGCGCGCCGCCCAGAGCTGGACCGGCGTGGCGAGGGCGAGCGCGATGACGTTGGTCCACGCCATTCCAATGGCGCTCTCGACGGCGGGAGTGAGCATGAGCGCCATGATTGCCGCGGCGCTCACCAGGCTCAGCGCTGCGCGGTCCCGCAGCCTGCGGATCTCGGCGCCCCTCGATAGGCGCTCGACCTCGGCATCGAGGGCATTGGCGCCGGTCACCGACGCGACCTCAAAGCCGACGCCCGCCACCGCCTCGCGCAAGTCGATGACGGCTATCGCGCCCGGCACAATCGCGACGGCCACCTGCTCCGCAGCCGGGTTGCCGACGGCGGTCAGCACGCCGTCGATGGCGGCCAGCGCGTTCTCAACTCTCTTTACCGACGACGACTCGTTCAAGCCGGGGACAGTCAGGACTGTCTGCTCCGAGGCCATGCCGTAACCCGCCGCCCCCACGGCCTTGTTCATGGCCGCGATGCGTCCTCCGTCCGACGCGAAGGTCACGGCCGCCGTCTCTGTCGCGAGGTTCACCACCACATCCGCGACGCCGTCGACGCGCTCCAGCGCGGAGGTCACCGTGCTGACGCACGACGCGCAGGTCATACCCTCGATGGGCAGGACGACGCGCCGCCTATCCCGAGCGTCGCGCTCCTCCAGCTTGGTCTCGATAGCCATGGTCATAGCATACCCCCTCCTCAATCCTCTCTCCGCAGACGCCCCCTCGCAGCCTTCCCCACAGACGGAGGAGGAGGACTCGCAGGCAATTGGTTGGGGGGGATCATGGGGTAATCATCTTCTTGATGGGGCTTTTACTCGTAAGAGTTTGCGATTAGTGTCGCCGGAGTGGGTACTCTCGACTCCTTGATCGGGGCTGTTTAGCAGGCCGTGGCCTGCTTCCTGCGATCAAGAGTGCGAATTAAATGTGAAAACACGTTTTCAGGGCTCCGTTCTCTTAACTCTCTCCCCCAGGCCGGACCTTTGCGTAACTCCCGCTCCGTCGCGGGAACAGGTGGGGAAGCTGCGCTATTGTTACGAGTAAAAACTTCCCGAAAAACATGGGAAATCGGGGTTTCGGGGGGTGCTTTCGCGGCCGTGGCCTGCTTCCTGGGTCCTGGAACTACTTCCTGACCGAGAATGTTTTTTATTCATGCGTCCCCTGCCCCCTGTCTCGCTCCTCCGCAGAGGGGGGCGGAGGGAACAAGTCCGGCGCCCGTGGTTGGGATACTGCGGTCCTCGGCATGACGAAATTCCGACAGTTGATTGTAAAGTGTTCAGAGGTGTTTGGGTAAAGGGGCAAGTGTCGCACTCTCCCTCGCGGCTTCCCGCACAGAGCTCGGCGGGGCGTGAACTCAGCCGCCCCAAGGATTCGACCTCTATACTTGGCACGATGAGCGAGATAACGACTATCGGCGTGGCGCTCTTGGGCGGGCTTGCGGCGATCGCGGCCGGAGGGATTGCGGTCGTTATCGTGACGCCGCTGCCGTGGTGGGGCGGGCTCTTGCTGGTTCCAGCGGCGGATGGGCTGCTGCTGCTTTGGGCCCGTCGGCGCCTCAAGGCCGCCGCAAACAGGGGCCGCCCTAGCGCTCCCCCGCGGTAGACGGTAGAGGGGACGTTCTCCTCCCGCGGACGGGAGGGGTTAAGGCGCCCGCCATCTCCGTCAACATACAAGAGGGCTCGCGGGGATGGTGAAAGGGCCGCTGATTGGCGGGCGGCGTGGTTCGACAGGCTCACCACGAACCTATTTGGGAGGTGCGAGGAGAGGGATCGCGCCGCTGTCGCTGCGCTGCGAGGTCCCGCCTAGGCGGGAATCTTGTTAGTGACGGTTTGAAAATGACCCCGTGATGACGGAATGGAATTGACCCACCCCTGAGCAAGAGCATCCTCCCTGCAGACTGACGGGGAGGAGAACGTTGCTGAAAGGTGGGACGATGAAAGACCTGTACGAGATGAGGGGTCAGGGGCATTCGATCCGCGGGATCACACGGGAGTTGGGCGTCTCCCGGAACTCGGTGCGCAAGTATCTGAGGTCGCCGGGAGTGCCGCAGGCGAAGCAACGACCGCCGCGGGCGTCCAAGCTGGACGCCTACACCGGCTACATCGACCGCCGGTTGGGGCAGGGTCTGGACAACTGCGTCGTGCTGCACCGGGAGCTGCGTGAACGGGGCTACGACGGGGGGTATTCGATCCTGAAGGCCTACGTGTCGCCACGCCGTCGTCGACAGCCCCGCGCGACGATGCGGTTCGAGACGGAGCCCGGCGAGCAGGCGCAGGTGGACTGGGGGAGTTTCAGCTATGTCGGCACCGACGGCCGCAGGCGCCGGCTCTGGGCGTTCGTGATGGTGCTGGGCTGGTCGCGAGCGATCTACGTCGAGTTCGTCCGGCGTGCGGACGTGGCGAGCTTCATGCAGTGCCACGTCAACGCGTTCGAATACTTCGGTGGTGTGCCGCGGCGGCGCCTGTATGACAACGCGAAGGTGGTGGTGCTGGGCCGGGATGCGGACGGGCGTCCGGAGTGGAACCGGCGGATGCTGGACCTGTCGCTGCGCATCGGATTCGAGCTGCGGGTGTGCCAGCCGTATCGGGCGCAGACGAAGGGGAAGGTGGAGAGCGGGGTCAAGTATGTGCGCGGCAACCTGTGGCCTAGCATCCGCTTCACGGATGACGCGGACCTGAACCGGCAGACTCTCGAGTGGTGCGACCGTGTAGCCAACCGGCGCGTGCACGGGACGACAGGTCGGCGTCCCTGGGAGATGCTGGCCGAGGAGCGGGTCCACCTCGGAGGGCTGCCGGAGCGTTCGACGCTGGCGCCGTATCTCAGGGACGACCGCAGGGTGGCGCATGACGGCTACGTGCACTGGGAGGGCTCCCGCTACGGTGTGCCCTGGCGGTGGGCGGGAGCGACGGTCCAGGTGGGACAGCGCTCGGGGACGGTGGAGATCTGGACGGGCGACCAGCGCTTGGCGGTGCATCCTCGTGCCGAACACCCCGGTCAGCGCTTCACCGCGCCCGGCCAGTGGGAAGGGTTGCCCAGGGGAGACGGCCGTCCACAGCAGGAGGCCGTGGCAGTCCAGGTGACGGTCGGCGACGTGGAGCGGCGCTCCCTGGACGTCTACGAGCTGGCTGCGCTGGGAGGTGTGCGATGATCGCCTTGGAGCAGACCCGTCAGCACCTGGAGAGCCTGGGGCTCAAGCAGGCTGCCGAAGCGCTCGATAACGCTCTGGACGCGGCGGCCGGCAAGCAGTTGACCTACCCGGAGATGCTCGCCGAGCTGCTGGGCGTGGAGGTCAACGCTCGCCGCGAGCGCTACCTCACCACGAGAACCAAGCTCGCGCATCTGCCCTTCCAGCGCTCCATCGAGCAGTTCGACTTCCAACCCTCCGTCGACGAGCGCCAGGTCAAGGAGTTGGCCAACCTCGCCTTCGTCGCCGAAGCCACCAACATCCTGCTGCTCGGACCGCCCGGCGTGGGCAAGACCCACTTGGCCGTCGCATTGGCGCTCAAGGCGATCGGGCACGGCTATGGCGCTTACTTCGTCCGCGCCTACGACCTGATGGAAGGCCTCAGGAGGGCCCAGGCCGAGCAGAACCTCGGGCGGCGCATGCGTGTCTACCTCGCTCCCAAGGTCCTCGTCGTGGACGAGTTCGGCATCTGGCCCTATGACAGAGACGCAGCGACTGCTTTCTTCACGCTGGTCTCAGCCCGCTACGAACGCGGGAGCATCATCCTGACCTCGAACAAGGGCTTCGGCGAGTGGGGTGAGCTGCTGGGCGACACCGTCATCGCCTCAGCCGTCCTTGACCGGCTGCTCCACCACAGCCACATCCTCAACATCAGGGGGGAGAGCTATCGTCTCAAGGAGAAGCGCCAAGCGGGCCTGTTCATCTCGCATCACGTGCTCAGCACAACGCCGGACGGGCAGACGACAACTGACAGAATCGCTGGACATAGCGGCGGGGTGGGTCAATTCTAAACCGTCACACCGGGGTCAAAAGTAAACCGTCATTGACAATCTGTCATGTGGGCCTGTCGGCCCACACCACAACCGACGAAAATAGGCGGGCGGGACGCCGATACCTGGATTCCCGCTTTCGCGGGAACGACGGGTTGGGGAACGGAGCGCCCACTTTCGAGGCAATCCCCCATGCGGGCCTGTCGGCCCACACCACAACCGACGAAAATAGGGGCTGAACGGGCTACGTCACCTCTGCTGAGCCCTATTTTCGAGGCAATGACAGGTGGGCGTGGCGATGAGTGCGGGGGCGTTGATTGGCGGTGGGGCGGCCCCCTCTCTAGCTCTCCCCCGCAGACGGTGGAGAGGACCGGGGCTAGACGGGGGAGAGGGGGATGGATCGCGGTGCTGTCGCGCCGCTGCGAGGTTCCCGCCTGCGCGGGAATGACGGAAGGGGGCGTCCTGGATTCCCGCTTTCGCGGGAACGACGGAGGGGGCACGGCTCACTACCTCTGCGCGGGGCTATTATCGAGGCAATGACGGGGGAGTTATACGAGGGTCTAGCAGGCGGGAGAGGGAGCGTTAGATGGGCATTCCCCAGATGGGGTACCACTCCTTGATGTCGCGCGACGTGGGCAGCTCGCGACGGCTCGCTTGCTCCATGCGCAGCTCCAGCGGGTGGTCGCGCTCCTCTTCTCCCGGTTCCGCAGGCGCGAAGGGGGTGAACGCTCCGATGCGCGGCTGGTAGATCCAGTAAATCTTCCGGTCTTTCCAGTGGAACGCGTAGACAGCAGCAAGCACTCTGGAGCCTAGCCCCACATTCGCCAGCACTCCTCCAACGGTGCGTGTCGCGTCGGCGAGCGCGGGGAGCCCTGAGCCGCTGACGACCACCCAAGGGTGCGGGCTACCGCTCGCGTCGAGGGTTACGGACCACTGGGCCACCGTCGAGGGCAGGTCCGACAGAGCGCGCTCGAGCTCCGCCTTAGCTTGGATGCCGTCCTGGTCGGGGCTGGGACGCACGAGAATCCCAGCCTCGCCCGTCGTACGGGTCTCGAGAATTTCCTCAAAGGCCTGGGCAGCCTGGACCATCGCCTCGTTGGCTTCGCCCCAGTCGCCCCTCCGGCGGCGGTTGAATAGGAACCAGCACATTCGGCTAGCCTAACATCTTGATGTCGCGCTCGAGCGCTTGGAGGCGTTCGATACGTCGCTGCATCGGGGGATGTGTGGAGAAGAGGCTGGCGAAACTGTCGCCTATGGCGGGCATGATGAAGAAGGCGTTCATGGTTTCGGCGCGCCGCAGGTCGTCCTTTGGCACGCGCGCGAACGAGCCGGCGATGCGCTGGAGCGCGCTGGCTAGGTCCTGAGGCCTCCGGGTGAGCTGGGCGGCGCCCCGGTCCGCGGCGTACTCGCGGTAGCGCGAGAGCGTAGCGATGAGTATCTGGCTCACGACCCAGACAAGGATCGTCACGATATAGGCAATCATCATGTAGTTCCCGCCGCTCCCCCGGTTTCTGCTCATGCCCCCGAAGATGGCGGAGAACAAGAAGAAGGTCATCAGGGTCGAGGCGACGACGGACAGGAAGCTGGCGTACGTCATCACCTGCACGTCCCGCGAAGCGATATGGCTGATCTCGTGGGCGAGCACGCCTTCGAGCTCCCGTTCGTTCAGCACCTGCAGCAGCCCGGTCGTCACCGCGACGGCGGCGTGCTTCTGACTGCGGCCCGTCGCGAATGCGTTGGGCACGCTCATCTGGGAGATGGCGACCTTTGGCTTGGGAATGCCCGCGGCCTGCGCGAGCCTATCGATCATCGCGTGCAACTTGGGCGCCTCTTCCGGCGTCACGACCTTCGCCCGCATCGACGCCAGCACGAGCTTGTCGGACATGAAGAACTGGACGAGCACGAGCACGAAGGCGATGCCCAACATCAGGACGGCGCCGACGACGCTGACGAGGAACCACAGGAAGAACCCATAGACGGCGCCGAGCAGCAGCATGGTGAAGAGCATGCGCGCCAAGAGCTGGTTGTCGCGTCCGAGACTGCGTGGCTGGATCAACGGAACATACCTCCGACCGCCCGTTCCTCCCTCAATGATAGCGGTTTCGTCGACCTGGCGGAGGGAAGGGGTATCTGGGGCGGTGAGGAGCATGCCGCGCCATAAGACCAGCCTCTCCCCTATCTGAGACCATCGCGCAACCCTATCCCTGGCGGGCGTAACTCTTCCCACCCACCCGCCCGTCATGTTGTGGGGGACACCCCCACGCCCCCGGCAGAGGGGCGCGCGCCCCTCTGCGCTCCCCGCGCACCCTGGATTCCCGCCTTCGCGGGAATGACGGACGGGTTACGCAAAGGTCTCCTACCTGCAAGACATTCCCTGTTCCTCATCACTATCGCATCAGGTATCGCGGACGAGGAGAGTGATTGGGATTGGGGATTATTGGAGGAGGACGCGTTCGTCGCCGAGGCGGCGGGTGATTTTCTGGTCGTCCAGGTGCTCCAGGAGGGCGAGGGCGTACTTGCGGGAGGCGCCTATGATGTCGCGGGCCTCGGCGACGGTAATCTTGCCGTTTTCCCGCAAGCGGCCGGTCACCTGGGCCTTGAGACGTTCGTAGGTCGCGGCGTCAAAGACCACGCCCTGGGCCGCGCGGACCACCCTGCCCTCGTCCGCGAGCAGCGCAAGCAGGTCGGCGGAGAGGGTTGGAGCGTCCACGGGAAAAGCGTCGCGCTCCAGCACTGCCACGAACTCGTTCATGGCCGCGCGCTGCTGGTTGCTGACGGCGACGACGTGGTCCGGCAGGCGCAGCGTGCCAGCGTCGTCCGTAACGGCGCCGTCTTCGGCGAGCTTCGCAATGACGAGCTGGGCAAGGTTGCCTCGCAGGCCGAGCCGACTGCGGAGTTCCTCGCGAGTCATGCCGACGCGCAGGGGATTGTGGGAATGGAAGGCGGCGAGCGCCTGCTGCGCTTTGGCGGAGAGCCGGGCCCAGGCAGCGGCGGTGTAGAGGTTGACGGCCGGCGTGAGACTCCGGCCAAGCGCGACGACCGAGGCCTCCGCAACGGCCTCCTTGGCGAGGGCCAACGCCTCGGACTCGGCGATGTTCGCCCGCTTGGAGAGCGTCGAGACATCCGCGGGCTCGCGTCCTTCGAGGGCGGATAAGAGCTGGGCGGTGGGGCTGCCTTCGGATAGGCGGGCCAGCCGTTCCAGGGTCGGGGCGTGGCGGCGACGGTGGCGTTTGGCGTCGATATCGACGACGGCGCCGCCTCCAAGGGTGGCGTCGGGAGAGCGGATGACGAAATGGTCGCCCCGGACCAAGGCGACGGGTTCTTCGAGCCACACCTGCGCCCACGCCTCGTCGCCGGGCCGAAGCTCGTCGGCGTCGAGCAGGCGGACTCTCGCGGGGGTCTCCGCCGCGAAGGCGTGAAACGTCGCGGGATAGTTGTGGCGAACGCCGTGGGGCGCAGCATCGAGGAGGCGCAGGCGCACGTCAATCGCGCGGGTCGGCTTCAGCCACCCGGGGAGCGTAACGACCTCGCCGCGGGATACGTCGTCGGCGCTCACGCCTCCGAGGTTGACCGCGACCCGGTTGCCCGGCGCGGCCTCGGCTATCTTCAGCTGGTGCGATTGGAGCCCCCGGATGCGGCTTTGCAAGCCGCTCGGAACGATCTCCACGGCCTGCCCGACCTCGAGGGACCCGTCGATGAGCGTTCCGGTGACGACGGCCCCGAAGCCGGAGATGGTGAAGGAGCGGTCGACGGGCAGGCGCGGGCGGCCCACGTCGCGCCGCTGCAGGGTCTCGTCGAGGGCGGCGTCGATGGCCGCGGCAAGCTCCGGGACCCCGGCGCCGGTGGCTGCGGACACGCTCAGAACCGGCGCTCCGGCCAACGTGGTCGGGGCGAGCAGCTCCTCGGACTCGAGCTGCACGAGCTCGAGGAGGTCGTCGTCCACGAGGTCGGCTTTGGTGATGACGACGATGCCGCGAGTGACGCCAAGCAGGTCGAGGATTGCGAGGTGCTCGCGGGTCTGCGGCATCACGGACTCGTCGGCGGCGATGATGAGCAGTGCGAGGTCGATGCCGCCAACGCCCGCGAGCATGTTCTTGATGAAACGCTCGTGGCCCGGCACGTCGACGATGCTGACCTCTCGTCCGCTGGGCAGCGTGAGCCACGCAAACCCGAGGTCGATGGTCATGCCGCGGTGCTTCTCCTCAGCGAGCCGGTCTGGGTCAATCCCCGTCAGCGCCTGGACGAGAGTGGACTTGCCATGGTCGACGTGGCCTGCGGTGCCGATGACGTACATGGGGCGAGCATAGCGCAAGGCGGGCGGGGACGCCTGTGATAATCTAGCCGCGCCTGTGGCGCGGGGCTGCGAGGGTCCGCGCCTTCACGGGAATGACGGAAGGGACCCCCACCCTAACCCTCCCCCGCAGACGGGAGAGGGGATACGAAGGGGACGACGGAAGGGAAGGCTGCTAGGTTCCCGCCTACGCGGGAATGACGGAAGGGACCCCCACCCTAACCCTCCCCCGCAGGCGGGAGAGGGGATACGAAGGGGACGACGGAAGGGAAAATTCAGACTGCTAATCGGAGGGGGATCGCATGGCTGCTCCGCTCGTTGACTCCACGCCCGCATTCGTGGAGGAGGCTTACAAGAAGATCGATCAACGGCTCGAAGTGGTGCGTGGACGCCTTGGGCGGCCGCTGACCTACGCCGAGAAGGTACTGCTGGGCCATCTCGACGATCCGGGCGACGCCGAGCTCTTGCCCGGCGAGAGCTATCTCAACCTCCGGCCCGACCGGGTCGGGCTCCAGGACGTGACGGGCCAGATGGCCATCCTGCAGTTCATGCAGGCCGGACGCCCGACCGGCGCAGTGCCGACGACGGTCCACTGCGACCACCTCATCACCGCGTTCGAGGGGGCCTTGGCGGACACGAACCTCGCCCAGTCCGAGAGCAAGGAGGTCTTCGACTTCCTACGCTCGTCGGCCTCCAAGTACGGACTCGGCTTCTGGGGGCCCGGTTCGGGGATTATCCACCAGGTGATCTTGGAGAACTACGCCTTCCCAGGGCTGATGATCATCGGCACGGACTCCCACACCCCAAACGCCGGCGGCCTGAGCGCGTTCGCGTCGGGAGTGGGCGGGGCGGACGCCGTCGACGTGATGGCGGGGTTCCCGTGGGAGGTGCTCTATCCGACGCTGATCGGCGTGAAGCTGACAGGCTCGCTGAACGGCTGGGCGGCGCCCAAGGACGTCATCCTCAAGCTCGCCGGAATCCTCACGGTCTCGGGGGGCACGAACGCCGTCGTCGAGTACTTCGGTCCGGGCGCAGCGTCCATCAGCGCAACGGGTAAGGCGACGATCTGCAACATGGGCGCGGAGCTCGGCGCCACGACGTCGATCTTTCCCTACGACGAGCACGCCGCCGTCTACCTGCGGGCTACGGACCGGCAGGAGCTCGCCGACCTCGCCGACAAGCACCGCCATCTGCTCGCCGCCGACCCCGAGATCGAGGCGAACCCGGAGAGGTACTTCGACCGCGTCGTCGAGATCGACCTCGACACGCTGGAGCCCCACGTGGTTGGCCCACACACGCCGGACCTCGCGAGGCCCATCTCCGAGATGGCGGAGGCCGTCATCAAGGAGAACTACCCCGACAGGCTGTCGTCCACGCTCATCGGGTCATGCACGAACTCCTCCTACGAGGACGTTTCCCGCGCTGCGAACGTCGCCAGGCAGGCGGCGGAGCGCGGTGTGAAGGCGGCTGTCGACCTGCTGGTTACGCCGGGCTCCGAGGCGGTGCACGCGACGATCCAGCGCGACGGGCAGATGGGCGTGCTGGAAGAGGCCGGAGCGCGAGTGATGGCCAACGCTTGCGGCCCCTGCATCGGGCAATGGAAGCGTCCGACCATCAACAAGGGCGACGTGAACTCGATCGTTACGTCGTTCAACCGGAACTTCCCGGCGCGGAACGACGCGAACCCGGCGACGATGAACTTCATCGCTAGTCCTGAGATGGTGATGGCGTTCGCGCTCGCCGGCCGACTTTCCTTCAACCCCATCACAGACACGCTGATCGGCGCAGACGGGGAGGCGTTCAAGCTCGACCCGCCCGGCACGGCGCCCGAGGTCCCGGAGGCGGGGTTCGCGGGCCGCGGCTTCGGGTACGAGCCTCCCGCCGAGGACGGCGGCGCGATCATGGTCAACGTCGATCCGGAGTCGACGCGCCTGCAGCTGCTCTCGCCGTTCCCCAAGTGGGACGGGGCGGACTTCGACCACCTGCAGGTGCTGGTGAAGGCGCAAGGCAAATGCACGACGGACCATATTTCGCCGGCAGGCCCGTGGCTCCGCTTCCGGGGCCACCTCGACCGGCTGAGCGACAACGCATTCCTGGGGGCCGTCAACGCCTTCACTGGGGAGGCCGGCGAGGGCCTGAACCAGGTTACGGGGGAGCGCGCGCCCTTCCCGAAGGTGGGGCGCTACTACAAGGAGCACGGCCTCGGCTGGGTCGCCATCGGCGACTTCAACTACGGCGAGGGGAGCTCCCGGGAGCACGCCGCGATGTCGCCGCGCTTGCTCGGCTGCAAGGCGGTCATCGTCCGCAGCTTCGCCCGCATCCACGAGACGAACCTGAAGAAGCAGGGCGTCGTCCCGCTGGCGTTCAGCGACCCCGACGACTACGACAAGGTGCTGGAAGCCGACACGCTGAGCGTCACAGGCCTCGCCGACCTCAAGCCGGGCCAGCCGGTGAAGGCGATCATCCATCACTTCGAGGGCGGCGACGAGGAAATCGAGCTCAAGCACACGATGAGCGAGGAGCAGCTCGAATGGTTCCGGGCGGGGGCGGCGCTGAACATTTTGGGTAAGTAGGGGATGGGGGGGACGCTCGTCGGAAGGAGGGATGCGTAACAGTGTCCAACTTCAACCGCAAGGTGGTAGGTGGGTAAACGTATAGCAAGCGCCATAGCGTCCATAGCTGTGACGGTGGTGATAGTTACCGGGGTTGCTTCAATCAACAACTCAGAAGGCTTTTTTGATCCTGTGCGTGATTCCATAGTAGAGCCCGTCAGTAACTTCATCGGCAACATAGGTGGGAAGTCGCATGCAAATCCGCCAAAGGCTCCTGCTGCACCCTCATTCCCAAGTGCAGGTGCCTCTTCCGACCAAATTGCCAAATATGAGCGAGACTATGCAAATTACCTAGACAAGATGACGGCTTATGGAAAAGACTACAGAGAATACGAAGACTATTGGGCCGGGCACGAAAGAGGATATGCTCACGGAAGGCGCATGACGTGCGATGGTATCGACACAATACTGAGTGGTTCTAGCCCTAGCAAAGCGCGATATGAAATAGATACATACTACGATGCACTACCAACAGATGAGGTCCGTGAAAAAGGATATGCAGATGGCTTCAAAGAAGGAAGAGAGTATATTAATAACGCTCTAGATAGTGACGAGGCGACCCTGTTTGACCTTATGTTCGTATGCTCGTAATTACAATTCACCCCCTGCGCGAGGAATTAAAAGCGGCCAAGAACGACCTCCGACGAGGCGCCGCGTGATAAAGTCGGCTGGATGGCTGTTGAGCGTGAGGAACCTGAGGTAGCAGGGCGAGGGCGCTGGGGGGCGCTGGCGTTCCGCGATTTTCGGCTGTTCTGGGCGCACGGATTTCTGCAGGGCATCGCCCGCAATATGCGGGACCTGCTGACGTTCTACCTCGTGTTCGACATCTCCGGGTCGGCGCTTCAGCTTGGGATCACAGGCGTCTTCCAGGGTGTGCCGATCCTCTTCTTTGGTCTCGTGGGCGGCGCGCTGGCCGATTCGGCGAACCGCAAGACGCTCTTGGTCTACACCCAGCTGGCGAGCTTCGTCTCGATCGTGCTGATCGCCTTCCTCGTGTTCGCGGACCTCGTGCAGGTATGGCATCTGTGGCTGCTCACGAGCTGGTCCGCCGCCATGAACGCGCTGGGAAGGCCGGCGCAGCGGGCGTACCTGCCGCGAACCGTGCCTCGGGACCACATCATGAATGCGATCACGTGGTTCGGTGCGCTCAGCCAGGGGACGCTGTTCGTGGGCCCTGCGCTGGCCGGGTTGCTCATCGCTCCGCTAGGGGTCGGCGGAGCCTACATGATCAACGCCGTCATTCTGTTGCTGGCTGTGGTGGCGACGGTCGCGATCCGGGCGTCGGGGGCGCAGGTTGGGGCGCCTAGGAAAGCCTCGCTCGGCGCAATCTGGGAAGGAGCGCTTTTCCTCCGGTCCCGCCAGGTGCTGCTATCCACTTACCTGCTCGATTTCGGGGTGATGTCGGTCGGTTTCTTCCGCCCGCTGTTGCCCATCCTGGCGTTGGAGGTGTACGGCGTCGGAGAGGTCGGACTGGGGCTACTCGCGTCGGCGCCAGCGGCAGGCTCAATCATGGGGTCCGTCGTGCTCCTGGCGCTGGGAGACCCACGGAGGAAGGGAGTCATCATCGTATCGAGCTACGCGGCGTATGCGCTGGGGCTCGTGGCGCTGGGGCTTTCGCCTTGGTTCTGGCTGGCGCTCGTGGCGCTGACGTTCCTTGGTCTGATGGACGTCGTGAGCTTCACCGTGCGGCAGGCGCTCATCCAACTGGCGTCGCCAGACGAGTTCCGTGGGCGCGCCGGCAGCTTCTCCACGATCCTCGCGGGGATAGGGAACTCGACAGGGTCAGCGGAGATGGGGGCGCTGGCGGCCGCGACAGGCGCTCCGGGGGCGCTGATCATCAACGGGTTCATCGGCGTGGGAATCACGTTGGCGGCCGCGACGCGCTGGCGCGGTCTATGGCGATACGACCAGAGCAAGGAAGTCGCTAGCGACTAGGCGCGCCAACTCGGTGCGGGGGGTTGTCGGGGCCGCTAGAATGGCGTTGGCGAACGGCGCGAGGGAGCGCCGTGTAAGGAGGCGAACGAATGAACTACCACTACATCTCCGGCGACTCTCATATGGAGGTCGACACTGCGAATTGGACGCCCCGCGTTCCGGAGCAGCACCGCGACCGCGCGCCCAAGCTCGTGCGCCTCGACGACGACACCGACGCTTGGTTCATCGACGGCAAGCAGACGCGCAGGGCGAATGCCGCCGACCTCTACGGAGGCAAGGGCCGCGAGCAGTACCTGCCGTCGGGGGTGAAGTACGAGGGCACGCCGGGAACCGGCACGCCTCAGCAGCGCATGCAGGAACAGGACATCGACGGGGTTGACGCCGAGGTGCTGTTCCCCGCACAGGCCACCGGCCCGAGGATGTGGCGGATGGTTGACGACGACGTGGCGTACTTGACCATCGTCCGGGCGTACAACGACTGGCTCATCCAGGACTATTGCGCCGAGAACCCGGACCGGCTCATCGGCGTGACCATCATGCCGATCATCGAGGACCTCGACGCGCACATCGAGGAGCTGAAGCACTGCAAGGAGATTGGCGCAAAGGCGGTGATGCTCCAGGACTTCCCGACAGGCAAGCAGTTTCCGACCACCGAAGACGACCGGTTCTGGGAAACGGCGCTCGATCTCGACATGCCGGTGACCGTTCACGTGGACCTGGGGCGGAACGGGAAAGGCCCGTTCCTGGATTACCCCAAGGCCACGCCGGAACTGCTGAAGCAACTCGAAGCCCCGGGCCGGAGCTTCCCGGAGCAGATGGCGCGTTTCGGCCCGATCAAGGGCAGCGGAGCGCTCCCTGCCGTCCAGTGGGCGCTGTCCGGCCTCTTCGACCGCTTCCCGAGCCTCAAGATACTGTTTGCCGAGAACCAGATCGGATGGATACCGTTCTTCCTCCAGAGCGCTGACATCCGGTACGAGCGGAACCGGTTCTGGGCGGAGAACCTGTTGGGCTTCAAGCCGTTGTCGCGTCCGCCGAGCGAGTACCTGCTGGAGCACACGCTCTGGGGGTTCCAGTACGATCGGGCGGGCGTGCTGGCGCGTGACCAGTTGAACGTGGACAACCTCGTCTGGGGCTCCGACTTTCCTCACCAGGAGTCGGACTGGCCCGACTCGATGAAGATTCTCGATCAGGCCTTCGAGGGCGCGCCCGAGGAGGTGCGCTACAAGATGACCTGCGGCAACGCAATCGACTTCTTCGGACTCGACGCGAGCTAAGGAGCAGCGTTCCGCCCTCACATCAACCCTCCGCCGTAGGAGAGGGGTAACGCAGGCTAGGCGTTGAGCTCGATGCCGATGGGGCAGTGGTCTGAGCCGTAGACGTCGGAGAGTATCCATGCGCGCTCGACGCGGGGCGCGAGCTCCCGGTTGACCACGAAGTAGTCGATGCGCCAACCGACGTTGCGGGAGCGCGAGTCGAACTTCTGGTCCCAATAGGTGTAGTTGCCCGGCTCGTCGGAGAACATGCGGAAGGTGTCGAGGTAGCCGGCGGCCAGCCATTGGTCGATCCAAGCGCGCTCCTCCGGCAGGAAGCCGGAGAACTTCGCATTGGGGCCGGGGCGCGCGAGGTCTATCTCGGTGTGAGCCGTGTTGACGTCGCCGCAGACGACGACGTCCCGTCCATCAGCCCTGAGCGATTCGATGCGTTGGAGGAAGGCGTCGTAGAAGCGCATCTTGTAGTTGAGGCGTTCGGGGGACATCTTGCCGTTGGGGAAGTACACGCCGAATAGCAGGAATGAGCCGTAGTCGGCCTGGATGACGCGACCTTCGGAGTCGAATTCGGGAATGCCTAGACCGTGCACGACCTCACGGGGCTCCTCGCGGGAGTAGAGCGCGACGCCTGAGTAGCCCTTGCGCTCCGCGGAGTTGAAGTAAGCGTGATAGCCCTCGATCTGGAGCAGAGCAGGGTCGAGCTGCTCAGCGAGCGCCTTGGTCTCTTGCAGACAGAGCGCGTCGGGCTGCTCTTTCAGGAACCAGTCCATGAAATCGCCGTGACGGTGGAGCGCCCGTAGGCCGTTGACGTTCCAGGAGAGGAGGGTCCTGGTCACTGGGCGGCCTTGCCCTGCGCGGCGACGGCAGCCATCGCCTCCTCGATCGCGGCCTGGTCGCCGAGGTAGCGGCTGCCCGTGGGCCGGAGGTTGTCGTCGAGGTCGTAAACGAGGGGAACGCCGGTAGGGATGTTGAGGTCGATGATGTCGGCGTCGGAGATGTCGGCGAGGTGCTTTACGAGCGCGCGGAGGCTGTTGCCGTGAGCCACGATGAGCACGCGCTTTCCCGCGGCGATGTCGGGAGCGATGACGTCCCGCCAGTAGGGGACGAACCGGGCGACGGTCTCCTTGAGGGACTCGGTAAGAGGCATCTCGCCCTCGGGGACGGATGCGTAGCGGGGATCACGGCCCGGGTGGCGTTCGTCGTCAGGCTCGAGCTCGGGCGGCGGAACGTCGTAACTGCGGCGCCAGAGGAGGACCTGCTCGTCGCCGTGCTTCTCGGCGGTCTCGGCCTTGTTCAGTCCCTGGAGGGCGCCGTAGTGACGCTCGTTCAGGCGCCAATTGCGTATGACAGGGATCCACATGAGGTCCATATCGTCGAGGACGATCCAGAGGGTGCGGATGGCCCGCTTGAGGACCGAGGTATAGGCGACATCGAAGGTAAAGCCTTCGTCCGAGAGGAGCTTTGCGGAGCGGGCGGCCTCCTCGCGGCCGGTGTCGGTGAGGTCGATGTCGGTCCATCCGGAGAAGCGGTTGGAGAGATTCCACTCGCTCTCGCCGTGTCGTAGGAGCACTACTTGATGCATGTTGTGGCGCCTCCGGGTGAGTAGTGTGCGCTACGCATTTTGCCATAGGCGGGGGTAGGGCGACAGGCTCGGCACGAGGGGGGCCCTCCCAGCCTCTCCGGGAATGACGGAGACGGGCGGGCAGACCGGTAATAGAGTAGGGTGCGGTTGCCAGGGGGAATGTTGCGGCATTACACTTGTGCGATATTTCACAGGGGCTTTCATGGCTGACTTGGACGACCTCGATAGTCAAATCATCAATCTGCTGCAGATCGACGGGCGCGCCTCGAATATCGAGCTCGCCCGTAAGATAGGCGTCAGCGAGGGCACGGTCCGGCGGCGCTTCCGGAACCTCGTGAAGGAAGAGGTCATCCGTGTCATCGCGATACCCGACCCTTCGAAGCTCGGCCGGGAAACGTCGGCCCTGATTGGCCTGAAGGTTGACCCCGCCCTGGTTGATTCCGTCGCGAACGAGCTCGCCAAGATGGAAGAGGTGCAGTACTCCGCCGTCACCACCGGGGCCTATGACGTCTTCTGCCGCGTAGCGCTGAGCTCTCCCCTGGAGCTCTCGGACTTTCTGAGGAACCGCATCGGCGATATCAACGGCGTCCGGCGCTCCGAGACATTCGTAAACCTCTCGATCAAGAAGAACATCGGAGGGCCGGTGGCGTCCTCGGTGGGCTAGGACTGTTCCCACCACGGAATCGCGTCTGCTACACTAACCCACGCCTTCACGAGCACGACGTGCGAGAGGCAATTTTGGCGACCGAACACTATTTGGAGGGTGTGCTCCCAAGATGACATACATAATCGCCGAGCCCTGTGTCGACCTAAAGGACGCCTCGTGCGTCGACGTCTGCCCAGTCGACTGCATCTACGAAGGCGACCGCATGTACTACATCAATCCCGATGAGTGCATCGACTGCGCCGCATGCGAGCCAGTGTGCCCCGTTGCGGCGATCTTCGCCGAAGACTCCCTCCCCGCCGATCAGGCGCGCTTCATCGAGATCAACAAGGACCAGAGCGCACCCTAGCGGCGTCCCACAACGGCGCAACGCAATAGGCGGGCCTGTTCCGGCCCGCCTGTTTTTGTCGGCCTGTTTTTGTCGGCTTGCGTGCTTCCGGCCCGGGGGGCGCGAGCCTACCCCCCAAGGCTATCCAGCACATCCTCCGCCGCCCCTAGCAGGCAGGTGAATATCGGCGTGTCCCGTTCCGTGTAGGGACGCTGCTCGGCGGAGCGCAGCTCCATGACCAGCTCTAGGAAGCGCGGGGGGTCGTCGGTCTCGAAGCCGAGCACGAACTCTTGGTCGTCCAGTCCATACGAGTACGTCGTGTGGATTTTCACCTCGGGGTAGCGGTGGCCCACCTCAAAGTGCTCGCTCATCATCCGCTGCCGCTCAGCGGCCGGGACCTGGTACCACTCGTGGCTCTTCACGAACGGGTACACAAAGAGGTATTTCCTCCCCATCGGCCGTATTCGCGTCCGGCTCTCCGAGCCCTCGTGCTGATGGTCGTCGACGTACATCGACCGGCGCGTCATCGCTAGGTAGGAGTGGGCAACGGCGAGGCGCGAGCCGAGGGCCGTCGACGCGACTCTCGTGGCGAACGCCTGCAAGCCTTCGAGGTCGGGACTGACGGTCCACACCAGCATCTCGGCGTCGGCGCGCATCCCCATCAGCGAGTAGGCGCGCACTGTCAGGTCCGGCGAGGCCCCGTTGATGACCGAGGCAAGCTCGCGCTTGTCCTCCGCGCGGGTCTCGATGGGCAGACGGCGCCACTCCGGGTCCAGCTTGTAGAAGGTGTATTTGACGTACTGGGGAGTGATTGGCGTTTCGGTCATGGGCTTCTCTCGCTGAGACGATTCTATCCTAGGACTTCCGAACGTCCCCTATCACGGCCATGGCGGCGGCAGCCAGCAGTAGGACGGCCCCGGCCACAAAGTAGAGGGGCATGAGCGCGAGTCCCGCGAGGGCCGCGCCGCCCATCAGCACAGCGCCACACTTCGGCCGCATGCTGGCGACACACGCGCCGACTCCGGCGGCGAACGCCGCCAACAGGGCGAGCAGGCCAGCTCCGGCCTGGCCGCCGGCCCCGGCTACGCCCGCAAGCACGCCGACTCCGCCGGCGGCCAGGCCGACCAGCGAGCCGATAGCCGCGATGAACGCGCCGAAACCGCCGGTCAGCGAGACGATGCAGCCCAAGGGCCTCTCCCTTTCCTCCCCACAGACGGGGGTATTTGCGAATCAGACTCGCCCGTGGACGAGAGAGGTGTGAATCAGGCTCCCCTCAAGGGCGCAGTCTACATGGGCTGGGGCATCGCCCGGCGGCGCCCCCTTAAACCCCCTCCCGTCTGCTCCGGTTCCCTCTCCCGCAGACGGGAGAGGGAACCGGAGAGGTGCGCAAGCGCAGCGATGCGCGCGGAGGAGGACCCCTCCTCACGTCGCCACTGTGACATTTGCCCGTTGCGCAAACGACCCCTCGTTCCCTATCCTGTCTCCCATGCCCCGCCCCTCCGAGTAAATCCCATGAAAAATGCGACCGAATGAGACCAAATGAGACCGTTTCTGAAAAATCGACGCTCACCCCACCCGTAGACCAGGCTTCTTACGCCTGTCCCTTCTTTACCAAGGAGGAGCGAGGGGTGATCCCGCCAGGAGTAAATGGCACTTAATGGCACGAAATGGCACGCTTTTTCGATGAGGCAACCCCCGTCGACTCGTAGGCCGGGGAACGTTGCGAGTGAGATGGATGAGACATCCTCGGACAAACCAAGCCCACACGGTCGTGCGATGCGCCGGACCAGAGCCAATTCTAGTCCTCAAGACGATATGCTAGTGAGAAGCACTTGCGAGCGCGGACTGAGGAGACGGAACGAGGTATGAGGATGCGAAAGCGATCGCTGCTGACGGTTGCCATGGCGCTGGGTGTTCTGGCGCTCGTGGCCTGCAACGGCGGGGAAGACCCGGTAGGGCCAACGCCGACGACCGCCGGGGAGCTGAACGAGCCTACGCCGAACGCAGCCGAGGAGCCCGCTGAGCCGACGCCCACTCCTGCGAAGGACGCCCTTCCCGCCTTGGAGATCAGCTTCTATCAGGGAGGCGATTCCATCGGGAGCGAGACGGCGCTCCTCTCGGACGTCGTCGGCCAGGGTAAGCCCGTCCTCCTGAACTTCTGGGCCGCCCTCTGCCCGCCCTGCCGGATAGAGATACCAGACTTCCAACGCGTCCACGAGGCGCGGGAAGCAGAGGTGACGGTGCTGGGCCTCGATATCGGCCCGCAGCAGTTCCTGGGCACCCGCGACCAAGGCCGCGAGCTCCTGGCCGAGCTCGGCGTGGAGTACCCGGCGGGCACGACCTTCAGCGATACTGTCGTGCGCGATTACGAGATCCTGAGCATGCCGACGACGGTCTTCATCGCAGCCGACGGCAGCGTCTTCCGCACATGGAGCGGCCTGCTGACCGAGGAGAAGCTGAACGAGATCATCGACGAGTTAATCGCGGTTTGACATTGTCCCGACGCGGCGCGTAGAAAGTCCTCGAATCGTTCGGAGCGCACGCCTGCCGCTCACAATTTGAACGCCTAGGAGAGCGCGATGACTTTGCAAGCCAGCGACCGCCGTATGCGCGTCATCCCCGTGCAGGACGGCGCCGAGGCCTTCGTCGAGATGCTGAACAGCAACGGCGTGGAGTACCTCTTCCTGAACTCGGGGACCGACACGTTCCCCATCCAAGAGGCAATCTCGCGCATGACCGTCGAGGAGCGTCCCGTGCCGAGGGTCATCCTCTGCATCGACGAGACGACGGCCATGTTCGCGGCCCAGGGCTATTACCAGCTCACGGGCAAGGCCCAGGCCGTGCTGGTGCACGTGGACGCCGGCACGGTGCAGATCGGCGGCGCCTACCACGACGTGCAGCGGGACAAGGCCGCGGTGCTCGTGTTCGCGGGCCGCGCCCCATCGACGTTCGGAGGAGCGGCGCGCGGCGGCAAGGACATGCCCATCCACTGGATACAGGAGCAGCGCGACCAGGGGGGCATCGTCCGCAATTTCACCAAGTGGGACTACGAGCTGCGCGACCTCAACAGCGTGAGCTGGGTCATGCAGAAGGCCTACCAGGTGGCGACCTCGGACCCGGCGGGGGCCGTCTACGTATCGCTGCCCCGCGAGCTGCTCCTGGAAGAGATGACGTCCCTGAGCGTGCCGCCCCCAGCGCGCCATGCCCAGCCTGTCCCGCCGACCGCGGACCCCGACACGCTCGCCACCCTGGCCGACTGGCTCGCCGCCGCCGAGAAGCCGCTCATCATCGCAGGCGCGGCCGGGCGCGACCCGGGCGTGGTAGGCCCGCTGACCGCACTCGCGGAAGCCGTCGCCGCGCCGGTGTCCGGGGCCATCGGCACGAGGCTTAATCTCCCGACGCGGCACCCCCTGAACGCAGGAACGTGCGGGGCGCCGGGAATCGGCGAGGCGGACGTAATCGTGGTCATCGACCACGACGTGCCGTGGGTCCCGGACCAGCAAACGGTCGAGCCTCCGGGCCGCATCGCGTGGATCGACCCCGACCCCACGAAGGACAACATCCCTCTGTGGACCTTTCCCGCCGACCTGCTCATCCACGCGGCGCCGAGCAAGGCCGTGCCCGCTCTCCTGGCCGCCGTGCAGGCGCGGCTCACCGATGAAGACAGGACTCGAATCTCCGCTCGCGCGGCGCGGTACGCGGAGGCGACGGAGACCGAGCGCGAGCGTCTTCTGGCCCGGGCGATGGAGGTGAAGGACCAGCAGCCCATCCACCCGCTGTGGGTCGCGCACTGCTTGGAGCAGGTGCTGAGCGAGGACGCCATCGTGATGAACGAGGGCATGACCGGCAGCTTCCCGTGGATTGCCTACACCGACAGGAAGACGCCGGGCACGGTCTTCGCCTCGGGCGGATCGAGTCTGGGCTGGGGCTTGGGCGCGGCGTTAGGCGCCAAGCTGGCGCACCCCGAGCGGGACGTGGTCGCGCTCGAGGGCGACGGCTCATTCGTGTTCGCGCGCCCCACCTCGGCGTTCTGGGCGGCGGAGCGGTACGACGCGCCGTTCCTGACAGTCGTCTACAACAACTCCCGCCATCAGGCGACGATCAACTCGTGGAACCGCTACTTCCCCGAGGGCGTGGGGCCCCACGAGAACGCCTACGTCGGGTCGGAGATCGACCCTTCGCCTGACTACGACGTGCTCGTCCAAGCGTGCCGGGGCTACGGCGAACGCGTGGACGACCCCGCGCAGGTGCTCCCGGCCCTCCAACGGGGCATAGAGCGCGTGCGGGCCGGCCAGGCGGCCGTCATCGACATCCGCATCGCGCAGATGGACGGGCGGAACGCTACGCGCTAGGCCCGGTCCTGCTCGTGATGGGAGAATCCGTCCGTGGTTCATTGTTCGACACGCTCACGACCATTCCCTGCGTTGGCATCTACGCAACGATCTCGAAAGGGAGAGGGTTCGCGGCGGCCCACGCGCAAAAAGGCGCGAAACAGGGTGACGAGTTGCTGAAGTATGGCTGGCCCTTCCTCCTGTTCATGGGAATTCCGTTCGTCGCGGACCTAAGCCGCGTTCCCACTGCATATTTTTACGATTGGACCAGTTCCGGCAACGCGGGCTCATACGAGTTCTCTCTCTGGCTCGCAGGAGTGGGAAACTTGGCGACAGCCGTGTTGCTGGGCATCCTCTACCCGCGCGTCCGAAACATTGAACAGGCTACTGTGCGCCTCGTCTGGAGTTACGCGCTCGTGCTCGCGGCCGTATCGGCACTGGTGTACTTCGGCGCTCTGTTCCTGGGCTATGAGTCCTCCATATGGCAACTTACCTGGGTGTATACGCTTGGCGCCCTGCTGTCACTGCTGCCGCTGCTCTGGTTCGCTCGCCGGGCGTCCAGGCTGAGCCTTCCGCACGCCTTTTTCCTCGTGTTCATCGTCGGAGGACTGACGCTGCCCGACCTTCCGGAATCACTGTCTTTCTACTTCAAATGGCTCTGGGGATTAGCTGCGAGCATCCTTGCGGTCTGGTTACTGGCCAACTTTGACATGCGCGGTCCTCTGTTCCGCAGGTCCGTCGCCGCTGCGGTCGTGGTGCTGGCAGGACTGGTCTACCTGCCTCTGCTGTTGGGCCCGACGCTCTTCTTCCTGCAGAGGGTCGTCCTCCTGTTGCTGTTCCCGCTGCAACTGCTCCTCACCTACCTCGTACGGGTGCGCCAGCCCCACAGCCGACGCCCGGTCGAGGATAGACCTTCGCGTACAATAGACCTGCCGCCATGACGAACTACACGACCCACCACTTTGAGGCCGTCTCGCGTTACACCGTCTCCGTCGGGTACGACCGCCGGCTGTACGCGCACGACATCGACGGGTCAATCGTCCACGCCCACATGCTCGGCAGGCAGGGCGTCATTGCCGAGGCCGACGCAGACACTATCGTGGAAGGGCTGGAGGCGGTGCGCCGCGAGATCGAGGCCGGGGCGTTCCAGTGGCGCGACGATCTCGAAGACCTGCACATGAACATCGAGTCGCGCCTGCACGAGCTGATCGGCGAGCCGGCGGCCCGCCTGCACACCGCACGCTCCCGCAACGACCAGGTCGCGACCGCCACTCGCCTCTTCGTCCGCAACGCCATCGACGAGCTTGCGAGGCTGCTGCGCGAGCTGCAAGGCGCGCTGCTGACCGTCGCGTCGCGCGAGCCGGGCGTCGCGCTGCCGGGCTACACGCATCTCCAACGGGCGCAGCCGGTGCTCCTCGCGCACCATCTGCTGGCCTACTTCGAGATGTTCGACCGCGACGCCGCCCGCCTTGCCGATACGCGTAAGCGGACGAACGTCCTGCCTCTCGGCTCCGGCGCGCTGGCGGGAGTCCCCTACCCCCTCGACCGCGAGTGGGTGGCCAAGGAGCTTGGGTTCGACGGCATCTCGGCCAACTCGATGGACGCGGTCTCCGACCGCGACTACATCGTCGAGCTGCTCGCGAACGCCGCCATCTGCATGATGCACTGCTCGCGCCTGGCCGAAGAGCTGGTGCTGTGGACTTCTCAGGAGTTCGGGTTCGTGAAGCTGGGGCGTCAGTGGGTGACGGGCTCGTCCATCATGCCGCAGAAGCGCAACCCGGACTTCGCGGAGATCGCCCGCGGCAAGACGGGCCGCGTTTACGGCAGCCTAATCGGGCTGCTCACGACCCTCAAAGGCCTGCCACTGACCTACAACCGCGACCTGCAAGAAGACAAGGAGGGCCTGTTCGACGCCGTCGACACCCTCGGAGCGACGTTGGAAGCGATGCGCGGCATGTTGGACGACTGCGAAATCAACGCGGCGCGGATGCAAGAGGCGGCGGCGGATAGCTCCCTGCTCGCCACGGACATGGCCGACTACCTCGTCGCGAAGGGCGTCCCCTTCCGGGAGGCGCACGCGGCGGTCAGCGCTCTCTGCGACCTCGCAGCCGAGCGCGGCGTCCCCGTGACGCAGCTGCCGCTCGGCGACATGCAGGCCGTGTCCGGGGCGTTCGACGACGACGTACGGGGCTTGACGGCGATGGCGAGCGCGGCGGCGCGGGACGTGCCCGGCGGCACGTCGCCCTCGCGCGTCGAGGCGGCGCTCACCGAGGCGAATGCGCGGCTGGAGACGGCTCGTGGCTGAGATCAAGCTCGCGCCCTCCATCCTCTCGGCGGACTTCGCGCGCATCGGCGAAGTCGTCCGGGAGACCGAGCAGGCGGGCGCGGACTACATACACGTCGACGTGATGGACGGGCGGTTCGTGCCCAATCTCACCATCGGCCCGATGGTCGTCGAGGCCATCCGTCCTCACACCAGCCTGCCCCTTGACGTTCATCTGATGATCGTCGAGCCGGAGCGCCTCATTCCCGACTTCATATCCGCGGGGGCGGACAACGTCACAGTGCATCAGGAGACAGTGACGCACTTGCACCGCGTCGTCCACCAGATAAAGGAGCTCGGCGCCACCGCTGGAGTCTCGTTGAACCCGTCGACGCCCGAGACGACGCTGGTGGAGATACTGCCCGACCTCGATCTCGTTCTGGCGATGACGGTCAACCCCGGATTCGGCGGGCAGTCGCTGATTCCCGGCGTCCTCCCGAAAATCGAGCGGTTGCGAGCGATGATCGACGAGCGTGGGCTTGGGACGGAGCTCGAGGTCGACGGCGGCGTCAAGCCGGACAACATCGGGCGTGTCGCCGCGTCGGGCGCGACGGTCATTGTCGCGGGGTCCGCCGTGTACAATGACCGCGAGAGCATCGCTCAATCTGTCGCGGCGCTGCGCGCCAGCCTTTCCGGCCCGGGAGTGGCCCGTTAACTCGCTTTCCCGCCCCATCAAAGCGCATCGAGTCTCTCTCGTGGCTGCGGCCTTCATCGCCGCCGTAGTCATCGTTGCCGCGTGCAACAGCGACCCAACCCCGACCCCGTTCCCAACCTCGACCCCGACTCCAACAGCAACGCCGACGCCAACCCCAGGAGGTTCTCCAGTGGCAGAAAATGGCGACAGCGTGGCCGTCCACTATCACGGCACTCTGGACGACGGCAGCATCTTCGACTCGTCGCGGCAGCGCGAGCCGCTGCAGTTCGTCGTCGGCAGCGGGCAGCTTATCGCGGGGTTCGACAACGCCGTGCGGGGCCTCTCCGTCGGCGAGTCGGTAACGGTGCGGTTAGAGGCGGCGGACGCCTACGGAGAGTCACGGACCGACATGATCGTAACCGTTCCCATCGACCAAGCGCCCCCGGGCCTCGTCGCGGGAGACCGAGTGGAGCTGATGAACGGCGCCATCGCCAACGTCACGGCCGTAACCGACGAGGGGGTCACTATCGACACCAATCACCCCCTCGCGGGGCAAGCGCTCACGTTCGAAATCGAGCTGGTCGCGATCAACTAGGGCGTCCCCGTCCCGTTGTCAGGAAGGTGCGAGCAAACAAAAGGGCCGCTCGAAGGCGGCCCGTGATTGGCGAGTGAGAAGCGCTATGCCGTCATGCGCTTGTTCTGCACAGTCCTCAGACAGCGCGTACAGACGTGCAGACGCTGGAGCTTGCCCTGGTGCAGCAGCGTCGCCCGCTGGACGTTGGGAAAGAACCAGCGATTGGTGTGCCTGTTGGAGTGGCTAACGTTCTTGCCTGCCCTTCGGCGGGCCCCGCATATGTCGCAGCTTGCCATAGTATTCCGTGTTGCTGGCGGCTACCGCCAGACCATAAGATGCGGACGCTCAGCGCCCGGCGCAATGGAGTTTAGCATGGCCACGGCCCAGTAGCCAACTCATGAACGGTCGGAGTCTTTCCCACCTCGACGCTCAGGACTTCAAGCAGCTCGTTCTTTCGGGGACCGAGTGCTTGGAGGCGAACGTCGACGCCATCAACGCCCTGAACGTATTCCCTGTCCCGGACGGCGACACGGGAATCAACATGCTGCTCACGCTGCGGGCCGCGAATGAGGCCGCCCTCCCCGATTCGCCGTCCGCGACCGTCAGCTCGATGAGCAGCGCCATCGCCCGCGGCGCGCTGCTCGGCGCGCGCGGCAACAGCGGCGTCATCTTCTCCCAATTCATGAAAGGCCTCGCAGGCGGCCTCGACGGCTGCAAGAACTGCGACGGCGGTGGGCTAGCCGGCGCGCTGCTCTCTGCCGCCAACGCCGGTTATCAAGCTGTCGGCACGCCGGTAGAGGGAACGATGCTGACCGTGATGCGCGCCGCGGCCGACGCCGTCCAACCGCCCGGCGACAGTGTCGCGGACGTGCTCCGCGCCGCCTACGGCGCGGCCGAGCGAGCGCTCGCCCATACGCCCGAACAGTTGCCGGTGCTCAAGCAAGCAGGCGTCGTCGACGCAGGCGGTCAGGGCGTCGTCGCGTTCCTCGCGGGAGCGCTGGGGTTCGTCGGCGGGAGCAACATCCGCCTCGAAATCACAGCGCCGGAGGGAGGCGTCCCAACCGTCGCCGGGGACGTGAGCCACGAGTTCCTCGAACACACCGAGGAGGAGATGTACGGCTACTGCACGCAGTTCGTGGTCCAGGGCGTGGGTCTCGACCCGGACTCGATGCGTGAGCGCGTCATGGCCATCGCCGCCTCCACCGTCGTGGTCGGCGACGATACTGTCGTGCGTGTCCATGCCCATGCGGAGGATCCCGGCCCGCTGCTCAGTATGGGCGCGGCCATCGGCTCTCTGGACCAGATCAACATCCAGAACATGAACCTGCAGCACGAGCAATTCATGGCCCGACACGGGTACGGCGCGGCCGAAGCATCCGCCTTCGCCATCGTCGCAGTTGCCGCGGGCGGCGGCATCGAGCGCGTATTCGAGGACCTCGGGGCGGCGGCCATCGTCCCCGGCGGGCAGACGATGAACCCCAGTTCCGCCGACATCCTCAAAGGGGTGAAACGCGCCAACAGTCAGCACACGGTCATCCTCCCGAACAACAGGAACATCGTGCTCGCGGCAGAGCAGGCCCGCGACCTGTCCGACGCCAGCGTCGACATCGTGCCGTCGAAGACGGTCCCCCAAGGCATCGCGGCGATGCTCGCCTACAACCCAGAGCGCGGCGACGACGAGAACGTGGCGGCGATGGCCCGCGCGCTGGCCGGCGTCCAGTCCGGCGAGATTACGACAGCCGTCCGTTCGACGAGCATCGACGGCGTGGATGTGGAAGAAGGTCAGACCATCGCCATCTTGGACGACAAGCTCGTGGCCGCCGCCGCGAGCCCTAACGCTGCCCTCATCGAGATGCTCGACGCGGCCGGGCTCGAAGACGGCTCGCTGGTGACGCTCTATCATGGGGCCAATCTGGCCCCGGAGGCCGCTGAGTTCGCGGCGGGGGAGATTGTTTCCCGCTTCCCAGGCGTCGAGGTCGAGGTCCACGAGGGCGGTCAGCCGCACTACCAGTACATCGTCTCAATCGAGTAAGCAGGCCGGTATCGAGTAACCAAGCGGGAGGACATTCGCCATGGCCGTCAAGATTGTCACCGACAGCACGTCCGACATTCCGCCGGAGCTAGCCAAGGAACTCGATATCGCCGTCGTGCCCTTGACCGTGTTCTTCGGCGAAGAAGCCTTCAAAGACGGCATCGACATGACGCACGACGAGTTCTTCCGGCGGCTGACGACGGGCGCAATCCTTCCAAGGACTACGCAACCCACCATCGGCGACTTCCTCGACGTCTACAAGTCGCTCGCCGACCAGGGGCATGAAATCGTCTCGATACATATCTCGGACAAGCTGAGCGGGACGCTGAACTCCGCCCGCGGCGCGCGTCAAGAGCTGCCCGGCGCGAAGATCGAGCTCGTCGACACGCGCCTGGCGTCGATGGCGATGACACTGGTGGCGAAGGCGGCAGCCGAAGCCGCCAGCTCCGGCGCCGACGTCGAGGCGGTGGCGCAGACCGCCCGGGACGTGGCCGGGAACATCGACCTGTTCGTCGTCCTCGACACCCTGGAATACCTCCAGAAGGGAGGACGGATCGGGAAGGCGCAGTCGCTCGTGGGTTCGTTGCTGTCGCTCAAGCCGATTCTGTCGATGGTCGACGGGGAGATTCACCCGCACGAGAAGGTGCGGACCCGGTCGAAAGCGCTGCAGCGCATGATGGAGATCGCGTCCGAGGGCGCTCCCTACGAGGAGGTCGCCTTCATCCACGAGGTGCCCGACGCGGAGGTCGCGCACCTGGTTGAACGTCTCGTCCCGCTGACGAGCAAGCCTGTCCTTAGCGGGCGTATCGGGCCAGTCGTCGGGACCTACGCGGGCCCCGGCGCCATCGGCATCGCGCTCCGCAAGCAGTAGGGGGACGTCAACTCCTCCTCAGTCCTCGTCGCCGCCGACCAAAGGCGAGGCGTAGGCTTCCTCCACCACCGACTCTAGGTGGGTGATGTCCGCGGGGCCGTTACGCTGGAGCGTGATGGCGACGACGTCAACGCGCCAGGCGCTTTGTTCGAGGCGGTGCTCCTCGAGGTATTGCATCGCGGCCTTTGCGAGTCTCGCCTGCTTCCGCGGCGTGACCGATTCCTCGGGCGCGCCGTAGGCCGCAGTGCGGCGGGTCTTCACCTCGACGAACACCACGTCTCCGCCATCACGAGCGACGAGGTCAATCTCGCCGAATCGCGTGCGGTAGTTCCACGCCTCGATCGAGAGTCCCCGCGCTCGAAGGTGAGCGGCGGCTATCCGCTCTCCCTCCGCGCCGAGCTTGCTACGTCCGCTGGGCATCGAGATTGAACAGCGTCGGCTTGAACGGCGAGAAGCTGAGGCGATGCACGGGCGACGGCCCCATCGACGCAACGGCGGCGAGGTGGCCCGCCGAGGCATACCCCTTATGCGAGCCTAGCCCGTAGCCGGGATAGCGCTCCTCCAAGCGGCGCATGACTTCATCCCGATGCACCTTCGCGACGATGGACGCGGCGGCGATGGCGGTGCAGAGCGCGTCGCCCTTCACGATCGCCGTACACGGCTTGCGGCGCCAATCGAACGCGAACGCGTCGACCAGCACATGGTCCGGCTGCGCGGCCAGCCGCTCCAAGGCCTGACGCATGGCCGTCCGCACCGCCGGGGCGATGCCGATGCGGTCGATTTCCTCGCTAGGGACCTCGCCGATGCCGACTCCGACGGCTATCTCGCGGACCAAGCGGTCGGCCCGTTCTAGCTGGAGAGAAGTCAGCGTTTTGCTGTCCCGAAGCAAAGAGAAGTCCTCGTGCTCGAAGCCATCGAGATCCGGGAGGATGACGGCGCCCGCGACGACCGGACCGGCGATAGGCCCCCGGCCGACCTCGTCGACGCCCGCGACGAGCGCGTAGCCCTCGTCGTGCAACCGCCGCTCTTCGCTCTGTGTAGGCGCCGCTAGGCCGTTCGTTGGATTCCTCAGCTCGCGGCCGATGGTCAATCGGCCGGGCCGTTGATATAGCCGCCGCCGAGCACGCGGTCGCCTTCGTAGAAGACGGCGGCCTGACCAGGGGTGACAGCCCGCTGGGGCTCGTCGAACCTCAGCACAGCCTCGGCCTCGCCGGGGTGCAGCACCGCGGAGGCGGCGCGACCGTTATAGCGTATCTTCGCGTCGACTCGCACGGGCGCGGACGGACGCTTTCCGGCGACATAGCGCACGTCGCCGACCCGCACGTCCCGCAGCAGGAGGTCGTCGCCCCCGCCGACGGTGATCCTGCGCGACGCGGCGTCGACCTTCGTTACGAACACCTTCGACCCTTCCGCCAGCCCGACCTGCGACGCCGTCACGCCGATGCCGCGGCGCTGGCCGACGGTGAAGAACTCGACGCCGGAGTGCGAGCCGACGACCCTCCCCGAGGCGTCGACAATCTCCCCTTCCGCCGGCTCGGACTGCCGCCGCATGAAGCTCCGGTAGTCGCCGCTCGGGATGAAGCAGACCTCCTGGCTGTCAGCCTTGTCCGCGAGGTGCAAGCCCGCCTCACGGGCGAGATTCCGGATACCCGCCTTGGAATGCGCCCCCACCGGCAGCAGCACCCGGCGCAGCTGCTCCTTGCCAAGACCGAACAGCACGTACGACTGGTCCTTAGATGGATCGACTCCCTGCCGGAGCGTAAGTTCGCCATCGTCCGTCTCGACGACCTGAGCGTAGTGCCCCGTGGCGACGTACTTGGCGTCCATCATGGAGGCCCGCCGCATCAGGAAGTCGAACTTGATGCGGTCGTTGCACGCGATGCACGGGTGGGGAGTGCGTCCGCGCCGGTACTCGGCCACGAAGTAGTCGATGACGTGGGCCCGAAACTCGCCGCGGGCGTCGATGACGTAGTGCGGCGCGCCAATAGTTTGGCAGACGCGGCGCGCGTCCTCGATGTCCTCTATCGAGCAGCAGCCCCGGTGGTCCGGCGAGACCTCGCCACCAACCTCCGCGTCCCAGAGCCGCATGGTCACGCCGACGACGTCGTAGCCGTCGCGCGCGAGGAGGTAGGCGGCGACCGACGAGTCGACGCCTCCCGACATGGCGACGGCTACGCGGCCTTTGGACGGCGCGCCGGTGTGGCGAAAAAGGTGTTGGGTGGGCATTTCGGTTACGAGTGAAAAGTTGTTGGGCGACATTTTCGTTACGAGTAAAAAGCTGTTGGGTTGCACACTGGATCACGAGTAAAAAGTTGTTGGATTTGCCTTGCGAAACGGGGTTTTCGCAAGTTTTTTTCGTGGCCGCGGCCTGCTTCCCGGCTTCCAAAAGTTGTTGATTGCGAAAAAGTGTCGTACTTCATTGCTACTGCTCGGAGGCCTGCTAGGTCCCCGCCTGCGCGGGGATGACGGAGGAGCCCCTCTCTAACGCTCCCCCGTAGGCGAGACCTGTGCGCAACTGCTGCTCGATGGCATTCTTCTTGCCAATCCGCCCCGTCTGCACTCCCACGCGCCCTGGATTCCCGCCTACGCGGGAATGACGGAAGGGGTTATGCAAAGGTCTCGCATACGGGGGAGAGTTAGAGGCATTGCCCACAGACAGACATCGTAAGGGGCGGAGGGAGGCGGGGCAATGGGGAAATGTCACAGCCCGCCACGGCCCCACGCTGCAATGATACCAGTCGACGCCTATAATCCAGTCAGATGACCACGCGCAATAGCATTATCGCCGACGCAGGGAGCGCAACCGCCGACGCGGGAGCAGCCGCCCGCGAGGCTATCGATGTCGCATCGGACAAGCAGGCGTCGAACATCGTGCTCATCGATGTCCGCAACGTGTCCACATTCACGGACTACATGGTCATCCTCAGCGTCGGCAGCGTACGGCAGTTCAGGGCGCTGACCGAGGACGTGGCGGAGGCCGTCGAGAAGGCTGGACTACGCCTCCATCACCGCGAGGGCACGGCCGAATCCGGCTGGGTGCTGCTCGATTTCGGCGACGTTGTCGCGCACGTATTCAGCGAGGAGCAGCGGGACTTCTACCGGCTGGAGCAGGTCTGGCGGGCAGGCAAGGAGCTCGTCAGGGTTCAGTAGACCCAGGACTCGATCTTGCGCTCGTAGTCGAACAGCTCATCGTCGCCGAAGAATATCTCCAGCTCCCTGAGCGCCGACTCCGGCGAGTCAGAGCCGTGGATGAGGTTCTTGCCGATGTCCACCGCCCAGTCCCCCCGCATCGTGCCGGGAGCGGCGTCCCGCGGGTTGGTGGCGCCCATCGTCTTCCGCACAATCTCGGCGGCGTTCTCGCCCTCGATCGCCATTGCAACAATCGGACGCGATGTCATGAACTCGGCCATGCCTGGGAAGAAGGGCTTCTCCACGTGCTCGGCATAGTGGCGCCGCGCCAGGGGCATGTCCATCCGCATCAGCTTGAGGCCGGCAATCTTGAGGCCCCGGTCTTCCAGGCGGCCGATAATTTTGCCGACGAGGCCCCGTTGGACTGCGTCAGGCTTGAGAAGCACGAGAGTTCGTTCGGTCACGTTGGTTCTCCTACAGAAAGGGGGCGACGAGAAACGCCTATCAATGGCTACGGTTTCCGCACCCTACCACAGTCGCGGACTAGCGGGTCGGGCCTTGGGCGCCGCGGGCCGTTCGGACGGCCTTGTTCGGCTGCGTGATGTGTGGAGGGCGCAGATACCGGGGCTCGATGGCTGCAACCGGCCCCTGGCGACCGGCCTCGAGCACCTCAGCCCCAAGCTCGCCGGCGCCGCCCAAGCGGCCAAGGGGCGCGCTTTCAATCACGAGGCGCGCTTCAGTCCCCAGGCGCTCGCGCATCGTGTCCCCCACTCTCTCGGCGACATCCGGGGCGGCCTCGCCGCAGTAGAGCGTCGCAGTACTCTGCGAGTTTACGAATTCATCGATGGAGGTCACGGTTTCGTCAACCAGCGTGACCCAAGCGCTCCCGGACACCCCGAAGACGCCCCATGACACGATGTCCCGACCCGCAGGGAGCAGCGCACATACGCGGGCCGACGCCTGCCGGTAAGGATAGGCCGACGCCTCCAACGAGCTTACTCCGGCCACCGGCAGCGATCCGCCTATCGCCAGTCCCTTGGCGACGCCCAACCCCGCCCGCACTGCGCTGAAACCACCAGGCCCGGCGGTGACGATCACGCCTCCGAGCTCGCCGGGCGAGACTCCTCCCGCCCGCAGCAGCGAATCGATTGCGGGCATGAGCTCGGCGGTGTGGTTGTTGCGGGACTTCCACGAGACCGTGCGCTCCATTCCGCCCGCGCTCCACAGCCCAACGGCGCCGAAGCGGGTCGAGGTGTCGATCACGAGGAAGGGGGGATGGGTTCCCGCCTGCGCGGGAATGACGGGGGGGAGGGGAATGACGGAGGGGGCGCTCACTGTGCAGCCGCCTCTCGCAACTCGCCACTCTCGCGCAGTTCGATGATGAGGTCCTCGTACCGCTCGCCGCTCGCTACGATCTCGATGACCCTGTGGTCGGCGGAGTCTCCGAAAGCCAGCGTCACGCTGAGGTGTTCGCCGGGGAAGACAGCCTCGGCCCTCTCAGGCCACTCGACGACGACCACACCGTCCTCCAGCATCTCCTCGAAGCCGAGGTCGTGCGCTTCGAGATCGCCGTCGATCCGGTAGAGGTCGACGTGATGGACATTGACGCGACCACGGTACTCGTTCACGAGCACGAACGTGGGGCTATGGGCGTAGCCCGTGGCTCCCGCCCCCCACGCCAGCCCTTGGGTGAGAGTCGTCTTTCCGGCCCCCAACGCGCCATGCAGCAGGTAGAGGTCGCCGGCCTGCGCAAGCTCGCCCAGACGCCGACCGAGCGCCTGCGTTTCTTCGGCGTTGCGGGACTCGGCCTTCATCGTCAACCGAGGTGCTCCCAGCCTGTCATGCCGGTCTCCACGCGCGCGCCGTTCGCGTCAAGGACCTCGACGGCGCCAGCCTCTCCCTCGACGATCTCGCCGATGACCGCGCCGCCCTTCAGCTCGCAAATGACGGCCTGAACGGATGCGGACGGGCCGGTGAAGAGGAGCTCGTAGTCCTCGCCGCCCGCGGTCGCAAGCTCCATCGCCTCGTCGCCGAACTCGGATCGTAAGGCGGGATGCGCCGGAACATCGCCGGACGCGATGCGCGCGGCCACGCCCGCCGCGGACGCGAGCTTACGCAGGTCCGCGATGAGCCCGTCCGAGATATCCATCGCGCACCGGATGCCGTGGCGGCGCAGGACCCGCGCCGCGTCGGGCCGCGCCATCGGCCTGCGGTGGGCCGCCGCCAGCTCCATACGATGCGGGCTGTCGATAGCCTGTCCCGTCTCCAGCAGACGCAAACCTCCCCGCGACGCCCCAAGCGGTCCCGTCACCCCTACGGCGTCTCCGGCCCTCGCCGCCGAACGGGTCAGCAGGCTGCCGTCGCAGCGCCCAGTCATCGCGACCGTCACGAAAACGACCGGAGAGCTGACGATGTCCCCGCCAAGGAGCGCCGTCCGATAGCAAGCGCAGGCGTCCAGCATCCCGTCGTACAACGCGTCGACGGCCTCCACCGGCAGATCCATGGGCAGGCCCAGCGTCACGAGTCCCGACTGCGGCTCACAGCCCATCGCCGCGATGTCGCTCACGTTCGATGCCCAGCTCTTCCACCCAACGTCCGACCAACCGGACGTCTCACGGCGGAAGTGGACGCCCTCGACCATCGTGTCTGTCGTCGCAGTCTCGACGCCCGGCTTATCGAGGCGCCAAGCCGCCGCGTCGTCGCCGATGCCGAGAAGCGCGTCCATCCCCGGCGGCGGCGAGAGGCGGGCCTCCTCGACACGCCTCGCCAGCCGCTGGATGAGCGCAACCTCGCCGATATCGCCAACCGTCGCCATGAGGGTATTATCGCAAACTACAGCGGCTCTCTGCGCGTAGAACCCAACGGACCCATGCTCTCACTGCGAATCCTCATACCTACGCTCCTTCTCGGGGCCGCCGTTGCGCTGTCCGCATGCTCGGACGACGTCGGCGGGGCCTGCCCACCCAGCAGCAGCCCGACGCCAACGGCGCCCACGGCCCCCACTCCCACGAGTACCCAGCCGGCTCCCGAGGGGTCGTACGACTCTAACGCAACGATGTGGCGCATCTTCGCCGGCGCCGACCAAACGCTGGTGACGACCCTATCGGCGGTCGGCGACGCAGCCGCTCAGGGCGATACCTCCCAGGCGCCGGTCATCGTAGAAATCATGCGCCTATGGAACAACCCGGCGTTGAGCACGGCCTACGCGGATGCGCTCCTGGCGCTCACCGGCCAAGAGTTCCTCGGGAGGGAGGCGTGGAACGACGCTATGGAGTGGCTCGGCCCGCGGCGCGGCGAGTTTCCCCCGCCGTCCGAATACCTGGAATGGAAGTCGAACATCCTATCCCTGATCGACCCTCGAATGGCCGCGTTCCTCACGGCGGCGCCGGGGTCGGAGCGCATCGACCTGACAGAAGTCGTTTGGGGCGGCGTGCGCACCGACGGCATACCCGACCTGCAGTTCCCGAAAGCGCTCTCACCTGAGGAAGCCACGTATCTCCATCCGCGCGACCGGGTGTTCGGGGTATCCATCAACGGCGAGCACCGGGCCTATCCCCTGCGCATCGTGAACGCGCACGAGATGGCGAACGACAGATTGGGAGGCGAGCAAATAGCGCTCGCCTACTGAACGCTCTGCGGCGCCGGAATCGTGTATTCCGCAAAAATCGACGGCGAGGACACCACCTTCGGCACGTCCGGGATGCTCTACCAGAGCAACAAGCTGATGTACGACCGCGCCACGAACTCGATATGGAACCAGTTCACCGGCGAGCCGGTCATCGGCCCTCTGGCCCAGAGCGGCATGCGGCTCCCCATCTTTCCGTCCGTACTCACGACCTGGGAGGACTGGCTGGCGGAGCATCCGGACACCACGGTCATCAGCCAGGATACGGGCCTGTATCCCGCGGACTTCTATGTCAACGAGTGGGAGCCCGAAGCCATCTATTTCGACTACTTCGCGTCTCCCGACACGATGTTCCCCGTCTTCAACCGCGACGACGCACTGCGGCCCAAGGAGACCGTCATCGGGGTAGGCGTCGGGGACGAGTACAAGGCCTACCCGATCAACGTCTTCGCCGACGAGCCCGTCATCAACGACGAGGTGGACGGCTGTCATATCGTTGTCGTCGGGTCCAATCTGTTCGGGGAAGCGCGTGTCTACGAGCGCGGCGGCCGGACGTTCTCCGAAGACAGCGACGGCGCGGTCCGCGACGGCGACGGCGCCCTATGGGTCCCCGGGGAGGAAACGCTCGCCGAATCGGACGGCGACGGGGCTCTCGCTCGCATCCCAACCATTACGTCGTTCTGGCATGGGTGGTACACCTTCCACCCGGACACCGCAGTGCACGAGGCGAGCTAGCCGCGCGGAACCCGGCGCAAAAGGAAAAGGCGGGGTAGCCCCCGCCTCAATTCCCATTCGCCGCGTCCGCTGCACACCTATCTGCATACTCCGTTGTCTATTTAGGGCGGAGCTCCCATGTCCGTGCTTGGCGTCGCAAGTACTACTGTAGGGGCGGAGTGTTGCCTCGCGGTTACGTGGATGTTAAGGGTTTGTTACGGATTGGCCCCCTCTCAGTCTCCCCCCGCAGACTGGGGGAGAGGACTTTCGAGGCAATCTCTCATGGTGGCCTGTCGGCCCACGCCGCAACCGACGAAAAAAGGGGGCGGACGCCTAGGGCGTGGCCTGCCGGCCACTCTGGATTCCCGCTTTCGCGGGAATGACGGGTTGGAGGACGGAGCGCCTATTTTCGAGGCAATGACGATGCCCTGAGCGACCGCAAACGAGAGAGAGGCTGGGGCTATCCTCCGCCTAGGACTCGCAAGATCTCCCGCACGTCGGGCAGGTCGTCCAGGCGCTCGATCATCTCGATCGCCTCGTCTATGGCAGCCGGGCTTAGGGGCGAGGCCGCGTGGACGGCGCAGTCGCGGAACTTCTGCCGGCGTTGCGCGTCCGTGAGCGGGTTGTCCCGGTGGCCCCGCGGGTGGTCGACGCGCTCCGATAGCGTCTCGCCGGACACCAGCGTGACCTCCACCACCCCCGACTTGCCGAGCGATTCGTCGCCCTCGTACTCCACCCGGTTGGCGACGCGGACCACGGCCTCGTCGAACAGTCCCTGGGGCGTGGGTTGGAGGTCGGCCAGCGAGGCGTTGCCGGAGACCAGCGCGCGGGCCGTGGAGAAGACCACCGAGTCTTCCGCCTCGACCGGCGCTTGGGGGTTGCGGCGCGTCGCCAGCGGCTCGCAGAAGGTGCGGATGTGCGGCTCGCCGCGCACCAGCACACGGCTCACCTCGCCGGGGTCGATCTCACGCTTGGCCCGCAGGTTCGCAGCCGCCTCGATGAACACGTGCGCGACGCCGGTCGTCGGCCAGGGCTTCATCCCCACGTTCAGCAGGCGCCAGTCCTCCCCCAGACCGTCGACCATCGCCGAGCGGTCGAAGGCGCGCTGGTAGTAGGTCGGGAAGAATCCCGCCTCGCCCTCGAACGCATCGCAGTCTCCGAGCAGTCCCTCCCGCGTCAGCATCGCACTGAGCATTCCGCCCTGGCAGGAGAACGCGGCGTAGACGGCCTTCGCTGGTCTGCCCTCCAGCACCGGCTGACGCCCGCCCGACGCCTGCATGAACGCGAGACCCAGCGCGCTATGCGTCTGCTCCGCCGAGAAGCCGAGCATCCTTGACGCGCTCATCGCCGCCGCGAAGTATCCCGGCATCTGCGTCGGCTGCGGCTTCGATTCGCTGAACCCGGTCTGACCTGCCGTCAGCGCGACCCCGATGCGCGACATCAGCTCCGCTCCAACGGCGATGGCGGTCATCAGCTCCTTGCCGGTCGCTCCGCCGCGCAGCTCCGCCGCCGCCATCGCTGTTGGCATCGTCACCGGCCCCAAGTGCCCCGAGCCGACGGCGGTCGTGTCGTCGAAATTGAGCGCATGCGCCATGCCGCCGTTCACCATCGCCGCGGCGACCACTGGCAGTTTGTCCGTAAACCCGATGAGCGTCGCCTCGGGAGCTCCTCCCGCCGCCCGCGCCCAGGCCAGCAGCTGCGGCACACCCACGCCCAACGTGTTGGCGGCGATTGTCGTCGCGAAGGTGTCGAGCGCCAGCCAGCGCACCGTGCGCCGCACGTCGTCAGGCAGGTCGTCGTACGAGACCTGCGAGCCGAACCCCGCCCAGAGCGCGGTCAGCTCTCCGGCCCCTGTGTCTCGTATCGTCATCCCACGCTCCTCCCTGCTCGACCGGCGCGGCCTATTATGAAGGCTGACGCCGACTCCGGTACGACGGAGCGTCCGCTAATGTCTTTCGGGTAGCATGGGCGCGTGCGCACCCTCATCATCAGCGACATCCACAGCAACCTCATTGCCCTCGACGCGGTCATCGCCGCTGCCGAGGAGGAGGGGCCAGTGGACCAGACGTGGTGCCTCGGGGACATCGTCGGGTACGGGCCGTGGCCGCTCGAAACGGTGCGGCGCGTCCGGTCCCTCGACGCGATGAGCATCACCGGCAACCACGACGCGGGCGCAGTGGGGCGCGTGACGCTCGATGATTTCAACTACTACGCCGCCCAGGCCTGCCGTTGGAGCGGGGACCAGCTCGACGACGAGGCCCGCGAGTACCTGGCCGGCCTGCCCGAAACCATCCACGAGGACGGATTCACCCTGGTGCACGGCTCGCCCAAGGACCCCCTCTGGGACTACCTGTTCGGCTATCCCCAGGCCATCGAGGCATGGGACCGCGCAATCACCGACGATGTCCTCGTCGGCCATACGCACTACCAGTTCGCCGCCGAGGCGGGGCGCGGGCTCGAACAGCCGGGCCCCCAGGGCCTGACCGTTCCACGGGGCTTTGCCCGGCTCGTCGTGAACCCCGGCAGCGTGGGGCAGCCCCGCGACCGCGATCCGCGCGCCGCCTACGCGATCTACGACGACGAGGCGCGGCTCCTCACGCTCAAACGCGTGTGGTACGACATCGCCGCCACCCAGCGGGCCATGGCGGAGGTTGGCCTGCCGGAGCCCCTCATCAGCCGCCTGAGCGCCGGTCAATAGGGCGATGGGGCGCTTCGCATAGCTCGCGCCGTCTGTGGAGGAGCAAGAAGTTTTTTCGCAGGCTCCTTCACATCTTGGGATCTTTGATTTACGTGGCCGTTATGCGGTCGCCGGGCGACGGGGCAGGGGGTAAGATGCGAAAATCCCCGGACATTTCACAACTTGTTTACCAGGCCGTGGTGCGGTGGAAGGGGTTAAGAATCCAAGAAATCAAGAAGTTTTCGCCCCCCCCCCCCGGTTTTACGGGGGCTGGTGGGGGGCGCCGGACCCCCTGTAGAAGGGGACAGCGCGTAGCCTGTCGGAGTCCATGGTAGGGGTTGGTCGGGGGTTGGGGGAAGGGGCAAGTGTCACAGTGAGGGGCGCCTTCACGCTTCGAACAACGCCTGCTCCCCCGGCCCTGGTGCGGCGGGTGGGCGGCGCTCGGTTGCCGACGGCGTGGGCAACTCGTTCGCCGTGAAGAGCGGTGCCACGCAAAGGTCAACGTTTGCGTGCTTGGTCGGTATGCCGGAGTCGCTCATTAGCCGCCTGAGCGCCGGTCAGTAGGGCGATGGGGAAGCCGGACCGCTCCCCACGGCGCATAAGCCGTGACAGCGGACTCGGCTGGTATGACCGTCGCCGTCAACCTGGGTAGTATGGGCTGGCTGGTGGCAGTGACGCGCCGGGCGCGGCGTCGGTCTGCCGGAGGCGAAAAGCGTATGAACGGGGCGATGCTCCCTGCGGCGCGGGCAATCCGCCGCATCCCTTGGCCCGTGATGGTCGTGATGGCGCTGCTCATGCTGCTGTCGGCTTGCGACCCAGCCCCAACGCCCACAGCGACACTCGCTCCCGATCCTGCCGCCACGCCTACGCCGGAGTCTATCCCTACGCCTACGCCGGAGCCGACCTCCACTCCTACGCCGGAACCAACCCCCACCCCTTCGCCAGAGCCGACCCCCACACCCACGCCGGAACCAACCCCCACGCCCACGCCGGAGCCGACCTCCACTCCTACGCCGGAACCAACCCTCACGCCTTCGCCGGAGCCGACTTCCACTCCTACGCCAGAGCCGACCCCCACGCCCACGCCCAAACGCCAATGCGGGCAGGCGGCAGCGCAGCCAATCACGCCAGAACAGGAGACAGTCATTGCGGAATGGCATGAATCGCTGAGGGTGAGAATGCGTGTGTTTGCGGCGCATGCGCCTGCTGCATTCGAAGCGTACACACAGAGATTCAAACTACTATTCCGGCGCCCTCAGGCCGTATATCACTCTGGCCCTATGCGATGAGGCGTTAGCCTTGCGGCTACTGGCGATGCCTTTCCTGGCGGCCGATCGGGGGGATGGAAGGGATGGCGACGTCCTAGACGCCTTGGCGCGTTTGACTGACCCCGACGTGGGCGACGTGGATGAGTTGCTGTCGCACCAGCTACTCGAAGGCGGCATCACGGAGATCGATAGAGCAGTCGTTCTCGTGCTGGCGCTTGAATATGAACACACTGAGGCCGCAGCGATGATTCAAACGGTCCCGTGGGTGCAAAAGGTGATGCGCGAAGCCGCGCTCAGCACAAATGACATTCAAATTTCAGAAGCGCCCCAGAGCCATTATTCGGTCTATTGGTTAGTTGATATGGCGGGCCGTTCGCCCAAATCGCTGCGCGCATTGCTGAGATTGCCGTGGATGCAGGACCAGCGTATCCAGATTGAGCATTGGCTAATCGGCTCGCTAAGGTCTATCGAGAGCTCAATCCAGACCATGGGGACTTTCGCAAAACATATCGCGGAGAAAAGTGATTCCGGCATGGCCAGTATTCTCGAGATGCCATTCTTGCAAACGCTCGAACCGAATGATGAAGACATAGTGGATGTCCTTTGGGAAACGGCCGATGCCGGGAAAAACTACACGGATGGAGAGACGCCGCTACGACAACTCTTGTCCGATCCTGCATTGGGAAGTGGAATCACAGATGACAGCCTAGGTGACGTGGCCCTTGCGGATCTGCGAGTGCGAGATCCAGAGTCCTCCAGCGCATTGGAGAGTCTCCCCTGGATTCGAGATGGGGTATCTCCTTCCGAAAACGCAGGCATTCTGTCTCTCTGGAAAATCGCAAACCAGGACACCGATCTGTTCCAGAATATAGTCCGCCAACAATGGGCGGTGGACGGCCTCACTGTATATGAATCGACCGTCGTCGACACTTTCGAACAGTTGGTGATTGCGGGAAGGAATCTCAAAGCCTACGAAGGCTATCCCTGGCACAATGAATACGTGTCAACTATTCCGGACAAGCCATTCATGAGCGATATCGGGCCTTCAGACGCCGCGCTCTTGCTTTCAGCGCGACGATTGCTGCAAAAGGGCGGACTCAGAGACCGCCCTGATCTACTCAGCGCTATATTGGAACCCGGCAGCACGCAGAAAGCAGAGCGGCTGATCACTCTTCCTCTTGCCGGCGAAGTCGCATTATCGGTTATCTGGCCTGCGGGGCTGGAGCCTGACCGGGCCGTGCGCCTTGGCGTGTCCGTACCCCGCACGATGGATATCTTCGAGAAGGCTGTGCGTACAACCGAGGAGTTCATGGGACGGCCGTTCCCGCAGAAACACGCCATTGTTCTTATCCATGATTTCCCTACCGGTCCGCCCGGTAGCGGAGGCAGAGCGGCGTTTGTAACTATCGATCCCAGGATAAGCGATGCAGTGGGCACCATTACACACGCGGTAGCACACACCTACTGGGGAACCGGCGTCATTTGGATTGATGAAGGCGCGGCGGATTTTTTCGGAATGATCGCGCGTGACGCCTTGCCTGACTATCACTCGGCCTCATGCGCGCATTTCGATACCATATACGATTTCATGCGAGCTATTCGGGGCGACGGCTTCAGCCAATACTGGACCTGCGCTTACTCTTTGGGCCGCGGCATGTTCGTGGATCTGTATAACAACCTCGGAAAGGAATCATTCCGCCGAGGATTCTCCGACCTGTATCTGCGCATATGGGGATTCGTGCCCACTGAAGGGTGCATCGGCTTTGACGAGGGCGTCTGCCACCTCAAAGCAGCCTTCGTGGACAGGGCAACGCCTGAGAACGCGGCCGTCGCCGAGGAAATCATCAACCGCCGCTACTATGGAACGTCTGGCGGCGCGCCGCAGTGAGGCGCGGAGCGCTACACCGGACGCCCCGACGCCGCCAGGTCGAGGAAGAGCAGGAAGCCCATAACATCCGTGGCGGTCGTCGCCACCACGTAGCCTAGCCCCCCACTGACACTTGCCCCTTCCCCCGTCCGCGCCCGGGCAAACCTTTCTGCGGCTTGTGGCGCGTCCATAGCTATGGCCTTCCCCCGTCCGCGCCCGGGCAAACCCTGGCCCGATTACGAGTAAATGACCCTAAATGGCCCTAGATGACCCTCCTCGCTAGTGGAATCGCCGTCCGCCGCTCGTGACGACCGCCGCCTCACGAGTGAGGGGGCCGGCGCATTTGGGGACGTTGAGCCGCCAGCGGGGCGCAGCACTGCAGCACTATCCCTAGGCGCTCCCTTTTCTCGCGTGTGTTAGAATCGGATGGAATGTAAGTCGCAATACCCTGGAGGCTCCCACCAGCCATGCTCCGGATCCGCCTGCGCAGAGTTGGCAAGAAGAAGCAGCCTAGCTATCGAATCGTCGTTGCCGACGCGCGGGCCCCGCGCGACGGCGCCTTCGTGGACCAGGTAGGCCACTACAACCCCCTGACCGATCCCCCCACCATCGTGGTCGACGCGGACAAGGCCAAGCACTGGCTCGGCGTTGGCGCCCAGCCCTCGGAGACCGTCGTGCACATCCTTCAATCGCAGGGAGTCGTCGAGAAAGCCGGGTAGCCATGAAGGAACTGGTCGAGTACATCGCCAGGGCTATCGCGAGTCACCCCGACGACGTTAAGGTCACCGAGGAAGAGGAAGACGGCCAGGTCATCATCAAGCTCGAGGTCCACCCGGACGATAAGGGCAAGGTGATTGGTCGGCAGGGACGCGTCGCCCAAGCGATGCGGACGCTCATCCGCGTGGCCGCCGTCAAAGAGGACACGCGGGCCAACCTCGAAATCGTCTAGCCTGGCCGCGTGGCCGCTGTCGACTCTAATCCCGGACCTCCGCCTCAGCCCCTCGTCGCCGTCGGCGCTGTCATCAACGCCCACGGCCCCGACGGCCGCATCAGAGTCCACCCTCATTCAAGCGACCCCGACCGCTTCCAGCGGGGCGCCCGCTTGCTCATCGCCGGACACTCGCTCGTCGTGGAGCGCATGCAGCGCTTGGCAGGCGGCCGGCTCCTCCTCAAGCTCGAGGGCGTGGACACCCGCCAGCAAGCAATCGAGCTGCGCGGCGAGACCATCGAGGTCGCCGAGAGCGACCTCCCCTCCCCCCCGCCGGACGTCTACTACCACTATCAGCTCCTCGATATGACGGTCGTGGACGAGTCCGGCTCCGAGATCGGGACGCTCACGGAGATCGTCCCCGCCGGCGGCGCGAACGACGTCTACGTGGTCGTTTCCGACGGCGCCGAACTGCTGCTGCCCGCCTTGGGAGACGTCATCCTGAGCGTGGACATCGCGGCCAAGCGCATGACGGTCGCCATTCCCGAGGGTCTCGAATGGCGCTCGCTCGAAACGCCCAAGACCAAGCCCCGGCGACCGAAGCGGCGTCCGCCCGGCAGCTTTCGTCCAGCGGGAGGAGAATCCACCAAGGCGAACGGCTAGAAAGCTCGCGGCGCCTTGCCTTATTCTGAATCGGTGAATCACACAGCAGTACGCAGCCGTCCCGGCTGACCAGGAGCTCGTTCTATGTCCGGTCACTCGAAATGGTCCACGATTAAGCATAAGAAAGCGGCGATCGACGCCAAGCGGGGCGCCTTGTTCACCAAGCTGGCGCGGGACATCGCCGTCGCCGCGCGCGAAGGCGGCGGCGGTGATCCCGACATGAACTTCCGTCTCCGCCTGACGATGGACAAGGCCCGCGCGGCCAATATGCCCGCCGACAACGTCGACCGCGCCATCAAGAAGGGGCTGGGAATCGGAGGCGACGGCCCCGCCTTCGAGGAGATTGTCTACGAGGGCTACGCCCCCGGCGGCGCGGCGATCATGGTCAAGGCCCTCACCGATAACCGCAACCGCACCGCCTCGAACGTCCGCTCCACGTTCAGCAAAAGCGGCGGGAACCTGGGCGAGGCGGGCTCCGTCGCCTGGATGTTCGAAAGCAAGTCGGTCGTCACCATCGAGGAGGTCTCCGAGGAGCAAGCCGAGGAGATTGCCCTTGCGGCCATCGACGCCGGCGCCGAGGACTTCAAGGTGGAGGACGGGGTGCTCGAAATCACCGGCGAGCCCGGCTCGCTGGAGGCCATCATCGGCGCCGTGAAGGAGGCGGGGGCCGAGCCCGCCCAGGCGAGCGTCACGATGCTCCCGAACGCCACCGTCCAGCTGGACAGCTCCAACGCGGGCCAGACCCTGCGCCTCCTCGACAACATCGAAGAGTTGGAGGACATCCAACAAGTCTTCACCAATGCCGACTTCACGGACGAGGCCCTTGAGAAGTACAGCAGCGAATAGCGATAGCCTAGCCTCGCGCCATCCCCAGGAGCGGCATGCGCATCCTCGGCGTTGACCCCGGAACCCAAAAGATGGGCTACGGCGTCCTCGACCTCGACGACGACGACGAAACCCCGCGCTGCGTGGCGTGGGGGGCGCTCGACGGCGGACGCTCGAAGGAGCTCGCGGAGCGCCTTCACCTCCTCTTCGGCGAGCTCCAAGCGGTCGCCGAACGGTGGGCGCCCGACCAGCTCGCCATAGAGGAGCCTTTCGTTTCGCCGCAGCGCGGCGCCAAGTCGGCGATTGCCGTCGGCCAGGCGCAGGCGGTCGCGCTCTTGGTCGCGGCCGGGCGCGGCATTCCCATCCACCGCTACCCGCCGGCCAAGGTGAAGAGCGCCGTCTCGAACTACGGCGCCGGCGACAAGGCGCAGGTGCAGCGCTCCGTGCGAATCCTCCTCGGCCTCGGCGACGAACCCATGGCCGAAGACGCCTCTGACGCCGTCGCCATCGCGCTATGCCATGTCCAGCAGCTGCGCGCCGCACAGCGGTTGGCCCATCGATGAGCATCATCGCCGGGATCGAGGGCGCCCTCGAATACAAGACCGCGGACTCCGCCGTCGTGCGCGTGGGCGGCATCCTCATCCAGGCGTTCGTCCCCGCCAGCGACCTGAGCGCCCTGCCCAACGCCGGCGAGCAGGTGCGCCTGCTCACTCACCTCATCGTCCGCGAGGACGACCTCCAGCTGTACGGATTCGCCACGGAGCAGGGACGCCGCCTCTTCGAGATGCTCATCGGCGTGAGCCAAGTCGGGCCCAAGGCGGCGCTCGCGGTCCTGAGCGTCCTCGCTCCCGCGGACCTGGCGGGCGCGATTGTCGCGGGCGACGCGCTTGCCCTCAGCCGCGCCCCCGGCGTCGGCAAGCGCACCGCGGAGCGCATCATCCTCGACCTCAAGGGCAAGCTGGAGGAGGAACTCGGCGCGCCCATCATGCCGGTAGGGAGCGCCCCCACCGGGACCATCGGCGACTCCGCCCTGCAATGGCTCCTCGCCCTGGGCTACTCGACCCTGGAAGCCCGCCAAGCCCTCTCCGTCGAGCCCGAAGAAGACCTCGCCACCGACGAGCGCGTAAAGCGCGCCCTCCAGCGCTTGGGCGGAAGTTGAGGGGGCGTGGTCCGCAAGGTCAGAGACGCCATCCGCATAGTTGAGCGAGACGGCTGGTATCATGTGCGCACTCGCGGAAGCCACCGGCATTTTCACCACCCTACAAAGCGCGGCACGGTCACCATACCGGGGCATCCGGGTGAAGATGTGCGCCCGAGGATATGGAGCCGTATCATGGAGCAGGCAGGCCTCAAATAGGAGAGCGCGGCGTGCAATACCTGGTTGTGATCGGCAAGACCCCCAATAACTACTGTGCGGATGCTCCTGACGTCTTAGGCTGTATCTCCACCGGCCGCACGCTGGAAGAGATGAAAGCGAACATCCGCGAAGCGCTCGAAGGGCATTTCGAGTTGATGTTGGAAGACGGCGAGGCGCTGCCCGAGCCAACCGCGCGGGCGGTGGTCGTCGAGGGCTATAACGTCGCCATCTACAAGGAAGGCGACGGCTGGAGGGCGTTCGCCGAAGACTTGTGGCCTTTCATGGTTGCCGCCGACACGCCGAAGCGGGCGGAAGCCCTCATCCGTGAGGTCCTCCCCGATTACCTCAGGGGTCTACGCGACTGCGGCCAGCCCGTGCCGGAGCCTACATCCGTTATCGTGTACGTGGACGTTAATCTTCCCGTGCCAGCGTAGGGGTGGGGCGGGGGAGCCCCACACCGACGAGCGGGTAAAGCGCGCCCTCCAGCGCTTGGGCGGGAGTTGATAGACTGGAGCGGAACGTTCACTCCGCACAGCGCAACCGAGGTCCCCTAACCCCAATGCCATTCGATTTCCCCTACGATGACTGGGCCGATATCTACGACGCGGTGTACGCGGAACTGGACCACGACGTCGACTTCTACGTGGAGCAAGCGACCGCGTCAGGCGGGCCCGTGCTCGAGCTGGGGTGCGGCACGGGGCGGATTGCCCTGGCCATCGCGGAGGCGGGCGTCGATGTCGTCGGCATCGACATCTCGCCGAGGATGATCGAGGTCGCGCGTGGCAAGGCGGCCGAGCGCAGGCTTACGGAGCGTTGCATCTTCCAGTCCGGCGACATGGCGGACATCCAGCTCGCCGACCGTTTCCCGCTCATCGTTTTGCCCTTCCGCTCCTTCCAGAGCATGCTCACCGTCGAGGAGCAGCGACAGGCGCTCGCTTCCGTGCGGGCCCACCTCGCGCCCGGCGGCGTGCTGGCCATGGACACCTTCAACCCCGACGTTCGCCACTTGGCCGACGACAACGCCTCGGCCACTCCTCTGCACTTGATGGACGTGGGCCGCGCCGACGGCGGCACGATCGTTGTATGGGGACAGAACGGCTGGAACCCCGTCGAGCAGGTGAACGACGTCCGCGTCATCATCGAGGAGGTCAGCGACGAGGGCGTCGTCGAGCGCCGCCTCTTCCGGGACTTCGAGCAGCGCTACACCTTCCGGTATGAGATGGAGCACCTGCTGGAACTCTGCGGCTTCTCGGTCGAGGCCGTCTACGGCGATTTCGACGGCGGACCTATCACCGAGGACACTGAAGACTTCGTCTGGATCGCGAGGGCGGTGTAGGCGTGGCGGACTTCTTCGACCGCATCTCCCACGAGCAAGCCGCTCTCATCGAGGCGTCGAGTCTCTTTTTCGTAGCCACGGCGGACCCGCAACTGTCGCCGGGAGCGAGCGGCGCCGGGCCGGTCAACGTCTCGCCTAAGGGCGGCACTCCCCTGCACATCCTCGACGACACCCACGTCGCCTATCTCGACTACACGGGCAGCGGCAACGAAACGGCGCGACATTCAGTAGCGGGAGGCCCCATCACTGTGATGGTCTGCGCCTTCGAGCAGGAGAACGCCGCCGTCGTCCGCCTCTACGGGCGCGCGACAGTCACACCCATTGGGGACTCCCCTCTCGCCTCGTTCCTCCAGGAACACCCCGCCAGCGAACTCGCCCTGCCCGAGCGCCAGGCAATCGTCGTAGAGATCGAGCAGACCAGCACCAGTTGCGGCTACGGCGTCCCCGTCATGTCATTCGAGGCTGACCGCGTTATCGCCAATCGCGGCCGCCGCTACAAGGCGGTCAAGAAGGCCACTCCGCGGCCGCCGAGCTAACGCCGGTCACGGAGATCGCGTCTACTCCTGCGCGTCGATCAGGATGAAGGCAATGACGCACGGCTCGTCGCCGTTGTTGACCCAGTTGTGCACCGTCGCGCGCTGCACCAGCACGTCGCCCGCGTTCAGATGCGTCTCGACGCCGTCGTCGAGCTCCATATCAATCTCGCCGGAAATCACCACTGCGTAGTCGATGGTCGGCGTGACGTGCATGTCGCGCTGGTTGCCCGGCGAGAACTCGATGACGCGGAAGGTCGTGCCCCGGTAAGCCGGGGGACGCGGGACGGTCCGCGCCCCTAGGTCCTCCGTCCCGGTGAGCTCGGCCGGCGTCGAGTCGGTCGTCCAGACCAGCGCGGTCTGGACGCCTGGCCGGGGGTCCGCGATGTTGCTTGCGGTATCGTCGATGAACGCAACGGCTTTGCCGCGTTCGTCGTGTCCAGTCACCACTCTGCGTACGTTGAGCATGGGGCGCCTCGCCTCCCTCTCCCTAGTCCTCCCCCGCAACGAGCGAGGAGGGTGAATGATACCCGGAAGGCGCGCTCGCCGCCCGCAGGCTCGCCTCTGCTGCACGGGCCAGGAGGGTCGGAGTATCATCGCCGGAGTTGGGCAGCAGCGATGCTGTCGTCTTGGAGGGCGATATGAGAGCAGGCTACCGTGTTTGGGACGTGGACACCCATTTCCAGCCTTCTGCCGAGACCATTGGGGAGTACCTCGAACCGGCCTACCGCGATCGGCTGGCGGAGTTCGAGCCGTTCAAGCGTCCGGTGAAGACCGGCAGAGCGGGGCAGAAGCTCTCCGAGCCCTTCAAGCACTGGTACCGGTTCAGCGACCGCGGCGAGGGGTGGGGTCAGGGAAAGGCCCGTCACCTCGGCGAGGCCGGACCCCGAGAAGGCGAGGAGCGCCGCTTCCAGCAATTCATGGGCCGGATCTACCCGACCGTCGGCGTCGAGGACGACCTGATCGACAAACGGGTCGAGGAGATGGACCAAGAAGGCGTCGACACGCAGTTCCTCGTCTGCAGCGCATTCGGGTCGCACGAGGACCCCGAAGTCGATTTGGCGTTCATCCGCGCGCTCCACAGCTACCTGGACGAAATCTGCGCCAGGCATCCCGGCCGGTTCACGTCGATGTTGCAGGTGACGGCTAGAGACATCGAGGGGTCGATCACCGAAATGAGGCGTTGGGCGGACGCGCCCTGGGCGGTTGCGATGCAGCCGCGCCTGCCGCTCGACTACCCTATCGACCACCCTGACATGGAACCGATCTGGGCCGAGGCAAGCCGACAAGGCCTAACCCTCGTCCACCACAGCAGCTCCTCGGGCTATCCGGGCGAGCGCGACCTCTGGAGCAACCCGTTCGTGGGACGAACCGCGTCCCACCCATGGGGAGCGATGCGCACCATGGCCGCGGTCTTCGGCTCAGGAATCATGGACCGCCACCCGGACCTCAAGCTCGCCATCCTGGAGTCGGGCTTCGGGTGGATACCGTTCTGGGCCAAGCGCATGGAGGACCAGGTCAACTACATGGGCTACGTCGCGGACGACCTCCAACAGTCCATGTGGGAGTACACGACGGGAGGCCGGTTCTTCGCGGCAATCGTGCTCCACGAGGGCGAGGACATGGTGCGAATGGTCAGCGACCTCTGCGGCGACCAGATGCTGATGTTCTCGTCGGACTACCCCCATGCCGAGTCGCGGTTCCCGGACTCCGTCGATATCGTTCTCGGGTGGGACAGCCTGGACGCCGACGCTAAGAAGAAGCTGTTTTGGGAAAACGCCGAGCAGTGCTTTGGGTCCAAGCTCAGCGTGTCGTCGACGAGCTGACCTACCCTCCACTCAACGGGAAGGGGTCGTCTTCGCTCGCCCGCGCTTGAGCCTCCTGGATAGAAAGACCACGGCTGGTCTTTTCGCCCCAGAGGCTTTTGACGTAGGTCAGCACTGCGACTATCTCGTCGTGACTGAGTTGACCCCGAAAGGCCGGCATGGCGCTCTTGAAGCTCGTCACCCCCGGGGCTTCCTGTAGCGCTCCGCCCTCGCTGACGATTCGGTACAAGAGACCGTCGGAATGATGCCAGGTATGGCCGTCGCCGTTGAGAGGCGGCGGGGGCAACGTGCCGTCGTCGTTGGGGATGTGCCAGTTGGGTCGGCCCTCACCGCCGACGCCGTGGCAAGCGGCGCAGGTAGCCGCGAAGACCTCCTGCCCCGTACGGGCAACCGAAGCCGCTCCGCTCTCCTCAGGCGCGGACGAACAAGCGATCGCCGCAAGCAACCCGAGCATAAGCGCCGCAAACGCGGCCGCACAGCGACCGGCCTGCACTATTGGCGCCACTCGGCGATGTTCCACAGCTCGCTATCCCATCCGTTGATGCGGACTCCTTGCAGCGTGTTCAGATGCGCGGAGACAAACCCTCTCGATATGAGCGGAATCTCGTAGTAGCTCTGCACCAGGATGTCGTTCAGTTGTTTGATCAGCTCCGCGCGCTCCGGTCCGATTTGAGTTTGGGCAAGCTGTGCAAACAGCCTGTCGTATTCCGGACTGCAAGAGCGCGCGATGTTCCCATCGGCCCAGTTGTTGTCCCTAATCGGGATATGGCTACAGCGAAGGCCGGACAGATACCCTTCCGGATCGATGCCGGGACCGTTGGCGTACATCTGCAGGTCCGCGAAGAACCTGCGGTACGACGCGTCCGCGTCAGCCACGGGGTCCCCGCCGAAGAATACGCTGGCGTCATGGTGAGTCAGCTCAGTCGCGATGCCTATCTGGCTCCACCAATCGCGGACGAGGGCTTGGGTGTCCTGCCGGATGGAGTTGGTCGAGGTCTGATAAGTGATCCGCAGGGGCACACCGTTGTATTCGCGGACGCCGTCGCCATCGGTGTCGAGTACGCCATTGTCGTCCAACAGCTGGTTCGCCCCTTCGATGTCCTGGGACAGGCACCCGTCGTTGGCGGTCGAAGCGTAGATCGGAGGGCCTGCGATCAGGTTGCACGTGGGCTCTCCGGCGAAGCCGTAGAGCCGCTCCGCCATGAGGCCACGGTCGATGGCCATCGACATCGCTTGGGGAATCGGCGTGAAGGTCAAGAACGGATGGGGATTTTGCCCGTCCAGATACTCAGAGCGGTCCTCGCCCAACGCGGGGTCCGGGTTCGTCTGGTTGACGACGATACGCTCCACCAGGCTAGCGAACGCGGAAACCACCACGCCGTGTCCCGCCGCCTCCATCGCGGCGAGAGCCTCCGGGCCTACTTGCAGGTTCCAAGCGTAATCGGCTTCACCCTTCTCCAGAACTGCGCTCGCCGCCGAAAGCGCGTCTCCACCGCCTTTGAGGACTACCCGGTCGAAGTAGGGCGCCGGTCCCCGATAGAACGGGTTGCGCTCGTAGACGGCCTCCTCGTTGATCTTGAATTCGATGATGCGATAGGGACCCGTGCCCAGCGGGGCGGTGTTCTGCGCTTCGCAGGTCACGGCCGCCGCGCCGACGCAGTCCGCGAACTGCGCCCCGCTGATGATGGGCGTCCCCATGCTGACGAACGCGTTATACGGATAAGGCGTCGGCTCGTCAAAGGTAATCTTGACGGTGAGGTCATCGGGCGCTTCCACGGAGGCGACGCTGTTGAACGCGTCACCCGCCGTACATCCTGTAGCTTCGTCGACACAGTAGCGCCACGTGAAGACCGCATCGGCGGCTGTCACATCGCTGCCGTCCGACCATTTCAGGCCCTCTCTCAGCTTCCAGGTAATCGACATCAGGTCCTGGGGAACACCGCCGTTCTCGATGGTTGGGATCTCGGCGGCCAGCGCCGGCAGCAGGCCCCCATCCGGGTCGTACTTGGCCAGAGGCTCCAGCGTGATTGCGCCGGCGTCCGCGTCTTTGGTGCCGCCCGAAAGGTACGGGCCGGGCAGGGAGGGCGCCTGCCAGTAGAGAAGCGTCAGGACTTTCTCTTCTTTGTCTTCTTTCGCCGCCACCGGAGCGGTGAAGGCGTAGACGCCCCCGTCCACAGCGCCCGCGTACACCACGCCGTCCACGACGGTGTAGGACCGAACGCCCGAGAAGTAGCCCTTCTGGAACTTCCAGAGGTCGCCCTCCGTTGCAGCGTCCAAGGCCCGCAGATAGCCCTCGCTGGATTCGGCGTAGAGGACGCCATCGACCATGGCAGGTGAGTCCAGTCCTGCATCCCGACTCCATAGGGGCTTGCCGGTGGCGGCGTCCACCGCATGGAACCGGCCGGACTCCGAGCCTACGAACACCATACCGTCGGCGGCTATGGGCGTAGTGCTAATCATGGCGTCCGCCTGGTAAGACCAGAGGGGTTCTCCCGTTGCAATGTCGAGAGCGTACAGGTGATCGTCCGGCGAGAAGTAGTAGACGCCATCCGCGATGACGGCGGGGAACTCCCTCGCAGGCAGCCTCTCCGTGTCGTAGCTCCAGATCAGCTCCCCGGTGGACTCATCCAGCGCGTAGGCGGCATTCACGCCCGTCAGGTACACGACTCCCTCGATGACCGTTGGCGGGGCTTCTCCTCCGATGCCCGTGTCGAAGCTCCATACAACCCTCCCGGTGGATGCGTCGAGAACGTGGAATTGGCCGAGGTCGCCCGGCGCGTAGACCTTGCCGCCTACAACAGTTGGAGTGAGCTCCGGCGTGACCGAGAACGGCGTTTCGGCAATCCACGTCCGCTCGCCGGACGCCGCGTCGAGAGCGTGGACCCGGTGGCCGCCCTCCCCCGATGCGCCGAGGTAGACCATCCCGCCGCTCACGGTGGGCGAATACTGCGCCCACCCGCCGGTGTCGTACCTCCACAGCTGCTCGCCCGTCTCCGCGTTCAGGGCGTACACGTGGTTGTCGTTGGACCCTACGTAGACGGCCCCGCCGCTCACCGTTGGAGTCGACCGTATGACGTCGCCCGTCTCGAAGCCCCATCGCAGCTCTCCCGTCGACGAGTCCAACGCATAAACGTGGTGGTCGTCCGAGCCGGCGTAGACCACGCCGCCAACCACGGCAGGCGCGTTGATAACCGGGCCGCCAGTGGCGTGGCGCCAGAGCAGGGCCTCGTCCGTCGGCGGGGCAACCACCGGCGGGAGCTGCCCCAGGATGCACATAAAGAGTTTGCCGGTGAATTCGAGAAACGCCGCAGCGCTGTCGGGGTCGGCGCCCGGCAGAGACGCCGCAACCATGCCGGCCACGTCGGTCTCCGCCAACAACTGCCGCACGCAGACTTCGCCGTCCTCGGTCAGCCCCCCGAACTGCGAAGCCACGATGGCAAGGTATATCGCGTCGGCCTTTTCAGGAGCGATACAGCCCAATATCGACGCCGCCACCATCTCACTGGAAGGCGTGCCGGACCCGGACATGACCTGTTGCACGAGCACCGACCCCAGCAGCTCATCGCCCAGCTGAGTTCGGATGCAAGACTGTTCCCCGGCGGTGAATGCGTCGAACAGCTCCTGCCACACAGTATCGCCATCAATCGCGAATTCGGCGGGAGGAGCGACCGGCTCCGGCATGGGAATGGGCGTGGGAGTTGGAGCAGCCGTCGGCGCAGGGGTAGCAGTTGGCGCGGGGGTAGCAGTTGGCACAGGGGTAGCCGTCGGCATAGGAGTAGCCGTCGGCACGGGGGTAGCCGTCGGCACAGGAGTAGCCGTTGGCACAATGGTCGCCGTTGGCGCAGGGGTAGGCGTCGGGGCCTGCGGCGTAGGCGTCGGCTCCCCCTCGCATCCCGACAGCAACACCACGGCCAGCAAGCACGCCAGCCCAGTCCACGCCACCCACCGAACGAACCCTCTCTGCACTCCTCGCACGCCTAAATAGAACGCCACGGATTCCCTCCTCTGCGGCCTCGCCGCCGTAGACGGCGAGGCGGTCTCTCTCAAGCCTTAAGAGTATCTTTACTCAGTCCGGGCGACAGCAATCCTCATCAGTCCCACAATCTTTCGAATATCAACCGTCCGTTTCCAGACCTCTGTAACCTAAACACGTCAGGATTGGACAATATCTCCCACTCTTTATAGCCAAATGTAGGGTCCAGAGAGTTCAAGACTAGGCTCATTAAGTTCCCGTGTGTCACGGCTATTGGAAGCCGATAATCGCCGCCCAGAAGGTCATTCAGACCGGCCCAGGCGCGATTCAAGACCTCTCGCGCCGATTCGCCGCCAGCGGCGCGCAAATCCAGGTCCTCGAAAGAGTCGCGAACCAGTTCACGCCAGCTATCCATAGGGTTGGCTGAGAGCGTTCGTTCATTCAATCGATGGTCCGTGCGGACGGTCAGTCCCGTAGCCGCGGCAAATGGTTCGATGCTCTGCTGAGCTCGCTTGTAGGCGCTCGACGCTATCACGTCGATCTGTCTCCCTGATAAGAATTCGGCGAGGGCGTTTGCCTGCTCGAATCCAAGCTCGGTGAGTTCGGCGTCGGGAGTCTGACCGGAGGACTGGCAATGTCGAACCAAAGTAATCTTCGGACGGCCACGACGCCTCCCAATGCCCATACCGCGTCCGTAGCCCAGCCCCGGTTACAGTCCACATGAATCGAAAGTGGTGGCGCATACGGGATTCGAACCCGTGATCTCCGCCTTGAGAGGGCGGTGTCCTGGGCCGCTAGACGAATGCGCCATACAAAAGAAAAGGGCCGCGGCCTGACCCTCACCTAGTATAGCGGAGCCGCCCCCAGACCGTGAAGCGCCGCCCTCGCGCGCATCCCGTGTCCCAGCCACTGCTCTTGGCGCCGCCATGACCTCCAACTCCCTCGAAGGTGTGAGTGGGAGTAAGATGCGCTCTGCTCCCCGTGTGCTTCCAAGTGACCCCCACGCGTGTAGGAGCTGTAGTCACATCCGTCACGGAGGAGAACTGCGATGCGTAACGGGTTTCGAGTCTTCGATGCCGACACCCACTTGCAACCGTCGGTCGAAACACTGACGCCGTACTTGGACGCGGCGCTCGCGGCGCGGCAGCAGGAACTCGACGAGTTCCTGCGCGAGGTGAAGACCGGCCGGGCCGGCCAGGTCCTAGAGCCGCCATTCAAGCACTGGTACCGGTTCGAGAGCGCCGGCGGATGGGGCGCGGGCAAGCCACGCCACCTCGGCGAGGCCGGGCCGCGCCAGCAGGAAGAGCGCCACTTCCAGAACTTCATGGGCCGCAAATACCCCTCGCGCTACTCCGAGGACTGGGACATCGAGACCCGCATCGGCGAGATGGACGAGGAAGGCGTGGACGTCGAGCTCCTCGTCCCCGGCTCCTTCACCGGCCACGACGACGTGAGCGTGGACGTGGGACTGGTCGGAGCGCTCCACCGCTTCCTTGACGACGCTTGCTCCCGCTACCCAGACCGCCTGACCTCCCTCATCACCGCAAGCGCCCGCAACGTCGAAAGCGCCGTCACCGAAATCGAGACCTGGGGCGGGTCGCGCTGGGCGCGCGGCGTCATCATGGACCTCCCCATCGACTATCCGATAGACCACCCCGACCTGCACCCCATATGGCGCGCCGCTGACGACGCCGGACTCACGATAGTCCACCACAGCTTCGCCTCCGGCTATCCCGGCTACCGCGACCTCTGGGAAAACCCGTTCATCGGACGCACCGCCTCGCACCCCTGGGCGGCGATGCGGATGGTTGCCGCCTTCCTCGGCGCAGGCCTGCTCGACAAGTACCCGAACGTCAATCTCGCCATCCTGGAATCAGGCTTCGGCTGGCTCCCCTTCTGGATGAAGCGCATGGAAGACCAGGTGCACTACATGGGCTATGTGGCCAACGACCTCCAGCACACCATGGAGGAGTACATGACCGGCGGGCGCTTCTTCGCCGCCGTCGTCCTGCACGAAGGCCCAGCAATGGTGCGGATGGTGCGCGAGGCGATGGGCGACCATGTCCTCATGTTCGGCTCCGACTTCCCGCACGCGGAGTCCCGCTTCCCCGACTCCGTGGACGTGGTGCTCGACTGGAGCGAGCTCGACGACGACTTCAAGCGCCGCCTCCTCTGGGACAACCCCGCCGAGTGCTTCCACTGGGCATAAGGCGGCGAAGCGCCTGCGCGGAGGACGGCGCGGCGACCGGGTAGGATTCGCGGAGCGGGAACACAGGCGCCGATTCCTGACGGTAGACGGTCGCCCGGCCTAGGAGGAACGCGTGGAAGTCGAGCAGATTTTCTCCGGCGTGTGGGAGCTCCGCACGTCCTATGGACGCGACACCGCCGAGCTCTTTACGGACGGCCCCATGCCTCACGCCGCCTGGTTCGTCGCGGGCGAGCGCTCCGCCATCCTCGATCCGGGGCCGACCTCCATCGCCGAGGAGATACTCGACGCCATTCGGAAGCTCGGCCACAACACCGACGACATCGAGTGGATCGTCCCCTCGCACATCCATATCGACCACGCTGGCGGGTGCGGCTGGCTCGTGGGCGAGCTTCCCCAGGCCAAGGCCGTCTTCCACACCCGCGGGGCACCGTTCATGCGCGACACTTCAAGACTCGCCGCCGGCACCGCGGACGTCTTCGGCGAGACGTGGGAGGACGTGTTCGGCCCCCTCCTTCCGGTGCCCGACGACAAGCTCGTGACGGTCGAGGACGGCGACAGGCTTCGGCTTGGCTCAGACGACTACCGCATCGTGTTCATGCCCGGCCACTCCCTCGACCACATCGGCGTGTACGACGAGTCCCGCGGGGCCCTCTACTGCGGCCACGGCCTGGGCAACTACAAGCCCCACCGCTTCATGCCCGACCCGCCCATGACCCTCCCCTATTTCGACGTCGACGCCAGCCTGGCGTCGATCCGCAAAGCGCGGGACCTCGCGCCCAAGTACCTGCTTCCCGTGCACTCGGGTTTCCTCGCCTCGAACCCCGCGTTCGCCATCGACGCCGTCGAGCGCATAACCGTCGAGCTTGGCGAGATCGTGAAGGCGGGCATGGCTGCCGGGAAGAGTGAAGCGGCGATGGAGGACGATGTTCGCCGCCACATGTTCGCCGACCCCGCGAAGGCCGACCGCTCGTACCTTCCGGTTGTCGTCAGCTACGTCCGCTACTACGAACGCCAGGCCCGCAGGGCCAAGAACGCCTGAGCCCGCTCTCAGGGCGAGCGGAACGCGGCGCTACTCCCATCTCGAACGGAGCTTTGTCCTGCGTACGGCTAGGCTGTGAGGAGCAGCGCGACGCCGGAGAGCAACATGAGGGCTTCGACGATGTAGACGAATGCGCGCTCCGGAATGCGGCGGACGATGTGCGCGCCCGCCCATGCGCCGACGGCCATGACCAGGCCAATGGCGACGGCGACGGTGAGCGTCTCGCGGTCCAGGAGGGAGAAGCCGCCGTAGACCAACGCCTTGGTGACACTGACGAGGAATGTGCCGACGGCGATAGTGCCGACGAACGCATTCTTCCGCAGGCCATAGGCCATGAAGAAGTGAGCGCCGAATGGGCCGGCGCCGCCGAAGATGGCGGAGAAGAAGCCTTGGCCAAGACCGACCAGCAGAAAGCCCCGCAGCGGCATCTCTCTCGCCGCGATGGGAAGGCGGCGGTAGATGACGAGGGCGATGAGGAATGCGCCCAGCCCTTTCGCCAGGATTTCGGCGGGGACATACGCGAATACGACTCCGCCTATCGCGGCCGCTGGCACGGCGCCCAGGCTGTACCAGCGGGCGACGCGCCAGTCCACGTCGCTCCAGTTCGCAGCCGAACGAGAGAGCGTGTTGAACATCATCGCCACCGTGATGATGGGGACGGCGGCGCGAACGCCGAAGGCGAACGTCAACACCGGGATCGCGATGATGCCGGTGCTCATGCCTGTCACACCGCCGATGACGGCGGCCGCCAGCGGCAGGCTGATGTCAATCACTGGCGCTGGTCCGGCCTACAGCCGTTCGAGGATCATGTCGGTCATGTGCTGCGTCGTCGAGAACTCGGCCCCAGGGGGAACGAGGTCCGCGGTGCGGTGGCCGTCGTTCAGCGCCTTCTCGACCGCGGCGTTGACGGCGGCGGCCTCCTCGATGAGGCCGAACGAGTACTGGAGCATGAAAGCGGTGCTGAGGACCGAGCCGATGGGGTTGGCCTTGCCCTGACCGGCGATGTCCGGCGCGCTTCCGTGGCTCGGCTCGTACAGTCCCTTGATGCGGCGAGGCTTGCCCCGGGAGTCGTTGCCGGGCAGACCGGCCAGGCTGGCGGAGGGCAACATGCCAAGGGAGGCGGAGAGGACCGCCGCCTCGTCCGAAATGATGTCGCCGAACATATTCTCCATCACCATCACGTCGAAGCTCGTGGGGCGGGTGATGAGCACCATCGCGCACGAATCGACTAGCTGGTGCTCGAGCTCCACGTCCGGGTAGTCCTTCCCAACCTCGATGGCGATGTCGCGCCAGAGGCGCGAGGACTGGAGCACGTTCGCCTTGTCGACGGACGTGAGCTTCTTGCGGCGGGAGCGTGCGAGCTCGAAGCCGACGCGGAGGATACGCTCGATCTCCTTCTCGCTGTAGAGAAGGGTGTCGACGCCCTTGCGTCCGGCCTTCGTCTCCCAGCGCTTCTTGGGCGTCGCATAGTAGAGGCCGCCGGTAAGCTCGCGCAGGATGACCATGTCGGCGCCCCGAACGCGCTCGTTCTTGAGAGGGCTGGCTTCCTCCATGCCGGGGAACACTTTGACCGGGCGGATGTTCGCGTAGAGGCCGAGGGCCTTGCGCAAGCCAAGGATGGCCGCCTCGGGACGGACGGGCTCGTTGTCCCACTTCGGGCCGCCTACGGCGCCGAAGAGCACGGCGTCAGCCTTCTTCGCCGCCTTGACCGTCTCGTCGCGCAATGGCGTACCGTGGGCGTCGATTGACCCGCCCCCGACCACGTCGGTCTCGTACCGGAAGGTGTGCTTCCAGCGGGCGGCGACGGCGTCCAGCACCCGCTGGGACGCTCCGGTTACCTCCGGTCCGATGCCGTCGCCGGGCAGGACCATGATGTCGAAAGTGGCCATGGGGGCGCCTCCGGCGTCCCGCCGCTGCGGGCGGGGAAGATGATTTAGGCGTTCGCCTTTTCGAAGGCGTCGATGTCGTCGGCGTGCTGGAGCGTGAGGCCGATGTCGTCCAGCCCGCCGAGCAGGTTCTCCCTGCGGAAGCCGTCGATCTCGAACTTAGCAACGAGCCCGTGCGAATCACGGACCTCCTGCGCTTCGAGGTCCACTGTCACCTCATATCCGTTCAGCTCCTGGGCGCGCGAGATGATCGTGTCCACCTCAGCGGTCGTGAGCTGCACGGGCAGGAGCCCGTTCTGGTAGCAGTTATTGCGGAAGATATCGCCGAAGCTCGGCGTTATAACGGCGCGGAAGCCGTACTGCTGCAGCGCCCACGGCGCGTGTTCGCGGGAAGAGCCGATGCCGAACTGCGGCCCGCTGACCAGGACCGTGCTGCCAGCGTACTTGGGCTGGTTCAGCACGAACGTGGGGTTTGGCTCCCCGTCCTCGCTATAGCGGAGCTCGTAGAAGAGCAGCTCGCCGAAGCCCACACGGTCAATCTTCTTCAGGAACCGCGCCGGGATGATCTGGTCGGTGTCGACGTTCGGCATGTCGTAAGGAACGACGTTGCCGGTGTGTTGCGTGAATGCGTCCATGTCCTAGTCCCACTCCCTGATATCCACGAAATGTCCGGCAATCGCGGCCGCGGCGGCCATGGCGGGGCTGACGAGATGCGTCCGTCCGCCTGGGCCCTGGCGGCCCTCAAAGTTACGGTTGGAGGTGGAAGCGCTGCGCTCGCCGGGTGTCAGACGGTCCGGGTTCATCGCGAGGCACATCGAGCAACCGGCCTCCCTCCATTCGAAGCCGGCCTCGGTGAACACCTTGTCGAGCCCCTCGGCCTCAGCCTGCTGCTTCACGGCCCACGAGCCAGGGACGACCATCGCGCGGACTGAGCTCGCCACCGTCTTGCCGTTAGCTATGGCGGCAGCCGCCCGCATGTCCTCGATGCGCGAGTTCGTGCATGAGCCGATGAAAACGGTGTCGACTGAGATGTCTTGGATACGCTCGCCGCCGTTCAGCCCCATGTAGGCAAGCGCCTTCTCGACGGCCGCCTGCTCCTGCGACGAGGAGTAGTCCTCTGGCCGGGGCACGCGTGCGCCCACGGGGAGCACTTGCGCCGGGTTCGTCCCCCACGTCACCTGGGGCTGGATATCGGCGCCCTCCAGTTCCACGAGCGTGTCGAACTCCGCGCCCTCGTCGGTGCGGAGGGCCGTCCACGCCTCGACAGCGGCGTCCCAGTCCGCGCCGGAGGGGGCGTGCTCGCGTCCGTGGAGGTACGCGAACGTCTTCTCGTCGGGCGCGACCATGCCGGTCCGCGCGCCTGCCTCGATGGACATGTTGCAGACGGTCATCCGGCCTTCCATGGACATATCCCGGAAGACGTCGCCGGTGTACTCGATTGCGTGGCCGATGCCGCCTGACGTGCCAATCTTGCCGATGATTGCGAGGACTACGTCCTTCGGCGTCACGCCGTCCGAGAGCTTGCCGTTGACCCGCACCTCCATCGTCTTCGGCTTGGCCTGCCAGATGCATTGCGTAGCGAGGACGTGCTCGACCTCCGAGGTGCCGATGCCGAACGCCATCGCGCCGACGGCCCCGTGGGTCGCGGTGTGACTATCGCCGCAGACGATGATCATGCCGGGCTGTGTGCGGCCCTGCTCCGGCCCGATGACGTGGACGATGCCCTGCTTCTCGCTGAACATGTCGAAGTATTCGAGCCCGAACTCGTCGGCGTTATGCTGCATCGCCTCGAGCTGCGCCTTCGAGACCTCGTCGCTCAGCGGCTTGTCCCTGTCGCTGGTGGGCACGTTGTGGTCGGCGACCGCAATCGTCTTGTCGAGACGGCGGATGCGCCTGTTGCTCATTCGGAGGCCGTCAAACGCCTGTGGCGAAGTGACCTCGTGCACGAGGTGGAGGTCGACGTAGAGCAACGATGGCTTGCCCGGCTCCTCGCGCACCACATGCGACTCCCAAATCTTCTCGAACATAGTCTTCGGGGACATCTATTCCTCCGCGAGGCGCGTCATACCGCAAAGTCGTCCAAGACGAGGTAGGGGACCTCGCTGCGCCGGGCGAACTCGCGGTCGTTACCGATGATAGCATCGCAGCGCTCCGCTATGGCCGTGGCGGCGATCAGCGCGTCGGGAGCCTTCATGCGGGTCCCGGCGCGGACGCGCGCGGCGCCATGCGCGACGTCGCGGTCGACTTCGCGGAGCACGAGGTTTGGCAGAGAATCGAAGAAGAGACGGAGCCTGCGCAACCGGGCCTGATCGCGGTCTCTTAGCGGCTTGACGAGAATCTCCATCTCTACAATTGTCGAAACAACCGCGACGGCCTGCCGCGATTCCACCCTCGACAGCACGTGCGCGACCAGCCCGGCGCGCGGCTGCGCCGCCTCGAAGAAGTAAATCAGGCTGTTAGTGTCGAACGCGACTCTTCGGAGCGTGGCTGTGGCCGCAGTCCAGCGAGACTCCGTCACTCGGCGCTCCTGATTTCGTGGGCGAGATCGCGCCGGAGCCGGTAGCGAACGCCGTCCTCCCTCGCAACGCGTCGCACCCAGCCGTTAGGCGCCAGCGTGTAGTCCAAGATGCCGGCCGCCTGGTCGCCGGAGAGGCTCGCGGCGTGAGCGAGGTCCTCGGTCGAGGCGCCGGATTGCCAGGGCGCCTCAGCCAGAGCGTCAATGAGCGCCCGAACCGAGGGGCCCTGAATCATGTAGTAGTCGGCGAAGCTCTCGAAGGAATCGGGGGAGTCGTCATCCCAACCGGCGCGCTCCTCCGCTACGTAGCGGTCTACGCTCTCCTTGGTGCCGCCGTAGAGGCCCGCGGCGATCCCCTGCCCCCACGCAACCCAGCTCGTGGGTTCGGGAACGATCAGCACCTCCCCATCGATGAGCTCGACAGCGAGCTTGTCCCCTGCCTTTAGCCCAAGTCGGCGGACGATATCGGCGGGCAGCGTTATCTGGTTCTTACTGCTGATAGTCGTCGTCGGCATTACAGTTCTCCATTCACCTTACAAACCAAGCGAATGGTAAAGCATGCAATGCATCTCGTCAACTAGACCGCTCCCACGGCCTCCGGCGCCCGGGTCGTGTCCCCCATCGACAGCAGACGGTTGAGCGCGTTCATGTACGCCCGCGCCGCCGCAACGATGATGTCCGTGTCCGCGCCGCGGCCTATGTACGGGCGTCCGTCCTGCTCGATGCGGATGCTCACCTCGCCCACGGCGTCGATGCCTTCGGTCACCGAGTTCACGCTGAACTCCGTAAGCTCGTTCGGGACGCCGACGATCCGGTTGATTGCGCGGTACACCGCGTCGACCGGGCCCGTGCCCGTCGCGGCGTCCGTGCGCGTCAGGCCGTCCTGGTCCACGAGTTGCACCGTCGCCGTCGCGATTTGGTTGTTGCCGCAGGAGACCTGGACATTCTGCAGCGAGTAGGTTTCCGCGACCGCGGTCCGCTCGTTGCCCATCAGCGCGATGAGGTCGCGGTCCGTGACCTCGCGTTTCTTGTCCGCGAGCTCCTTGAACGCCTCGTGCACCTTGTTCAACTCGTCGTCGGTCAGTGTGTAGCCCAGCTCCTCCAGGCGAGAGCGCAGGCCGTGGCGACCGCTCAGTTTGCCGAGGACCAGTTCGCTGCGCGGCACGCCAACGTCCAGCGGGTTGATGATCTCGTAGGTCGAGCGCTCCTTAAGGACGCCGTCCTGGTGGATGCCGGAAGCGTGGCGGAACGCATTGCGCCCGATGACAGCCTTATTGGGCTGCACAGGGAAACCGCTTACCTGGCTGACCAGCCGGCTCGTGGTGTACAGCTGGGACGTCTCCACCTGCGAGTCCACGCCGAAGTAGTCCGCGCGGGTGCGGAGCGCCATGATGACTTCCTCGATGGCCGTGTTGCCCGCGCGCTCCCCGATGCCGTTGATGCACCCCTCGACCTGCCGGGCGCCTGCTTTGACTGCCGCGAGGCTGTTCGCGACCGACATGCCCAGGTCGTCGTGGCAGTGCACCGACAGCCTGATCGTGTCGCCAAGCTCGGGCACCTGCTCGCGCAGGTAGCCGATCAGGCCCGCGAACTCCTCGGGCACCGCGAAACCCACCGTGTCCGGAATATTGATGGTCGTCGCGCCCGCGTCCACCGCGGCCCGCACCATGTGCGCCAGGAATTCGCGTTCGGTGCGGCTGGAGTCCATCGGCGAGAACTCCACGTCGTCGGTGTGCTGCCGCGCCCGGGCGACGGCCTTGGCCGCCATCTCGACGACCTCCTCCCGGTTCTTCCGCAACTGGTGCTGGATGTGCTGGTCGGAGGAGGATATGAATACGTGAATCCGCGGCCGCGCGGCGTCCTTGAGGGCCTCGCCCGCCCGATCGACAGCCGCCTCATTGGCGTGTGAAAGCGCCGCGATGATGGGCTTCCGGACCTCGCGCGCTACGCGTTGGACAGCCTCGAAGTCGCCCTGCGAGCTAATCGGGAACCCCGCCTCGATCACGTCGACTCCCAGGCGCTCCAGCTGTTTGGCTATCTCTACCTTCTCTTCGACAGTCATCGCCGCGCCAGCGGACTGCTCACCGTCTCGGAGCGTCGTGTCAAAAATCAGTACGCGGTCTTCCATCTCATCCCTCCTTCGGGCCTGTTCCTGCCGCGATTCCGGAATGTAGCGTTTACGCGGCTACTTCTTCCCCAAGAAGGTCATCATCCCGCGCAGCTGCGCGCCGACCTCCTCGATCTCGTGGTTCGCGGCGGACTCGCGCATCGCCTTGAAGCGCGGCTGGCCCTCGTGGTTCTCGGCGATCCACTCCTTCGCGAACGTCCCGTTCTGGATTTCGCTCAGCACTTGCTTCATTGCTGCGCGCGCGTGCTCGTCCACGACCCGCGGGCCGCGACTGTAGTCGCCATACTCCGCCGTATCGCTCACCGAGTAGCGCATGTACTTCATCCCGCCTTCGTAGAGCAGGTCCACGATGAGCTTCAGCTCGTGCATCACCTCGAAATAGGCGATCTCCGGCTGGTAGCCTGCCTCCACGAGCACCTCGAAAGCATTGGTGATGAGGTTCGTCACGCCGCCGCAGAGCACCGTCTGCTCGCCGAAGAGGTCAGTTTCCGTCTCCTCTTTGAACGTCGTCTCGACGATGCCAGCGCGCATCGAGCCGATGCCCGCGCCGTAGGCAAGCGCGTTCGCTAGAGCGTTGCCCGACGCGTCCTGGTGAATCGCGACCAGCGAGGGCACGCCCTGACCTTCGACGAACACCTCTCGCACGCGGTGGCCCGGCGCCTTGGGCGCGATCATCGAGACGTCGACTTCCGGCGGAGGCTTGATCTCGTCGAAGTGGATGTTGAAGCCGTGGGCGAACATAAGCGTCTTAGAGCTGTCCAACTCCGGCTCGATCGACTCCCGGTAGACCGTGCCCTGCACCGTATCCGGCACGAGAATCATGATGACGTCGCTCTCCTTGGCCGCCGCGGCAGGCGAGTCGACCCGGAGCCCTTCCGCCTCGGCCTTAGCCTTGCTCGCGCTCCCCGCGTGCAAGCCGACCATCACGTCGACCCCGCTGTCGCGCAGGTTCAGCGCGTGCGCGTGCCCCTGGCTGCCGTAGCCGATGATGCCGACGCGCTTGCCTTCCAGCAGCGACATATCGGCATCCTTCTCGTAATACACCTTTGCCATTTGCGTATCCCCCTCTTCTGTATTGTCTCCGTCCCTATGGGACGATCTCTGTGTCGGGCGCGCTGTGGTCGACGGCGGAGGCGGCCGGTTTCGCGCCTGTCGTGGCCCCTCCCCTGGTCATGGCTATCCGGCCCGTCCGCATCGTCTCGCGGATGCCGAAGGGCTGGAGGAGACGGAGGAGAGCGTCGATCTTCTCCTCGTCGCCCGTAACTTCGATGGTCACGGAGTCCTTGCTCACGTCGACGATGTTCGCGCGGAAGATGTCGACGATCTGCATCACTTCCGGACGAGTCGCCGCGTTGGACTTGACCTTCACCAGCGCCAGTTCCCGAACGACGATGCTCTCCGCCGATATGTCCGTCACCCGGACAACGTCGATGAGCTTGTACAGCTGCTTCATGACCTGCTCGACCACCCACTCGTCGCCCTCGACGACGAATGTCATCCGCGAGAGCCCCGGCGATTCGCTGTGCCCGACAGACAGGTTGGAGATGTTGAACCCACGCCGCGAGAACAGCCCCGCGATACGGGCCAGCACGCCTGGCTTGTCCTCGACGAGCGCCGTGATCGTGTGAGACGGGCCGCGCCCGTTGCCCGCTACTTCAGCCACGACGGCGCCTCCTCGCGGATGGGCGACTCGATCATTTCGAAGACGCTTTCTCCAGCCGGCACATGCGGGTAAACGTTCTCTTCCGGCTCAACGTGAAAATCGATAAGCGCCGGACCGTCAACGGCCGACGCCTCATCGATCGCCGAGCGCACCTGGGATTTGTCCGTGACTCGCTTGGCCCATATCCCGTAAGCCTCAGCCAGCTTCACGAAGTCGGGATTGCGCGAGTAGCCAGACGCGACGCGGACGCCGCCGTAGAACAGGTCTTGGAGCTGCCGCACCAGGCCGAGGTTGTTGTTGTTCAGGATCGCGAACTTCACCGGCACGTTATGCTCGGCCATCGTGGCCAGCTCGGACATGGTCATCTGGAAGCCGCCGTCGCCGGCGATGCTCCAGACTTGCCGGTCAGGCCGGGCGAACGCCGCGCCCATGGCGGCGGGAACCTCGAAGCCCATCGTCCCTAGACCGCCGGAGGTGATCCACGAACCCGGCTCCTTGAACGCGTAGTGCTGGGCCGCCCACATCTGGTGCTGGCCTACTCCCGTCACGACGACCGCCCGACCGCCGGTCGCTTCGCAGATCTCCCGCACGACCTGCTGCGGAAGCAGCCCCTCGCGCTCGCTGTCCTGCATCGGGTGCTCACGCCGAAGCGCCTCGATTTCAGCGATCCACTCGGGACGCGAGGCCCGCTCGACCTCCTTGGCCAGCGCATGCATGACGCGCTTGGCGTCCCCGACGATCGGGACCGTCACGCGGACGTTCTTGCCGACCTCCGCCGGGTCGATATCGATGTGAATCACCTTGGCGTTCGGCGCGAAGGCGCTGATCCGGCCGGTGACGCGATCGTCGAACCGCATACCGACGCCAATGACCAGGTCGGCGCGGTCGATTGCCCAGTTGTTGTGCGCTTGTCCGTGCATGCCGGGCATGCCGAGGTTGAGCACGTGGTCGCCGGCGAAGGCCCCTATGCCGAGAAGCGTCGTAATGACGGGAATCTGCGCCTTCTCCGCGACCTCCCTCACCTCAGCGCCGGCATTGGCGATGATGGCGCCGTGGCCGACCAGCAACAGGGGTCGGCGCGCGTCGCTGATGAGGCGAGCCGCCCGCTTGATCATCTGGGAATGCCCATCGAGAGTCGGCTTGTAGGAGCGGAGGTTCACCTCCTCCGGATAGTCGAACTCGGCGCTCTCCGTCAGCACGTCCCGAGGCACGTCGACGAGCACCGGCCCCGGACGGCCTGTCCGCGCTATGTGGAAGGCCTCCTTCATGACGCGGGGTATGTCCTCCGCGCGCATCACGAGGTAGTTGTGTTTGGTGACGGGGAGAGTGATGCCCGTCGTGTCGGTCTCTTGGAAAGCGTCCCGGCCGATGGCGGCGCGAGGCACTTGCCCCGTGATCGCGACCACTGGCGATGAGTCCATCATCGCCGTTGCCAGAGGCGTCACGAGGTTTGTCGCGCCGGGCCCGGACGTGGCGATGGCCACGCCGACCTTCCCGGACGCCCGCGCGTAGCCGTCCGCCGCATGGCCGGCGTTCTGCTCATGCCGCACGAGGACGTGCTTCAGCTGGGGGTACTCGGGCAGCGTCTGATAGAGCGGCAGAATGGCCCCGCCGGGCAACCCGAACATGAGCTCGACTCCCTCGCGGAGCAAGCTCTCACAGATCATTTGCGCGCCGGTCAATCGCAAACTAACTCTCCTCTGAAGCTCATCGCTTCCATCATTGGCCCCATATAGGCGCTGGGCGCGGCCCCGGAGACGGCGTGGGCAAGGGCTGGACCCATAGCTCCGGCCACCAACGAGAACCCTCCTCACAGTCGTCAACGCCCAAGTCGTCGCCGGTGAGCCTGCTGGATGCGCCGTCTCCGCCTTGCATGATTTCAACGCAGGTCCAGTAGTCGTGAAGAATCGCCAGGCGGTATTCGCCCAGTGGGTTGCCGCGGCTCACGCCGATGAAGGAAGCGATGGTCTCGCCGTCATTGGCACACGCGGACGCCTCGCTGGACCCGCCAGGCCCCAACGCGCCTATCCTGGAGATTAGGTAGTTGATCTGTTGTTCCGACATCTCGGAAAAGGAGAGAGGCAGCAGAGTTCGCAGCTGCTCGCGCTGACGCGTGATGTCCGCTTCCCTCCCTTGGTACTCCGTGGAATCCGTAATCTCAGCAATGCACTCGGCGGAGAGCATCCCGTCCAAGCCCAGCTCAGGCCAAAGCGTGAGGGCGAACTGGTCCTGATTGAATAGCGGCGGAGCGGGAGGTAGAGGCGGCGGTTGCGGCGGGGACGGCGGAGCGGGTGGCGGGAGCGGCGTAGCCGTAGGAGTAGGCGTCGGCCTCGGCGTAGGCGTCGCAGTGGGTGTCGGCGTTGGACTAGGCGTGGGCGTAGCCGTGGGGGTAGGCGTCGGCCTGGCAGTCGGCGTTGGCCTAGCGGTAGGCGTCGGAGTAACGGAGGGCATTGTCGTAGGAGTGGCCGTCGCTCGAGGCGGCGCCGTGGGAGTGGCCGTGGGCGACCCTTGGCACGCGGCGAAGGTCCACGCCGCAACCACGAGCACAATCATCGTCGTAGCCGCTCTCGTTCTATTCATTGCGTCTCGAACAATCACTTTCCCGGACAATAAAAAAACCCCGCCCCCACGATAGGGACGGGTCGCCAATACCCGCGGTACCACCCTACTTCCCCGGCCTGGAGCCGGAGCAGCTTTTGCCTGCGCGGTATCGGTGCGCCCCGCTTGCCCTACTTGAATTGTTCAGGCAAGCCGCTCAGGGACGAGTTCGGGAGGGCTTGGTCCGCCGCCGGTCTTTCACCTTGTTACCGGCTCGCTGGGGCGCGCTGACTCCGTACTACTTCCCTTCCTAGCGGAAAATGATGTGGAAGTGCGTGAATAATACCACTACGCTCCCCGCTCGTCAAGCGCCCCGCAAGCCCTTCCGCTAGGCCACGGCCTGCTCCCAGAGCCAATCGCAGATTCGCCTCCGTGCGCGGTTTTCGACCGCTACATGCAGAGGACAACCCTCTCATGCCGCCCCGCGCGTCCGCTCTAACGCCAGACGATAGTCAGCTTCCAGGCGCACCCAGATATGTGCTGGTATCTCCAATACCCGCTCCAGCTCCAAAGCGGTTCTTGCCGTGACTGCCTTCCGGCCTGAGATGATCGCGTGGACGGCATTGACGGGCCGCCGCATCGCACCCGCCAACTGACGCTGGCTCATGCCTCTTGCCGCGAGCTCATCCCGAATTAGCAGCCCTGGCGGGATTGCAGCGTCCGACTCCAACCGTGTCTCATGCTTAGTCGCCATAGTGTGCGCTCACTTCCTTGACCCTCACAGTCTGCTCGCCAACTAGGTCTACGACTAGGCGCCACCGGCCTATTAGCGTCATGGACCACTCCTCACGCCGGTCTCCCCATAGGGCGTGCCATCGGATCGTGCGTGAACCCCCAACTCATGCAGATTGTCTCCAGTAGTCAACGCGTGGAGGCGCTGGATGTATCGTAAGGCAACCGATTGGCCCCACTCGCGCGATGCTGTCCAGCGAACCTAATCTTGCTCAACCCTCCTGGGGACCGCGCGCGGTCTTGATTGGCGTCGCCGCGCTCGCGGTCGTCGTCGCCGCGTCGCTCGGCGCGCTCCGGGCGCTGGATTTCGCGAACGGCGGCGTGGGGAAGGCGCCGCTTTGGGCGGCGCTCGCGTCGACGTTCATCCTGCAAGCGGGGCTGGCTGGTGCGGCATACCGGCTTGGGCCGCGCTCGTTGGACAAGCTGCGGCAGCTATTCGGCCCCGTCCGGCTCGGAACGGCGAGGCTCTTCCTCTGGGGCGGCGCCACGTTCGTGGGAACCGTGGGCCTCACCATCCTCTACGCCGTGGCCGTAAGCGCCATCTCGGAGGATTTCCTCCCTCTCCCCCTCCCCGCAGCGCTGGAAGGCAGCGAGCTGCGGCTGGTCGTGTGCGTCCTCATCGTCATCGCCACCCCGATGGTCGAAGAGACGTTCTTCCGGGGGTTCGTCTTCGGCGGACTTGTCTCCCGATGGCGTACTCATTGGGCGGTCCTTGCCAGCGCTGCCGTCTTCGCCGTCGCTCACGTCGACCCTCGGTTGATGGCCCCCGCCTTCATTGCGGGCGTCCTTTACGCGGTTGTCTACCGGCGCACCGGCTCCGTCTGGCCCGCGATATTGGCGCACACCGCCCAGAACGCGGTAGCCTTTGCCCTAACGACCTGACCATGCTCGACCGACTACGCAACGCCCTCGACAACGTCCGCGACGCCCAACGCACCGGCGTCGTGCCCTACGTCACCATCGGCCTCCCGACCGTGGACGACACGCTGGCCATCGTCCCCGCCATCGAGGCGGCGGGCGCCGACGTGATCGAGCTTGGCGTGCCCTACAGCGACCCCCTTGCCGACGGCCCGACGATACAGGCGGCGAGCTACCGCGCGCTGTCCGGAGGGGTCGACACCGGCGTCTGCCTGGATGTCGCCCGCAGGCTCCGCGAGGCCGGAGTGCGGATTCCCCTGCTCTTCATGGGCTACTACAACCCCATCCTCAGCTACGGCGTCGAGGACTATGCCAAGGACTGCGCCGAGGCGGGAGTCGACGCGCTGATCGTCCCCGACTTGCCGCCCGACGAGGCCGGTCCGCTGCACGACGCCCTTCGCCGGCACGGCTTGGGCCTCGTCAGCATGCTTGCGCCAACCAGCCCTGAAGAACGCATCGAGCTCGGCATCCGCGAGGCCGATTGCTTCGTCTACTGCGTCAGTGTCGCCGGCGTCACGGGAGCAAGGGCCGACCTGCCGGACGACCTGCCCGCGTTCATCGGGCGCGTGCGGAGGCACACGGACCTCCCCATCGCGGTCGGGTTCGGCATCGCTGAGCGTCGGCACGTCGAGACCGTCGGCGCTGTCGCGGACCTGGCCGTGGTCGGGAGCGCGCTCATCAACGTGATAGGCTCGGCGCCGCCGGGCGAGGCGGCATCGCGGGCGGGAGCCTTCATAGCGGGACTCACCGGCAGGGCCTAGGCTTCCACCGGACACGAGACTTTCGAGCGGACTCATGACCCAAACGCTGGGACTGCGCGGCGCAACCACTGCGGATGCCAACACTCCGGAGGCGATTCTCGACGCAACCGAGGAGCTGTTAAGGGAGCTTGTAGCAGCCAACGGCCTTGCGGAAGCCGATATCGGCGCCGTATTCTTTACGATGACGACAGATCTGAACGCGGAGTTCCCGGCAAAGGCCGCAAGGGTGCGTCTGGGCTGGCGGGACACTGCGTTGATGGACAGTATCGAGATACCGGCTCCCGGTGCTCCGATGTCCGTCATCAGGGTCCTTCTGCTGATCAACACCGACAAGCAGAAGAGCGAACTGAGCTACGTTTACCTGAAAGGCGCTCGTGGACTCCGGGCGCCGAGCAACGAGTAGGTCGGCGGAGGGAAATGCGCACATCGCCAGATAGCGAGCCTCGCGCCCACGGCGTCTGGGACCTCGGCGTGGTCCGGCTCTCCCCTCTGTTTACGCAGCGCGGCGGAGCTAGCTATAGCTATAGCTAGCTCCCTGTAATTGCCTTTCCGCGCTTCGCATACACAACGAGAAAGGGGATAGCGTCATGGCGCATTCAATCAGCGACCTGCACGTTAAACACATCGAACCGCTGGTCTCTCCCGAAGAGCTTCAGCGAAAACTGCCTCTCACTGCCTCCATCGCCCGTACTGTGGCGGAAGGCCGCCAAGAAATAGAGCGAGTCCTCTCCGGAGACGACTCGCGACTCCTCGTCATTGTCGGGCCTTGCTCGATTCACGACGAGAAGGCAGCCCTCGAGTACGCCGCCAAGTTCAAGCAGACGGCCGACCGGGTGCGGGACAGGCTCCTCGTCGTCATGCGGGTCTACTTCGAGAAGCCGCGCACTTCTCTTGGCTGGAAGGGCCTGATAAACGACCCCAATCTGGACGGCTCCTTCGACATCGCCAGCGGCCTCTTCCGCGCCCGCAAACTCCTCCTCCAGCTCGCCGAGCTGGGCGTGCTCGCGGCAACCGAGTTCCTCGACCCCATCACGCCCCAGTACACCGCGGACCTCATCTCGTGGGCCGCTGTCGGCGCACGCACCACCGAGAGCCAGACCCACCGCGAGATGGCCAGCGGCCTCAGCATGCCCGTCGGCTTCAAGAACGGCACCGACGGCAACTCCCAGATCGCGATAGACGCGATGAAGACCGCGCGCGCCCCCCACGCTTTTCTCGGCATCGACCTGCAAGGTCGCACCTGTGTGGTTCACACCGGCGGCAATCCCTACGGACACCTCATCCTCCGCGGGGGCGACGGCGGACCCAACTACGCCGAATCCAGCGTGAAAGACGTGCAGGCCAAGCTCGACGCCGTGGGCCTCCCCGCGCGGATCATGGTCGACTGCTCCCACGCCAACTCCGAGAAGGACCACAACCGCCAGACCATCGCTTTCCGCGACGTTGTCGCCCAGCGCCGGGCGGGCAACGACCTCCTCGTTGGCCTGATGGTCGAGAGTCACCTCTTCCCCGGGCGCCAGAACCTCGGCGACGACCCGTCGCAGCTCGAATATGGGGTCTCCATCACGGACGCCTGCATCAGCTGGGACGAGACCAACGCCCTCATCTCGGAGGCGCACGAACGCTTGGCCGCCGAGCCAGTGGCCTAACCGGCCGCGGTCTGCGCCGTGACCGGCCTCTGTGAAGAGCTCCGCGCCCACCGCCCCGCCGGTCCTTCCGCCGTCGCATTCGGCGTGTTCGACGGGGTGCACCTAGGGCATCAGCATGTGCTGCGCTCGCTCGAACGCTCCGCGCGTGAGCGGGGCTTGGCCCCCGTCGTCGTCACGCTGTCGAACCATCCCCTATCGGTCCTGCGCCCCGACGTGCAGGTCCGGATGCTCACGTCGCTGCGCGAACGGCTCGACCTGCTGAGGCAATCGGGGCCGGACGTGGTCGCGCCCGTTACCTTCACCCGCGAGCTATCGCTCCTCCGCCCCCGCGAATTCATGGGAATTCTCAAAGACTGCCTCGGGTTGGAGCACTTCGTGGCAGGGCCCGACTTCGCCCTCGGACACAACCGCGAGGGTACCATGCCCGTCCTGACGGCCCTCGGCGAGGAGCTCGGCTACACGATCGAGACCGCGGACCAGTTCCTGCTGGACGGGATGCCCGTGCGAAGCACTGCCATCCGCGAGTCCCTTCGAGACGGCGACACCGCCCTTGCCCAACGCCTGCTCGGCCGGCCTTTCGCCTTGGACGGCCCCGTCGTCGAGGGCGAGGGGCAAGGGCGTGGACTGCTCGGCTACCCCACCGCCAATATCGACGTCGGCCCGCTGCAAGCGCTCCCCGCGGACGGCATCTACGCGGCGCGGCTCAGCATGGGGGAGCGAAAGCTGCCTGCCGCCGCCAGCATCGGCTCCAAGCCCACCTTTCACGATGAGGGCCCCACCATCGTCGAGGCGTTCGTCCTCGACTTCGACGGAGACCTCTACGGAGAGCATGTGAGGCTCGAGTTCATTCAACGCATACGCGGCCAGGAGAAGTTCGGCTCAATCGACGCCCTCGTCGCCAAAATCAAAGACGACGTTGCCGCGACACGGCGTATCCTCGCGGCCGCCCAGGACGGCTAGCCATGCCCCAGCTCGACCAGCAGACCATCCACCGGATCACCAAGCGCGGCGTCGCCGGAATCATCCCCGAGCCCGAATTCATCGCGCGCCTCCAGGAAGGCAAGCCCCTTCGCCTCAAGATGGGGTTCGACCCCAGCAGGCCGGACCTGCACCTCGGCCACGTAGTCGGCCTCCGCAAGCTGCGCCAGCTCCAGGACCTCGGCCACGAGCTCATCCTCATCGTCGGCGACTGGACCGCCCAGATCGGCGACCCCTCGGGACAGTCCGACACCCGCTCGATGCTCAGCGCGGATGAGGTCAGGGAGAACGCCGAGTCCTACATGCGCCAGTTCTTCCGCGTCGTGGACCGGGACAGGACGCGCGCCGTCTACCAGAGTGAATGGTTCGGCAAGTTCTCCCTGGCCGACGTGATCCGGCTGACTTCCCACTTCACCGTCAATCAGTTCTTGCACCGCGACGATTTCGCCAACCGCTACGCCGCCCAGCGCCCCATCGCCGTAACCGAGCTGCTCTACCCCCTCCTTCAAGGCTACGACTCCGTCGCCATCGAGGCCGACGTCGAGTTCGGCGGCACAGACCAGCTCTTCAACTTGCTGGTCGGCCGCGAACTTCAGGAGAAGGTCGGCCAGCGCCCGCAGATAGTCTTCACCATGCCCATCCTGCCGGGCACCGACGGCGTGCGGAAGATGAGCAAGTCCCTCGGCAACTACATCGCCATCGAAGACACGCCTGCTGACATGTTCGGCAAGACCATGTCCCTCCCCGACGACCTCATCGCCCTCTACTTCGAGCTCCTCACGGACGTGCCGGACGAGGAGGTCGAGTCCATTCGAGGCGCAATCGAGCAACGGACGACGAACCCGATGGACCTCAAAAAGCGCCTGGGCGAGCAGATAGTGACCATGTTCCACACGCCCGCTGACGCTGCGGCCGCCCGCGCCGACTTCGAGCGCGTCTTCCAACAGCGCGAGACGCCAACCGAGATCCCTGAGTACGCGATAGCCGCCGCGAGCGAGGCTATCGCCGATGCCGACGCCGACGGCTTCACCGCCGACCTCTCGCGCCTGCTCGTCGAGGCGGGACTCGCGGCAAGCCGCGCGGAAGCGCGCCGCCTCCTCAGCCAGAATGCCGTCGAGATTGACGGCGAACGCCCCCCCGCCGAACAGGCCCGCATCCCCTACGGCGCCACCCTGCGCGTAGGCCGCCGTCGCTTCCTACGCATCGTAAGAGGCTAGCGGAGGAACGCCGAGCAGAACGATTGGAGAGCATGGAATGACCGACCACTACACCTACCGTGTCACTTGGTCCGTGAACGATGAGGAGTACGTTGGCCTCTGTGCGGAGTTCCCGCTGCTAAGCTGGCTGGCGCCCACTCCCAACGAGGCGTTCTTCGGCATCCGCCAACTCGTATCCGACATCCTTGCTGATATGAGGGACACAAACGAGACCCCGCCAACGCCCATGGCCGACCGAGCCTACAGCGGGAAATTCATGGTGCGAGTGCCGCCGGAAACGCACCGCGCCCTCTCTGTACGCGTCTGTACGCGCGGCTGCGCGGCTGAGGAAGGCGTGAGCATGAACCGGCTCGTGAGCGCACGACTTGCAAACGACCCCATGTAGAGCGCCCATGTAGAGCAAAGGAGGGGTGGGCCGCCTACGCTCCTACACCGCTCACGACGAGCGAGGCTGCACGCTCGCGGCTATCGCTTCCCCCGAGCTCTCTTCCGCCGTACGCAGTTCGAAAGTCTGTTGCAGGTTCAGCCACAGCTCAGGGCTGGTGTCGAGATAACGGGAGAGGCGCAGAGCAGTGTCGGCGGTGATTCCCCTGCGGCCTTGCAGAATGGCGGTGATGCGGTTGGGGGGCACAGCGAGAGCCTTGGCGAGCGCATGGGCCGACATATCGAGCTCGCCGAGCTCCTCTCGCAGAATCTCCCCCGGATGCACCGGACGCATGCCGTTCCTGATGCTCATCGCTCACCTCTCTAGTGGTAGTCCACTACCTCGACATCGTAGGGGCCATCGTCTCCCCAGCGGAAGCAGATTCGCCACTGCCGGTTGATTCGAATGCTGTACGCTCCCGCACGGTCTCCCGATAGTGCTTCCAGACGGTTGCTGCGCAGCCCTGACAAGTCTCGCAAGGTCGCAGCATTGTCTAATACCGTGAGGCGACGTGAGGCTTGTTGGGCAAACGCTTGGAAGCTCGGAGCGAACTCACCTGCGAAGAACATCTCCGTCACCCTGTCTTTGAAGCCTTGTGCCATTACGCGTTACGTAAGTAATAACATTCCCAACTAGCCCGTGGCAACCTTCACCAATACGCCTGCGTTGTCCCCGTGACGGCGACGGAGACTTGCCGGTGGTGTCGGAGACTCGCCGAAGATGCGAAATAGCAGTACAGTTGCGCACAGCACAGGCCTGTCAGGCGAGGTGAAGCCATGTTGACGCAGGAAGAGAACGATCTGCTGACAAGGGTAGGCCCGGGCACTCCCGCTGGCGAGTTGCTCAGGCGCTACTGGCACCCCATCGGCCTTGCCCGCGACCTGACTCCCGAGACCCCCACCAAAGCCGTCCGCGTCCTGGGCGAGGACCTCGTCTTGTTCCTGGACAAGTCCGGGCGCATCGGCCTGCTCGCCGACCACTGCTCGCACCGCAGCGCGTCCCTCGTCTACGGGCGCGTCGAGGAGCGGGGCATCTCCTGCGCCTACCATGGCTGGCTCTACGACTGCGACGGCAACATCCTCGAGACGCCGCCGGAGAAGAACGAGGCCATCATCAACTCGGTCAAGCAGACCGCCTACAAGGCGCAGGCCCACATCGGCATGATCTTCGCCTACATGGGGCCGGATCCGGCGCCTCCCCTACCGCACTACGACACCATGTTCCGCAAGGACGGCACGCGCATGGTGCGCCTCCACGCGCCCTTGGACTGCAACTGGTTCCAGGCGATGGAGAACTCCGTGGACCCGGCCCACCTCCAGGTGCTGCACCAGGAGTTCACCGGCGGCGGACGCAAGCCCGTCAACACGACGCGCGGCTTCACCGACGACGTGGAGCACTTCGAGTTCTTCATGACCGACTACGGCGGCCTCATGAAGAAGCGCACCTACAAGAACGGGATGGTCGACGAGCACCCCGTCCTGTTCCCGAACATCCTCCGTCAGGGGACGAGCTCCCAGTTCCGTACCCCCATCGACGACACCCATACCCTCCACATACGCATGCACTTCTACCCGAACGATGACGGCTCCGAGGACCCGCGCGCCTTCGACCCCGAGATCCAGATAGACCCCCCCAACAAAGAGGACCCGGAGAAGCAGCACCCCTTCACCAAGTTCATACTTCGCGACGTCAACGCCCAAGACCAGATGGCTTGGGAGACCCAGGGGCCCATCACCGACCGCACGGCTGAGCACCTGAGCTACTCGGACCGGGGCGTGGTCATGCTCCGCCGCGTCGTGAAGGAGCAGATCGAACGCGTCCGGCGAGGCGAGGACCCCATCGGCGTCTTCCGTGACCCCGACCACCCCCTCATCGACACCAACATCGACGAAGGCGTAGCGCAGATCGGCGTCAACCGCTCCCCGGAGGCCAAGCCCGTAAGCTAAGGAATCTCCCCCGTCATACCCCGCCCGCCTGCGGGAGGGGACGCGCAAGCGCAGCGATGCGCGGGGGAGGCCCCTCCCTTCACTCCCAGACCCTCCTCCGTCATTGCCTCGAAATAGGTGCCCACGCCCCCTTCCGTCATTCCCGCGCAGGCGGGAACCTCGTAGCGGGGGGACAGCACCGCGATCCCTCCCGCCCCACCCGCCTATTTCCGTTGGTTGTGGTGTGGGACGACAGGCCCACATGACAGATTCCCGCGAAGGCGGGAACCTCACAGCCCTCCTGCGCCCCTTTGCCTGCCAACCGCCGCCCCAAGCCAAGCGCCCGTCCCCAATGGGTTCGTGGTGAGCCCGTCGAACCATAAGGCCCGCCAACCAACGCCCCATGGACCACCCTCCCCTCACGCCGCGACACTTGCCACTTACCCCAAACCCCGCCCGCCGCGTAAAATGCATCCCACGGAAGAGGCCCAGGGCAGCATCGGCGACCCAGGGCCTCTTTTGCATCCTTGGAACGGAGTCTCCCAGCCCATGCCCCGAAAGCCCAAAGCCCCCAGCCCCGAAAGCTCGAACGGGCGAAACAAGAATTTCTCGAATGGGGAAGTTTGGAGACTCAGGAAGCAGGCCACGGCCATGGAAACCCCCTCCAAAACCCCCGTCTCACCCCGCGTTTCTGGGGAACTTTCACGCCTGACCAACATGAAAACGGGGAACTTCTCACTCGTAGCCAAAATGAGGTGGGGAACTTTTTCACTCGTGCCAAAAATGAGATGGGGAACTTTTTTCAAGCAAACGGGGAACTTCCAGAGTAGCGCCGGACGAGCGCGACCCCGCGCCCTCTGACCCCCGTCGCCGTCTCCGTGTACCATTCCGCCTACAGACCGGCCCGCAGGAGGAAATGATGGAAGGTCCTGAGCTGATTGCCGATGGGCTTGGCCGCATCAACCAGATGTTGCACCGCGTGCTGCCCAAGCTGCCCCCCGAATACTTGAACCGTATGCCCACGCCGGAGACCAACTCGATATCGTGGCTGGCCTGGCACCTGACCCGCATCCACGACGACCACCTCTCCTCCCTTGCGGGCGTGCCCCAGCTCTGGGTCAGCGGCGGCTGGCACGAGCGGTTCGGCTTCGCAGCGGACGATATGACGACCGGCGGAGGGTTCTCCCTCGAACAGGTCGCGGCGTTTGAGGTGGACTCCGTGGACGTGCTCCTCGGCTATAACGACGCCGTCTATGAGCAAAGCAAACGCTACCTCGCGACGCTCGGGTCGGCCGACCTCGACCGCGTGCTGAACGAGCCGCAATACGACCCGCTCCCAACGGTGGGAGTGAGGCTCGTCAGCGTTATCGCGGACAACACCCAGCACGCAGGACAGATCGCATACCTGCGCGGCTACTTCGAGGGGTTCGGCTGGCGTCGTTAGCCGCCCATCGCCATCCCCCGCTCCCAAATCAGTCCTCAATCGGAGAACCATGAACGCCGCTGAGCTATACCTCGACACCTTGAACAGATGTGACGCCGTCCTCAGGCGAGCACTTGAGGAGCTGACTACTGAGGACCTGCGCGAACAGCCCGCCGGCGAAGGGAGCAACCCCATCGGCTGGATGGTCTGGCACCTTGCCCGTGCGCGCGACTCCCTCATCGCTATGGTGAGCGGCCAACCCACTGTCTGGGAATCGGACGGCTGGGGCGCGAAGTTCGGCATCGACGGCGATGCTCCCCGGTTCATGCCGGACAACGTCCACACCTTCGACCCGAGGGACTTGGATACGCTGATGGGCTACTTCGAGGCCGTGGCGAAGGACACGGCGGCCGTCGTTGAGAAGCTCACTCCCGACGACTTGGAGCGCCTTGTGCCGTCCCCGGTCGCGGGCAGACCTCCCCAGACCGTCGGGTCGCGGCTCAGCGCCGTCCTGGCCGACAACATCCAACACATCGGCCAGGTGGCGTACCTGCGGGGCGTACTCCGCGGCCAAGGCTGGTTATAGCCCATGACGCAAGCCTTCCCCGACCCGGAGCAAGTCCCCCAGTTCAGTCTCGACGCCTACTCGCTGGAAGGCCGCACGGCCATCATTTCAGGCGGGAGCGACGGCATCGGCCGCATGATCGCCCACGGGTTCGCCGACGCAGGGGCGAGCGTTGTCGTCGCCGCCAGGGGACGCGAGAAGATCGACAAAGTCGTCGCCGAGATCGAGGGCAAGGGCCACACCGCTCTCGGTGTGCCGACCGACGCCACCGACCCCGACGCCGTAAAGGCGCTCGTTGACGCCGCCATCGCGCGTTTCGGGCAGGTCGACGTCCTCATGAACGTCGTCGGCGGCTCCCAAGGGCCGACCTTCAAGCGCGGCCCTCTGCTGGAACTGGCCAAGGAGGACTTCAACGAGGCGTTCAACATCAACGTGACCAGCTCCTTCCTCTGCAGCCAGGCCGTCGTTCCCCACATGCTGGAGCGCGGGAAGGGCGTGATCATCAACATGGCGTCGGTGGGGGCGCGGGACTACCGCCCGCCGGAGACCGGCATGAGCGTCTACAACATGACCAAGGCCTCCATCATGCACCTCACCCGGAGCATGGCGAAGGAATGGGCGCCGAACATCCGCGTGAACTGCATCAACGCCGGCCACTTCATCACTCCCCGCCGCGCCCGGACCGAGCAGCCCGAGCGCCAGGCGCGCAGCCTCGGCGAAATCGAGATTGGGCGCTTCGGCACACCCCAGGACATAGCCGGCGCGGCGGTCTTCATCGCCTCCGACGCGGGCGCGTTCTTCAACGGCTCCTACCTCGACCTCCACGGAGGCGCGTAGGCGAGGAATCAGGACGGCGGGCGGCTCGCCGTCCACTCTACAATGGCCTCCCCCGCCCAGTCGTCGGCGCAGGCCCAACCACACCAACCAGGAGACTGCCATGGACTTGTCTAGATTCTCAATGGAGGGGCGCACGGTCATCATCACCGGCGGCAGCGGCGGCATCGGACGAGGCTGTGCGCGGGCCTTTGCGCAAGCCGGCGCGAACATCGTGATTGCGTCCGTGCCCGCCGAGAGCATCCCGCCGGCGGTCGAAGAGGTCGAGTCGATGGGCGCGCAAGCCCTCGGCGTGACGGTGAACGTCGCGGAGCCCGCCGAGATCGACGCCATGGTCCAGCAGACCCTCGACCGCTTCGGACGCATCGACGCGCTGCTGAACGTCGCGGGCGGCTCCTACAGCCGCAACCCCGACATGCCCCAATACAGCCGCGCCCCGCTGCTGGAGATGGACGGCGACGACTTCGTGGGGGCGTACATCGGCAACGTCAAGACCACGTTCCTGGTGTCGAAGGCGGTCGTCCCGCACATCAGGAACGTCGGCAAAGGATCGATCACGAACATCGGCTCGACCGCCGGATTGAGCCTGCGCTCCTCGGGGCCGGGCATCGCGGCGTATGGCTCGGCCAAGGCGGCAGTGCATAGCTTGACCTTCCACATGGCCCATCAATGGGGGCCGGAGGTCCGCGTGAACTGTATCGCGCCGGGAACGATCGACACCCCCCGGCCTGCGGGCACGGTGCGCCCAGAGATGGGAAGCGCAGCGGAGCGCATCGCGGTAGGCAGAGTTGGGGTCGGCGACGACATCGGAAGCGTCGCCCTCTTCCTGGCGTCGGACGCGGCGGGTTTCGTGAACGGCGTCGTCATCCCGGTCCACGGAGGCGAGTAGCGGAGGCGGGTAAGGGGAGGCGCCGTGGCGTCCCCGGCGCATAACGAAGGCCTCCCCCGCCCTCCCGAGGGCAGCAAGCCTCGGAGCTACAAGACCGACGGCTTGGTGCTGCGCGCCTATCCCATGCGCGACGCCGACCGGCTCGTCACCGTCCTCACGCCGTCGTTGGGCAAGTTGAAGCTGGCCGTGCGGGGCGCGCGTCGGACGACCAGCAAGCTCGGCGGACACCTCGACGTTCTGAACCACGCGCACATCGCCCTCGCCATCGGCCACACCTTCGACGTGGTGACCGGGGCTGAGTCGGCGGAGACGTTCCCACAGGTCAAAGGCGACCTGGACAGGCTGGCGGAGGCGATCTACCTCATGGAGCTGGCCGATCTGCTGCTTCCCGAGGCCGCTCCCCACCCGGGGGCATACCGGCTCCTCATCGGAGCGCTGCGGGCGCTGGAAAGCGGCCGCAACACGGCGACCGTGGCCCGGTGCACCGAGCTTGCCATGTTGGAGGATGCCGGGTACCTGCCGGAGCTGCGCCGGTGCCTCGTCTGCGGTCGCGACGTCGAGCCCGAGCGTCACCGGTTCGCGCCGTCCCTGGGCGGAGTCGTCTGCGACGCCTGCGTCGTGCCCGGCGGCGCGGCGCTTCCCCTGTCAGTCGATGCGCTGAAGGTGCTGCGTCACTTCGCCGCACGGCCTATCGAGGAGGCGACGAACGTCACGCTGAATGCGCCTCTCCAGCAGGAACTGGAGGCCGTGCTCGGCGCCGCGTTGCGCCACGTCCTAGAACGGGAGCTCCACGCCGCCGGGTTCGTCGAGCACCTGCGCCGTCTGCGCGAACGGGAGACGCTGGACGCTAAGTAACGACCACCGGCTCCTCGGCCACGTCGCCATCCGTGATCTTGAACATCCGAACGACTGGCGCCTGTTTGTCCTCGAGGGAGACGAGCAGGTAGTAGGCGTCGGGCCAGGTCGCCAGGCGGATGTCGGTCGCTGACGGGTAGGCGGGGCTGTGGGTGTGGGAGTGGTAGATGACCAGTATCTGCCAGTCGTTATCCTCGATCTCCCGGTAGGCGGCGAGGAGCTCCTTCCCGTCCATGCTGTAGCGGTAGGGGCTCTTCTCTGCGTTCGATATCCGGTAGTGCTTGAGGACTTGGCCGTCGGGCCCGGCGAGGAGGCCGCAGCACTCGTTCGGGTCTTCCTCGAAGGCATGCTCAACCATGGCGTCACGGAACTGCGTTGCTATTTCCACTGCGGCTTTCCCTCAGACACGCCTCTCTGCCTGGAGACGCGCACATTAGCTTACAGGTTCCGGGCTGGACTTACCGCTCATTCCCCGAAGGCGGCGCGACCGCTTGGGCGGACTCGCCATGTCGCGTGGCGTCCGATTATAGGTTCTCACGGCTGGCGTGGCGCCAGGGGGCCGGTATAATCCCCTCCGTCCCCTCGGGAGGAGTCATGGCCAACGGGATCACGGTGAAGCAGGATAGTGGTGGAACGCGGGTCGAGGTCCGCTCCCAGAACCAAGCGGGGCTCCTCTACGCCGTCCCGGCCGAGGCGAGTTGGGTCGCCACGCCTGAGCAGCTGCACGCCCACGCCATCGCCGGATTCTTCACTGACCTGATGAAGGTCGATTCCCCTGAGGTGCGGAGGCTGATGGAGAAGTGGGGCCTCTACTTCCGCCCCCTTGAGTTGGAGGTAGAGGAAGCAGACTAGGCTCGCCTGGTCGCCTCTGTTCTACCTCCTACGCTGCACTGGGAGGGTTGAACCCTTGCGCCTGCCCTAGGCCCCGGCGGGGAAGGCGCGTTCCAACGGCGGCGCGTCGGACGTGAATAGGCTATCCAGGTCCGGGCCTTCGACCGTCTCGTGGACCATGAGGTGGCGCGCTATCTGGGCCAGCTTCGGGTAGTGCTCCAACAGGATCCGTTTGGCGGTGTGGTAGGCCTCGACGACGATGCCCTGCACCTCCTCGTCGATTTCCTGCGCGACCTTCTCGGAGTAGTCCCGCTGCTCGGATATCTCGCGGCCCAGGAAGATCATTTCCTCGCGTTTGCCGAAGGTGCGGGGCAAGAGGTTCACGCTCATCCCGTAACGCGTGACCATGGCGCGCGCAATCTGAGTGACCTGTTCGAGGTCGTTGCTGGCGCCGGTGGTCACCTCGCCGAAGGTGATCTCCTCGGCGACGCGTCCCCCTAGGGCCATGGCGATGCGGTCCATGAGCTGAGGCCGCGTGTAGAACATGCGGTCCTCTTCTGGAAGCGACTTCGTGTATCCCGCCGCCATGCCCCGCGAGATGACCGATATCTTCTGCACTGGGTCGGCGTGCGAGAGCAGGTGCCCCACGAGCGCATGCCCGCCCTCGTGGTAGGCGACGATCTCCTTCTCGTGCTGGGAGATAACGCGGGTGCGGCGCTCTGGGCCCATGGTCACCCGGTCCACCGATTCGAGGAGCTCGTCCATGGTGATGAGCTTCTTCTGTCGTCGCGCCGCGAGAATCGCCGCCTCGTTCACGAGGTTCGAAAGGTCCGCTCCGCTGAACCCGGGGGTCTGCCTGGCGACCCTTTCGAGTTCGACCTCCTCGGCGAGGGGCTTGCCGTTCGAGTGGACCTTGAGAATCGCGATGCGGCCGTTGATGTCCGGCTGGTCGAGCACGACGCGGCGGTCGAACCGGCCGGGGCGCAGAAGCGCGGGGTCGAGGATGTCGGGCCGGTTGGTCGCGGCGATGACGATGACGTTGGTGCTGGTGTCGAAGCCGTCCATCTCGACGAGTATCTGGTTCAGCGTCTGCTCGCGCTCGTCGTGGCCCCCGCCGAGCCCTGCGCCTCGATGGCGGCCGACCGCGTCAATCTCGTCGACGAATACGATGGCCGGAGCGTTGCGCTTGGCCTGGTCGAACAGGTCCCGTACCCGGGAGGCGCCGACTCCGACGAACATCTCCACGAACTCGGAGCCGCTGATCGAGAAGAAGGGCACTCCAGCCTCTCCGGCGACGGCCCTGCTCAGCAACGTCTTGCCCGTTCCCGGAGGGCCGACCATCAGGACGCCCTTCGGGATATGCGCGCCGAGGGCGAGGAAGCGCTCCGGGTACTTCAGGAACTCAACGACCTCCTCCAGCTCGGCCTTCGACTCCTCTACGCCCGCCACGTCCGAGAAGGTGACTGTTGGCCGGTTGCCGGTGAACATCCGGGCTCGGCTCTTGCCGAAGCCGAGCGTCTGATTATTGCTGCCCTGGGCTTGGCGCATCATGAACAACAGAATTCCGCCGAAGAAGATGAGCGGCAGGAACTGGATGAGGATCCCGAAAAGGTTCCCGAGACCGCTCGACCGAGTGACTTCGACCAAGATTCCTTCCTGCACGGGGTTGATCTCGGCGGCCTGGAGAATGTCGAAGATGCTTGCGCCGGGCTCCTTCGTGGCGATCAGGAGGTTATTGGGGTTCTGGCGGGGAGTGGCGATCAGCCGGTCCCCGTCCACGACAATCTTGGTTATCTGTCCGTTCTCGGCCTGGTCGAGGATCGTGGTGAGGTCAGTCTCCTGGCCGTTGTCGCCTGACGAGAACAGCGTGAAGAAGATGGCAATGACCGCCACGAAGATGATCAGGTAGATGAACGCGTTGCCGATCCACCTGTTGGGCATGGTCCTTCATTCTCCGTGGGACGCCTGGGCCCCTATACAGCTTACCGCACGCACGGAACGCCAGTAAAACAGTTCTAGCTGCGGTACCTGTTCAGAGTTGGTGAGGAGGATTGGCTAAAAGTGGTGTTCCTAAGGGCTAGCGCTGACCGAGGCAGTTCGGTGATAGAGATGACATGGATGCCCGCATCGACTTGGACGCCGCCCGCCGCGACGAACTCATCGCCCTCATCGTCCAGCAGCAGACGGTCATTGGGCGCTTGGAACGGCGCATTGCCCAGTTGGAGGACAAAGTCAAACCGGGCGGCCCATCGGGAATGCCCGGCCTCAAGCCACAGTCCAGCCCGAAACCTCCGGCCCCCCAGCAGCCCCGGAAGCCCCGGCCCCATGGCTTCTCCCGTCGACGGATGGCCCCCACCCACCGGGTGGAGCACGTCGTGCCCCGATTGCGGGACCCCGTTGTCCGGCGGCTGGGCCCATCGCACCCGGGAGGTCATCGACCTGCCCCGGGTCCCCGCGCAAGTCACCGAGCACGTCTTCATCGCCCGGGTTTGTCCCCGCTGCCGGCGCAACTGCCTCCCCTCGGCAGAGTTGGACAGGGCTGCCTTGGGGAAGCAGCGCCTGGGAGTCAACCTGGTCAGCCTGATTGCCACCCTGCGGGAGGAGGGGAGGCTGCCCATCCGCAGCATCCAATGGTATCTGCGCACCGTCCATCAGTTGCGCCTCAGCGTGGGAGCCATCGTCGCAGCCACCCAGCGCACGGCGGAGAAGGCCCGGCCCGCAGTGGCGGGCATCTTGGAGCGCATCCGCGGCAGCCCGGTGGTCCACGCCGATGAGACCGGCTGGCGGGAGAACGGCGCCAACGGCTATGTGTGGACGTTCAGCACGCCCACCGACCGCTACTTCCTGCGGCGTGGCCGAGGCAAGTCGGTGGTGGATGAAGTCCTCGGCGACGGGTTCGCGGGGGTGCTGGTCTGCGATTTCTACGCCGCCTACCACCACTACGACGGCCCCAAACAGCGGTGCTGGGTCCATCTGCTGCGGGACATCCACGACCTGCGGGGCCTCTACCCCGATGACGGCCGGCTGGCCCAGTGGGCCGAAGCCGTCCATGGGCTTTACGCTGAGGCCAAAGCCTTCGCCCATCCCAAGGAAAAGCAGCGGCGCGCCGCACAACAGGCCTGGGAACAGCGCCTCCTGGCCCTCTGCCGTCCCTTCCTGGATGACCGCGCGGCAGCCCAGGCCAAGCTGTGCCGTCGCATCGAGCGCCACATCAAGGAACTCCTCGTCTTCGTGGGCGAACCGGCGGCGCCGTCGGACAACAACGCCGCCGAGCGCAGCCTGCGTCACTTGGTCGTGAGCCGCAAGGTCAGCGGGGGGACTCGGTCAGCGCAAGGGACCGACGCCAAGATGACCCTGACTTCGCTCTTCGGCTCCTGGCGGGCCCAAGGCCTGAATCCCCTCGCCGCCTGCCGCCAACTGCTCCTCTCTCCTCAACTCTGAACAGTTACCTAGCTGCGCAGTGTGCCGTCGTTGACTCGCCGAGCGCCCGCTCGTAGAATCTCGCCATAAAGCCGAATAGCTGCGCAGCGCATGACGGCCAAGGCGAAACTCTCTTGAACGTTGCAGAAGCTATATCGCAGTACGTATCCGGCAACGCCAATAAGCTCGACTCGTACGCTCACCAGGAATTGCATCGATTTGGCCGCGCTATCGGCCTTGAGCGTACTGTAGAAGAGCTTGTTCCCCCAGACGTCGCCTCCTATGCCGAGAGCGTAGTCGCCGCCGGAGGCGACATCCATGGACGCTTGGGCCCCGTCAAGGAATTCCTGGCCTTCCTGAAAAAGAAGGGTTTCTCAGACCACAGTCTCTCAGCCCACGTAAAGATTCCCCGCGCGAGCATGAAGGCCGCCGCTGCCGCAAAGAGCGCCTTCGAGACGATCGACATGACCGAGAGCGGCTTGCATGCGATCAAGAGCGAACTCGCCGACCTCAAGGGCCAGCGTTTCGAGATTGTCGAAGCGATACGTATCGCCGCCGCCGACAAGGACTTCCGCGAGAACGCCCCGCTTGATGCGGCGCGAGAAGACCAGGGCAAAGCGGAAGCGCGCATCCGTGAGCTGGAGGAGACAGTCCGCCGCGCCGTCGTCGTCGACCCCAAGAAGCAGAGCGCGCGCGCGGGAGCCCGGGTCGGAGCTGCTGTCGTTCTGCACGACATCGATAGCGGGAAGAACGTGACATACACGCTGGTCGACTCCATGGAGGCGGACCCGGCTGCCGGAAAAATCTCAGTGGCGTCCCCCGTGGGCGCCGCCATCACGGGCAGGTCCGAGGGCCAAGAGGTCCAAGTCCAGACTCCGAAGGGCACGCGCCACTACCGGATCGGCTCGGTCAAGTTCTAGCCCTGCTCCTCGTTCGCTTAGTACGCAATTTCCTCTGGGGCGTCCTCTACCGTCGCTTGGCGCGTCCGCTCCTGTTCAGACTTCCCCCCGAGACTGCGATGACCGTCAGCGAACGCTCTCTCGCATTCAGGCCGCTGTGGCGTTCCCTCGCGCCCACCGACGCGGAGGTCGGCCTCCCCACGACGATTGCGGGGATCGACCTGCGCAACCCCGTTGGCCTCGCCGCGGGGCTGGACAAGCGTTGCGCGTACCTGGCAAGCCTGGGCGACTGGGGCTTTGGGTACGTCGTAGGGGGAACGGTCACCGCGCGCGGCAGAGCCGGCAACGCCAAGCCGCGAGTGCTGCGGCTGGTGGAGTCGGAGTCCGCCATCAACGCGCTCGGCTTCCCCGGCGACGGACTCGATAGGGCGCTCCGACGTCTGGAGCGCATGCCGCGCCGCTCAGCCGCGCGCGTATTCGTGAGCATCGCCGCGCTCGACGAGCAGGAGACGTCCGACTGCCTGACGCGGCTTATGCCGGTGGTCGATGGGGTCGAGCTGAACATCAGCTCCCCGAACACCGAGGGGCTGCGCCGCTTCCACGAGCCGGGCGCTCTCCGCCCGCTCATCGGCCTGCTGAACGAGGGCCGGACCAAACCGCTATTCGTGAAGCTCCCGCCGTACACCAACGACGAGGAGCGGGAGGGTATCCTGGGACTGGCGCGCGTTTGCCGGGAAGCAGGCGCCGATGGCGTGACCGCGGCGAACACGATTCCCGTCGAGGACTCGCGGCTCGCCATTGGTCGCGGGGGGCTGAGCGGGCGTGTCATACTGGAGAACATGTTGCACATGATTCCCGAAGTCCGCGCCGAGGTCGGCGCCGGAATGGTCCTGAATGCTTGCGGGGGAATAGCCTCGGCGCGAGACGCGAGGGCCGCCTTGGAGGCTGGCGCGGACACCGTCCAGCTATACACGGCGCTTGTCTACCAGGGGCCCGGACTCATCGCGGATATCTGCAAGGGGTTGCGAAACCAGCCCCCGGTACGGGCGCTATGACTGAGGCGGAGAAGCGCGTGCGGAACGCGGAAGCCAAGCTCGCGGAGGCGGGGCCGCTCAGGGACCTAGCCGACGAGGTTAGGACGTACCCGCTGAAGCTGCTCCGGCGCCTCGCGGAGCAGCACGTTGAGCGCAGGGCTCCCGTGCCCGACCATGCGCTGCGCCTGCCGCCGTACCTAGGGGAAACGGCGCTACGCGGACTGGTCGAGGGAGGCTATGTGCGCCGCGTCGACGACCAGGCGCGGGCGATCCATGCCTACGTGCCGACGGAGGAGGGGCTGGCGTTGATTGCCGCAGCGGCAAGCCCCGGGCGGAGCAAGCGGGCTCCCCGCAAACGCTAGCGGCTAGCGCCCACAACGTTAGCGGTCCCTGCCACGCGCCCAGTTGAGCTCGATGAACCCCTGCCCCACCACGGCGTCCCCCGCATCCAAGACCTCGACGCCCGACTCCCAGTAAGCGACGGGCAGGAGCGTGCCGTTGAACTCGGACTCCGCTTCGAGAGGCCGTAAGCGCAGCGCGATCCCCTCGTCTGGAATCTCTACACGCCAGTCCACCCGGTAGGTGGTCGCTGTGCGGGGACTGCGCCACTCCGCCTCCCCTGGAACAAAAGCGAACTCGGCGGGGCCGAGGTGTCGAGTCTCGTCGCCGGGTCTGCGAAGCGTCGCGTAGCTCTCGATGAGACTGCCGTCATGGTCATACAGCACCGAGAACATGAGGTCCGTGCCATCTTCCAGCTGGATGCTGGCCCAGTCCCACTCGACGGCGACGGGCTGGAAATCGCCCCATTGCTTATCAAGCCACGCCAAGCCCGCGACGTTCAGCGTATCGCCGCTGGGTGTGGTCAGCGCTCCGGCGACATCGAGGCGGGGGCGCGTGTAGTAGTAGGTGACACCGGCCTCCCGGTAATCGAGCAGACCGATGCCCCCATGCCGAAGCGGCGGGGCCGTGGAAGTCAGTCGGAGGTCGTAGGCGTAGTCCCCAACGTCGGCGCGAAGAACATAGGCCTCTCCGCCGGCCCCGCTCATCAGCCCGTCGCCAATCTCGATTGAGAAATCGCCGGGGCTGGCTTCGAGGGGTGCTTCGGTAGAGCGCAGGCGTTCGCTGGTGAGGTGGCCGCTCTCGCCGTCGGTCAAGCCTATCTGGCGGACGTAGATCGTGCGGTCGGAGTCGAGCTCTTGGACCTGAAATATCACGTCATGGAGAGCGAATCGTTGGCCGTCGTCCGACGCTAGGTGCAGGTTGAAGTACCACCACTCGGCTTGGAAGTCGTGGGGAGACTCATCCGCGGGCAGAGTTAGCGGAGGCAGGCCGAACGGAGGGGTGGGCGTTGCCGTCGGCGTGGGCGTCGGAGCGGCGCACCCAGCTGCGGCGGCGAGCGCTACGGCTATGGAGGCGACCGCCTGGAGAAGAAATCGGAGTCGGGAATTCATGGGGCGTTATCAGTTGTGAGGGTAACAGGACGCTGACGAATAGGGTGGAATGCCCGCGCAGTTGGCTACAATGGCCGGTATGTCTTGGAAACGCCGCATCGTCTTCGCCGCCGGCGGGCTCTTGCTGCTGGCTGTGATTTATCTCGGAGTCTCGTGGATCATCGTCGGCCAGGCGCTCGTGGCGGAGGTCACGGAGATCGAGCAGCGCCCCGAGGAGTTGGGGCTGACCTACGAAGAGGTCGAGTTCACGCCGCGCGGCTGGCCGCACATCACGCTCAGCGGATGGTGGCTCCCAGCTGTCGACCCGAAAGCGACGATAGTGCGCGTTCATGGCGTCGACACCAACAAGGGAGACCGGCTCGAACTCACCCAGGCGATGGTGGAAGGCGGCTACTCCGTCCTGGCGTTTGACCTGCGCGGCCATGGCGAGTCCGACAAGGCGCCGATGGGCGCGGGGCTGGACGAGCGCGACGACGTTCTCGGCGCAATCGACTATCTCTTTGCCGAGCGAGGGGCAGTAGATGGCGAGGTCTTCCTGCACGGCCTGTCATATGGAGGGGCCATCGCTCTGCTCGCCGGAGTCGAGGACTCCCGAGTCGGCGGGGTGTTCTCGGACACGGCCTTCGCCAATCTGGCCGACCTGATTACTCAGGAGGTCTCCGGCCGCACGATTGTGCCGAGCTGGGGAGCGGCTGTTCTATTGCCCGGACTTGTCTGGATGGCGCAGCTGACCAGGGGCATTGACATCAACGAAGTGCGGCCCTCCGAAGCGGCGGGGGAGTACGCCTACCCGCTCGCATTTGCCCACTGCCGTTTCGACGACCGCATCCCCATCAAGCACCTCGCTCAGATACGGCTCGCGGTCAAAGTCCCGCCCCGGCTCACCATCTACGAGGGTTGTGTCCATGGCGAGGCGTGGGACGATTTCCCTGCCCACTACGAGGCGCTCATGCTGGACTACTACGACGAGCGCCTTGGCCTCTTCGGCCAGCCTTGGCCTTAATCAACAGTCGGCTGGCCCTGCTCTTCCTTGGCGCCGCGCTCTTTGCCACGGCCTGCGGCGGCGCGGAGGGCGAACCGCTCGGCGCAGACCCGCTGACCGCCGAGACTGTCACGCGGCTGCTCACTCCCGCCGACGTGCAGGACGCCGGCGGCCCGGGCGGACTGAGCGTCGAAGCGCAGGACCTCAAGGCGTTCGCCGCCGAGGTCGGTCCCGCGCAGGTCGAGGACATCGAGGGTTGGGCGAGCGTCTCCCTCACGTCAGGCGGACGAGGCCTGCTGCTCCAGGTGATTGACTACGCGGACGCATCACTCGCGACGGCGCGCCTCGATCAGGCCCGCGCCGGGCCAAGCCTGGCCCCGACGTCCCAGCCCATCGGCGACCGGGCATTCGTGTTCCAAGGCGGCGACGCCGGGCCTGGCGTGGTCTTTACTGTAGGTAAGCGGTTCGTCGCACTACAGTCCACCGCGCCAATCGGGGACGAGCCGCTGGTGACGGCGGCGCAGATAGTCACGATTGCCCAGTTGGTGGCCGGTCGGCTCTAGCACCACATGCCAACGGCCGACCGCTACCGGAGCGGCAAGCTCACGGACGGCGAATGGCGTCTCGCTTCGCCACCCACGGCCCCGGCGGTCCGGTGAGGGGCGTGCATACCTTGCACGGACGAAACCCGGCAGCGCGGGCCTCGCGCTCCGAGGCGAACGTTACGCGATGGCCGACCTTAGTCCTCCTGCCGGGCGGGCAGTTGGGGCGGCAGAATATATGCGTGGTCGTGCAGCCGTTGAACATCGTCGGACCGCTCTAGTGCAACAGGCCTCCCCCGTCCACCACTATCGACTGCCCCGAGATCATCGCGGCGTCGTCGCTGGCGAGGAAGGCGATGAGCGCGGCGAGGTGTTCCGGGTAGACGCGCTCCTTGATTGCCTGGTTCTGCATCGTCCGGTTGAACATCTCTTCGTCGTTGTATTCCAGCGTCCCCGGCGTCGCCACCTGACCTGGCATGACGGCGTTGACGGTGATGCCGTCGCCGCCCAGCTCTTTCGCCATGTTCCAGCTGAGGCCGATGACGGCGCCCTTGGCCGACACGTACGGGGTCTGGCCGGGGTTGCCCATGAAGAACGTGCGGGAGGCAACATTGATGATGCGGCCATGCCCGCTCTGCTCCAGATAGGGATGAGCGGCCCTGATGGCTAGGAAATAGCCGATGTAGTTCACCTCGGCGAACCGTTGGACTTCCTCTTTCGACCAGCTCCGCCACTCCTTGCGCGGAGCGATGAGGCCTGCGTTGTTGACGAGGATGTCGATGCCGCCCAACTGCTCGGCGGCGCCCTTCATCGCGGCGGCCAGCTGCTCCTCGTTCGTCGTATCGCACTGAAAGGCCGCGCCGCCCAGGGCTCGCGCCACCTCCTCGGCCTCGTCTGCGCGCAAGTCGAGTATGCCGACTTTCACCCCTTCTTCCGCGAGCCGCTCGGCTGCCGCTTTACCCAGTCCTCGCGCGCCGCCGGTTACGACGGCGGCCCGCCCATCCAATCCACGCATCCTCTTCCTCCTACGCCTTGCTATTCGTCGGGAACAGTCCTCGGACGGAACAACGCGAACGAGCTCGTGTAGCCGTGCAGGTACGTCGTTCCGGAAACCGGGCCAATCTCGCCGTTGCAGAAGAATCCCCCCAGCGGCAGACCGCCCACCAGCTCACGGAAAATGTCCGTATCGTGGTCCGGCGCACCGTAGAGATAGCGGCCGCGCCCGGTGCACGAGAACAAGAGCGCGCCCGCCGCTGTGCGGTCGCCTGCCGCGTCGAGATAGCTCGCGAGGCTCCGGCGCAGGTCCTCCGCCGAGGTCTCGGCGTCGCGGACGTGGAACTGCACGGTCTGCCCCTCTCGCACCAGCGCGCCCACTGCGACCGCGCCGCGCTGCGGGTCGACCCCCATCACGTTCCTGATGAGGAAATCGCCCGCCGACACCTGCTCGGCCAGCGGGTCCATCGCGACGCCCATGAACAGGTTCCGATGCACCAGCTGCCGGTCGCGTTCCGGTAGGCCGTCGTACATGCGCTGTAGCCGTTCGAGTGTCCGCTCGCCGTCGACCGACACGATGAGGTTGTGCTCGGCCTCCGTGATGCGCATCGGCTCGCCGATGGGTCGGCAGCCTTGCGCGACGACGGTGTCGACGACGACATTGCCGGAAAGTGCGATACCCACGGCGCCCTCGCGGTAGACCGTGTCGTCGAGGAAGAGGCCGTGGGGAGTGAGCTGGTTCCCGCCGCTGGCGAGGCCGCCGATCTTCGCAGCTTCGGGGAACGCAAAGTCGAGTCCCTCCAGCAATGCCTCGCCATCCATCGTGAACGGGTCGGCCAGAACGATGAAGTGCGGGCCGACGCCGACGGGGGTGTTGACTGCCGCGCCCCATGCCTCAGGCGGAGCGTCGGGAGAGGGAAGATCCGCCCTGCGGAGATGAAACGTGGTCAGCGTCACGTCCGGCAGGATGCCCGCGGTTATTGAAAGCGCCGGGGTGTCTTCCTCTTCGTGGCCGGAGCCGATTATGCCTGCGCCGGAGCACCCTATGATGGCCGACTGTGGAAACCGGGCTCGGATTGCCCCCGCGAGCGAATTCGTTTGCCGGTCGTACGCCGGCGATGCAAAGACGGCGACCAAGTCGGCGTCGCCGGCCTTGCCCAGTTGTTGGTCGAGCAGGGCAACGCACTCGTCGAGAGCCGCCTCCAACTCGCCCTGACGCGACAGACTCGATCCCCACTGCATGGCTGTCCTCCCGCCGCCAAGCTTAGGGGCGCAGTATAAGGGCCCCTGCGATAGCGCGCAGCGCCGCTCCGGTTCTCTCGTCCGTCTGCGGGAGAGAGCTAGAGAGAGGGTCTGCGCGCGGGCGCTGCGTGTGGACGTTCAGGCCCCGGAGCGTTACAATCGCAATGTCGAGAGTGGGCTTGAGCCCACTCTCTCGTTTTCTCGGGGCATTCGAGAATTCGGAGAGCAGGAAACTGGAGGATAGGGGACGCGATGAAGAGCGAATTCCTAATCGCAGTCACGCAACTAGCCGCTGAGCGAAACCTGCCGCAGGACATGGTCGTGTCGGCGGTGGAGGCCGCGCTCGCCTCTGCGTACCGGAAGGACAATGCGTCCGGCGGCCAGAGCAACGTTCGCGTTCACCTCGACCCCAATACGGGAGAGGTCGACGTCTTCCAACTCAAGACCATAGTCGAAGAGGTCGAGAACGACCTTGCCGAGTTGACCTTGGACGAAGCGAAGAAGCTGCGGAAGGGCACGCTCAGCATAGGGGACGTCCTCGAGTTCGAGATGGAGCCCCAGGCGGCAGGCCGCATCGCCGCCCAGACGGCTAAGCAAGTCGTCATCCAGCGCCTGCGCGAAGCCGAGCGCGAGCTGGTCTACGCCGAGTTCGCCGAGAAGGAAGGCGAGGTCTACACCGCCACCGTCCAACGCGGTTACGGCGGCGTGGTGACTATGGACCTCAACGGTCGCGCCACCGCTGTGCTCCCACCGGCCGAGCAGGCGCCCATGGAGCGCTACCGCCCCGGCATGAAGTTGAAAGTGATGATCTTGGAAGTCAGCCGCACCCAGCGCGGTCCGGAGATCATCGTGTCCCGAACGCATCCCAATCTGCTGCGCCGGCTCTTCGAGATGGAGGTGCCGGAGATATACAACGGCATCGTTGAGATCCGAGGCATCGCCCGGGAGCCCGGCTCGCGCTCGAAGGTCGCTGTCCACGCTTTGCAAGACGGCGTGGACCCCGTGGGCGCTTGTGTGGGACTGCGGGGCATCCGTATCCAGAACATCGTGAACGAGCTTCAGGGCGAGAAGATCGACGTGATTCAGTGGTCGCGCGACATGTCCGTGTACGCGTCGCACTCGCTGAGCCCGGCCCAGCCGCTTCGCGTCGAGCTGAACGAAGTGGAGCAAGCCGCCATCGTCATCGTCTCCGACCGGCAGCTCTCCCTCGCCATCGGCCGTGAAGGGCAGAACGCCCGGCTCGCCGCCAAGCTCACCAACTGGAAAATCGACATCAAGAGCTCGACCGAGATTGAGATCGAGCGTATGAAGGTGCAGATCGAGGGCGAAGTCGCGGAACGCGAGGCGGCTACTGCTGCCGTTGCGGAGGCGCCGACGGAGGCCGTGTCCGCCGACGAGGCGGACCTCGAGCCCGCCGAGGTTCCGGCGGCTGCCGAGATTGAACCCGCCGCCGCAGTAGCGGAGCCTGAGGAAGAAGCTGACGAAGCCGCCATCATGGCCGAGCTCGAAGCGGAAGTCGCCGCGGAAGTCGCTGCCGAGGTGGTCGCGCCTCCGGTCGGGGGACCGGCAGGCGCCCTCAGCCCGGAGGAGATGCTGGCGCTGGAGTCCCTCGATGCCGCCTCTCTCGAAGAAGAGGAAGTCATCATCGAGGAAGAAATCGATGGCGAGGGCATCATCAGCGAGGACGTTTGGAAGATGCCGGAGCGAGTTGGCGGTGGGCCAACCATCCGGTTCGCCGAGGACATTCTGGGCGCTCCGTCCGGAGCCCGCCGCGCAGGCGGACGGCGACGGGGCGGGGCCGGAGGCAACCGGCAGAACCAGAACCGCAATAGACCGCCGCGGTCGGGCGGTCCAGGCGGTCCCGCCCGCCCGCCTGGACCATAGACCACAGGTCGGCGCCCCGCCTTCGACGGGGGCCGGGCGCGGAGGGTGAGATGCCGAATCGCCACGTGCCGCAGCGCTCCTGCATTATCTGCGGCGCAAAGACATCGAAGCGTGAGCTGTTCAGGATTGTGCTGACGCCTGAACAGGAGTGCGTCGTGGACGATACGGGCAAACGCCCGGGACGCGGCGCATACCTCTGCCACCGGCAGGCGTGCTGGCGCGGCGCGCTCCGGGGAAGGCGGCTGGCAGCCGCTCTTCGTGGCGAGATTGCTCCCGACGACAGGGAGAAGCTGGCGGCCTTCGCAGAGGAATTACCGATCGCAGAGACTGCCGGGTCCGCCGGATAAGGGGAGACTATGGTTGAACAATCGCAGGGACAGGCCACCGCCACTCGAAGGGTAACGCTGCGCGCGCTCCCGATCGGCGACGCTATTGCGGTCGGCACGCTTGCCGAGCGGATGCACGTCGAGCCGGTGCAAGTCATCAAGCAGCTCATGCGGGCCGGCGTGTTCGCGAGCATCAACCAGGCCATCGACTTCGAAACGGCGGGGACCATCGCGCGGGTGTTCGGGTTCGCGGCGCGAAAGGTGGAGGACGTCGCGAGCGCCGCCGCAGGCGCCGTCGCCGAGGACGAGTCCGCGCAGCTCCTGACACGTCCCGCCGTCGTTACGATTCTTGGCCACGTCGATCACGGTAAGACCACCCTCCTGGACACGATCCGCCGTACGAACGTCGTCGATAAGGAAGCGGGGGGGATCACCCAGCACATCGGGGCCTACCAGGTCACCCACAATGACGCTCCCATCACCTTCATCGACACCCCCGGCCACGAAGCCTTCACTGCGATGCGCGCCCGCGGTGCTCAGGTCACGGACATCGCCATCCTGGTGGTCGCCGCAGACGACGGCGTCATGCCGCAGACGATCGAGGCGATCAACCACATCAAGGCCGCCGCAGTCCCGATCATCGTCGCCATCAACAAGATGGACTCGCCCGAGGCGGACCCGGAGAGAGTGCGCCGCCAGCTATCCCAGCATGAGCTCCTCGTCGAGAAATGGGGCGGCGAGATTGTCGATGCCGAGGTCTCAGCTAAGACCGGCGACGGTATCGACGACCTTCTCGAAAGCATCGAGCTCGTCGCTGAGATTGCAGAGCTCAAGGCCAACCCCGAGCGCCCCGGCGTCGGCGTGGTCGTGGAAGCGCAGCTCGACCGCAACCGGGGCGTGTTGGCGACGGTGCTCGTACAGACCGGCACACTGAAAGTCGCCGACTTCATCGTCGTAGGCTCCACCCGTGGGCGCGTCAAGGCCCTTGTCGACGACTCGGGCAAGCGTATCAAGAGCGCGGGGCCCTCAACCCCGGTGGAGGTCCTCGGCCTCAGCGATCTACCCGGCGCCGGAGACCGGCTCGTCGTCGTTCCCGACGAGAAGACAGCTCGCGAGGCCGTCACCGAGCGGCTGCGGCGCGCAGACCTGAACCGGACACGCGGCGCCACCCTCGAGGAGGTCGGCAACCGCATCTCCTCCGGCCAGACCAAGGAGCTCAGCCTCGTCTTGAAGACCGACGTGCAGGGCAGCCTCGACGCGGTCAAGCAGGCGCTCGAACGGCTCACCACTCCCGCCGTCCAGGTGCGGATCATCCACGCGGCCGCTGGCGCGATTACCGAGAGTGACGTGCTGCTCGCCATGGCCTCCGAGGCCATCATCATCGGATTCAACGTCAAGCCGGACCAGGGGGCCCAGCGCCTCGCCGACCACGACAAGGTCCAGATACGGCAGTACCAGATCATCTACCGGCTCAGCGAGGACGTAGAGAAGGCGCTCCACGGCCTTTTGGAGCCCGTCATCGAGGACGTGGTCGAAGGCGCCGCGGAAGTCCGCGCAGTCTTCTCCCTCGGCCGCACGAGGAAGAGCGCCGGCTGTTACATCACCGACGGCAGGTTCGCCCGCGGCGCGCGCGCCAGGGTCCTCCGCGGAGGCAAAGAGGTCTTCGATGGCGCTATCGCCGGCCTCAGACGCTTCAAGGACGATGTCCGCGAAGTCGCCACCGGCTACGAGTGCGGCGTCTCCCTCGACGGCTTCAACGACTACCAGGAAGGCGACGTCATCCAAGCCCACCGTCAGCGGACGGTCGGCGCCTAGCAGGGGCGGGATGCGCCCACGGCTGGGATGCGAACGCCATGGAAAGTCGTCGTAGCGACCGGGTCGCCGGTCTTCTCCAACGCGAGGTCGGCCGGATACTGGACGCGCGGCTGACGGACCCCCGGCTCGGCAAGCTCGTGACCGTGTCCCGTGTGACGGTCACCCCCGACCTCGCCCGCGCAACCATCGCCGTCACGGTCATGGGCGACGCGAGCGACGCGGCCGAGGCGATGCAGGGGCTCGAATCCGCATCTGGGCTCCTGCGCAGAGAAATCGGCCAGCGAGTGGGGCTCAAGCGCGTCCCGGAGCTGCATTTCGTGCAGGACATAGCCATCGAGCAGGGCGACCACGTGCTCGACCTGCTCGATACGCTCAAGACGGAGGTCCGTCATTCCCGCGTAGGCGGGAACCTCGCCCCCGAATCCCCGGCGTTGGACAGTTACGCAAAGGTCTCGCCTGCGGGAGAGCCCCCCTCAGTCATTCCCGCGCAGGCGGGAACCCAGGAATCTCCTCCCCCCTCTGCGGGGAGGCGCGAGGAGCCATCTGAATGATTCGGCCCGATATCGACGGGATACTCGTCATAGATAAGCCCAAAGAAATCACCTCGATGGACGTCGTGCGCGCGGTGAAGCGTGTGACGCGGGTGAAACGCGTCGGCCACGCTGGAACCCTCGATCCCATCGCCACCGGCGTCTTGCCGGTCTGCTTGGGGCAAGCGACGCGCTTCATGGACTACCTCGTCGACGGAGGAAAGACCTACTTCGGCGAGGTTACCCTGGGCGCTGCAACCGACACCTACGACGCCCAGGGACAAGTCACCGCCACCGGCGACTACTCCGGCGTTGCCCAAGCGGACGTTGAAGCGCTCTTCCCACTGTTCACGGGCGTCATCATGCAACAGCCGCCCATGTATTCCGCGGTCAAGCACGAAGGCCAGCGGCTGTACAACCTCGCGCGGGCGGGTGTGGAAGTCGATCGCCCGGAGCGCGAGGTCGTCGTCCACGGCCTATGGCTCCGCGAATGGGACCCCCCGCGCGTGGCGATCGAGATGCGGTGTGGGAAGGGCTTCTACATGCGCAGCTTCGCCCACGACCTCGGCGCGGCCCTCGGCTGCCACGGTCACCTCAGCGCGCTCACGAGGACGCACGCCGGACCGTTTTCCCTCGACAACGCCTTCTCCATCGAACAATTCGAGTCCGAGGAGGACTGGGAAGGTCTGCTGGAGCCGCCCGACGCCGCGTTGCTGGACATCGGCGCCGCGCTGCTTCCCTCAGCCGCCGAGCGCCACATGCGCAACGGTCAGCCGGTCACCCTCCCCTCCCTCGGCCCCTACGCCAAGCACCTCGACTCGCGCCGGGCATACTCCGAGGATGGACGGTTCCTGGGGTTGATCAGGTTCAACCGGCCGGATAGCTCATGGCAACCGGACAAGGTGCTGGCCAAGCCCGTCCTCTCCCGCTACGCCCCGGAGCCCTAAACCCATGCGCTGGGAGTATCGCGTTGCCGCCCTCTGGCCGAGAGTTGGCGAGGGCGCTGACGCCATGAACGACACCGGAGACGGCGCAAGTCTGCTGAACGCCCTCGGCGCCGAGGGGTGGGAGCTAGCCTCGGTCGCCTGGCTGAACGACGAAGCCGCCCCAGGCGGCCAAACCCTCACCGCATTCCTAAAGCGCCCCTACTGAAGCCACCCTAGGGGCCCCCCTTTCCAGCACCTCTCTCCGTCATTCCCGCGCAGGTGGGAACCTCGCAGCGGCGCGACCCATCCCTCGCTCCCCCGTCTGTGGGAGAGAACAGAAGGCCCGCGCTTGACTCGCATACCCGCGCGTGCCATGGTCGGCATGGACATTGCAGACTCTGGGAGGCGCGAAGCCCACAGTCCGGCAGACCGTCGCAACCCTCGCACGAGACGCTGCTCCGCTATGGAGCCGGCAAGGCAACGCCCCTCGTCGGCAAGAAGAAGGAGGACACTATGACTCGCATGTCGCCTGTTATCGACGCCGATGGTCACATCCTCGAGCGTCAGACCGACGCCCAGAAGTACCTGGAGCCGCCGTGGGACAAGCGCAAGACGCGCCTCTTCCAGGACGGTCATCCCTGGGACACGGAGATCTTTGGGACGTTGACCAACCACGAGTACAAGGACGGCGGTCTGGCGCCTGAGCAGCAGGTGGAGACGTGGCTCAAGATCGCCGACCGCGAGAACATCGAGACGGCGGTGCTGTTCCCGACGGGAAGCGGGCACGTCGCCTACATTCCGGAGCCCGAGTGGGCGGTGGCGGTCTCACGAGCTATCAACACCCACTTGGCGAAGGACTACGGAGGCCCGTCCGACCGCTTACGCCCTGTAGGAGTGCTGCCGATGCGAGACCCGCAGGCGGCGGCCCAGGAGCTCCGGCGCGCGGTGACGGAGCTGGGCCTGGTGAGCTTCGAAGTCCTGTCTGCGGGAGCGCCCCTCGGCTTGGGCGACCCCTTCTTCGACCCGATTTACGCTGAGGCTGAGCGCCTGGGGACGCCTATCTGCATCCATGGCACACGCTCCGGAGCGCAGGAGGTCGGCGGCGACAGGTTCAAGACCTTCGCGGAGGTCCACTCCTTCGTTTTCCCCGCGTCGGTGATCCTTCACTTCACCAGCGTCATGTGCAACGGCGTCCTCGAACGCTTCCCGAATCTCAAGATGGCCTTCCTCGAGATTGGCGCAACCTGGCTGCCCTTCTACCTCGACCGCTTGGACGAACATTGGGAGCTACGTGGTGAGGCGGAGATGCCCTACGTAACCAAGAAGCCCACCGACGTCTTCCGCGAGCACGAGGTGTACGTGAGCGTCGAGCCAGAAGAGACATTCCTCTCGCCCATGATCGACCACCTCGGCGCGGACCATTTCGTCTTCGCGTCCGATGTCCCCCATTGGGACGCGCGGTTCCCGGATAACCTCGAGCACCTCGAGTCCCGCGGAGACCTCGGCCCTGATGTCAAACAGAAGATCTTGTACGACAATGGGAAACGGCTGTTTGGCCTGTAACCTTACCGGTCAGGAGCCCTGTAGCTTTGTCGGCTAGGAGGTCGCCCGATGCCTTTCGACAATAACGATTTGAGCGAGATATTCCGGCTCGGCCCCGGGACGCCCTCGGGCGAGGTGTTCCGGCGTTACTGGCTGCCGGTGGAGACCTCGGCGAACCTCGACGGCGGTCGCGGCCCGGTGCGGCCCAGTGCGAAGAACCCCGTGCGCGTCAAGGTCCTCGGTGAGAGCCTGGTCCTCTTCCGCGACGCCTCCGGCAAGCCGGGACTGCTCGAGGAGCACTGTTCGCACCGGCACACGTCGCTCGTCTACGGACGCGTCGAAGACGAAGGGCTCAGGTGCCTCTACCACGGATGGCTCTACGACCGGGATGGGAACTGCATAGACATGCCCGCGGAGCCTCCGGGACGGCGCTTCCGCACGTCCGTGAAGCATCCGTCGTATCCGTGCATCGAGGTCGGAGGCCTGATCTTCGCCTACATGGGGCCGCCCGAGCTTCAACCGCCGTTCCCGCGGTACCCCGCCCTCTTCCGGGAGGACGGCATGCGCGTGGCCGGAAAGGGCAACCGCATTCAGAAGTCGAACGCGCTCTTACAAACGCTGGACAACGTACTGGACGTCTGGCACCGCGAGATCGCCCACGGCTGGTTCAAGGGCGGCGACCCCGTGTACGCCATCCACCATGGCCGCGACGGCGAACCCGCCACGCCCATTCGATTCGAGACCACGCCTTGGGGCGCTTGCTACGTCACGCTTCAGAACACCAAGAAGCCGGACCTCTACGAGTACCACGAGACCCATGCTGTCTTCCCGTGCCAGCGCGCGCGGACCAACCAGGTGAACTGGGCCGTGCCCATGGACGACAACTCCACGCGTTGGTTCGGCGTGAGCTTCGAGCCCTTCGACGAGAACGGCCAGATATCCGAGGCAGCGGTCCGTCGGCTCCACGCCGACACGCCCGCCGACTCGGGAGGCCCCTTCTACGAAGGCTGGTTCGAGGATGTCGGGTACTGGTGGAACACGGGCCACCCCCTACGCCAGGGCCCGATCTGGGAAGACGAGGCCATCATGAGCACCCAGGGCAGGGAGGAGCGTGGCGGCCTTCCCGACTGGGACAAGATGACCTTCGGCAGCTCCGACCGGGGCGTGCTCCTCATGCACAAGCTGTGGAACGAGCAGATAGCGCGCGTGCAGGACGGCGCCGACCCCGTCGGCATCGTCCGCGGCGTCGAAGCGGAGCAGATAGTCCCGCTCCCCGGACAAGTCGTCTTCGTGGACCGCGAAGAGGGCATGCGCCTCTTCAACACCCCGCTCGAAGAGCGCATCGCAGCCCGGGTGGAGACCTTCCAAGCCCGCTGAGGCCGGCGCTCACGAAGCGTGCTTCCTCTCTCTGCCTGCGCCGGTTCTCTCTCCCGTCCGTCCCGTCCTCTCTCCCATCTGCGGGGGAGAGTTAGAGAGGGGTGCGGGAGAGAGTTAGAGAGAGGGTCTCCTCACGTAGAAGCGGGCCGAGTCTTCGATGCCGGGCCAGGACGGGAGCGGAAGCCTGCGTTGCAGTTGCCAGTCGCGGCTGAGCAGTTCGTGGAAAGCCGCGTCTCCGGTGAAGCGCTCGTCCCCAACGTAGACGAGCCTGTCCCCACCGAAGCATCCCAGCGCGTGAGCGGCTACGGATTGCTTGTCGGGAGGCCAGCAAATGAACAGCGCGTCGCACTCCCCATGCGCGGCGATTGCCGCTGCCGCATCCCGTCGCTCGATGCAGACGTAAGGCGCGCCCAGCGGCTCGCTCTCGTCGGTCGCAACGACGCTCACGCCTTCGTCGCCGAGGAGCCTCGCCCATAGTCCGAGTCCCGCGCAGATCTCAACCACCGACCGCCCATCGAAGAATCCTGCGATGGCCCGTATAGCCTCCCGCGTCGGCACGGCATAGCCATAGAACGCGATGAACGTTCGCCTGCGCGCGTGCTCCTCGCGCACGGCCTCATCCGAGTCGACGGACTCCGACCCTTGGCGCGCCCACGGCTTGGGTCCTGCCGCCTCGATTCCGGCCCACAGGGCGTTGGAATCGGTGTCCGGACTCGATGTCAACGCGTGCTGTCCGCGCGGCCTCAGAGCTTCAGCGCGCGCGCCAAGTTGCCGCCGAGGATCTTGTGCTGGGACTCCTCGGACAGCCCGCTTCCGCTGATGTCGGTCGTAGCGTTCGGTAGACGCTGGAACTCCGGGTGAGGGTAGTCCGTGCCGATCACGAAATTGTCCGCGCCGTACGCCTCCACCAGCTGCTCCAACGGCTCGATGCTCTCGATTGCCGTCATGCAGTGCTGCTTGATCAGCTCGCTCGGCCGGGTGTTCGTCCGGGCGCAGGCGCGCTCGATGTAGAACGACCGATCAGTGCCGTGCATCGCGTACGCCATCCACGACGCTCCCGCCTCGAAGAAGAGGAACCGGAGCTTGGGGAACTGGTCGAGCACGCCGCCTAGGGTCAGGGCCGCGCAGGCGATGGTGTAGTCGAGGCCGAACCCGACGTACGTCCCGATGTGCATGCGGTGATAGCGCTCCGTGCCGACCATCGGGTACGAGGTGCGGTGGTCGTAGAAGTTCCCCCGGTGCCCCTGGGTGAAGTTGTGGACCATACAGGCCATGTCCAGTCCGCTCACGGCCTCCCAGAACGGGTACAGCTCATAAGCATCCAGGTTCTGGTCCAGGTAGCTGCCGCAGATGCTGACCGCGCGCAGCCCTAGTCCCGCGGCGCGCTCGAGCTCCCTGATCGACGCGTCGATGTCGTCCCATGGCACGGTGATCTGGCAGATGAAGCGGTCTGGATAGCGACTCTGAAGCTCCGCGGCCGCGTTGTTGTAGAGCTGGGCAAGCGCCGAGCGAAGCCACAGCGGGCTGTCGGGAGGCATCAGCAGGTTCGGCATCGCCCGCTGCGTGTTGAGCACCTGCATCTCGAAGCCTAGCTTGTCCATCTCGGAAAGCCGCGCTTCAGGGTCCCACGTCGGGTCCCCCGCGTGTCCGTCGAGGGACGGCCCGCCGCCTGCGATTGCAGCCCTCACCACGTCCAGGTCGACTACCTGGAGCGTATCCCGGTACATCATCTCTTGCAGCTCGGCGCTGCCGGCGCGCGGAATCAGGTCTCGCAGGTCTCTGTGGTCTACTGTCAAGCTGAAATGAGTATCCGCGTCGATCCTCTTGGTGCGAACTTCAGTTACCACGGTTGCCTCCTCTGCACGAAAACAGCCTAATCGTACTCCCGAAAGTACGAAGTCTGCACACCCCCCTTTCCGTCATTCCCGCGAAGGCGGGAACCTCGTAGCGGGGCGACAGCACCGCGATCCTTTCCGGCCTCTCCCTCGTCTGCGGGGGAGACGGGAGAGAGGTGCGTGGAAGAGTTAGAGAGGGGGCCGCCCAGCCTAACCCCAGGAGTCTCCCTTGACGAGCAGGTAGGCGTTGATGACGACGGCGCAGAGGACGGTGACAGTGGCGGCTCCCGCCAGCATGACGAACACCCACTCCACGCCCGGCCCGTCCGCGATAAAGCCCCCGCTGACGCCAGCCAGCGAGCCGATGCCGAAGCCCGTAAGCGAGGTGAGGCCGTAGACGCGGCCCTGCATCCGCTCGGCCGAATAGTCGGAAATCATCGCAACTGCGGCAGGCTGGGCCATGAAGTTGAAGAACACGAAAAGCGACGCGCCTGCGAGAAGCGCCCAGCCATGCCCCGCCGCCATGAGCAGCAGCGAGGGGACCGTCAGCGCGGCGACGGGTACGAAGAGACGTTCCCGCCGGTGACGCTCGCCCAGCTCCCCGCCCGCGTACTGCCCGGCGACGCCGAAGAGAAGCGCGACGGTCGCGGCCGCGCCGCCGACCACGACGGGCTCGAACCCAAAGACGTTGAACCCGAGGTTGGTCGATAGGTGCAGGGGCAGGAACAGCGTGAGTCCGCGGAAGATGAACCCGAAGCACGCGTTGATGACGAATATCAGCGCCAACGGAACCAGCAGCGTCTTCGTCCGCAGGCGCGGCCTCGGATTGCCGACAGCCGCACTCTGAGCGCCGACCGTGGAGCGAAAAGCCATGAACGAGACGCTCAGCGAGAGGATCGCGAATAGGAGAAAGGCGCCCCGCCAGCTCCACACGCCCGCGACGCCGCCCGCGATGAAAGGAGCGAGCGCCGTGCCGAGGTTGCCTCCGGCGCCGTGGACGCCGAGAGCGCGGGCGCGTTGCCTCACCGTGCGGCTGATGAAGGAGAGGCCCGCGGGGTGGTACATGCCCCCCAGGACCCCCATCAGTACGAGCGCCACGCCAAGAACGACCACGTTGGGCGCAGCGGCGGCTAACGCTGATGCGACTCCGGCCCCGCCCATTGAGAGGGCGACGGTGCGCTGAGAGCCGAGGCGGTCGGCGGTCGCCCCGGCCGGGAGCGCCGCGAAGGAGTAGGCGAGAGACGACGCCGTGCCCAGCACCCCGAGCGCCGCGACGGTCACGCCGAACTCGATGGCGACGACTACGAGCACCGCGCCGTACACGAGCTCCACGGCGTGGTTCAAACCGTGAGCGACGCTCGTGAAAGCCACCACCCGCCGCTCGACGGGGGTCATTCTCATGGAGACCGAGTCGCTTGCCATGGAGGGGAGTATGCCACGGCGCGGCGCCTGCTGGCGCGGCCCGGCGGTTGTTGGGCGCGGCGCCTCGCCCTAAGATGCGCTAAACACTCACCCTTGTAGAGAAGACGCCTGTCCTCTCCCCCGTCTGCGAGACCTTTGCATAAACCTCGAACTTGTTCATGGTGAGCCAGTCGGACCATAAACCGGCCTGGAATACGAGGGAGTGCAGAGGGCAGAGCCCTCTGCCGGGGGCGTGGGGGTGCCCCCCACAAACATAACGGGCGGGAGGGTGGGAAGAATTACGCACAGGTCCCGTCTGCGGGGGAGACTGAGAGCGGGCGGGGGGAGAGTTAGAGAGAGGAGACCGTAGGCATGGCGCATCGCATCCTTTCCTTGCACGCGGGTTACGAAGCTGGCCCGGACTTCGTCGACGGCTACGTCGCGAGACCCGCGGACTCCGGCCAACACCCCGGCCTCGTGGTGATTTCGGGCATGGGCGGACTGAACTGGTTCCAGCGTCAGATCACGCGGACGTTCGCCCGCGGGGGGTTCGTCTGCGTCTCGCCCGACCTGTACGACGGCGAGCTGCCCCAGGGCCGCGCCACCCAGCTCCGTTACAAGAACTCCCTCGACGTGGACCAGGCGGTCGCGCACATCAGCGGGGGCGCGGACTTCCTGCACTCGCTGCCGTGGGTGGCCGACGACTCGCCCGTGGGAGTCGTCGGCTTCTGTCTGGGAGGCGGTCTAACCCTGCTGTCGCTGGCGCGCACCAACACCTTCGGCGCGGGCGTCGTTTACTACCACAGCCTCTTCCCCGACCCTGCGGAGCTGGAGAGCATCACCGCGCCGATGATGTGCCACTACGGGACCAAGGACCACACGACGCCCATCGAGGAGATCGAGGCATTCCAGGCGGGCCTGTACCAATTCGAGAAGCAGTACCAGCTGTTCATGTACGAGGGCGTCGGCCACTCCTTCCTCAACCCGAACCAGGACTCGTCCGAACAGCGAGAGAAGGCCGCGGCCCTGTCCTTGGAGCGCACCTTCGCGTTCTTCCACGAGCAGCTCGGCGACGCTGGGCATGATCCCAAGCCCGAAGCCGCGCCGGTCGAGAGCGCCTAGGGTAGTGGCTACGCCACCAGTATGAATGTCTGCCCCGTATTCGTTGACGAGACTGGGGTCCTGTCCGGCCCGATTCAGAATCAGCCGGTCTATGGGATAGGGATGCTCACGGTGCTCAACCCTAGCCAGTTGACCGATGCGCTCTACAAGGTTCACTTCAATCTGAACGCGCGGCGGCGAACCGAACGAGCGGCGCTTCGAAAACAAGTCCTTCAAGGAGTTAGCAGACCCACTGTCCAAGAACTCGACCGTCTAATGTGGGGAACTCGGCATCATGAGTACAAATTCAGCGCCGTGACATCCCACAACCTCCAAGGCTACCTTGATTTGCTCAACGTCTTCTTCTCATTTCAAGGAACCGCGTTCCATGCCCTGCTGGTTGACCGAACTAACACAAGCTTTGGTCTGGCGCAGTGGGGCAATGATCCGTGGTTAGCCTATTGCACTCTCGCGAAAGAGCTACTGAGCCGCCGCCTTGACAGAGATGCGTTCGTGATTGCGGACCTACAGGGAAAGCCCAATGAATCCGGGGATCATCTCGAGGAGATACTCTGCTCAATCCCCCGTGTAGCCGGTTGCCTACGAGCGACATCCGACATGGCTATCTTCTTGCAGTTGGTCGATGTGCTGGTTGGGTGCCTCCAGTTCGACATGCGAGACCAACTCGGGCTATACGACCCAACGTCCCTTCGGGCAAAGGCCAAACGCGACTTAGTACGGTTCGTCAAGAGTAAGCTCGGCCTGGCGCTTGATGAGCCCTTCCTTCGTGGTTCATCGCCCTATCGGGGTTGGAGACGCCCATACGCCTTCAGCGTATGGTTACGGAAGCCATAAGCCGCACGCGCCACCCCCGTCTATCGGGCAGTGAGGAAGGGGAAGGCGCGGCTATGTCCGGTGCCCATCCCGTCTATACGGGACGGCGTTCTCCGGCCACTCCGCGCCTTACATGACTATTGATAGCTTAGCCACGAGATGACTGTCAACCGTCTTGTGTTAGGGCGCAAGGAGTACTCATGAGCGTGACGACCGTTGAGATTACAGGAAGAACCCCCTTCGCCGATGGCCAGCCGTTCGACGGCGTAGGGGCCTACGAGCGCATCGACGGCGTCCTGACCTTTGCGGTCGACCCCGCGCACGCCGCGAACGCGCTCATCACGGACCTGAAGCTGGCGCCCTGCGATGCGGACGGGCTGGTCAGCTTCACGTCCGACTTCGTCTTCGTTGCGCCGGTGGACCGGGAGCGCGGCAACGGCGAGTTGATAGTCGACGTGGTCAACAGAGGCCGCCGCCAGGTGATGCCGACGTTCAACCTGGCGCCGCCGTCGCGGGTGGGGTCTGCCGAGATCCCGGTCGGCGACGGGTTCCTCTGTCGGCGCGGCTATTCGGTGATGTCGGTCGGCTGGCAGTGGGACGTGCCACGCAGCCCGGCGATGATGGGCCTCGACGCCCCGGTGGCGTTCGAGAACGGAAAGCCGGCAAGCGGGCAGGTGCTCGTTGAAATCAGGCCGGACGTAGTCCAGAAGACGCGGCTGCTGGCGAACCGGGTCCACGAGCCGTATCCCGCTGCGGACGTTGACGAGCCGGGCGCGCGCCTGCTGGTAAAGGACTGGGAGGACGGCCCGTACAGCGAGATTCCAAGGGCCGAGTGGCGGTTCGCCCAGGAGGTGAACGGGAGCCTTACGCCGTCGCCTGCGCACGTCCACGTCGAGTCGGGCTTGCAGCCGGGGAAGATATACCACGTTGTCTACACGACGAATCACGCGCCGGTGGTGGGCGCCGGACTGCTCGCCATCCGCGACGCGGGCGCGCATCTGAAGAACGCGTCTGCGGAGCTTGCGCCGGCGGGGTTCGAGTACGCCCACGCCTATGGCGTTTCGCAGACCGGACGGCTGCTCAGGCACCTGCTCTACCTCGGCCTGAACGTGGACGAGCAGGGGCGGCAGGTGTACGACGGCCTCCTGGTCCACGTCGCCGGAGCGCGCAAGGGCGAGTTCAACCAGCGCTTCGGTCAGCCGTCGGTGCAATCGACTCCCGGCTTCGGACATCTCTTCCCCTTCGCCGACAACGAGCTCGTCGACCCCTACAGCGAGGAACGCGACGGTCTGCTAACAAGAGTGCGGGGCTTAGGCGCGGCCCCGCGCATCGTCTACACGAACACGTCCGCCGAGTATTGGCGCGGCGACGGCTCGCTCACGCATATCGACCCCACGGGACAGCACGACCTCGATGAAGCGCCCGAGTCCCGCACCTACCTCTTCGCGAGCACGCAGCACACGATGACCGACTCCCTGCCCGAGCCCGGCGACCCGAATGTGGACGGCACGGAGCGCCGGTTCCCCGGCAACGCGCTGGACTATCGCCCATTGCTGCGCGCGGCGCTGGTCAACCTGAGCGCATGGACGCGCGGCGGGGCCGAGCCGCCGCCCTCCAGCTACCCCCGCCTCGGCGACGGCACGGCTGTGACGAGGGCGGACGCGCTGGCGAGCATGAGGGCCGTCGACGACGGCGCGAAACCGGACTCGGAGCGGTTGTGGGTGCTCCGTGAGACGGACATGGGCCCGCGGGCGAGCGAGGGCGTCGGGGCGTACCCGCCGACGGAAGGCCGCGCCTACCCCAGCTACGTGTCCGCGCTGGACGAGGACGGCAACGAGGCGGCGGGCATCCGGCTGCCCGACATCGCCGTGCCCATTGGAACGCACTCCGGGTGGAACCCGCGTCGGCCGGAAGCCGGAGCGCCGGAGCAGATAATCCCGATGGTCGGCTTCTCGCTCTTCTTCGACCCCGAGGAGGTCCGCCGCCGCTACCCCGACCGCGACGCCTACGCCGCCCAGGTCAGGACCGCAGCCGAGCGCCTCGTCAACGAGCGCTACCTGCTCGCCGAGGACATCGAAATCCTCGTTGCCGGCTGTCTCTCCCGCTACGACGGCGTCTTAGCCGGAACGCTGCCGAAGGAATAGCAAAGGGGCGGGCCATGGCCCGCCCCTTCGACTTGAACCTAAGCTATACGCCCCTACAACCCCCGTCCGGCGGTGGCGTCGAGGACGGCGCCCTGTTCTTCATCGGGGTCGTATTCCCACTTGTAGTCCGGGTCCACGTAGACCTCGTCGGGCATCAGGCTTTCGAGGCCGCGCTTGCCGAGTTCCTCTTTGAACATATCGCGGATCCAGGGCTCCTCATTCGGATATTCGACTTGGTTGAGCTCCAGGCGGTTGGCTCCGTCGCCGAGGCCGCGCACCTGCTTGAGGGGAGAGAGCGCCAGGTAGCGGGCAGGCTCCACGCTCACGTTGAAATGCTGGTGGAACCAGCGGTTCGGCGGGACGAACATGCTCGCCTCGTGCCACGGCACCACCACCTTCTCCTCTCCCTCGGGCCACATGATCGAGAAGCCCTCGCCTGCGGGAATGATGATGACGACGCCCGGCCCGTGGCGGTGCGCCTTCTTGTAGGTCCCCGGCGGGAATACGGACATGTGCCCGCCCATCTCCGAGTTCGGGAACCCGATATCGACGACGTGTCCGCCCCCGCCGCGCTGGCGATGGGGAACGAGGCCATTCCAGGCGGCGAGGTCGGTGAAGAAGTTGCCGAACCAGCTCGCGCCCCGGCCGCCCGGAGCGCGCTTCGCCACCGAGTAAAGCTCGTCCTCACTGGTCTCCAGGAGGCCGTTGTCCTGGAAGTTGTTGTTGAAAAAATAAGTGGGGTCGGGAACGAGGGACATGCCGACGGGCAGGAAGGTGTTGGCGACGAGCCTGGCCGACCGGTCGCCGCGAGCATTCGCGAACTGGCGGATGGCGCCCCTCGGAATCACGAACAGGCTCCGCGGGCTGAATTCGAACGTCTTCCTGGCCACGCCGTCTCCCCAAACGGTCGCGAGTCCCTGACCCTCCGCCACGTAGAAGACCTCGTCCAAGGCGAAGCGCACCGGCTTGGTCGACCCCCCAGGCGGGATCTCGGTGACGCGCGCGTCAGCGACGCCCTCCATGCCGGCAAGTTGGATGAAGGCGGCGTTGCACCCCATCTCGGGCCACGGGGCGACCTCCAGATTGCGGACGTCCTCCACGAAGTAGCCCCGATGGATAGGAAGATCGAGGGACTCGACCCACTGGTCATAGGGCAGCAGCTTCGCCCGTGAGTCGGTGTCAATCTGCACCTTTTGTAGCTGTACGACCTCGGCTTCTTGCGTCATGTGCGCCTCCCCTCCGTAACTGGTGATGTGGACTGTCGCCTGCCGAGCCGGATTCGTCAAGTTGGCCCCTTGTCCTGCGGCCTGCGAGCGCCCGCAGTCTCGCCCCCGACGCCGAGCGACAGCCTCCGCAGGGCGGCGCTGCGGAGCCAGACCACCATCGTGACGAGGATGAGTATCGCCGCCGCGCCCGCAACCGAGCGGGGCGCCCCGGCGAGCTCAGCCGCGCCGTTCATGATGGCCCCGCCCACCGGAAGCAGCCCCCAGTGCATTCCGTGGAGCGCCATCACCCGCCCTCGCAGCTCGTCCGCGACGAGCGTCTGCAAGATGACCTGCGCGGCGGTGATCTGAATGACGCCCACGATGCCGACGAGGAAAAGCAGCGCGAGGGACAACCCGAACCAGGGGCTGGCGGCGAACGCGATGAGGCCCACTGCGAACGCCGCGGTGGAAGCAAGCTCGACCTGGCCCGCCGCCATGTGCCGGAAGGCGCGCGAGTACAGGATGAGGCCCGTCATCGCGCCGACGCCGAGCACCGAGTACATCAGGCCGAGGCCGCGGGAATCGACGCCAAGAATATCCTGGAATACGGGGAGCGTGAGGATGTAGCCCTGGCCGAAGGTCGACGTCACGAACGCAAGCGCGACGAGCGGCTGGAAGACCGGGTGCCGCCACACGTAGGCCGCGCCCGCCTTCAGCTCGCCGAACATGGTCCCCCGCTGGCGCGCCACCTCCCCCTGGGCGCGGATCAGACGCATCATGACGACCATTACGGCGGCGCCTGTCGCCGCCAGGTAGAAGCTCACGCCTGCCCCGAACGCGGCAATGATGAACCCGGCAATCGACGGAGCGACGATCCGCGTGCTCGACCAGGCGACGGAGATGAGCGGCACCGCGACCGGTATGAGCGACCGGTTCGGCAGGAGCCGCGGGAACAACGACGCGCGGCTCGGCTCGTCGAACGACTGCACGAGCCCGAGCAGGAATGAGGCCGCCGCCAGGTGCCGGATATCCACAAGGCCCGTGACGGTAAGCGTTGCGACGCTTACCAAGACCATAGCGGAGACGGTCTGCGCCCCGATGATGAGGTTCCGTGGGTAAAAGCGGTCGGCCAGCACTCCGCCCAACAGGCCAACCGCGATCCGGGGAGCGGCGGTGAGGAGGTTGATGACGCCAAGCGCGAGGGGTGAGCCGGTGAGATCGAAGGCCAGCCAGCCGAGCGTGACGACGGTTATCTGCTGGCCGGTGACCTGCCCCATCAACCCGGCCCAGAACAGCCTGAAATCGCGGTAGCGCAGCGCCGCGAAGGGATCGCGCCAGCCTAGGAAGAATCTCCGGAGCATCTGACCTCGACGTCATCGGCGGCAACGCCCACCCCCAATTCAAGTCAAGCAATGGGTGGGGCGGGGACCCTGCCAAGGTAGGTTGCGCCTCGTTCCGAGTCAAGGCGCGCTCACGTCCGTCTCCGGTTCTTCGCCGCCGTGTGCGCTGCCCGCGCACTGCCCTCCTCCAACTCCCCCGCAGACGGGGGAGAGGACTGTCGGAGCAATCCCCCATGTTGGCCTCGTCCAACACCACAACCAACGAAAGTAGGCGGGCGGACGCCGATACCTGGATTCCCGCTTTCGTGGGAATGACGGGTGGGGCGTGGGGAGGGATCGCGGTGCTGTCGCCCCGCTACGAGGTTCCCGCCTGCGCGGGAATGACGGAAGGGATGGGGGTGCAGGGGGGAAGTCTGCGCGCCGCCGCCTCGCCTCCCCCGCGCTACGCACGACCCCTCCCGCAGACGGGAGGGGTATTTTCGAGGCAATGACGATGCACTCGAGCATCAGGTGAATATCCGCATGCTTGATACTGCCGGAGGAGGACTGGGGGGTCCGGCGGGGGCGCGGGCGTCGTCGGGCGGGGGCGCGGGGACGCCGGCGGGCGGGGGCGCGGGGACGCCGGCAGGCCGGCGCGGGAGCAGGAACGATTCGTAGCCCGTCCAGACCATGAGGACGGCGGGCGCATGAACGCGAGGGCGAGCGCGTCGGCCCTGTCGGGCGAGGGCAAGCGGCGGCGGCGCAGCTCCCGTTTGCTCTCCAACTGCACCTGGCCGGAGCTGGAGACGTCGTAGCGGAGGGAGAGGAGCTGGGCGGCAAGCTCCTCGTCGTCCGGCAGCGCGATGAGACGGTCGTTGATGAGGCGGCGGAGCTCCCAGAATATCTCGGAGCGCAGGTTCGCGAACCGCGTGGGGTGCGGCGCCCTGTGCCCGAACTGCACGCCGTGGACGGGCGCGTTCAGCTCGCGCAGCCGGTCGACGACGCCCGCTCCAAGGCCGCCCTCGTCCACGAATATGGCCTCCGCGCCGAGCTCGCGCGCCATCAATTGGGTCTCCCCCGAGACGCGCATCGTGTCAGCGCGCCCAAAGGACTTGATGGCCACGACGCGCTGCCCCCGGCGCGCGCAGAGCACCGATTTGTCGTCGCCGAACCGGCCGACGTCGACGCCGATGTAGAGGGGCTCGCAGGCGTCCTCCTCCGCGGACGGCGCTCCCTCGCCGCAGGGGGCGTCCCCGCCCATGGCGTCCTCGACGGCGGCGCGCCCGACGAGCGAGTCCTCCAGAGCGTCGGGGAACTGGGCGTAGACGGCCGCGATGAACTTGGGGTGGTCCTCGCCCCAGTGGGCGGCCTTGTCGGCGATGTCGTCGGCGTTGATCAGGCCGGGGGCAGGGGGCTCCTCGCCGGTGAGGTTGGGCGTCTCGTAGGCGGAGATGCGGATGCGCTGGTAGTAGTCGCGCCGCGCGTGGTGGGAGTCGTAGAACGCGCCGGAGGTGGAGAAGGCGTTGCCCGCGAACAGGGTCCTGTCCGCGTTGAGGCGGAGAGCGGCGTCGAAGTGGGACTCCCTGACGGCGTGGGCCTCGTCGACGATGAGGAGGAGCTCCGGCGAGTGGAAGCCGTGGATGTTGTCGGGGTTGTTGGTGGCGAAACCCGATGGCGAACCGCTCGGGAGAGATGGAGTAGCGGCCCTTGGTGAGGCGTCCGCTGAGGGCGTCTCCGGCGGCGTCGCGGACGGCGGCGAGCTCCTGCCAGAGGACCTCGCGCACCTGGCGCTGGGTGGACGAGAGGACGATGACCTTCGCCTGGGCGCGCGTTTCGACCCACCAGAGGATGAGGCGGGCGAGGGCCCAGCCCTTGCCGCACCCGTTCGCGCCGACGACGGAGACGCGGCGGGAGGCCGCGACCGCTTCGAGCACGTCGCGCTGCCTGGAGTAGGGCTTCCCCGCCGCGCCGAGAACGTTCTCGACGAACCCGACGGGGTCGTTCTTGTATTGCGGATAGCGGACGCCGTCGTCCATGCCTGCCGTTCCCTCACTTTAACCCTCTCCCGGAGAGAGGGGACCATCCGGTCGCTGCCGCTCTGCGATGCTTGCGCCGCCGCGTAACGCAAAACGAGCCCCGACCTTCTCCAAAGGCCGGGGCTCGTCCCCGTTCGCCGTGCGCTCTGGCCGCGCTGGGCGGCCCTCTATGTGTTTGGGCTTAATGATACACGCCGAGTGTTGGTTACGCAACACTGATATGTCGCTAGTTCATCATGGGGGTGGCGTGGGGGTGAAGGGAAGTCTGCGCGCCGCCGCCTCGCCTCCCCCGCGCTACGCACGACCCCTCCCGCAGGCGGGAGGGGTATTTTCGAGGCAATCCCCCATGTTGGCCTGTCGGCCCACACCACAACCAACGAAAATAGGCGGGCGGACGCCGATACCTGGATTCCCGCTTTCGCGGGAATGACGGGTGGGGCGTGGGGAGGGATCGCGGTGCTGTCGCCCCGCTACGAGGTTCCCGCCTGCGCGGGAATGACGGGAGGGGGTGGGGAGGGACCGCGGTGCTGTCGCCCCGCTACGAGGTTCCCGCCTGCGCGGGAATGACGGGTGGGGTGGAGGTGAAGGGGGGAAGTCTGCGCGCCGCCGCCTCGCCTCTCCCGCGCTACGCGCGCCCCCTCCCGCAGACGGGAGGGGTATTTTCGAGGCAATGACGGGGGGACAGGGGCGCCACGAGCGCGTTGACACTCCTATGGGGCGGCGTTATGTTCCCTTGGCCCCCGCGCAAGGTAAAAAGAGGCGCGGGCTTCGTGCGCCGAAGCGAGGACAGCGCTCATGCTGACGCAGGAACAGAACAAGCTACTCACGCGAGTCGGTCCCGGCACGCCCATGGGAGAGATGATGCGGCGGTACTGGATACCGGCGCTGCTCGATTGGGAGCTTCCGGAGCTCGACTGCCCGCCCGTCCGTCTCCGCCTTCTCGGCGAGGACATGGTCGCGTTCCGGGACACGAGCGGCCGGTTGGGCGTGCTCGACGAATACTGCCCCCACCGGCTCACCTCGCTCTGGCTTGGCCGCAACGAGGAGAACGGGCTCCGCTGCGTGTACCACGGCTGGAAGTTCGACGTGACCGGCCAGTGCGTCGACCAGATGAACGAGCCTCGGCAGTTCGCGGAGAAGATCAAGACGACCGCTTACGCGGCGGTTGAGGCGGGCGGCGTTATCTGGGTGTACATGGGCCCCAAGGACAAGCAGCCTCCCCCGCCCAGCTTCGAGTGGACCCGGGTGCGGGACCGGCAGCGGCACGTGACGAAGGTCGTCGAGGATTGCAATTGGCTGCAGGCCCTCGAGGGCGGCATCGACACCTCCCACGCCCCCATCATGCACCGCGCGCTGAAGGCGAACCCGTCGCAGCCGGGCATCCCCGCATCCGACGCCTTCGTGCTCGGCGACCCGCCGACGCTGGAGGTCGAGACGACCGACTACGGCTACCGCTACTACGGCATCCGCCAGCTTGGCGCGGACGAGCAGTACGCTCGCGGCTATCACTACGTCATGCCATGGACACAGATACGCCCTGCCGGCCGGGGCGCCGTGAACCGGGCCAACGGCCACCACTGGACGCCTATCGACGACGAGCGCTGCCTGGTGTGGAACTGGTACTACACCTGGGACGACCGCCCCATCGGCGACACGGGGCCGGAGGCAACCGGCAACAGCTTCGAGGCCGATATCGACGTGGAGAACGGGTTCCGGTCCATCCGCAACCGCTCGAACAACTGGATGATCGACCGGCAAGCCCAGAAGACGGACACGTTCACCGGCATCGTCGGGATCAACACCCAGGACCGCGCCGTGCAGGAGTTGATGGGCCCCATCGTCGACCGCTCCCGCGAGCACCTGGGGCCGGCCGACAAGGCGATCATCGCTGCGCGGAAGCTGCTGGCCGAAGCGGTGGGCACAGTCCAAGACGGCGGCGACCCCCCCGGCGTGTCGTCGAGCTACTACCGCCTCCGCGCCGCGGACGCCGTTCTCCCCGCGAGCAAGAGCTGGCGCGAAGCCCTCCTCCCCGTGATGGATCCGGCCCTCCGAGGCTGAGCTTCCCTGGCCCGTCCGTCGTCCAACCGGCGCTCATCCCACCAAGCTGTCGGGAACCAACCGGCCGAAAGGCCGGTATGTTCTCTATGAAGGTCGGCTAACGGACAGAGAACAGCGTGATCGACGAACAGGATGCGGTACGGCGCTGCCAGCGCGGCGACCGAGAGGCGTTTCGTCCCTTGGTGGAGCGTTATGGAGACGTGCTCATGGGCACGCTCTACTTGATGACTCACGATAGGACAGTCAGCGAAGAGCTGCTGCAAGAGACGTTTCTACGGGCCTGGAAAGGCATAGGACGATTCCGGATCGGCGCCCCGGTGAAGCCTTGGCTGGTGCGCATCGCGGTCAACCTCGCCCTGGATGCGAGGGCCCGCCGCCGCCTGCCGGTCGAACCGCTGCCGGAGGCTGAGCAGGGCGGGCTGGACCCGGCGCTAGGCCATGCAGACGACAAGGATGAAGTCCGCCGGGCGCTCAGCCATCTGTCCGACGACCACCGCCGAGTGGTGGTGCTGCGGTATTTCGTCGACCTGTCGACGGAGGACGTCGCGAAAGCCCTTGGCGTCCGAGAGGGCACGGTCAAGTCGCGCTTGAGCAGGGCGCTCGACCACCTGCGCGAGGTATTGGCGGGCTGAGGGTGAGAGATGACCGAACGATACGATGACACCGAGCGCCGGTTGTCGGCGGCGCTACAGGCGATGGCGAGCGAGGCGCCGGCCCCTGCGGGTCTGTGGGCGCGCGTTGCGTCGCGGCTGGACGAGCTAGGAACGGCCCGCTCCTGGTGGGGAGGGCGACTGCGCCTCGCGGCGATGGGCGCCGCCGCCGCTGTCGTGCTGGTCGTAGGGGGCGTGGGTACGGCGCAGCTGGCTGCCGGCCAGTTCTCGGGGAACGACAGCGGGCTCGAGTCGGCCAGCGGGGATTTTTTCAGCTTTCAGGGCGCCGATGACTCCGTGGCAGTGCTCGGCCCGCGAGGCTCACGCGGTCTGGCGGGCCCGGCAGGCGCGGATGGCCAGGCGGATAATTCTGTGGCATTTGACCCAGGGTGGACTACAACAGAGCAACTCGCATCCATAACAGAGACCCAGCTACCTGCGCCGGCGCCCCAGGCCGACGCTGGATCCCTGGTCGTCGATAGCGAACGTCAGGTCATCTCGCGGGCTTCGTTGGACGTCGAGGTGACCGACGTAAGCGCAGCCATCACCCGGCTGCGAGCGCTGATCGAGTCCGTTGGGGGCTTCATCGAGCAAGTCTCCACCTCGGGCGGCCCCAACCCGGAGTCCGGCTACGCCTCCGTCCGCGTCCCAAGCGAGCGATTCCTCGACGCCCTCGACAGCATCGAGCGCCTGGGCAAGCCATTGGGGCAGAGCCTCGGTCAGCAGGACGTTACCGGAGAGGTCATCGACCTCGAGGCCAGACTCAAGAGCGAGCTGCGCACCGAGGAGAGCCTGCTGAAGCTGCTCGACCGGGCCGTCTCAGTGAGCGACGTCCTCACCGTCGAGCGCGAGCTCTCTCGCGTGCGTGCGAACGTCGAGCGCCTGCAGGGGCAGATCGACTTCATCAGCAAGAGCGTTGCCCTCGCCACGATCGCCGTGACCTTCTCCCTGCCTCCCAACTTCACGGCCACCGCGCCCTCGGCATCCCTGTGGCTAGAGGTGGGCGATGTGGAGGGCTCGGTCCAACGTATCCGGAATCTCGTCAGTGAAGCAGGCGGCACGATGGGTCAAGTGACCGTGCTGACCAGCCCGGAGGGCTCACGCGCGACCCTCAGCTCCCGCGTGCCCGTGCGCGCCTTCGACAGATTCCTCGCTTCCGCGACAATCGGCGCGGTCGTCCTCCACCGCGAGACCAGGCGCGCGGGGCTGTCCCAGGAAGGGCCGGACGGAGACCTATTCGCACGAGTGGAGATGGAGTTTCAGAGTCCGGACGGATCAAATCGATGGCTGACGGTCGGATTGCCGGTGGGCGGGGCGCTCGTGTTGCTGATTATCGCCGGGGCAGTGCTCACGCGCCGCCGCCGGAGGGTCTAGGCAGCTAGGCGTCACGGGTATCCGTCGCTCCCGTTCAGGCGGGAATCTCGCCTCCCTCTGCTCCGGTCCTTTCGCCCGTCTGCGGGAGAGGGTTAGGGAGAGAGGCGTTGGCGCCGGACGTAAAGCCGACAGGGTCGCGTTGACGGGGCGGGTGAGGTTCACTACTCTTTGAGGAGTGGCCCGCTAGCTCAATTTGGCAGAGCAGCTGACTCTTAATCAGCGGGTTGTGGGTTCAAGTCCCTCGCGGGTCACCAAGAGACTCTTCATTTACTCCTAAAACGGCGGGCGGTATGGGGCAATTGTTACTTTAGTTGTCACTACTGTATGCGCCGTAACAGCCCGAAAGCGGAGAGGGCGATACCCCGAACCTCAACAATGGCAGGTGAGCTCGCACATGCAGGGAACGACAGAGCGTCTGCCCTGTCCCCTCCATGAGCGAGCCGTTCTATTGCCCCCCGAGGCTTATCTATAGAGTGGCCAACGCATCGCCAACGAGTTCTCATTCACATCCATGGACGGGAGGCAATCACAACGGAAAGATTCGATACTCGTGGGCAGTAAACTTGCATTCTGGGGCAGGCAATAGCACCTAATGGCCCTCACATGGTTCGAGTCCCTGCCGGTGGGCCTACGTGGAGGGTAGCTGGAACGGTCTTCGAGGCTGGGGAGCCTGTCGAACCACGGGCCTGCCAATCAACGCCTAGGAAGTTGCGCAAAACTCCCCCTGGCGGAAGGTTAGACGGAGAGACGTTGCCGGGCGCAGCCCGAGGAGCATGGATGGCCAGCGACCAGCAGACCAACCGGACTCCAGGGCTGCTCAGCAGGGAAGCCATTCCCGTATTCTCGGCATTCTTCCTATGGGGCTTCGGGACAGGAGCCCTCTGGATAGCCCGCCCACTCCTCGCCTTCGACCTCGGCGGCTCCTTCTTCCTCGTCGGTCTCGTCTCGGCCTTCAGTGCTGCCCCCCGGATGATCGGCGCGCCGCTGGCCGGCAGCTTGGCCGACCGGCTGGGACGGCGTCCGATCGTGATTACCGGCGCGGTGATGCACGGCGCGGCGGCGGCCATGCAGGCCTTCACCGACAGCTATGCCCTCTTCCTGGGCCTCGAATTCCTCTCTGGCTTCGGCGTGGCTGTCTGGGTTACCGGTTCGGCCGCCCTGCTCGCGGACTTCACCCTCGTGACCAACCGCGGCAGAGGGGTCGCCTTGCGAAACACTGCCCAACGGCTCGGAATCCTCACCGGGCCGATGGTCGGAGGAATCCTCGCCACGGCATTCGATATCCGAGCCGTTTTCATATTCATCGCCGTCACCAAAGTCTTCATCGTCGCGATTACGTGGTTCCTGATTCGGGAGACCCGCCGGGAACGGGCCCGTCCGGTCGAGACGGAGGCGCGTCCGAAGCGGCGGCTCCAATTGGACGTATCGGTCTTCGCCACCCGCAATTTCCTCACGCTGGCGGTCGTGACGCTAGCGTTGGGTCTGGTCACCGCGGGCCCCGGCTCGTTTCGGACGTACTTCCCCGTCCACGCCGCGAATGTCGGCCTGAGCGTGTCGGACCTCGGCGCCGCAATCAGCATGTCCGGTCTGGCCGCGATGCTCATCGCGCTACCCGTGGGCGGCCTCGTGGACTGGGGGGGACGCAAGCCGGTCCTCTTGGTCGGGCTCGCGACAGTCGCGACGGCGATGTTCCTCATCGCTGGGATGGACGGCCTCCTGATGGCCCTAGTCGTGGCGTCGACGTTCAGCATCGGCGAAGTGATGGGCGCGAACACCTTGCAGACATACGCGATGGACCTCGCCCCCGTGGAGAAGCGCGGTTACTTCCTGGGAACGTGGCAAGCCACGATGAACGTCGGCCAGCTGGCGGGGCCGCTCCTGGTGGGAGCGCTCGCCGCGCCAATGGGAATCCCCGCTGCATTCGCCATCATCGGAGGCCTCCTGCTCGCCGCCGCCGCATTCTTGGTCCTTTCGAGGGCGCCGGACCGGCCCCCCGACGACCACCCGACCGCATAGCTCCCCCGTAGGTTCGTCGTCCTGTGGTCGTGGCGCCTGGAGGGGGAAGGACTTGAAGGCCGCTTAGCCGCTATCTATGATGCCAACGCTACGAATAGTGTCCGCCTACGAAGGAGTGCGACATGCTGAGCGCCACCGACAATGAACTGATGACTCGTGTGGGGGCCGGGACTCCAATGGGCAGCCTGCTCCGCGAGTATTGGATCCCTTTCCTCTTCTCCTGGGAAATCGAGGCTGACGGTCCCCCCGAGCGAGTCCGGCTGCTCGGCGAGGACCTGCTGGCGGTGCGCGACTCTTCCGGCAGACCGGGCCTCATTGGCGAGAGCTGCCCCCACCGCGGGGCTTCGCTCTACTTCGGACGCAACGAAAACGACGGCCTCCGGTGCATCTACCACGGGTGGAAGTTCGACGTGACCGGCCAGTGCGTCGACATGCCCAGCGAACCGCTCGACAGCAACTTCCACGGCAAGGTGCGGCAGGCGTCCTACCCGGTCGTCGAGCGGGCGGGCATGATTTGGACCTACATGGGCCCGCGCGACGAGCCTCCTCCCATGCCCTGGCTGGAGTGGCTGGACCTCCCGGAGGACCACATCGTCGCCTCCAAGCGTGTGCAGTACTCCAACTGGGTGCAGGGTATGGAGGGCGACCTCGACCAAAGCCACGTTTCCTTCGTTCACTCGCGGCTTCACCTGGACCCGCTCTCCCCGAGAGCCGGCGTGGACGCCATCCGCCACTACGACACCCACCCGCGCTTCCAAGTGGTAGAGACTGACTATGGCGTTTGCATCGGCTCCGGACGCCAGGCTCCCGGCGGCGAACGCTACTGGCGCATCAGCCAGCACCTCATGCCCTTCCATACGATGACCGGGCCCTACGGGGACAACCCGACGCGGAACTGGCGCGCGTGGGTGCCCATCGACGACCACAACGTCTTCGTTATCGGAGTGACTTTTCATCCGACGAAGCCTTTCCCAGGCCACAAGCGCGAGGAGATGCTGTCGAGGGCGAACGTATGGAACATCTCGCCCGAGAATCGCGCCCCCGTCTCCAGCGCTCCGTTTGGACGCTGGCGTCCCGCGCTATCCCTGGAAAACGACTTCCATCAAGACCGCGAGATGCAGAAGAACGAGACCTTCTCAGGCATCGCTGAGTTCTGGGCCCAGGACGCTGCCCCCCAGCTCAGCATGGGCAGGATATTCGACCGCACCAGGGAGCACCTCGGCACGTCTGACCTGGGCATCATCTCCATGCGACGGCGATTGATCCGCGCGGCCAGGACGTTCGCCGAGTCCGGCGAAACTCCCTACGAAGTGATGACGCCCGAGGTCTACGCGATCAGGTCGGACGCCGTCCTCATCCCCACCGAGGAGTCCTGGTTTGACCAGACGACCGATAGGCGCAAGGTGACCGCCGGCAACCCGGACTGCCCCGCATAGAAAATCGTCATCCCGCGAAGGCGGGAACCTCGTATTTACCCCTCCCCCATCTGCGGGGGGCCGGGAGGGGGCAAAGCCCCCTCCCCGTGGGAAGGAGTCGCCATGAACGGACGTGAGCTCCGGTTCGGCGTGATTGGCCTGGGCCGGGCCGGCAGCGGGATGCTGTCGGCCCTCGCGAGGCACCCCGACATCAGAGTAACTGCCGCAGCCGACCTCCATAAACAGCACCGCGACCGGTTCGAGGCCGACTTCGCCGGCGAGACGTTCTCCGACGCCGAAGCCCTCTGCGAGAGTCCGCACGTGGACGCCGTCTACATCGCCACCCCCCACGAGATGCACGTCGAGCACCTGCAAATGGCCGCGGCGAATGGCAAGCACGCCATCGTCGAGAAACCGATGGCCCTCACCCTGGAGGACTGCGAGACCATGACCGCCACCGCCGAGCAGGCCGGCGTCGTCCTCATCGTAGGACACACGGCCAGCTTCAACCCCACGGTGCGGAAGATGCGCAGACTCGTCGTCGAGGGGGATTTCGGCCGCTTGGGCTTCATCACCGCCACGGCGTACACCGACTTCCTCTACCGTCCGCGCCGCCCCGAAGAGCTGGTCACCGCACTGGGCGGCGGCATCATGTACAACCAGGTCCCGCACCAAGTCGATGCTGCGAGGTTCATCGCCGGCGGCATGGCTCGCAGCGTACGGGCTGCGGCGATGGACCTCGACAACGCGCGCCACACCGAGGGCGGCTATACCGCGTTCCTCGATTTCGAGAATGGCGCCGTAGCCACCCTGTCGTACAGCGGGTACGACCACTTCGATTCCTCCGAACTGGTCAGCGGAAAAGGCCCCAAGGAGGCTGAGCGCTACGGCGCCACGCGCCGGACCCTCCGCGCGGTAGGGTCGTCGGAGGAAGAAACGTCGATGCGCATCAGCACCGGCTACGGCGGCGAGCGGCCCGTCGTGCGCGAGCGCGCCAGCCAAGGGCCGCCTTCCCTGCTCCAAGGCGAGCTCGGCTCATTCCTCGTTACGTGCGAGGGGGCCGACCTCCGGATGCTTCCCGAGGGCGTCGGGGCATACACCACCGAGGGATTCAAGCTGATCGAGCCCGACCCCTGGCGCGGCGTCCAGGGCCGCGGCGCGGTCATCGACGAACTGTACTTCGCCGTCACTGAGGGCCGCCCTCTCGTCCACCACGGACGATGGGCGAAGGCCACCATGGAAATCTGTCTGGCGATGCTCAAGTCCTCCCGCACCCGCCGCGAAGTCATGCTCGACCACCAGACCCCGACCGTCGACACTCCGTAGGCGCGGTCCTCGCATCCCCCTACCGTCTTGAGGGAGGACTGAGGCGCTTCCCTAACCCCCCGTGTGCAATAGCAATCCTCCGTTTGCTAGAATGCGGTGCCGGTGCTTCGTCGCCGCCGATGTGCCGTATGTGGCCATATCGACTAGGAGGTCGCGATGCTATCCAGGGAAGAGAATGAACTGATGTGCCGCGTCGGGGCCGGGACTCCGACCGGAGAGATGCTTCGCCACTACTGGATTCCGGCGCTCATGTCGTCGGAGTTGCCCGAGCGCGATGGTCAGCCGCTCCGGCTGCGCCTGCTCGGCGAGGACCTCGTCGCATTCCGCGACACCGCTGGGAAGGTCGGCATGGTCGATGACCGCTGCCCGCACCGAGGCGCCGGCATGTTCTTCGGCCGCAACGAGGAGTACGGCCTACGCTGCGTCTACCACGGCTGGAAGTTCGACACCACCGGCGCGTGCATAGACATGCCGAACGCTCCTGAAGGCGAAGTCTTCAAGAGCAAGGTCGGCATCAAGGCGTATCTCTGCCAGGAGCGCAACGGCGTCATATGGACGTACATGGGCGCCCAAGAGTCCGCGCCCCCCTTGCCCGACTTCGAATGGAACATGGTGCCTGTGGAGCACCGCCACATCGCCAAGCGGCTGCAGATCAACAACTTCGTGCAGGCCCTCGAAGGCGACATCGACAACTCCCACAACTCCTACCTCCACACCAAGTTCCCCTTCCACATGTCCCAGCCCAACGACAAGACGATGGGCCCCTACTACAAGGAGCTCGACCGCTGTCCCGTGTTCGAGGCCGTCGACACCGACTACGGCGTGCTGATTGGCTGCCACCGCAACGTGGACGACGACCGCTACTACTGGCGTTTGAGCCAGTTCCTCCTGCCCTTCTACACCATGACCGGCCCCTACGGCGAAGACCCGACCAGGGGCTTCCGCGCGTGGATCCCCATCGACGATGAACACACGATGGTCTTCGGCGCCACCTACCACCCCAACCGCCCCCTCACCGAGGACGAGGTCCTCAACCTCGAGAAGCGCCCCGGCGTGTACAACGTCGGCGAAGGCGGGTTCCTCCCCATGGACCCGACCCTCCCAGGCAGCCAGTGGCGCCCGCGTCAGAACATCATGAACGACTTCTGGAACGACTATCACGCGCAGCAGACCGAGCGCTGGTGCGGCATCCCCGGCACCTTCGCCCAGGACTCCGGAATGCAAGAGACGATGGGGCCCATCTACGACAGGACCAAGGAACACCTCGTCTCGACGGACTCCGGAATCATCCACACGCGCTACCGCCTGTTGAACGCCGCCAAGGCTTTCCGGGACACCGGCGAGTTGCCCCCGAACGTCGACGACCCGACGCTGTTCGCAATCCGGTCCGCCGCGACCGTCCTGCCGAAGGCGGAGGACTGGGTCGAGGCGATGAAGCAGCACCAGATCGCCTTCCAGCCGGTGAACCACGCGGGGGCCTAGCGCCCCGTCGGGGTCGCATTTGAGTAGCAGCCGCGCCTCATTGGTGTGCCGCGTTTGTGGCCACGCCAATGAGGCGGATGCCCGGTTTTGCGCCGCATGTCGCGGACGTCTCCTACCTTCCACCGGCCCCTCGCCGGTGGAGCGATGGCGGGCCCGCGCGAGGCTCCGGCGCACGCTCATCCGGACGGCGGCGGCGGGCCTGGCGCTCTTCGCCGTGGCCTGGATGGTCGTCGAGAACATCGGGCTCGCCCGTTTCCTCCCTGACCCCGCATCAGACCTGACCTCGACCCTCGCGATCGGCGATTGGCCGACCGAGGGCGGAAGCCCCTTCCGGGCCGGCGCCGCGCCGACGCCGCCCGCCCCTCTACGCGGAGAAGTGGTCTGGGAAGCAGACCTCGGCGCTCCGCCGGGAGGTGGCGCCATCGTGCTGGACAGCAACGTGTACGCGGGCGCGACCGACGGCTCCATGCATGCCTTCTCCGCCTCGGACGGCGCCCCGCTCTGGAGCCGAGGCCTCGGAGCGCCCATCAGCTCGACCCCCTCCGCCGCGGGAGGCCTCATCTTCGTCGGAATGCTGGACGGACGGCTTGCGGCGCTAGACCGTCGGAACGGTGCCGTTGCGTGGACCTTCCAGACTGCCGGGCCGGTGCTCTCCTCTCCGGCCGTCGTCGACGGCGTGCTCTTCGTAGGCTCCAGCGACCACCGGCTCTACGCGATCGACGCCCTCACCGGCAAGGAACGATGGAGCTTCGCCACGGAGGGGCGCGTCGCTTCCGGGCCTGCGGTGAACGAAAAGATCGCGATAGTCACGTCCCAGGACAACCACATCCACTTCATCGATAAGCGGACCGCCAAACGACGGTTCGACTACCGAATAGCGCTTGCCGGCGGCTCTCCCGCGATCGCGGACGACTCGGTCTACGCCGCCGACATCCGCGGCACGGTCCGGCGTGTGCGCTGGGACAACCGAGAGTGGCCCTTGGAGAAAGCCGTCCGCGCCGTTCGCCGCTGGATGTTCCGCTGGGGAATGGCGAGCGAGCTACCGCCTGAGAAAGGCGTGGTCTGGGTGAGGCAAGAAGCAGGCGAGAGCTTCATCGGGACCCCCGCCGTCGACCACGAGCGAGTGTATGCGAGCACAGTCGTCGGCAAAGTGCTCGCGTACGACCGGCAAGCGGGCGCCGAGCGATGGCGGGCCGACGTCGGCGCGCCGGCCGCAACCTCCCCCGTCGTTCTCGGAGACGAGGTCGTCGTCGGAACGCGAACAGGCCCCCTGGTCTCGCTCGACGCCGCCACGGGCGCGGAGCGGTGGCTTATCGACCTGAGCGACGGCGCGGCCCACGAAATCGCTGCTGGAGCCGGAGCCCTCTACGTCGCGAAATCGAACGGGACCATAGCCGCAATCCGCTGATTCCACTAAGCGGGATTTTCGCAGCTATGCGCCCACATTTTCCTCACCTGAGTTCTCGTTTGACAGGCCGTTAAACCCCTCCCTAGAATGCGCCCCTGTTGGACGCCCAAAACCCTATTCTCCGCAATGGGCGCAAGAGGGAGGATTTCCGATGAGAATCATTCCAGCCGTTTGCTTCCTTATGCTTGCGGTCACACTCGTTGCCGCGGCATGCACGGGCGAAACGGGACCGGCAGGGCAGACTGGCCCCGCGGGACCGGCAGGCGCAGCAGGGCCGGCAGGGCCTGTGGGACCGGCTGGCGCCGATGGCGCTCAAGGCCCCCCCGGCGATCCTGCGCCCGCATCGGCTGCCGGAATCTCTCTCGATAAAGCGGTCTACACCATCGGCTCCGAGAGAACGTTCACCGTGACAGGATGGGGCTTCATCCCAGGAGAAGCAGTCCTCATCACCTTCCACACCGACGCCTACGGCCCTGGGACCATCGGGGGCGCCGACGTGAACGAGTTCGGCACGTTCCAACTAACCCAAGGCGGCCGGTTCAGGATGGACCGCGTCAGCTCGAGTCCCGGAACGTACACCGTCACGGCGGAAGGCCACATGGGCTCCTTAGCAACTGCCCCCATCACTTTCGTTGCCCCTGAACCGGCGGAGTAACTGACGGCAAGTGGACCAGGGAGGACTGACCAATGACGATTAGAAACCGTGCGCTCAAAGCGCTAATGCTTGTTACGAGCATTCTTGTTCTAAGCATGGCGCTGGCCGCTTGCAGCTCGGACGACCCCACTCCGACCCCAACCACGGCTCCGGTGGCGCCCGCCCCCACGGCTACCCCGCTTCCCGATGGAAGCGGCAGTGCTCCCGAGCCCACACCCACGGCGATGGCGATGACCGAGTCGCGCTACGGGGGCATCGCGAACTTCTCCACCCGCGCCGACCCGCCTCGCGGCTGGGACCCCATCCGGTCCGGCAGCATCAGCGTTCTCATGGCGGCGGGCTCCATCTTCGGCATGGGGAACATGATCCGGCAGTGCCCTGACGACGGTGCATCCGTCTGCCCCGGCGTCGCCGACGAGTGGTCAAAGAACGACGACGGCACTGTGTGGACCTTCAAGCTCCGCGACAACGTCTACTGGCACGACGGGACTAAGCTGACCGCTCCCGACGTCAAGTTCTGGCTGGAGCTTGCCTCCTTCGGCGTGAAGGTCGGCGACGACGTGAGGCGCCCCGCCGGCTGGGACTTCATCCCGTGGGTCGAAAGCGTGGACGCGCCCGACGACTCGACCGTCGTCATCACGCTGACGAGTCCGGTGTTCGACTTCGACCAGCTGCTCGCGGTCGACAACCAGATACTGGCGCACCCCCGGCACCTGATGCAGCCGGAGATCGACAAGGGCAACGTCAACGTCTCGCCGCTGGATGTCGGACTCGTAGGACTCGGTCCGTTCTACGTCGAGTCCTACCGACCGGGCAGCGTCGCCAAGATGCGCCGGTTCGACAATTACTACCTCACCGACGAGGGCGGGAACCAGCTTCCTTACCTCGACGGCATCGACTTCTTCATCACGCCGGACCCATCCGGCATGGACACTGCGTTCCGCACCGGGCGTCTCGACGCCACGGCCCGCGGCTCCGGGTTCCAGCTAACCCCAGAGCGGGAGAACGCCATCATCGATACCCTCGGCGCAGACAAGGTGCAGATCCTCGAGATGGCCCAGTCCAGCTTCTGGGCAGTGGCGTTCAACACGCTCCGTGAAGGACCTCTGCAAGACGTGAAGATCCGGCGGGCTATCCACCTCTGGCTCGACCGCGACGAGCTAGTTGAGGTGACGTTCGGCGGCTTTGGAAAGGTCACCGGCATGTTCGACCCCGACACCGCGTGGGCTGTCCCCGGCCTCATGGAGACGCCCGGCTGGAACTCGGCCACCAAGGACGCCGACCGGCAGACGGCCAAGGGCCTTATGGCCGAGGCAGGCTACCCGAACGGTTTCGAGACCGAGTTCATGTGCCGCAGGTTGTGGGGGTTCGTGTGCGAGCCCATCGTCGGACAACTGGAGGCCCTCGGCATCAGCGTAGACCTCCAGCTCGTGGACGACGCAACCCGGGCCTCCAGGACCCTCGAAGGCGCGTACGACATGGTGATGAGCGGGCCGACGGTGGCGTTGCCGAGTCAGTACCTCTCGATCATAGCGAGCCAGGGCTTCCAGGTGGCGGCGGACCCGAAGCACAACGACACCATGGTCGACGACTTCTTCACCCGTTTGGCCGCGGCGGGCAGCATCGAGGAGCGGGTCGAAATCTCCCGTGAGATGGAGCAGTACAGTGCCGTGGAGCAGGTCTACTCGGCCTCGCTATACACGGAGAACGCGCACTCGGTCGCCCGCGAGTATGTCATGGGCATCCAGGTGCCGATCGACAACTACCGGCGGAACTTGGACTTTGCGACGGTCTGGTTGGACAAGTAGGCCAAGCCCCCTCCCACCCCCGCGAAAGGGGGACCCTAGCCCTCCCTCTCACAGACGGGGGGCTGGGGCGCATCCCCTCCCCCGGTCTACGGGGGAGGGCTAGGGAAAGGGAGAGCTTGAGGAGCGCGGGATGCAGAAGTACATAGCGCGGCGGGTGCTGCTCTTCATCCCGACGCTCCTGCTCGCGAGTATCCTCATCTTCGGGATCCTCCGAGTCTTGCCCGGAGACGTCGCCCTCGCCATCCTCGGACAAGAGGCCGTCGAGAGCGGCGGCGGCTACACCGAGACGCAGATCAGGGAGCTCCGCGCCGAGCTGGGTCTGAACGACCCCCTGCCTCTTCAGTACGCCAAATGGGCCTGGTCGATGGTGAACGGCGAGTTCGGCGGAGAGTCGATCCGCTCCACCGAGCCGCTTTCGGAAATCATCGCGCGCCGCCTGCCGGTGACGTTGCAGCTCACCGTGTACACGATGGTGCTGTCCATGCTTGTGGCGCTCCCCCTTGGGATATTCTCCGCCTTATACCAGGATAAGTGGCCGGACTACGTCCTCCGCATGGGGGCCATCTTGGGGCAATCGATGCCCAACTTCTGGATTGCGCTTCTCCTGCTGCTCTTCATGGTCACGCAGATCGGCTGGTCCCCGCCCCTGGGCTACGTGAATGTTTGGGAGAATCCGTTCCACCACTTCCAGCTCATGATTTGGCCCGCTCTGATTCTCGCCTGGCGCTTCAGCGCCTACGTCACCCGCATCACCCGCTCCGGCATGCTCGAAGTGTTGGCCCAGGACTACGTCAGGACGGCGAAGGCGAAAGGGCTGAGCCAGCAGCTGGTCGTGCGGCGCCATAGCCTGCCCAACGTGCTGATTCCCGTTATCACGTTGGGGGGCTTGGAGGTCGGCACCCTGCTCGGCGGCACGGTGATCTTGGAGAACCTGTTCGGCATCCCCGGCGTCGGTCAAGCTATCGTAGAAGCCGCCGTCGGAAGGGACTTCCCCGTGGTGCAGAGCCTGGCGATGATGCTCGTCTTTTTCATGCTCGCGCTCAACCTCGTGGTGGATATCGCTTACTCTTACGTCGACCCGCGCGTACGGTACGCGTAGGCGGACAGGTGAAGGTATAGCCGGAGTGGAACTCGGATCTACAGCCGCAAACCAAACGACCCTCGAGCAGCTTGCGCGCGAGGCAAGGCCCAAGCGCACGTTCGCGCAGAATCTCAAGCGGTTCGCGCGCAGGAAGCCCATCGGCGCCATCAGCGCGGTTGCGCTCATCCTCCTTGCCCTCGTCGCGCTGTTCGCGCCGTGGATCTCGACCCACGACCCGATCCGTTACCAGGTGGCGGCCGAGCGGCTCGAAGGCCCGTCGGCCTCGCACTTCATGGGCACGGACAACCTGGGCCGCGACGTCTTCAGCCGGGTTGTCCACGGAGCGCGCATCTCGCTCCAGGTGGGATTCCTCGCCATCGTGCTCGGCACCGTCACCGGCATGGTCATCGGCGTGCTCTCCGGTTACCTTGGCGGCAAACTCGACCTGGTGGTGCAGCGGCTCGTCGACGTGTTGATGGGATTCCCCTTCATCGTGCTGGCCATGCTGCTCGTTGTCGCGCTGGGCGCGTCGCTGCTCAACGTGGGCATCGCCTTATCGGTCGCCATCGTCCCGCGAGTCGTCCGCCTGTCGCGGTCGAGCACGTTGAGCGTGAAGGAGGAGATGTACGTACTCGCCGCTGTGACGGTCGGCGTGAGCCTGCCCCGGATGGTGTTCCTCCACATCCTTCCGAACACCCTCGGCCCCGTCTTCGTCCTGGCGACGGGCGCCCTTGGCGGCGTGATCGTCGCCGAGGCTGGCCTGGCCTTCTTGGGCCTCGGCGTGCCGCCGCCGTCGCCTAGCTGGGGCGGGATGTTGAACGTCGGCGCGCGCGGCTACATGGAGGCCGCCCCCTGGATGGTCATCTTCCCGGGCATGGCGCTCTCCGTGGTCGTGTTCACGTTCGCGCTGCTGGGCGACGCCCTGCGCGACGTGCTGGACCCGCGCCTCCGGCGGGGCGACTCGTAGGCCAGGCGGAGCATCGCCTTGCTGTGCGCCCTGCACTGAGTAGAAACGTTTGAGACCGAGCGGCGCCTGCCGCTCATGGAGAGTCGTTCGTGGGAACCTTGCTGGAGGTCCGAGACCTCCGTACCGAATTCAACTCCGAAGGCGGCATCGTCAAGGCCGTCGACGGAATCAGCTACGACCTCCAGGAAGGTGAGACCCTGGGCCTCGTCGGCGAAAGCGGCTGCGGCAAAAGCGTCAGCGCCCTCTCGCTGCTCCAGCTCATCCCCAACCCGCCCGGCAGAATCGTAGGCGGCGAGGTCATCTTCGAGGGCCAAGACCTGCTGAAGCTCTCTGAGAGGCAGATGCGGAGCATCCGCGGCAACAAGATCGCCATGATCTTCCAAGAGCCGATGACCTCGCTGAACCCGGTCCTGACCATCGGGCGCCAGCTCACCGAGACCGTCGAGGTTCACATGGGCCTCTCGCCGGAAGCAGCCGTCCGCCGCAGCGTGGAGCTCCTCGGCATGGTCGGCATTCCCGACGCCAAGAGCCGCCTGAGCAACTACCCCCACCAGTTCAGCGGAGGCATGCGCCAGCGAGTAATGATCGCGATCGCCCTCAGCTGCAACCCCCGGCTGCTGCTCGCCGACGAAGCCACCACCGCCCTCGACGTGACCATCCAAGCCCAAATCCTCGAGCTCATCCAGCGGCTGAGCGCCGAAGCGGGCGCGGCCGTCATCATCATCACCCATAACCTCGGGGTGGTCGCCCGCTACGCGGACCGCGTCAACGTGATGTACGCGGGCAAGATTATCGAGCGCGGGACGGCGGACGAGATCTACGAGATGCCGAAGCACCCGTACACGCGCGGCCTATTGGGGTCCGTGCCTAGGCTCGACGTGGACCGCGAAGATAGGCTCGCGTCCATCGAGGGCATGCCGCCCGACCTCGACCGGCTCCCGCCCGGCTGCTCGTTCGTCCCCCGCTGCCCCCATGCGGACGACCACTGCCGCGCCGAGATTCCGCCCCTCTCGTCGAACGACGGCAGCGACCATGTCTACGCGTGTTGGAAAGGACACGAGTTCGGGCCCATGGAGCTCGTGCAGGCGAAAGCATGACCCAGACCTCCCCTGCTCCGACCGCGCCGCCGTCGCCCCAAGACGTCCTCCTCGAAGTCAACGACGTCAAGATGCACTTCCCCGTGGTGGCCGGCGTCATCCTTCAGCGCCAGGTTGGAGAGATCAAGGCCGTCGACGGCGTCAGCTTCACCGTGCAGCGAGGCGAAACATTGGGCCTCGTCGGCGAGAGCGGCTCGGGCAAGACCACCATCGGACGCGTCATCCTCCAGGTCTACCGCGCCACGAGCGGCCAGATCGTGTTCGACGGCATCGACCTTGCAACCCTCAAGGGCGGGGCCATGCGGGCGATGCGCCGCCGCATCCAGGTCGTCTTCCAGGACCCCTACAGCTCCCTCAACCCCCGCATCAAGACCGGCGACATCGTTGGTGAGCCCCTCAAGGTGCATAAGCTGGTCGAGACCAAAGAGGAGTACCAGTCGCGCGTTGCCGACCTCTTCCGCACCGTTGGACTGAACCCCAACATGGCCGACCGCTACCCCCACGAGTTCAGCGGCGGGCAGCGCCAGCGGATCGGCGTCGCCCGCGCCCTTGCCGTGCAGCCCGACTTCATCGTCGCCGACGAGCCCGTCTCCGCCCTCGACGTTTCCATCCAAGCCCAGCTCATCAACCTGCTCGAGGACCTGCAGAAGCAGTTCGGACTCACCTACCTCTTCATCGCGCACGACCTCTCCGTCGTACGCCACATCTCCGACCGCGTCGCCGTCATGTACCTGGGCAAGATCATGGAGGTGGCGGACAGAGTCAGCATCTTCCAAGACCCCCTGCACCCCTACTCCAAAGCGCTCATGTCCGCGGTCCCCATCCCCAATCCGCGCGCCGAGCGCAGCCGCGAGCGGATCATCCTCGAAGGAACGATCCCCAGCCCCCTTCACCCCCCGACAGGGTGCGTCTTCCACACCCGCTGCCCGATGGCCATCGACGAGTGCAAGATCACCGTCCCCCAACTCGAAGAAAAACGCCCCGGCCACGCCGTAGCCTGCATCCGCGTGTAGGCCGCTCCCAATCCTCTTCCGTCATTCCCGCGAACGGAGACCTTCGCGTAAACCTCACACTGGTTCGTGGTGAGCCTGAGGCTGCTGTATTGCGAACTTTCCGATGGGCAGTCGACTTGTGGAACAGCAAGTCTGCCGTGCCGCGCCAGCCTAGGGGGTAGTCGGGCCACGGCCTGCGGGTATCGGTACCTCTTGTTGTATTGCGTCCTACCCATGTCCATGGACGAGAGGCAATCACAACGGAAAGATCCGATACTCGTGGGCGGTAGACCTGAACCCTCCGGCAAGCAACCGCACCCAAGGCCTATGACGTGGTTCGAGTCCCGGCAAGTACGGCGGCGTTCGCCGGTCGGGTAAATTCCGCTAAACTGGGCGGCCTCTCAGGGGGTGGGGTCGAAGGGCGGACTAGTCCGCATTAGGCCCTCGACCTCAGCCCGACGTGCCGAGGTGTGCTACGCTTTTCGGGTAATGCCCACCTCCCGCGATAACCGCCGCCTGGTGACCTACGTCCCGGTTGTCATCGCGACTGAGATCGAGCGACGTGCACGAGCTGACGGCCGGACGGTGAGCGGCTGGCTGTCGCGCCTCATCGCCGAGGCACTCAGCGACGTCGACCAGGACGTCGAGGTCAGGCTCCCGCCGCTGGCAACGCCCTCATCACTCGTAACCCCGCAGGCCCCTGCAGCGTAACTGTTCAGAGTTGAGGAGAGAGGAGCAGTTGGCGGCAGGCGGCGAGGGGATTCAGGCCTTGGGCCCGCCAGGAGCCGAAGAGCGAAGTCAGGGTCATCTTGGCGTCGGTCCCTTGCGCTGACCGAGTCCCCCCGCTGACCTTGCGGCTCACGACCAAGTGACGCAGGCTGCGCTCGGCGGCGTTGTTGTCCGACGGCGCCGCCGGTTCGCCCACGAAGACGAGGAGTTCCTTGATGTGGCGCTCGATGCGACGGCACAGCTTGGCCTGGGCTGCCGCGCGGTCATCCAGGAAGGGACGGCAGAGGGCCAGGAGGCGCTGTTCCCAGGCCTGTTGTGCGGCGCGCCGCTGCTTTTCCTTGGGATGGGCGAAGGCTTTGGCCTCAGCGTAAAGCCCATGGACGGCTTCGGCCCACTGGGCCAGCCGGCCGTCATCGGGGTAGAGGCCCCGCAGGTCGTGGATGTCCCGCAGCAGATGGACCCAGCACCGCTGTTTGGGGCCGTCGTAGTGGTGGTAGGCGGCGTAGAAATCGCAGACCAGCACCCCCGCGAACCCGTCGCCGAGGACTTCATCCACCACCGACTTGCCTCGGCCACGCCGCAGGAAGTAGCGGTCGGTGGGCGTGCTGAACGTCCACACATAGCCGTTGGCGCCGTTCTCCCGCCAGCCGGTCTCATCGGCGTGGACCACCGGGCTGCCGCGGATGCGCTCCAAGATGCCCGCCACTGCGGGCCGGGCCTTCTCCGCCGTGCGCTGGGTGGCTGCGACGATGGCTCCCACGCTGAGGCGCAACTGATGGACGGTGCGCAGATACCATTGGATGCTGCGGATGGGCAGCCTCCCCTCCTCCCGCAGGGTGGCAATCAGGCTGACCAGGTTGACTCCCAGGCGCTGCTTCCCCAAGGCAGCCCTGTCCAACTCTGCCGAGGGGAGGCAGTTGCGCCGGCAGCGGGGACAAACCCGGGCGATGAAGACGTGCTCGGTGACTTGCGCGGGGACCCGGGGCAGGTCGATGACCTCCCGGGTGCGATGGGCCCAGCCGCCGGACAACGGGGTCCCGCAATCGGGGCAGCTCTCCACGACGTGCTCCACCCGGTGGGTGGGGGCCATCCGTCGACGGGAGAAGCCATGGGGCCGGGGCTTCCGGGGCTGCTGGGGGGCCGGAGGTTTCGGGCTGGACTGTGGCTTGAGGCCGGGCATTCCCGATGGGCCGCCCGGTTTGGCTTTGTCCTCCAACTGGGCAATGCGCCGTTCCAAGCGCCCAATGACCGTCTGCTGCTGGACGATGAGGGCGATGAGTTCGTCGCGGCGGGCGGCGTCCAAGTCGATGCGGGCATCCATGTCATCTCTATCACCGAACTGCCTCGGTCAGCGCTAGCCCTTAGGAACACCACTTTTAGCCAATCCTCCTCACCAACTCTGAACAGGTACCCTGCAGCCGCATGGGTTGACAACCGGTCAGCCCCGACCCTCACACCCGCCTAGACGGAAGCCCTACCCCCGCCGTCGCCACGTCTGCGACGACAACGACGGGCCTCGATGCCGACGAGGTCCGAGCCCAGGCGGATCCCGAGTACGCCGACTGGCTACGACGGAAAGGACTCCGACCATGACCTGGTCCGTCTGAAAAGGGAAAGCCCCGCCAAACGGCGAGGCTCTCCCGGACGGCCAGCCAAGTGTTAGTGACGGTTTGAAAATGACCCCGTGATGACGGAATGGAATTGACCCACCCCTGAGCAAGAGCATCCTCCCTGCAGACTGACGGGGAGGAGAACGTTGCTGAAAGGTGGGACGATGAAAGACCTGTACGAGATGAGGGGTCAGGGGCATTCGATCCGCGGGATCACACGGGAGTTGGGCGTCTCCCGGAACTCGGTGCGCAAGTATCTGAGGTCGCCGGGAGTGCCGCAGGCGAAGCAACGACCGCCGCGGGCGTCCAAGCTGGACGCCTACACCGGCTACATCGACCGCCGGTTGGGGGAGGGTCTGGACAACTGCGTCGTGCTGCACCGGGAGTTGCGGTCGCTGGGCTACGAAGGCGGCTACACGATCCTGAAGGCCTACGTGTCGCCACGCCGTCGTCGACAGCCCCGCGCGACGATGCGGTTCGAGACGGAGCCCGGCGAGCAAGCGCAGGTGGACTGGGGGAGCTTCAGCTACGTCGGCGCAGACGGACGCAAGCACCGGCTCTGGGCGTTCGTGATGGTGCTGGGCTGGTCGCGAGCGATCTACGTCGAGTTCGTCCGGCGTGCGGACGTGGCGAGCTTCATGCAGTGCCACGTCAACGCGTTCGAATACTTCGGCGGGGCGCCGCGGCGGCGCCTGTATGACAACGCGAAGGTGGTGGTGCTGGGCCGGGATGCGGACGGGCGTCCGGAGTGGAACCGGCGGATGCTGGACCTGTCGCTGCGCATCGGATTCGAGCTGCGGGTGTGCCAGCCGTATCGGGCACAGACGAAGGGCAAGGTGGAGAGCGGGGTCAAGTATGTGCGCGGCAACCTGTGGCCCAGCGTCCGCTTCACGGACGACGCGGACTTGAACCGGCAGACCCTCGAGTGGTGCGACAGCGTGGCGAACCGGCGTGTGCACGGGACGATGGGCCGGCGTCCCTGGGAGATGCTGGCCGAGGAGCGGGTCCACCTCGGAGGGTTGCCGGAGCGTTCGGGACTGGCGCCGTATCTCAGGGACGACCGCAGGGTGGCGCACGACGGCTACGTGCACTGGGAGGGCTCCCGCTACGGTGTGCCCTGGCGGTGGGCGGGAGCGACGGTCCAGGTGGGACAGCGCTCGGGGACGGTGGAGATCTGGACGGGCGACCAGCGCTTGGCCAGTGGGAAGGGTTGCCCAGGGGCCGAAGCGCTCGACAATACGCTGGACGCGGCGGCCGGCAAGCAGTTGACCTACCCGGAGATGCTCGCCGAGCTGCTGGGCGTGGAGGTCAACGCTCGCCGCGAGCGCTACCTCACCACGAGAACCAAGCTCGCGCATCTGCCCTTCCAGCGCTCCATCGAGCAGTTCGACTTCCAACCCTCCGTCGACGAGCGCCAGGTCAAGGAGTTGGCCAACCTCGCCTTCGTCGCCGAAGCCACCAACATCCTGCTGCTCGGACCGCCCGGCGTGGGCAAGACCCACTTGGCCGTCGCATTGGCGCTCAAGGCGATCGGGCACGGCTATGGCGCTTACTTCGTTCGCGCCTACGACCTGATGGAAGACCTCAGGAGGGCCCAGGCCGAGCAGAACCTCGGGCGGCGCATGCGTGTCTACCTCGCTCCCAAGGTCCTCGTCGTCGACGAGTTCGGCATCTGGCCCTACGACAGAGACGCAGCGACTGCTTTCTTCACGCTGGTCTCAGCCCGCTACGAACGCGGGAGCATCATCCTGACCTCGAACAAGGGCTTCGGCGAGTGGGGTGAGCTGCTGGGCGACACCGTCATCGCCTCAGCCGTCCTTGACCGGCTGCTCCACCACAGCCACATCCTCAACATCAGGGGGGAGAGCTATCGTCTCAAGGAGAAGCGCCAAGCGGGCCTGTTCATCTCGCATCACGTGCTCAGCACAACGCCGGACGGGCAGACGACAACTGACAGAATCGCTGGACATAGCGGCGGGGTGGGTCAATTCTAAACCGTCACACCGGGGTCAAAAGTAAACCGTCATTGACACAAGCAACGGTGTGCGGGGACCGGGCCCGACTGTCGTCTGATTCTACCCCCGCGAGCCACTCGACGCGCCTCCCGCACGCCTGCGCGTAGAGCGGCCTCTACGCCCCTCGGCCATGGAAAAATGGGGCAGCCCCCACCCTCAGAGGGCCGGGTGGCCAGCCCGCGCCGCCGCCCTGGGCATCCTGGCGGTGCCGGCGCGGGGGATTCTCGGGCCTCGGCGCGGCATTCTGCTATTCGGGAAGGGCGGCGTGGGGCGACTCCCGGAGCCCACGTCCGCCCCCCCTAACGGGGGAACGGGGGCGGTGTGCACGCTCAGGCGTGAGCGCACGCCTAGAGCGCGGGGGCCAGCGACATTGAGCGCACGCCTAGGCGCGGGGGCTAGCGACATTGAGCGGGGTCAGTCGGCTGCTTCGGCGGTGGCGGTGGCAGGACGCGGCGGCCCACGATGCGGAGCTCGCCCGCCTTCTCCAGCTTGTGCAGCGTCTCCCACCCCTCTGTGACAAGCTCGCGCCCACGTTGCCGCGACGATAGGGGGCGCGTGATGGCTACCACGTCGGCGTCGCTGAGCTCGCGATACCGCTGCGGGTCCTGCACCTGCACCCACATCCCGCTGGGCGTTCGCATGCGCGTGACGCCCGGATTCCACCACTCGTAGCTCAGATTGAGCAGCGTGGTGTAGGCGACGGAGGACTTGGCGCCCCACTCGCTGAGCGACTGTGGCACAAACGGCCCGTCCCCCGAGCCGGGCGGCAGATCCACGATGAAGTCCGCTTCATCGTGGAGGGGGATTGGCTTCGGAGGGAGGCCGGACATGAGCACGATGCGCTGGAAGCCTCCGCGTCCTGTGGCGGGGTCGTGCCACGGGATTTCCAGCGCATCGAGGGTGGCGCGTGCCTTCAGGAGTCGCGGCCAGTACTCCGTGGGCCTGGGTTGCCGAGCGCCTGGGTACAAGCCATCGAGCAACTGGCGGAGCGTCACGTTGAACGCGACGGGTTGCCCCGCCTGGCGCTCGACGTAGGGCGCGTACAAGACGGCCTCGATGAACAAGCGCATCGCGAGGGGCGCGCCCGGCCCTCCGCTGCGCTGCGGATTCACGTCGCCGAGCTGGTAGAGCTGGATAGGCAATGCGGGGCCGTGGTGGTCGCCCTCGAAGCCGGGCAAGACGAGCTGGCCGCGCTGGTGCGCCTAGCGGCCCGCGGATGCTCATCGCTCACCATCGCCAGCTTCGCGGGCAGATGGCGCTTGAGCCGGAGGTTGGGCGCCGCCACCAACGGCCGCTCCAGCCAAGCGACGATTAGGGGATAGAGCGGGTTCCTCCCGTCGCGGTCGTCCTCGGGGTACTCCATCACCAGATTGACGAGGTCCATGGCGGAGGCTTAGATCGCTATACGCTCGCCGGCCGGCCATGTCCACCCGGCGAGTCCCCCGTGCAACCACCCCGTGAAGCGCATGGTCTACCGTGTGGGTGACCCCTTCTCGCGGACTACTGTCGTTACGTCAACTGGCGGAACCCATCGACCACAGCGGCGGATAGGCGCGGTCTGCAGTTGTCTGGGTTGACGCGATTCCGCCGCGATCGCACGCGCCTTTCGTCAGCGGCCGACAGCCCGTTCACGCCTAGGGTGCCGGGGCGTGGGATTCGTCACCAAGGGGTCGCACTCCCAGGGTTCCCCCGCACACGCGGGGATAGACCTGCAGCACACGGTCAGCCTGGCGCTTCTCGCGGAGCCGGTATCAGGCTGCGGTCCCGCGGTTACAGCCGTGCTCCAATCATGGAGATAGCGAGGTGCGGCCGTGTCACGTTCTACCGGGCAGGCTCACGAACACAGGGAACCCTCCCCACACCACGCTCAAGACAGGGTAACGACAACAGACTACGTTACGAGGAGCCCATGATGGCCGTCGCCCACTGCTCCATGACCTCACGCCGCTGCTCGAACAGGTCGGAGCGCTGGTAGCTGATCTCCAGCGAAGAGCCCGCGACATGCGACAGCGCCAGCTCCGCGATGACCCGATCGATACCGGACTCAGCCGCCCACACGCGGAAGCTACTTCTCATGCCGTGCGGTGTCGCCTGGATGCCGTTCTCCCTGAACAGCTTGGAGACCGTAGCGTCGCTCATCACTCGACCTGTCGGCGACGGGAAGACGAGGCCGGAGTCGCCAGTGAACTCCCGAGCACAGTCCAAGACCGCCATCGCCTCCGGCGACAGCGGGACGCGGTGCTCGCGCGCCGATTTCATGCGCGAGGCCGGGATGGTCCACGTCGCGGAGTCCAAGTCAATCTCCGCCCAGCGTGCGCCCCGAACCTCACCGCTCCTGGTAGCCGTCAGCACGAGGAACCGGACGGCCAACTTCGTCGTCTCCGCAGCGTCCGATGCCCCTATCGTCCCCAACGCAGCGTGAACATCGCGCCAGGGGAGAGCGCGCTGGTGCGTCACCTTCCTACCCGCCTTTGGCAGTGCCGCGACCACGTCGCGCGCCGGGTTGTCCGTGCGATATCCCATGCTGATGGCCCACTGCATGACCGCGGAGATGTACCCGCGCGTCTTCCGGGCGGTTTCGCGACGGTTCGTCCAGATCGGCAACAACACGTTGAGCAAGTCCGCGCTGGTGATGGTGTCCACGCGAAGGTTGCCGATGGCCGGGTGGACGTGCGCATCGAGGCGTGCCCGCCATATCGACCCCGTCCTTGTTCCGTCCTTCCAGCTCTCGGCGTTCATCGAAATCACCTTCTCCGCAGCCTGCCGGAGGCTTGGAATCGCCGCCCTTCGCTTGCGGTCCGCCAACGGATCGACACCGGCGCGAACTGCCTTTGCGTTCTCGATGGCGAGCGCGCGCGCTTCTGCCAGCGAGACGAGCGCAAGCGGTCCTAACCCGATGTGCGTGGGTCGCCCGTTGATGCGAAGGCGTTGTATCCACGACTTGGTCAGCCCTCCGCTTGCGCTAGGCCTTACCAGCAAGGACAATCCGTAACTGCCACGCCCCCCGTCGGAGTAGCGGCCAGGTTCCTTAACGGTCCGCACGAAAGCAGCCGACAAGGACGATGGGCGGGTCAGTGCTCGCTGAATGGTTGTTACCTCAGTTGTACCTTTTGGATACTATACTACGGCGAATCACAATGGACGGCTACGGACTGATGCACTAGGCCGTCATGCGGTGCATCGTGAATCGAAGCGGTGCTAGACGGACAGTAACGGACGGGCTTATGGAGTCTCGCGGTCACCAAACGTGACATCAGGACGCGGCGTGAAAGCGCCGCGTTTCGCTTTACATGAGCACTACGTGGAAGGAGGGGAGCAGCCCATGACGGACGGACAGCGCCGCCTCTACGACGACCTCGCCTACCTGTGGCCGCTGATGAGCCCTCCCGAGCACTACGAGGAGGAGGCCGGGTACTGGCTGCGCGAGCTCCGAGCACGACTGGCGCCAGGCAAGCGGCGAATCCTCGACCTCGGCGCCGGAGGCGGTCATAACCTCCACTACCTGATCGGCGAGTTCGAGGCGGCGCGGTCGATCTATCCGAGCCCATGCTCGAGCACTCGCGGCGCCTGAACCCCGGCGTCGCTCATCACGTCGACGACATGCGGACCGTGCGCCTCGGCGAGACGTTCGACGCCGTCCTCGTCCACGACGCCATCGACTACATGACGACTGAGGCTGACCTGCTCGCCGTGTTCGCAACGGCGCGCGCCCACCTCGGCCCCGGCGGTCTGTTGCTCGTCGCACCCGACCACTACGAGGAGACCTTCGTGTCGCCCTTCGTCGACTACGAGACCAACCGCGGCCCCGAGACCGAGCTCACGTACGTTGAGTACTCGACACGCCTCAATCCCAACGACACGACCGTCGAGACAACGTACGTGTTCTTCATCAACGAGGGCGGCGAGCTGCGAATCGAGATGGACAGCCACACGACGGGCCTGTTTCCCATCGCCACGTGGGAGCGCCTGCTAATCGAGGCCGGCTTCGAGGTCGAGCGCGTCGATTACCCCGTCAGCGAGGACGGGCGGCCGATGTTCCTCTGGGTAGGGCGAATGCTATAAAGGTGACATTAGGGGGCGCGTGGGGGAGAAGAGCGGTTGGCCGGCGGGCGCGCAGACCCTCTCTCTAACTCTCTCCCGCAGACGGGCGAGAGGACCGGAGGGAGAGGCGCTCAGCCTCCATTCACGATCGAGAGGATGACTGCCGCAAGCTTGTCGGGGTCGTGGCGCGTGCCCCACGATGGGTCCAGGAGGTCGGCGATTACGGGAGTGACGCCGGCTTCCTCCAAGGACGCCTCCGGCGGGACCGCTTGCTGGTGAAACTGGGGCGCAATCTCGACCAGCGTCTCGTTCATCACGAAATGGGTGGGCGCGACGCCCGCGTGGCGCTTCAAGGCCGCCAAGTGATCGGCGGCGCCCAAGCCGTCGGTCTCCATGTGCTGGGTCGCGACGTTGCAGATGAATATCTTGGGGCAGCCGGCCTCGCGGACGGCTTCCGCCAGACCCCCGATGAGGAGGTTCGGCAGGATGCTGGTGTAGAGGCTCCCCGGGCCGATAAGAACCGCGTCCGCCGCGCGAATCGCGTCGATGGCCGCGGGGTTAGCGGCAACGTCGTCCGGGGTCAGACGGAGCGCTGCGATGCGCTCGCCCGCCTGGCCCACGGCGGACTCGCCGTCGAGCAGCCGGCCGGACTCCGTTTCAGCTTCGAGCGTGATCCCGGCCTGCAGCGACGACGGAATGACGCGCCCCCGGACCGACAACAGCTCGTGAGCGGCGTCGAGGGCCTCGCCGAAGCCGCCCTCGGAAGTGACCATCGCCGACAGCAGAAGATTGCCCAGGTTATGGCCTTCGAGTCCTTCGCCCTCGTCGAACCGGAACGAGAAGACGCGCTCCATAAGGGGCTCGGCGTCCGAGAGCGCGATCAAGCATTTCCGGGCGTCGCCGAGGGGAGGCACGCCGAGCATCTCCCGCAGACGGCCTGTGCTTCCTCCGTCGTCGGCGGGAGTGATGATCGCGCTGAGATTGTCCGTCCGGCGCTTCAGACCTCTCAGCAGGATGGGCAACCCTGTCCCGCCGCCGATGGCCACGAGATGCGGCCCCCCGCTGCCCTGCCGACGGAAGGCCGGATTCTCTGTCTGACGTAGGTGCGTGTTCATAGGCGACACGACAACGATAGCCGCAACCGGAAGCGATGGCTATGCCGAGCGTCCTTCCGGGAGGGTCCGTTATCAATGGCCCTGTTCGCCGTTTCTGGATGGCCCCTGCTCTCGTTCTGGATGGAACGTGGGCTGTTCCGTTAGAATGGGGGAGACGGGGCGGTTAGCTCAGTTGGTTAGAGCGCTTGCTTCACACGCAAGAGGTCACAGGTTCAAGTCCTGTATCGCCCACCATCTCGAGTGCCGAGGTGGCGGAACGGCAGACGCGCTGTGTTCAGGGCGCAGTGTCCTTACGGGCGTGCGAGTTCAAATCTCGCCCTCGGCACCAATAGAGATGACGATGAACGCCGGTCTCGCGCCGGCGGACGGTGAGAGTAGCGCTAGTAGCTCAGTCTGGATAGAGCGCATCCCTGCGGAGGATGAGGTCGTGGGTTCGAGTCCCACCTAGCGCGCCACCCCCCTATACTCACGGCATGGACCCGCGTGAAGATTCCCGGCTCATGCCCGAGACCTGGCAAAAGGCCCCTCTCTTCGGCAGCCCCAAGCTGAGTACTGATGAATAGCGAAGCGCCCCAGGGGCGCCGCTACCTCCCGTGGATGCTCGCGCTGGCCGGTCTGTTCTCCTTGCGAGTGGAGGCCCAACTAGTCCAGGCGGCGTACGAGGTCCCGTCTCTCCCTCCGTTCGAGGCATGGCAGGGTTCCGGATTGCCCTACCCAGCGCTTCTGGCTTCGCAGGCGGGCATTCTCGTCGTAATGGCCGTTGTCCTTGTGCGAGTCAAAGCGGATGCGATCGCTCCCCGTCCGTGGAAGCACCGGACGTGCTTCGTGCTGGGGGGCGTCTACTTCACCGTCATGGCGTTCCGCCTATTCGCAGGGCTGACGCTCCTCACTGAGCACTCGTGGTTCGCCGCGGGCCTCCCCGCCTTCTTCCACGTCGTTCTCGCGACATTCATCCTGACGCTGGGCCACTACGTCTATCGAAGGGGGACAGAGGAGGCAGCCTCCTCCCTGAGACAGGCGGCTTCAGGGGCGCGGCGTGACTGAGGCGAAGGCGGACCTTTCGCGCCTGGCAGTCGCCGGCTCGTACCCGGCAATCATCGCGCTGGGCGCCGCGCTCTACGCTGCATTTGCCGCAGTGGGATGGCCCGCGACACTCGCCTCCTACGCCCCGGTGCTGGTCGGCGCGGCCCTCATCACGCTGCACGAGCTCAAGCTGCCCTATCGCGCGACGTGGCGGCCCCCCGCGGAGGATGTCCGCGCCGACGCGCTGTTCCTGGCTACGGTGCAGGTTGGTCTTCCGTATCTCCTGTCTCTCAGCCTGGTCATCGCGCTGGCCGGAGCCCTGGAAGCCAACAGTCTCACCGTGAACGGCTTCTGGCCTCACGACCTTCCTGTCGTGGCGCAAGCCGCATTGATGCTGTTGGGGGCCGATCTCCTGCGGTACTGGCTCCATCGAGCGTTCCACCGCTTCACGCTCATGTGGCGGCTGCACGCGGTGCATCACTCGCCGGCCCAGCTGTACTGGTTCAACGTAGGACGGTTCCACCCTATCGAGAAAGCGATTCAGTACGCCGTCGACACGTTGCCCTTCGCGCTCATGGGCGTTTCGCACGAGGTGCTCGCGGCGTATTTCGTCTTCTACGCGCTCAACGGGTTCTTCCAGCATTCGAACTGCCGGGTGAGGCTCGGCCCGCTGAACTACATCGTCAGCGGCCCCGAGCTGCACCGGTGGCATCACTCGCGGATCGTGCAGGAGTCGGACAGCAACTTCGGGAACAACCTCATCGTGTGGGACATACTGTTCGGCACGCGGTTCCTCCCGAAGGGCCGCGACGTCGGGCCCCTCGGTCTTCTCAACCCCGAGTACCCAAAAGGATTCTTCGCACAGATGAGGACTCCATTCATACGAGGACTGGAGAATGGCTAGCAACGCCTTGGGTCACATCGCACACGCCGCCGGCTATGCCCTGCTGCGAAAGGGCCTCAGCCTGATGCAGTCTCGGCGGACACGGGCGTTCGTGGAAGGAGCGAAGCGCCCCCGCGACGCCCAGCTATCCCTATTGCGCCGCATCCTGTCGGAGAATACCGATACGGAGTTCGGCAAGCGCCACGGGTTCTCGCGAGTCGACGGAGCGGCTGCATACCGCCATGCGGTCCCCCTGCAGACGTACGAAGATCTACGCCCCCTGATCGAGCGGCAGGAGCTGACGGGAGAGCAATGCCTCACCATGGAGCCGCCGGTGTACTACCACCGCACGAGTGGGACAGTGGGGGCGCCGAAGAATATACCGGTCACGGCGTCCGGCCTGAAACGGATGAAGCACGACCAGCAGATGGGGGCCTACGTTTGGTCCCGAGACTCAGCAATCCTCGAAGGAAAAGCGTTCGCGATCAGCGGCCAAGCCGTCGAAGGCCGGATGGAAGGCGGCACGCCGTTCGGCTCCGCGTCGGGGGTGCTCTATAAGACCCAGTCGCGGTTCGTGCGGTCGAAGTACGTCCTGCCCGCTGAGCTTGCGGACATCGAAGACTACGAGGCGCGCTACCTTGCGATGGTGGTCCACGGGCTCGCGGAGTCCGGAGTCAGCGGCATCGCCACCGCCAACCCCTCAACGTTCCTCCGCCTGCTGTCGGTCGCGGACCAGAACGCCGACGTCGTCCTTGGGGCCATCGCGTCGGGACGATTGCCGGGCGCGGGCGCGCTGCCCGCGGTCATGGGGCGAGGACTGAAGGCCCGTCCTCAGCGCGCCGCGTACCTAGCGGACCGCCTCAAAGCGGCGGGACGCTTCACCTACACTGACATCTGGCCGGACCTCAAGGGAGTGGTGACGTGGACAGGCGGCAGCTGCGGGACCGCTCTGCACGGCCTGTCGGGCCTGCTGCCGGCGGATATCCCCATCATCGAAGTGGGCTACCTGGCCAGCGAGTTCCGGGGAACGCTCAATATCGACGCCCGCAACAACGTATGCCTGCCCACCCTCTTCCAAACCTACTTTGAGTTTGCCGAGAGGAGCGCCTGGGAAGCGGGGAGCGCGGAGTTCCTCGGCCTCCACGAGCTCGACGAGGGCGGCGAGTACTACGTGTTCGTCACCACGCTCGATGGCCTCTACCGGTACGACATGAACGACATCGTCCGCGTCAGCGGAAGAGTGCATGAGACGCCCACCCTCGACTTCGTCCAGAAGGGCAAAGGGACCACCAACATCACGGGGGAGAAGCTGACCGAAGCGCAAGTGCTCGACGCAGCCCCCGCCGCTCTGTCGAGACGGGACGCGCGGCAGCAGTTCTTCATCGTCATCGCCGACGAGAACGCCGCACGCTATACGCTATTTGTCGAAGCCGACGGACACGGCGACGGCGGCGCCATCGCCGACGAGGTCGACGCGCGGCTGTGCGAGCTGAACGTGGAGTACGAGGCCAAGCGGAAGAGCGGCCGGCTCAAGCCATTGGACGTCCGCTGGCTCCGGCGCGGAGCGGGCGAACAGTATCGCGCCAGTTGCGTGGCGGACGGCCAGCGAGACGCTCAGTTCAAGTACCTGCACTTGCAGTACGCCCGTGAGTGCAAGCTCGATTTCGCCGGCCTGGTAGAGGCGGGGTAAGAGATTTGCGTATCCAACGGCTGGAGGTCACGAGCTTCCCCGTCCCCTTCCGGGCCGTCTTCCGCCACGCATCCGCCAGCCGCGCCAAGGCGGAGAACCTCATCGTCGCGGCCCATTCGGAGTCCGGCGAGGCGGGGTACGGCGAGGGGTGCCCCCGCAGCTACGTGACCGGGGAGACGGTGGAGAGCGGCGCCGCATTCATTCGGCAGCACGCAGCTTCGATTGCCGACAGCGTGACCGACGCCCAAAGCTTGCGGGGGTGGGCCGACGCCCACCGCGAAGTCATCGACCGGAACCCTGCAGCGTTCTGCGCAATCGAAATCGCAGTGCTCGATCTGCTGGGAAAGGCGGAGCTCAGACCCATCGAGGAGGTCCTGGGCCTGCCGCGGCTGACTGGCCGGTTCCCCTACTCCGCGGTGTTGGGGGACGCGCCGCACCTGGCCTATTGGTGGCAGCTCCGGCGCTACTGGAAGCGGGGCTTTCGGGACTTCAAGGTGAAGGTGTCGGGCAACCTCACGCGCGACCAACGGAAGATACGCCTGTTCGAGAAAAAAACCGACCCGGAGCTGCGGGTGCGGTTCGACGCGAACAACCTGTGGGAGTCAGCGGACGAGTGCATCCGTCACGTGAACGCGCTTCCTTATGCGGTCTACGCAATCGAGGAGCCGCTGCGGGAAGGGGACTTGGCCGGGTTCGAGCGCGTGGGCGTGGAGTGCGGAACAAAAATCATCCTCGACGAGAGCCTGCTGCGCGCCGAACAGCTCGATAGGCTGAACGACCCGGACCGGTGGATCGTGAACGTGCGAGTCTCGAAGATGGGCGGCCTCATCCGGTCGCTGGAAGTGACCCAGCGGGCTGCCGAGCTTGGGCTTGGCGTAATCGTCGGCGCCCAGGTCGGAGAGACGAGCATCCTCACTCGCGCGGGCCTGACGGTGATGCATGCAGCACGTCCGAATCTCGTGGCGTCAGAGGGCGCGTTCGGCACGCACTTGCTCAAACGGGACCTCACGTCGGAAAGTCTGATGTTCGGCGACGATGGGGCGATCGTCGCCGAGCGGGAGGACGTCGGCGCGGCGCCGGGGTTGGGACTGGAGGTACGCAGAGGGGATCTCGTCCCGCTGCGCTTTTCTTCGTCATGAGGGCGGAAGGTGCTCTCGATAAGGAAGCGGAGAACGACTCAGCCCCCGAGAACGACTCGCACGATCTGGCGCTCCAAGCGGCCGCCCAGCTCGACGGCCAAGTCGAGGTAGGTCTTGTCCACCTTCGCCACCGCAGTCGCGACGCCGATTACGCGGCCCACCTGGAACTCGACAATCGTCGAGACCAGCTCGCCGCCGGGGACTTCGCGGAGGACGAGCAGACCGGCGGAGTGGCCGTGGAAACCCGACGGCTTCAGCACCTCGACGCCGGTGATCTTGCGGTCCATGGCATCCGTCTCGCCCACGCTCTTCCTCAGACGAGCGACGAAAGTCTCGTCGATCCACGCTTGCGCGTCCTCGGGGCGCTGGAACAGGTGAACGGCCGTCGACGCCTCCAGAAGCTCCGACGGCTCCTCGGCGAGGGTCGAGCCGCCCTGCGGGACGATGAACCCGACCTCGTAGCCGTTGAGCCGATTCGCCTCGGTCAGCGACTCGACGGTGTCCGGGCCGTCGGCGCGCTTGGCGAAGGTCTCGTTATCGAGGTCCTCCTCGCGCAGCGACTCGAACCCCGCCAGCTCGTCGGGCAGCTGAGACTTGTCCAGCGCCATGAAGCGCAAATCGCCTGATGTGACGCCGAGCGTCAGCTGTGAGAGTCGGTCTTGGGTAGCTTCAGTCATGGCGCGGCGCTCCTTGGCCGTCAAGGTTACGCTGGCGCGGCGGCTGTGACCACTAGCCTCGCCTGCGGGCGCTTCCCATTACCTGGCCAAGTCGAACAAAGCGGCGGCATTCTCGCGGAGAATCTTGCGCCGGGTTTCGGCGGGGAGGTGGGCCGTCTCTCGCGTGACAACCTCGTCCGAGTAAGGCCAAGTGCCGTCGGCGTGGGGGAAGTCGGAAGCCCACATCATGTGGCCGTCGCCGAAGAAGTCGACGAGATGTAGGCCGACCTCGTCGGCCTGATAGGTGGCCCAGACCTGGCGCTTGAATACGTCGCTTGGGCGCTCTTTCAGGTCGGAATGTTGGCCGGCGCCCTCCGCCTTCTTCAGGCGATAGTCCATCTCTTGGACCACGTAGGGGATCCATCCCGTGCCGGACTCGGCGAGGACGACCCGCAAGCCTGGACGGCGTTCCAAGACCCCCAGCGAGAAGAGGTTGACGAAAGGCTCCAGAAAGGCAGTGCCCGCGTTCCCGAGGCCAAGGTCGAAGGCGGGGACGCGGGCCGTTCCGGCTAGGGCCGTCCGGCGCGCCCGCATCGAGCCGGTCTGAAGACTGCCGCCGACGTGATAGGCCACGACCATGCCCGTCTCCTCGGCGACGTCCCAGAAGCGGTCCCACGGCTCCATGCACATGTCGACCGTGACATCGTTGACCAGAAAGCACACTTCTCGCAGCCGGCCCCTTTTCGCCACCCGCACGAGCTCGTCAGTAGCGGCTATGGGGTCGACGGGCGAGAGGGCGGCGGCGGGGAGGAAGCGTTTCGGCGCCGCGTCCGCGAATTCGGTGGCCCAGTCGTTGTACGCGCTGACGCAGAAGTTCCTCAGTTCGGCGTTTTCGATGTGCAGCTCGATGATCGGGGGATACATCAAGGAGGCCTCAATGCCGTCGCGGTCCATGTCTTCGATGCGCTTTGCGGGAGTCGTCGGACGGCCGGGCTCGGCAAACCCGATGCGGTCGAGCGCCGATTTATTGCGCTTAGGGTTCGCGAAGTAACGCTCGCCCCTGAAGTCGCCCCACGAGAAGCCGTCGCACACCCAGAGCTCGCCGTCGTCGCCCCGGTCTTCGACGTGGGGGGCGCGCGCGCGGAGCGCCTTGGGGACGCGGTCGAGCCAGAGGTCCTTAGGCAAGTATCCGAGGTCGATGTGGTCGTCGGCCGATATCTTGAGATAGTCCATGGTTGGCCCTCCCGTCGGCGGCTGCACTGAGGGGCAGCCCCAACTCCGGCAAGCTACTCCCACGCCCAAGGCGGGGTCAACAAAATCGCGTTCCGCCGGGCGTGTTGTTGTATCGTTGCCTCGATCCGGCAGGGGCGCCGGACAGCAGGAGGCGCGGATGTTCAGTATCGAGGACAACACGAGGCTGACGGCGACCGCTCGGGGCACGGAGATGGGGAACCTCCTTCGCCGCTTCTGGACGCCGTTCCTTCTATCCGACGAGCTGCCGAGACCCGATTGCCCCCCGGTGCGGGTCCGGCTGATGGGCGAGAGCCTCGTCGCGTTCCGCGACAGCGCGGGGCGCATCGGGCTGCTGGCCGAGCGGTGCCCCCACCGCCGCGCCAGCCTCTACTTCGGGCGAAACGAGGAGTGGGGCCTGCGCTGCATCTACCACGGCTGGAAGTTCGACATCGAGGGGCAGTGTGTCGACATGCCGTCCGAGCCCGCAACGTCCAACTACAAGGAGAAGGTGCGCCAGCCCGCGTATCCGACGGCGGAGCGGGGCGGCGTTGTCTGGGCGTACCTAGGGCCGTCGGACGCCACGCCGGAGCTGCCGGGATTCGCCTGGCTCGACCTTCCGCCCTCCCACGTGCACGTGACGAAGCGGTTGGAGCGCACGAGCTGGGTGCAGGGACTGGAAGGCGGAGTCGACTCGGCCCACTCCAACTTCTTGCATGCCTCCGTGGACTCATTCCGGCGCACGCCGGCCTGGCTGGAACGCGCTCAAAACGCGCCGAACCTGCGCTCCCGGTACCACGCCCTGGACCGGTCTCCCGTCTTCGTCGCGGAAGACACGGACTACGGAGTCCGAGTAGGAGCGCGGCGCGACATCGGCGAGGGCAAGTACTACTGGCGGTTCACCCACTGGCTGATGCCGTTCTACAACCTTTTCAGGCAGGGCGCGCTGCAGCCCGGCAACAACAGCCAGGGCATCGCCTGGACGCCCATCGACGACAACAGCTGCTGGACCATCGTCGCGACCTGGAACGAGGAACGGTCGCTGTCGGGCGAGGACATCGAGTCCGCCGAGGACTTCGCGGGCCCCGCGCTCCCGGGCACGTTCCTGCCGGTCCGCAACATCGACAACGAGTACCTCATCGACCGCGAGGTCCAGCAGTCCTCGACCTTCACAGGCATCGCGGGCGTTCAGGCCCAAGACATGGCCGTGCAAGAGAGCATGGGCCCGATAGTCGACCGCCACGAGGAGCACCTCGGCACGAGCGACACAGCGATCATCGCGATGCGGCGGAGGCTGCTACGGCAAGCGCGCGCCTTAGCAGACGGCGCCGAACCCATCGCGGCGCGCGATCCGTCGGTGTACCGGGTGCGCTTCGCGGAGGCCTTAGTGGACCAGGACGAAGAGCTAACCCACACCGCGCGTGAGGAGCTTTGCTCCTCAACGGCGAGGGAACCCTAACAACCAAGGAGCACTGAAGATGCCCAGACTCACAATAGCCGACTTGCAGCAGATGAAGAACGAGGGCAAGAAGATTGCGGCGGGCGTGTGCTACGACGTTCAGATGACGCGCATATGGGAGCGCGCCGGAGTCGACCTCCTCTCGGTGGGAGACAGCGTGAGCCGCACGTTCCTCGGCATGGAGAACGAGGACGAGTTCACGATCGACGCGATGCTCCTGTTCGGCAAGGCGGTCAGCCGGGTGGCGGAGCGGGCCGCGGTGAACGTCGATATGCCGACGGCGACGTGCAACGCCGGACCCAAGGCGGTCGAGGCGGCGGCCCGCCGGATCAAAGAGGAAACGGGCGCGGACATGACCAAGGTGGACATCCGCACCCAGGAGGAGACGCTGTTCGACGACGTGCTGGCGGTGATCGAGACGGGCTTGCCGGTCTACCCCCAGATTGGGTTCGACGTCTGGGAGCCCCGACACGAGGACGCAGCGGCGCACGACCACGTGATGAAGTGGTGCAGCGCCGTGCAGGACGCCGGGGCCGTGATGATCGACCTCACCAACGTGAGCAACGAGATATACGCCGACGTGGCGAAGGCGATGCGCGTCCCGGTCATCGGCGGGCAGACGGGGCCGGAGGCGGCCGGCCGCATCTACGTGAGCTACGCGCTCACCGGCTACCGGGCCGACTCCATCGATCGGACCGACGGGGCCCCGAGCGCGGCCAAGTACATCTACGACATCGCCAGCCAGGCGGTCGCGAACGTCCACGCGGGGGCCTGGTAGGGCCGCTCCGGGCTACGTCCGTCGTGTGCGAGGTTCCCGCCTGCCTGGGATTTGACGGGAGGGGGCACGGGACATGACCGCGCTGTGCCCCGCACGCCTTCGTTCTGGAGTACCATGCGACGGTTAGGGGACGCCGCTGCCCTGCGGGCGTCCCGGACCACTTGATAGGAGAGCGGCTGGATGATTATCGATTCCCATGGGCACTACACCACGGCCCCAGCCGGGGTGCAGATTTTTCGAGCTACGCAAATCACCTTCATGGGAGCTCCGGTCAAGCACCCTGTGAACGTCACCGACGACCAGATACGAGCATCGCTGGAGAACGGGCAGCTCAAACTGCAGAACGAGCGCGGCACGGAGGTGGCGCTCTTCTCCCCGCGCGCCTCATGGATGGGGCACCACTTCGGCGGCGAGCTCATCAGCCGCTTCTGGACCGAAATCAACAACGACCTCATCAGGCGTGTCTGCGACATCTATCCCGACCGCTTCATCCCCGTCGCGTCGCTGCCGCAGTCGCCCGGCGTGCCTCCGGAGCGAGGCGTCGTGCAGGAGCTGGAACGGGTCGTGAACGAGATGGGGTTCGTCGGATGCAACCTCAACCCCGACCCCTCCGGCGGCTGGTGGACGGACCCGCCGTTGGGCGACCGGTACTGGTACCCGCTCTACGAGAAGATGGTCGAGCTGGACGTGCCCGCGATGATTCACGGCTCCGGCACGTGCAACCCCGCGTTCACGACAACCGGCTCCCACTACATGAACATAGACAACACCGGCTTCGTGCAGCTGCTAGAGTCGGACGTGTACCGGGACTTCCCCGGCATCAAGTTCATCATGCCCCACGGCGGCGGCGCCATCCCCTACCAATACGCCCGCTTCAAGGGCCTCAGCATCATGGCCAACCGCGAGCCGTTCGACGAGTTCCTTGGCCGCATGTTCTTCGACACCGCCATCTACAGCCAGGCGGCGGTCGAGTACCTGATTAAGACGGTGGGCGTCGACAACGTGCTGTTCGCGTCGGAGATGATCGGCGGCGTGCAGGCCGTCGACCCCGACTCCGGACGGCAGTACGACGACACCAAGCCCTACATCGACGGCATCGATTGGCTGTCGGACGAGGACCGCAAGAAGCTGTTTGAGGACAACGTGCAACGGGCGTACCCTCGGATGAAGCCCTACATCGAGAAGATTGCGAAGGCCCAAGGGGAGAACTGAGGAAGGGCCTATTCTCGTCCACCTTCCAAGGGAGGCCGCCTTCCAAGGAGGAACCGAGGACAGGGCCTAGACTCAACGGCAACAGGCAACCAAGGAGGAAGCCATGGACACGACTCTCGCCGCAGTGAAGATTGAGCCCCGTAAGGCGGAGATACAGGAAATCGACGTCCCTGATATCGACTACAACAGCGCTCTGATGAAAGTCGAAGCGGCCGGCATGTGCGGGTCCTACGGCTACTTCACGGGAGCAGGGCGCGGGGGAGTTCCAGTCCCCGGCATGAACGCCCACGAGAACGCCGGAGTGATCGTGAAGGCCGGCCAGGGCTTCCTGGACCGCCACGGCATCGAGGAAGGCGAGCTCGTCGCGCTGGAGGAGTACCTCCCATGCGGGCACTGCGAGTGGTGCCGTAAGGGCGAGTTCAGGCACTGCTGGTTCACCGACACGCACAACAACCCCAACCCCAGCAGGCTCGCGGGCGGTTTCCGGCAGTACCTCTACCTACCCCCGAATGTCGTGCTGCACAAGCTTCCCCAAACGATGACGGCCGACGAGGCCGCGCTGGCCCTGCCGGTCGGCAATGGCGTGCAGTGGGCATGCAAAGAGGGCGAGGCCGGTCCGGGCAAGACGATTGTCGTGCAGGGGCCGGGCTCCAAGGGCCTCGGCTCGACCCTCGCGGCCAAGAAGTTCGGCGCGACGGTCATCGTGACCGGCCTGTCCAAGGACACGGCGCGGCTCGAAGCGGCGAAGCGGCTCGGCGCGGACTACACCATCGACGTCCAAGCGAACGACTTCACCTCCACGATCATGGACATTACGAACGGGCGCGGGGCGGACGCGGTCGTCGACTGCACGACCGGCCGCCACACCGTCATCTTCAATCAGGCCATCGATGTCCTGGTGCGGCGCGGCGGCATCGTCGTCACGCAGGCGTACGAGCTCGAGTCCTTCTCGTTGGAGAAGTTGACGGGCAAGTACGGCACGCTCCGAGCGTGCCGGGGCCACAGCTACGCGAGCGTAGCGCTGGGCCTCGAATGGATCGCCTCGGGCGAGTTCCCGCTCAAGGAGCTGATGACGCACCACTACCCGCTGGAGATGACCGGCGAGGCTTGTCTCGCCTCGGGCGGCGAGGGCGACGCCGGCGACGCCGTCTGGGTTATGGTCAACCCTTGGATGGGAACGGGGAACTAGGGTTGCTTGGCGACGGGGAGGGACCGCTTCGCGGGAATGACGGCCCCTCCCTGCCTCCGCAGACAACGGGGGCTTTGCATAACCCCTTCCGTCATTCCCGCGAAAGCGGGAATCCAGGGTGCGCGGGAGTGCAGACGAGGCGCATGGCAGGAAGAACGCCCGCCAGAAAATAAGGTTACGCAAAGGTCTCGCAGACGGGAGAGGGATTTCGAGAGGATCGCGGACAGGGGGACTGAGAAAGGAGCAACTGAACATGGCCACGCTCGTAGGAACGTTCTTTCATTCGCACGGCGGCACGACTTCGCTCCCGCCTGAGCTATGGGTTGAGCGCCGGAACGCGCGGCCGATTCGCGCGGACGTGCCCAACGAGTCCCTCGAAGTGAACGTAGCCAAGGCCGAGCGCACCCATGAGGGATTCCGCGTGCTACGGGAGAAGATCGCGGAATTGGAGACGGACGTCCTCGTCGTGTTCAGCGACGACCAGCTCGAATGTTTCGACTTCAACAACTACCCGGCGTTCGCGGTGTACGTGGGAGAGCGGTTCAACAAGTCGCCTCGAGAGACGCCCTTCCCGCAGATCGGGCGGCACGCGGAGCCTGGCCAGTCGCTCCTCGGGCATCCCGAGCTGGCCGTGAGCGTCCTGGGAGGCGTGATGTCGCGCGGGTTCGACCCGGCTTTCTGCATGGACATGCCGAAACCGGACCGGGGTCTGGCGGGTGGAATCATCCGGTCCGTCGAGGAACTGACCGACTTCACGACCCCTGTCGTGCCAATCATGATGAACCTCTACTTCGCGCCCCAGGTGACGGGTCTGCGGAGCTACCAGTTCGGCAAGGCGGTCCGCGAAGTCATCGACGAGTTCCCCCGCGACATGCGGGTCGGGGTCGTCGCGTCGGGCGGGCTGTGGCACACCCCCGGCATGCCGGGGGCCTGGCTCAACACGGAGTTCGACCGCGAGACGCTGGCGCGCCTGGAAGCCGGCGACGCCCGCGGCATGGCCGAGCACTTCGACAGCTACGTCATCCCCGACGACGACACGAGTCAGGACATGTCGCAGCGCGCCCGCGCCATCACGGGCATGCCGACGCCGGGAGGTCCGGCGCTGGGGACGCGGGAGACGTGCGCGTGGATAGCCGCCGCCGCCGTCACCGAGGGTAGCCCCACGACCATCGTGGACTACATCGACGTCTTCGCCTCGCCGGTGGGCAACGCCTTCGCCTACTGCGTCGACGTGTAAGGGCCGCCTCTTTCGGAGACCTTTGCATAGTAGGCGTCTTTCTTGTGGTAAGGACGGGGATGCCTTACTGCGACGACGTGTGCGAGGAGGGCTAGCCCCTTTCTTCGCGATCCTGCTCGTCGCCCTAGCCGCGTGCGCCTCACCTACGCCTACTGCCACCCCGACGGCGACGCCGACTCCAACGTCCGCTCCGACGGCATCGCCCATCCCCATCCCGACGCTCACAGCAATGCCCACCGCGAGGCCGCCGTTGGACGCGCGAGCGGTCATGCTTCAGCAGACGGCGGACCGCGTGCGGGCCTAGATAATCACGGCTGTAGACGCCGGTTGCGCGTTCACGTACGAGGAGGCGACTTACCGCAGCAGCGGGTTCCGCACGCTCGAGGACGGCGATGTCGTGGACAGGCCGATGGGCCAAGTCACCACCACAGTCATAGAGCGCGGCTCCGATGGAAGGATCGGAGTGATTGGCCAATCTTCGAGGAGCGGCCTCGGCGGCGCGAGCCCGATGGGCGGCTCCTTCAGCGGCGACCTCGATTTTGCGTCGTGGACTGGCGACCAGCTCGATAGCCTAGCGGACATCCTCACCCGAGGCGCCTACGCGGGCGAATCGTCGTTCAGGGGCAAACCAAGTCTGCGCTACGAGTCGCGCATGGAGCGTGGGCCTTCGCAGGACGCGGCGGCGCCCGTGGCGGCGCGGTCCGTATACGACTACCTCATCGACAACCCCTTTGTCCGTATCGAGAGCCAGTACGACGTTTTCCCCGACGGCAGGGTCGAGCTGGTGCGGCAGTGGGCGATGAGCGAGTTCGGAGTTGGAAGCTGCCCCAGCGATGGGCCGGACGAGGCGCGGCAGGAGCTCGAGCGGGTTGCGGTGGAATCGTACGCTGCGCTCCTAGAAAGCATCGAGTCGGCTCAGTGCGGCATCTTCTTCGATACAGAGCAATTCCGCAGGGAAGGGTATCGGAGGGAAGGAGAGGCGCTTCCGACAACAACGATGAGCCGAATGACGTTCGAGCGGCACGGCGAAGGCCGCTGGCTGCTGCACGGCAGCTCCGAGCAGACCTCCAACGGAAAGCTCATCCTGCGCAGCAGGACGAAGGCATGGCATGCCGAGACCTTCGATCCGTCCATCGGCGAATGGCGGGCAATGGAGCCCCAGCTGCCGGAATTCGCCTTCGGCCCGAACGAGACTGCCAAGTTGTATGCCATCGACGTTGGCGGCCTGGTGGCCAACGAGGAAGAGTACAACATCCTCACGGCGTCCCCCGACGGGATAGAGGGCTACGAGTACGCGGGCGAGACGACAGTGCAAGGGCGTCCTGCCGAGCGGTACGAGAAGAGGGAGCTGGACGTAAAAGAGGAAGGCATCGCTGATCTCCTCCAGGTCAGGGAGTACGTGAAGGACAACCCGCTCCTCTTCACCCTCCGCACCCACGCCATCCTCCCCGAAGGCGAGCTCCGGCTCGAAGACGAACTCATGCTGGCGGGCATTGGGCATTGAGGAGTGCGGGGGGTAGGAGCACTTCCCCTACCCCGGAAACATGGTGATGGGCTGTTCGATGGCAGGGTTATAGCGCTGGTGGCCTTAGCGGATCATGCGGGCTTGGTTGCGGTCGGGGGTGTGGTAGACGCTTTCCTGCGTCATCATGATGCACTCCTCTCACGCAGACGGGAGAGGGGAGTGGTTGTGCCTGTCCCGCAGGCGGGAGATGGAGTGTAGCGGCGAGGCTTCGAATCTGTGATGGAGCGTCGAAAGGAGTGAGACCGCCAACGGCGCAGGGCGGGCCACAACGAAGCCGCGGTGGGCCAAATGAGCGTAATGAGGCCACCATAGACGGGGGCGTTCGCGTATTGCCCAGTGGGAACGCAGGAACTATTTCCTCCAAATGCTGGGGGCGCGCTCAGCCATTTCGCATTGACGCTCCTCAATACGGGTAACGTCCCATTCAGTAAGATCGCCAAGCCTCTTTGTCAATTCCAGAACTTGGTCGTTGTAGTATTCCTTCTTCACAGAGAATTGCTTGTCTTTCCCTTTGCGGTTCTTGCTAAGGTTGAGAAGGGCTTGGTTGCCTAGCATGTTGCAATAGCTCTTCAGTTTCAAACCTAAAGTGTCCCTCTGGACCACCATGCTCGGAATATCGTAGCCCATGGCCTCGATCCATTCCCGAGCATTCTTGGTAATAGTCCTCCGGTTGATCAATTTGGAAGCAACTGAAATAGGGAAAATGTGCTCCCTATCGACTTCATAGGGCAGTACGCCCGATCCATTACTTGATATCGGATCTAGCTTTCTTAGTAAGTGCCTTGTCGTATTGGAGGACTCAATTTCCGCCCTCTTGAACAAATCAATAAACTCTCCGTCAGGCACCATGAGGTCACGTATCTCATCAAATGCATCTTGAACTTTGTTCCTCCTTGACAGCTGTGCCCAGTACGGCCAGCTCTTCTCGTAGGCATTAGGGCGTTTGTTGCCAATCGTAATATTGCGTATTTGTAGGGAGAGGGTTAGTTGAACCGCTTCGTCAAATCGCGCGTGTGCATGGGTATGAACCATTGTCAAGAAGGCATTCGACTAGACATTCAATTGATTAAGGTCTCTAATGTCTTGAGATAATCGTGAGTTTCCTTGAGGACGCACTACTGAGAGGTAATTCTTTATGTAATTCCCTACATCTTCAATGACACGCTCTACCTCTCCAGTGCCTTGATCCTTTACGACCCTATCTACAGCCTTGTCCAGGCTACGCTTTGTAGTGTACCCGTGCCTAGAGGACCATACCGTGTGCAGATAGTTATCCATGGCGTCTATTGGGAGCCCAGCTTGCTCAAGATCATTCGCTGCCGAGTTCCATCTCTTGATAAGCTCTTCCGATAACCTAGTATCCTCTCTCGCAACCGCTGCTAGGCGCGCCTTGATTGCCTCCGCAGGAGATAGGCGAAGCCCTCTTGTATTAGTAGTATCAAATACTAGGTATGCTTGCCCTTCTGAAGCAACTTCAATTGGAAGTAATTTCACATTATTTTGAACGTATGCACACAAAGCGCGTAATGCTTCCTTTGAGTTTGGCTCATTTTGAATATAGTCTCTGACGAGATTGCTTAGCGTTTTTGCAGCTGACAACACTCGGTCATCTTTTTGCGGATGCAACGAAGATAACTCGGCAGTAGAACCGATTGTATGCACAATGGAACGATATATCTCGTTGTCAGGTTGCTGCAGAGTCAAGACTAACGCCCCTGTAAGTTGTCCGTCATCGTTGCCTCGCGCAATCAATCGATTAAGTGTATATGCTCGTTCCTCTAATTCATAATCTTTGCAACAATCTTGTAGGATGGCAAGAAGTATTGATAATGTAGAGATTCGTTGTTGGCCATCAATTACTGCTACCTTCCCGCTTTCTTGTGGCTGCAGCAGCAATGTTCCTAGGAAATACCACGGCCATCGCTGTTCATGAGCCTTCAGAATGTCGTCCCAGAGTTGCCGGACTTCAACTCTCGTCCACTTGAATCGCCTTTGAGGGTGAACTACCTTGAACAAATTGTTATACCCAGCATTCGAAAAAAGGCTGTTCGGAGGGGTTGCATCTGTTCCTATGTTAATTGCCCGACTGACCATATTACCTCCTCTGAATTGGGCTTAGAATTAAGCTAAATGTATCACGTCTGACACTTCCCCTGCTACAGCCCACGTATCGGACTTGCGGCCGCCTATTCCAGCCTCCGCAGCTTGCTCCCGACCCACGCCTATCCATCCCCCTACCCCGGGAACATCCCAATAATCTCTTCGATGGCCGGGTTGTAGCGCTGGTGGCCGTAGCGGATCATGCGGGCCTGGTTGCGGTCGGGGGTGTAGTAGACGCTCTCCTGGGTCATCATGATGCACTCGTTGGCGGCGGGGTCGCGGAAGACGTTCATGGGGTCGCCGCCGTCCGCCACGGTAGCCATCGCCTCGTTGAGCATCCGGCGCAGCTGGATTACGCCCACGTCGGACTCGCCCAGGCGCTCGTTGGTGCGGTCGGCGATGGGGGTCTGGGTCACCCAGGCCATGAAGTCCTGGACGAGGGGGACCTCCAAGTTGAGCTCGCCGTCCCGGTAGAGCGGAATCTCGTAGTAGGGGACGACCTGCTGGGGCGGAACGTCGATCTCCGGCGGGAACTGGTAGCGCGTGTAGACGACGTGGAGCGTGTTGTGGTCGTCGATGGGCACGCGAATCTGGAACTCGGTGCTCGTCGTGCCGGTGGTCGAGCGGAGGATGTTGGGGAACACCCACGGATGGCCGACCTTCCAGATGTCGTCGTCCTCGGTGGTCCCCTCGACGATCCGCTTCTTGAAGACGCCGTTCGCGAACTCCCGGAAGCCGATGCGCTGGTGGGGGCGGGCCATCGCGCGGCGCCACGACGGGACCTCCTCGCCAGTCTTCTCCGCGAGGTAGAGGCCGTAGACGCCGTGCAGCCATTCCGCGTGGACGGGGTCGGCGGAGTTCTCCTGGCACTGGAGCCAGTTGCACGGCAGCACGGTGAAGCCGATGTCGCGCCAGGCGTGGTCCGTCACGAAGAGATCCCAGCGGGGCACGAGGGGCGCGGGCGACGGGCCGAGGTAGGCGAACAGCAGGCCCCCGAGCTCCTCGACGGGGTAGGCGTCGACCTTCACCTTCTCCTTGAAGCGTCCGTCGGGGTGGACGGTCTCCTCGAAGGGTTGCTCGATGCATTGCCCTGTCTCGTCCATCATCCAGCCGTGGTACATGCAGCGGAGGCCGTGCTCCTCCGGGATGCCGTAGGAGAGGTCAACGCGGCGATGGGGGCAGAAGCGTTCGATGAGGCCGAGAACGCCGGACTTGTCCTTGTACAGAACGAGGTCCTCGCCGAGGAGGCGGACGGGCTTGGAGGGCCGCTCATCGAGCTCGGCGGCGGCGGCGATGGGGTGCCAGTAGCGGCGCATGAGCACGCCCATGGGCGTGCCCTTGCCGACCTGGGTGAGCTGCTCGTTCTCCTGCTGCGTCAGCATCGCTATCCTCCCCTCTCTAACTCTCCCCCGCAGACGGGAGAGAGAACCAGACACTCCCCGCCTGCGAGGGACGTTAGCACACGACGCGCGGCATAAGACTAGAATCGCGGTTGCAACTCCCGAGGAGGTGAGAGCGATGACGACGTACGGGTTCGAGGACCACTGCTGGCAGGATGTCGTAAGCACCGAGGACTTGGAGCTCTACAAGCACTATCAACGGGAACTGTACGTGGGGCAACGGCCCGCGCTGCTGGCGATAGACCTGTACAACTCGGCGTACCAGGGTGGACCGCGTCCGGTGCACGAGGTGGCGAAGGAGTTTCCGAGCGGATGCGGCGAGTACGCGTGGAACGCCATCGAGCCGACGAAGCAGCTCTTCGCGATGGCGAGGTCGCGCGGCTTCCCGGTCTACTACACCACGGGCGAGGACCGTCCCGAGGCGAGGCCGAACCGCGTGCATGCGACGAACCGCCGCTCCGCCCAGAAGGGCGAGAATCCCCTAGAGATATACGAGGCGTTCCGGCCGGAGCCCGAGGACACGATCATCTACAAGCAGCGGGCGAGCGGGTTCTACGGGACGCCGCTCGTGGCGCACCTGACGCAGGCGGGCGTCGATACGATCATAGTCTGCGGGGAGAGCACGAGCGGCTGCGTCCGCGCGTCGGTGTTGGACGCGTACTCGAACGGCTTCCACGTCGTGCTTGTGGAGGAGTGCGTCTTCGACCGAGCACTGCTGTCGCACAAGGTCAATCTGTTCGACATGCACCACAAGTACGCGGACGTGATGCACCTGGACGAGGTGGCCGAGCGCCTAGAAGCGTTCCCGGAGGTCTAAGGGGGACGTGATAGGGACGACTCGCTAGTACGCGAAGTGGCCTATGGCTGGGACGACTGAACCGTCGTGGTCCGACGAGCCAATCACGAGACCTTAATCCCCATCCATGCCGACGGATGCAGGCTCGGGGGAGTCGGCGGCAAGGCGGGCGAAGAGGCGGTCCGTGAAGGGCGAGACCTTGCCGGAGGCGACGAGTAGCGCCTTGTGCCACTCGTCCTCTATCGGCGCCCCGTCTTGCTTGGAGATGCGAATCTCGTCGATCTGATCGCTCCCGTCGCGCAGGAGGACGACGTCGAGAGGGTAGTCGACGTTCGACGCGGAGGCTTTCGTTTCGGCGAAGGCCAGCAGGCCCGCGCGCAGGCCGTCGGCGATGGGGTGCTCGAAGCTCCACAGGTGGTCCAGGATGGGCTTGCCGTAGCGGCTGTCGCCGATGATGGCGTAAGGGGTCGCGGCATTGACCTCCACCCAATTGCCTTCCGGGAAGACCAGGAACATTTGGGGCCGCTTGTCCTCCGACAGCCGGCCGCCGACGATGCAATGGAGGTCGAACGCCAGGCCGGACTCGCGCAGCCACTCGCTGTCTTCGGTGCGGACGCGCCTGATCTGCCGAGCGAGGGTGTTGGTTGCTTCATAGGTGCGCGCAGGCCCGTCCGCATCACTGGACATCTGCCCGGCGAAGTAGGTGATGACCTTGTCCCGCAGCGAGCGCAAGCCGCTCGTGAGGACGAATATCGGGTAACCGCCGATGTCGTGTACGGCAATCTTGGGGGCGCGTGATATCTCCGTGCCGCTCGTGATGCGAGTGTCCGCGATAGCGAGCAGTCCGTCCGCGCTCTTGATTCCTAGGCAGAATGTCATCAGTCAACCGGGCGATTGGTAGTCGAGGCCGGCGGCGGCCGCGCTTGGGAGAGTTTAGCGCAGCGGAGGAGCCGCGCGCCCTTGACTCGCGGACGACGCCAAAGAAGTTGCGCCGGTGGGCCGGAAAATCTCTCCGGTGAGTCTGTCGTTGATCGCGGCCAGGCGGGCCTGCACGAGGCCCACGAACTCGTGCATCCCGTTGATGATGATGTCCGCGGCGGTGGCGGCTTTGAGCTCCAAGCCGAGGAGCGTAATCTCCTTGGCGGCCTCCAGCCTGCGCCCCGCCGGAGTGCGGACGGTTGCTTCGTTGAACTCCTCCGTCAGGCGCTCGATGCAAAACACCAGGCTGCGGGGGAAGTCTGGCTCGAAGACCAGCATGTCCACCACGTCTCCCACGCGCATGAAACCGCGGTGCTGCTTCCGGTAGGCCTCGAGCGCGCTGGCCGACCGCAGCACCTGCCGCCATTGGGAGCGGTCCAAGGCGCTCCCCACTCCTCGCTCGGCCGGGAGCTGGACAAAATACTTCACGTCGACGATACGGCTGGTCATGTCGGCGCGCTCCAGGAAAACGCCCAGACGGAACCACCTTGCCCCCTCCGTCCAAAGGACCGTGTTCTCGAACAGCCCGAGAATCATGGGGACGGAGCTGCGGACGAGGTCCAGCTCGTCGGGGAGGCGGCGGCCGCGTTCGCGGCCGAGAGCGAGGTGCAGCCAGTTGATTTGCTCGAACACCTCCCGTGATATCTGGTCCCGCAGCTCGCGGGCCAGACCTCGCGCGCTGGACACGACGGAGCGTATAGAGACAGGAGAATCGGGAGAGAAGACGAGGTAGTCCTCAGGCGCCAGCGCCTCGTCCCTCCCGTGAGCCTCCTCGAACTCATCGTTCGCGTCCATAGCGTAGAGCACGGTCTCCAGCCCCGCAGCGGCGCGGTTCTCGTGGGCTATCGAATGATGGACGTCCGCCATCCTCGCGACGTTGTCCGCGCGTTCAAGGTGCCGGCCCAGCCAGTACAGGTTCTCAGCGACTCGGGCGAGCATCAACCGGCCTCCGCGGGCCTGCGCAGCACCCAGCTGTCCTTGCTGCCGCCGCCTTGGGACGAGTTCACGATGAACGAGCTGCTATTGGGAGCAACGCGGGTAAGGCCGCCGGGCAGCACCCACGACCGCTCTCCCGTCACCACAAACACCCGTAGGTCGCACCGTCGGGGCTCGAACGAGCCGTCCTCGAACGCGGGGACGGTGCTGAACCGCTGAAGCGGCTGCCCTATCCAGTGGCGAGGATTGGCGCGCAACTCGCGACGCATTCGCTCGGTACGGTCCTCGTCTGCTTGGGGGCCGATGAAGACGCCGTACCCGCCCGACCCGTCCGTTGGCTTGACCACCAGCTCGCGTAGATTGTCGAGGATGTATTCGAGGTCGTCGGGGTGTCGCCCCAGGTAGGTCGGCACACCTTCGAGAAGCGGCTCCTCTCCTAGGTAGAAGCGTATGAGGTCGGGGACGTAGCGGAAGACCGCCTTGTCGTCGGCCACTCCGGCGCCGAGGGCGTTGGCGATGGTCACGTTTCCCGCGCGGTACGCTCCAATGAGGCCGGGAACGCCCATGAGGGAGTCCTGACGGAATAGCGTCGGGTCGAGGAACGCATCGTCGACGCGGCGGTAAATGACGTGCACGCGTTCCAGTCCGGCGGTCGACCGAACGAAGAGCTGGTCGACGCTCACGACGAGGTCGCGGCCCTCGACCAGTTCGACGCCCATCTCGCGGGCGAGGAAGATGTGTTCGAAGTAGGCCGAGTTGTAGGGGCCGGGTGTGAGGACGACCACCTTGCACTCAGCCGCGTGGACTCCCGCCGGCCTACAGGCGACCAGGCTTTCGAGGAGGTGATCGCCGTACTCGTCGACGGATGCGACTCCAGCGGCGGGAAAGAACTCGGGAACGGCGCTGCGCATCGTGCGCCGGTTCTCTATCACGTAGGAGACGCCGGAGGGCGTTCGCAGATTGTCCTCCAACAGGCGGAACTCGCCGTCGTCGCACCGGACCAGATCACACCCCGCGACGTGCACGAAGCAGCCCAGCGGAGGAACGACATCGACAATCTCTCGAATGAAGGCGGGATGGCCGAGAACGAGATCGGGAGGGACGACGCCATCCGTCACGCACCGGTGGGCGGTGTAGGCGTCGCGCAGAAAGAGGTTCAACGCGGCGATACGCTGCCGCAGTCCGGCGTCCAGACGGTCCCATTCGTCTTGCTCGATCACCCGGGGGATGAGCGAGAACGGGAATATCCGCTCCGCCCCGGCGTCATCTGAGTACACGGTGAAGGTGATGCCGTTGTTGAGCGTTTCGAGGTCGGCGGCTTCCTGGAGCTCGTGGTACTGCGCCGCGTCCAGCTGTGAGAACGCCCGAAAGAGCGCCTCGTAGGACGGTCGGACGGAAGCCCCATCGAACATCTCGTCGTAGCCGGCGATCTTCCGGTAGTCTGCGAACAGGTCTGCCATTGCCCCTAGAGGATAACTGCTTCCGTTCATCCGGCGCAGGGCCTCGGCGGACGCGGCGCTAGACTGCCCGCGCAAGCGAGGATATTTCGCGGACGCGCTCGGTCCCATCGCGGGTTAGCTCCTCTCGGAGGCTCAACCGACGCTGGGCATGGGCGCGGCACTCCGGCTCGGACCCCGCCGCGCGCCCGCGCTCGATCCAAAGGGCAAGGGTGACGTTGCGTATTTCTGACTCGGTGACCATGACTTGCCTCCCCTATTGGAATCGCGTTTCTCCGCTCCGCGTCTCCTAGAGTGACGCCAAGTTGTTTCGATGCGGTTGCCGAGGTGTAAAGAAACGGTTACGGCTCGCGGAGGGGCCACGGCTTTCTCCTCTGCCCGAAACGACAAGCCGCCCGTTGACCTGCGGGCCGCCGCTTGGCACACTCGCGGCTGCGGGAGACTGCGCAATCGAGGAGGCGCTTTTGAATCGTCGCGACGGACATGCCGGACACCATAGCCACCGAGCAGGCGGAGCAACGTGATACGCATTGGCGTGCCGGACCTCGTCTCCAACTCGTACTTCCCGGCCATCGCGGCCGTCGACCTGGGCGCATTCCAAGCCGAGGGCCTCGACGCCGATATTGAGCTCGTGTTCCCCGTCCCGCGAGCGATGGAGATGCTTCGCGACGGCGAGCTCGACTACGTGGCGGGCTCGGCCCACGCCGTGCTGACGGCGTTCCCCCAGTGGAAAGGAGCGAAGCTCCTCGCTGAGCTCGCACAGCACATGTACTGGTTCCTCGTGCTCAGGAAGGACATCGGCGCGCGGCGCGGCGACATCGAGGCCGTGAAGGGCCTCCGCATCGTCGCGGCGCCGGGTCCCCGCGACGGTCTGGAGCAGATGCTCCGCGAGGCGGGCATCGAGCCTGAGCGCGAAGGAGTGCGCATAGGCCCGGTGCCGGGGGCGCTTACGTCGGGAGTGTCGTTCGGTGTGCAGGCGGCGAAGGCGCTGGCCGAAGGCGCCATCGACGGCTTCTGGGCGAACGGCATGGGCACGGAGGTGGCCGTACGCTCCGGCGCCGGGACCGTCGTGCTGGACGTTCGCCGGGGCGACGGCCCACCGGCGGCCCGCGGCTACACGTTCCCTGCGCTCGTGACCACGGACCGCAAGATCGCCGCCCAGCCGGACGAGGCCGCCGCCGCGGTGCGGGCCATCGTGACCGCGCAGCGCATGCTGAAGGCCGACCCCTCCCGGGCAAGGGAGGTCGGCGAGCGGCGGTTCCCCGCCCAGGAGGCGGCCCTGATTGCGGAACTGATCGAGCGCGACCTGCCGTATTACGACCCCTCGATATCGGAAGAGGCGGTGGAGCGGATGGGCCGGTTCGCCCAGGGCATTGGGCTGCTGTCCGGACCCGTTCCCTATGAGGAGGTCGTCGCGGCGCAGTTCGCCGGCCTATGGGCGTCCGAAGCGCCGGAAGAGAGGAGCGAGCGTGGCGAAACCTGAGCTGGAGTTCTTCGACCCCCGCGACATCCCCAGCGAGCCGATTGCGCCGGTGGAAGGACTGAGTCAGCAGATACTCTCCCGCGACGAGGAGACGGGCGATTACACGCGCTTGCTGCGGTTCGAGCCGGGGACGGACACCTCGCCCATGGGCCCCCAGGTCCACGACTTCTGGGAGGAGGTCTGGATTATCGAAGGGAGCATCCACGACATCCCGCTGGACAAGACGTTCACCGCCGGCATGTACGCCTGCCGTCCGCCGGGCATGCCCCACGGGCCCTGGGTCTCGCCGAACGGATGCCGCACCTTCGAAGTGAGACGCTATGACCGGTGACGGGGCGCGGCCCCCTCTCTAACGCCGCTCCCTCTGATCCCTCTCCCGTCCGCGAGACCATTTGCGTAACCTCGAACTGGCGCAGGCGCTGAACACCTGTCGCAGGCGCTCAGCTGGTGAACGAAAGATCAGAGGGGGTTGCGCCAGCGGAGGCCGGGAAAGCGGCTGAAGTCCGCGTCGTTGGAGTGGACCTCCGCCTGGTGCTCCATGGCTAGGGCGGCGATGTGGGCGTCCGTGACCAGGTTCGCGCCGACGCGTGCGGCGGCCAGCGCCCGGCGGAGCAGCGTCAGGTGCTCCGCACCGGGGTTCAACGATATGACGTGGAGAAATTGAAACCACTCCCTCACATAGTCCACCGCCTGTTCGGGGGCCACCGGATGCTCCACAACCCGTGGGTGAGTCATCAGCCGTACAAATCCCGTCGACACCACCCATGGGACTCCGATTCGTTCCGTGCCGTTCACCAGACCGTCCCACCAGCGGCGGGCTGGTTCGTGGAGCGGATTGCGGCGGTTGTACGCATACACCAACAGGTTAATGTCCGGGACAATCACCGAGTGTGCTTCCTGATGAATTCCTCGATTTCGAGCTCGTCGCTAAGCTGATTGAGCCTGAGAGGGTCAACCCCAGGCATAAACCCGCTGTCATTCGGGACCACGCTGAACCGGCGCAATGGAGCTTGTCCTCCGCCGGACGACAGCCCCCGGCGCAGCGCGTCGTTCACCACCCGCTTGAAAGGCGCGTTGAGGAGCCGCGCCTGCTCCTTGAGAGAGTCCGCGATATCGTCATCCAGCGTAAGCGTCGTTCTCATGGACGCATCATGATGCTGGCCGAACGTGATGTCAAGACGCGGATAAGCCTGCTGCAAGGGGATACCGAGCCCAAGGTCCGATACGAAGTCGGGACGAACGCCCTGGATGATGCGACAGTCGCTTTGTTCGAGGCGTGCCCCACCCGGCTGCGATGCGACCCCGGGTAGTCTACGGCTAGAAGTTAATGCTCCTCCTGCCCCACCCCCACCGCCGTGACACTTGCCCCTTACCCCAACGCCCACTCCTTCCGTAAAATTAGCCCCCACCATGCCCACCAGCACGAACCTGCCTCCTCTCCATCTCACGCGCTCTCCGATGCGGCAACCTCGAAGCCTGCCGGTAAATGAAAACAGATTTTCGAAACCAACAACTTCTGAAAGCCGCGAAGCAGGCCGTGGCCATGAAAAAAACTTGTGAAACCCCCGTCTCACCGTGCAAATCCAACAACTTTTTACTCGTAAGCGAATGTGCAACCCAACAACTTTTTGCTCGTAGCCGAAATGTGGCCCAACAATTTTTCACTCGTAGCCCAAATGCAGGCCAACAACTTTTTTCACCCCGCCCCAACCCTCTCCCCCGTCTACCAGACCTCAGACGGGGGAGCGGACCAGACCCTCCTCGCAAGCGGAGAGAGGACTTCCACAGCAATGAGAACGCCTCACCGAACGCTCGCCTTCAGCCACGCCGGCGCCGCAAGACGCTTCGCCGCCCGCAGGCTGCTCGTCGCGGGCTACACCGGCCGCGACCAGGCGGCGGTCGACGCGCACGTCGCCGAGCTTGCCCGCCAGGGCGTGCCGCCCCCCGATCACACGCCGTGGATATTCGTCGCGAACCCTGAGACGCTCCGGGTAGGCGGGACCGTCTGGGCGTACGACGGCGCATCGTCCGGGGAAGCCGAGTACGTGCTGCTCATCGATAGGGACGGCATCTTGGTGTGCATCGGAAGCGACCACACCGACCGCAGCCTCGAAAGGCTCTCCATCGAGAAGTCCAAGCAGGTGTACCCGCGAGCGCTGAGCAAACAGGTCTGGCGTCTCGACGAGCTTCTCCCGCGATGGGACTCGCTGCGGCTTCGGAGCTGGACCGGCGAGAAAGGCAGGCTCGCGCCCTACCAAGACGGAACGCTCGGGCAGCTCATCCGGCCCGAGCGGCTGCTCGAGCTCGTTGGGTCGCGCCCCGACGCCGGGACCGTCGTCTTTTCAGGCACATTGCCCGTCATCGGTGGACAAGTGCGTTCGGCCTCTCGCTTCGAGGCCGAGCTCGCCGACACGGACGGGCGACCGCTCGCAACCCTGGCATATGACACTCTCGTCTTGCCCCCGCAGCCGCAGCCAACCTAGCCCCACTTGCCGCCCCGCCCATCCCCTCCCTACACTTGCCCCGCTTGAATCCCTGAATACTTCCCACCGGAGAGGCGCGCCATGACCATGCAACGCCACGAGACCATCGCCAAACCCTCCACCTCCCGCGACGACCCCAACCTCCGCGACTACGAAGCCACTCGTGCATCCTTCGACTGGACCAGCGTCGAGAGCGAGATCGACTGGCTGCCCGACGGCGGCCTCAACCTCGCCTACGAGGCCATCGACCGTCACGTCGTCCACGGCAAGGGCGACAAGCCCGCCATGATCTGGGAGGGCAAGAACGGCGAGTCCGAGACCTACTCTTACGATGACATGCGCCGCGAGACCAACAAGTTCGCCAACGTCCTCGCTGGGCTCGGCGTCGAGAAGGGCGACCGCGTCTTCACCTTCATGGAGCGCATCCCCGAAATTTACTTCACGGTCTTCGGGACCCTCAAGGCCGGATGCGTCATCGGCCCCCTCTTCTCCGCCTTCGGCCCCGACCCCGTGCGCGACCGCATGGAGAACAGCGGCGCCAGGGTCCTCGTCACCCAGCCCGAGCTCCGCAAGAAGGTCGAATCCATCATCCCCCAACTCCCGGCCCTCGAGCACATCATCGTCGTCAATAAGAACGGTCGTTCCTCCGAGCCCCTCGCCGGCGGCGACCTCGATTACTACGAGCTGATGGGCGACGCCTCCGACGAGTTCGGCCCCATAGCCACCACCCGCGACGACTACTCCATCATGCACTACACGTCCGGCACCACCGGCAAGCCCAAGGGCGCCGTCCATCGCCACAACGCGGTCATCCAGCATTACCTCACCGGCAAGTGGTGCCTCGACCTCCACCCCGACGACATCTACTGGTGCACCGCCGACCCCGGATGGGTCACCGGCACCTCTTACGGCATGTCGGCCCCCTGGACCAACGGCGTCACCCAAATCATCTACGAGGGCGGGTTCAGCGCCCGCAAGTGGTACCAGATACTCCAGGACTACAAGGTCACCGTCTGGTACACCGCGCCCACAGCCATCCGCATGCTCATGAAGTCCGGCTCCGAGCTCCCCCAGACCTACGACCTCTCCAGCCTCCGTTTCGCGGCGTCCGTCGGCGAGCCCCTCAATCCCGAGGCCGTCGAATGGGGCGTGCATGCCGTGGGCATGCCCTTCCACGACAACTGGTGGCAGACGGAGACCGGCGGCATCATGATTGCCAACTACGCTTCCGTCGACATCCGCCCCGGCTCCATGGGCAAGCCTCTCCCCGGCATCGAACCCGGCATCATCGACGCCGACGGCAACGAGAAGCCCGTGGGCCAAGAGGGCAATCTCGCCGTCCGCACGCCCTGGCCCTCCATGTTCCAGACCTACTGGGAGCAGCAGGAACGCTACGACTCCCGCTTCGTGAAGGGCTGGTACCTCACCGGCGACGAGGCAGTGAAGGACGCGGACGGCTACTACTGGTTCATCGGGCGCTCCGACGACGTCATCAACACCGCCGGGCACCTCGTCGGGCCCTTCGAGGTCGAGTCCGCCCTCATCGAGCATCCCGCCGTCGCCGAGGCCGGCGTCATCGGCAAGCCCGACCCCATCGCCATGGAGGTCGTCAAAGCCTTCGTCTCCCTCAAGGAGGGCTACGAGCCAAGCGACGCCCTGCGCCGCGAGCTCATGGGCTTCGCGAGAGAGAAGCTGGCCGCCGCCGTCGCCCCCCGCGAGATTGAAATCATCCCCGGCCTGCCGAAGACGCGCAGCGGCAAGATCATGCGGCGCCTCCTCAAAGCCCGCGAGCTCGGCCTCGACGAAGGCGACACGTCAACGTTGGAGGAGGACTAGCGAGTGCGAAGTGGGGCGATGGACAGACAAGACCAGCCCCACTCCAGCCCCTCGCAGTCGCCGGAAACTCCGGCGAAGCCTACCTCTGTCAGCAGCCAGGGTGGCCAACGTTGCCGCAGCATACCTGCCACCCTCTTATCTTCCGCCAATAGTTGGCGGCCGCGACGACGAGCGTCCTGTGCCACGGCAGTTCGCTTGCCCGAAGGTTGGCCACGGTCATACACCAAATATCGCGCGAGAGGAGGTCGCCCCACTCCCGCTGCCGCCGGTGGCTGTGCCCGCCGTCCTCGCCGTGATGGTCGTGGTGGAGCTCGTCGCTCATCGCTGGACCGTCCCCTGATTCGACTAGCCACTCTATGCAGATGAGATAGCGAGCGTCAATCCGTGCGCGCGACTCCTCCCCACATAGATAGGGGAAGAATTCTCGAAGCAATAACGAATGCGACCGCCTAGCCTTGCTAGAATCACCTCATGCCCGACCTCCCCGACAAACTCAACCTGCTGCTCTTCATGGATCCCGCGAAGACGCCCACCGCCGAGTTGGAGGCCGTCGCGCCCGGACGCCTGAACGTTACCGCCGCGCCCGGCCAAGCGTTCGCTGACGACGCAGGCATCCACCCCCCGACGACCGGCCTCTGGAAGGCCGAGCCCTGGAGCGCCGACCTCGCCCCCGAGGAGCGCGAGCGGCTCCTGTGCGAGGCCCACATCCTCGTCGTGACCCTCCCCTTCCCCAAGCGCCTGCTGCCTCGCATGCCCAACCTGCTCTGGGCGCAGTACCTCTGGGCGGGCATCTCCGACCTCCGTTACTCCGACCTCTGGGGCTCCCGCGTCCGCGTCGGCTCGTCCCGCGGGCACGTCGAGACTCTCCCCATCGCCGAGATGGTCATCGCCGCCTCGCTCTACTTCGCGAAGGAGCTCGGCCTGGCCGCCCGCCAGACCGCGAGCGGCGAGCTGAACGCGGCTCCCTACGACCTCCGCCTCCTCGCTGGCAAGACTATGGGCGTGATCGGCCTCGGCGGCATCGGCCTGCAGGTTGCGCGGCTCGCCAAGGCCATGGGCATGCGCGTCATCGCCTCACGCCGCTCAGCCGACCGCCGCATGGAGAACGTCGGCGATGTCGATGTCCTCTACTCCCCGTCCGAGCTGACCGCCCTGCTCTCCGAGTCCGACTACGTGGCGCTCGCCCCCGTCCTCACCGACGACACCCTGCGAATGATCAATCGCGCCTCGCTCGCAGCGATGAAGGACGGCGCCGTCCTCATCAACGTCGGGCGGGGCGAGCTCATCGACGAGGCCGACCTGAAGGATGCCCTGCGCTCCGGCAAGCTTCGCGGCGCCTACCTCGACGTCTACGACGACGAATGGTCCCGCCTTCCCGACCCCGAGCTGACAGCCCTTCCCAACGTCATCATGACCCCCCACAACTCCGGCCATGTCGACGTCCCCTCCACCTCCTCCATAGAGATCCTCAAGGAGAACATCCAACGCTTCCTCGCAGGCGAGCCCCTCATCAACGAGGTCGACTGGGCCCGCGGCTACTAGTCCGCGTGGAGAGGGGGAACACGCGGGGGGGGGCTACGGAAGGAGCAGAGCGTGGTCTAAGGCCCCTGAGGAGCCTTCCTGGGCAGGATTGAGGCCATCGACGAGGCGGCCTTTGGCGGTCTGCCGCATCCGGTTCGCGACGACCTCGAAGACATCCTCATGCTCCGCGACGTACTCTTCCGCCTCGGAGGGGTTGATGCTCGCCAGGCGCTCGAAGAGCTCGTAGGCCTCCACGCTGGTGAGAGGCGCGCCCTCCGCGAGGCTGTCGGCGAAGTGAGCCAGCGAGTCATCGGTGAGCGGCGCCGTCCAGCCAAGCAGGTAGCCAAGAGCATGCTCGCTCGTGTGGCGGTTGGCGAGCCAGGCATCGACGCGGCGGTCGATGAAGTCCTCGTAGATGGGATGAGAGGGATAGGCGAGCAGGTCGGTCTCCAGGCTTTCGTCGAGAACGAGCCAGAACGCCCGCTCGAAGACATGCGCTTGCGCCTCCGCAAGCCCCCTCGCCTCGTGGGAAGGGAAAGCGCCGCCAGTCGGGTAGTGTATGGCTTGTAGAGCGTGGCCAAGCTCATGGGCCAAGGTCCCGAGCGCCTCCGAGAACCGGCGCTCCACGTTCACTGCCACCACGATGCGCCCGTGCTCAGTGTCCTGGAGGCCGACTGCGTCTCGTTTCAGTTCCTCGCGTTCTTCTAAGAGCGGCGCGTGGTTCTCCGGGTCCTCAAAGGCGAATCGGCCTTGGTAAAGGTCGTCGACGCGATCGAGGAAGTCCTGTTCCGAGAGTAGCTCGATATCGACAGGGATGTCCGCCGTGCTCGCGCCGGTGAGGAGGTAGACCCCGGCGTCCGCGACGCGGGACAGGTCCTCGGTCAAGTCGAAACCCGCCTCGCCCAGGACGGGCCGAGAGTCGTCGAGGAGAGCTTCTAGTCCAGCGAGCATCAGGGCGATATCGTCGTCCGTGTATTGCACGGGCGCGGGCGGCGGGCTGTCGAGCGCAAGCCATTCGACCGTGACGGCGTAGACGTTGTCATCCTCGTCCCACTCCTCGATCTCGTTGTCGGGATCGATCACCATCTCGAGGAGGTGCGGGCCGGGAGCGAGCGACGCGCACATCTCGCAGCGAGCGCTCGTCACGGCGATGCTGGCGCCGGCGCGTACGAAGCGCTCCAGCCGCTCGAAGACCTCGCCGTCGATGCGGAACTCGGTCTGCACTCCCTCGACGTGCAGATCACTCTGCGGCGGGGCCTCGTTGAACAGCGCGCCTGCAAGGAAGGGCGCGTCGCCAACGGATGGGGCAACGCTCTCCGTGCCGCCGAACGTGTCTGAGACGACCAGCAGAGCATCGTGTCCATCGGGCCGGTAGAGAGTGAGATTGGGGAGCTGGACGGGGGACGGCGGAGTTGGCGCGGGCTCGGCCTCGGGCGGGGGCAGCCCCGGCAGAGCGCCGGTCCCCCAAGTGAAGGTCTGCTCATACACGTTGTTCGACTCGTCCGACTCGGCGATGACGTTTCCCGGGTCTAAAGTCAGACGCAGCGTGTGCTCCCCAGGGGCAAGAGCAAGGACATCGAGCAAGCCGTCCCAGGGCCCGGCCCGGCCGGTTCTTCCACTAAGCAAACCGTCGTCGACAAATGCATCCCACACGACACGCCCATCGACGGAGACGTGCACGGAGATATCTTGGAGCACCGAGACCGCGCCGGGATTGGCGAGCGAGAACAGCACGAAGCTCGTAACGTCGACGGAGAGGGCGGACGACGTCGTAGCGCCGGGGTAGGAGGTGACGACGAGAGGGGCCGTCCAGCCGTCCGGCGTAAAAGGGACGAGGTCGGGCAGGCGGCCGGCCGGTTCGTCCGGCGGGTCGCCGGTGACGAGGACAGCGACTATGTAGGAGTTATCGGTCTCGTCCGACTCGCCGACTTGGTCGAGAGGGTCAATGACGAGCTCGAATTCGTGAGCGCCAGGGATGAGCAAGACCCGGCTCGCCAGCTCCCCCCAAGCCCACGTTTCACTGAACCAGCCGGACGAAAGCGATGTGCCCCGCCAGCGTTCAACGAGGACTCCATCGACCAGGAGATCGACGTAGTGGGGAGTGCTAACGCTTTCTGGACCGGCGTTCTCGTAGGCCCAGCTTATGAATATTGGTTCGGGCTCCAAGCTGATTTCGTGCCTGCGGCTCGTTTCCAGATTGTTCATGAAGAGGGGAGCAGGCCAACCCAGAGGCGCGTAGGGCGCCAGGTTGCCGCGAACGACCCGCTCGGGAGGTGGAGTCCTCGTCGGCAAGGGCGATGGGGTGGGACTCGACGATAGCGTCGGAGTCAGCGTGGGCGTGACGGCGAGGTCAGGCGTGGGCGTCGGCGTGAGCGTAACGGCTGGGCCGGGCGTGGGCGTCGGCGTGAGACTAACGGCTGGATCGGGTGTGGGCGCCGGCGTAAGCGTAGCGGTTAGTTCAGGCGTGGGAGTCGGCGTGAGCGTAGCGGCTAAGTCAGGCGTGGGAGTGGGCGTAGGGGTGCCGGGGAGGTCGGGCATGGGAGTCGGCGGGGGGGTGGCGGTCAAATCGGGTGTGAGAGTCGGCGTGGGGGTGAGCGGGGGTGCGTCCTCCGGCGTGACAGTAGGCGTTGGCTCGGGCGTAGAAGCCGGAGTCGGCGCCGTCGTCGGGGCTTCGGGGGTTGGCAGACCGGGGTCGCTAGGGGTGCTAGTCGGCGTTTGCGTAGGCGGGTCGCAAGCCGCGCCTGCGAAGACGACTAGGAGTACGCAAGTCAAGAGTCTCCTCAGCATGGGAGAGTAGTCTACGCTAGGCGGTGTGTTGGACTGCTGAGGCTTATGGAGTGGGGTGTTGGTCTAACGAGCCTAGCAAGGGCCACTTGCGGTTGGGCGCGAGGGCCGGTTCTGGGCGGAAACCGCCCAGAACCCTAGCCTCTCATCTCGATTCCTACTACGTCGCCCCAAGCAAGCGGCTGAACACCTCGTGTTCTTCCTCGCTCAACCCGGCTACTACACCGAGCAGGTCATTGATTACATCGGGGGCGATGTACCCCCAAGCACTCTGGTCGTAACCTGCGATGCCCGCGTGCTCTATGAAGTCTGCGTCTTCCGCCGCCGCCCTGATGGCCTCTCTCCACGTTTGCACTATCTCGTCAGGAGTTCCCGGCGGGAGGATATATCCCCTCGATGCGCCGATGATTTCGTACGCCGCATCGAATGCATTCTGGAAGCCTTGTGACGCGTCCGTAACTTCGTAGATATGGGGAATCTCGCTCCAGTCTTTGTCGTACCCCATCTCTTTGAGGAATTCGACCTCTTCTGGAGTCGCCGGGTCGCCCCAGCGGAACAGCGGCACGAACTGCTGCGTTTCTATCCATTCGGGGAATAGTTGTCTGACGTTTCTCGGCGAGACGCGGCCGGTGGCGTCAAGCTCGCCACGGTCCATCGCCGCCATGATGTCGCTGCTCCCATCGTACCCGTAAACGATTCGCACCGGCCCATCGAGCATCTGCACAAACTCGGCGCCCTGCTCAGCCGACTGGCCGGGTGAAACGCTGCCTATGTTGATCGTCTTGCCCTGTGCGAGCAGATCGTCCCAAGACTCAGCTATCTCGCGGCGCACCCACACGTCGCCCATGGATCCAGTCCCTGACAGCGCCCCAAGGTAGACCAGCGAGTCTAGCTCGAAATCAGGGATGTCCACCCCAGCCAGCTCACGGGCGATGAAGTTGGGATGCAGCGTGGCCATTGTGAACCCGTCGGGATCGGCCTTCATCGTGTACCGGATCCCCCGCTCGCCTCCGCCTCCAACGAGGTTCCGCACAAAGAATCGCGGTTCACCCGGTATGTATCTGGGTAGGTAGATCGCGAGCATCCTGGAGAACGTGTCATAGCCGCCTCCAGGCGAGTAAGGAACGATGATTTCGATGGTCTTGCTGCTGAAGTACTCTTCCGCATCAAACGCCGTTTCATCGGCGGGAGGAGGCTCCGTCGGCTGCGGGGCTGCCGTCGCAGTTGGCGTCGGCGGTATCGGGGTTGGCTCGCCAGGCGCCAGCGTAGGAGTTGGCGTTGCGGGCACAGAGGTAGGCGTCGGTATAGAGGACGCCGGCGTGAGAGTGGGAGTCGCTGTTGGCTCGGGCGAATCCGAACCGCAGCCCACACCAATCATGACTCCCAGCGCTGCTATCACGACCGCCGCCAGACAAAGTCTACGTCTGCCTAACCTTTGACCCATGAGACCTTCTCCTGGTTGCCCGTCTTGAGCCCGTGCCCATATCGACGGCCAATTGATTGTTCGCTCTTCTTATGCAGGGTGCAGCAGAAGCTGCCTGAGCCTCTGTCGTTCTCATGGAGGTGGCCATCGACGTCGATGGTCACCTCCATGTTCCTACTCATCTGCCGCAGCCAGGCTAGGGGCCGCTGCTCTGTGATGCGTTAGCTATGGCGCATCAACGCCCATCAGCCGGTAGTAAATAGGCAGGAGTTCCGGCTGCTCTTCCAGTGCTCGCTTCCCGTTGGCGAAGACGGCGGTGAGCTCCTCTGGCGAGCAATAGAAGGGCTCGTACCCCGCGATGTTCGCGGCTTCGTGGTATCCGTCGTCGTGCGCGGTCTGTCGAAGGACCTCCCGCCACACTTCAACAATCTCCGACGGCGTTCCGGGCGGCAGAATCCAGGTGCGCCCGAACTGGCTGTTCAGCGACAGGACTGTTTCGAGGATCAATCGCTGTCCTTCCGTCGATTCAACCACCTCGTACACGTGCGGCGGTACGGGCGCGTCGAGCTGTTCGATCCAGTCGATGTACTGTGGATCGCCCTCGGGCTCCACCCCCCACCTCAGGATCGGAATGTGATACTTGTTCGTAACCCACTCGGGGTATAGCCGCGGAACGCTGGAGTACGAGCCGCGGGTGGTGGCGCTGATCTCGCCGCGGTCGAATGCGGCCATAATCTCGGATGAGCCGCCGTACCCGGTGATGTTCTGGATGGGCGCTCCCAGCATCTCCATCCAGCGCGGCACCGTGCCGCCGCCCTCGTCCGGTTGGGTCATCCCATTGACGAGCGTGATCCCGCTAGCCAGGACCTCGTCCCAAGAGGTTGCGATGCTCCGAGGCGTGTACAGGGAGCCTGTCGATGTTGGCAGCGCGCAGTCCACACCGCCGATGATCGGCGCCTGGGAGAAGTCGAATCCCAGGTCCTCGCCGCGCAATGCAGCGTGGGGAATGGACGAGTGGATGGAGTGCGTGGTCAGGCCGTCCGGGTCTGCCTTAACTGTGTAGGCGAGAGCTCTGCGGCTCCCGCCGCCCGGCAGGTTCTTCACAACGAACCTCGGGCTCCCCGGGAAGTACTGCCGCGCGAACTTGGCCACGAGCCGCGAGAAGGTGTCGTACCCGCCTCCCGGAGCGAAACCGACGACAATTTCGATTGTTCTCCCCGAGAAATATTCCTCAGCATCGAACTCGGACTCCGGCGTCGCGGTAGGCGGCACAGGAGTCGGCGTTGCAGGGGCAGGAGTGGGCGTCGCCTGCCCGGGAGCCGTCGGGGGCGTCGGCGTTGCGGGCGCGGGAGTTGGCGTCGGCTCGCCGGGCGCCGATGTAGGGGTGGCCGTGGCGGCCGGAGCCGAGGTTGGCGTGGGGTCGCCCCCACACGCTGCGAGCGCCAGCGACATCACGAGAACCAAGACCAGCACAGGCGCGAATCTGGTCAACACACGGTCTACCATCGATTCCTCCTTAGTCCCCGGCGACCTAGGCAGCAGCGCAGGGCTTGGACAACGGTCAAGGAGATTCTCTCTCCTAAATAACTACGCAACAGGACCGCATCGGGTTTTCTAGTTGCCGCCCCGAACATAGAACCAGCGGCGGACGCCGTCCCAGTACAGCTCAGGGTCGGCGAAGATCACCTGGCCGTTATCCGCGCGGCTCAACACCTGAGCCCCCCATGCGTCGGGGTCGCCCTCGTCTCCGTCAACGGCGCGCCACTCGGACCACTGCCGCCACCGCTCCAGGTGCCCGGTCACGTCCAGGTAGTCCTTGAGGAGCTCGGCGTTGGGTATGGCAGCCTCGGCGACGCTCATTCCATCGGCGTCGACCATCAATATCGAGTCGGCTCCTCCGCGGACTCGCCATTCTACGGTTAGCGCCATTGGCCCTCCTGATTAGCCGGACGGTCTAGAAAAAGAACGTGACGACCTTTGCCAGCAGGACGTTCTGGTCGAGAAGAATCGAGCGCTTCGCCACTTTCCAACCCGTGTCCGGGTCGCGGCGCAGGACATGGTCCCGGCGGCCGACGAACAGGTTCACCTCTTCGATAAGCCGGTTGTGCCACACGAAGAAGTTGTCGGATACGCTCACTTCGTCGCCCTGAACGTCGGTGACGCGGATGTTGGAGATGATGTGGCGTATGCGGGAGACCGGCTCCTCCGCCCAGTGGACGCCGGTCATCAGTTGCCGCACTCGCCCTTCCAGAACGTCTTTCCCTTCGTCGAACCACGAAATCTCGGAGGCCGGGTCCGAGTTCTCGCGGTCCCATTGGCCGAACTTCACGTTCTTACGAATCGGCATGAAGTAGTGGATGTCCTCGGCCATCAGGTCGATCCACTCTTCGTAGCGCCGTTCGTCCAACAGAGCGGCCTCGTGATAGATGAACTGCTCGATTTCGTCCTTGAGGACGAGGCGCTCTATAACTTGAGGCGAAATTGTGTTCGTGGTCAAGGTTAAGGCTCCTGGGGGTGTGTCAGCTCTCGTGCCCCTATCTCAGGGCAGATAGAGAAGAGGCAAGGCACGACCTCACATCTCTTCAGCGAAGTCCGCCACGTCGGTGAAGAACGTCCATTCCTCCTCGCCAACCGCGGGGTCCCCTGTGGCGGACTCGATGTAGCGGACGTTCACCCATCCGCCGTCTCCCGGGTTGCCGACGATCTCCACGATGGAGCCGTCCTTCAGCGAGAGCTTGACGCCAACCGGCACTTCACGAAGCAGCGGCCCCCCAGCCGGGGTCCGGAACCTGCTGCTGTTGCCCTTGTCTGTCGCCATTGTTCGTTACTCCGTTGTCCTATGCCTGTCCCGCTAATGCTTCACCGGGAAGATCTCGTCCCACGACCCAGCCTCCATGAACTCCAGCCACCGGCGGAGCCGGTTGCGCTGGTTCTCTTCCGCGTAAGTCGTGCCGAGGACGACGAACCCCGGGACGCGGTCGTCCGGTTGGGCTAGGCCCAAGCCCTGCACGAAGGGGTAGTCGAGCTTCTGGGCCGTGGTTCCCTTGCTCGCGGGGTAGGCGTAGTTCCAGTTCTCCATATCGTCGGACTCAGTGCAGCCCATGGGGCCGCAGTACCGCATGGCGTAGTGACGCTTCCCGTCCTTCACTTCCTGCGGAGCGTCCCTGTCAACCTGGAAGATGCGCCAGCTTTCCGTCATACCGGGGGCAATCGGGTGCCAGTGGAGAATGCGCCACGAGTCAACCGTCACGTTGGGGAAGACGTTGAAGTGCCCGCCTCCCTGTCCGCCCGGCGGCAGGAACTGGCCTTCGTACTTGGCTGCCTTCTTGTCCCTGGCCTGCTGGTAGTACTCGTCCGCACCTGGCACGCGGTCCCAGGTGTTCCGGTAAGGGGGAACGCCGGCCTCGTGGTAGATGGTCATGTGCCCGCCGTGACCGTACTCCCTGCTCACCATCTCGTGATTCGAGCGGGGGAACGCCGCTCGAAGCAGGCCCCTGTTGCCACCGTCTCTCGCGCCCTGAGGGCCGATTGCCGCCGCGTTGACCGAGAGGTGCGTCATCGCCCCGTGCGTGCCGTCGCCTGCGAAGCTGAAGGCGGGGAACTTCCAGTTGGTGGGAATCCGCCACCGCATGATCGGCATGAACACCTCGACGCCGTTGTCCTCGCCGGCCGAGCTCTGGAAGCAGTGGCGGACGCTGGGCGCGATAGGACCAAGGTACTCCTCGAACGGCGGGGCCTTCGCGTCCCACGTGGCCCAGATCGACCCGTAGTAGTTGCACACCTGCGCGACCTCGTGGAGCGGCCACTGGCTCTTGTCGAAGTCGGGCCCATACGCCGCCTTGCCGTGCCCCATGCCGACCAGCCGCCCGTCCGTGTCGTACGTCCAAGCGTGGAACGGACAGGTGAAGACGAGTGCGTTGCCCTGGTCGTACCGGCACACCTTCATCCCCCGGTGGCGGCACGTGTTGAGGAACACGTGAATCGTGCCCGTCTGCCCTCGGACGAGGATGACTTCCTCTTCGCCCATGCGGGACGCGGCAAAGTCGCCAGGGTTGGGCACCATGCTTTCGTGGCCGATGAACAGCCACGCGCGCTGGAAGATCTGCTCCATCTCCTGTCGGTAGATGTCATCGTTTACATAGACCTCGCGGTTAATCATCCCGCGCTCCACGTCCACGAGCGATCGTAAAGACCTGTCTCCCCGATTCGAGATTACACTCGTCATTTCTTGCTCCTTACCGTAGCGACTTGTTAGCTCAAATGCCGTCGGCTTTATCGGAACTGGCAGGGACTTAGTTTGTGCAAACTTACGTAACGCTAAACGTGATTTATATCAGTACAGGTTTCACTCCGGAGCATTCTACTTCAGAGCCGACTGTACTTTTGAGCGCGACTGTACCACCAGGCCCGTTGGCAGTCAATCGACGCGGACCGGCTACCGAGACGCCTGCGTCAGGCGTCCGCGCTCCCCGAGCGGGCCTCCTCGCGCGCTCGCCGCTTGCGTTCGGCGCGCTCCACCTCCTCAGGGGGGTGGACGTTCCTAAACGCAAGGTACAGACCGATGAGGTAAACGGTCTTGAACGCGCCCGCGGCGACGAACGGCGCGCTTGCGGAGACGCTCTGCCACAGAAACGTCGCGATGGAAGGCGTGGCTGCGCCTACCGCCGCTTGGCTAACATTGGTGACGCTCGCCATGGCCACTCGCTCGTCCCTGTTCACGATCGCCATGGTGTAGGACTGCCGGGGTGGCCCGTCCATCTGCGAGAAGAAGGCGCGCAAGAGCCAGAAGAGCACCGCCAACCCACTCGTCGGCGCGAACGGGATTGCGACCGTGAAAATCACCGCAGGGATGTGGGTGAAGATAACTGTATTCAGAAGCCCTATCCAGTTCGCCAACCGCGCCGCGATCCAGAGAGAGACCATGTTGAGCACGTTCGATCCCGCCAGCAGGTAGCTGACCTCCTCGAGCTCGAACCCATACTCCACCCGAAACCAGACTGCCACGAGGCTGAAGAAAACGAATCGCGTCGCGAAGTTGTCGACCGAGAAGATAGCGGCTAGCGAGAAGATCGTCTTCCGGGACTCCAGCTTGAGCGGGTTCCGCCACCGCCCTCCGGCGATGCCGGAGTCGATCACCGGCGAGAGGAAGCCGTACATGGCTGCGGAAGCCAGCATGAGGACGGCGTACCCGACGAACATCAGCTTGAACGCCGTGAGCTCGCCGACGCCAAGGACCACGACCATCACGGCGGGCAGAGCTGCCCCAAGGGTGCCCGACAGCCGGGCGGCTCTCTCGCCGATTCCAGCGAGAGCGAACAGGTCGGTCCGGTGCTCGGCAGTGGTCGTGTCGGGAAGCGTCGCCTGCTCTAGGGGCTGCATCGGCCCCCGTGGACCGCTCCCGGAGATGGCCAAGCTCCCCACGAAGAAGGAAACGAACGCCAACAGGGTGTATCGCTCCGTGAAGGCGTAGCCCAGACCGGCCAAGGCCATCATCACGGAGAAGCCGATGAGCAAGCGCCGCTTACCGATGGTGTCGCCGATGAAGACGATCAGCGTGGCGAACAGTGTGCTGCCGATGGAGCCGATGGTGACCAGCAACCCCATCTGCACGAAGCTGTAGCCAAGCTCGATGAGGTAGATCCCGAAGAAGACCGCAATCAGCGACTGCCCAAAGGTCCTCAGAAATCGAGCAGTTACGATGAGCCAGGCATCTCTGGTGACCCAGCCGAGCGGACGGGATGAAACGGCCAACGCATCCACCTTAGGGGCTGAGTCGGGGCCGGACGTACAAGCAGTCGTCGCGACAGCGACGCCGCATCCGCGGCTAGTCTAGCACCGGGAAGGCGATGGGCCAGATGCCAACGGACAACAAGCGTGCAGCCTACACGACATTCTGGGCGGGGATAGGGGAGATAGGAAGGAGGTGAGACAACTTGCGCGCCGGCGAGAGGGAGACTGCGTCCACCCTCGGCGCGTTCGTGAGACGCGGGCGGGAGCTAGCTCTTCTCCGAGGAAGCCGGGGTCTTCTCCTCGTCCTTGGCGTCGCTCTTACCCTCGACGTCGTTCTTTACGTCAGTGACGGAGCCCCGGAACTCTTTTATCCCGCGACCGAGCGCGCGGCCGATCTCGGGGACGCGGTTCGCGCCAAAGATGACGAGGACAATCACGAGAACAATCGTGAGCTCTGGCCAACCTAGTCCGAATGGCATCGCTGCGCCCCTCTCTTCCGCTGCTCGCGGACATGCTTAGGATAGCACGGCCTGCGCCCCCCATAAAGCGAGGTCCCCTCACCACCGGGCACGGCCGGCTACTTGGAGCGTCGCGGCCCTGGCGAGCATTTCCGTGAGCGCTAGGTCCTCGGAGGCGCCGGTCTTGAGCGCGACATCCGTTTCCAACAGAAGCCGGTACAGGCCGCGGACTGCGTCAGGGGAGAAGCGGCGGGCTTGCTCAGAGGTCTTGCGGACGACGAATTCTGAGCTAGTGCCGAGCCGCGCCCCCCACTCCTGCGGCGGCGTCCGCTGCGAAACCAGCTCCTGCGCTATCGCAATCATGCGGGCCTGACGCGCGACCATCGACAGTAGATACGGGCCGGCTGCTCCGTTGTCGAGGAGCGTTTGCATCGCGGAGAGAGCGGCGTCGGGACGGCGGTCCATGATGGCGTCCACGAGCTGGAAGACGTTCGCCTCTTTCGCGCTGGACACCAGCGCTTGCACGTCGTCCGCACCGATGGGCCGACCGTTGCAGTAGATGGACAGCTTCTCGATCTCTGAGTCCATCGCCCATAGGTTCGGCCCCACCAATTCCGCTAGCATCGCGACGGCCTGACGGTCGATCGAGGCGCCCTTCTTCGCGGCGCGGTCCTCGATCCAGGCTGCGAGGGCGTCTCGCCGGAGCGCAGGGAACTCGCGCACCGTGACCAGCTCCCTTCCGAGGCCCTTCACCGCCGCGAGCACCGGGTTGCCCGCGGAGAGCTTGGCTTCGAGGAAGACGACGTCCGCCGTCGGGGGCAGCTGGCCCAAGAGCTCGGCGAGACCGGGAGGAGCGCCGGGCGGACGGTCTTGGCCGCGCCTGCCCCGGCGCTGACCCTCCGCCGCCCCCATCAGCCCACGCACCACGACGACCCGGCGGTCCGCGAGGAACGGCATGACCATCGCCGCGCCGCCCAGCTTGTCGACGGAGAACCCACCCGCCTCGAACGTCGAGACGTTGGACTCGCGGAGGTCGTCCGGGCCGACGGCGTCGAGCAGCCCCCCGAGGACCTCGGCTGCCGAGAAGGAGTCTTCACCGTGAAGAACGTAAATCATGGTTAGCGCGTCCAGGGCGTCGGGCGTTCTATACTAGACCGAGGAGGACGGCGTGGCGCTCTTTGCATTCCTCAAACGGCTGCGGACGGTAGCCTATCTCATGTCCCATCCGGCGGTGTCGCTGCTGCTGAAGGCGTTGCCCATCATCGCCCTCGCCTACGTCATCTTCCCACGCGACCTCCTCTTCGACTTCCGCATATTCGGCTACGTCGACGACGTGATTGTCGCGGGGCTCCTGCTCGGCTTCTTCACCTCCAAGGGCGCGGAGCAGATCGCCAAGGCCGAGAAGGCCAAGGAAGAGGCGCTCCCCGCCGACTTCGTCGTCCTCAACGACGACAAACCCCAAGAGCCGGACGACGCCTCCGACGAGGCCGAAGAGCCGGTCGGGGAACCTCCACGCGCCGACATCCGGTCGTAAGGCCGCCCCGCATTCCGCCCGCATTTTATTTTGAGCGGCGCCCGCCGCTAAGGAGTCCCCCATGGCGACGACGCCCCCAACGAACCCCCTGAAGAAACACTCCGCCGAAATGACCGACGGACCGTCCCGCGCGCCTGCCCGCGCGATGCTCAAGGCCATCGGCTTCACCGACGACGACCTAGCCAAGCCCATCATCGGCGTCGCGACGACGTGGATCGAGACGATGCCCTGCAACTACAACCAGCGCGAGCTGGCCCAGTACGTGAAGGAGGGCATACGCGAGGCCGGCGGCACGCCCATGGAGTTCAACACCATCTCCGTCTCCGACGGCGTGACCATGGGCACGGAGGGCATGCGCGGCTCCCTCGTCAGCCGCGAGGTCATCACCGACTCCATCGAAACCGTGGCCAGGGGCCACTCCTTCGACGGACTCGTGGTGCTGGTCGGCTGCGATAAAACGCTCCCGGCGGGCGCGATGTCCTTGGCGCGTCTCAACCTGCCTGGCCTCGCCTTCTACAACGGCTCGATTGCCCCAGGGAGGTTCGACGGCAAGGACATCACCATCTTGGAGGTCTTCGAAGCCGTTGGAGCCCACGTGGCGGGCAAGATTGACGACGCGCGGCTCAAGGGCATCGAAGACGCGGCCTGCCCCGGCGCGGGCGCCTGCGGAGGACAGTTCACCGCCAACACCATGGCCATGGCTCTCGAGTTCCTCGGCATCAGCCCTGCGGGCGCCAACGCCGTCCCCGCCCTCGGCAAGGCGAAGGCCGAGGAAGCCCGCAAAGCCGGACGCCTCGTCATGGAGCTGCTGAAGAACGACGTCAAGCCCCGCGACATCATGACCCGCGAAGCGTTCGACAACGCCATCGCGGGCGTCGCGGCGACGGCCGGGTCAACCAATGCCGTCCTCCACCTGCTCGCCATTGCGCGCGAGGCCGGCGTGCCCCTCACCATCGACGACTTCGACGAGATAGCGTGGCGCACCCCCATCGTCGCAAGCATGAAGCCGGGAGGCCTCTACGTCGCGGAGGACTTGTACAACGCGGGCGGCTACGGCCTCGTCTCCAAGGAACTCGTCGGCGCGGAACTGGCCCACGCGGAAACGCGCAACGTCAGCGGCGAGAGTTTCGGCCAGATCGCAACCGCCGCCGTCGCCGCGCCCGAGCAGAAGGTCATCGTCTCCATGGCGGAGCCGATCAGTCCCCACGGGGGCATCGCCATCCTCCGGGGAAACCTCGCGCCGGATGGATGCGTCGTCAAGCTCGCCGGCCACGGACGCCGCCTCCACCGCGGTCCCGCCAAGGTGTTCAACCGCGAGGAGGAATGCTTCGCCGCTGTCCAAGCGGGCAAAATCGTCGACGGCGACGTGGTCGTCATCCGGTACGAGGGCCCCGTGGGCGGACCGGGGATGCGCGAGATGCTCGGCGTAACAGCCGCCATCCAGGGCGCGGGCCTCGGCGACAGCGTGGCGCTCATCACCGACGGACGCTTCTCCGGCGCGACGCACGGGTTCATGGTGGGTCACATCACCCCCGAGGCCGCGAACGGCGGGCCCATGGGCCTCGTCCACGACGGCGACACTATCGTGCTGGACGTGGAGGCGCGCCGCCTGGACCTCGAAGTGAGCGAGGACGAGCTGGCCAAACGGCGCGAGGCCTGGGTTGCGCCTCCCCCCAAATACACCACGGGCGTCTTCTCCAAGTACGCGAAGAGCGTCGCGTCCGCCAGCGAGGGCGCCATCACCAGCCCCGGCCTACCCGGCAGCGTCTGGTAGGTCTCGCAGAGATTATTCGGCAAACTCGCCTCGGACCTACCGGAGAGCAAGCCCCAGCAGTCGCGGGTGTACGTTACGAGAGGGACAACATGGCTGGGAATGCTCTCAGGGGCCTAGGACTCGCGCTGCTCGTCGGGTGCGCGGCGGCGGTTGCGGCATGCCTCGGCCCCGATGAGCCGACCCCCACGCCCACAGCCGTACCCCCGATGGCGCAGACGCCTGAAACGGACCGAGAAGCGCTGGTCGCTCTCTACAACGCCACCGGCGGCCCAAAGTGGCTTAGCAACGATAACTGGCTGAGCGACGCGCCGACTAGCGACTGGCATGGCGTCACCACTGATGACAGCGGCCACGTCATCGAACTGGACCTCGACGGCAACCGCTTGCGCGGGGAGATACCGCCGGAGTTGGCAACCTCGCCAACTTGGAGATTTTGGGCCTTGACCATCAACGGTTGAGCGGGAAGATACCGGCGGAACTGGGCAACCTCGCCAACTTGACAAGGCTGATCCTCGGTTGGAACCAGTTGAGCGGGGAGATACCGGCGGAGTTGGGCAACCTCACCAACCTGAAATCGCTGTTGCTCGGCTATAACCAGTTGAGCTGGGAGATACCGCCGGAGCTGGGCGACCTCACCAACCTGGAAACGCTGTGGCTCGACCATAACCAGTTGAGCGAGGAGCTACCGGCGAAGTTGGGCAACCTCGCCAACTTGGAAACGCTGGACCTCCGCAACAACCAGTTGAGAGGGGAGATACCGCCGGAGCTGGGCAACCTCGCCAACTTGCATGGGCTGTGGCTCGACGAGAACCAGTTGAGTGGGGAGATGCCGCCGGAGTTGGGCAACCTTGCCAACTTGGGAATGCTGGTCCTTAGTCGGAACCAGTTGAGCGGGGAGATACCGCCGGAGTTGGGCAACCTTGCCAACTTGCGTGGGCTGTGGCTCGACGGGAACCAGTTGAGCGGGGAGATGCCGCCGGAGCTGGGCAACCTCAACTCGATATTTCTGTTCCTCAGTGGAAACCAGTTGAGCGGGGAGATACCGCCGGAGTTGGGCAACCTCGCCAACTTGACAAGGCTGTTGCTCGGTGGGAATCAGTTGAGTGGGGAGATACCGGCGGAGTTGGGCAACCTCGCCAACTTGGAAACGCTGCACCTCGGTGGGAACCAGTTGAGCGGGGAGATACCGCCGGAGCTGGGCGCTCCGACGAACCTGCTCCAGTTGTCGCTTGGTCCCAATGACTTCTCTCCCACCGCGTGCATACCCGTCTCCTTCCGCAATATCCCGGTGTTGCTCATGGACGGCCTCGATATCCCGTTCTGCATGGAGCCGGACGGGGGCGGAAGCTGAGCGCGCCTAGCCCGGCGTACGCTACAACAGCGCCGCGCGCCTGCCCGTTACGCTGTTCGTGCTTGCCAGGGCGGTTGTAACAGGCCCATCTCGAGGCTAGTCAACCTCGGTGGTTGGGCATATCCGATGCCTACCCGCCGCCGGCCGAGCCGTTCCGCCGTGACGCAGGCCATGGCGCACCCGCGAAACGGGTCGAGCACGAGGTCACCGGAATTGGATGAAGCCGCGACGATGCGCTCCATAGGCTTCCCACTGTGACACCCTTGTGCTCCGTCGAGGGAGACCGCTTGACGATGCCCTGCCGGTACATGCGATCGCGTGGCATTGCGTACCCTTCTCCCAGTCGCCTACGCGCAGCGGATGCAAGCATGGCCTTCAGACGGTTGGTCGGGGAGGCGAACTTCGGTCCGGCGGTGGAGGCTGGAGCGGACCTGATGGAGAACCTGATGTCCATGGAAGTTGCGCTGCGCGAGACTCCGGACCTTCATCGCAGCGCGCTGGGACCGGCCAGCCGACTCAAGTAAGATTGCGGTCTACGGCAACACTACCACCCTCAGATTCAGGCCCCAACAGACCACGCGACCGTCGCCCCTCACCCCGCAGGTGTCGCCGAGGTCGCGGAAGTGCCATAAGACTTCGCCTCCGGCGCTGACGGAAACGAACTCCCCTCTAGGCGGCGAGGCCTCGCCTTCTTTATCACGGCCCCAGCAGGCGACGGAGCCGTCGGTCCTCACCCCGCAGGTGTGGCTGTTCCCGGCGCTGACGGAAACGAACTCCCCCTCAGGCAGCCTGCTGTACCTGCGAGGGCCAGTGTAGCCCCAGCAGGCCACGGAGCCGTCCGTCCTCGCCCCGCAGGTGTACTGGCCGCCAGCGCTGACGGAAACGAACTCCCCCTCTGGCGGCGTGGTTTCGCCAGCGTTATCACGGCCCCAGCAGGCGACGGAGCCGTCGGTCCTCAACCCGCAGGTGTGGAATATCCCGACGCTGACGGAAGCGAACTCCCCGCCCGCAGGCAGCGTGGCTTCGCCATAATGATTACTGCCCCAGCAGGCCACGGAGCCGCCGGCCCTCAACCCACAGGTGTGGAAGTCCCCGGCGCTGACGGAAGCGAACTCCCCCTCCGGCGGCGTGGCTCGGCCATAGCCATCACTGCCCCAGCAGGCGATGGAGCCGTCAGCCCTCACCCCGCAGGTGTGTTCTCCACCGGCGCTGACGGATGCGAACTCCCCCTCCGGCGGCGTGGCTTGGCCTTGGTAGTCAAAGCCCCAGCAGGCCACGGAGCCGTCGCTTCTCACCCCGCAAGTGTGGCCCCCGGCGCTGACCGATGCGAACTCCCCCTCCGGCGACGTGGCTTCGCCATGGCTAACGCCCCAGCAGGCCACGGAGCCGTCAGCCCTCACCCCGCAGGTGTAGCCGGCCCCGGCGCTGACGGACGCGAAGCGCACCGAGTCGTCAACCCCCTTGCCTTCGTCTTCGGTATCCCTCTCGGAGGACGTGGAGGACTCGCCGGACCGGGATTCCAGGGTGGCCTGAACGGGGTCGCCGGACGCCTCGCCGCTGCAGGCGGCCAGGACAGCCGCCATAGGCAGAATGGCAAGGAGCAGAACAGGGGCCGACCGGAGGAGGGCCGTCGCAGCGGCGAATGCCCCATGTGCGCTCGTTGGCCTTTTTGCGTGCGCTCTATTCGGCATTACCAACGAATTACCCTCCACGAGGCGAGCTCCCAGGGTGCACCCTAACCCTTTCGGCAGTGCACGCCCCAGACTCCTCACCCGACCAGCACTATCTCGCGCTGCACGGGCGTGGTGATTTCGAGGCCGGACTCCCCGACGTAGAGGTCGATCTCCGAGCGCACGCCGAAACCGGGCAGGTAGACGCCGGGCTCAATGGTGAAGCCTAGCCGGGGCAGAAACGTGCGGGTGTCGTGCGTCTCTAGGTTGTCCAGGTTGACGCCGCCGGCGTGCACTTGCTTGCCGAGGCTATGACCTAGGCGGTGGACGAAGTAGTCCGCGTACCCAGCGGCGGCGATACGGTCGCGAGCGACCTGATCGGCCTCCCAGCCTTGCGCGTTCTCGCCGGAGGACAACCGCTTGGCGAGGAACTCCGCTGCGGCGTCGCGGGCGCCGGCCACCACGTCGAAGACCCGCTGATGCTCGGCCGGCGCCTCTCGTCCGATGTAGGCGGTCCACGTGATGTCGGCGTAGATGCCGTCGGCGCCCGGTTCGCGGGCCCAGAGGTCGATCAGCGCCCAATCACCGCGACGGAAGGCGACGCTCGCCTCGGGCGTAGGGTCGAAGTGGGGGTCGGAGGCGTGGGCGTTCGCCGCGACGACCGGCCCGTGGTCCGTGACCAGCCCTGCGTCCGAGAACCGGCCCATGATGTACTGCGCCGCGTCGTGCTCCGTTACGCCGGACAAGAGACCCTCCCCGATGAACGCGAACGCGTCGAGGACAACCGCCGAAATCACGGCGGACGCGCGCCGGTGCGACGCGAGTCCGGCCTCGGTCCAGCGCTGCGTCGCGTACTGCAACAGTTCGGCGGAGGACGCGACCTCGACGCCGAAGGAGCGCACCAGCTCGACCGTCCCGGCGTCGACGCGCCCGGCGCGCGGCAGCTCCCTGTTGGGCGAGTACTCCATCGCCACGCGCCCGAACGGACGCAGCGCCGTCCGCAGCAGCGCGTGGATATCCTCCAGGCCGCGATAGACGGCGAGGAGCGGCGCGTCGGAGTGCACTTGCCCAGCGTCGACGGCGCTGACGAACAGCGAGGGACTGCCGTCCGGCGGCACGAGGAGGAACACCGGCCTCGTGAAGTGCCCCTCAATGCCCGTCAGGTCGGCGAGCGCAGGGTTCGAGCCTTGGTAGTCGTAGACGAGCCAAGCGTCGAGGTCGCTCGTGGCCAGGAACTCCTGGGCCTGCTCGATGGGGAAAGCCTCGTGCGGGGCGGGTTGCATAGGCGCCTCCTAGAACATGCCCTTGATCTGGCCGCCGTCGACCGCTATGGACTGCCCCGTCACGAACGCGGCGCGCTCCGACGCCAGGAACGCAATGAGGTCGCCGACCTCCTCCGCTCGCCCGAACCGCTTCGCCGAGACAGTGGCCAGCCGGACCTCCCGCTGCGCCTCGACGCTCCGTCCGGCGGCCTTGGCCTGCGTCTCGATGACCGACCGCAGGCGCTCCGTTTCTATCGAGCCGGGGAGCACGTTTTTCACCGTCACGCCGTGAGCCGCGACCTCCAGCGCGAGGAGTTTCGCGTAGGAAGCGAGCGCGGTGCGGGCAACCGTGGACAGACCGAGCTTGTCCTCCGGCTCCCTGATCGTCTTGGACAGAACGGACACGATCCGTCCGAAGCGACGCTCCAGCATCTCCGGCAGGACGAGCTCATTCAGCCGCCGCGCGCTGTTGAAGTTCAGGTCGAACGCCAGTTGCCACTGCTCCTCGGTGAAATCGAGCAGATCGCCGGGGGGCGGGCCGCCCAGATTGTTCACCACGATGTCGATGCGCCCCCACCGCTCCCGCGTCTGCTCGACAACAGCGCGTATCTCCTCCGGGTCTGACAAGTCCGCAGCGACGGCGAGGACGTTGTCGTTGTCGGTCTCGTCGCACAGCCGCGCTGCGGCGCGCTCCAGCTCCTCGGCGCGCCTGGCGGCGATGGTGACCTTCGCGCCCTCGCTCGCTATCGCGCGGGCGGCGGCATAGCCGATTCCCTGGCTGGCGCCCCCAACGATCGCGGTGCGCCCCTCAAGTCCTAGTTCCATATCGCAGTCCTAGTTCCATACACAGTCCCTCTTCGCGGCCTAAAACACCGCCACGGGGTTCACCGGAGATCCCGTGCCGCCTTCGATGCGGAGGGGGTTGATGGTGATCATGAACTCCCAGCGGCCCCGCTCCCCACACGCCTCTGCGAGCCTCTCGAGGTCCGCGTTGTCCAGTATCCACAGGCCCATGCCCACAATGCCCACCTGGTGCACCGGGTTGGTCAGCCGGTCGAATCCTGGGTGGGGCAGGCTGTTGCCCGTGTCCGACCCCAGCATGGCAATGGAGCGCTCATGGTAGAAGGGCAAGCAGTTGGCGTGCGTGCCCGTGCCGCCCTCCGCCGGAATGTTCCACGGGCCAAGCTCCGCGCGGCGGCGCAGCTGCCCCGTCCGCACCAGCAGGACGTCGCCGGATCCAACGCGGACGCCCTCCGCGACCTCCGCCGCCGCCAGATCCTCCCGCAGCACGCCGTCGCCGGGGTCCAGCCACGGCGCGCCGCGCAGCCGGGGGATGTCCAGCAATACGCCGCGGGCCAGGACGCCGCCTTGGAGCACCTCTATCGACTCTCTGGTCGCGCCGTAGCGGCTGGACACCAAGCTGGATGGCTTGCCGTTGTACATCTTCCCGCCAAAGAAGAAGTGCGACAGGCTGTCGACGTGGGTGACGGTGTGCCCATGGAAGGCGACCCCGATGAAGTCCGAGGACGTCTGCGCCGGACGGGGCGGCCCCGCCTTCTCGTCATGGGCGTAGCCCTCGCCGGACTCGATCATGTAGTGGACCGGCTGCGCCAGCACGTCCGGCCCCGGCGCGTTGCTGAGCGTCCGCGAGCACGACACCGCTACGCCCTCTTGCACCAGGGACGCCGCTCTCCGGCGCGTCTCCGGGGTGATGTGGTTCATCGTGCCGAGCTCGTCCTCATCGCCCCATCGCCCCCAATTGCTCAGGGAGGTGAAGTAAGCCAAAACGTCATCTTGGGTCGGCAGGTCCGGCATGATTGCCCCCTCTCCTGGACCGCAGTAGACCGGCCATCGCGCAGGCGACCGGCGCGCCGATGATAGCCCATGCGCAGCCCTTGCCCCCGTCATTCCCGCGCACGCGGGAACTCAGGTCTCCCCCAAGCAGTCCCCAGAGTCAGAGGGGGCCGCCCGCGAGCACAACCCTTGTCTCCACCGAGGCGCAGCCGCGATAGTAGAGGGCGGACGCTCTTCGCGTCCGCTGGCGGGGAGCAGCGCGGCATAGCAAGCCCGCGACCTGGAATGTCTCTGAGAGGGTGCTTTGGTGCGGACGACGATGTTGGTCTGCTTGGCGTTTGCCATCATGGCCGTCGCCGCGTGCGCCGATGCTGATGCGCCTACTTGTCCTGAAGGCGCCGAACCGTTCGTGAAATACGAGCTCTTCATGGGCCGCGGCGACCGGTCCGGCGAGGTCGTGGATGACGCGGCGTGGGCCATGTTCCTCGAAGATACGGTTACTCCTCGTTCCCGGACGGCCTAACCGTCCTCGACGCTCAGGGACAGTGGCGCGACTCCGAGGGGCTGGTCCAGAAAGAGCGCTCCAAATTGCTCGTAGTCCTGACGCCGCCCGATGGTGACAGCACGCTCCTGCTCAACGAGATTTCGGACGAGTACAAACGTCGCTTCAACCAGGAATCCGTGCTCCGCGTCGTATCCGACGCCTGCGTCTCGTTCTCCTGACGCTAACCCGGGGAGCGCAGAGGGGCGACGCCCCATCGAAGCGAGGACGCTGGTAAGCTCCCCCCATGACCGCATCCCTCGCAAACGCCGCGTTCGACTCCCTAGCCAAGCGCATCCTCGATGAGCGATGGGAGGCCTACCCCCACGAGGCCTCGGCTGTCGGCTTGCATGAGTACGACGGACGGATGCCCGTCCTCTCGGCAGAAGCTATCGCGGCACGTGTCGAGCAGTTGCGCGTGTCCGCCGGACAGCTCACTGGCCTCGACCCCGCGTCGCTGACCGACCGGCAGCGGTTCGACCGCGAACTGTTGATCGCAGGGGTCGATGGCGAACTCTTCGAACTCACCGAGTGGCGTGCCTTCCGGCGAAACCCGATGGCGCTGATGGGGCCCATCGAGGTCACGAGCTACATGGACCGGTCGTACGCGCCGCCCGAAGAGCGGACCGCGTCGCTGGTCCAAGCCCTGCGACAGGCGCCCGCTTACCTCGAAGCGCTGGCTGCCTTACTCGAACCCCCGTTCCCCGAGCCGGTCCTGCGCCAGAGCATCGATTCCTACCAAGGCACGGCGGGGTTCTATCGCGATGAAGTAGCCGCCTTCGTCCGGCTGCACGGAGGCGCATCGGGCGAGGAGATGGCGAGCATCGTGGAACGCGCCGCCGACGCGGTGGACACGTTGATCGCGCGCCTCAGATCCCACGAGCCGGCCAGCGATTTCGCGATGGGCCCGGACCTCTACGCCAAGATGCTGCACCACGGCGAGATGGTCGAGCTCCCCCTCGCCGAGATTGAGGCCGCGGGGGAGCGCGAGCTGCGGCGGAACCTCGAGGTCGCGGCATCCGCCGCCAAAGAAATCGTCGGCAGCGAGAACGTAGCCGAAGCGATGGCCGTCATCGGCAAGCGCCACCCGACCGCCGAGGGACTGCTCGACGACGCCCGCGCGATGCTCGAGGAGGTACGGGCTTACACTATCGACCAAGGCGTGGCGAGCGTGGTCTCCGAGGTCCGCGCGGAGGTGAAGGAGACGCCCGCCTTCATGCGCTGGGCGTTCGCGGCGATGAACAGCCCCGGCCCCTTCGAGACGGTCGCGACCGAGGCCTTCTACTACGTCACGCCCGTCGACGACCGCTGGACGGCGGCCCAGGCCGAGGAGTGGCTCTCCAACTTCAACTACCCGACCTTGAGAATCATCTCGATTCACGAGGTCTATCCCGGCCATTACGTCCACTTCCTTCGCAACGGCGGCGCTCCGTCCGACGTCGCCAAGGTCTTCGGCGCGTATTCGTTCTGGGAGGGGTGGGCGCACTACTGCGAGGAGATGTTCTTGGAGGCGGGATATGGCGGCGGCGACCCCGAGCTGCGCCTCGCTATGGCCCAAGAAGCGCTCGTCCGCGTCTGCCGGCTCCTCTGCTCGCTGCGGATGCACACCCAGGGAATGCCGTTGGCTGACGCGGCGCGCTTCTTCCAAGACAACGCGTTCATGGCCGAGCTGCCCGCGTCCCAGGAGGCGCTCCGCGGAACCTTCGACCCCGGCTACCTCAACTACACCCTGGGCAAGATGATGATTTACAAGCTGCGCTCCGACTGGCAGACGCAGCAAGGCTCGGACTACAGCCTCGGAGCCTTCCACGACGAGCTCCTCAGCCACGGCGGGCCGCCCCTCCCCCTCCTGCGCAGCACGATGCTCCGCGAAGACGACGGCCAAATCCTCTAGACCGCGCCCCCGCAAGCTAGAATCTGTCCGTGGCCTTGTTCATCTTCATCATCGTGATGCTCCTGATCGCCGCCTCCGCCGCGCTTCCCTTGGCGTGGATGGGCGGCGACCCTCGCCGCGAGCCAAACGCGCTCGCCATCGGCGCCGCTGTCCTCGGCGGGGGCGGCGGGATGATTGGCCTTGTGCTCGTCGCCTCCTTCCAGGCTAAGGAGGGCTTCGACAGCTCCCTTGTCCAGCTCCTCGCGTACACCTCGCTCTTGCCGGTCCTCGCCGCGCCAATCGGACTTCACGCTGCGCTCCGAAGCAGCTCGCAGGCGGGGCGGCGCGCACTGCTGGCCTTCGCGGCGGCGCTCACGCTGGCCGGGATGCCGGTCGTCGTCGTTTTCTCCATCGGAGGGCTCACCGCCCTCGTCTCCGGGCTCTGCTACCTAGCGGCGACGGGGAACCCGCGAGAGCTCCTCCGCAAGTTGGACCCCCGCATCCGCTTCTGAGCAGAAGCCATACGAAAACAAGGTCTCCTGCCTACTCAGCCGCCTCCGCCCGCAGCTCCGCGAGTAGAAAACCGCGATAGCGCGCATCATGCCCCATGAGGAACCGGCTCCGCCTGCCGGCAGGGACGTCGCCGCAGCCGCAGATGCACGGGCCGCCCCGGTCGCGGGCCGCCACACGTTCTCTGTGCGTTTGCGCAATTGCCAGCAGCCGCGTCAAACCACTCTGCGCCATCGTGTGAATCAGGTCTTGGATGCGGTACATCCTGGTGTCATGACCTGGAAGGTAGACGCTGCCCGGCCCCTTGGGGAACTTGCCGCAGCCGCAGGAGCAAGGGCTGCGCGCATCCGCAGCCGCGCCGTACGGGGCCGAACGCTCAGCGACTCCCGCAACGAGTTGCTCGGCCTCTCGCTGCTGCGCCTCGCGCCATGGCGGAACCACGGCGTTGGACGGGCCTCCCGGCATCGAGCCCATCTCTTGCCAGATGAAGTATCGCAACGCCCGATTGATGTAGGCCTGGTACGTATCCGTGGTGTTGGCCTTAAACCAGTCGACGATGCCGGCATCTAGGCGCAGTGTAATTTGCTGCTTGGCAGGCCGAAGCGTTGTGCCGCGCGGCGGCCACTCGGCATACTCCACGACGGGAATGTCCGACGTGTCGATGTCCTCGTCGCCCATATTGCGGAGGGCTTCCCAGTCGGTGGGCTCTACCGGCAGGAGACTAGAGGGTTCCTTCTTCATAGCGTCGTCTCTCATGGCCTGTGGCCTTTCTCGCTGAGATGATGCGTCCGGCAAACTCCCCGGTGGTTGCGTTCTCTACCGGACCCGTGTGGATGACCACAATTAACAGCCCTTGAACGACTCCAAACGTCCGAAGGCGGGCCTCTTCGGGGTAGGGGTCAGGGACGGTGCAAAGGTACCGATCGTCGAACACGCGGACAGCGTCCATGAAGTTAATCTTGTGTTTCTGTCTATTCGCACGGTTCTTGGCCTCATCCCATGTCCATCCCACTGTGTTGGCCCGCCTTGGTCTCGATAGTGTAGTTACATTTCGGATGCGTATCAAGCCATCAACAATACTGCCTCTGAGGGCTGGCGGCAGCGCCTTCACGGTCACACCGCCTCTCGCGTCGCCTGACCTGGGCCTTCCTTCGCAAGAAGCACGACTCGCCCTCGCGCTCGACGAACAGATCGTAGCAAACGGGCCCTTCCCCGCGACCGCGTCTTATACTCCCTGCGTAGGCGCCGCATGACCAATCCCAACCATATGCAGCGGGCGATCGACCTCGCCCGGAAGGCCGTGGGGACAACGAGCCCTAACCCTCCTGTGGGGGCCGTCGTCGTGAAGGACGGGCGCGTGGTTGGCGAAGGGCGGACGCTGCCGCCCGGCCAAGGCCACGCCGAGGTCGAGGCGCTCCGCATGGCCGGCGGCGACGCTCGCGGGGCGGAGCTCTTCGTCACGCTCGAACCGTGCGCGCACCACGGACGCACGCCGCCCTGCACGGACGCCATCATCGCCGCCGGCGTGAGCGCGGTTCGCGTCGCGGTCATGGACCCGGCGCCGCATACCGCCGGACGCGGCGTCGAGACGCTGCGGCGCGCGGGCGTGACCGTAACCGTGGACGACGGCCCGCGCGAGGCCCGGCGGCTCGTCGAGCCCTTCACCAAGCACGTCACGACGGGCCTCCCCCTCGTCGTCGCCAAGTTCGCCATGAGCCTCGACGGTAAGATCGCGACCCGCACGGGCGACTCGCGGTGGATATCGAACGAGACCTCGCGGCGCGAGGCGCACCGCCTGCGCGCCGAGGCCGATGCCGTGATGGTGGGCATCGGCACGGCCCTCGCCGACGACCCTAAGCTGACGGTCCGCGACGTCCCGAACGAGTCGGGCAGGCAGCCGCTGCGCGTCGTCGTCGATAGCGCAGGCCGGCTTCCGGCGACCTCCGCAATGCTGGCTGAGCCGGGGCGGACGCTCATCGCCGTCGCCAACGACGATGCCGCGCGCGCCGCAACGGAGACCGGGGCCGACGCGTTCGCGGCAGGCGCGGGCGGCCGGGTGGACTTGGCGCGGCTCATGGCGGAGCTGGGCGCGCGCGGCATAATGTCGGTGCTCGTCGAGGGCGGCGCGACGCTCCACGGCGCTCTGTTCAAGCAGCGGCTCGTGGACAAGGTCGTCGCATTCATTGCGCCGGTTATCATCGGCGGCGAAGGCGCGCCGGGGCCGGTGGCGGGAGGAGGGGCCGAGGCCATTGCCGGAGCCCTGCGCCTCGATGCCGCCGAGTACACGGAGCTGGACGGTGACATCATGGTCGTCGGTTATCCCTCTCAATGAACACGGGGTTCGCCGCCCCCAAATAGGTTCGTGATGAGCCTGTCGGACCACGCCGCAGGCCGTCAGCATCCCCCCGTATTCCCGCGAAAGCGGGAACCCAGGGTGGCCGATAGGCCAGGCGCCTCCTCCCGTCTGCAGGAGGGGACGTACGAGCGCAGCAAAGCGCGGGGGAGGGTCCGCCCCGATGCGATGTAAGGCAGAGCCGCAGCCTGGCGCGGGCTGAGGGCAGTGTTCCTAGCGGTCTCATTTGGTCTCATTCGGTAGCATTCCTCCTCTGGGACCCGGCTCTGCGTCCGGCTACGCCGCCGGTGGGGTCAGGGCTGTTGGATAAAGGGTAGGGAGGGGAGTTCGTTTGCGCAACCGGCAAATGTCACAAGGGCGACACGGCTCCCTATTTCTGGCGGGCGCAGCAGGAAAGCACGGGGAAGGAGAAGCGTTCGCCCGCAACTATCCCCGTCACCCCCACCCGCCATTCCCGCCCCCCTCTCGTCATTCCGGCGAAAGCGGGAACCTAGGGTGGCCGATAGGCCACGCACCCCTCCCGGCTGCGGGAGGGGACGCGCAAGCGCAGCAAAGCGCGGGGGGAGGAGAAGCGTTCGCCCACAACTACCCACGCTCCACCTCCAACCCAACTCGTCTGTCCCGCGAATGCGGGAACCTCGCCCGACGTAACCACGCTCAGATCTGAGGGAGCCGTGCTGGACACGGACCGCGATACGGCGCTGGAGGAGCTGCGGTGCCGGCTGGGCGTGAGGGAAGGCACCGAGGCGGCCGAGCGCCTGCGCGCCGCCGCGGACGATCTGCTGGAAGAGACTGCTGAGGGCCTTAACGGTCCGGGGCGTGGCCCCGCAGCGGCAGGCCATGATCACAGCTATTCGTTCCTATATCGAAATCTGAGGAACGCCTCGACCGGGAAATAGGCCGAAGTCTTCTCCAGACCGATTCATTACATCGAGGATTTCCGACTGCCTTGGAGGGTCAAGTAAGTCGGCAACTGCACCTAATCCCATGGAATAGTCAACGACCAATTCAGCTAACAATAGGTTCAATTTAGACAAGATCAGGATAGTGTCACCCTCGCCGAGACCACCAACGTCTCGGGAGAAAATCAAGTTCACCGGAGTAGGATGTGAAAAAGGGGCCAGCTGTGCATCCCTATCGGAAAAACTCTTACGTAGCTGGGCAAGGTCAGCGACGTGATTATCGTTAGGGAGTTGGCCATTGATAATAGCCAACTGCTCTTCGGCTGCCCGAATATCTGGGCCCATTACGTGAATCACCTGCGTGTCCACGGCCCAGGAAGTGAGAGCCTGAATGTGAAAGAATACCTTCCGAAGCTGCAGCACGGCTTCAGCTTCAGATTCTGTTGGCCTCCTCGTGGGGCCATCCATAGCCAGGTGTATCGTCTGCAGCTCGCTCAAATACCCCACACACCTCTCACAGCGTGCATGTAGGATTTCCTCTGCCTCTTTGCGGGACGAAATCTGATTTGTGCTCACATGGGGCCTCCTGATGACCGTCTATTGGTACGGTTTTGTTGCTTCTCTCTTGCGCTCCAGAAGATGCAGTGCTTCTTCATAGGGTTGCCTGTCTCCATCGACTGCAATTCGCAGAAAACCATTTCCGGCCAGCATCCTAGTAACTTGTTCGGTAAGGTAATCCAATAGCGTTGCGAAAGCCAATTCATCAAGTTCCGTGCCTATTGAGACTACACCCCCACCATAGGATATGCCCGCAAGTGCGCTGGATTCAGTGTGCGCAAAAGAGTTAGAGAGATGTTCGTACCACTCACGTCCATGTATTAGCGCCTCAGCCTCGCCGGATAGTGTAATTCGCTTGGGAGCTTTTCGAGGGCGTTCGCCGATTGCTACCCTCGCTTCATTTATCATTTCTTTGATGTCTTCTTGCGTGATTGACCCACGACCCAATCTGGCCATAGCACGGCTAAAGTCGTATTCTGTGGCATTCAGAACATGCGCAAACGCTTTAGGAGAACCGCCTGCAACGGCATTTGCCTTGGCAATCACCTGCGTCGCACACTCCAATACAACCCGCATCTGGACGGCCATAGAATGTAGATTGTTCCTGCTGTTCGCCAGCAGGACAGCGATCACGTGCAGTTGAGCCTTCCGGAGGAGAAGTCCGCACTCGTTGCGGATAAACAATTCCGCATTGTTGTCACGTGGATGCCCAAAGACATGTGGGAACGAATGTCCAAAATCTGCCCCGGAGAGCAACCGCTCAATCATACGGAGGGATTCGGCCAAGTAGTCGGTCATAGTCTGGCGGTAGTCGTTCACAGCTACAGCACCCCGCTTGTTGATCCCTGAACATCGTACCATTGCAAGCCCATCCCATTGAGAATTACTGGCTAAATCCTTCGCCTGCCATTTCGCCGTTGCTTGCTCCGGCCGGGGTCAAAGTCAACAAAGAATTCGAACATTCGCAGTCCAGTCTCCTAAGACGCACTCAAGGGGATTCGAACCCGATCCGTGGTCTTGTGCGCCGCTGCCTGCCGGGGAACTCAAGCTACCGCCCACGAGCACCGACTCCCCTCCTATTGCCTCTTGCCCACTGGGGAAGCCGGAAGGGGCTTGACATAACCGACAACTCTATGTCATAATAACGCCACACACCCAACCCCCACCCGACACCCCACCCACCACCGAGCGGACGAGCCGCCGGCGCCACAGCAAGGCCCGGCGGCTCTTTTTGTTCCACCGGGCGCCCACGAAAGGAGGACACCATCGACCTCTCACCCTACAGAGACGATCCCCTCGGCTTCGTCAAAGACATCCTCTCCGGCTCAGGCGCCCCCTACGCCAAGCAGGAAGAGCTGCTCCGCGCACTCGTCAGCGACAAACGACGCGTCTCCGTCGTCGGGTGCAACTCCTCCGGCAAGGACTGGGCAGCAGCCCGCGCCATCCTCTGGTGGATCGAGACTCGACCCAAGGCCAAGGTCATCGTCACCGGTCCCACGCTCCGACAGGTCAAGGAGATCGTCTGGGAGGAGCTCCGCGCCGCCCACGCCGCCGCCAAACACCGCCTCGCCGGTTCCGTCCACGTCGGCGAGTACCGCGCAGGACCCGACCGTGTCGGCCTCTGCGTCACCTCCAACAACCAGCACAACCTCCAAGGCTTCCACTCGCCGGAGCTCATGGTCATCGTCACCGAGGCCCAGGGCGTCAAGCAGCCCTACTTCGAGGCCCTGAAGCGACTCAACCCCAAGAAGATGCTCCTGTTGGGCAATCCGCTCAGCCTCACGGGAGAGTTCTACGACTCCCACCACGGCAAGAGTCCGCTCTACGAGCGCGTCTCCATCTCCGCCTTCGACTCCCCCAACGTCCAGGAGGGCCGTCTCGACGCCCTCCCCGGTCTCGTCACCCCCGAGGACGTGGAGGAGCGCCGCCGGGAATGGGGCCCGGACTCGCCCCTCTACATCGCCTCCGTCCTCGGACAGTTCCCCGCCGCCCTCGAAGACTCCCTCACCTCCCGCGTCTACGTCGACGCCGCCATCCAACGCTGGCGCCGCGAGTCCGGCGACTCCCTTCTCCCGTCAGCGGGAGACCTCAAAAACCCCCGCCCGTCTGCGGGAGGGGAGCGCGAGCGCAGCAACGCGCGGGGAGGTGTGTGGGAGGCCGGGAGGGGGGACCTCATCCCCCCCACCGACGGCCCTCACCTCAACATGCCCTGGCGCATGGGCGTCGACGTCGCACGATTCGGCAACGACAAGTCCGTCATCTGCCTCCGACGCGGCGACCGCGTCGAGCGCATCATCTCCTTCGAGCGAAAGGACACCATGCGCCTCGCCGACGAGGTCCGCGAGATCGCCGAGACCCTGCGCATCCCCGCTGTCTTCGTCGACGAGACCGGCGTCGGCGGGGGCGTGGTCGACCGCCTGAAGCAGCTCCGCGTCCCCGTCATCGGCGTCGAGGGCGGCGGCAGCGCGTACCGGCCCGCCCAGTTCGCCGACATGCGGGCCGAGGTCTTCTGGGAGGTCGCCCGCCGCCTCCGCGAGGGTCAGATGTCCCTCCCGCCCGACGACGAGCTCGCGGGCCAGCTCCTCGCCCAGCGCTACGACATCTCGTCGGCGGGCCGCATCCACCTCGAAAGCAAGGCGACGCTCCGCCGCCAAGGCGTCCCCTCTCCCGACAAAGCCGACGCCCTGGCCCTCGCCTTCATAGAACCCCCCAACATGAACGTATGGTTCTAACCTTCTGCCATTCCCCTTCTGCCGGGGGCGTGGAGGGAGGGAGCGTAAACTAGAAATCAGTCAGGAGAATTGAGGAGGGGAGAAGCGTGTTCACAGGCATCGTCGAAGAGGTAGGCGAGGTTGTCGAGCAGTCCCGGAACGCCTTGCGCGTCGCAGGGGGCTCGGTGATGGGCGCCCTCGCCGTCAGCGATTCCATAGCAATCAACGGCGTCTGCCTCACCGTAACCTCGCGCACGCCTACGGCCTTCACCGTCGACGTTGTCGAGGAGACCCTCGCCCGCACGAACCTCGGGGCCATGGGAACGGGCGACCCGGTGAACCTGGAGCGCGCTCTCACGCCCGAGTCGCGGATGGGGGGCCATATCGTTCAGGGGCATGTGGACGGCGCCGCCGAGATCGTGGCGTTCGGCGGGCCCGCGGAGAATCGCGTGCTGCAGGTGCGGCTCCCCGAAGGGCTAGCGCGCTACGTGGTCGAAAAGGGGTTCGTCGCCATCGACGGCGTCAGCCTCACGGTCACGGGCGTCGAAGGCCCGGACTTCACGGTCGCCGTGATACCGTATACCGTAGAGCACACCGCCTTCAGGGCTAGGAGCCCGGGAGACAGGGTGAACATCGAGGTCGACATCCTCGCCAAATACGTTGAGCGCCTCGTCTCGTCAGGAGCGAGCGGGCCAAGAGTGGACGGGTAGGAGCAAGCGATGCCGCTCATCAGCGTCGAACAGGCCATAGAAGACATCCGCACCGGCAAATTCGTCATCGTGGTGGACGACGAGAGCCGTGAGAACGAGGGCGACTTCGTCATGGCGGCCCAGTGGGTCACCCCGGAATCTATCAACCTGATGGCGACCCGTGGGCGGGGCCTGATTTGCGTGCCGATGACTGGCGAGCGGCTCAACCAGCTGAACCTCGACATGATGGTCGAGCACAACACCTCGAAGCACACCACTCCCTTCACCGTCTCGGTCGACATCGACAACGGCGGCACCGGCATATCGGTGCATGACCGCGCCGCCACGGTGAAAGCGCTGGTGGACCCGGCGACGAAGCCCGAGGACCTGGCGAGGCCGGGGCACATGTTCCCCTTGCGCGCCCAGGAGGGCGGCGTTCTCGTCCGGGCCGGCCAGACGGAGGCGACCGTCGACCTAGCGAGGATGGCGGGCCTGCAGCCTGCCGGCGTGCTGTGCGAAATCATGAATCCTGACGGCACGATGGCGCGAATGCCCCAGCTCGATGAAATCTCGCGCGAGCTGGGAATCGACATCGTCACGGTCGCTGACATCATCTCCTACCGCTTGGAGCACGAGCGTCTCGTCGAACGCGTCGCCGAGGCGCGCCTTCCAACGGCGTACGGCGTGGCGAAGGCCCTCGCCTACCGGTCCGACGTCGATCCGTCCGAGCACGTGGCGCTGGTGTTTGGGAACATCCGAACCAAGCAGCCGGTGCTCGTGCGGGTGCACAGCGAATGCCTCACCGGCGACGTGTTCGGGAGCATGCGCTGCGACTGCGGCGCTCAACGCGACATAGCTATCAAGGCCATAGCCGAGGCGGGCCGTGGCGTGTTCCTCTACATGAGGCAGGAGGGTCGGGGCATTGGCTTGCACAACAAGATCAAGGCCTACGCGCTCCAGGACGACGGCGCCGACACCGTCGAGGCCAATCAGCGGCTCGGCTTCCCCCCGGACCTGCGCCACTACGGCGTCGGCGCCCAGATATTGGTGGACCTGGGCGTCCGCAACATGCGCCTGATGACCAACAACCCCAAGAAGATCGTCGGGCTGGAGAGCTACGGCCTCAACATCGTCGAGCGCGTGCCCATCGTCGTCGAGAGCAACCCCGAGAACCACGACTACCTGCGGACCAAGCAGGACAAGATGGGCCACCTCCTCGGCCCGCTCGGCGCGGAGTCGCATAGCTAGCTGCCCCTTACGATTGGGCGGACGCGCTCGTTACAATAGGGGCATGGCTCACGAGATCAGCGGGGGGCTCGACGGGCAGGGGCTGCGCGTCGGCATCATCGTCTCGCAGTTCAACGAATCGATTACGTCACGGTTGCTGAGCGGCGCGCGCGAGGCGGCATTGAAGCACGGCGTGCGCGAGGAGCGCATCACCATCGTCCAAGTGCCCGGCTCGTTCGAGTTGCCGCAGGCTGCGGCGCGCATGGCGCGCAGCGGAAAGTGGGACGCTCTCGTTACGCTCGGCTGCGTGATTCGAGGCGAGACGGCCCACTTCGAGTTCGTCGCTGCCGAAGCCGCCAGGGGCATCGCTCAGGTGGCGCGCGACACCGGCGTGCCGGTGGCCTTCGGCATCCTGACGACCAACAACGTCGCCCAGGCGATGGCCCGCTCCGGAGGCGTCGCGGGCAACAGAGGGTTCGACTCAATGGAGTCGGCCATCAAGATGGCGAGCCTCAACCGGCAGCTCGACGAAGCCGTCCAGCCCGCCGCCGCAAAGAACTGAGAACACAAGCCGACATGCCTATTCAAGAACAGCTGATCGAAGACCTCAAGACGGCGATGAAGGCCCAAGACCTCATCACGAAGGACACCGTCCGCCTGATTCGGGCCGCGATGAAGAACGCCGAGATCGAGAAGGGCAAGGAACTCGACGATGAGGGCGCCCTCGACGTGCTTGCCCGCATGGCCAAGCAGTACCGCGACAGCATCACGACCTATCGCGACAACGGCCGCGAAGACCTCGCCGTAAGGGAGGAGGCGGAGCTCGAAGTCCTCGCCCGCTACCTCCCGGAGCAGCTCGGTGAGGACGCTATCCGCGCCCTCGTGCAGCAGGCCGTGAGCGAGCTTGGCGCGTCCGGCCCCCAAGACCGCGGCAAAGTGATGGGCAAGCTCATGCCCCAGCTGAAGGGCAAGGCGGACGGCGGCCTCGTAAGCCGCATCGTGGGCGAGCTGCTGGCGTGAGCGCCCCTCCGTCATTCCCGCGAAGGCGGGAACCTCGCAGCCCCTCCCGTCAGGAGAGAGTCAGAGAGAGGGGCGTAAGAGATGCCGGCTAGATACGGAGTAGTCGTATTCCCCGGGACCTGGTCTGAGGTCGACTGGTGGGACGCGATTACGGGTGTGCTGGGCGCCGACGCGGAGTACGTCTTCCACAAGCAGACCGACGTCTCGCGATTCGACTGTCTCGTCATCCCCGGCGGCTTCGCCTATGGCGACTATCTCAGGCCTGGCGCCATCGCGCGCTTCTCGCCTGTCATGCAGGCGGTCGTCGACTTCGCGGACGCGGGCGGGCCGGTCATCGGCAGCTGCAACGGCTTCCAGGTGCTGTGCGAGTCGGGCCTGCTCCCCGGCGCGTTGATGCGCAACTCGAGCCTGGAGTTCCGATGCCGGCCCCAGCGCCTCCTCGTTGAGCGCGCGGCGGTCCCCTTCACTTCCTTGACGCGCGAGGGCGAAGTCCTCTCCATACCCGTCTCCCACGGCGACGGCAACTACTACACCGACGATGAGACGCTCGCTCGCATGGAGGCGAATGGCCAGATTGCCTTCCGCTACTGCGACGCCGACGGGAACGTGACGCCGGAGGCCAACCCCAACGGCTCCCGCGCGAACATCGCCGGCGTGACGAACGAGGCCGGCAATGTCATCGGGCTCATGCCCCACCCCGAGCGTGTGGTCGAGCCTGCCCTTGGCGGCGACGATGGACTGAAGATCCTCCGGTCCATCGACGAAGCGCTTCACGAGCGCGCGGGCGCATAGGCGCAGAGAAGCGTGGGCCTCGGCATCATCCTCGCAATCGTGGCCACGTTGGCCTGGGGCGCAGGCGACGTATTCGTGCGCAGGGCCATGTTCGGCGCAACCCCGGAATCGGTGCTGATCGCAGTGGTCGGGATGGTGGCCGCCGTCCTTGGCGTCGTGATCGTCTCGACCGAGGGGTTTGCGGCGTTCGGCGACATCAGACCCGCGTTCGTGGGAGTCGCTGCAGTGATGGGAGCGCTGGCCTGGGTGACGGGCAACCTCTTCTACTTCCACGGCATGAAGCGCGCGGGCGTCACCCTCGCCTCGCCCATCCTGGGAGCGGGCCCGCTCTTCGCCATTGCCCTCGCCGTGGTCATTGCGGGCGAGCGGCCGAACCTGGCGACGGTGGCGGGCGCGGTCGCAGTCGTGATTGGGGTCGGCGTAATCCTGACGGACCGCAACCGGGTGCTGCGGTGAGCGCTATGGCCAGGCATGCGGACAGCCGCCGCATCATGATTGGCCTCGCGTTCGCGACGCTGGCGATGCTGTCCTTCGTCATGGCCGGTCTGCTGGCGAACCACCTCGTGGACAGAGGCGCCTCCCCCGTGGTCGTCGCGTTCTACGAAGCGTTGTTCGGCCTCGCGTTCACCCTGGGAATTAACTTCCGGGCCTTCCCTCGGAAAGGACTGAAGAAGAGCATCCCGGGCCCGGGCCGTCCCCTAGCGGTGTCGACCTTGGCATGGATGCTGGCGGCCGGCGCCCTGTTCGCCCTGGCGACGGGCAGCTTCTACACCGCGCTCGCTCGTATAGACTTCAGCGTCGCCGCCCCGATTACCGGGGCCGTGCCCCTCGTCTCGTACCTGTTCGTGCTCGTCATCCTGCGAGGCCACGAGCGCCTAACACCGCGAGTGGTCCTCGGCGCGGCCCTAGTGGTCGCCGGAGTAGGCCTCATCGGAGCCGCCAACTGATGCCCGTATCCCAACAAACCCTCGACCAGATCGCCCTCAGCCGCGAGGAGTACGACCTCATCGTGCAGAAGCTCGAACGCGAGCCCAACGAGCTGGAGCTCGGACTGTTCGGCGCGCTCTGGAGCGAGCATTGCGGCTACAAGCACTCGAAGCCCCTGCTCAAGGGCTTCCCCACCACCGGACCAGCCGTCCGGGTGCAAGCGGGCGAGGAGAACGCGGGCGTCGTGGACATCGGCGACGGTCTGTCCGTTGTCTTCAAGATCGAGTCGCACAACCACCCGTCCGCCGTCGAGCCCTACCAAGGCGCGGCGACGGGGGTCGGCGGCATCGTGCGCGACATCCTCGCAATGGGCGCCAGACCCATCGCGCTCCTGAACTCCCTGCGGTTCGGCCCCCTGGACGACCCGCGCAACCGCTACCTGTTCCAGGGCGTCGTCGCCGGAATATCGGGCTACGGCAACTGCATAGGCGTGCCGGATGTGGGCGGCGAGGTGGTCTTCGCGCCCAGCTACAACGGCAACCCGCTCGTCAACGCGATGTGCGTCGGCCTCCTCCCCGCCGGCGGCCTGATGCGCGCCGCCGCAACGAACCCCGGCGCCGTCCTGATGGTCGTCGGCTCGGCAACAGGCCGCGACGGCATACATGGCGCCTCCGGCCTAGCCTCGCGGACGTTCGAGGAGGAGCGCGAGATGCGCCCGACGATCCAGGTTGGCGACCCCTTCCTGGAGAAGGTGCTCATCGAGGCGTGTCTGGAAGCCGCAGTGAGCGGCCATCTCGACGGCATGCAGGACATGGGCGCCGCCGGACTCACCAGCTCGGTGATGGAGTGCGCGGCTCGCGGCGGCACGGGCGTCGCGATTGACGTAGCCAAAGCGCCGCGCCGCGAGGAGGGCATGACGCCCTACGAGGTCATGCTGTCCGAATCCCAGGAGCGAATGCTGCTCATCGTAAAGCCGGGCCGCGAGGACGCCGTCGCCGCTCTCTTCGAGCGCTGGGACCTGGCCGTGACGGCTATCGGCGTAGTCACCGGCGACGGTCTGGCCAGGATCTACAACGGCGAAGCACTTGCGGCCGAGGTGCGCATCGATACGCTGGTCGAGGCGCCGCAGTACCGGCCTCCCGGCGCGCGTCCCGCCTATCTCGACCGCCTTCAGTCCGCGCCGATGCCCGATGCGCCGGAACCGTCGGAGGCTGGCCGCATCCTGCTCACCCTGCTCGCGGCCCCGAACATCGCCAGCAAGCGCGCGGTGTACCGCCGCTACGACCACGAAGTGCAGACGCGGACGGTCGTCAAGCCCGGCGCGGGCGATGCGGCCGTCCTGCGCCTGCGCGAGACTCCCAAGGGGCTGGCGCTGGCGGTGGACGGCAACGGCAGGCTCGCCTACCTGGACCCCTACACGGGAGGCGCGATGGCCGTCGCCGAGGCGTGCCGAAACGTCGCCGTCGCCGGGGCTACTCCCCTCGCGGTCACCGACTGCCTCAATTTCGGGAACCCGGAAAAGCCCGAGGTCTACTACCAGCTCGAAGAGTGCATCCGTGGAATGTCGGACGCCTGCAGAGCGCTGGGAGTCCCCGTTGTCAGCGGAAACGTGTCGCTCTACAACGAGACCCAGGGCGAGGCCATCTACCCAACGCCGGTGGTGGGCGCCGTCGGGCTGATGGACGATGTCGCGGCGCGCGTTGGCGCGGCCTTCTCGCAAGCGGGCGACGTCGTCCTGCTGCTCGGCGCGCCGCTCCAAGCCGGCGAATCGACGCTCGGTGGGAGCGAGTACCTCGCGGTCGAGCACAGCGCCGTCGCGGGCAAGCCGTCGCTGAACTTGGAGGCCGAGGCCCGGCTGCAACGGCTGCTGGTGGACTTGGCGAAGGCCCGGCTGCTGAGCTCAGCCCACGACTGCTCGGATGGCGGGCTTGCCGTCGCCCTGGCGGAGAGCGCGCTGCTCGGCGGCGTGGGATTCGTCGGCGAGGGCGATTGGGCCGGTGGACGCTGGGACGCGACGCTGTTCGGCGAAGCGCCGTCGCGGGCCATCGCCAGCTGCCCCGCATCGAGCGTTGCGACAGTCGAAGCAGCGGCCGCGGCAGCCGGAGCGCCCGCAGTCAAGCTCGGAGCGGCAGGCGGAGACCGTTTCGTTCTGCCCTCCCTCGTGGACGAGCCCGTCGAAGCCCTGGCCGATGCGTACTACGCCGGATTGGAGCGCGCGCTCGGAGCGTAGCGCCCAAGCACCCTGTCATTGCTTCGAGAATGGGAGAAGCACCCCTCCGTCATTGCTTGGATATCCCCTCCGCCGTCTGCTCAGGTCCCCTCGCTCGTCTGCGGGAGAGGGCTAGGGAGAGGGTCTGCGCGAAAGGACGGGAGAGGCCGCCAACTTGCAAGTGGCCCGGACTGCGAGATTCCCCACTTGCAATCCCCAGACGTGGGCAGCCGATAATCCGCCCTGCGCCGGATGACAATTGCCCCTTGCGCAAAGGCGCCCGTCACGTGGACTGTAATCCGGTATGATGTTATGCGGCCTGTTGGCCGTATCGTTAGCCTGCCGCGCAAGCGGCAAGAGTATCCAGTCCAAGAGGAAGTCAGATGAAGGTCATCTTTTTAGAAGACGTAGTCGGCACGGCGGATGCCGGAGAAGTCAAAGAAGTGAAGAACGGGTTTGCCCGGAACTACCTGCTGCCGCGCGCCCTCGCCGCCCCCGCCACCCCGGACCAGCTCCAGCGGGCGCGGACGATTGAGAACGCAGCCCGGGAGAAGCGCATCAAGTACTCCAACGAGTGGGGAGAGGTAGCCGCGCTCATCGATGGGACCGAGGTGTCGGTCGAGGTCAGAGTCGGCCCGTCCGGCAGGCTCTTCGGCTCCGTCACCAGCAGGGCCATCGCCGATAAGCTGACCGAGGCCACGGGCCGCGCGTTTGACCACCGTCAGGTGCTGCTTGCCTCCGCCATCCACGAGCTGGGCGATTACCCGGTGACCCTGCGTCTCTACCGGGACGTGACCGCCGAGGTCAAGGTCTCCGTCGTGCCGGAGGGCTACCTCCCCGGCGAGGCTGATCTCATGAACGAAGCCGGCGACGAGGCTGTCGAAGAAGAGTCCGCCGAGGACGACTTCGCTGAGGAAGCGGAGGAGGCCGAGCTGGCGGACGAAGACGAGGAAGAGGAAGAGTCGTAACAAGGAACGGATGTACGCGGAGAAACTGCCACCCCATGACCCGGACGCTGAAGAAGCGGTGGTCGGCTCCCTTCTGATTGATGGGGAGGCGATTAACCGGGTCGCGGCCCTCGTCAAGCCCGAGGACTTCTACCGCGAGCGCAACCGTTGGTGCTACGAGGCCTGCAATTCCCTCTACCATCGCGGCGAGGCTATCGACCAGATCAGCGTCGCCCGTGAGCTGTCCCTCAAGGAACGGCTGGAAGAGGTGGGCGGGCCCTCGTACCTGAGCCACCTTATTGCCGCCGTTCCGACCTCCGTGCACGCGGAGCACTTCGCCCAGATCGTCAATCGCACCGCCACGATGCGGCGTCTCATCCAGGCGGCGGGCGACATCGCGGCCATCGGCTACGCGGACGCGCCCGATACCGAGCAAGCTCTCCAGCAGGCCGAAGACATGCTCTTCCGCGTCCGTAACACCCACGTCACGCGCGACTTCGTCGCCATCCATGAGGTGCTAGACGAATTTCTCGCAGGGATGTCGGGCCTCGAGCCGATGGACCGCGGCGTCGCCCCCATCCCCACCGGCTTCACCGATATCGACAACGCCCTCGGCCGGCTACAGCGAGGCGACCTCTTCATCCTGGCGGCACGGCCCGCCCTCGGTAAATCGACACTCGCCATGAACGTCGCGAGGAATGCGGCGGGGCAAGGCGCCGTCGTCGGAGTATTCAGCTTGGAGATGAGCCGCGAGCAGCTTGCCCTGCGCTTGCTTTCCGCCGAGGCCGAGGTGGACAGCCACCTGCTCCGCCTGGGACTGCTCGGCGAGGCCGCGATGAACCGCGTCGTGACCGGCGTCGGCGCTCTCTCCGACCTCGCCATCTACATGGACGACTCGCCCGCCCAGACCGTGCTGGAGATGCGCTCCAAGCTGCGTAGGCTTCACACCGGCTCGGGCGTCGACCTTGTCATCGTCGACTACCTCCAGCTCATCGCTGGACGCGAAAGCCGGGGAGAGAACCGCGTCCAGGAGCTGAGCGAGATTACGCGCCAGCTCAAGGCCATCGCCCGCGACCTGAACGTCCCCGTCATCGCCATCTCCCAGCTCTCCCGTGCAATCGAGCAACGCCCCGACCACCACCCGCAGCTCTCCGACCTGCGCGAGTCGGGCTCGATCGAGCAAGACGCGGACGTCGTCGCGTTCATTCACCGCGAGGACAAGTACCTGACGCCGGAGCAGTGGGAGCAGCGGCATCCGACCGACCCCTACCCGGAGAACCTCGTGCAGTTGGTCATCGCCAAGAACCGCCACGGCCCGACGCGCGCGGTGCACCTCTACTTCAGAGGCAACTTCTCTCGATTCGAGAATCTCGCCACCGAGCTATCGACACCATGAGCGCGACCGCCTTCGCGGGGTTCGCTGCGGGAACGAAATCGTTCCCCGTGCCCGCGCCGCTGCTCGGCTCGCTCCTCGCCGAGATTGACGACGTCGCCGAGCTGAAGTGCACGCTCCGCTTCCTATGGCATGCGGCGCAGGTGAGCGGCGCGCCCAAGCGCGTCCCGGCCTCGCGCCTAGAAACGGACTCCGTCCTCCTTGCCGCGCTCGGCTCGCAGGAGGAAATCGCGCGCGGCCTTGGCCTCGCGGTGAGCCGGGGCACCCTCATCGAGGTCTCGGGGTGGTGTCTGCTGCGCACGCCCCAGAACGAGCACGCGGCGGAGAGCCTCGGCTGGGCCCCACAGGCCGCCGGGGAGGCGCGGCGGGAGAAGCCGAACGTCTTTGACCTGTACGAGCAGAACATCGGCATGCTGACGCCCCTGATCGCCGACGAGTTGAAGGCGGCCGAGGAGGACTTCCCGGCGCGGTGGATTGAATCGGCCATTCGAGAAGCGGCGGCGAGCAATGCCCGCAGCTGGCGATACGTCGCCGCGACGTTGGAGAGATGGAAGAGAGGGAGTACGGGAGCCAAGCAACGTGGAGAGCCTGGGCGACATCCTGAGACGCTTACAGCGGCAGAGTATCTCGAACGCCAGCGCCGTTCCTGACTGGATGGAGCGGCTCGACGCCGAGCCTGAAGCTGCAACATGCCCCATCTGCGGAGGCCAAGGGTGGGTGCGGCGCGACGTGCCCGTCGGCGACGCTGACTTTGGGCGCGCTTTCCCCTGCGTCTGCCAGGAGCAAGCAGGCGCAGACCAACGCCTTGCGCGGCTCCAACGCTTTAGCAACCTTGGCGTGCTCGGCAACGTGAGCTTGGAGGACCTCAACGCCCTCGGCCCCGGCTCCGGCTCGGAGGCCCAGGCCCGCTACCACGCCGCCTTGGAAGCCGCTCGGAGATTCGTCGATGACCCGGCGGGCGTCCTGCTCCTCGTCGGCGGGAACGGCGTCGGCAAAACGCACCTTGCGGCCGCCGCCGCCAACCGGCTCATGGCAAGAGGCCGCCCCGTCTTCTTCGCCTTCGTTCCCGACCTGCTGGACAAGTTGCGCGGCTCCTATAGCCCCGACTCCGAGTTGAGCTACGAGGAGATGTTCGATCAGGTGAAGAACGTCCCCGTGCTGGTCCTGGACGACCTCGGCTCCCACAGTGGCGCGCCCTGGGCGGAAGAGAAGCTCTTCCAGATAGTGAACCACCGCTATGTAACCGGCCTACCCACCATCGTCACGTCGTCCGTCCAGATCGACCGCCTCGACGGCCGCCTGCAGAGCCGGCTGACCGACCCTCGTTCGTCGCGCGTTATCGACCTCGGCGGCAGCGTGAAGGCGGGCGCGACGGCGATGGGGGCCATCGTCCCTGCGCTGCGCCGCCAGATGACATTCGACTCCTTCCAGCCCGAGGGGCGCGCCCGCGACAGGCTGGGACGCGAGACCCTTCAGGGCGCCCTCAGGGCGGCGCACGCTTTCGCCAGAGACCCGGACGGCTGGCTCGTCCTGATTGGCAACTCCGGCTGCGGCAAGACCCACCTCGCCGTCGCGGTCGCGAACGCGCACCTTGAGAGAGGCGGCGATGTCTTCTTCGCCTTCGTCCCCGACCTCCTCGACCACCTGCGCTATACGTTCAGCCCCGACAGCCGCGTGACCTACGACGAGCTGTTCGACCGCATCAAGCAGGCCCCGCTGCTCGTCCTCGACGACCTCGGCTCCGAGAGTTCCACGGCCTGGGCGAACGAGAAGCTCTACCAGATCATCGTCCACCGCCATCACGCCCGCCTGCCGACCGTCATCACCACTCGCGACATCCGTTCGGGCGAGAACGACCCCATAGCATCGCGCCTGAACGACCCGCAGCTCGCGCAGGTTATGGCCATCGCGGCCCCGGACTACCGGCAAGCGGGCCGTCCGCAGAAGGACCGGCGCCCGGATGGCGGAGCCTAGCAAGGGCGCAGCGGATGGCTGCGCGTTCTGCGGCATCATCTCTGGCGCCCTTCCGCGAGACGTCAGGTACGAGGACGACGAGCTCATCGTCTTCCGCAACGCCCTGCGCTGGGCGCCGGTGATGTACCTCGTCGCCCCCAAGGAGCACATGAGCCAGAGCGAGTTCTGGCGGTCGCCCTCGTTCACCCGTGCCGGACGGCTCGCTGTCGAGATCGCCGAAACCGAGACACCCGGCGGCTTCCGGCTCGTATCGAACTTCGGAGACGACGCGATGCAGTCCCAATCGCATGGGCACCTGCACCTGCTGGGCGGCGTACACCTGGGCCTGTATATGGATTTCCCGCGCAAGGGCGATTTCTGGCTGCGGAACTACGGCTACACGGAGCGCGCTCCTCAGCCCTCGCAAGCCATCACCGACGCCCCTCCTCCGGCGACCGGAGAGCCGCGCCCGTGACGGACGTCCTGCTCGTCGGCGCGGGAGGATTCATCGGCGCTGCCTCGCGTTACGGCGTGCTGATCGGCGTAGGGCGCCTGCTGGGCCAGCCGGCGTTCCCATGGGGCGTGCTAGCGGCGAACGTCCTTGGCTCCCTGATCATCGGGGTGCTCGCCGGCCTCGCCGAGACACGGCAGCTCTTCAGCCCCGAGGCGCGCCTCTTCCTGTTCATCGGCGTCCTCGGCGGCTTCACGACCTTCTCTTCCATCAGCAACGACACCTTCATGCTGCTGCGCAACGCCGAATACCTCTCAGCCGCGGGAAACGTGCTCCTCTCGGTCCTCCTCGGCCTCGCTGCCGTGGCCCTGGGCTACGCCGCAGCCCGCGCCTTGTCCTAGAGCCCCTCGTCCTTCCCGCGCAGGGGGCGGCTTCCCCCGCCATTCCCGCGCAGGCGGGAACCTCGCAGCCCGCCCTTCCCGTCATCTGCGAGACTCTTGCGCAACCCCAACTGGCCCGTGGTGAGCCTGTCGAACCACGCCGCCCGCCAACCAACGCCAATCCCTCCGCTATCCGCGAGACCTTATTGCGTAAACCTCAACCAGTTCGCGGTGAGCCCGTCGAACCATGGACCGGCTCTGAAGTACCTGGGAGCGCAGAGGGGCGTTGCCCCTCTGCCGGGGTGTAAAGACCGGAAACATGGTTTACGGGTGTTCGGGGACATCCTTTACACATCGGGGGACTTGTTCATCTGCGGTTCTGGGCCGCGCAGGTCCGCCGCTCCAATCGGATGCGTCATGAACCAGACTCCCCATATGCCGTCGGTCGCCGATGGCCGGATATCCCCGCAGCGCTCGGCCCACTGTGGACACCTGGCCTTTGAAGCTGATCCGGCCTTCCACGCCCACCTTCCGGACGTGTCTCCGTCTCCATATTCGATCGCCGGCAGCGTCTCGGGGAAGCTCCGGGGGCTCGGCGTGTAGCGGCTGATCGGCGTCGCGAGGTCCAACGCCTGGTGCGGACGCTCGGTGTTGTAGACTCCGCGCCACCAGTCGAACGCCGCCTGACACGCCGCACCGTCGGCGAAGCGCCGGCCCCGGAGCAGCTCCACATTCAGCGTCCGGTGGAACCGCTCATCCTTCCCCTGCGTTTGGGGATGGTAGGGCCGTCCGTGACTCACCTGGATGCCGAGATGCATGAGCCAGACCGTCAGCGGCGTGTACGGGTGGTTCGCGTCGTGGCCCGAAGGGGAGCCGTTGTCCATGAGCATGCGGACGGGCAGTCCGTAGAGGCGGAATGCAGCGGTGAGGGATTCCCGCACCGTCTCCGTGCGCTCGTCGGCGCAGGCCTGCAGGAGGATGGAGAAGCGGAAGTGGTCGTCGAGGACGGTCAAGGGGTGGCAGCGGCCTGCTCCGGTGGGGAAGTGGCCCTTGAAGTCCATCTGCCAGAGGTCATTGGGCTGGGGATGCTCGAACCGCCGCCAGGAGCGCTGGGACCGGTCGCGGTCGGCAAGCCGGTCGTTCCGGCGAGGATGGCGGTGATGGCGCTAGCGCTGGGCGCGTGGTCGTAACCCCGATCGAGCAGGACCCTGCGGATAGTGCGCCCACGCATCGTCTGGCGAAACACCGGCGGCAACGGTCCCGACACCCCGGCGATGGTCTCGGCAATCGGCCCCGCAGCCGTCGAAGGCGCCCGCACCGCGAGCAGCAGGCGCGAGTGGCGCTCGTGCAGGGCCCGCACCACCTCCCCTGATCTGCCGAAGAGCATCGTGTCCGCTTCCCAATGCCCGCAGGTTTGACGGTCCGCGGCCGCGAGGGGATGCTCAGCGATGGGTCTTCGGAGACGGATGAAGGAGGCCGAGCTTCCCCCCTTCCGGCCCCGTCTCTCCCGCTTCCACTTCCCCCGCGGCAGGTAGCGTCGCCAGTCATAGTCCTTCCCCCGCGTGGACTGCCCGTAGACGAACCGGTAGGCACTCTCATAGGAGATGACCGTCCGGCCTTCCTCCCTGGCCAACTGGCCGGCGACCTGTTCGGGCGAACATCCCCGAACGAGGCGTCGGAGAACGTCGGCGCGCAGCTCCTCGTCCCGTTCGAGCCGGGGGCCGCACCAGCGGTGCCCCCAAGCCCGGTCATGGGCGACCGACGGCCGGCAGCCGCCCGTTGGCGAGGCGTTCCGCCTCAGCTCCCGCGTGACCGTCGATGCCGCGCGATCCAGACGTCGAGCAACTTCCCGGACCGAGGCTCCCTCGGCACGTAAGCGGGCAATCTCACACCGTTCCTCAATGGAGATTTGCCGGTATCTCATGGCAACACCCTAATCTGGTGTTGCACTTCGTTTATGAACTCAGGGAAGCGCGGGGGAGGAGGAGGAGGCCTCCTTGTTGTACGCGAGGCTGGTTCGGTAGCATGGGGAAGCCTCGTTGAGGGGCGCTACACGTAAGGAGGCGCGCACATGACCACCAGAATCGGCATCAACGGCTTCGGACGCATCGGCCGGCAGGTGCTCCGGGCTACCCTGGAACGCCATCCCGACGAGTTGGAGATCGTCGCCGTCAACGACCTCGCCCCGCCCAAGGTGAATGCTCACCTGTTCAAGTACGACTCCAACTACGGCCGTTACCCCGGCTCTGTTGCCGCTGTCGATGGCGGCATCGAGGTCGATGGCAAGCTCATCACCTCCCTCTCCGAGCGCAATCCCGCCGATCTCCCCTGGGGCGACTTGGGCGTCGACATCGTCATCGAGTCCACCGGCATCTTCACCCAGCGGGAAAAGGCGGCGGGCCACATCGAGGCCGGTGCCAAGAAGGTCATCATCTCCGCTCCCGCTACGGGCGAGGACAAGACGCTCGTGCTGGGCGTCAATGCCGACGAATACGACCCCGACACCCATCACGTTCTCTCGAACGCCTCCTGCACCACCAACTGCGTCGCCCAGCTCATCAAGGTGTTGAACGACGAGTTCGGCATCCAGCACGGCCTCATGACGACCGTCCACGCCTACACCAACGACCAGCAGATCCTCGACCAGGTCCACTCGGACATGCGCCGCGCCCGCGCCGCCGCCTCGAACATCATCCCCACCAGCACCGGGGCCGCCAAGGTCGTGGGCGTCGTCATCCCCGAGCTCGAAGGCAAGCTTCACGGCATGGCGCTGCGCGTCCCGGTCCCCACCGGCTCCATTACCGACTTCGTAGCGGACCTCGGCCGCGACGTCACGAAGGAAGAGGTCAATGCCGCCTTCCGAACGGCCGCCGAGGGCCCCCTGAACGGCATCCTCGAATACACCGAGGACCCCATCGTCAGCAGCGACATCAAGATGAACCCTTCCAGCTGCATCTTCGACGCCGAGTCGACGATGGTCATGGGAGGCAACATGGTCAAGGTCCTCGGCTGGTACGACAACGAGTGGGGCTACTCCTGCCGCACCTCCGACTTGACCGCCATGATCGCGAGCAAGGGCCTCTAGCGCGCTTGGGGTTCCCCTCCTGCGGGAGAGGTCGGCCCACGGGGATATAGGCTAGCCATTGGTACAATCCTCTCGCCTATGAACCCCGCCACGCCTACGCCCCCAGCGTCGGCGCGAATCGTCGCCTGGCTGATGGCCGGACGCTGGCTCGTGCTCCTCGTCCTCGTCGCCGCCATCGCCCTGGGCTTGCGGCTCGATGGGCTGGACTGGGACGGCGGCCGCTTCTACCACCCGGACGAACGCTCGATCTACCTGCGCGCCGAGTGCATGCACCTCGCGCTTACCGAGGGTCCCGGTTGGGCAGGGTGCCAGAACCGCGACTTCCCGCGGGACGAGCCGGGCTTCCCCGGCTTGGCCACGTTCTTTGACAAGGACGCGAGCCCCCTCAACCCGCACTGGTTCCCCCTCGGCTCCATCATCATCTACCTGCTCGTCGCCGTCCGGTTCATCATCGATCCGTTCATGGACCAGGTGCGCTTGCAGGACCTCGCCTCCGCAGGACGCACCTTGGCCGCCCTCGCCGACACCGCCTCCGTCGTGCTCTTGTTCTTCCTTGGACGGCGGCTGTTTGGCCCGGCCGTGGGGCTGCTCGCCGCCGTGCTCACCGCCTTCACCGTAGTCAACATCCAGGTCACCCACTTCTACCGCCCCGAGTCGTTCGTGATCCTCCTTGCGCTGGCGGCGTTCTGGTGGATGTTCAATGTTCTGGAGCATGGGCGGCGCCGCGACCACTTGATACTCGGCCTCGTCATCGGCGTCACCTTCGCGTTCAGGGGCAGCAGCATGCCCATCCTCGCTCCGGTGGGCCTGACCTACCTGACGCTGGCCTACCGCCAATGGCGGCTGACGCCGTCGCCCATCGCTGTCGTGGGGGCTGTCGTCCCGAAGGCCGTCCTCGCCTTGGTCGTGTCCGCGCTCGCCTTCGCCGTCCTCCAGCCCTACGCGCTCCTCGATTTCCACAAGTACGTGGGCGATCTCGGGTGGGAGGTGGGCATCGCTCGGACTGCGGGGATGGTCCCCTACACGGTGCAGTACATCGGAACGCCGCGCACCGGCGTGTACGAGATACGGCAGACTGCGCTTTGGGCTCTCGGCCTGCCTCTAGGGGCGCTGGCCTGGGGCGGACTAGCCGCGACTGTCGTGGCCGCTTTCCGGCGACCCCGGCTGACCGACTGGCTGCTGCTGTCGTGGGTCGGCACGCTCATCATTGGGGTCGTTCCACTGTTCGAGGTCAAGTTCCTCCGGTACATCGTCCCGGTGCTGCCGGTCATGACGCTGCTGGGCAGCCGCTGGCTCGTCGAGGCCTACCGCTTTGCCGGAGCACGCCGCGTTGTCTTACGACGTGTCGTAGCGTTGGCGATAGCAGCCGTCCTCGTCGCCACTGTTTTCTACGCCCTTGCGTTCGCCGGAATCTACCGGCGGGACCATCCCGGCGTGCAGGCGTCGGCGTGGATGAACGAGAACGCCGCTCCGGGCGCGGTCATCCTCACGGACAACCATTGGGACGAGGGGTTCGCGGACCTCGGCAGGTTCGACGTCTCCCAATTGCCGATGTACGAGGGGGACACCGTCGCCAAGATGACCCGCGTGACGGACCAACTCGCAGAGGCGGACTACATCATGGCCTACAGCAACAGGCCGTGGGGCAGCATCGCGAGACTCCCGGAGCGGTACCCCTACAGCAGCGCCTATTACCACGCGCTCTTCGCCGGCGACCTCGGCTACAAACTGGTCCAAGGATTCGCACGCTACCCAACGTTCGCCGGCGTCTCCTTCGTCCACGACCCGTTCACGCGGGCCGGCGTACGGCAGCCTGAAACCGTGCCCGGCGTCGAGACGGCTCCTGTCGCCCTCAACCTGGGATACGCGGACGAGAACGTGGTGAACTACGATCACCCCCTCGTCCTGGTGTGGGAGAACACGGGCCGCCTCACCGCCGCGGAGCTCCGGGGGACCGTGCTTTCTGAGACCGTGGCGTCGCCCGAACCAGCGCTGTTGAGCGAGGAGGCGTTCGCGAGGCAGACTGCCGGCGGAACGTGGACGGACATCTTCGACGAGCGCGGCCCCAATGCCTGGGCGCCGTGGCTCGTATGGCTGCTGGCCGTCGAGGTTATCTTCCTCGTCTCGCTGCCGCTCTCCGTCCGGCTGATGCGCTGGCTGCCGGATAGAGGGGTGGTCCTCGCGCGTCCCCTCGGCCTACTGATCGTCTCGTGGCTGGTGTGGATGGGCGCGAGCGTTGGCCTATGGACCTTTTCCCGGGGGACGGTCGTACTCGCGGTCCTTATCGTCGCGGCGGTCTCCGGCGTGCTCCTCTGTCGCAACAGATGGCTGATAGCCGCGGCCAAGCGCCACTGGAGATACCTCGCGAGCGTGGAGATGTTGTTCATCGCCGGGTACCTCTCGTTCGTGCTGATACGCGCCGCCAACCCCGACCTCTGGCATGCGTGGCGCGGCGGCGAGAAGCCGATGGACCTCACCTACCTCACCGCGGTTGTGAAGTCGACGACTTTCCCTCCGTTCGATCCCTGGTATGCCGGCGGCTACATCAACTACTACTACTTCGGATTCGTAATCGTGGGCTCGCTCATCCGGCTCACGGGCATCGTCCCGGAGGTCGCGTACAACCTCGCCGTCCCGATGCTCTTCGCGATGACGCTAGCGGGGGCGTTCAGCGTCGGCTACAACCTGGCGGAGGCGCTACGCCAGCGAGGCCGCTGGAGCGTGGGCGGACGGAGCGCGGTAGGCGCGGGAGTAGCGGCCGCGCTCCTCGTCGTCGTGCTCGCGAACGTGGACGGCGCCGTGCAGCTTCTCCAAGGCGCGGCGCGCACGCTGAGCGACAGCGACTTCGGACGCTTCGACTTCTGGCGGAGCAGCCGTCTGATGCCCGGCCAGATCAGCATCACCGAGTTCCCCTTCTGGACGTTCCTGTTCGCGGACCTTCACGCCCACCTGATATCCATCCCGTTCCAGATTCTGGCCGTGGGACTAGCCGCGAACCTCGTGATGGGGGCGCGTGTCGCGGCCTCGCTGAGGCGTCTGCTCCCTGCCGTAGTGATGCTCGCGTTCGTCGTGGGCTCGCTCGCGGCAATCAACACGTGGGACACGCCCGCCTACGCCCTGCTGGGCATGGCGGCCCTGGCCATCGTCCTCTTCGCGCGCCGCCAAAGCGTGTTGGAACCGGCGCTCCTGGCCAAGGCCATCCTGCTCGTGGCCGGGTTCTGGGTGGTCCTGTACTTCGCCTGGCTGCCGTTCCACGAGAACTACGAGGCCCCGTTCGCGGGTCTGAGAAGGAGTCAGTGGCAGACGGTGTTCTGGCACTACCTGGGCATCCATGCGCTCCTGATATTCATCGCGGGCTCGTGGATACTCGTCGAGGCGCGGCGGCGATTGCCATCGACAACCACCCGCTGGCTCGCGGGGGCGGCTGCCGCGGCGGCGGTCCTCCTCGTCGCGATATTGCTTGCGAGCGTGGACGCCCTGCGCCCGTGGACGACGGTGGCCGCGCTCTTCCTGCTGACCATGGTCGCCCTGGCGGCCGCAGTCGGCTGGCTCGTGCGCCGGTCCGACCGCCAAGCGCCGGTGCAGCTCCTGCTCATCGCCGCTCTCGTCCTCGCCCTCGGAATCGGGATGGGAGTCGACGTCCTCAGCGCGCGGATCGACATCGACCGCATGAACACCGTGTTCAAGTTCTACCTGAACGCGTGGGTGTTGTTCGGCATCGTGGGCGGCGTCGGGCTATGGAGCCTCTGGGCCGGGGGCGCGCTGCGGTTGCGGGGCGGCAGGGGCCTCTGGGCGCGGGGGCCTTGGATTGCGGTCCTGGCGCTCCTGGTCCTGGCCAGCGCCGTCTATCCCGTCCTCGGCACGCGGGCCCGCCTCGCCGACCGTTTCGACACTGAGATTGGCCTGACGTTGGACGGACGCGCCTACCAACGGGATTCCGTGTACGGCGATCCCGGCCCCACGAACAGCGAAAGCGACGACACCCGATACGCGCTCGCCATCGACGCCGATGCGATCGACTTCATCCGCGAGAACGTGGAGGGTTCCCCCGTATTCCTGGAGGGGGTTGTCGATCACGGATACCGCTGGTACCCGAGGGTGGCCAAGTACGCGGGGCTGCCCGTAGTGGTTGGCTGGCGCTGGCATCAGGCGCAACAGCGCGGCGACGGAGGGGCCCACCCGGGGGCGGTCGATGCCCGACTGAACGACGTTACTCTGATGTATGAGACGACCGATGAGGCGCTGTTCATCGAGCTAGCGCGGAAGTACGGCGTCGAGTACGTCTACGTCGGTCCGACGGAACGGACCTACTTCTCCGCGGCCGGTCTGGCCAAGTTCGACCGTATGACGGACTCGTCCCTCGTCCCCTTCTATCGAAGCGACGAGGCGACCGTCTACCGAGTGCGGGGCGAGGCCGCGGAAGATGATTTGAAGGGCCTAGGGCCCGATGATAGCCTGCCGGACGGGCCGCAGCCCGACAACGGAGTACAAATGGAAGAGGCAGTCCAGGTCATCCGGGACATTCTGCTCAGCGTCTACCTGGTTGCAGGTATTCTGCTGACGTTGGCGTTGGTGGTGTTTTCGTTCATGCTCTACAAGGCGTTGCGCGGCCTCATCGGCGCCGCAACCCGAGCTACGGAGAACGTGGGAAAGGTAACCGAGGCAGCCGTGGAGCACGTGGTGACGCCGTTGCAGGAGGGAGTCTCGTTCTCCTCGGCCGCAGGCAACGCATTCGGTTTCGCGACCGGATTCATTGCGGGCCTGCGGGGCCGCCGGAAGCGCGGCGACAAGGACGACAAGAAGAAGTAGGGGCTGCTCGCGCTAGAGCAGCTCGCCTATGCGGTGCGCTGTTGTGAAGGCGGCGAAGGCAGCTAGCTCTTCAGGCCAGCTCCGAGCCTCGTCTTCCGCGCGCTGAGCGACCGCCGGGTCGGCGAAGACGAAGATCGCACGCACGAGGCCGATGTCCTTGAAAGCCTCGGCGACCGTGCGGACGCCCGCGAAGGAAGAAGACGGTCGTATCTCCACCCCGATCTCGTCGGGGCCCGCCTGCAGCACGACGTCCACTTCGACGCCGGGGTACGCCACCCGCTCTCTAGAACGGAACCCTCGCAGGGCGGCGTTCTCACGCACCACTGCCGAAAGGTAGGGGCCGATGGTCATTCGAGGGTACGATCCGAAGACCTTGAGCAACGACGCCTGCTCCTGAATCCGTTCCAAGACCTGGGCGACCGGGGGATCCTCGCGATGCCCTTCGATATCGACCAGGAAGTAGTACCTGCCCAGGCCCAGCCGCGTCGGCCGAGACTCAATCTTCGTGAGGTTGAGGTTGCGGTCCGCGAACTCCTTGAGCACCGCGAAGAGCAGGCCGGGCCGGTCTTGGGAGAAGGCCATGGCTATGGAGGTCAGATCGTTGCCCGTTCGCGGGTGGTCCTCCTTTGCGAGCACGACGAACCGCGTAACGTTGTTGTCGTCGTCCTGGATGCCGGAGGCGAGCGTCTGCGCTCCGTAGAGCTCCGCCGCGCGGCTTGGCGCAATCGCTGCGGCGGGGACGTCGGACGCGAGGGCCTGCTCGACAGCGCCCGCGGTGCTGAGCGCCGCGGCGAGCTCGGCACCGGGCAGTCGCCGCTCCAGATAGCCGCGGCACTGGGCGAGCGCCTGGGGGTGCGAGTAGACGCGTTTGACGGCAGCGAGGGCGGTCCCCGGCTTCACCATGAGGTCGTGGACGACGTCGATAGCGAGCTCCTGACGGATGCGCAGGCCATCCCTGTGAAGGAGGGCGTCCAGCGTGTCGGTGACGGCGCCTTGCAGGCTGTTCTCGATGGGGCAGACGGCCTCTTCGGCCTCGTCCGTGAGCACCGAGAGGGCTGCGGCGGTGATGGAGGCGAAGGGCACGAGATCCGCGCCGCGCGCGTAATCGAGCGCGGCTTGCTCGGAGAAGGTGCCAGGAGGGCCGAGGTATGCGATGCGCATGGCTACGGGCCGCCGGTGAGCGCTTTCCAGAGCTGCGCCTCTTTCTCCGGCGGCGTGATGGCGACGATCTCGTCGTCGGGAGACAGCTCCGGGTTCGAGGCGCCCGACCGCAACTCGCCGTTCTTGCTGATGACGGCGGCGAGGACGGTCCCAGAGGGCAGATTGACCCGCGAGACGCTCCTGCCAATGACGGGAGAGTCCTCCGGAACGCGGATGCTGACGATGCCGTTCGTGGCGCTCCGGAGCGGCAGAATATGAACGAGCGGTCCGCCGATCATCTCTTCCTGCACATGGGACAGGATCAGCTCCGTCGTGCTGATGGTCACGTCGACGCCCAATGAGCGGAAGAGCGGGACGTGATCGGGGTCGGTGACGACGGCCATGGTCTTGGGGGTCTTGAACGAGTACTTGGCCACCTGGCAGGCGACGAGGTTGGTCGCGTCCGAGCCGGTGGTGGAGATGAGTATATCGGAGCGCTTCGCGCCGGCTTCATCGAGCACCGTGGGCTCGGTGCCGTCGCTCGTTATGACGATTGAGCCGAACTCTTCGACCGCTGTATCGCTCACCCGAGCATTGCGCTCAATGAGCGTGACTTCGTGTCCGGCCGACAGCAGCTCGCGAGTGAGGTAGAACCCGATCTTGCCGGCGCCTACGACTATCACATACATCGCTAGGTCTCCATCGCTTCCAGAACGAGGTCGGCGAGCATTTGGGTTGGACTAACGGTCTTGAGACCGAGGTCCTCGTACATCGCACGCCTGACTGGGTCGTTCACCCGGCAGACCACGCTGGGGACGCCAAAGGTCGTTTGCGCGGACTGCGCCGCCAAGGCGTTAGTGGTGTCCTGCCCCGTGGCGGCGATGAATGCGTTCATAGACTCGATGCCCGTGCGGCGGAGCGCCTCGTGCGAGGCGCCGTCGCCCACGTACATGTGCAGCCCCGTCCGCGCGCGGAGGCGGCGGAAGTTTTCCGGGTCCGTGTCGAGGATGGTCACCTGTTCTCCGCGGTCGAGGAGGGTGTTCGCCAGGGTAGCCCCGAGCCGCCCGCAGCCGACAATCATCACTGAGGCGCTCATACTCCCGCTCTCTTCGCTGGTTGAGTGTTGCGGTAGACAACGACTTGGCACGGGCTGTGCCGGAGAATGTAAGGAGTCGTCTCTCCCAACGTCGGATTGCCGTAGCGCTCCGTGTAGGGCATGCCGGCGACGATGACATCGACGTTGCGGCCCACGGCCTCCTGCACTATCGCTGCTCCGATGTCGCGCGCTTGGAGAATTTCGCCTTCGACCCTGCATTTCAGCGTTTTGCCGAGTCTTTCCATCCGCTGGAGGGTCTGCTCCCCGTGCGTCGTTTCGGCGGAAATCTCCGCGTCCACCGGCAGGCGCCGCGGGACTTCAATGACGTATAGAAGCCACACGAGGCCTTTCGAACCGCGGGCGAGGTCGCAAGCGAGGGAGACGACGGCGTCGTCCTCAGCAGAGCCGGTCACGAGGGCGAGAGCGCGATTGAACTTTGACATCAGCGGGAGCCGAAGCGCTCCAGGGTATCCTCCGGCCCAGCGATTATGAGCTGGTCCCCTTCCCTGAGGGACTCGTCTTTCGAAGGCGACAAGATTGGTTCACGTCCGCGCCGGATGGCGATTACCGCTGCTCCATATTTGTCGCGGGCAGTGCTAAGCCCGGCCTGCTCCAGCGTGGCCCCGATCATGTCGATGGAGACGTTGATCTTGCTGAAGCCGAAATCACTGGTGAGCTCCATGTACTCGAGCACTTCCCGCTGGAACAGGCTGTGGGCCGTCCGCAGGCCTGTCTCCTGCTCCGGGTAGACCACCCGGTCGGCGCCCACCGCTTCGAGCGTTTTGCCATGCAACTCGTTCGTTGCTCGGGCGACGACTTGCGGGACTTCGAACGTGCGCTTCAGCAGCACCGTGGTGAGGACGCTGGACTGGATGTCTGTCCCAATTGCGACCGCGGCGGTGTCGAGGTTGCGGATGCCGATTTCCTCGAGGAACTCCATTGAGGTTGAGTCGCCGGTGACAGAGTACGTGACCTGGCCCATCATCTGTTGAGTGAGAGCCTCGTCTCGATCGATGGCTAGAACGTCGTGGCCTATGCGGTAAAGCTCGTGGGCGAGGCTAATGCCGAACCGCCCCATGCCAATGACCGCTACCTGGTGGGCCATGTCATACTCCTATCAACCGATTCTAACGCGTTCCTCGGCGTACCGGTACACGGCCCGCCGTTCACGAAGCGCCAAACCAAGGCCGATGGTCAACGGCCCCAGCCGTCCTGCGTACATCGCGAGGGTGACGACCAGCTTCCCCGGCTCCGACAACTCAGGCGTGATCCCACGGGACAGCCCCACAGTGCCGAACGCCGAGACCGTCTCGAACATCACGTCGGCGAAGGCGAACGCGCCGGATTCGAGGCTCGCTTGCTCCGTTACGCTGAGCAGGGCCATGAACAGCACCACGCCCGACAAGGCCAGCGCCAGCACCGCAAGGGCGCGCGCCACCTGCACGTAGGGGATCTCTCTTCGCAGCATCTCGGCCCGCGGACGACCCCGCAACGCCGCCAGCGTCGCGACGATCAGCACCATCGCGGTGTTGATCTTGATGCCCCCCGCCACCGAGCCGGACGCTCCGCCCACGAACATCAGCAGGATGAAGAGGAAGTCCGTTCCTGCGCGCGTTTCGGCGAAGTCAATCGAGCTGAACCCCGCCGTCCTTGCCGTCGTCGCTTGGAAGGCGCCGTTGCTGATCTTGTCGACCACGGACATGCCGCCGAGCGTGGCGTCGTTGCCCAGCTCGAAGACGATCATCGCCAGCGCGCCGAACGCCCACAGGCCCAGAGTCCCGATCACTACGAGGCGAGTGTCGAGCGTCCAACGGCTCAGGCCCTTGCGCCGCGCCACCTCGTTCAGCACGGAGAAGCTGAAGGCTCCGAGGATGATGCTGACGCCGATGGTCCACATCACCACTGGGTCGGAACGAAAGGCTGACAGGCTGTCGGACTCAGGGAAGATAGTGAATCCCGCGTTGTTGAATGCCGAGATTGCGTGGAACAGGCCCTGCCAAAAGGCCTGGGCGGCCGAGTAGTCGAATATGAGCCGCAGGAAGAGCAGGGCGAACGTCACCAACTGCGCCCCAATCGCGAAGAATATGACGTACCGTCCAAGCCGCACCGCGCTGCCCAGAGACGCGCCCCCCAGCGTCTCGCGGACGACGAGCCGTTGGTTGAGCGAGATGCGTCTGCCCACCGCCGCTAGGATGACGAGGCCAGCGCTCATGATTCCGAGCCCGCCCATGAACATCAGCGCCGCGAGAACCGCCTGCCCGAACCCGCTCCAATACTCCCCGCTCGGAACGACGACCAACCCCGTGACGCATACCGCCGACGTGGCGGTGAACAGCGCATTGACGAAGGACGCTCCACCCGCGTCGACGCTCGCGAACGGCGTCATCAGCAAGGCTGTGCCGAGGATGATGAGGGTCGCGAAGCCGATCGTCAGCGATAGGAACGCGGACGTGGAGGCGGGAAGGTTGAGTCTGCGGCGCGGGTCGTGGACGCGGATGCGTACGGGCGCCGTTTCACGCTGCCGCGGCCGTCTGACAACGCGGTCTCCCGGCCGGAAGTGCTGGCCGTTGCTCCTCAACGAGCGGTCCTGGGGTTTGGGTTGAGGATTGTGGTATGAGGGATGATCGAATCGGACACGATTCCACGTCCGACGTGTCTCACAGAGCCCGCGTCAGCCGCCAACGGGTCGAGGCGGTCGGATTCTAGGAGCGGTCCCGATGCGAGTCAACGCGAGTCGGCGACGGATTCCGGTCGGCGGCGCGCCATGCATGCGGCTAGAATCCGTCCATGGCTTACATCCAACGAGAAGGGTTGCACGCCCTCGTGGGCAATACGCCTCTCGTCGAGCTTCGGAGCATGAGCCCGAAGCCCGGCATTCGCATCTTCGCCAAGCTCGAAGGCCAGAACCCCAGCGGGAGCGTGAAGGACCGCATCGTGCTCTCGATGATCGAAGCGGCCGAGGCGCGGGGCGAGCTGCACGAGGGCGACACGCTCCTCGAGGCCAGCACCGGCAACACCGCAATAGCCCTGGCCGCTCTTGCTCCCCGCAAGGGGTATCGCGTCCATCTCGTCTTGCCGAGGGGCATCGTCCCCAGCATCGCCGACGTACTCGACCTCTATGGGGCGACCATTGAGTGGCGCGAGCCGGAAGGCGGCATGCGCGGCGCGATTACGCGGACATTGGAGCTTGCCTCGCAGCCCCGTCACCATGCCCTCGGCCAGTTTACGGACACCGCGAACGTTCAGTGCCACTACGCCGGCACCGGTTTGGAGATAGCGAACGCCATCGACCGCGTGGACGCATTCGTGGCGGGCATCGGCACCGGCGGTACGATCATGGGCGTCGCCAGGCGTCTCAGGGAGCGCTGGCCCCACATGCAGGTCATCGGCGTGGAGCCCCGCTTGGGCAAGCGGCTCCAAGGGCTCCGCAATCTCGCGGAGGGGTATATTCCCCCGCTGCTCGACCTGGACTTGCTGAACCGACGCTTCCTCGTTGACAGCGCGGACGCCATCGCCATGGCGCGCCGCGTGATCCGGTCGGAGGGGATATTCGCGGGAGTGTCGTCGGGCGCCACGATGCACACGGCGCTCCGCGTCGCCGAAAGCATGGACGAGGGAAACATCGTCATCATGTTCTCGGATGGCGCCTGGAAGTATCTTCCCTCTCACCCGTGGGACTCAGCGGAGCAAGGGAGCGAGGACCTCAACGAGGTGCACTGGTGGTGAGCGTCCGCCGCCCCTGACCCTTCCTCAGACGGCCACCTCCTCAGTCCTCCCCCGCAGCTGGGGGAGGAGGGAAGGGAGCGCGAAGGAATTGCGGACGGGCGCTAGGCGTTTAGGCCGAAGACCTGCTCGAGGGCGCGGCGGGTGAAGACAACGGACATATCGCGCTTGTACCAGGCCGACCCACGCGGGTCGTCCGTCGGGTCGACGATGTCGGCGACGGCCTGGGAGACTTCCCGCAGACGATCGGGCGTGGCCTCTTGGCCCGCGAGCGCCTCCTCGACGACCGTGGCCCGCAACGCAGTAGGGGCGACCGCCCCCAAGCCCACCCGCACGTCAGCGACCACGCCGCCGTCCAGCCTTCCGATTGCGGCGACGGAGACAGTCGCGTAGTCGTCCTGGGTGCGAGGCAGGTACTTGATGTAGGTCCACTGCGCGTCCGCCGGCTGCACGGGAACCTGGACCTCCGTCACAATCTCGTCCGGCTCGAGGGTCGTCTCGTAGTAGTCCGCGTACACCTCGCTGATGGGCAGGGTGCGTGTGCCTCGGGGCGATGTCGCAGTGACCGACGCGCCGAGGATGAGCAAGGAGGGGGGCGGGTCCATTGCCGGGTCGGCCTGCGCGATGCCGCCGCCGACGGTCGCGACGTTCCTGATGCGGACAGTGGCGACGCGCCGATACGCTTCCGCGAGGAGCGGCGCATTCGCCTTTACGACATCAGAGGTCTCCATCTGACGCTGGGTGACGAGCCCGCCGATCCGGAGGACGCCGTCCGACGCTTCGATGGAGTCGAGTCCGGCGACGCGGTGCAGGCTCACGATGTGGTCAGGCGCGATGAGCGATTGCTTGAGGAGGGTGGTGAGCGACGTGCCGCCACCCATGACCTTGGCGTCGCCGTCGTGCTGCGCGAGGAGCGCCAGCGCCTCGTCGAGGGATGCAGGAGCGTGGAAAGCGAAGTCGTGCATGGCTACTTTGCCTCCGCCGCGGCCTGGATGGACTCGATGATCTGGTAGTACCCGGTGCACCGGCAGAGATTGCCCATCATCCACTCTTTGATCTCAGCCTCGGAGGGATGGGGGGTTGTCTCCAAGAGCGCCTTCGCCGCCATGATCTGGCCAGGCGTACAGGCGCCGCACTGGAAGCCGCCGTAGTTGATGAACGCCTCTTGAACCGGGTGCAGGGTGTCGCCATCCGCGACTCCCTCGATGGTCGTAATCTCCGCCCCATCGGCCCTGGCGGCGAGCGTGATACACGAGGCGGTGATGTGGCCGTCCATCTCAATGGTGCAGGCGCCGCAGACTCCGACGCTGCAGGCCTCCTTCGTGCCCGTCAGGCCGAGGTCGTAGCGTATGAAGTCCACCAACGTGCGGTAGGTGGGAACCTCTTTGGTGTATTGCTGGCCGTTCACGGTGACCGTGACGGTCTGCTTAATGGGCGTAGTCGTCATGGGCGTCCTCAATGAGCTGTGGTTGCGCCTAGGCTCGCGCCAGAGCCGCGCCTCCGGATGCTATCGCAGATGGGCGCGGTAGCCAAGCGCGGGCCGTTTGGGCGAATGTTCGGGGGAGGTGGCGCCACTCCGCCTCACGCACGGGAAGGGCCCTCACTCCACGCCGACCGGGAGGACCACCGGTCACGCCGCGCGTGTGTACACGAGGGTGTTGCCGTCCTTGCCGCAGACCTCGATGATGCCCCCTTCGCGGAAGCAGAAGGCGGCCTTCTGCGCGAGGCCGCGCGTCGATGAAATCGACGCGGCAATGTCGTTCGTCGTGAACACCTCAGGCAATTGGGCGTCGACTAGGGTGGACAGGTCGGCCATTGACGCGATGGTGTGGGTTTCGACGACGTCCACGAGCCGACGGTCGACGCGGCTCCAATTGCGGCGCCACCGTCGTCGTCGTTCGATCGGGGCGCGTACCTCGTCCTCAACGGTCATCACGACTTCCAGCGTGAGGTTGGGGTGCGCGAGCAACGATGGAATGCTGACCAGGACCGAGAAGACGTCGAACACTGAGCCGTGCCGGGGCGACCTGCGCCGTGTCGTCGGGACGGTGGGATCGTCCGTCACCTTGACGATGTACCGGTCCCTGGCAATGGGATGCACCAGTGTGACCGGATGCGCATCGAGCAGGCGTAGGAGCTTGTTCCTGAGCGGCCCGAAACCGCCGGTCTGTATCTCCACGATGCGGCCATCGATGACTACGTCTGTCACGAAGCCGTCGATGATGTGCTCGGTCTCGCTCCCGGCCACCGCATAGCGCTCCTTCAAGGCCCGGTGCAGCGACCGTTCGTTGAGCTCGCCGATGGACGTCATTGGGCGTGCATCCTACGGGCGACTTACTCGACAGGGCAACGGGCTAGCCTCGCGTTGTAGAGGCCCTGGGCAACCGCGCTTGGCGCGCCACTGTTCTTTCCACTCACCCGCCCGAATCATGTAGGGAAAGGCGCACATACGGTCAAGTCTGGACGCGAGCCGTATGGGATAGTGGACTCATGCGTTCCGCCACCGCCGAGGATTACTACAGTCGACTGAAGAAGGCCCTCGACTTTGTCGTACGCAGTCTAGACCAGCCGTGCACAATCGAAGAAGTGGCGGCTGAAGCAGCGTTTTCGCGCTATCACTTTCAGCGCATGTTCAGAGCCATGACCGGCGAATCAATAACCGAGTTGGTGCGGCGATTACGCCTTGAGCGCGCCGCTCATCGCTTGCGCCACGAATCGGTCAACGTCCTTGAGGTCGCCCTGGATGCAGGCTATAGCTCGGAAGAAGCGTTCTCACGGGCATTCCGCCGCGGCTGTGGGATAAGCCCCAACCAATCCCGCACGACTTGGCCTCCTCCGGTGTTCAGAAGCCCGGCCGCTAGGGTCAGTTATTACCCGGAGGAGAAGCGAGTAGAAATCGACCCCCTAACTGGAGGCATCAGCATGGAAGTTCGTATCGAGACCTTTGGCGATATCGAGGTAGCGCGCGTCCGTCATACGGGTCCTTACAATGAGGTTGGGGCTTGCTTCGAGCGCCTGTTTGAGTGGGCAGCAACCACCGGAGCGCGACCCGGTCTTGTCCTGACTCTCTCCTATGATGACCCCGACACGGTGGAGTCGCAGAGCCTTCGCTCTGACGCGTGCGTCGAGATTCACACGGACTCCTCGCCGCCGCCTGGCACCTCGATCGACAGAATTGAATCTGGCCGGTACGCCGTTTACACGCATCGCGGCTCGTACGACGGCATTTCGGAAGCGTATAAGCGCCTGTTCGGAATGTGGTTTCCGCAGAGCGATGAGGAACTGGACGACCGTCCGTGTATGGAAATCTATCGCAACACGCCGCTCAATATCGTCCCTGCTCAATTGCTGACTGACCTGTGCCTCCCATTGCGGTCTGCCCCCAGAGGCTAACGTAACAGCGCTCTACTCCTGGGCGGCAGGCCGCTCCCGTACGAAGCGCTGCGCCTGGGTGCGGCCGGGCACTATGCCGTCCAGCACGGCGTTGCGGAGCGTGGTCAGCATCGCGCCGAAGGCAGGCCCCGGCGGCACGCCGAGCGCGGCCCGCGCCGTGCTCCGCCAGCAGGCAAACGAAGTGCAACACTCAGAGTGGGTGACGGGGGTAGTTGGCGCTACTCCCGGGTACGGCGGAAGGCCCACCATGCGGCTAGGACTACCGCCGATGCCAGGACTGCGCTGAGGACGCCGAGGGCGGCGGCCTCGCCGGTGCGCCGGCCCCATAGCTCCCACACGAGGGTGCTCACGAGGTGGGGCGGGCCGCCACGGTTGATGACCAGCGGCAGCGTCAGCTCGCGGAAGGCGAACATGGCGAGCAGGAGCCAGGCGCCCGCCCAACTCGGCCGGAGCAGGGGGATGCTGATACGTCTCAGCGTGCGCCATATTCCCCCTCCCGAAACGTGGGCCGCCTCCTCGAGCTCGACGCCTATCTGAGTCACGCCCGCCCGCTCGATGCGGTAGGCCACGGAGATGCGGTAGGCGTATGCCAACACCAGCGCCCACACCGTGCCGAAGAGCGGAACCCACGCGGGCAGCACGCTGTTCACGCGCAGATAGAAGACCAGTAGGCCATTCGCGGCGATGATTGCCGGTATCGCGATGGACGACGACGCCAAGGCGTCGAGCGCGAGCGCCGGGCCCCGCGGTAGGAGTCCGCGCTGGGTCGTCCACGCAGCGAGCAGGGCGACGCTCACCCCGAGCGCCGGGGCGAGGACCGCGACCACCGCCGTGTTGCCCAGAGCGCCGAAGAGCCGACCGTCAGCGAAGAGCGCGCGGTATTGCCCAAGGGATGCGTTCCCGAGCGCGTCGATGGAGGGCTGGATGTACTGGGGGTGCAGGCTCGTCCAGACCAGCGCCAGCAGCGGCGCTATCGAGGCAACGCCCAGAAAGAGCGCGACGCCGCAGAATACGGGCCATCGCCACCGGCCTAGGGGCGCGGGGGCTTGGGGGCGCCATCGGGTCATCGCAAACCGTCCCCTGTCTCCGGCTAATCGCTGGTAGGCGAAGAACAGGACGTAGGTGACGACGAGGAAGTGGACCCCCAATGCTCCCACCGTCCCGTAACGCGGGGGGCCGCCGGAGGCGTCGTTCAGCGCGAAGTAGACGCGCGACGCGAGGATGTCGGCGTCGGCCCCGAGAGCGAGGAGCAGCGGGACCTCAAACGCCTCGATGGCGAATATCAACGAGAGCAGCACCCCTGCGAGCAGGTGCGGACGGAGCACGGGCAGGGTGACGCCGGTCAGCACGCGAAGCCACGACACGCCTGACGCCCGCGCCGCCTCTTCCATGCTGGGGTCGATCCCCCGCAGGGCGGCGACGAAGAACACGACGAGCAGCGGCAGGAGCGCCAAGCCCTGCACAATCACCATCCCCAGCATCGAGAAGACGTCGATGGGCCCGGCGCTCCAGAACGGCAGAATCGATCTGATTAGCAGGTTGAGCGCGCCCGTCCGCTCCCCCAGCAACACCACCCACGCAATGGTTGTGACGATGGAAGGCAGCAGCACGGGCAGCAGTAGCAAGGCGAATATGGGGCCACGCAGGGGCAGGTCCGTCCGTTCCAACACCCAGGCCAGCGCCAGAGCGAACGTTCCCGCTAACGCCACCGACGCCACCGCGAAGATTGCCGTATCGACGAACGTGGATGCCAAGGCTCCGCTCATGTAGAGCGAGGTGAAGTTCGACAGCCCCCATGACGCGCCACCGTCGAAGGGCAGGCTGTCCGCCGGCACGCGGAATGCGCTGACGAGGGTCAGGACGAGCGGCGGCGCTACGAGGTAAACGACGCCGATAATCGCTCCGAGGACGATTAGCCGACGCGTCGTGAGTAAAGCCGTTAGTCGGTTCAGGCGAGTCCCCCCTCTCTAACTCTCCCCCGCAGACGGGGGAGAGGACCAGACGCTTTCCCGCAGAGTGGAGGGGACTTGACACTTCCCGTAGAACGGTTGAGCGGACTAGGCGCCCGTAGACGGGGCCGCGGGGAGGATAGCCGTCAGCGGCCCGCGCCGAATACGTTTTCCTGGAAGTAGCTCGTACGCTCGCCGCGGACGCGGAACGTGCTTGGGCTCTCGTAGACCAGCTGGAGGTCGGCGAACCGTCCGCTCACCAGCTCCTCCGGCCCATGCCCGAACGCGGGCCAGCCCTGGCCTAAAGTCTCCCAAGAGAGCTTGGAGGCCTGAGGCGACGAGGTCCACGCCGCGAAGAGCCGCGCAGCCTGGGGATGGGGGGCGTCCGCGGCGACAGCGTGGCTGAACAGATTGACGCCAAGCCCCGGGTTCCAGAAGGGCTCGACGTACCCCGTTTCCAGCAGGGTGTGCGGCGCTCCGTAGCCCATGTACATAAGCGGCCGCTCGCCCGAAACGATCAAGGGGTCGCAGTCGCCCGTCACCACCACGTCCAACGTGTCGAGCATTCGCTTGTGGAGCTCGACCATGGTGTCAGGGTCGTACCACAGGCCAAGGAAGCCGTTCCCTGCGCGCAGCAGGAAGTCCGGAGCGCAAATGAGGCCTTCCCACTGGGGGTCGAGCCAATCGAAGACGGTTTTCGGCACGTCGCCGGGGTCGACCAAGTTCGTGTTCACGAAGTGGGTGTACTGGCTCTGGACGACGCCGACCGCGTTGCCCGCGTCGCCCCCGGACCACGTCCGCTCCTCGGGAACGCCCATGCTCTCCCAGTCCACGTTCGCCGCGAGGCCTCGGTCGAAGTACTGGGCCATCTGCGACATCGAAAGATAGACAACGTCAGTGACGGTGGCGCCCGCCTGGCGCTCCGATGCGAGCGTCGTGACGATCTGCCCCGCGTTCACCGCGCGCCCCGTACACGGCACGTCCAACTCCGCGGTAAAGCCGTCGCACCAGGCGTCGATCTGCCCTTGGTCGTAGCCGGTCCAATGCACTCCGCCCTCGGCCCGGGCTTCAGCGGCCATGCGGTCGAGGAGCGAACGCTCGGGGCCCCATTCGTCGTCAATCTCGCGGTACGCCTCGCCCTCGCGCAAGCTCGCCTCGTCAACCGAGGGCGACGGCGCTTCGTTCAGGGGTTCGAGCGTTGGCTCGTCCGGCGAGCATGCGGCAGCCGTCAGCGCGAGCAGCGCGACGAGCGGGATGACGCAGAGAAGCGTTCGATGAGGGGGAAGGATGGAGCGGGACAACGGCGTTAATCTTACCTAGGGGCGAGGCTTTCAGCCGGACAGCCCCTCTCTTCGTCTTGCAGCAGTCAGCCGGGCTTGCGGCAGTCAGCGGGCCTCAGTTCAGCCGGCCGCGAGCCCGCTTAGACGCTCGCGCCATCCCGCCTCGCCGCCACCGCCGGACGTTGAGTTGAAGGTGATTACGCCATCGGCGCTGATGCCAACCTTGGTCGCCTGCGCCCGTATCCCGAACTGCGGCGCCATCTCGGGAGGGCCCACGACGAACGCGCCAGGGAACCCGTGCTGATCCTGGTACTCGGAGACCGTATCGAGGGAGGCGGAAGACCCGAAACCGACTACGATGAGCGCCACGTCGTCCTGGTAGTCCGGGTAGATTGTGTCAAGCGTCCGTAACTCGGCGCGGCAGGTCGGTCACCACGTCTCGAAGAAGTACAACAGGACGGCTTTGCCGCCCGCCGCCTCTTCGAGCGTCTCCATCGAGCCGTCGCGGAGCGTGAGGATGGGGTTGTGAGACGAGTTGCCCGCCCGTCCGCCGAGGTTTCCGGTCATCAGCCATCCGCCGTCTGCGGTCGAGGTCTCGTCGCCTGAGGCGCCGGTCGGCGTGGGAGTGGGCTCCGGCGGGGCGCTGGTCGGGGTGGCCGTGGGCTCTTCCGCGCCGCCGCACGCAGCGAGGAAGAGGGCGACGGCGAGGGCCATCGCCGCAGTCGCGGGCCGGATGCGGGAGAGTGCGATCACGCGCTTCATCATAGGCTAGGCGCCTGCTTCTCTCAATTGGTCGAGCACGCCCCGCCAGTAATTGCTGCCGCCGCTGCCGTAGCCCTGGCTCAGGATAATCACGCCGTCGGCCCCAATGCCGACCTTGCTGGATTGCTGAAACACCCGGTAGTCGCGCGCGAGGCTCGACGGTCCTTCGCCGAATACCCACTCAAGGCCTTGCGCCGACGCGTAACTTCCCAGGGTCGACGCGTTTTCGTTCCACGCCACGGCCAAGATGACCACGTCGTCGCGGTAGTCGTTGTAGAGGTTCTTGAGCGTCCGAAACTCGGCGCGACAGGTCGGTCACCACGTAGCGAAGAAGTAGAGCAGGAGGGGCTTGCCGCCGCTCACCTCCTGAATCGTCGCCGTCGAGCCGTCGGCCAGGGTTAGCGTGGCGTCAGTTGCCCGCGTGCCGACCGTCGCTCCGATGGAGACGTCGGTGCGCCAACCGGCGGCGACGGTCGGCTCGGGAGTCGGCGTATGCGTGGGCTCCGGGGTGGGCGTGTGTGTGGGCTCCGGGGTGGGCGTGTGTGTGGGCTCCGGGGTTGGCGTGTGAGTGGGTTCGGGGGTTGGCGTGTGCGTGGGCTCGGGCGTTGGGGTGTGCGTAGGCTCCGGGGTTGGGGTGTGGGTGGGCTCGGACGCAGGCGGCGTCGGCGGGAGAGCGCCGGCGTCTCCTCCCCGGTCTACGGGAGGCTGAGGAGTGGGCGTCGGCGTGTGGGCGGGGACGGCCGTTGGCGTGTCGATGGGGAAAGCAGGCGGCAATGGCGGAATGGGGTCTGCTCCTCCACCCCCGTCGGTGGGTTGCAGGGTGGGTTGAGGAGAGGGCGAGGGAGGGCTAGTGGGAGTTGGACCGGGCACGCCTTCGGGAGTGGGTGGGTCGCCGGGAACAGGGGTCGGCGTAGGAGTGGCGTCTGAGGGCGCGTCCGAGGGCGGGGAGGTGGGGCTGGGGGTTGGCGTCGCGACGTCCGGCACGGCGGGGATAGGCGTCGGAGTGGACGTTCCGCATGCCGCGAGCGCAAGCGCGACCGTCATGGCCACGGTCGCCATGCAGAGGAACGAGCGTTGAGAGAGAGCGCGCATCGCCATTGCCAATTAGATTACCGCAGCCTATGGGAGGATGCTCCGGAGCTAGGCGGGAGCGGCATCTCTGAACCCGATCAGCTGGCCGGTCACCAGCAGTCGATAATCGTACCGTAGGCGTGGGAAGCAGGTCACGAGAGTCACGCGGGCGTCATCCGAGCCGTAGAGCGCAAGCTCGTCCCTGTGGAGGAGGTCGGTGCTGCCAATGGAGTAGAGGTAGTCGCGCCCATCCGAATGCAGGATCACGTGGACATCTTCGCCGTTGCGAAGAAGGTCGGGCACACGAGGAAGGCTAGCGAAGATGTTGCCTTCCCCGTCCACCGGGCTTTCGAGATGGCCGAAGTACCATCCGTTGCCCTCCGAGCCGGGATTCGGCGTCGCGGGGATATGGCCGACGACGAACTTGGGCGTCTCGTACTCCGCGCTCGACGCCAGATTCGTGATGCTCAGCTCCTTGACTGCCGAGTTGATGTGCAACTGGGGGATGATGATGCGCTCGGCCCTGCCGACGCTGCCGCTGATGAGGGGCTGTCCCTGGCTGCTCAGGGGGGTGAAGCCGTCGAGGTCCGGCTGCGCGAGCGCAATCGTCCCCCGCGGGTCCGCCCACTGCCGCACGGGCATCAGGGAGCCGGGATAGAGCTCCTGGAGCTCGGGCGCAGGGCGTTGGGGAGCAGTAGCCGTAGGCTGAGGCGACGGCGCGCCTCCCGGCTCCGTAGGCGTTGCGGCTAGGGGCTGTGGGGTCGGCGTCGCCCGTTGAGGGTTTCCACGGGCGGTCGGCTCGAGCACTTCCGTCACGCCGGGGTTCACGACTACCAGGTCGTCGAACCCGCGGGCCGCGAACAGGCCATAGCCGTAGTACGCGCCCGCCGCCGCGAGCAGCAACCCTCCGATGCCCAGCAGAACGGCGCCGAGCCAGAAGGACCGCCCAAACCGAGCAGGTCGGGTCGAGATCGTCATGACTCCATTATCGGCAAGTATGGGGCCTGCCGGTAGTGCGTTCAGCCCCAAGCTCGCTCCGACAAGGGGATCCGCACGCGGCGCCTCTCTTGCTGGACTCGCCCCTGTGGGCGGCCCTATACTCGAAAAGGGCCGGGGCGGTTAGCTCAGTTGGTTAGAGCGTCGCGTTGACATCGCGGAGGCCAGAGGTTCGAGTCCTCTACCGCCCACCATGACGTACCGAATTCATAACTCGCCCGTTCAGGGCGATCTCTGCGGCGTCCGCTCCCCCCATTGGGCTATCGTCCGGCGTGGGTATGGAGTAGACGATGGCGGCCCTGCCGGGCTTGACCACGACCTCCTTCACGAAGGAACCGACGAAGGCTTTGGTCTCGGTCAGCTCGCTGGTCTTGAGGAACTCGCTCATCTCGGCGGCGAAGGTGGCGATGGTGTCGGCGCTGTCGAGGAACTGCCGCCTCTCTTTCAGCAGCGCCCTCGCCTCCTCTGCGGCGATCTCCAGTTTCTCCTTGCGCTCCCGGTGCTCCCTGATGCGGTCTGAGGCGTCGGCCATCTCGGTGTCGGTCGTCTCGATGTGGTTCCAGATGCGCCCCAGCCGCTTCTTCACGTCCTCAAGCTCCTCCTCGATGGTCTCCAGCCGCTGACGCTGCTCGCGGGCCACCCCGTCCATCTCCTCGTCCAGCAGCTTCACCAGGTCTCGGATGTTGGACTCGGTGAGGACGTTGGCGCGAATCTCATCGACGATGATCTTCTCGAATTTCTTGGCATTGAGCCTGGGGGTCTCGCAGGTGCCCTTGCCCCGCTTGAGCAGGGAGTGGCAGATGTAGTAGGTGTACTTGCCGCTCTTGGCCTCGGCTGCGGTCATGGCCTTGCCGCAGGTCTCGCACTTGGCGATGCCGCTGAGCAGGTAGGGGCTGGAGGCCCGGCGGGGGTTCACCTTCTTGGGGGCGCGGGACCCGAGCAACCTCCTGGCCTTCTGGAAGTCCCGCTTGGAGACGATGGCGGGGTGTGCGTCCTCGACGCGCACGGGCGGCGCGCCGTCCTTGGCTTTGGCTCCCCAGACCAAAGTGCCGGTGTAGGCTTCGTGGGAGAGCATGGTGTGGATGGTGGTCTTGAGCCACTTCTTGCCGTTGGTGGTTGGGATGCCCTCGGCGTTGAGGGTCTTGGTCACGTCGAGGATGCTCTTGCCCTGTAGCACCATGTCGAAGACCCGTCTGACCACGGCGTCGGCGGGCGGGTTAAGCTCAAGCTTGGGGCGCTTCGCGGCCCCATCCTGGACGTGGACCCGCTTGTAGCCGTAGGGTGCGTAGGTGGTCATCCAGAAGCCTCTCGACGCGGCCTCCCGCATCCCCCGAACAACCTCCTGGGCGAGATTTTCGCTGTAAAACTCGTCCACGCTCTCGATGATGGCCTCAAGGAGCTTGCCCGTGGGGGTGTCGTCGGCCTGCTCGGTGATGGAGACCACTCGGACGCCTCTGCGTCTCAGCATGGACTTGAAGGCGACGGCGTGCTCACGCTTGCGGGTGAATCGGGAGAATTTCCAGACGAGAATCTCCTTGAAGGGAGCCTCGGGCTTGTTGGCCTCGTTCAGCATCTTCTGGAACTGGGGCCTGTCGGCGATGCGGCCGCTCTCGGCCTCGTCCACGTACTCGCGGGCGACCAGGTAGTCGTGCTTCTCGGCGTAGTCCCTGAGCGCCCGTAGCTGGGCGGCGATGGACAGGTCCACGTCCTAGCGGTCGCTGGACACCCTGGCGTAGAGGGCCGCTGGCGTGAGATCAAATCGCTCGTTCATCGGTCTGTCCTCCTTGTCTCTTCCTGCTCTGTAGTCCGGCGGGAGCGCAGCCGTTCCAGCCGCTCCCGTCTGCGCCATTCCCGCTCCTCCATGAAGATGCGGATGGCCTCGCGAAGCAGCTCGCTCACGGTGCGGTCCTCCTCCTTCACCACCTGCCGCAGCTGCTGGGCCATCTCCGGCGGTAGGGAGAAGGTGATGGTGTCCGTGTTCCTGGGCTTGGTGGGCATGGCGTGCTTCTCTCGCCTGTTATTATAGCACAGCGTCTTACTCTTATCATCTTCCACCCGTAGCTCTGCCGTCAAGGGAGCGCGGGCGAGAATCGGGCCGGAAGCCGGTCCTGGGCCTGCGACATTGAAGCTGCATGGGAGCACGCAATTTCAGGCCAGGACTACGGGAGGAGCGAGGTCCCTCGCAAAAGAGCCGGTTCCGGCGAGAGTTCCTGAAAGGGAAGTCGGGAAGCGGATGGCCGCAGCTAAGTTGCAGCCACATTCCAGCTACGTGAAGGCAAGTGTCATCCGGGGGCCGTCCGGGGCTGTGCAGGTCGTCCAAGGGCCGTCTGAAGCCGTCAAATGCCGCTCCGGGAGCCGGATGTGCTGTCATACCCGTGTACAGGGATTTGCGTCAGTTCCCAAGAGGGAAGTCGGGGGTCGTTTTGAACGTGAAACAGGCGGGAAAGAAGGGAAGTGGAGCCAATCCTGCGAGCACTTTGGCGAAAGGGTTGGTTCCGGAAAAGTGGCAGCAGTTCCCAAAAGGGAAGTCACACGGAGAACGGGGTGATCAGGGCCGGTGGCGGTCGCAGCGCAGCCGCATCGGAGCAAGCAGTTCGGAGGCCCGTTCAGGCCGCGTGAGGCAGGCTGAATCCCCCCTACAGGATGGTGGGGTGCGTGACGGCGCGAGTGGCGTGGGCGGACCCCTGGGCGTTGGCAACCGGCGTCGTGCGAGAAGGCTGAGTCGGGGCCGGTGCAGTCAGTTCCAGGTCGGGCGCCGACCAGGGCGGTTCGACTGCACGACGGAGCCCGGGTCGAGCCGCTGTGCGGGATCACGTTGGCTCTGAAGGACCTGAGGCTCGACTCAGGCATAGTGTGTGAGGAGGGCCTGTCATACGTGCCCGGGCTCGCGCAGAGTCCCCCCTTGCAGGGCCTGATACATGGCGGCCCGGTTGTGGTGTGATACCCGTGTACAGGGATTTGAGTCCGGTGGACGGGTTGTAATCGAGGTCGTGGGCAAGCTGATACAGGTTTGGAACGCCCCCCTACAGGAGGTAGCCTGCGAGCACTTTGTCTCCGGGGTCCTTCCACGGGGTTTGGACAACGCCCCCTGTGAAAGTTGCGGAAGTGCAATCGGGAAAAGCGGGTGCGAGGGGACAGCTCCCCCTACGAAAGTTGTAGAAGTGCAATCGGGAAGGCCGAAGGCGTGACTGAACAGGATTTCTACCCCGAATCGAGCCGGAGTCTGGACAGCCTGCGGCATATGCGGCTCATGGCGCTGCTGCGGGACATGATCGAAGCTGAGGGCAAGGTGCAGACGGCGGCGGCGCTGGGCGTCAACTACCGAACCCTGGTGTGTCACGAGGAGACGGGCCGGTTGACCGACCGGATAGCCAACGCTTTGGAGCGGCACCTGCTGCTGGGGGGCGGCTCGGCTGCCGCCCAGCAGCGGGATCGGGTCGATGCGTTGGTAGAGCGGGTGTCCGCTTTGGAGCGGGAGCTGCGTGGCGGCTCGAAGCCGTCGTGGGAGAGGTCAAGGCGTTCAGGGAAGAGCACGCAAGGTCGATGCGGCACGTGGAGCGGCGGCTGGTACGGCTGGAGGCGGGAAGGAACGGGTCTGAGACGCCCTCTCCGACCGGAGCAGAGACTGAGCCGACGAAGCGAAGGTACGTGCGCCCAAGGACGTATCCCCAGCTGGTGACCCCGGAGGCCGAACCCGACGAAGACCTGGTGTACGGCGAAGCGGCGCCGGTGATCGTCGAGTGGCGGAGGGTGCGGGCCGAGTTCCTCAAGACCCGCACCACGCTGGACAGGACGGAGGTTCAGGAGCCTATGTTGGAGCTGGAGCTGGCGATGCTGGAGGAGCACGGGCTGACGCTGCCGCCTGAGAAGCAGCCGCTCAGGGGCTTCGGGCGCGACGGGCAGGCGAGCTGGCGCCGGACGGCCCTGACCGACACGCGGAAGGCTCTGGCCAGGCGAAAGCTGCTGCGCTGGGTGCGCCGGGTCCTCACCTGTGGTCTGTGGCGGAAGTAGGCCCCGGAGACCGGTCTCCGGGGCCGGTTTCGGGCGGTTGCTAAAGCACAGCGAAAAGGGCGCTAAACCGCTGCGAGCAATCTACGTTGGGGTGGCACGAAACCCCCTCCGAAGCCTTCCATCCGGTCGGTTGTTCGGGCGATAATTGACGCAGTTTCTGGCTTTTCCAGCGTTTCGTGCCTAGAAACCTGGAGGGTTCCCGTTCCCCGAATCCGGGACCGGCTGCATAGGATCGAGCCTTAGCTCTCCGAACAGCCGCCCAGGGGTCAGACCGGAAGGATTGAGCCTCGCTCTCCCGATGGTCTGCTCCAGAGGGACAAGCGCCTTCCCGCTGCGTGAGCCGGTCGAAGGGTTGAGCCGTTGCTCCTCTGAGACCGTCTCGGATGCCGGGACACATTCGCAGCGGTTGGAGCGTATCTCGCTTCGGCCCCTCGGACACCCTGGTCGGAGTGCGCCCAGCACCCCGGCCATTCCTCATGCCTGCGGCACAACCGTCACGCGGTTGGGTCGCAGCTCTCGCGCACGCCAGCCTGCGACGACCTCGCACGGCTGCGTCGCTCTCTCACCGCGCCGTCCTGTGGTCGATCTGCAGGCCGGTCGCACACCCCATTTCACAGCAGCCCCCCTGAGTCCATTCGCCTGATGTGACCCTGGGCCGAGCTGCGTCTTTCTCACCCCGACGTCTCTTCCGTTCGGCTCTTGGTCGAACTGCGGGCGACGTCGGAACGGCAACACGGATTCACGGAGCCAACGGCAACACACTCAGCAAGGAGGTATATCGGCATGGACGAATCACGGACACAGACAGGAGAAGGAGGACGGGACATGACGGAACGGTACACGGGACCGAGCGCGGCGCAGATAGCGAACCTCATACCGCATCGGGTCAGCTTCGAGCGGGGCTGGTTCTGGACGACGACGGCCATCTGTCACGGCGGGAAGTCGGACGGGCTGGCGTTCAGGCAGAAGCCGGACGGCGAGGGCATCGAGGCGCGCTGCCACACCGGAAACTGCGGCAAGGGCGTGGTGATAACCGAGCTCGAGGTTCTCGTCGGGCTGCCCATCTGGGCGGCCTACGAGCCGGTCTCCAACGCGGCGGCCAAGGCCCCGGAGAAGCGTCCCTGGTGGAAGCGCAAGCGGGTCGTCGTGGCCGGGATTGTGGCGCTGGTGATTGCGGCCCCGCTCATCACGGGCGACGGCGAGCTGGTTTTCCTCAACCTGGTCGGCCTGGGCATCGGCTGGCTGCTGCTCAGGCGGTTCATGCGGCCCACGGTGCGAAGGCCCAGACGCTGACAAGAGGGGGCCTCCGGCCCTCTCATACCCCATCCCAACACGCAAGGGTCGTCTCCATCCGGGGACGGCCCTTCTTCTTTGCCCGCAAGCGGGCGCAATCGGCAAGGCAACAAAGGCAACACAACACAGAAGGAGGTCGTGATGACGACGGCAACATTGGCAGCAGGCAATCGGACGATGGACAACGTAGTGCGGCCCAGGCGCAGCCTGGAGGAGCTGGTCGACCGGCTCATGGCGGCGATGTTCCCGGAGCAGCCGCAGACGGCACCGGCGACGGAGACACCGAGCGTGACCAAGAGCGTCCACGAGGCTCGGCGGATGCGGCAGGCGGGGGACATCGACACGGCCCTGGCGGTCCTCGCCGGCATGGACGTGGCGAAGGCGGAGACGCGGGAGGCTCGGTGGGCCTTCTCCGAGTGGAAGCAGATGGTCAGGCGGCGGTTCGGAGGTGGCGTCCTGGTCTACAGCCAGAGCCAGGGACGGGCCGCCGCCCTGGTGCCCACGGACGACGGCGGGACGCTTGAGGTCGCTGCGGTCCTGGGGATGCGCTGGAAGTCTGCGGTCTCTGAACGGGGGTGCGTGATGGTCATAGCCAACGCTTCCGTTGACATCCCGGCGCTGAAGGTGCGTCACCCCCTGGGCGACACGGTGGAGGCGTCGGGCGTGAGGCTCAGGGGCAGGGGCCGGGTCCGCCAGGGCGTCTGCCCCTTCCATGACGAAGTGGAGGGCAGCTTCACGGTGTACGCCGACTCGGAAAGGTGGTACTGCTTCGGCTGCGGGCTTGGGGGAGACGTGCTGGACTTCATCCGGCAGTCCGAGAACCTGAGCCTGCCCGACGCGATCAGGCGTCTTGACGGCGGCGCTTACCCCGCCGTCTCCCGCCCGGCTCCGGCCAGGCGTCCGAAGGCGGTCCCGTTGCCTCCCAGGGACCCGGCGCTCTTGACGGCGGCGGCGCGGTTCTACGCTGGGCAGCTCCGGCGCAGTCCCGCCGGGCTTGCGTACCTTGCCTCGCGGGGCGTCGGCCTTGACGCCGCCGTGCGGCTCGGCCTCGGCTTCGCGCCGGGCGACGGCTTGCGGCACGCTCTTGAGTCGGTCGGCTTCGATGCCGGTCGTCTCAGGGACTGCGGGCTGTTCACCGAGCGGGGTTCGGAGCGGTTCGCCGGAATGGTGGTCGTTCCCGACCCCGTATCGAGTACGGGGCAGGCTCTCTCCGGCGGGCTTGTCCGTTGGCTCGTTGGCCGGGCCTTGGACCCCGACGTGAAGCCCCGGTTCCAGGCCCTTCCCGGCCCCAAGCCGGTGCTTGGACTTGGGCGTCTCGGCCCCGCTCCCCCTCTTGCGGTCGTCGCCGAGGGCGTCTTCGATTGGCTTGCCCTTGCTTCCTGGGGCGTCCCCGCCGTCGCTGCCCTGGGTACTCAAGGCGTCGAGCGGGTGGCCTCGGCCCTCCGTGGCTGCCCCCGCGTCTTCCTCGCCTTCGACAACGACGACGCGGGCCTTGGGGCGACGGAGGAGCTTGCGGACTTGCTTGGAAGGCGGGCCGCCGCCGTCACCCTTCCCCAAGGCGTCGGCGACGTGGCCGAGCTTGCTGCCCTTCCCCAGGGCCGGTCCGCCTTCCTCCGCCTGCTTGCACGGGCGGCCCGCTCCGCCCGGTAGCTCCCGCCACTCCCCCTCCCGCCTTTCCCCTAACGGAGCTTCCCCGCTCCGCTTGCTTGCGGGACTCGCTCCCGCTTCATTCCCACACCACTCTCACCGCCCAGAGCCTGCCCCCGACTCCGATCGGGGGAGGACCTATGCCCAATTCACGACGGGCCTTGCCCGCGCACGGCTTCCCGTAGGGGACGCCGCCCATCGGCCATTCGCTACAGGAACAAAGACCACACAAGGAGAACACCATGTCTAACGGCAACAACAACGGACACCACGGCAACGGCCTCGTCCACGTCAACGGGCACAAGTCCGACGCCGCCATCGTCGGCGAGCATGACCCCGCATCGAGTGCGGGGCTGGCTCTGCTCTGGGACGGGCTGCCGCCCGCCGTCACGCAGGTGCTCGGACAGCCCCTCGACCCCTCGCTGGTCTCCCAGCGCAAGGGGCGCGGCGGCAGGGTCTTCGACTACCTCGAAGGCCACGCCGTCATCGATCAGGCGAACAGGATATTCGGCTACGGAGGGTGGGGCTACGAGCTGGTCGCGGACGTGACGCTGCGCCAGATCGAGACGGTCGATACGAACACCGGCGAGGTGAAGGTCGCCCAGGGCTACAGCGCCCCGGTGCGGGTCACCGTCGCGGGCGCGCTTCCCCGCACCGACGTCGGCGTCCACCCGGTGACGGAGGACACCTTCGACGGACATGACACGGCGATGAAAGGGGCGGTCACGGACGGCATGAAGCGGGCGTTCCGCAGCTTCGGCGTCCAGTTCGGCAACGGCTTCTACGGCGACCAGCCGCAGGCTAGCGTGCCAGCCAAGCCGGAGCGCGTCCCTGCTCAGGCCAACCGCCCTGTTCGTCAGGCTCAGAGCGGGCGCAACGAGTCCCAGGTCGAGAGGCTGCGCGGTCGGCTCATCGAGCTGGCCGTCAAGCAGGGCTTCGACGAGGACGGGGTGCGGGCCGCCGTCCAGAGGCAGATGGACAAGGAACTGGACGATCTGACGGCGGACGAGCTCGGGAAGCTGGTGGAGTCCGCCGCCGACAAGCTCAACCAGATGCGGCAGGCCCAGGCCGCCTAGCCCGCCGGTCGAACCGGGACACGCAATCGAGCGGGGTTGCCTCCGATGGGGCTGCCCCGCTCCTTCATCTACAGGACAACCAAGGAGGTCTGAAATGACGACGAACGTTACCTACACACCCTGGGGTTGGACCAAGAACGTTGTGGAACTGGACGAGGGCGTCTGGAGGGTATCGACGCCGAGCCACGGCGGGCTGAAGCTCAGCCGGGAGCGGTGGGACTCCCTTCCCGCCGAGCTGCGGGACGCCATGTACACGCAGACCTTCGCAGAGGAGGACTGCGAGGAGCCGATAGTCAGGACGCTCCTGGGCCTCGGCGACGAATGCGAGAGGGAGATGGCCCTGAAGGTGGCGGGCTACTTCGACCGCTACGCTCCGGCGCTCCCCTACCTCCGCGACTGCCCGCCGGGCATCCACCACCACGCGGTCGCCTACCGGGGCGGCCACGGGACGGACCCGTTTGAGCGGTTCGACACCTGCATCGAGGCCGAGTCGTTCGCCAACGACCCGGAGATGGTGCGGAAATACGGGCGGATGGAGGCCGTCGAGTGCAGCCGGAAGCTCTCCTTCTGCCGGGCGGAAGGGGGACGGCCATGACCGCGACGACGCGGGCCAGGCCCCGCAGCCTTCCCAGCACCACGACGAAGCTGCAAACGGAGTTCGGAAGCCTGTTCGTCACGGTCTCCGTGGACGAGGACGGCGAGCCGTTCGAGGTCTTCGGCTTCCTCGGCAAGGGAGGCAGCTTCCAGCACGGCGTTACCGAGCTTGCCTGCCGGTTGATCTCCCTGCACCTGCGAAGGGGCACCCCGCTGGAAGAGGTGATTGACCAGATTCAGGGAATACAGGAGATGCAGCCCTTCTGGAACCAGATGGGCGACGGCAGGAGCGTGCCCGTCCACGGCCTCGGCGACGGCATCGCCCACATCCTCAAGGCCCATCTCCGGGCCAGAGAGGAGAGGGAGGTGGTGCAAGAGGCGGACGTGAAGGCGGCCGCATGAGCGGCCAGGACAATCGAGGGTTTGGAATCCAGGCGGGGTCTCTCCTTCGGGGGCGGCCCCGCTATCCATCTACAGGAAAGAGGAGGAATCGACATGACGACAGACATCGACCGGGCGGAGGTCTTCTCCCGCCCCAACGCCCGCTTCGACGAGGACGGGCAGCTTGAGATACGGGCCTCGTCGGTGGGCAACTGCCGCCGCGCCCTGTGGTACTCGGCTACCGGATACCAGCCGACGAATCCCCCCAGCGAGGAGTCGCTGACGGCGATGGAGGCGGGCAACGCCCTGGAGCCGGTGGTGGTGCGGGCGATGGAGCGGGCTGGCTGGAAGGTGAACGCCGCCGATCCCCAGGACCCACAAGCGGTGACCATGAGGCTCGGCCCGAACCTTCTGGTCACCGGACACCCCGACGGCACGGTGCGGATGCCTCTGGACGAGGACGAGGCGGCTGCCCAGGTCCATATGCTGCTGTTCGGGGACGCGGCCCCGGCCTACGGCGACGAGATGGTCGTCGAGATCAAGACGCGGGGGCCGGATGCCTTCAAGCGTTGGCGGACGCTTGGGGCCGAGCGCAGCCATCCACAAGCGGTGGCCCAGGCCGCCTTCTACTCCTACGGGAAGTTCGGAGGATGGCCCCGCGACGCGGTGGTCGCCACGATGGACACCGGCAACCGCACCTGGGACTACGAGGTCATTCCAGCCGACCGAATCGAGCGGGCCTTGGAAAACGCCTGCGCCTGGCTCGGCGAGCTGGCGGCGCACCACGTCCAGAACGGGCCTGACCCCGACGCGCTGCCCGAACGGGATTTTTCGTCCGGTAGCTGGCAGTGCCGGTCGTGTTCCTTTCTGGACATCTGCCTGCCGGGTGCGGCGGAAGCGAGCGAAGAACCGGAAGCAGAGGAGAAGGAGGTGAGCGACCAGGAGGCACGGGACGCGGTGGCGGCCTACGCGGAGGCTCAGGACTCAATGAGAGAGCCGGAGAAGGTCAAGCGCACCGCGCTGGACACCCTGAAGGCGTGGATGCGCAGGCAGGGGGACGCCAAGACGACCGTGGACGGAAGGACGGTCAGCCTCGTGCAGTCCACAAGGTACTCCGTCAACTACCGCAAGCTCAATGCCGTCCTCGACCCTGAGACCAGGGCCGGGATAGTTACCGAGAGCGAGTCGGAGTACGTGCGGGTCAGCTAGACGCTCCCAAGCCGGAGCGCACAACGGGGCCTGTTCCCCTTTACAGGGACGGCCCCGCCGATTCCAAATCAACCCGGCATGAAAGGAGACACCATGACCAACGTAACAGGAACCCCCACGGCCACGACCATGTGGCAGGACAAGCACAGCGGACTGCGCAGGCACAAGCTGATGACGAAGGAGCTGGGAGACACCATCCCCGCCCTCTACGCAAACGAGAACGCCGAGGACTACGACTCCGTTCTCGCCCCGGCCAAGCTGTTCTCCCCTTACGGCAACTGGACCTGGTACGTGACCGAGTGGAACCCGGAGACCGGCGAGTGCTTCGGCCTCGTCCAGGGGTTCGAGACCGAGCTGGGGTACTTCAGTCTCGACGAGCTGGCGGAGGCGACCGTGTTCGGCGGCGTTCCCGCCGTCGAGCGCGACCTGTACTGGGAGCAGAAGACCCTCGGCGAGATACGGAGAGGCGCATGAGTAGGTTCGCGCCGAAGACCCTGCGGAGGATGCCTCCCGCCACCCGCGAGATCGCACGGCTGGCCAACGAGCTGGCCTCGGTGCAGACCCGCATCTCCAACCGCATCGACGGGCTGGTGAGCATGGAGATGATGGCGAACGCCTCCAGGCGGGTGTTCTGCAACAACGCCGCCCATGCCGGACTGGTGGACGCCACGCTGCGCTACCTGAAGGCGATTGACGATCCGGCCCTGGGGCCGGGCGCACGGGCCGACGCGCTGATGGCTCTCCAGGCTGCGGCGGCGCACTTCGACCCCGACAAGCTGTTCGCGGGCGACGACGACGGGCCGGAGCCTCCGGTCTTCGAGTTCAGCTAGACGCTCCCTGGCGGGAGCGCAGGACGGGGCCGTTCTTCCCTCTACAGGGGACGGCCCCGCTCTCATTCAAACCGGGCGCGGCAGAGTCGCGCCACATCATTCAGGAGGAAATCGAAAATGGCACGCACGATAAACAAGGTCGAGCTCTTGGGACGGGTCGGGACGGCCCCGGAGATGAAGTACACGCCCAACGGCACCGCCGTCACGAACCTGCGGCTGGCGACGGACCGCTACCGCAGGGACGCCGAGGACGCCACCGACTGGCACACGGTGATCGTGTGGGGAAAGACGGCGGAAGCGGTGAACCAGTACGTGACCAAGGGCCAGAGGCTCTACGTCGCGGGACGCCTGGTGCAGAACACCTGGGAGAACGAGGACGGCCAGCGCCGCCACCGCACGGAAGTCCACACGCAGGAGGTCGTGTTCCTCGACTCCAACGGCAACGGGAACGGGGCGGGCGACGACGGCGGAGAGGACTCGCCCTTCTAGCCCACAACCAAATCCGACGCCCGCCCTCTCGGGCCGGGCGCACCACCACGGGGCCGCTTCCCATCCACGGGGGCGGCCCCGCTTCTGTTCTAAACGATAGGCAAGGAGGCCGACATGCCCAGGAAGAAGAACGCCAAGCAGACCGAGACCCTTCCGCTCATCCCCGACACCGCCCTCCCGCCCACCAAGGAGGGACAGGCGGTGCTGGACGCGCTGCGCAGCAACCTGAACCTGCTGGGAGAGCTGGCGGCGCGCTACGAGGTGGCCGTCAGGCCCGAAGACCCGGAGGACGCTCCCTCCATCAACTGCTCCCAGGACATCTACGACCTGCTGGGACCGGAGATGTCCAAGCTCGCTCAGGAGCAGCTGCGGGTGCTGTTGGTCAACACGAAGAACCACATCGTGGGGCAGCGCGTCATCTATCAGGGCAACGTCAACTCGTGCCAGATCCGTGCGGCGGAGGTGTTCCGGCCCGCTGTGGTGGAGGCGGTTCCCAGCATCATCGTAGCCCACAACCACCCATCGACCGACCCGTCGCCCAGCCCGGAGGACGTGCTGATAACGCGGAAGCTGAAGCAGGCGGCGGAGCTGCTGGACATCGAGCTTCTCGACCACGTGGTCATCGGCGGCAAGCGGCACGTCAGCCTCAAGAAGAAGGGGCTGATGTCCTGACCCCGCGTCCAGTGCGCGGCAGGCTTTCAGCGACCGGGCGGCCTGTCTGCCACAGGCAGGCGTGCGCTATCCGGTCCCTCACGCGGGGACTCCCCGCGCATCGACTCAACCCCAACGACGAAAGGAGACTCGACATGCTCGCTACGCACACCATCGACCCCGGGAACCTCTACACCATCACGGCGGGCGGCTTCTCGGCCACCGCCGACGCCTTCGCCCGCGACGACAAGACCGAAAGCCTCTGGTTCGTCTCGATGGTCGGCTCCCAGACCGCGCTCAAGGCGATCTGGGCCTCCCTCCTCAAGCAGCCCCCGGACGTAGCCCACATCATCAAAGGCGCGGACGGGATGGCGCTGAGCGGAGGATACCAGCGGTGCCAGGTGCCATACGAGACCATCGGAACGTGGACGACCAAGATCGCCCGGCTGCGCGGCACGGGCGGATGGCACGCATTGGTTTACACGCGGACTGCGGAGTTCTCATACGAAAAGGACTCCTTCCTCCTGCTGGCCCAGTCCGAGGAGGAGGCCCCGGCGCTGCACCACCGCTTCCTCGACAAGCGCAGCCCGCTTCCCCTGCACCGCTCCTGGGCCGAGTGGCTCTGGCACCGGGGCCTGGAGGAGGGCGAGATAGTCCCGCTCCAGAGCGTCGGCGTCTCCGCCTACAGGTGCGCTCCCAAGGCCAAGAAGCTCCACGACGACCTCTCCCTGGCGGTTGCGTCGGGCTGGCTGACCCTGCCGGAGGAGGGGAGCGATGGATAGGACCCTCAAACGGGCCAAGCGCAACAGCAAGCGGCGGGGCCAGCGCAACGGCGGGGCCTGGCGGCGCTTCTCCCCTGACGGGAAGACCCCGTATCCAGTACGGGGCAGGCTCTGCCGCTACTGCGAGCACGACGGCTCACAGCACCTGGTCAGCTCGGGCCAGCCCCACTTCTTCCGGCCCGCGACGGAGGCGGAGCGGCGCGACCCCTCGGTCATGCTCTACCGGCACAACCCCGTATCGAGTACGGGGCAGGCTCTGCCGGAGGGCGGCTCGGTGCTGGTGCGCCGGATGGTCGTCGCCAACCGCGCCGAGCTTATCACCGCCTACTGCGTCACCTGCGCCGAGAGCATGGCGACTCCCCAGGTCCTGTGCTACCAGCGCAACCTGGCAATCGGAGAGGTGGTCGGCTTGCAGAGGAACGACCACAGGGACATCGGAATCGCCGCCTGAAGGCGGCGGGAAGGAGACGAAACATGACGGAGCAGACACTGCTCTTCACCTGCCCGCACTGCGACGAGCGGTTCGCGCAGGTGGAGGAGTTCGACAAGGACATCCACACCGGGGAGATATACCACTGCGGCAACTGCGGCATCCAGGTGATATTCCAGGCGGTCGCCGCCGAGGACTACGTGCCGCCCCCCAGGGCGAGAAGGGACTGCCACTTCTGCCAGCCCGAACCCTGCCGGTTCGGGCCGAACACGGACACGGACGACAGAGAGAAAGGAGAGAAGACATGAGACTCGCAGCTCAGAGCAAGGGGGGCTACTACCCCACGCCGGAGCGGGTGGTGGACATGATCGCGGGGCTGATAGACACCCCCTACGGCCACCACAACTACAACCGGGAGACGCTGCGCATCCTCGACCCCTGCTGCGGGGGCGGGGACGCCGTGGCGCAGCTTGCGGAGGAGCTTCGCTACCGGGGGAACATCCCCGTCGAGACCTACGGCGTGGAGCTTCACCGGGACCGGGCGGAAGAAGCGGCTCGCCGCCTCGACCGCGCCCTCGCCGCCGACCTGTTCCAGACCTCCATCGCAAACGGGGCCTTCGGCCTCGCCTACGTCAACCCGCCATACGACTGGGACCAGGAGGACAAGCGCGTCGAGCACGCCTTCCTTACCCACTGCACGCGGTACCTGGCCGAGGGCGGGCTGCTGGTCTTCATCGTCCCTCGCCAACGGCTGGCGGTGTCGGCCCGCTACCTGTCCACCCACTACCGGAACCTGCGCTGCTGGGCCTTCCCGGACCCGGAACGCGAGGTGTTCGACCAGGTTGTGCTGCTCGGCTATCGCAAGGCGGACCCCATCCCCGACGCCTCCGCCGAGGAAACGGTGAACAGGTGGTCGGAGGGCGACCCCGAACGGCTGGGAGGGGTGCGCTACCCCTTCTTCAAGGCAAAGGCGACCCCGGCTGGCGACATCCTGTTCACCACCCGGACCGTCGATCCCGTCGCTGCGGCTACGGAGGCCAGGCGGACGGGGCTGTGGGCCAGCGCGGAGATAACCGACTCCCTCTGGCCCGCAAAGGACAGCCGCACCCGCCCGCTGATGCCCCTCAGACGCGGACACATGGCGATGCTGGTGGCGGCGGGCTTCCTCGACAACCTCGTCCTCGAATCCGAGGACAGGCGCATCCTGGTCAAGGGCAGGACCTCGAAGGAGATGGTGCAGGTCGAGGACACCCCGGAGAAGGAGGTCTACCGCGAGCGCCTGAAGACCACCGTCGTCTCCCTCGACCTGGGCGACGGCGAGATCGTGGAGATCGCGGCGTAGACGCCTCACCCCGGCCCCCAACAACGAGGCCCCGTCATTCCCCTACGGGACGGCGGGGCCTCGCCTCGTTTCGGAAGCGACACACCCTATATAAGGAAGGTGAAGATATGCAGACGATGATGACCCTCGAAGCCTGCTCGCGCTGCGGGCAGCCCATCGTCCCCGGCGAACCCGCTATGCAGACCGCCTCGGTGGACCTGGACGAGTACGGCAGGGCCGTGTCCTCGCCGGTGAAGTCCTACCACCTGAGCGGGCGCTGCTACGAAGACCACAGGGCCGCCGAAGCTGCCCGCAGGAAGGCGCTACTCGCTGCTTAGACGGCTCGCCATCGAGCCGCACATCCAACGAGGCCCCAGCGCCTCGCTCCGTTCGTACGCAACACATCCCATGAAGGAAGGAGACAGACATGAACCTCGGAGAGTTCATCGACACCTACAAGGAGGCCATCGCCCAGCGGGTGGTGGAGTCCTACCCGCCGCTCTACCGGCCCTCGGAGAACGGCGGCACGCTCCCCCGCCTGCTCCGCACCCCCCTGGGGGCGCAGGGAGACGCCATAAGGGGCGCGGCCCTCTCCCTCGAAGCCCACCGGGGAACGACGGTGGTGGGCGAGATGGGAACGGGCAAAACGTTCATAGGCGCGGCGGCGGCGCACATGGCGGGCTTCCAGCGGATTCTGGTGCTCTGCCCGCCCCACCTGGTTCCCAAGTGGAAGCGCGAGGTCGAGCAGACGGTGCCCCTCGCCCGCGCCGCCATCGTAGAGTCCATCACCGACATGGAGAGGCTGCGCCTCTCCATCGGTTCAGGCCCCCTGTTCGCGGTGATGAGCCGGGAGCGGGCCAAGCTGTCCTACCGCTGGCAGGCCGCCGTCATACAGCGGTGGGCAACGTCCAAGGGCAGGCTGGTGCGGGACGAGGAGACGGGCGAGCCGTTCCGGGTCCCCTGCTGCCCCGACTGCACGGCGCAGATCACGGACAAGGACGGGGTTCCCCTGACCGACGCCGACCTGAACCGCAGGCGGCACGTCTGCTCCAACTGCGGCTCCCCTCTCTGGCAGGCGGACAAGTCCGGCCCGAAGAGGTATCCGCTCGCGGACTACGTGAAGCACCACATGGGGGGCTTCTTCGATCTGCTCATCACAGACGAAGTGCACGAATACAAGGGGCGCGGCTCGGCCCAGGGCATCGCGGCGGGCGTCCTCGCAGACGCCTGTGGCAAGTCCCTCAGCCTGTCCGGGACCCTGATGGGAGGCTACAGCTCGACGCTGTTCCACCTCCTCTACAGGTTCAGCCCGGAGATTCGGACGGAGTTCGGACGCTCCGAGGAGGGGCGCTGGATCGAGCGGTACGGCTTCGTCGAGCACTCCATCGGCAAGCCCGACGACGAGTCGATGGAGGACGGGCGCAACAGCAGGCGCAAGAAGTTTCGCAAGGTGGTCAGGGAGAGGCCGGGGCTTGCCCCATCAGCCCTCTTCCATCTCATCGGCAACACTGTCTTCCTGCGCCTCTCCGACGTGGCCTCGGGACTGCCGGACTACACCGAGCAGATACTCCTGTCCTCGATGGACTCGGAGAAGGACGCCACGGGCTACTCCCAGCGCAGCGCCTACGACACCGTGTTCGACGAGCTGCGCAAGGAGCTGGCCGAGGCCCTCAAGAGCGGCTCCAAGAGGCTGCTGGCCACATACCTGCAAACCCTCCTGGCCTACCCGGACGGGTGCACCAAGGGGGAGACGGTCTTCGATCCCAGGAGCGGCGACGTCATCGTGCAGGTGCCGCCCCTCTCCGAGAGCAAACTGTACCCGAAAGAGCAGGCGCTCATCGACCTGGTGGCCGCCGAGCGAATGGAGGGACGCAGGGTGCTGGTCTACGTGACCCACACGGGGACGCGGGACATCACCGGGCGCATGGACGACATCCTCACCCGGCACGGCTTCCGGGTGGCGGTGATGAAGGCCGACGCCGTGGCTCCCGACAAGAGGGAGAAGTGGGTGGCCGACAGGGTGAAGCAGGGTATCGACGTGATGATCTGCCACCCCAGGCTGGTGCAGACCGGCCTCGACCTCATCGACTTTCAGACCCTTTGCTGGTACGAGACCGATTATTCGGTTTACGTTATGCGTCAGGCTTCCCGACGGTCCTGGCGCATCGGGCAGACCCGCCCGGTGAAAGTGGTGTTCATGTCCTACCGCAACACCCTACAGGCCGACGCCCTCAAGTTGGTGGCGAAGAAGCTGCAAAGCTCCCTCGCCGTCGAGGGCGAGCTGCCGGAGGACGGGCTTGCCGCATACGGCGACGACGGGGACGACATGATGATGGCGCTGGCCCGCAAGATCGTCAGCGGAGAGGAGGAGGACGGCGAAGCAGAGACGGTGGAGGAGGTCTTCGCCCAGACGCGGAACGCCGACTCCACCGCCGAGGAGTTGCTGGTGGACGACGGCTGGAAGATTGTCGAAGTCGAACCGGAGACCGTCGGGGTCAACGGCAACGGGACCAACGGGCACCACGCCAACGGGAACGGACACCGCGAAGCCATAGGCATAGGGCCGACGGTGGAGTTGGTTCCGGTCAACGGGCACAAGGCCAACGGGAACGGCAACGGCCACCACGACGAGGCCGAGGAGCCGCAGCAGACGCTGTTCTCCTGGGCGGAGTTCATGGCCGAGGAACCGGTCAAGTCGAAAGGTCGCAAGAGCAAGCCTCAGTCCGCATCCCTCTCGATGTTTGAGTGGGCGTTGGAGTTGGAGCAGGAGCGGGAAAAGGAGTCGGTCGACCTGTCTGCCTAGCCACAGGAAGGTGCGGGCGCAAAGCCGCGACAAAACCACAGGGGAAGGACATCCAGCGCGGGTGTTCTTCCCCCTGCCTGCCCATGTATGGGGCTTTTCGCGTTCGAGAAAGGAGTTGCGGAGAAATGGGAAGCAGATGGAGGAGAGGTTCGTCTCCCCTTGTCCATCGGGCTGCACCGCTGAGAACGCCGCAACTGACCTCGGCTCAGAAAAGGCGAGCGTTCGAGAGAGGAGGCCGTTCCTATCCAGCTGGCTGAAACGTCACGCGATTCGACAGCAGAGAGAGCTGCATTGTCAATGTGCAGGGCAAGGGCATGGAAACGACTCTGATGGACGGCGGCGAGATCCTGATAGACCTCCGCCGGAGGCGCAGACGCTCAGGGCGACAGTTACCCACCGATTGCGCTCCGATTGCGCATCTTGACTGCCGAGCAGCCCCATGATACTGCCTCAGTCGGCACTGCAAGACCACTGGTGAGGGGAGCACATGTCATCAAGAACAGCCGCGAGGCTGACGATATCCGGAACCTGCTTGACGCTCGCACTGTTGATCTTCGCATTCCTTGCACAGACGCCGGTTGAGGCCAACAACGACCCCACTCCGCCGCCCGCACCGCAGAACCTCACAGGCACGGCCGGCCCTGGGAGAGGGGAGGCGACCCTCAACTGGGATACCATTACCGAAGCTACCAGCTACAAGGTGGAACAGTGGAAGCGAAGGATAGGTCTCCTGCCCTTCTACACGTGGCGCGAACTCGGCTCGGAAGTCACCATCACCGGCAGCAGCGCCGTAGTGCAAGACCTTGCTGTCAACGATACCCACAGATTCCGGGTCAAGGCACTGAATTCAGGCGGAGACTCAGAGCCGTCCTAATGAGGTCGAGGTAACCCTTGCCCCACCTCCGGCGCCGACGAACGTTGTCGGTTCGTCCACTGACGGTAAGATAACGGTCGAGTGGAACGTCGTTCCTGAAGTGACGGACTATGTGGTCGAGCAGCACAAGAACGTGTTCATAGGCTCGGACTGGCACAAACTGCCTTTCGACAGCTTCACAGTGACAGTTCCTCAAGTGGCTGGGAGTAGGGTTAGCGTAGTGGTTCACGGGCTGACCCCTGGAGAAACCTACAAGCACAGAGTCAAGGCCGTGGGTGTACAGGGAACATCTGACCCGTCAGGCGAGGTCGAGACGGGAGTGGTGCCGCCCAAACCGAATAAACCTTCATCCATGCCACTCATAGGCGGTAGGGGAATTGAGCTCTCTTGGAACGTCGTCGCAGGAGCAACCGGTTATGAAGTGGTGATTGCCCCTCAGCCAAATCCGCCAGCGACGATCATGTTTACAAACGCCAGTGCCGAGATCACTAGTATAGTCCCGAATAGTAGATACACCTTCAAGGTGGTGGCAACGAACAGGTTCGGCGACTCTCCCGAATCTGATAGCCTTCGTGTGACGACGCCAGCTCTCGAGTATTGGTGGGGACATCAGGCAGACCACACAGCGAAGTATATGAAGGGTACTATCAGCGCCAGTATCATCGAGGATGCAATAGAGGATGCCGCCGAGGACTGGAATAATGAGATGGGAGTACTGAACAAGGGACTGAAGATCTGCGATGATGTCGACATCAGTTGCGGCAGCTCCAACACTGACGGAGGAATCGTTACGATCCAGACTGCAGCCACGACAAAAACCAACGACAGCGGCGGTTGCGGAAACAGCATGGCGTGCGTGAAACCGGGCACAGAGCGCAATTCTTCTGGCCCCGGCAAACACATGGTGGATATGACGATGGTCTTTGAGGAACCCGCCTACATTTGCTCCGGTTCCATGTGTTTTAAACCCAACTCGGCTCGTTTGGACC